>NZ_FOWK01000004.1 GCF_900115435.1 Prevotella sp. tf2-5
TGACCAACAATATGGAGATGCCTGCCACGCAGGTCGCTCTTCTCTACAAATATCGTTGGCGTGTAGAACTCTTCTTTAAATGGATTAAGCAGCATCTTAAGATTAAGTCCTTTTGGGGTACGACAGAGACTGCTGTCAGAATCCAGATATACTCTGCCATCACCGCATATTGCATGGTGGCTATCGTTGAGCACGACCTCAAACTGCACAGGAGCACCTACGAAGTGTTGAGAATTTTGAGCGCTTCGCTGTTGGATAAGACTCCAATCAAGGAACTTTTTACCAAGGAACCTGAGTATGTTGCTGATGATGGTCAATTGACTCTTAATTTTATTTAGTGGACACTAATGATATAAATATATAAAATATTCAGTCTTTGTATGTTTACTTTCATTAAACTGATATTTGATATTTGATATAGTTGCATTAAAAACAAATAACTGAGATTTGAGATTGATTTTCGCTAACTGTTAACTGTTAAACTGTTAAACTGTTAAAAATTCAACCAAAATTACTGTCACAACTGTCACTGTCACGCAAAAGTATGGGGCAATTTGATTCCGATGCCTTCTATCCCCCACTCCAGTATCTTCCATCACTTGTACTAAAGCCTAGTATGACTGATACTAAAGGCTGTTATACCCCTATATCAGATACTGGAATACATCTTATAAGATACTGGAAAGAGGGGTAAAGGTTAAGGTTAAGGGTTCAAGTTAAGGGTTAAGGGTTATGGGTTATGGGTTTGTGGGTCATTAAGGTCATGAAGGTCATTTGTCATTAAGAGTTTTGAAAAATGGGTGTTTTTAGTTAATAATATATATATTATATATAATATATATATTATTATACTTATCTTAGTAAAAATCCGAAATCCTTAATGACAAATGACCTTCATGACCTTCGTGACCACTTTCAAAAAAATTAAAAAAAGACACACCTGAAAATTCGTAGACCGCAATGGGAATGTTGTACCTTTGCACTTGACAATGAGGTCAAGTGCGATTGCGGGCTGCGGCTCAGCATAGCTCGAGCAAGTTTTTGATGTATTCTCATCGTTACTTGGTCTTAATGGTGATGGCAGCGGTAGGCAGACTACTTTTTATTCTCACATGCGCCTTACCTTTAGACTGGCTGCTGCGTATCACCAATAGCGCACGACCTTTCCACGTAGTGACACGTGAGGAAGTCTTGGGCTCACGATCTTTCAAGTCAGCTGTAGCAAATGCCATCATCTTACCCTGTCCTTCTACGATCGCCTCACAAGGGATGGCAGCATCAGGACAGACACGTCCTTCACGATCCACAACCTCTACAGTGACAAATGACAAGTCCTGACCATCAGCAGAGATCACAGGACGGTCAGCGGTCAATCGGATATGAGCCGGTTCCCCCGCAGTACTGAGTGTCACACGCTTTTCGCCAGCCACCGCACATAATGTGCCCTCCTCGTACGGTACGCTGAACACAGCCTTGAACTCCGTACTGCGGTCCACCTTCTGCCGACCAACCTGTTTGTCGTTCAGATACAGCGTCACCTCAGGTGCTTTGGTATAGACCTCCACTTCGACAGGTCTGCCTTTCCAATTGGACCAATTCCAACTTTCCCATGTGGGATACACACTCCAGGAGGTCGTGTTGATCTTCCCATGATAGCCATCCGGTTCGCGGACAGCCATATACAAATCATGAGAGTCTTTCCATAATATCTCACGATAGTGACTGATGGGCTTACGCCAGCCTGTGATATCCACATCACCACAATAGGCACCATGCCATTCCGGCATACCGCCATCAACCCAGTGCTCACCAGGTCGTTCCCCGTCGTAATAGTTACGTCCGATACCAGACTCCCCCAGATAGTCGAGACCCGTCCAAACGATGTCACCCACGATGTAGGGATAGTCATGTACAAACTGCCAGTTCCTGAAGGCATCACGCGGGAAGCTCTCCGTTTGCCACATCACCCGTTTGGGATTACGCTGATGGTCGGTAGCATGCTTGAAGATCATGTAGTTATAACCACCGATGTCAAGCACATCGAAGTGCGGGTCGTAAATCTCCCAGTCACTATCCCATGCACAGAGAGCCTCCGTCACAGGACGCGTCTTGTCATAATCCAGGATAGCTTGCTTCAACTGACGGGCTGTGGTGATGACACGGATATCCTTACGTTCTATCACCTCATTGCCAATACTCCAACAGATGATGCTGGGATGGTTGCGGTCACGCTCCACCATCGCACGGATATCCTCACGATAGCACGAGTCAATTAGCGTTGAGTAATCGTAAGGTTTCTTGGCAGTACGCCAACCGTCAAAAGCCTCACCGATAACGAGCATTCCCATCGAGTCACAAGCGTCGAGGAAGGCACGAGTGGTAGGGTTATGACTGGTGCGGATAAGGTTAAAACCAGCCTCCTTCATCTGTCGCACCTTTCTAATCTCCGCCGCATCGAAAGCCATCGCTCCCAACACCCCGTCATCATGATGCACACAGCATCCATTGATGAGCAGCGGTTTGCCGTTCAGTATAAAACCATTCTCTGCATCAAACGAGAACGAGCGGATGCCGTAGCTCACAGACTTCCGGTCGATGACGACACCATCCTCCTTCAGCTCAGCTTTCAGTTCATAGCGATAAGGATCATCAGGCGACCACAGATGAGGAGTCCCCACAACAAATGAAGTAGAAACGGTCTTCGACTGACGAGCAGGCACACTGACCATCATCTGTCCGGCACCTATTGTCACCAAGGCATTCCTATCACGGTCCGACTCATTCTCGACCGTTGTCTCCACGTGTACAACGGCTTTGTCTGACGACACCTCAGGAGTTGTGACAAACACACCGTTCTCAGCGATATGCAGGGCAGGCATCGTCTCCAGCCATACATGACGATATATACCCGAGCCAGTGTACCAACGGCAGTTAGGTTGCTCGGAGTTATCCACAGAGACAAGTACCTCGTTCAATTGTTTATCCTTATGAAGATAAGGAGTGATATCCACAGTAAACGGAGTATAGCCATAGGCATGCTGTCCAGCCTTAACACCGTTAATGAACACCTCCGCCTTCTGATAGACACCCTCGAAGTGGAGTCTTATCCTCTCGCCATCAGGTGTGGCGAACGACTTACGATACTTTCCCTTACCACCAGGATACCAGCCGCCATCGGTACCAGAAGCACCAGTAGCCGGGTCTGGTGCATAAGCAATAGCCCAGTCGTGAGGTAAATCCACATGGATGGTCTTGCCGTCACGGGTAAACTGCCAGCCAGCATCGAATAGCTGTCGACGGGTCTGTGCCGAAGCATGACCGTTGGTCTCCACTGCCGTAACGCAAAATAACGCTACAAACAACGCGAATAATATTTGTCTCATAGGTATATGGTTTTTATTATTGATATCACGAAGTGATCACCTCACTCCTTCACAAAAGGCTTCAGACCTTTCACGGCCTCGGCTGCGGTGATGCGTTTGCCACCGTTGTCGAGGTCGATAAGTACATAGCGGTTGTTACCCATGCCCAGCTCCTTCATATACGACAACTGGCGCAGTCCGTGACGGGACTCGATGCGCCGCACCATATCCTTATGCTCCTGGGCAGTCATCGCATAGATCAGGTCGACACAAGCCTGGTCGACGGCAAGGATGTCCGTCGAGGAGAGGATACCCACATCAGGAGTTACCACAGGAGCCGCTCCCAAGCCCTCACAGTCGCATGACACCGACATGTTACGCATCACGTTGACATAGGTGACATGACTGCCGAAATGGTCGATGGTAGCCTTGGTGGATTCCGTCATACGCTCCATGAACTCCTCCCTGGCGATGTCCCACTGGTTCGGTTGGTTCGGGGTGGTATGGATCCACGCCTTTCCGATACGTCCGTCGGCACATCCGATACCGATATTCTTATTAGAGCCGCCGAAGCCTCCCTGCGTATGACCTTTGAAATGCGTCAGAGCCACCATCGCGTCATAATTGGTGAGGTGAGAGCCGACAGACATTTCCCTCATCCACTTGCCACCACGGATAGGGAGCGTCGTGGTGCCCTGCTCGTCGATGATGTCCACAGGACAGAACGTCCAGCCGTTCACCTCCAGTGTCTGGCGGTGCTGCTCAGTAGTATAGCGGTCGCCGGCATAGTACGTATTCGTCTCAATGATATGAGCCTGCGGCAGATCCTTGTTCACCAGTGCCTTCACCCACTCACGGGGGATGATGTTAGGACCGTTCTTCTCGCCGGTATGCAGTTTCACGCCCACACGTCCGCTGATATGCCCACAGACCTGCTCATAGGCTTTGATGAGCCCCTCGGCAGAGAGGTTACGAGTGAAATACACCACCGACTCATTACCCGTACGCTGGTCGTAAGGTACATATTTATCACCATCCACACCAGGAACCTGTGCGTTGGCAACATTCGCTGAGATGACGCCGAACAATACGGTGAAAAACATCTTTCTCATATTCTTTCTGATTTTTTTGTCATGTTATGTTGGGATAAAACGCAAATTATGCCACAAAAATAGGGAAATTTCATGAATTATCATTAAATTTGCATCGAGATTTAAAAAGTTTTTAGAATTGTCATGGACATTAAAAGTAAGATTTTAGTACTGTCGATGATCAGTACTTTCCTATCCGTGACCCCTGTAGCGGCAGAAGATGTCACCGACTCCCTGTCGTTGGAAGAAGTCGTGGTGACAGGAACACGCAACGCCACCGACATCCGTCATCTGCCGATGACAGTGACCGTCATCGAGCGAGAGAAGTTGACGGAACAGCACCAGACATCCGTATTACCGACCGTGATGCAACAAGTGCCCGGACTCTTCGTCACCAGTCGCTCCATGATGGGTTATGCCGTATCCACAGGAGCCGCCGGCGGCATCAACCTTCGTGGTATCACAGGAGGTGCGGGACAGTTGCTCGTCCTGATTGACGGTCATCCGCAATATAACGGCATCTACGGGCACCCCATCGCCGACAGCTACCAGACCCTGATGGCAGAGCGTGTGGAGGTGCTGCGCGGTCCAGCCTCCGTTCTCTATGGCAGTAACGCGATGGGTGGAGTACTCAATATCGTCACCCGTTCCATGCGGGAGAACGGAGTGAGGACGACAGTCGACCTGGGTGTTGGCAGCTACGGCACCATCCAGGCAGAAGCCTCCAACCAGTTGCGGAGCGGTAAGTTCTCCTCCACCCTGTCAGCGCAATACAGTCGTACCGACAACCACCGTCCCCGTATGGGGTTCGAGCAGTATGGAGGTTACCTGAAACTGGGTTACGACATCAATAACCACTGGAATACCTATATCGACGCCAACCTGACCCACTTCAACGCCTCCTATCCCGGAACTGTCAGCAGTCCCCTCTATGACGCAGACCAGTGGATCACCCGTGGAGTAGTCTCCGCAGCCCTTGAGAACCACTATAACCGCACCAGCGGAGCACTGAGTGTCTACACCAATTTCGGACGACACAAGATTGACGACGGGACAGCGAATCCCGAGCAGCCCACCCAACGCTATTTCCGTTCCAAAGACGCGCTGATAGGAGTCTCCTGGTATCAGAGCGCACAGCTCTTCGAGGGTAACCGACTGACTGTCGGTGTCGACTACCAGCATATCTATGGTCACGCCTACTATACCTCAAAACAGACCGGTGAGGTACTTGACACCCCCAACAAACAAAGTGGCAAAAGCTACCGTAATGAGATAGCCGGCTATGTGGACTTCCGTCAGGACCTCACATCGTGGCTGACCATCGACGCGGGACTGCGTGTCGATCATCATTCCGTGGTAGGTACGGAATGGGTACCACAGGCAGGTGTCGTCGTCCGTCCCATCCAGACAGGAGAGATCAAGGCGATGGTGAGCAAGGGCTTCCGTAACCCCACGATGCGTGAGATGTACCTCTACCCTCCCTCCAATGAGGAGCTGAAGCCAGAGCGTCTGTGGAACTACGAGTTATCATGGAAGCATCGTCTGGGAGCCTTCAACTATGGCGCCAACCTCTTTTACATCAAAGGAGACAACATGATCCAGACCGTCAACCGGCAGAATGTGAACACGGGAGCGATCAAGAACTACGGTATGGAGCTGGAGGCAGACTGGCGTATCAGCAACCACTGGGCAGTGAGCACCAACCACTCGCTGCTGCACATGGAGCATCACGTCATCGCCGCTCCCACTTATAAGGGATTCCTGGGTGCCAATTACAACTGTGACAAATGGAGCGTCATAGCAGGACTGCAATATATCAGTGGACTGTATACGGCTGTCGGGGACGCGGAGCAGAAAGAGAACTTCTGTCTGCTGAACGCCTCCGTCAATTATGCGTTGACGAAATACCTCACGTTATGGGTGCATGGGGAGAACCTGCTGGCACAAAGTTACGAGATCAACCTGGGCTATCCTATGCCACGTGCCACCTTTATGGGAGGTGTCAACCTGAGATTCTGACCAGGCGACACCTCACCACTATAGCCTACTCACTTGTTTGACACCCCTCACTGTACGGAGTTTCTTAATGAGAGACTCCAAGTGGGTGTTGTCGTTGATCATGATGACGAGGTTGCCACTGAACAAACCGTCGTGCGAGTCGATATTAATACTGCGGAGCACGAGTTTCTCATCCTTAGAGATGATACTGGTGAGGTTGTTGACAATACCGATATCATCATTACCGATGACCCGCAGGGTGATGGCATACTGTGACGAGCCCTTGCCGCTCCATCGAGCCTTGACGACACGATAGCCGAACCGCTTCTTGAGTTCCGCGGCATTGGGACAGTCCTCACGATGGATCTTGATACCACCGCTGACCGTCACGAAACCGAACACCTTGTCGCCATAGATAGGCTGACAGCAGCGAGCCAGCTGATAGTCGATACCTTTCAGGTTACGGTCGATGACGAGGACATCATCTGAGAGTTGAGCATTGAGCGTTGAGAGTTGAGCGTTGTCCAGGACGAAGTCGGCTGCCGTCTGTGCGATATTATTACCCGTGACGGGTTGCTCACCCTGCTGCAACTCCACATACTTATCAATAACATGGTTGACATCGAGGGTACCGTCCGCTATCTGCCGGTAGAAATCACTGGTCTCCTTAAAACCCAGTTTCTTGATGAGATGCTGCATGGTGGACTCCTCCTGCTCCACCTTACGGTTCTTGAACTTACGCTCTAGCGTCTCCTTGGCGAAGAGAGCCTCCTTGACCTGTGTCTCCTTCAACGCAAGACGCACTTTCGACTTCGCGCGAGAGGTCTTGACGATGTTAAGCCACTCCTGACGGGGCTTCTGTGTGGACGAGGTCATGATCTCCACCTGGTCGCCACTCTGCAGGACCTGACGGAGCGGCACCACCTTATTATTTATACGGGCACCGGTACAGGTGTTACCGATCTTGGAATGGATATGATAGGCGAAGTCAAGGACGGTGGCACCCTTGGGAAACTTATACAGGTCGCCCTTGGGAGTGAACACGAAGACCTCGTCCTCGTAAAGATCCATCTTAAACTGATCCATCGCCTCCAAGCCGTCACTCGTCTCCAGCATCGAACGGATATTCGTGAGCCACTCGTCCAAGCCAGACTCACCTTTCACACCCTTGTAACGCCAGTGGGCGGCGACACCACGCTCCGCGATCTCATCCATACGCTCCGTACGGATCTGTACCTCCACCCATTTCTTCTCAGGACCCAGGACTGTGATATGCAGACTCTCGTAACCGTTTGACTTCGGCACACTCAGCCAGTCGCGCAACCGCTTGGGGTTCGGCTGATACATATCCGTCACAATGGAGTATACCTGCCAGCAGTGCATCTTCTCCTTCTCCACAGGGGAGTCGAGGATGACACGGATGGCGAAGAGGTCGTAGACACCCTCAAAGTCACACTTCTGCTTCTTCATCTTCTGCCAGATGGAGTGGATAGACTTGGTGCGTCCTTTGATATGGAACTTCAGACCCGCAGCCTCCAGGTGCTCACGGATCGGTTGGATGAAACGCTGGATATACGCGTCACGGCTCTTCTTCGTCTCACTCAGCTTCTCCTTGATATGATAGTAAGCGTCATGCTCCAGGTATTTCAGCGACAAGTCCTCGAGCTCACTCTTCAACTTATAGAGTCCGAGTTTGTGGGCAAGGGGAGCGTAGAGATAGGCAGCCTCCTCGCTGACCTCCTTTCGGTATTGCTCCCTCTCCTCTCTCCTCTTTCCCTGCTCCTCCGGGTTACTCTCTCCTGACTCTAATAACACATCACGGATCTGACGCATCAGGTTGACACGGTCGGCAATCATGATGAGGATGACACGCATATCCTCCGCAAAGGAAAGGAGGAGGTTACGGAAATTCTCCGTCTCGATGACAGGATTCTTCTTGTAGAGTTCCTGGATGCGCTGCAAGCCATGCAGGATACGGGCGACAGACTCCCCGAACTCACGTCTGATCACCTCGATGGTGAGGTAGTCGTCCTCAATACAAGGATGTAACAGGACGGCAAGGACGGCGTCACGCTTCAAACCTATCTCCTCGACGACGAGATAGGCGGTCTGGAAACTGAGCAGCATGGGATTCAAGCCGAACACATCACGATGGATATGGTTCTGCTCGATATAGCCTGTCAGATACTGACGCATCTTCTCCTCGTCACCCTCCAGGAGCGACGAGCCGATCTCCTGCTTGATCTGGTTATACAATGAGAGGACATCCTCCCTTTCCTGTGATGTAAACTCAAATCTCTCTGTCATGCAGGCAAAGGTACGAAATAATCTTTAATTTTTCATCTATAATCTTTATTTTTTGTATCTTTGCAGGCATAAAATACTATAAATATGGTAGACGACAAGATATCACGGATGCAACAACTCGTCAGGGAGTTGAACGAGGCTTCTGACGCATACTATAACGGACGGGGTGAGCGAATGACCGACTATGAGTGGGACGCACGCTTCGACGAGCTGAAACGACTGGAACAGGAGACGGGGACTACCCTGCCCGACTCTCCTACGCAGAAAGTATCGGAAGACACCATCACCGGACAGAAGGAGGAACATGAGTTCGCAGCCCTCTCACTGGCGAAGACGAAGCAACCCGCAGAACTGGTGAAGTGGTCGGAGGAACGACCCATCTGGATATCCTGGAAACTGGACGGTCTGACCCTTGTCGTGACGTATGACAACGGACAACTGACAAAGGTTGTCACACGAGGTAACGGACATATCGGCACGAACATCACCCATCTTTCAAAAGCCATTAACGGTATTCCGCAAAATATTGGATATAAAGGACATACCGTTATCCGGGGAGAGGCTGTCATCAGCTATGACGACTTTGACCGTTTCCTCATTGAAAGCGGTGAGGACTATGCTAACCCCCGCAATCTCGCCTCTGGGTCGCTGACCCTGAAAGACGTGGAGGAAGTAAGACAACGACATATCCAATGGATTCCTTTCACGCTGGTGTATCTCGATGACGACATCCCCTCGTGGGGTGACCGTATGGACTGGTTAGAGCAGCAGGGTTTCCATACCGTAGAGCATCGTCTCATCGAACATCCGGACCTCTCTTCCGTTGAAAGCGTCATCGATGTCTTCACAGAGGAAGTCACCTCCAAGAAGAACCCTTTCCCTGTCGATGGTCTTGTCATCTGTTACGACGATACGGTGTATGCCAGGACGGGAAGTATCACAGGACATCATGCCACCAAAGCCGGACTCGCCTTCAAATGGCAGGATGAGGCTGCGGAGACGGTATTACAAGAGATAGAATGGTCGTGTGCCGCCTCCACCATCTCCCCTGTCGCTATCTTCCGACCTGTGGAGTTAGAGGGTACGACCGTGAAGCGTGCGTCACTCTGTAATATCAGTGAGTGCGAGCGTTTAGGAATTGGTGCGAAAGGAACGGAGATCAGTGTCATCAAGGCAAACAAGATCATCCCGAAGGTCATCAAGGTCATCCGTACGGAAGGAGTCCTGGAGATCCCCCACGAATGTCCCGTCTGTCATGCAGCAACGGAGATACGTGTCAGTGAGGCAAGTGGTACGAAGACGCTGCACTGTACCAATACGGAGTGTCCCGCCAAGCAACTGAAGAAGTTCGCCCGCTTCGTGTCGAAGGAAGGTATGAATATCGACGGTATCTCAGAACAGACCCTGTCGAAGTTTATCAACCTCGGCTGGATCAGTGAGTATGCCGATATCTACGACCTGCGCCAGCATATCCGTGAGCTCGCCAACATGGAGGGATTCGGAGAGAAGTCGGCGTCGAACATCATGCGCAGCATCGACCGTTCCGCCCATGTGGAGGCACACCGGTTGCTCTATGCGCTGAACATCCCCTTGTGCGGGCTGGATGTCTGCAAGCGGCTGTTGAGTGCTTATCCGTTGGACGAGCTCGTTGCGATGACACAACCCCAGCCTGCCGTCGAAGCCGACTTGTTCGCTCCTCTTACCTCAGACACCTCCCCACTCACCTCTATTGCCGGCATCGGTCCGGAGAAGTCGGCATCCTTCATCAACTGGTTCCGTGATGCCCGTAACAGACTACGCTACCATCATCTGCTGGAGAAATTACAAGTGACTCAGGTATCCAACGAGCCGACGGGAAATATGTGTGAGGGACTGACCTTCGTCGTGACGGGTGATGTCCATCATTACAAGAACCGTAACGAGTTGAAAGCATATATCGAGTCGCAGGGAGGTAAGGTGGCATCGGCTGTGAGTGGCTCGACATCCTACCTTATCAATAATGACGTGACATCGACCTCCGGGAAAAACCAGAAAGCCCAACAGCTTGGTATTCCAATTCTCTCAGAGGACGAGTTCGTTGAACGATTTACGGATCAGAGTTGACACATGCGACATCAACGATTCATTGCTCCATTACTTCCTATTGCCCTCTGTCTGATTCTCGGAATCATCACGGGCAGGCACTATCCCGTAGGAGAGGGACTCTTGCTGGGTGTCATTTGTGGTGTCCTGACGGTCACCCTCCTGTTACGTCATCACCCTCGTTGGCAGACGGCAGGAATCTGTCTGGCGACCTTTCTGTTAGGAATGATCATCATCCAATATCCGTTACCCGACAGTGTCCTCATACAAAAGACGGGGGAACGGATGCTGGAGTACCGAGAGCAACTGCTTCAGCAATACCAGCAATGGGGTATCGATGAGGATTCCTATGCGATCATAACGGCAATGACATTAGGGGACAAGTCGGCATTGACACCCACCATCCGTGAGACGTTTAGCATCACGGGGGCAGGACATGTGCTTGCCATCAGCGGACTGCATCTCGGTATTCTCTATATGATGGTGTCGCTCCTCGTCAGAGGGCTCCGTCTGAGGATGGTGACGCAGGTGATGACGATCATACTGATCTGGGCATTCGCCTTCCTGGTGGGGATGACGCCCAGTGTGGTACGCTCCGCCACCATGCTGACGGTCTACGGACTACTGTCGTTGGGCTATCGTCAGAAGATGAGTATCAACGTCCTGGCATTCACAGCCATCGTTCTACTCGTCATCCACCCGCAATCACTCTTCGACATCGGTTTCCAGATGTCTTTCCTTGCCGTCCTCGCCATCCTGGTGTTCTTCCCGTTATTCAACGGCATCTTCTCCGAGCGGTGGCTGATGGAGCACCGACTGGTACGATGGCTATGGGGGATGACGGCATTATCACTGTCGGCACAGATCGGTGTGGCACCCTTGGTAGCCTTCTATTTCCATCGTTTCTCCACCTATTTCCTCATCAGCAACTTCGTCGTCATCCCTTGTGCGTACCTTATTCTAATGGGGGCACTCCTGCTATTCATCATCCGGCTGTCTGTCCTTGCCACAGCATTAACTGCTATCACCACCTTCATGCACCACACCTTGGACGCCATCGCCACCTTGCCCTATGCTAGCATCGACATTCACCCCAACCTGTCACAAACCATACTGATATATGCCTTTATCGGGTGTCTGTATATCATCTGCTTACGTGTCTTACCCATGAGACCAGACGCGTCCCAGAGATTTCTTTGACATTATTCTTTGTTATATCAAAAAAAAATAGTACCTTCGCAGCCAAAATTAAGAAAACAGAGAAACAATGGGAAAGATTATATTGACAGGTGACCGCCCCACAGGCAAATTGCACTTGGGACACTATATCGGATCGCTGCGCCGTCGTGTGGAACTGCAAGAGGCTGGCGACTACGAGAAAATGTTTGTATTCATGGCTGACGTGCAGGCTCTGACGGATAATGCCGACAACCCGGAGAAAATACGTCAGAACATCATCGAGGTGGCTCTCGACTACCTCTCCGCCGGTCTGAATCCGGAGAAGTGTACGTTGTTCATCCAAAGTCAGATTACGGAACTCGCTGAGTTGACGACCTACCTCATGAATTTAGTCAGCGTGAGTCGCGTGCAGCGTAACCCGACAGTGAAGACGGAGGTGAAGATGCGTGGCTTCGAGGGTGAGAGCATTCCTCTTGGTTTCTTCTGCTATCCTGTATCACAGGCTGCCGACATCACCTTGTTCAAGGCAACGACTGTTCCCGCAGGTGAGGACCAGGAGCCGATGCTGGAGGTCACTCGTGAACTGGTACGCCGCTTCAATCAAGTATATGCGCCAGTATTGGTAGAGCCGAATATCATGTTGCCGGAGAATGCCACCGCCCGTCGTCTGCCTGGTACAGACGGTAAGGAGAAGATGTCGAAGTCACTCGGCAACTGTATCTATCTCTCTGATGATGCCGATACCGTTTGGCAGAAGGTACGCTCGATGTATACCGACCCGGAGCATATCAACCTCAACGACCCCGGTCATGTGGAGGGTAACGCTGTCTTCACCTATCTCGACGCTTTCTCGAAGGATGAGGACTTTGCGAAGTTCCTGCCAGAATACCAGAACCTCGACGAGTTGAAAGACCACTACCGTCGTGGTGGTCTGGGAGATATGAAATGTAAGAAGTTCCTGAACCAGATTCTCAACGAATTCCTGGAGCCGATGCGCCAGCGCCGTCATGAGTTCGAGCAGGACATCCCGGAGATCTACAACATCCTGAGGAAAGGAACAGAACAAGCTCGTGAGACTGCTGCCCAGACGATGAGTGAGGTACGCAGCGCCATGCAGATCAACTATTTCGACGACAAGGAACTGATCCAGTCTCAGGCAGAGCGTTTCCGTGCTAAATAAAGACGCAAGCGTTCCTCTAACGACATACTCACATAGCGGCGCCACTCTGTGGTGCCGTTTTCTTTGTCGTCGAGATAATGCAGGTCGTACATGTGACCATAAGCCTCCATCTCGAAAGGATTGAGCAGATACCCCGCATTACGCAGATGCTTACGATAACGGCATGCTTTCAACCAATAGATGATGTATTTCCAGTAGAAACAAATCCATGAGTCGTGGGTCGAACGTGCCTGGTAGAGATGAATCATCTCGTGGTTCTTCATCTCATCCCATCGGTTATTGAAACGCTCCGCCTCCTCTTTGCTGTGAGTGATGATATGACCGAAGAACGTCATCCCCTCGTAGCCCTTCCGAATCCAGAAGGGAAGATTCACGGCCCGCATGTTGTCCAGTTTACTAGGACGGCGAGCACGGAACAGCAACGGGAAAATACCCAGCAGATTTGTCATGATGCTGCAAAGATACGATATTTCATTGAGAATTGAAAGACGTTCATTGAAAATTAACTATTGAGAATTGATTCGCAAAAGTTCTCTATGTGCTTTTTGCACACTTTTGCAAACACTTTTTCTTGGAGGCTACTATTTTATTTCGTATCTTTGCATCAACAAAAACGAAAAGCGATATGATACTCACCCATCGTGAAATATTCCTGCTCGTCATCTGTGCCGTCATCTACATCACCTTATTTGTAGTGACGATACAATACCACAGACGAAAGATACAGTTGCTGCAGAGCCGTCTGGACAATATCCACGCGATGCAGAAGATGGCTGTCATTGAGCAACGTGAGTACGATGTGAACACCATTTTCTCCTCACCCATATACTTGCGCATCAAACAATATATTAATGAGGGACAGAGTATGCACAACGGCGACTGGAACGAACTTGCCGAGGTGGTGAATATGGTGTACACCGGTTTTACGGAGAAACTGTACAGCCTCTATAACATGAGTCACCAGGACTACTATGTGAGTCTGCTCATCAAAGTACGTGTCTCTCCCAAAGACATAGCTACTCTCACAGCACATAGCAAGGAGAGTGTCGCCTCTACCCGCAGCCGACTCTATACCAAGGTGTTCGGCAAGAAAGGGTCCACTAAAGACTGGGATGATTTTATTCTCTCCATCTAATCAAGATGTCGAAAAATCGAAATCCCGAAATATCGAAATAACGAAACTAAAATTTAAGATTATGATAGACTATTTTATCGCAAACATGTGGCAGATCTGGGCAGTAGTGTCCATCATTTGTCTGATTCTGGAGCTCTCGTCAGGTGACTTCTTCATCATCTGCTTCTCCATCGGTGCTGTCTTCGGCATCATTGCCGCAGTCCTCGGACTGGGAATATACTGGCAGTTGCTCATTTTCTCCATCTTCTCATTGCTCAGCGTACTGTTCGTACGTCCTGTGGCACTGCGCTACCTGCATAAGAATGAGCCAAACAAACCAAGTAACGCCGATGCCTTGCTAGGACGTACGGGAAAAGTGACAGAGACAATTCCCGTCGGCGGAAGTGGTTATGTGCAGATTGACGGTGATATGTGGAAAGCTGTCAGCCATGCAGACAGTGACATATCCATTGGCACCACGGTCCGAGTCATCGGACGTGAGAGCACAATTATCACTGTGGAGGCACTGTAATCCTCGAAATATCGAAATCCTCGAAATCTCGAAATACCGAACTTAAACCTTTATAATTTATGGAATTTATGACTTACGTACTTATCGCCATCGTAATCCTGGTGATTCTCTTCGCCAAGATGGCACTTGTGATCATCCCTCAGTCGGAGACACGCATCATCGAGCGTCTGGGTCGCTACTATGCTACCCTTAACCCTGGTATCAACATCATCATCCCGTTCATCGACCGCTCTAAAGAGATTGTGGTTCTGAACCGTGGACGTTACGCCTACTCTAACTCCATCGACCTGCGTGAACAGGTGTATGACTTCCCCTCACAGAACGTGATCACGAAGGATAATATCCAGATGGAGATTAACGCCCTGCTCTACTTCCAGATTGTAGATCCCTTCAAGGCTGTGTATGAGATTTCTAACCTGCCCAACGCTATTGAGAAACTGACTCAGACCACCTTGCGTAATATCATTGGTGAACTGGAACTCGATGAGACACTAACCTCTCGTGACACTATTAACACCAAGTTGCGTGCTGTCCTGGATGATGCCACAGACAAATGGGGTGTGAAGGTCAACCGTGTTGAATTGCAGGATATCGTACCTCCCTCCACAGTACTGAACGCGATGGAGAAGCAGATGCAGGCAGAACGTAACAAGCGTGCACAGATCCTGACCTCCGAAGGTGAGAAGGCTGCAGAGATTCTTGCCTCTGAGGGTGAGAAGACCGCCATCATCAACCGTGCTGACGCTCAGAAGCAACAAGCTATCCTTCATGCCGAGGGTGAGGCACAGGCTCGTATCCGCAAGGCTGAGGCTGAGGCAAAGGCTATCGAACTGATTACCGAGGCTGTCGGCAAGAGTACGAACCCAGCCAACTACCTGCTCGCCCAGAAGTATATCCAGATGATGCAGGAGCTTGCACAGGGTGACAAGACCAAGACCGTCTATCTCCCATACGAGGCCACCAACCTGTTAGGAAGCATCGGTGGTATCAAGGATTTGTTCAAGTCTGAATAACTTTCTACATCTTTTGTTTGGTAATGTCAGATTTTTTTCGTAACTTCGCTGACACATATTTACTAATTAAAACAAATACGATTATGAAAGAACTGAAAGGAACAAAGACTGAGAAGAATCTACAAGAGGCTTTCGCTGGTGAGTCGATGGCTCGTAACAAGTATTCCTACTGGGCATCCAAAGCTAAGAAAGACGGTTACGTACAGATCGCTGCTATCTTCGAGGAGACTGCCGCCAATGAGAAGGAGCACGCCAAGATGTGGTTTAAGCTGTTAGAAGGTGGTTCCATCAAGGATACCGCTTCTAACCTGGAGGCTGCCGCAAGTGGTGAGAATTTCGAGTGGACAGATATGTATGCCCGTATGGCTAAGGAGGCACGTGAAGAGGGCTTCGACGAGATCGCTGAGAAATTCGAGGGTGTTGCCGCCATTGAGAAGGAGCATGAGGCTCGCTATCGCAAGTTGCTGGACAACGTAAAGAAGGAGCGTGTATTCTCCAAGGACGGTGATGTCATCTGGCAGTGTTCCAACTGCGGACATATCGTCGTCGGCAAGAAGGCTCCCGATGAGTGTCCCGTCTGCAACCACCCACAAGCTTACTTCCAGGTGAAAGCAGAGAATTATTAAAAAGAATTGAAGAGTTGAAAAAATGAAGAGTTGAAGATTCCCACTTCAACTCTTCATTTTTTTTATTCTTTGCAAGCAAAGCTTCTTGCGACGATTACTTCATTTTTTCCTTAAGGAAACTCACACACTGTCGGAACAAGTGGTGACGGGTGTTCCCACCACTGATATTGTGATTACGGTTAGTATAGACAAGTTGACTGAAATCTTTGTCCGCTTGTACCAACGCTTCTGTATATTCCGCTGTATTACGCAAATGAACATTATCATCAGCAGAACCGTGACAAAGTAGCAAAGCACCATGTAACTGGCTGGCACGACTGATGGGGTTCCGGTCATAACCATTAGGATTTTCCTTTGGAGTACGCATAAACCGTTCCGTATATATACTATCATAGAAACGCCAAGAAGTGACAGGGGCGATGGCGACACCTGCACGGAAGACGGGACGACCCTCAGACATAGACATCAGCGTATTGAAACCACCATAGCTCCATCCCCAGATAGCTATACGGTCCTTGTCGACATAAGACTGCTTACCCAGCCATAATGCCGTCTCCACCTGGTCATGAGCCTCCAACTCACCTAAGCGGAGATAAGTAGATTTCTCAAAATCGGCACCACGCCCACCAGTTCCACGTCCATCCACACAGACACAGAGGAAACCTTGTTGACAGAGATACTGTTCGAGGATAGCCCCCTGATTATACATACCGATATTCCATGCATCCTTTACTTGCTGACTGCCTGGTCCACTATATTGATACATGATGACAGGATAACGTTTGGAGGTATCAAAATCCGCAGGCTTGACCATCCAGCCATTGAGTTTGACACCCTCAGAGGTCGTCAGTGTGAAGAGCTCACGAGTTCCTAACTGTTCCTTTGCCAGTTTTTCCCGTAATTCTTTATTATCAACGAGAGTGGCAACCACCTTCCCGATGTTGTTACAGATTGTCACCACAGGAGGTGTGTTCAGGTTACTCCATACATGGATGAAGGATTTGTAGTCACTACTAAAAACAGCACTACTCCATCCTGCCTTGTCAGTAAGACAAACCGTCTTACCATTAGCCTGTGTCATAAAGACACGCTGGTCTGTGGCACCATACTGATGAGAGGCATAATAGACGTTTCCCGTCTGGTCGTCGACACCATAGACAGCACTCACCTCATATTCGCCCTGTTCCACCTGACGTAGCAATTGTCCGTTAAGGTTATAGAGATAAAGATGCATCCATCCGTCACGCTCACTGGGCAGGAGCATGTATTTGTCAGTCACCATAAACTGGCTCACACTCTCTTCCTTGACATATTTCGAAGTCTTGTCCTCTATCAACAACTGACTAACCGTTGACAACGGATTAGCCATATAGACACGCAGACAGTCCTGATGACGGTTCAACGTCAACACCAGCACTTTAGTGGCATCACTCGTCATTTTGATACGAGGGATATAACCATCAGCATCCACAGGAACCTGTAACTGACGAGTCTGTCTGCTGGCGATATCGAAGCTCCAAACCGTACATTTGGCATTATCGGCACCAGCCACAGGGTATTTATAAGTATAAGCGCCAGGATACTCCGTGAACTCTGTAAACTCTGGGTCCAACCCTTTATAAAGTGGCATGGAGTACTCAGCGACAGCCTTTTCGTCATAGCGTACCCAGACGAGTTTCTTGCTGTCTGCAGTGAACACCATCGCCCGATTGTTGCCGAACTCCTCCTCATTTACCCAGTCAGGAATACCGTTAATGACCTCGTTTTTCTTACCATCCTTCGTCACCTGACTCTCCGCATTATCATAAAGCAGTTTAATCAGGAAGATATTATTGTCACGAACAAAGGCAATCATCGTCCCGTCGGGTGAGAACAAAGGAGTCTGCTGTGCTCCGTTTGCTGACAACGGTACCATTTTACGACTCGCAATGGTATAGATATAATAATCAGCAGTAAAGGAATGACGGTAAATGGAATGGCGGTTGGTCTCTATGAGCATCCGCTTACCATCAGGACTCATGATATAGCCACTGATACGCTCGACCTTCGTTCCCTTTGCGTCGAAAAGAGTCTCAACAGCCTTTCCTGTCTTGAACGAATAGCGGACGATGGTCTTGCCGTCATCTCCTAACTGTGTGTAACTCTCACCATCAGACGCCGCTTCCACCCCATGAATACTCTCAGGCAGATACTGTCCGTTAGTGATTGATCTTAAATCTAGACCTCTTGCTGCCAAAGGTACAAGCATCAGCAGCAGGTATACAGTGATTTTCTTCATGATTACAGTAGTTTAATAGTAGGTATCGTTAAGCAACTGCTCAACACTGATATCCTTATGTCGTTTCATCATACTATCCACATCATCCACATGACTATTATCAAACACATGACGGTCTGTCACCTGGTTAACAACCCATTGTATCTTCCCCATGTGATGATTCCGCTGTTCTTGAGTCGGTTCCTTTACCTTTAACGGATAGATACTGAGCAAATAGAAACTCAGGCAATCTGGGATAATCATCGAACGAGTCATCAAGCGGCGTTGCCCTTCAGAATAATGCTCCACATAGAAAGGATAGTCAGCACCAAGATACTTATCCAGGGAGATACCAAGATAATTACCACCAACAATGATGCTCTGGTCGAAAGATCCTATCTGTGAATAGACCTGAGGCATCTCCAATGACGGAATTGCCTCACGGAGATGATGGAAGGCATCCGTCATCTCTTTATTAATATCATCGATATTGGCATACTGTTCCTGAACATCATTAATAAGTTGTTGCAGGATGGAGTCGCCAAAGAACTTTAAGAACTTGATATTGATATCGGGCTCGTTCACCTTTCCAATACGCAACACATCCTCTATCAAGGTCCGTGTCTGCATCGGATAGGACTTGTTCATCTGCAGGAGAGCAGAATAATCACCCGTTGTCAGATAGAGACTTTCTATGCGATCGTATCGTTCTATAGTCACACCATTATCATTTGAAGTCTCCTCATTTGACTTCAAATGCCACTCACAGCCAACACATATGAGCATCAATATAACGAGCAAAATATAGACCTTGCGCACGTTTCTTGCAACAAACTAATGTTTTAATTCTGTTAAATAACGATGCAAAAGTACTAAAAAATATTTTAAAAACAAAATTTTAACCTAAAAAAGATAAAAAAAAGTGCAATATGGTGTCTTTTTCGTTTATTTGTGTGAAATTTGCAAAGAACATACAAGCATTCTATCAAACTGAGCATCTATGAGAAAACTAATCTGTATTTCCTTGCTGTGTATATGTAGTATCACCGCATCGGCAACCCACACTATTTCTGTCTTGGTCAGCAATCCCATCAGTTCGGAACGAAAAGACCAGCCTGTCGTCATCAGTCTCAAACCCTATGGTGAGGTGCGTTCGGCACTGGTTACCGTCAATGGACAGGAGATACCCTGTCAGTTGGACGATCTTGACCAGGACGAGACCTTCGATGAGTTATGTTTCCTGGTAGACTTAAACAAAAAGGAACAAAAGAAATATACTGTCACCCTTTATGAGACAGGAGAGCCTCGCTCCTACCCTGCCCGTGTGTTTACGGAGATGGTACTTCGGAACACCAGTGACAAGAAACTGACCAAGAACAACCAGAACAACTTCATTGAGTCCATCACTGTTCGTGGTGATGCCGCTGACGCCTACCATATCCAACACCATCATGGTGTGGATTTCGAGAGTGAGCTGAACGGTATCCGTATCTATTTCGATGCCCGTCAGACACTTGACCTCTATGGTAAATACTATCAGCGGCTGGAGCTTAAAGACACCCAGTTCTATACCAATGACGAGCAGAAGGCACAAGGTTATGGTGATGACGTGCTATGGGTCGGACAGACATTCGGGTTGGGTGCCTTTCGTGGTTGGGACGGACAGAAGCCTACTCATATCGAACCAGTTCGGAGCAGGACACAGCGTATTATCAGCTATGGACCACTCCGCACCATTGTCGAGCTCTTCGACCGTGGCTGGCAAGCACCCACGACCAATACTCCTCGTATTCCCCTCAACATGACAATCCGCTACACACAATATGCCGGTCATCGTGATACGGATGTCGATGTGTTCTTCAACAAAGATGTCAGCGACTATCGTTTCTCCACAGGTGTCATCAA
This sequence comes from Prevotella sp. tf2-5, assembly GCF_900115435.1. Lineage (GTDB taxonomy): Bacteria > Bacteroidota > Bacteroidia > Bacteroidales > Bacteroidaceae > Prevotella. Next base: position 20,647 of record NZ_FOWK01000004.1, read on the forward strand.
CGTGAAAGGCTCAGAGGAGTTCTCTGACAAGAAAGGACTGAGAGCCTGCTGGGGTGCGGATTATCCTGCTGCGGACACCACCAAATGGAAACGTGAGACGGTAGGACTGGCCGTCTTGGTGCCTCAGAAGAATATCGTCAGCGAGGAGCCTGCCAACAAAGACAACTATGCTTTCGTACTACAGGTCAACGGCAAGCACATGGCATATAAAGTCAACTACACTTCTGCCAACGAGACCTTCGGCTATCACTCCGCAAAAGAGTGGTTTAACTACCTGAAGACATGGCGACGGGAAGTGGAGGATCCTGTCATCGTCAAGATAGACAACCCATAAGATTATAACCTTATCTTCTTCTTGACTCCCTTACTCTCGTTCTGCAAACGGTCAAGGGCGGTCACTACATAAACATACCTCCCCTCTGCCAACATGGTAGGAATCTCATAAAAACAGTCTGTGGTGATGGCAACAATATGGGAAGGGGCATCGGTATTGATATCCTCTCCGCGCTTAAAACAATATACGACATATTTTGTCGCTTCATCACCCCATGTCTTCCACTTAGGGGCAGTCCACATCAGCACCTGTTGCTGACCCATATTGAAGACCTTCAGTTTGCGCACCTTGCCAGGTACCTTATGGTCAATATGAGGCATCAATGGCTGGAGGGCAGGATAACGCCAATAGACATTACGGAGGGTAGTCCCATAGTTGCCGATATTATCGACAGCAGCCTTCGCATACCATAGGACAGTACCTTGTACCCCTTTGTTCTCCTGATGAAGCCGCATTTTGGCAGGCAGCTGATGACTCTTCGGATTCTGCGGATCCGCATTCTTTACAGTACGCTCCACATCCTCACCGATAAACAAAGGACGCTCTGAGGCATGTTCATTCCACCAACGTATCAACTCCTTATAATCAGCCGCTTTATGTCCTATTTCCCAATAAAGCTGAGGAACGTTATAGTCGATCCATCCTTTCTTTATCCACAGAAGGATATCCGCATACAGGTCATCATAGTTCTGCAGACCATTCGTCTTACTACCACGAGGGTCATTTTTCTGGTTACGATAGATACCGAAGGGACTTATTCCAAACTTCACCCAAGGTTTCACCCGATGAATCGTCTCATTCAACTGTTCGATAAGCAAGTCAACCTGATGGCGGCGCCAGTCGCCGATATTGGTATACCCTTGAGGATTGGCACTAAACTGTGCGCCATCGGGGATAGTTACTCCCGGAACAGGATAAGGATAGAAATAATCGTCAATGTGCAGTCCGTCGACATCATAACGCTTCAGGATGTCCTCCACGATGGTACAGATATAGTCACGATTCTCTTGCAAGGCAGGATTCAGGATCATCAGACCGTCATACTCAAAGGCACGTTCCGGATGTTGCGTACAGATATGACCAGGAGCCAGCGCATAGGCAGACTTCGTCTTGGCACGATATGGATTAATCCATGCATGCAATTCCATACCGCGTTTATGACACTGGTCTATCATCCACTGAAGCGGATCCCAGTAAGGATATGGAGCTTTTCCCTGTACCCCTGTCAGGAAATGGCTCCAAGGTTCAATATTACTTTGATAGAGGGCATCACAGGCAGGACGTACTTGGAAGATGATGGCATTCGCACCGTCTTTCTGTAACTCGTCAAGCTGGTAAGTAAGTGTCTGTTGCATCTTCGCCGTTCCAATATTCTGGAACTGTCCGTTGACACACTGTATCCACGCAGCACGGAACTCACGTTTTGGAACCTGATAAGTCTGTGCATGCAGCACCCCTGCCAAGCACAACAATATCCCGATAATATATCTCCTCATAACTTTAAACAATAAACTATCAACTTTAAACTAAAAACTTATATATTTCCTCTGTCCAGTCAGAGCCGTTCACAGGACAGAATGTGCGGAAACCGATCTGACTGGCACTGGCTACATTACGGGGACCGTCATCCACGAAAAGAACCTCATGGGGAAAAGTCTGTTCCTGACGCAGTACCTCACGGAATATCTCCTCAGAAGGTTTCATCATCTTCATCTGGTAACTCAGATAGCAATGATCGAAATAATCCTTAAGAGCATGTCCTTTTCCATCAAACGCCGGACTCATCGCCCACTCCATCATATACGAGTTGGTATTCGAGAGCAGCACGACCCGATAGCCCTGCTGACGCAGTCGTGTCACAGTATCCAGATTCCGCAGAGGCACCTCCTTGGCATATCCCTGCCAGGCATATGCACATTGTTCTGCGGTAAACTCCTTTCCCATCAACCTGCCAAGTTCTTTACGGAAATCCTCTGCGGAAATCAGTCCATGTTCCAAATCACCAAAAATACCAGTCTGTGTATAAGGGTCAAGGTATTTCTCCACCTCGACAGCCCCTATTTCCTTAAAACGCTGGATAGCCTGCGACTGGTCAATGGTGATAATTACACCCCCTAAATCAAAAGCAATCGTCTTTATCATATCTCAAAATAGTTTTTCTTCTGTTTTCTTGCCTCATCAAGAGAAAGCAGCTCATGCTGTTCCTGTTCATATTTCTCCCTCAGATGCTGATATTTCTCATCCAGCTCCCGCTCCACCTCCTGTTCTTCTTTCTTATCCAACAGGCGGGCAGCCACCAGAGCATTCTGGGAGGCATCCTTCATCCATACCACAGGACCGCCATAGACGGGAGCTATCTTCAAGGCAACATGCAACTCACTCGTCGTAGCACCACCAATCATGATAGGGATATCCAGACCAGCCCGTTGCATCTCATGAGCCACATTCACCATTTCCTCCAGGCTAGGAGTTATCAGTCCTGAGAGTCCTATAATATCCGCTTTCACCTCAATGGCTTTGCGCACTATCTGCTCAGCAGGGACCATCACACCCATGTCCACCACCTCATAGCCATTGCAGGCAAGGACGACAGCAACGATATTCTTTCCGATGTCGTGGACATCTCCCTTCACCGTAGCAAGCAACACCTTCCCTGCTTTCCTGCCTTCACCCTCCTGTTGTTGTTCTATATAAGGCTGAAGTATCTCCACCGCCTGTTTCATAGTACGTGCTGTCTTCACGACCTGTGGCAGAAACATCTTACCACTTCCGAACAAACGTCCTACCTCATTCATACCCGTCATCAACGGACCTTCTATAATCTGAACAGCCTGAGGATATTGTCGCAGTGCCTCCTCAATATCTTGTTGAAGGTAATCTCCCACCCCCTTGATGAGTGCGTGTTGCAAACGGTGGTCCACATCAGCGGAACGCCATTCCTCCTGAGGGCGGTTCTTAGCATCACCTGGCGATGATGCGTCAGGAATACCATCCTTCTTATTCTCTTGTTCCTCCAGTAAGCGGTTCGCTAACTCCGTCAGTGTCTCCGCCGCCCCCTTGCGACGATTCAGGATCACATCCTCTATCACCGTCAGTTGGTCTTGTGGGATATCACTATAGAGCACCTTCGTCGCAGGATTCACAATACCGAAATCCATTCCCTGTTGGATGGCATGATAAAGGAATACGGCATGCATCGCCTCACGAATATAATTGTTGCCACGGAAAGAGAAAGAGAGGTTGCTGACACCACCGCTGATATGAGCCCCGGGAAGGTGATTTTTGATCCACCCGGTAGCCTTGATAAAGTCTGCGGCATAACTATCATGCTCTTCCATTCCAGTCGCTACAGCAAGCACATTCGGGTCGAAGATAATATCTAACGGGTTCATACCAACACACTGAGTAAGAATACGATACGAACGTTCCGCTATCTCTATACGTCGCTCATAGCTGGTTGCTTGTCCTTGCTCGTCGAAACACATCACCACGACCGCCGCACCATAGCGCATCACATCTTTAGCATGTTGTATGAACACCTCTTCTCCCTCTTTCAAAGAGATGGAGTTGACGATACATTTTCCCTGTACACACTTCAGACCTGCCGTGATGACATTCCAGTCGGACGAGTCAATCATCACAGGAACAGAGGCGATATCCGGTTCCGCGGCAATCATACGAAGGAAAGTCACCATCTCCGTTTGGGCATCCAACAGTCCGTCATCCATGTTGATATCAATGACAAGAGCGCCATCCGCCACCTGTTTACGAGCTATTGAGATCGCCTCCTCATATTTCTTCTCCTTGATCAGTCTGAGGAACTTACGGGAACCAGCCACGTTACAACGCTCGCCGACATTGACAAAACGGACCTCAGGAGTGACGTCCAACAGTTCCAGACCACTCAGCCACATCGTCTGTGACTTCGGTGCGGGTATATGAGGTTTCCTGCCTTGAACCAACGGGATGTATTTCTCTATGAAACGCTCGTCTGTGCCGCAGCATCCACCGATGATGTTCACCAGTCCCTCGTCAACCATCCGTCCCATCTGAGGAGCCATCGACTCAGCAGTCTCATCATAGAGTCCCATAGAGTTGGGCAGTCCCGCATTCGGATAAGCACTTATATAATAAGGTGCCTTCTTTGCCAGTTGACGAAGGAACGGGAGCATCTGAACGGCACCGAACGAGCAGTTTAGTCCTACGGAGAATATCGGATAGCTACTGATACTGGCGAGGAAAGCCTCCAAGGTCTGTCCACTGAGGGTACGACCAGCAAGATCGCTAACGGTAACACTCAGCATGACAGGCAGTTCCACACCATAATGTTGCATCACCGTCATTGCCGCATCAATGGCAACCTTCGCGTTCAGGGTGTCAAAAATGGTCTCTATGAGCAAGGCGTCCACCCCACCCGCTATCAGACCGTCGATCTGTTCGCTATAGGCTGCCAACAAGTCATCATAGGTCAGTTCACGTGCCGCAGGATTACTAACATCCGGTGACATCGAACAAGTCTTATTGGTCGGTCCTATACTGCCAGCCACAAAGCGGGGTTTCTCTGATGAGGAGAACTCGTCAGCACACTGACGGGCAATACGTGCTCCCTGATAAGCCATCTCACGGGCATATTTCTCCAAATGATAATCCGCCTGTGAGACACGTTGTGAGCTGAAGGTATTGGTAGAGATGATATCAGCACCTGCCCTCAGGTATCTGCGATGGATCTCCTCCACCACATCCGGACGGGTCAGGCAAAGCATGTCATTATTGCCTTTCATCTGTCCGGGAAGACCAGCAAAGCGTTGTCCGCGGAAATCAGACTCAGACAGATGAAAGCCCTGAATCATCGTTCCTGTCGCACCATCGAGAACCAGTATCCTATCCTTGATAATATCGTTAAGCCTTTTCAATTCCAAACGTTCAATTTTCTATTGTTAATAGTGTTTCATCACGCGATCCATTTCACGCTTGTCCTCCTTCTCCTTCAGTGTCTGACGCTTGTCAAACTCCTTCTTACCCTTACAGAGTGCGATGTCCATCTTAGCACGGCCGTGCTCATCAATGAACACCAATAACGGCACGATGGTGTAACCCGTCTGTTTGGTGGCGGCATGAAGTTTCTGTATCTCCTTCTTCGTCAGCAACAGTTTACGGTCCCGCTTCATCTCATGGTTATTATACGAGCCATAGAAATAGGGAGAGATATTCATGCCTTTCACCCATATCTCCCCATTGGTAATAAAGCAATAGGTGTCCACCAGGCTCGCCTTGCCAAGACGGATGGATTTGATCTCCGTACCCGTCAAGACGATACCCGCCGTCATTGTCTCTATGAAGAAATATTCAAAAGAGGCTTTCTTATTGCGTATCTGTACAGGGCTTTTCTTCCTGATTTTCTCTTCTTCCTTATTCATTTCCTGATTTATACTATCTGAGCAAACTGTTCCAGATGACCGTCTATATACTCGGCGATCTGCGCAGTCCATGCCTCCTCATTCTCCACGAACTCATCATCCATGTCGTCGAAGGCGGGAAACTGCTCGAACAAAGCCATAAACTCCTCTTCCGTACAATCCTGCTCTATTTGTTCATGATGTTTCAGATAAAGGGTATGCGCCTCATATATCAGTTTGGAGAGGTCACGCAAGCCCCATAGTCTGACAGCCTTGGCAAACGGGTTCTTGAAGATAAATGGTCCGTAGCCATTGTGTATCAGCTGTACGAATCCGCCATCCATGACCTCCTCATGCAGCGTATCCCATGCCAGCAGTGTGATCTGGTCGGCATTCAACTGTGCCATCGTCTCCGCAGTCAACGCATGACCGATAGCCTCACGGATCGCCTTGACGAAGACACCGACAAAAGCGTCCATTCCCTCATTGGCTGCCTCACGTAACTGAGCATCACTGATCTTCACTTCTATCATAGCTCTACAATGACTTCCTCAAAATTACCTTCCTTGTTAATGACATACCTGCAGACTGCCACCTCGGACTCCTCCTCGTCATCCTCACCACGGAAGAAACTGACAAGTGTGACCTCATACTGGTTCGTGACATAATAATCCTGTCGCATCACACCCAGTCGTCCGTCTCTGTTCTCTATTTTCTGCTCATAGATACACAGACGGTCCACCAGCACATATTCCTGATTCATCGTACAGAGATAGAGCGACACATTGGTAGAGTCCAGCTTCTCAGCGACCAGCATCATGTGATAATGCCCGTGGGGTGGTAATTTACAAGCCAACAGGTCGACATTACTCTCATAGTCAAAACGACTGTTGTACGCTGTCGGCACCTTTTCCATTTGCGGAAGGTACTCCACGAACTCTGGAGAATATTTCATGGGCATGGACTTCATGGCGAGGGAATCAAAGAAAGCCACCACAGGATCAGACACGGAAGGCTTCAACAACTCCTTCTCTGCCTCTGCCCTGCGTATACTGTCTATCATCCCCGCATAGTCTGCCGCACTCTTCCTGTTACCACAAGAATATGCCGCCAGTATCATGACTGCCAGAACAAATATATATCCAATCTTCTTCATAATTGCCTGCGAAGTTACGAAAAATCAAGCAAAACACAAAGCATTTGACCGATTATTTAAAGAGAGTACCTTATAGCAGAAACGAGGAGAAGTGTTTGTAGTGTAAAGAAAATTGGTCGAAATTTATGTATGGATTTTTGCACCTTCTAGGATTGGGGGAAGCAAAAAACAGGGTTGTTGGAGGGTCAAATGGAGGAAGGCAGTACCTTCGAAGGGGTTTGGTGCCGCCTTCCTACCCGTTAGGTGCCGCCTTCTTACCCGTTAAGTGCCGCCTTCTACTGTGAAAAGAAGATACTTCTAAGGGACTTATAGGTAGGTTTTGAGGTGTTTTTCAGAGTTGGAAAAGCACAAAAACGCCGCAACTGGCTCTGTGTCAACAAAATACGATAACGGCTCTATTTTCGCGAATTTGAAACCAAGTAAGGACTTGGTGGATTTTACGCAAAACTACAGCGGTCTCTTGTAAAATATTTTACCGAAAACGTATCATGAATTCATGTCATAAAAATGATAATATTTGAGGATATACAATGGATAATTGATAATTATTTTGTATTTTTGCACGCAATGAGACATGTATTGCTTTCCATCCTTCTCGCAGCTGTAACTGTGCAGGCTGGTAATAAGATTTACTCGCCAACGGTCAAGACACTGACAACCATCGTCAATAACGACTGGACGAACAGACCTGTCATGGAGCTGAGAAGCGGGGATGTCCTTCACATTGGATTCGACGAGTTGTCGCATGACACCCATCGTTATATCTGTCACCTCACCCATTGTGAGGCAGACTGGACAGAGTCCACCGACATCTTTGAGAGTGACTGGCTGCAGGGATTCAATGATTATCCTATTGACAATTACACCAACTCCCTGAACACCACCGTCAACTACACACACTATGAGTTCAGGATACCTAACGAGCAATGTAGGATCCGCATGAGCGGCAATTACCGGCTCACCATCTATGATGAGGATCATGGCAATGAGAAAGTGCTTGACGCGGAGTTCTATGTCGTGGAACCGATTGTCAACATCGGACTCAGCATGTCGACGAACACGGATATCGATGTCAACAAGAGTCACCAGCAACTGAACATGACATTGGAGTATAAGGATTTGAAGGTGGTACGTCCCGATGATGAGATCTATACCGTCGTGATGCAGAACTGGAATGAGCAGACGGCACGTATCAATCCACGTCCTCCCTACACCTACCATCAGGGACAACGGTGGGAACACCAGCGAGAGCTTATCTTTGAAGCTGGTAATGAATTCCATAAGTTCGAGATCCTGGATGTCAGTCACCCGACCATGGGTATCGACCGTATCCATTGGGACGGGGATCATTACCAGGCATATCCCTTCACCACGACGACACGTCGCAACTACCTGACTGACGAGTCTGCCAACGGCGCTTTTTACATCCGCAACAGTGACTGGTCAGAGAGTGCCTATACTTGTGATTATGTATGGGTGAACTACACTATCGAAGCTCCCTATTGCGGAGATATCTTCCTGCAAGGACAATGGACAAACAATGCTGACGAGACAGCCTACCAGTTACGATATGATGCTGACAGACAGTGCTATCAGACCCAGATCATGCAGAAACAGGGCTATTACTCTTACCAGTATGTCAACAAAGAAGGGAAGACGGCACCCACAGAAGGTAACTTCTTCCAGACCCGCAACAAGTACCAGGTACTGGTTTATTATAAAGAGCTGGGAGGTCGCACATGGCGACTGGTAGGCTATCGGGGATTAGATGCGCGATAGTCGTCTGGGGTTTGATGATACTGATGATAGAAACTGGCTATCAGATAGTTCGATGAGGAAAAATGCAGTTCCTTGGCAATCACATCCACACTCTTATCCGTATGAAGGAGCATGTCCGCCGCCCGCTGCAGTCGAAGGGTCAAGACAACCCTGTTGGGTGATTTGTAAAGATGGGATGTCATCACCTCATAGAACGCCTTGACATCCATCTGTGCCTTCTTTGCCAGACTCGACATGGATTGGGTTGTCGAATTCTTACTCACATAAGGAATCACCTTGACCATCACATTGGCAAAAGCATCATCAGCATCCGTAGAGCTGAAGTCCGCATTCAACGAGGGAGACAACTCGTCCTCCTGCATGTTCTCACACATCATCGCAAAAGCCTTGATACGTTTGATGGTGCCACTTTCAATATTCATGCGATTCAGTTTCATACGGGTGTTCCTGTTGTAGTACACGAAATTGGCAATCAGCATTCCTAATAACAGTAAGCCCAGAATCAGGTACACAATGGTCATACGCCACCACGGCTTCTTAACGGTCAGGTTCCATACAAACGGTTCTACCGCCCAGTCATCGGGAGTCATAGAGGTCTGTATCTCAATCTGATACTTTCCTGGAGGAATACTGACTATCGGATAATGAAGCAGTCCCTTCTCGTCCACCCTTCCCGTACCATCATGCATCGAATAGACTTCCCACTCGTTTTTGAAGCCCTTTACACGTATCCGGTAGTAGGTTTGTGAAGGACGGAAGTAATTCAGTCCCGTGACTAACAATGAGATGTTGTTTTGATAATAATTCACATTGATATCCTTGGTGCGGGTGATGGCATGGTCAAGGATCACATCTCCGTCTATCTCCATCCCAGGACGAATGGTACGTCCGTTTACGGACAGTCGGATAATCTTTGGATAAAGTTTGATATCTATCCGCTTGGTCGTATGGAAAGCAGCAGGGTCAAATTTCACGATATTGTCTAACGACTGCATAATGATGGAGCCGTCTTCTAACTTCATGACAAGTCCGTTCTCAAAAGAGCACGCCGGAATATTGTCGTCCTCCCCGAAGCTGACCACCCTCATCAACGAGTCTTTCTCAAAGACGAGACAGGAGATACCATTACTCGTACTCACCCATAGATTGTGGTCGTTATCCTCGATGATGGAATGAATCACATTATTATTCAGACCGTCGCTGTTATTGATCAACAAGGGATGTGAGTCACGAGGTGACCTGAAGCGTTTAAGTCCTATATAGGTGCCTTGCCATGTCCATCCGCGACTGTCTTGATAGACACAGTTGACACGACGGGGCAGAGAATCACCGGACAGGACGGTCATCCGCTGAATCATCTCCTTGTATCTCTTTGCCATAGGACTTTCTATCGGATATACCTTAAAGGGGGAGGTATATGGTTTCGAGTAAAGCAATCCCTTCCTCTGCGTTCCAACCCACATTCCACCTTGCAGGTCAAAGGCGATATCGTTAATATCTGTTTGGATCTTCTGATATTTGATACTCGTCAGCGTCGCATAATGGTGTTTCTCTCCTGTAGCCAGATGGTAAGTCCAATAACCATATTGAGAGGCGATATACAAAAGACTGCCATGTATTGCCATGTTGTTCATATGGTAGGGCTGACTCATCAAGACCTTGCTCTCTCCAGACAAAGCATCCACATAGAGCAACACAGATTCCTGCTTGCCATTACGGATTTGATAATATCCCTTCTGATAGGAGAGTAACACGGAGAACTTGTTGTATTTTACCGCCTGGCTCTGGTCAAGGAGTGTCTTCGTGTACACCAACTTTCCTGTCACCATGTTATAAGCCTCCATGGTGCTGTCATCATAGAACAACAGGAGCAACTGGTCTTTATACTCTCCTATATCCTGTAGTTTCTTGTCTTTCCTCACAGGATATGACTTTTTGGTTTGACAACTAAAGAGGTTCTGACCCGTCAATATCAACAAACAACCGTCGTCGTCCACAAACAGGTCATCAGCCTTCCCCTTGAACCCCATCTCATTGAAGAGACCTTGCACATCAGGGACAAAACGTTCTGTCATCAAGTCGACACATGTCACCTGATATTTATCTTTCACCCATAGGTGATGAGTGTTATCGAAATAAAGATGATAATGTCCCTCATATTTCGGTAATTCATAACTATCTTCCGGACTGGCGTCAATATGGTTGAATGAGGAACCGTTATAGAAATTAATATGTCCTATGGAACAGATAACCATACGACCTGTCTTCGTACACTTGATTACCTGAGCACCGTTATCCGCCAACCCCTCAGCAGCATCATGAACCAGAAACAAACGGTCGGACTCCGCGGCATGAATAGAAGAAGCCATTGTCAATAAAATCGACAACATCCATCCACAAAACAGCAGTCTAGTTTTCATCTTATTCATTTAAGGTTGTTGAATGCTGTCTGCAAAGATAGGAAAAAAGGGATTGACTACCAAATTTTTAAGAGGAAAAAACGTCTTCCCCCTCTTCGGCATCATTTTTTTAAGAAAAATATATGTTTATTTAAAAATAATGTGTATCTTTGTACTTCGTAAACAAATAGACTACTAAATATACTAATACAAATCATGGTTTACAACGAGATAGGAAAGACGGGGATGCGTGTGTCAAACTTAGGCTTTGGCGCGTCTTCATTAGGTGGCGTCTTCCACAGCATCAAGGAAGACGAAGGTATTCAGGCGGTGTTCACTGCCGTGGAGAACGGTATCAACTTTATTGACGTGTCACCATACTACGGACACTTGAAAGCAGAGACGGTCTTAGGGAAAGCGTTGAAGGACATCCCTCGCGACAAATACTATCTCTCCACGAAGGTAGGACGTTACGGAAAGGACGGAAAGAATTTCTGGGACTATTCGGCAAAACGCGCCACGGAGAGTGTCTATGAGAGTATGGAACGTCTGAACATCGACTATATCGACCTGATCAACGTCCATGACGTGGAGTTCCAAGGCGACATGGAAGGCGGTCTGCAGAAGATCGTAGACGAGACACTGCCTGCTTTGGTGGAACTACGTGACAAAGGTATCGTCAAACATGTAGGTATCACAGACCTGCAACCAGAGAACCTGCGCTGGATAGTAGAACATGTACAAGAAGGCACCGTGGAGAGTATTCTGAACTTCTGCCATTATTCACTGAACGACACATTGCTGGCGGACTACCTGGGGTTCTTTGAGCAACATGGTGTGGGTGTCATCAACGCCTCCCCTTTCTCCATGGGTCTTTTGTCACAACGTGGTGCTCCTGACTGGCACCCTGCCAGTAAGAAACTGAAAGAGGCTTGTGCCAAGGCTTCTGCCTATTGTGAAGCGCAAGGCTATCCTATCGACAAACTTGCCATTCAGTTCTCTACCAGTCTGAATCCGCGCATCGCCACGACCCTGTTCAGCAGTGCTAACCCGAAGAATGTGCTAAAGAACATCCAGTATGTCAACGAGCCGATGGACGAGGAGTTGGTAAAGAAAGTACAAGAGATAATCGGTGACCAAATGTTTGTAAGATGGAAGAACTCTTGATTATCGATGCCCATAGTCACTTATGGCTGAACCAGGACACATCGGTTAACGGACAACCAATCTACCAGCTGGAGCCTAACCGCAGCCGCTCACTGTTCTTTGGTGAGGAGCGACAGATGCTGCCACCCTTCATGACCGACGGTCAGAACACGGCGGAGCGTTTCCTAAGTAATATGGATTATGCACAAGTGGCTGCAGCAGTGGTGACCCAGGAGTTTATCGACGGACTACAGAATAGTTATCTGAGACAAGTGGAGAACCGCTATCCTGACCGTTTCTTCACTTTCGGTATGGCAGACTACCGTCACCCGGGGTTCTTGAGACACGCAGAAAAACTATCCAAAGAGTTTAAAGGTATCAAAGTTCCTGCTGCCAGACTGCCCCGGCAATTTCTTAACGATGAGATGATGCAGATGATGCACTTGCTGGAACAGGAAGGAAAGATCCTCGGCATCGAATTGATGGATGGTGACGCACAGGTAGGACAGATGAAGGAAATCATCCAGGAGTGTCCGAAACTGAAAATCGCCATCGGACATTTCGGTATGGTGACCCGTTCAGGATGGTTGGAGCAAATCAAACTGGCACGCCACAAGAATGTTTATATTGAAAGTGGTGGCATCACCTGGCTCTTTAACGATGAGTTCTATCCATTCCCCTCTGCTGTTCACGCCATCAAGGAAGCTGCAGGACTGGTAGGCATGGAGAAACTGATGTGGGGCAGCGACTATCCCCGTACCATCACCGCCATCACCTACAGAATGTCGTATGACTTCATCCAGAAGACACAAGAACTATCGGAACACGAGAAACGACTTTTTCTGGGAGAGAATGCCAAACAATTCTTTGGCTTTGGCAAATTACCTCATCTTCCTTATGTCAAGAACATGAGTGAATAACTACTGAAGGAATTAACAAACTAAAACAAATAAAGAATATGTCAAACTATCCTAAAATCGGTATCCGCCCCACCATCGACGGTCGTCAGGGGGGCATCCGCGAAGGTCTTGAGGAAAAGACCATGGCTCTTGCCAATGCAGTAAAGAACTTGATTGAGAGCAACCTCCGCAATGGTGACGGCTCCAAAGTAGAGTGTGTCATCAGCGACACCACCATTGGACGTGTCGGTGAGTCAGCAGCCTGTGCTGAGAAATTCGAACGTGAGGGTGTCGGTTCCACCATCACCGTTACCAGTTGCTGGTGCTACGGCTCTGAGACCATGGACATGAACCCGCAATACCCAAAGGCTGTGTGGGGTTTCAATGGTACGGAGCGTCCGGGTGCTGTATATCTCGCAGCCGTCCTTGCCGCCCATGCACAGAAAGGACTGCCCGCCTATGGCATTTACGGTCATGACGTACAGGATCTGAACGACAATACGATTCCTGCTGACGTGGCAGAGAAGATCCTGCGCTTTGCCCGTGCCGCCCAAGCAGTAGCCACCATGCGTGGCAAGTCTTACCTTTCACTAGGTAATACCTGTATGGGTATCGCTGGTTCTATTGTCAACGCCGACTTCCTGCAGCAGTATCTGGGTATGCGAACAGAGTATGTGTCGCTGGTTGAGATCCTGCGCCGTGTAGACTTTGGCATCTATGACAAGGAGGAGTTCCAGAAGGCAATGGCATGGGTAGAGAAATACTGCAAGCCCAACGAGGGGCACGACTATAATGAGGACCGCCCATTGTTCCCTGGTGTACCCATGACGACTTTCAACGGAAAGGGAAAGGGTAAGAACCGTGAGGAGAAAGACGCTGACTGGGAATTCACCGTGAAGACGATGATGATTATCCGCGACCTGATGCAAGGTTCTAAGAAACTGCTCGAGATGGGCTATAAGGAAGAGGCTATCGGACATAATGCCATCGCAGCCGGTGTACAAGGACAGCGTCAATGGACAGACTACAAACCCAACTTCGACTTCCCGGAATCACTGATGTGTACATCATTCGACTGGAACGGTCCTCGTGAGGCTTATACACTGGCTACGGAGAACGACTTCCTGAACGGTATGTCGATGCTCTTCGGTCATCTGCTCACCAACAAGGGTGTGATGTTCTCTGACATCCGCACCTACTGGAGTCCTGAGGCTGTGGAGCGTGTCGCTGGCAAACGTCCGGAAGGTGGTGCTGCACAAGGTTTCATTCATCTTATCAACAGTGGTGCCACAACTCTCGATGCTACAGGTGCCATGACTGACAAGGACGGCAATCCAACCATCAAACATTTCTGGGAGATGACTAATGAGGACACAGAGGCTTGTCTGAAGGCTACCAGTTGGATGCCCGCGGACCGTGACTATTTCCGCGGTGGCGGTTATTCGAGTCATTTCGTGACAAAGGGCGGTATGCCGATGACCATGCTGCGTCTGAACCTTGTAGCTGGTCTTGGTCCGGTACTGCAACTGGCAGAAGGATGGACCGTGGAGTTGGATCCCAAGACACACGACATTCTCGACAAGCGCACCGATCCCACATGGCCTACCACCTGGTTTGCCCCACGTCTTGACCCGACGAAGGATGCCTTCAAGGATGTATATAGCGTGATGAACAACTGGGGAGCCAACCACGGTGCTATCTGCTACGGACATGTCGGTGCCGATCTCATCACACTCTGTGCGATGCTGCGCATCCCTGTTTGCATGCATAACATTGCCGACAAGGATATCTTCCGTCCATCATGCTGGAATGCCTTCGGTATGGACAAAGAGGGTGCCGACTATCGTGCCTGTGCCAACTTCGGTCCTATATATAAATAATAAGGTATATTATAAATAAGGTATGAGCAAGAACAATTCCCTGATAACGAAGGATGGGGTGAGCTATCTCATCCCCTTTATCCTCGTCACATTCTGTTTCGCACTCTGGGGCTTTGCCAACGACATCACCAATCCTATGGTGAAGGCTTTCTCCAAGATTTTCCGTATGAGTGTGACAGACGGCACCTTGGTACAGGTCGCTTTCTATGGTGGCTATTTCTGTATGGCATTCCCTGCTGCTATCTTCATCCGAAAATACAGTTACAAAGCGGGTGTTTTGATGGGACTTGGACTATATGCCACAGGAGCGTTATTGTTCTTCCCCTCCAAGAGTATCGGACTCTATGGCTGTTTCCTGATTGCCTATTTCATCATGACCTGTGGACTCTCTTTCTTAGAGACCTCATGTAATCCGTATATCCTCACAATGGGACCTGATGAGACAGCGACCCGCCGACTGAATATGGCACAGTGTTTCAACCCCTGTGGTTCTATCATCGGTATGTTTGTCGCAATGAACTTCATTCAGGCAAAACTCAACCCGATGAGTAGTGACGACCGTGCGCTGTTAGGGAATGCGGAATTTGAGGCAATGAAAGACGCAGACTTGAATATCCTGATCTCACCTTATTTAATTATAGGACTGGTGATCGTGGCGATGTTCCTGATTATCTTCTTCGCTAAGATGCCGAAGAATGGTGACCAAAGTCACGATATTCATTTTCTGCCGACATTGAAGCGTATCTTCTCCTTGAAATACTATCGCGAGGGAGTCATTGCCCAGTTTTTCTATGTGGGTGCACAGATTATGTGCTGGACGTTTATCATCCAGTATGGCACGAGGGTTTTCATGGCAGAGGGATTGGACGAGCAGTCTGCAGAAGTCCTCTCACAGCGTTTCAATATCTATGCCATGCTGTTCTTTATCTGTTCCCGTTTCATTGCCACCTTCCTCATGAAGTGGTTGAAGCCTGCCAAATTGCTTGCCATCTTCGGTGTGTTTGCCATGCTTTTCACAATAGGTGTCATCATGTTCCAGAACAGATACGGTGTCTATTGTTTGGTATGTGTCAGTGGATGTATGTCGCTGATGTTCCCCACCATCTATGGTATCGCCCTCGATGGTTTAGGTGATGATGCGAAATTTGGAGCAGCAGGTCTGATCATGGCAATCCTCGGAGGTTCCGTACTTCCCCCGTTGCAGGCAATGATTATTGACCAGAAGACAGTCTTTGAGTCTTTCCCTGCTACTAATGCCTCCTTCGTACTACCCTTTATCTGTTTCCTTATCGTTACCGTCTACGGTTACAGAATGCATCAAGAGAGAAGTTTATGACAAACGGATATCAGACAAAAGAATATCAACAGCCTGTCAAGCGTTACTGCCAGACGATGGACTTGAAGGACGACCCTCAGTTGATTGCTGAGTATCGCCGTCGCCATAGTGAGCCTGAGGCTTGGAAAGAGATACTGGATGGTATCCGCTCTGTAGGTATCTTGGAGATGGAAATCTATATCTTGGGCAACCGTTTGTTCATGATTGTGGAGACACCCCTCGACTTCGACTGGGATACAGCGATGAAACAACTAGCTACCCTACCCCGCCAACAAGAATGGGAAGACTATATGGCGATGTTCCAGCAATGCCGTGAGGGTGCTACCAGTGATGAGAAATGGCAGATGATGGATCGAATGTTCCGATTATATTGAAAAATTGAAGTTATTAGATATGAAAGCAATTCAAATTACTGAGCCTTCTGTGATGAAGGTCATTGACATCCCTGAGCCTCAGATGGGTGATGATGATGTTTTGTTGAAGATGAAGTATGTAGGGTTTTGCGGTAGCGACCTGAATACTTTCCGTGGTGGCAACCCGATGGTGAAGATGCCTGTGGTTCCTGGACATGAGGTTGGTGCGGAGATCGTCAAGATTGGCAAGAATGTGCCAGAGGGGTTGAAACCCGGTATGACTGTGACTGTCAATCCCTACACCAACTGTGGTAAGTGTGCTTCCTGCCGCAATGACAGGGTCAATGCCTGTGAGCATAACCAGACATTAGGTGTGCAGCGATGGGGTGCCATGTGTGAGTACCTTGTTCTGCCGTGGGAGAAAGTGATTCCCGCAGGACTACTGACCCCTCGCACCTGTGCCCTGATAGAGCCTATGAGTGTGGGATTCCATGCTGTCAGCCGTGCTCAGGTAACCGACATAGATGTCGTCATGGTGATTGGCTGTGGCATGGTTGGTATGGGAGCTGTGGTACGTGCCGCCCAGCGTGGTGCTACCGTCATCGCCGCAGATATCGACGATGAGAAACTCACCCTTGCCAAGCAGATGGGTGCCAGCTATGTCGTCAATACCAAGACAGAGGATGTCCATGCCCGTCTGTTGGAGATGACCTCTGGTTTTGGTCCCGACGTGGTCATCGAGGCAGTAGGCAGTACCCCTACCTACCAAATGGCTGTCGACGAGGTAGCCTTCACCGGTCGTGTGGTATGTATCGGTTATGCTAAGACGGAGGTGTCTTTCCAGACCAAGTATTTCGTCCAGAAAGAGCTCGACATCAGAGGATCTCGTAATGCACAGCCCTCTGACTTCCGTGCGGTCATCCATTATCTGGAGCGTGGTACTTGTCCTGTAGACCGCCTTATCAGTAACGAGGTGATTCCTGAGGGAGCCACTGCTGCTATGGAGCAATGGGCAGCTAATCCTGGCAAGGTATTCCGCATATTGGTACATTTCGGATAAGAATTGATTACTTTTTAGATAATACAACGTCTTTTAAGAAATAGACTCTATATAGCTACTAATTTTTATACATGTATAACTTAAAACTTAATTTATGAAACAGAATCATTTATTTACGTACAGTAAGATCTGCACATTAGCTCTAATTGGAGTGAGTGCACTCTTCCTTACATCGTGCGCTAAGGATGGTTTCGACGAGGAGACGTTTGTCAGCCCTGTTACAAACACTCAGATGACATCACCCGAATTGACGAAAGACAACTTCAGCTCACGAACGAATTCCGATGGTACTGAAAGTATCGTCGTGACATGGAAAGCTGTACTAGGAGCCGGTGGCTATGAGTACGCTGCTTACAATGTGGACGATCCTGACAATCCAATTGAACTTGTCCAGGGCGTCCTTGATGGTGTTACCTTTACCTTTCCCAAGGCAGAGGACACCAAATACATGGTTAGTGTCAGGACTCTGGGCAACAAGAAACTGAATAATACAGATGCTACTGAGGCTACCGTATATTCCTACTCTACGATGATTGATGCCAAGGTGATTCCTGTAGGAAATGACATTGCGGAATTCATTAATGCCAATATGACTGAAAGTGAAGACGAACAGGCTTTTGAGTTAGTGGCTGGTGCTAGTTACACCTGCAACGGTTCGATTGACTTTATGGACAACAAGATGACATTACGTGGTTCCAAGGTTAATCATCCTATTGTAATCATGGGTGAAAGTGCCGTCATCTATACCTCATCTCAACTGAAGCTGAAGTTCATCAACTTCGACTGTTCTGCCATGACCAACAAATGGGGTGTCATTGAGATGTCTCCGGAACCTCCCGCAACGAAGTCCGCAGAGGCACAGGGCATCGCCGCCGGGAAGAACAGCGGAAAGCCTGCTGATTGTTACATCCTGCAGGAACCCATCATCGTTCAGGAGTGTGCCTTCAAGAACGTACCTAATTGTTTCTTCAGTGTAGGCAGATGTTCATGGGGTATCGCTGACTTGCGTGTGCTGAACAGTATTATCCAGTTAAAGAATGACGGCTCTAAAAATTCCAACAGCTCCGTCTTCTCTGCCTACTCCTCTGATTGGATTGCTCCAAGTGGTGGCAATTTCTGGTATGGCTGTATCAAGGGCATTACCGTTACTGAGAGTACGATATACAACTGTGTTTCTAACGAAAAGTGCTTCACCATCCGATTCAGCAACAAGGACATTGACCGTTGCTTCCCGACCGCAGACGGAACCTGTACTTTCATGAACAACACGTTCGTCCGTATCTTCGACAAAAAGAACTTTGCCGACCGAACACCACAACAGGACAAGTATGTCATCACCTATTATGACAATATCATCGTAGACTGTTTCCGTCTGCAGAAGTTCTTCCACAAGAACTGTACCTATGACTACAGTAAAGAAAGGAATACCTTATGGGCCTACTTTGGAACGCTGGATAGTACCGATAAGGAAACGTGGGGTACGGAGGAAGATCCCGGCTTCAACGTCGACGACCTGTCTAAGGAGATCGACTTCACTCAGCCAAACTACGGTTTGAACTTCAAGCCTAGCGGTCCCATCTCCAGTACTATCGGTGATCCCCGCTGGCTTAACTAAACCCAATAACGATAAATCGATACATTATGAATAAGAAATTTATAATCAGCTTATGTCTGAGCCTTGTCATGTCACTGTTCTCACTGTCGGCTCTGGCTCAGAATCAAACGGTATCAGGTACCGTGCTTGACGAGGCAGGTGAGCCTGTTATCGGTGCAACGGTGACGGTGGCAGGCACAAAGACCGCCACTATCACTGACTTTGATGGTAATTATAAGATTACTATTCCCAAAGGTGGAAAAGTAACTATCTCCTATATCGGTTATCTGACCCAGACCGTCACTCCTGGTGGAACGGTGAAGCTGGAAGAGGATAAGCAGAGTTTGGAGGAAGTCGTTGTCGTAGGTTACGGCACTCAGAAGAAGGCTCACTTGACCGGTTCTGTGGCTACCGTGGATATGAATGACGTACAAGACTTGGCTAACGGAGGTCTTGCCAGCTCACTGAGTGGTTTGGTAAACGGTCTGTCCGTTTCCGGTGGTGATGCCCGTCCTGGTGAGAACGCCACCATGCGTATCCGTGACGTCAACTCTCTGGGTGAGATAGGATCTAATGCCCAGTCTCCTCTGTATGTTATCGACGGTTATATCTATCCTAACGATGTGAAGGTAGGAAGTACCTATCACAACTTAGGTGAAGAGGCTTTCAACAACCTCGACCCCTCTGAGGTGGAGAGCATCTCTGTCTTGAAGGACGCCTCTGCAGCCGTTTACGGTTCCCGTGCTGCAAACGGTGTTATCCTTGTCACTACGAAGAAAGGTAAGCTGGGGGCTCCCACCATTTCTTATAGTGGTACCTTCGGTTTCACCAATGAGGTGTCTCGTGCTAAGATGCTGAGTGCTTATGACTACGGTCGTCTGTATAACTCCGTGATTGCAGCTGACCCCACCAATACCAGTCTGAACCACACGACAGCTCTCTTCCAGGCTGACGAGCTGGCTGCGATGAGGAATCTGAACTACGACTTGCTGGACAAGTACTGGAAGACAGGTTTCACACAGCGTCACGCTGTCAATGTCAGTGGTGCTACAGAGAAAGTGAATTACTTTGCCGGCATCAGTTACTTCTCACAGGATGGTAACTTAGGTAAACTCGACTACAACCGTTGGAACTACCGTGCTGGTGTTGACGTGAAAATCAGTGAGTGGTTGGGTGCCAACTTGACGGTAAGTGGTGACTATGGTACCAAGGACAAGCCTCTCTTGAAGGTCGGTGGTACTAATTCAGAGAAAGACTACAACCTGATGCTGACACGTCCTCGCTACATGCCTGAGTATGTTGGCGATTATCCTGTACCAAGCTATGGTCCTTCCAATGGTGCACGTGTCCAGAACCAGAACTACCATTTCGCTACTCTGCAGGACAATGGTGACTTCTCAGAGAGTAAGACATCAACCATCAATATCAGTGGTAGTATTAACTACGACTTCGGATGGAGCAAGATCCTGAAAGGCTTGAAGGTGAAGTTCTCCTACTCTAAAAGTATCAATACTGACAAGACTAACGAGTTTGGTACTGCCTATACGCTCTATACCATGCAACGTCGCTACGGTTCTGGTCAGCATCTCTATACACCAACCGCTGGCGATGATCCTACTTTTAATTATCTGGACTACAGCAACTTCAATCCTATTGAGTATGCCAACGGTAACTACAGCAGTCGCCAGATGGTTCGTACAGACAACTATCAGATGAACTTGACGTTCAACTACAACCGCACCTTTGGCAAGCATACTGTTGGTGCCCTGTTCTCTATAGAGAAGTCTGAGACAGAGAGTGAGTACAACCTCAGCCAGGCTAACGAGCCCTACAGTTTCTCTACCCATCAGTCTAACTCTACAAAGGGTGACCAGTCCTTGCAGTTTAACCGTGCTGAGAGTGGTACGCTGTCATACATCGGTCGTCTGAACTACTCCTATGCCGACCGTTATCTGTTTGAGTTCCTGCTCCGTTCAGATGCCTCTACGAAGTTCGCTCCAGAGAACTACTGGGGAACCTTCCCTGCTCTCTCCGCAGGTTGGGTTGTCAGTGAGGAGCCTTGGTTCCAGAACGTGAAATGGCTGAAGTGGATTGACTTCCTGAAGATTCGTGCCAGCTGGGGTATCACCGGTCGTGATAACCTGACACCTTGGCAGTGGTTGCAGATCTACACTCTCGACAAGAACAAGAGTATCGTATTCGGTGAGGGTACCAATCTCGACCCAAGTAAGAATACCCGTATCTCTATTAATAAGAATACTTCTGCCGTCAATCGTGACGTACACTGGGATAAGTCATACAAGACCAATATCGGTTTTGACTTACAAGTGCTCAACAGAAGACTGGGTATCAATGTTGACTACTACAAGGAGCGGAACCGCGAGATGTTGATGAACCTCGCCCAGAATGTTCCATCTACTGTTGGTACGCAGTCAGCCTCCACCAACCTTGGTGAGATGAACAGCTGGGGTTGGGAAATCAGCCTCAACTGGCGTGACAAGATTGGTAAGGACTTCAAGTACAAGGTTGGTTTGAATACCGGTTACCACGACAACGAGGTACTGGTGATGGACTTTGAGGACGACTACATCTATCGTCAGATTCTTCCTGGTGGACGTACAGACATCGGTACCTGGGGTATGCAGTGCATCGGTATGTTCCGTTCGTTCCAGGATATCGAAGAGTACTTTGCCAAGTACAACATCACTACCTACATGGGTATGACCAAAGACCAGGTTCGTCCAGGTATGTTGATCTACAAGGATGTACGTGGTGCCTATAACCAGGAGACCAAGACGTATGAGGGTCCTGATGGTGTCGTAGATGCCAACAACGACCAGGTATGTCTGTCTAACCGTTCTAATCCTTATGGTTTCACCATCAACATGAACGCAGAGTGGAAGGGAATCTCCCTCACTGCCCAGATGGGTGCCAGCTGGGGTGGTTACACACTGATTCCCGCTGAGGCTCGTGGTGTGGCATCTGGTAGCAACATCGAGTTCTACAATATGCCTTCTTTCTGGAATCCCGATAACATGTATGCTTATCAGGACGTAGAGGATGGTTCAGGTAATATCGTTGTGAAAGAGAACCGCAATGCTCATTATCCTAACCTTGCTTACGGCGTCAACAGCAACGCCTCCAGTTTCTGGCGTGTCAGTGCTGCCACCGTCCGTCTGAGTCGTCTGACTCTTGCCTACACTATTCCTAACAAACTGTACAAGTCTGTTGGTATCAAGAACATCCGTGTGAACATTACGGGTCAGAACCTGCTTAACTTCTACAATCCGTATCCTGACGGATTCATGAGCCCATTGGCAGGTGCTTATGGCAAGTATCCTAATCTGCGTAAGTGGACGATTGGTGTCAACTTGAGTTTCTAATATAAACAAATAAGGTAAGAATTATGAAAGCAATTAAATATTTCAGCTTTGGCATTGCATCCATGTTAGCATTCTCTGCTTGCAGTGACAAGTTCCTGCAGGAGAAGAAGAACTACGACCAGGTGGGTGCTGAGGTGTACAATGACTACGATGGAGCGAACGGACGACTCAACGACCTCTATGGCTGGTGTCTTCCCACTACTTCTACAATGTCATGGAAGTATCCTGCATGTGGACTGAGTGATATTGCCAGTCAGTCAACAGAGGAATACGCAGGCTTCAGTGACTTTGTTAACCCTGAGAATATCATGTCGAGTGACAACTCCACCTCTACTTCTGTTCCTGACTTCTTCATGGGAACATCCAACAACATCCAGGAGGCTGTCTATGGACGTATCCGTAACATCAACGACTTCCTCCGTGGCATAGAGAGCAGTTCTCTGACAGAAACACAGAAAGGTGTCTTGATGGGACAGGCCTACTTCTTCCGTGCATGGTGCTACTATAACCTGGTGAAGTGGTATGGTGGTGTGCCCTTGGTAAAGGAAGTGCTCGAACCCGTTGAGAGCAACTATACCCCACGCTCTACCACCAAGGAGACCATCGAGTTCATCCTGGAAGACTTAGATGCCGCTGCCACATTACTGGCTGACGAGACGACAGACGGTGGATGGAGAGATGGTTCAGACTACGGACGTGTCACCTCTGGTACCGCACTGGCTCTGAAAGGTCGTGTCCTGCTGCTGTGGGCAAGTCCTATCTTCAACCGTGCTAACGACAAGTCTCGTTGGACGGAAGCCTACAATGAGATGAAGGACGACCTGTCTATCATCAACGCATGTGGCTATGGTCTCTATACTTCTAGTGATGACGTAAACGGCAGTACCTTTGCCAAGGTCTTCACACAGATCGGAAAGACCAACAATCGTGAGGCTGTGTTCTTCACCCTCTATAACACCACCGCCATCCTGACAGGTATTGACGATGCTGCGAAGAACAACACATGGGAGCGTATGATCCGTCCTGACAACACAGGTGGTAACGGACCTTCTCCCTCACGTATGATCCTCAACCTCTTCCCGATGGCTGACGGTAAGATTCCTGCCGCAGCAGACAACTACACGAAGTTGAAGACTTCCGACATCGCACTGGATACAGACTATCCGTTCATGAATCGTGACCCACGCTTCTATCGTACCTTCGCCTTCCCTGGTTTCCGTTGGGCATATAATGGTGATGCTTCCATTCATGACGCACACAACCCAGGAGATGGTGCTAACTATACCTTGTGGAGCTATGTATGGTATACAGAATCCAGTCAGCAGGGCAACCCTGAGAGTGGAAACTCCTATGGTGCCGATAACTTAGGTGCTGGTGGTACTTATGGCAACAGTATTATTGTTCGTAAGAAGAGTGACGACCTCGATGTGAACGGCTCACCACTCTACAGCTATAATCCTGCTGGTTGGAAAGCAGGTGCAGGTCCATTCTACTCTGCCGCTCCTCTCATCGAGCTTCGCTATGCAGAGGTACTGCTGAACTTAGCTGAGGCTGCATGTGGTGCTGGTGACGTGAGTGCCGCACTGGGTTATTTGAACCAGGTCCGCCAGCGCGCTGGTGTTCCCGACAGGACTACCGCTGACTTCAATGGTGACGAGCAGGCTGCATGTATGAGTGCTATCCTGTATGAGCGTCAGATTGAGTTCGCTTACGAGGGCAAGCGTTTCGACGATATGCGTCGCTGGATGCTCTTCGACGGTGGTGAGGGACAAGCTACCCTCAAGAGCTCTTGGGCTGTCACTGGTTGGGGTGGTAACACCTGCACTTGGCTGGGCTTCAAACCGCTGAACGGACAGCGTCGTGAGAAGCTGCAGTATCGTACTGCTGACAAATACGGTCTGGGTACTGCACAATGGGATGGCGATCCTCTGCTGAAGGGTGGTGGCGTTCGTCCTGCCGGCATCAACTTCAACAGTACCACACTGGCTGACGACCTGGCTAACCTGAAGACTTGGTATCAGGAGAACCTGGCTGTCAAGGAGCAGAAGGGTGACGGATACGACTCTCAGAAGAACAAGTTGTATATCAAGTTCCAGCCATTCTACTACCTGCTTGGTTTCAACAGTGGTGTACAGAACCAGAACAAGCAGTTGGAGCAGACCATCGGTTGGGGTGACTACAACAAGGGAGGTGCTCCTGGTACCTTCGACCCACTCGCTGAGTAATCAGAAACACATCTATCTCTCTATCGGATGCATCGCAATGGTGCATCCGATTTTTGTTTAGATTATCTTTTATCATCTGTCGACTGGAGTCAGCAGACCTGTTGACTGGAGTCGACAGACTTGTTGACTGGAGTCGGCAGATCTGTTGACTGGAGTCAGCAACCAGTTAGGATGCTTCTAACACCCGCGAAGGCTGCCTCTTCACATCGGTTACACAGGCACTAACAACCGTGTTGCTTGTCTTGCATTCGGAAAAAATGCTAATAAATTTGCTTATTATCCCAATTTGTTCTATCTTTGTACCCATATTCATCTAATCGCTAAAACAATACAAAATGAGGAAACGACATAATTTTCGCATCATGACACTACTGACGGCAGTCTGTATGGTAACGAATCTGTCAGGTGCTCCCAAGCCCAAGAAGGAAGTATATATCCCTATGGACTACTCCACCTGCGGCTATCATGCCTCTGAGCGGGCAATACCAGACGTCCCCGTCACCAAGTATATGGTATGGCAGGAAGGCGACTGCAGCAGTCGTATCCAGCAAGCGATAGACGAGGTGGCACTGTTGAAGCCTGACAAGAACGGCTATCGAGGGTGTATCCTGCTCGGGGAGGGTGTCTTCAAGATCAGCAAAGCCATCCGTATCACGACATCCGGCATCGTGCTGAGAGGTGTCGACAAGCAGAAGACCATCCTCATGAAGACGGGTGTCGATCGTGGTGCCGCCATCTATATAGAAGGTATGTCTGGTAAACCAGAGGGTGACGCCATTGCCGTCATCAACGAGAAAGTTCCTGCTGGCAGTACGCAACTCACGTTGAAGTCTACGAAAGGACTGCAAGTGGGCAGCCGTATCAACATCCAGCGTCCCAGTACCACCGAGTGGATTGCGTCGCTGAAGATGAATGACTTCGGTGGCGGACTCGACTATACGGGTTGGAAGGCAACGGATATCGATATCATCTGGGATCGCACCATCACAGCCATCAACGGGACGACGATCACCATCGACGCTCCTGTCACCACGACCCTCTCCCAGACATACGGAGGAGCTTTCGTGGTCAATGACTACAACAAAGGAGAGATCACAGAATGTGGTGTGGAGAACCTGACGATCGACGCTGAGCATGCTGCTTGGAATGCCAAGGATGAGGACCACTGCTGGGATGGTATTTATATAAATAATGTACGCGACGGATGGGTACGCAGGGTGATATTCCAACACCTGGCAGGCTCTGCTGTCAACCTGCAGAAGCAGACCAGTCGTATCACAGTAGAAGACTGTCTTGCCCACCATCCCGTCTCAGAGATAGGAGGCTGGCGACGACAGGTGTTCCTGACTCGCGGACAACAGACGCTTTTCCAGCGTTGTATCTCCCGTCAGGGAATCCACGACTTTGCCGCAGGCTACTGTGCCGCAGGTCCTAACGCCTTCGTACAATGTGAGGGTGAGGAGTCTTTGGGGTTTAGTGGCAGTATCGGATCATGGGCGGCAGGACTGCTCTTCGACATCGTCAATATCGACGGCAGCGATATCCGTTTCGCGAATCTGGAACAGTTTCAGTTCGGGACAGGATGGAACACGGCAAACTCAATGCTGTGGCAGTGTACCGCCTCTACCCTCTCCTGCTACTCCCCGGATGCCGACAACCGTTCCAGTGCTCATGGCTGTTGGGGTACTCTCACTGGTAATGGAGAATGGACCAGCAGTAACGACCACGTGACACCACGCAGTCTGTTCTACGACCAGTTGGAGAAACGATTAGGGAAACTACCCTTCGAACCTTATATCCTCCCCCGTCCTACCAATGCGTCCAGTTCGCCGACAGTAGAACAGGCGATGGCTTTGGCACAGGAATCACTGACCCAGCCGAGACTCACCTTGGAGATGTGGCTCGACAGTATTCCGTTTACAGCCAATACTCATGGAAACGGTTCCATTAACAGCCGGCATACGACAACAGCACCACAGAACCATCCCCATACCCAAACGCGATATGCGATTGTCAACGGGTATTTGACTGCTGACGGGATGTTGGTGACAGGCAACCAATATGCCATCCCTTGGTGGAGCGGAAGAGTGAAGGACAACTTCATAGAGCATGGTGCGAAACCTGCCGTCACACGTTTTGTACCAGGACGCGAGGGGATGGGATGGACCGACCGTATCGACTCGGTAGTCAACTACTTAGCTAATAATCGTTATAGTTCTTTATATCATAATTACGGACTCTGGTATGACCTGCGCAGGACAGACCATGAGCGTGTCCGTCGTGCCGATGGTGACGTATGGGCACCTTTCTATGAACAACCTTTCTCCCGCTCTGGTGAAGGTACAGCATGGGACGGGTTGTCACGCTATGACCTAACCAAACCCAACCGCTGGTACTGGAGCCGTCTGAATAATTTTGCGTATCAAGCGGCAAGTCAGTATATCCTCCTCTATAACGAGCATTATTTCCAGCATAACATCCTGGAGGCAGGTGCCCACTGGGTAGACTGTCCCTGGCGACCTGTCAACAATATCAATAACACGGACTTCCCAGAGCCTGTGCCCTTCGCTGGCGATAAGCGTATCTTCATGGCGGAACAGTTCTATAACGAGCAGAACCCTGTGCTCCGTCCACTGCACAAACAGTATATCCGCATGTGTCTGGAACAGATGAAAGACCAACCTAACGTGATACACTCCATCAGTGCGGAATATACAGGACCGCTTCACTTCACCCGCTTTTGGCTAGAGATGATAGCGGAATGGGAGGAAGAGACAGGACAGCATCCCCTCATCGCCCTCAGCTGTACGAAAGACGTACAGGACAGTATCCTTGCAGACCCCAAGCTACGCAAGGTCGTCGACATCATCGATATCCGTTACTGGCATTACAACACCAAAGAGCTATGGGCTCCTGAGGGTGGCCGTAACCTGGCACCACGACAGTGGATGCGTAAGGTCAAGGTGGGAAAGACAGGATTTGAGGAAGCCTACCGTTCCGTTACCGAGTATCGTAACCGTTACCCGGAGAAGGCAGTGACCTTCTTCTCCCAGCAATATCCCACCTACGGATGGGCTATCCTCCTGGCTGGCGGTTCCCTTCCCAACATCCCACTTAACGCCCAGCGCTCAACGCTCAACGCTCAACTCTTGAAAGACATCTGTCAGATGAAACCCCTTGAGGACAGCAACTGTATCGCCTTGGGTGCCCCACAGAAAGGTTACCTTGTATATGCACCGTCCTCAGAGACGAGTCTGTCGATTGCATCTGGGAAATACAATATCTACACCATTGACATGCAGACGGGTGATATCTCCCTTCTGCAGAAAGGAACACGCTTACAGGACATTTTCCGTCCTAATGACAGCAAGGGGAATAAGCTCTATTGGCTCCATCCCGCACAAAGGTGAAATGTATTAAATATTAAGAAAAAAAGAAAAAGATGTCCGTTTTATAGCTGTTTACCAAAATTATTTATTAATTTTGCAGTTGACAACGAACTACTTTCAAATACAAACTACTAAGATGATAGACTTTTCACAGCTCTATAACAAACATATTGACCAGTTGTTTGCCTTCGGTTCCCGTTTCACGACAGACCGTGAGATGCTGAAAGACTGTATACAGGATGTCTTTGTAAAGTTATATACCAGACGGGAGAACCTGGGTCCGATAGACAATGTGGACAACTATTTGTTCATCTCCCTGCGCAACCGTATCCACGACGAGTTCCGTCGTAACGGGAAGATGACAGGCGACGAGATCAACGATACTAACACACAGGTTTTCGCAGAATACGAGGAGTACAACCAGGAACGGATGGAACGGCAACAGGAACTCACGAGTAACGTGGAGAAATTCTTCGAGAAGCTGTCACCCCGCCAGCGGCAGATCATCAATCTCTATTATATCGAGCATCGTAAATATGAGGATATCTGCCGTATTATGGGTATCAACTACCAGAGTGTGCGTAACCTGATGCATCGTAGTATCAGCCGGCTCCGCGAATATGCGGGACAGATGAAACAAGCGGTATAAAAGCCCCTGCTCCCTCAATGGTTACACCATTGCCATTATTCCGTCCTTATTAAAAAGGAAGATAATGGCAACAAAAGGAAAAAACAAGAAGAAAGAACGACTTTATTCTATTATCCCGCCTCTCCAACCCCTTTCCCAAGAAGAAAAGGATGAGTTGAAGATGCGGATATTTGTTGCTATACACCAGTCGTTAGCACTGAATTAAATAACAAATCAAATATGAGCAAACTGCGTATTTTACTTTTATCTATCCTGACATGCGGTATGTCATGTCTTGACTCCCTGATGGCTCAAGAGCGTTATCAGGTAGGAGTCTGTGACTGGATGGTACTGAAACGTCAGAAACTGGGTGAGTTCCAACTCGCCAAGGACTTAGGATGTGACGGTATAGAGATGGACATGGGAGGACTGGGCAAGCGTGAGATGTTCGACAACAAGATGCGGGAGCCGGAAGCTGCCGCCCTCTTCAAACACACCGCCGACAGTCTGGGCATCCGTGTGGGGGCTGTTGCCATGAGTGGTTTCTACGGACAGGACCTCACTCAGCGTGACAACTATCTCTCTTTGTTGGACGACTGTTTCAACACCATGGATATCATGGGGAATGTCAAAGTCGCCTTCCTGCCTTTGGGCGGAAGTGGTAACGACTGGTCTACGGACAAGTCGAAACGGAAAGAGATCGTCAGTCGGCTGCATGCCATCGGTGAGGCTGCAAAAGCACGAGGTAAGGTCGTTGGTATCGACACTCCGTTAGATGCCGCTGGCAACCTCAAACTGTTGAAGGAGATCAAAAGCGACGGTATCGCCATCTTCTATAAGTGGCAGACCATCATCGAGAACGGTTGGGACATCGCCAAGGATATGAAGAAACTGGGTGCCAAGAACATCTGTGCCATCCATGCCTCCAACACAGACAGTGTGTGGATCTCTAAGGATCCCGCTATCAACCTGCCACTCATCAAGCAGACCCTTGACGAGATGAACTGGAAGGGATGGCTGTTTGTAGAACGGAGCCGTGACGTGAAGATGGTACGGAATGTGAAGATGAACTATGGCGCCAATGTACGCTGTCTGAAAGAGACCTTCAACTCCTACCCCGAGGCTGCCGTCAAACTCGACAGTGAAGGACGTGATCCTCAATATGTACAGACCATCATCGGACGTTCCCAGAAAGCTACTGACGAACTGAGTATCACATGGACACCCATGGGACAGAACGTCGTCAATATCATCGCCAACCGCTACTTCAAGCTTAACGATATCTACGCGGAACGGGACTCCATCAAGAAGACGGACAAGAAACTCGCCGAGGCATTGTGTGACTCCAAGCTCTACCGTTCACACTTCGGCTTCGAGACTGACTTGTCGATGTATCTGAAACCTCACCATATCGAGCGGGTTAAGGACGTGATGACCTTCAACGTGGTGAAGGTGACCTACGAGGCACAGTGTGACATGATCCCTACTCTGAAGGATGAGGAGAAAGCACAGATCCTAGCCTGGTTGAAAGAGGCTCGTGAACTGGCTATCGACGCAGAAAGTTCGAAGAAGAAACATGAGGTGTTCGGCAAATACAAAGGACGTATCAACAACTACCTGACCAAACGAGGATATGACCTGACTAAAGAGCGTGAGGCATGGTATGAGCGTGTTAAAGCAAGAGGAGGACAATTATGAAGAAATTACTGATTACAACCATGATAGGTTGTGCCACCACTGTGATGGCACAAGGCGGACTCACCGACATGAGTCACAGTCAGCAAGCGAAAATGACCAACACCCCTCTGGGGGCTGTCCGATGGACTGGCGGTTTCTGGGGCGACCGTTTTAACATGCTCTCCACAACGGGTATCTGGGACATGTGGGACACTTGGAACACACCCTGGGAGACCATCGATAACATGGGACTGCATGGCAGTAATGGTTTCCGCAACTTCGAGATTGCCGCAGGTACTGTGAAAGGCAAGCATCATGGTCCTCCCTTCCACGACGGAGACATGTATAAGTGGCTGGAAGCGTGTGCGACGGTTTATGCCATTACCAAAGACCCGAAACTCGATGCGCTGATGGACAAATTCATTGAGCAAGTAGCTCTCGCTCAGCGTGCCGACGGATATATCCATACCCCTGTGGTCATCTCTGAGCGCAACGCTGGTATCGACACTCATGCCATCACGGAGAATGCCGCAGGTATCGAGATCGGTAAAGACCAAAAGCATGCCTTTGCCTCTCGTCTGAATTTCGAGACCTACAACCTCGGTCACCTTATTACCGCAGGTATCATCCATAAGCGTGCCACAGGAAAGACGACCTTGTTTAACTGTGGCAAGAAAGCAGCGGACTTCCTTTATAACTTCTTGACCAATGACGCCGCGGAACTGTCACGTAATGCCATCTGTCCCTCTCATTATATGGGAGCTGCCGAGATCTACCGTGAGACAGGGGAAGAGAAATACCTGACATTGGCAAAGGGACTTATCGCTATCCGCGACAGTGTGACAAATGGCGAGGATCATAACCAGGATCGTCATAAGTTCCGCGACCAGTATGAGGCGATGGGACATGCCGTCCGTGCCAACTACCTCTATGCGGGTGTCGCCGATCTCTATGCGGAGACGGGAGAGGCACAGTTGATGAAGAACCTCTCGGCAATATGGGACGACATCATCCAGCATAAAATCTATATCATGGGAGGATGCGGGGCTCTCTACGATGGTGTGTCACCTGATGGCACTACATATAACCAGCCTTCCATCCAACAGATCCACCAGGCTTACGGAAGACAGTTCCAACTGCCACAAGAGGCTGCCCATAACGAGATCTGCGCACAGATCGGTATGATGCTCTTCTCCTGGCGTATGTTCCAGACGACGGGGGATGCTAAATACATCGACAATATCGAGAACGAGCTTTATAACGGAATCCTCTCTGGTATCTCCCTCGACGGCAAAGACTTCTTCTACACAGAGGCTCTGCGTCGCACCAAGGAATTTCCTTATACCATGCGATGGCCCAAACACCGTCAGCACTACATCACCTGCTTCTGTTGTCCTCCCAATACTTTGCGTACTCTCTGTCAGGCACAGGAATATGCCTATGCCGTCAATGGACAAACACTCTATGTCAACCTCTACGGACAGAACAACTTGAAAACCAACGAATGGGAAGTGGAACAGATGACGGATTATCCTTGGAACGGAAAGATCACTCTCACCATCAAGAAGGCAAAGAACCTAGAGACAATCCAACTGCATCGACCCGACTGGTGTGACAAGTATAACGTGAAAGTCAATGGAGAGGATGCCGACCTCCGCATCACCCGTAAATGGAAGAAGGGGGATATCATCGAGCTAAACCTCGACATGCATCCGCGTCTCGTAGAGGCAAACCCATTGGTGGAAGAGGCAAAGAATCAGATTGCCGTCATGCGCGGTCCCATCGTCTATTGTCTGGAAGGTGAGGATATCGAAGACGGTTACCGCATCAACGACATCGCCATTCCTGCCGATATCCAGTTTACGGAACAGAAGATGACCCTCTGCGGTCATGAGATGACGACCCTGGAAGGAGAGGCTGTACTCACCAACCAAGAGCAATGGGACAACCAGACACTCTATCGGGAGATACGCTCTGTCACCCCAAAGAAGGTAAAGGTAAGACTCATCCCCTACTATGCCTGGGACAACCGAGGTATTCAGGACATGTCACTCTGGTTGCCATTAGCACGATAACATCATGAGAAAAATCACCATCATCCTGTTAGGTTTATTGATGAGGGGCGTATCAACGTATGCGTCCCCATCAGACTTTTATGTCACTCCCGATTCATCACTCACTGATGCGGTACGTAAAGCACGTGAGATGCGACGACTGGGACAAGGCGGACCTGTGACCATTCATCTGAGTAAAGGGGTCTACCGGTTATATGAGCCCCTTCGTCTGCGTCCGGAAGAC
Organism: Prevotella sp. tf2-5; assembly: GCF_900115435.1. GTDB lineage: Bacteria > Bacteroidota > Bacteroidia > Bacteroidales > Bacteroidaceae > Prevotella. The sequence continues at coordinate 53,579 of NZ_FOWK01000004.1, forward strand.
AGTGGACTGACCATCGAGGGTACTGATGCCGTCATCAGTGGTGGTATCAAAATCCTGGAATGGAAACGACAAGGGAAGTTGTTGGTGGCTGATGTCCCCGACTTCAACGGTCGTCCCATCGACTTCCGCCAGCTATGGGTCAATGGAAAGAAAGCTACCAGAGCTCGCGATGTCAGTGACTTTGAGAAGATGTTCCGTATCCGTACTTACGACAAGAAGGGACAGATACTATGGGTTCCTAAGAAAGCTGTGGAGAGAATCCTGAATGCTCCTTATGCAGAGATGGTGTTGCACGAGATGTGGTGTACCTCCAATCTGCGTATCAAGAGTATCAGGATACAAGGTGACTCCGCAGCCATCCGTTTTCATAACCCGGAGGCGAAGTTACAGTTTGAGCATCCCTGGCCTTCTCCGATGACACCCAATACAGGACACCCCTCCCCTTTCTACCTGACAAATGCCAAGGAATTACTGGATGAGCCGGGGGAATGGTATCATGACATCCGAGCACATAAGCTCTACTATCTGCCACAACAAGGAGAGACGGTCAAAGAGGCTGTCGTACCAGTGATGGAAACGCTGGTGGAGTTCATCGGCACCGCCGAGCATCCTGTCCGTAACATCACCTTCAAAGGGATCACTTTTAGTCACACCACATGGATGCGTCCCTCTGAGAAAGGACATGTCCCCTTGCAGGCTGGCATGTATCTGACGGAGGCGTATAAATTACGTCCGCAGATTGACCGTCCCAACAACCATAAGCTTGACAATCAGGGATGGCTGGGACGCGCCGACGCTGCTATCGAGTTACGATATACAGAAGCCATCAACTTCGACGGCTGTCGCTTCGAGCACTTAGGAGGCTCTGGTCTGGACTATGTCATCGGATGTCGTCGTGGAATGACGACGAACTGTACGTTTACCGATATCGCCATGAACGGCTATGTCTGCGGCTCTTTCTCCCCAGAAGGACTGGAGACCCATCTCCCCTATCAGCCCACCGATTTCCGGGAGGTATGTACAGGACAGACCATCGCACAGTCGGAGTTCTATGACGTGACGAACGAGGACTGGGGATGTGTTGCCGTCGCTGCCGGCTATGTCAATGAAATCACCATTGAGCATAACACCATCCATGATGTCAGTTACACAGGTATCTCCTTGGGATGGGGTTGGAACCGCGACCTTGTATGCATGAAAGATAATAAGGTGCATGCGAACTTGATTTACAACTATGCGCAGCACATGTATGACTGTGCCGGGATCTATACCCTCGGCAACCAACCCGGTACCGTCATTAGTGAGAATGTGGTACGGGACATTGCCAGACCGGGATATGTCCACGACCCCAATCACTGGTTCTACCTCTATACCGATGAGGGATCATCTAACATCACCTTACGTGACAACTGGACTCCTGAGGAGAAATTCCTGAAGAATGCCAATGGACCCGGTAACGTATGGGAGAATAATGGACCACAGGTAAACGATTCCATTGTAAAGAGGGCGGGGACTACAACCAAATAAAAATTTATATTTGATTTCTTTTGTTTTAATAATATTTTTACTAATTTTGCATCAGAACTAAACATACAATGAATGTATGCCAGCTATATTTACGAAAATAAGGAAAGAAGATTCCGAAAATACAAGGCAATGGGACTTGCTGATAACACGATTATTAGAAGGAAACGTTATTCCAGTAATAGGTCCAGAATTCCTCGTGGACGATGAAAAAGGAAGCAACCCCCATCAAATACTCATTGATGATTTGGCTGAGGCCTACGAGATTAATTCTCATCCTAAGTCTTTCTCTGAGCTATTGTATGACAAAGATTTTGATGCCAATGACCGTAAGAACATCTATGCAATGCTTGGTGATGCTTTTAGTCAACCGCTTTTTCAACCCTCAAAATTATTGAAACGATTATTGGGAAACAAGCGATTTCCTTTTGTTATCACCACCTCTTTTTCTCCCATTGTTGAAGACGCCATGAAGGAAATTTGGGGAGCCGACTGTTTACGTGTGATGAAATTCACGAATGACCCCTCTCACAATGATGATATTAGTATTCGTTCTGACATCAACAAGCCTACAGTATACTATATGTTTGGAAAGGTTTGCCACTCTGAAAAGAAATATGTAGTTACAGACTATGATATGTTATCTTTTTGTCGTTCATGGCTCAGCTCGGCAGAAAGACCACAGAATCTTGCAGCTGAACTTCAGTCGAAATACTTGCTCTTTTTAGGTAATAGTTTCTCTGACTGGCTCAGCCGTTTCATATGTTTCTCACTGAAGGGGAAGATAGACAATCAACCCATGGGAATGGTTGTCGACCCTATAGCAGAAGATAGTTTTCTACAATTTATGAAACGTATTGACGCATTCACTCAACGCGATGCAGAAGAAGTAGTTAACAAAATAGAAAGTTTGATCGCAGAAAAAGAGGCAGAAATGCAAAAAACACGTTTCAACATGCCACAACAGGGTACTGATGTGTTTATCAGTTATTCTCGTGCAGATGCAGAGATTACTGCTAAACTCTATGAGGCGATGTCTGAACGAGGAATAAATGTGTGGTACGATCGCAACAGCATCAGCATGGGAGGTAATTTTATGAATGAAATTATTGCAGGCATCAAATCTACTAAACTGTTTGTTCCTATTATGACACATAATATTCAAGAACAACATAACGAATATCATCCTTATCGCACAGAATGGAAGACTGCCATTGATCTTGCTTCGGGGTATGGACGAACATTTATTATGCCTATCAGTGAAAAAGATTTCGATTTTTACGGAAGTAATATTCCTGATGCCCTGAAAGCATGCAATGCATATCTTTACGATACCGACAATCCTGATTTTGAGCCATTTATTGATGAAATTCAGAAACTTCTAGCAAATATTTAGTCATTTATTGAACTTTACAAGCGTATTATGAGCAAAAGAAATGACAATCCATGGAAAGGGCTAGATTCCTATAAAGAAACAGATCGTCTTTATGGACGAGATGAAGAAATAGAATTACTGTTCAGTCGTATTGAATACAATATTCAGACAGTTGTATATAGCCGTTCTGGTATTGGTAAATCATCCATTATCAATGCTGGAATATTCCCTAAAGCAAGACGAGCTGGAATGCTCCCTGTAAGTATTCGACTACAACATACTACCAACTTTGACTATCCTACGGCACCTTATATTGAACAGGTACAACAAGCAATAGAAAATGAGTTACAAGCATCTGGAGGACATAGTGAGGAAATAGTACCACATAAAGAAGGGCACGAGGAAACACTTTGGGAATATCTGCATCGATACCGTTTCTGGAAGGACGATGATCATAGTACACCCATTGTTCCTCTTTTGGTGTTTGACCAATTTGAAGAAATATTCACATTAGAAAAAGATCACCATCGAGTTACTGCTTTTTTTTGTCAAGTAGCAGATCTTCTTAATGGTATTATGCCAGACTATCTGTCTGATAATGAAAACCAAAATGAGTCTTTTTGTGGGGATTCCGGCAACAGAAAAGCCTTTTTTAAAGGACTACGTGAACGCCAAAGGACTAAAAACTCCTATCTTTCAGAAGACCTATTTCATGTAGTTTTTACTTTACGCGAGGATTATTTATCCTATTTAGAGCGAAATACCGTTCACATCCCTTCTCTCAAATTGAACCGATACTGTTTGCTTCCTATCAATGAAGAACAAGCAGCCACTATCATCATGGAACCTCGACAAGGACTTGTTGATAAAGATGTTGCCAAATTGATTATTGAAAAAATTACTGGTGAAACAGATTTTGAATTAGACGGACGACCAGCGATCTTCGTTGATTCTGCTATCTTGTCTCTATATTTGAGTCGACTATACGATATTTTACCCGAAGGAGAAACTAAAATTACTGCCCAATTAGTCAATAAGTTTGGCAATAATATTATACAAGATTTTTATCTTGAAGTTATCCAAGGAGTTAGTTCGCAATCCATTGAGTATTTAGAAGACAACTTGTTGAACAATGAAGGCAGACGCGAAAACATCTCTGTATATAATGCTACACATGTTGGTGGAGTCAGCGATCAAGAACTAACTTATCTCTGCAATGAGAAACGTCTGCTTAGGCGTTTTGCCTATAGTGGAGACATGCGACTTGAATACATTCATGACATTTTATGTCCTATCATTAAGGATCGCCGAGACATCCGGCAGATGGTTAAAGCCCAAGAGGAAGAACGTCGTAAGCTCATGGAACAGGAACACCATAAGCGCGAATTACTGGAACTTAAGGCTAAGGCTGACCGTCGTCGCTATCGCAATTACATGATTGCAGGTTGCTTAATAATAGGAATAGCTATCTTCTCATGGCTTTATAATTATTATATGAATGTCATGCAATATGATTGTTACTATGAATCATTTGTACAAGTCAATGGCTGGCCTGTGGGTGTGGGACCAAAACTAAGCAAAGATGAAGTATTAAAACTTTCGGTTAGCTATAAGCTAAGTAAGAAAGGGCATCGTTCAAGTACTCCCTTTAATTCAATTGAAGTGATGAGTAATGATGGATTGTTATTACATAACAAAATGCGTACACCACTTGTTAAACATAGTGAAGTGTCCGATAAAAAAGGAAAAGCCTTTTCTGCTATGCTTAATAATACGAAATATTATAAGTTTAGTGCCATCCAAAATTCAGATACAGCTCGTGTTGATAAGATGGAAGCTTACGACATCAATGGGAATATACTGTATGTCATCACATATTTTAAAGCCGTAGAAGACCGGGAGAATACTGATGGGACTGTGGAGCCTTCGTACGTCTGGGCGGTATACACTGATATGAAGGGAGCTCCTTTACAAGTGCGTGACAACGGGGCTGACCGTATGCAAGTTTTCTATAACAACAAAGGTCAAGAAGAGCGCTATATGTTTTTTGACGACAGTGGGGCTCCTAAACAAAATGACCTTGACTGCTTTGGTTACCGTATGCATTATGACGAGGATAATCGCGTTGACTCAGTATGGACACTTGATCCCTTTGGAGAAGAAGAGTCTTTAGAGGTTAGGTCATATTCACCTGAGGTCGATAAATATACATTCTACGATTTAAAAGGCAAACGTGCTGTACAAAAAAAACTAGGTTACCATCAGCGTGTTGAGACAAAAGACGAAAAAGGCAATATTATACGTAAAGATTATTACGGTGTTGATATGCGTCTTGTAGATAATAGTTTACGTCCCGCTATTACAGCCATCAAGTATGATAACTTGAACCGTGTAATAGGGACTAATGACTATGACAATTCCAGTCAGCCTTACACTCAGAATCGTAAATATTATGCACAACGAGAATATGCATATATTGGAAATTCAATGGACTTGCTTAGCGAATTTGACTATCGTTGGGATTCTACTCACAAGCAAATGATTAAGGTGAAAAGTTATGTCGCCCGTCTTTTCGGCAGCGTTACAGAACATACGACCATAGATGTGGAGAAGAATATATACCGTATGATGCGTGTTGAACAGAACGAGAATTATGAGCCCGTATCCATTTCTTATTATGGAAAGAACGACAAACCAGTTTTAGATAGTATTGATTATTTCCATAAGCATATTACAGAACAACGTGTTCTGCCTAATGGTCAACGTATTGTGGTACACCGATTCTATGACGTTGACGGCAAGTTATTATCTGCACCAGGTCATCGTGACTACGCTATCGACTCCTGTATCTATAGTTCACGCAACCTACTCATTAGCCGAGTCTGCTATAATAGTGATACCATAATAGTTCAATCACAAGGCTATGAATACAAGGATGGTATTGAAGTGGCACGTTATGCCCGTGGCATCCATGGACAGCCAATCCGTTGTCCTCAATGGGAGCATGACAGGCTGAGTTACTATAAAATGCTTAATGTAAGATCTACCACTGACGCCCTCTCCTACGTTAAGCCTATCAGTGAATACGGTTGCAGTTCTTGGGCTTATGATGGTAACGACCCTTGGGGTATTTCAGAAAGTCGAGATCAACATATTTCCAGCAACCGTATGGGTAGCAATTGGAAAAAGGAAACTATCACTATTGTTTATGCCGACCATATTCCATTAGATGCTCATTCCGTTGTATATATCCACTTAACTCGACACGGATTCCCTGCTGATAGAATGGGACTTCATGATGGAGACCTACTACTGAGTATTGGAAGTTGGCAATACACTATCAATCCCTCTGCAGACGCCGCACAAGAACAGTGGAAAACTATTGGTCGGAAATCTGTCATGATGACTGTTGGTCGTTACGATCCTAAAAAACGCACATGGGAAAAACTGAGCTTTAATATCCCAACGCTCAATAGTGATTTTGGATGCGAGATATATCCTGTTTACTATACTGATGAAGAATATAAAGTGTATGAGAAACTTTTAGCGTTATGACACAAAACCAAAATACTAATAATCACCCTATCAGTTCTATTAAGCAATCCATTTTAGAATTATTGGATGAAACGAACGATCAGTCAACGTTAACTCGTTGTTTAGATTTGTTGCAAGCATCACAGAAGAGACGTGAGGAAGGCGATGAAATTGTCAAGGATATGGCTATTGCCAGCCAGTTGCGCAATACTGGTTCTGACAAACAACAACTATTAAATTACACTTTGTCTGCTCAACAGCAAATAGTAGAGGAGAAAGAGGATAAAACTGAAACAATTAATATATCTTCTAAATCAGGTTATGCAATACCCTATCGACGATTGACAATCGGTGTACTTACTCTTATAGGTATCTTTGTCATAATTTTATTAGGTAGTAAATTTCTCCATTGGGAGAATCGAAATGACGAATTTAAATACGTAACAGTAGCCTCAAAATATGAAACCATAGAGGTCAATGGGTATCATTTCAACATGGTAGCTATTGAAGGGGGCACTTTTACTATGGGGGCGACCACTTCTGACGGTGATGAGGACAGCGATGAACGACCCACCCAAAAAGTAACTCTAAGCAACTATACCATTGGAGAGACAGAAGTCACTCAAGGGCTTTGGAAGGCTGTTATGGGATATCTTCCTGCTTCCTTCGATGGGGATAATCATCCAATGAAAGAAATCAGTTGGGATGACTGTCAGCAGTTTATCACTAAATTAAATCAGTTAACAAAACGTCACTTTCATCTTCCTTCAGAGGCACAATGGGAGTTTGCCGCACGTGGTGGAAATCTCAGCAAGAACTATAAATATGCTGGCAGTAACCATATTGAAGAGGTGGCTTGGTATTCGGCTAATGCATGGGATAAAGGCAAAGAGTCTCCTGATTTTGGAAATCATGCTGTCGGCACTCGTAAACCTAATGAACTAGGACTCTATGATATGTCAGGTAATGTTTGGGAATGGTGTCAGGACAGTTATGCACATTATGATGGTACACCCCAAAAAGACCCTGTCGGTCCCATGAACTCAAAGAACTCTTTCCGCGTCAACCGTGGAGGCTCTTGGGACTACATTGCAGAAAGTGCACGTTGTTGCAATCGACGCAACCGTACACCAGATTTCCGCAATTTCAATCTAGGCATGCGACTAGCAGAATAACATTTCTTATGCAACCAATAAAATTCCAATGGAAAGAAATAAAACTACATGGATATGGTACCCTGGCGATTTTGAGATATGGCTGGGTAACATCTTCAACAACCGACGGACTGAGCGCGGTGCGATGTTTCCACCGTTTTGGAAACAGGACTCACACTATGTGACGGTGGAGTTCTCCCGTGAGTTCAACCTCGACAGGGAAGAGACGATTACCATTGCATGTGAGGGACAGTTCAATCTCATGTTGGACGGTAAACTGCAGTTCGGACAACCCAAGACATTCACTATACCACAAGGTAAACATAAGCTGAATCTCAAAGTGTGGAACCAAGCCACACCCCCTGCCCTGTTTATCGAAGGCGCAACGATCCATACCGACTCCACATGGCTCGTCACCTACGAAGATAAGATATGGATTGATGAGAATGGTGTTGCCCATGGCTCTGGTATCTATGTGCCAGCAGCCTCCTGGAACTTTGACGACATCGACACACCACCCTCGCAATACCGGCTGGAGCGCAGCGAACAGCATCCTGTTTGTAGTCATGCCGTGACAACAAACGGTACCCTCTACGATTTCGGGAAAGAGACCTTCGGTTATCTGAAGATAAAAGGACTGAAAGGCTGTATCCATATCTATTATGGAGAAAGTGCCGAAGAAGCAATGGACAAGGAGCACTGTGAGACGCTCGACATCCTCACAGGGGGACAGTCCCCTTGTGAGATATGTGACAGCAAGGCTTTCCGCTATGTCTATATTGAGACAGAGCAGAACGCCTCTTACGAAGAGGTACTAATGGATTTCGAATATGCTCCCATGGAGAAAGAGAGAAGTGGTTCTTTTCGTTGTTCTGACGAGCTGTTGAACAACATCTGGGACACCGCAGCCTACACCATGGATCTCACCACCCGTGAGTTCTTTATGGACGGTATCAAGCGTGATCGCTGGACATGGAGTGGTGATGCCATCCAGTCATACCTGATGAACTACTATCTCCGTTTCGACACCGAATGTGTGAAACGTACCATTCGTCAGTTACGAGGCAAAGACCCCGTGACAGCACACGTCAACACCATCATGGACTATACGTTCTATTGGTTTAAGTCTATCCACGACTACTACCTGTATACGGCAGACCTGAACTTCGTACGTGAGATGTGGTCCCGCATGGTGACACTCATGGACTATGTCGAAGGACGACTGAACGGCGACGGGATGGCAGAAGGAAAGTCTGACGATTGGATCTTCGTGGACTGGGTGGATTTCCCCATGCATAAACGTGGAACACTTTGCTTTGAACAGATTCTGCTCATGAAGGCAATGGAGACGATGGCTGTCTGTGCCAAGCTCCTAGGTGTCAAGACCGACTACCGTGTGAAGGCAGAGTCACTGCGCAACAAGATCAAACAGACATTCTGGAGTTATGAGCGTAAAGCATATTATCACGCTATCGAGGAGGGGCAGATGAACCAACAGATCACCAAGTTCCCCAATATGTTTGCCATCCTCTATGGATTAGCCTACGAGGAAGAGCGTCATGAGATCATGAAGAGTGTCATGCTCAACCCTGCGATTGACCCCATCACGACACCTTATATGCGTTTCTACGAATTGGAGACTCTTTGCATTGACGGTTTACAGACAGAGGTCCTGCAGGAGATACGTGACTACTGGGGTGGTATGCTCCATGAGGGCGCTACCTCCTTCTGGGAGAAATACAATCCCGAAGAGACTGGCACACAACATCTAGCCATGTACGGTCGCCCCTATGGCAAAAGTCTGTGTCATGCATGGGGAGCCAGTCCCATCTATCTGATAGGCAAATATTATTTAGGGGTCCAACCCACCAAGCCCGGTTATGAGGAGTATCTCGTCAAGCCTGTCTTGGGAGACTTACAGTGGATGGAAGGTGATGTTCCGACACCTTTTGGTAAGATTCATGTGTCGATGAGCCGACAGGAGGTCACCATCTATAGTGACGGTGGACACGGAACCCTGATGATTGGAGAGAAAGAAATAGAGATTCCCGCAAAACAAGAAATAAAGATAGGTCTATGATCAAGAAACTGATATTCGCACTGTGTTTGTTATATACACCAGTTACCTACGCGAAGGTAAAAGTCAAGAACGTGAGTCCTCAGACAAACTATGCCGCCAGTCTGTTGACAGGAAAGGAAGGTAAGTTCAACGTGTCTGTTGAAGTGGCTGGCAACGGTGAGGCAGAAGGGTTCACACTCCTCAGAAAAGACAAGCATATCCGTGTTATCGGCAACGATGGTGCGGGTGCGATCTATGGTGTCAACAAATTACTGGAGCTGTTGCGGGAAGATCCCACGCTCAGCACCCTGACCACACAGAGTGAGGTGCCACAGATGAAACTGCGAGGTGCCTGTGTGGGGTTGCAGAAGACGGTCTACCTCCCTGGTCATCGTGTCTACGAATATCCCTATACCCCCGAGAACTTCCCTTGGTTCTATGACAAGGCTTTATGGATCAAGTATCTGGATTTACTCGCAGAGAACAATATGAACACGGTCTATCTCTGGAATGGTCATCCCTTTGCCTCCTTGGTGAAACTCAAAGACTACCCCTTTGCGCCAGAGGTGGATGACGAGACGATGCAGAAGAACCAGGAGATGTTCGGGTTCCTCGTTGACGAGGCAGACCGCCGTGGCATCCGTGTCATCCAGATGTTCTATAATATCATCCTCAGCAAACCCTTCGCCGACCATTATGGTCTGAAGACACAAGATCGTAACCGTCCTATCACCCCCTTGATTGCCGACTACACCCGTAAGTCTATCGCTGCCTTCATCGAGAAATATCCGAAGGTGGGATTCCTGGTTTGTCTGGGTGAGGCGATGTCGGGTATCGATAATGACATCAAATGGATGACAGAGACGGTGATTCCTGGTATCAAAGACGGTCTGAGGGCGTCAGGACGTACGGACACGCCTCCTATCATCCTTCGCAACCATGACACGGATGGACCTGCCGTGCTGAAAGCCTCCCTCCCACTCTACCCGAACATCTATACGATGAACAAATACACGGGAGAGTCGTTGACGACCTATGAGCCTGGTGGTCCCTGGGGTGAGACACATCGTATGCTTGCCGCTGCAGCACCGATTCATATTGACAATGTACATATCCTCGCCAACCTGGAGCCGTGGAGGTGGTCGTCACCTGCCTTCACCCAGAAAGCAGTACAGGCGATGCACAAGATTCATCATTCAAAGGGACTGCATCTTTATCCACAGGCTTCCTACTGGGACTGGCCCTATACTGCTGACAAGCTTCCTCACGGAGAACGGTTGTTACAGATTGACCGCGACTGGATGTGGTATCGTGTCTGGGGACGTTATGCATGGAACTGTGACCGAGGACAAGACCAGACCTACTGGAAGCAACAGCTTTCCGACTATTACGGTATTGACACCATTGCTGCCGGACAATTGTTGAAGGCTTATGATGAAGCGGGTGAGATTGCCCCCAAGCTCCTTCGCCGCTTCGGTATCACTGAGGGCAACCGACAGACCTTGTTGCTCGGTATGACGATGGGAGAGCTGGTGAATCCATACAAATACACCATCTACCCTGGTTTCTATGAGAGTTGCGGACCACAGGGTGAGAAACTCATCGAGTACGTGGAGAAAGAATGGAAAGGAGAAAAACATGTCGGGGAACTTCCTCTGGATATCGTTGACCAGTGCGTGCAACACGGTATAGAAGCAGAACATGCCGTCAACATCATTATGGCAAAGCCGACCCGTCATGCCGACGAGTTTGAGCGTGTGAGAAAAGACATGATCTTCTACCGTATGTTCGCTGCTTCTTTCCGTTGGAAAGTGTTGGCAGCACAACAGGTACTGAACTACAAATGGTCACAGGACATCAAGTATCTGGAGAAAGCCGTGGAGCATCTGGAGCAAAGTCAGTACTGGTGGAACGCACTGAGCATGTCCACACAAGACTCCTACCTCTATGCCAACTCCATGCAGACAGCCCAGCGTCGCATCCCCGTAGGTGGTGATGGTGGAAAGATGAAGACATGGAGTGAACTTGCCGTCGTCTACCAGTCAGAGCTGGATGCACTGAAAGAGAATATCAAGAAGTTGAAGAACCCTGTGGCACATACGGATGAGCATATCCAACCTGCCCAGCCTGCCAATGTGAAAATCTTCACGAAGAACATACAACTCATACCCCTGCGGAAAGGATCCGTCGTCTTCGAGAACCGTCCTGATACTCCTGTCGACTCTGTAGCTCCGGAACTGGTTGGGATGCAGGCACTCGTACTGAATCGTGACACCACACGTATCGTAGGTACCACCATTGAGTTTGAGAGTGACAAACCCGTGAAACTGCTCGTCGGTCTCTTCAAGGATGACGACCCCAAATGGGCGAAAGCCCCGAAACTGGAGATTGATGCCACAGGTAATGAGTACGGTCAGGCAGAGCCCTTGCTCACCAATGCCATCAGTATCGTACAGATGCCAAAGGTGAACATCCACCAATACACCCTGCCCGCCGGTCGTCAGACCTTGCATCTACCCAAGGGAATCCTCATGGTGGCAGGCTTTACCATTAGCGACATCAAATCCCGCGACTGCGGTCTCAACGGTCCCTCTGGAGAAGTCGACTGGTTGTTCCAGAAATAATTACTTAAAACTCTTCCACATAGCTGCTATACACATGATCATCTCCTTCTATGCCAAACACATAAAGGGGATGATGGGGCATGTTATCGACATTCGACATCAGGAATGCAATGGTCTTAGCGTCATTGATAATCTTGTCAGCAGACGGGTCACCGTCTTCATCCGCCAACTCCATGTTGAAATACACAACACCTTCAGCATCCATATAGTTGGAGCCTTGATGACTGGCATTACATTCGGCAGTATATTCAAAAACGAACATGCCATCGACATATTTCCCCAACAAGAGCTGGCAGCCTCCAGAGATATAAGTAAGAGAGAGACAATAATCCTTGTATTTACCTGAAGGGATAACACGTACTACTTGATAGTCTCCCAAGTCTTTCAAAGGGCGTAGCTGGACATCCGTACAGTACTTCTTCATAACGAAGACCGTTTTTTCATAATATTGTGCCTTATACCATTCTCCTTGTTCCTGCCAGACGGGAAGAACCTGGGCATCAACAGGCATTTCACCTGGACGCGACTTTCCCTTCCGCCATGTCAAAAGGGAAGACTCTTCACTATCGTCCCATGCCAGACGAGCACTTTGTGCAGAGGGTTTCTGATGAAGCTGGACACCTTTCTCCACTCGTACATATTTCTTGAAAGGAGCTGGCTTCACAGCGAAAGGCTCCTGAGCCATTCCCTTCAGGGCAACAGCAGCGAAAACAGCAACAATAAAAGCAAATTTCTTTATCATATTCAGTATATATTTATTGGACTCATAAATTCTCACCCTGTACACAACTCCATAACAGATGCCTGTTCTTCATCACCGCAAAGATAAATATTTTATTCCAATCTACAAAATAATTAGACATTAAACCATCTGACTTCAGCCTTCATTCGACACAAAACCTCATACCCGAATCAGGTATCAGGTCTGTGCTCACAAAGGGACTAGCCCCCTTGTGAGCAGGGGTGTCCCGCGACACATGTGTCATTTGAAAACGATAGGACAGGGGTATCTGTAACGTACCACCACTCCTGTGTTTCTTGCAGGATTCCACGCAGGCATTGCTTTGACCAAGCGGATGGCCTCGGCTTCAAATTCCGCTTTAAACTCCGGGGCTGTGTTACGAGAAACCTTTATATCCGTCAGGCTTCCGTCTATTTCAACAATGAATGTAACGAGTACCCTTCCAGTGACTCCTTTCTCCTTGGCTTTCGCTGGGTACTTTATGTTGGCCTTTATCCAAGAAATGAGGGCTGCATCTCCACCATGAAACGAAGGAGGAGTGTCAGTAATATCATACACTTTACCGCTTGCTTTTGACTCACGGATCTTCTTTTCTCTTGCCTCTGCCATATCTCTTGCTTCTTTGGCTTTCGTTTCCCTATCCATCACACTCACAAAGAATTCTATTTTATAGCGGACGACTTTACCATTCTTTGTGGCAGGAGTCCATGTCGGCATCGTTGTCAATATGCGCATGACTTCCTTCTTGACAGAAGGTGGGACAGGTCTTTCTTCAACCCCTTTCGATGTCAGGTGTTGATGCCCCTTTATTTCAATATTGGAGAGCTTCCCGTTCTTTTCCACGACAAATGCAATCTCCACATTCATCACTTTTTCCGGAGCATCAGCGGGTCTGCGGTAGTGGTCTATAATATAATCCACTTCACTTCCAATTTCACCATTAAAAATGGGCGATTTATCAACGTTTGAGGTGTAAATCTTGTTATCCTGCGCCTGAACAGGACTCTGAATACCGCACATCATAAAGATGGCTAACAGGCTTGCCAATCGTAATACTAACGTTTTCATATTTTGAATGCTATTGATGTTATAATTTTCTCTTATTCTTAATTCTGAGTGCATATATATTATTATCCATATTGTACCTCAATCTATATCCTCGTAATGGGAGTAGCCATAACTATCCTTGTCCTCAACGGCTTGCAGGAAAGCGCAGTCTCTGAGAGAGATGGCGACACAATCCGTTTCACAAGGATTGCTGAATCCATCCCATGTCATGTCCAACCTCCCTTGTGGAAGATCCCAGCGGAGATCAATTTCGTGAGGTCTCGGACTTCCGCCATATCCATGGTCATCGTAATATGGCTCCGTGTCAATGGTTTGCTTCATATATTCAAGCATGGGCATCATTTCGTCCTCACTGATTTTCTTTTTGGTCTTCACGATCACCAGTCCTATCAGGTCTTTTCTGCTAATGCCAGAGTCGTGGACTGTGACAGAGCAAGAACCGAATACGGGAAGTTCACAACTAAAGGTTTTCTTCTGGTCGTCTTCGCTATAAAGGCTATACCCTGACTGTTTCAGGATTCCTTCACTAAAAGCAACCAGTGATGTGTTGAGTATAGTGTGTTGCTGAATGCAGAGGTGGTTCTCACCTACGAACATATTATCAGTCCTACATTGGTTACCCATATCCGTTAGATCAGAGGATTGCATATTTGTTTTTATTTGAAGGTCATGGGGATCGAGTACTTCACACGGACGGGTTTGCCTTTTTCCTTGCCAGGCTTCCACTTGGGCATGGCTTTCACCAAGCGGATGGCTTCGGCATCCAATTTCGGAGTTACTGACTTTTTGATTTTCGGATTGGATATAGAACCGTCCTTCTCAACAATAAACTGCACGACACAGCGTCCTATTTCCTCATGAGGCTTGACTTGCTCAGAAAACCATTTGACGAAGGCTTCGATACCACCAGGGAATTCTGGCAATTCTTCAGTAACCTCGTATACATAGTTGGGGTCTAACTTTTCTGCTTGTTCTTCATCAATGTGAGGAAAATCCATATGATGTATTATGAAATGGAACTCATACCTATAACGGATGGCTTTGCCGTTTTTCTTGGCGGGTGTCCATTTATGCATAGTTCTTATGATATTCGTAACCTCTCTTTTTACGGATGGCAGCAGCTTGGTGGTTTTAGTCTTTGTTTGTCCATCCCATCCTTGCACCTGGATGTTAGAGAGTGTGCCATTGGGCTCAACCACGAAAGAGATGAACACATTTTCGTATTTCTTAGCATCAGCCGGTTGGCAATAATGATTCACCAGCCACAGTTCTTCAGGGGACATAATCATAACACGTCCCGAAAACTCATTCTCCTTAGCATACACCGGCAGTGTAATGCTGGCATCCTTCTTAGCATCATCATACGTATAAATTTTGCCTTGTGCCTGTACATCCGCAGCAACTGCGAACAGGCATACTAACGTAATTAACAAAAATTGTTTCATAATCGTATCGTTTTAAGTTTAATCTTTATTGCTGATAGTTGCATGTATCTCCCTCGATAGAGATAGTGTTGGTGTGAAAGCATTCACTCCTTGTGAGCACTTTTTATTTCAGAAGATTCTTTTTCAAAATATCTGAAGTTTTGGCTTTGATTATTTTATAGGCATTGAAATTGTTGGCTTTGACGATAGACATCAAATAATCATAGCTGCGTTGACTCTCTGTCAGACATTGATCCTTTTCGACGTACAATGTCCAGTATTTGTTGAGTTTCTTATCGTATATCTTCATTGCCGGAAAGTCTTTATACTTCGTGATGATGTAATAATACCGCTTGGAGACATCGCAGAAGATCACATTATTCTCTTCCTCATCATATCCGACAGTATTGCATAAGAAGACTGCGTACCAGAGCTCTTTCTTGGTAAGAATAGGACAGTCAAAATACACCTCTCCGTAGCGGTCAATAACCTGCAGGTCGCAATTGTTTTTAATATCTCTTTTCTTTCCTTTATAGAAGTCTTGTACGTCATGAATAATTATAGAGGCATAGTATTTGAAGTCCTTCCTGTTATTGGCATTGTCAAGAATGATGTCGAAATAAAACCTATGAAAACGTCTTTGGGCAGATGTATTCATCGGGAATGTCACCATCATGGCGACCAACAAAATAAAGATTGAAGTGATTCTTTTCATAATTCTATTGTTTTAAGTATATCTTTCTTCGGCTCTTGTAACTCCTCAGCAGCCAAAGGCATTCCTGAGGGTGTTATGTCATGTACCAGTCCCTTGTAACATCCCGGCTAACACACACACAAAAAACTAAAAAAGATTTTCTTCATAGGGCTTCACGATTGTAAAGGTTAAACATTCTTTCGCAAAAATACTTACTTATTTTGAAACCTCCAATCATTTCATCAAAAAAGTGCACTTTCTTACATCAGACATCAGCCATCTTACATCTTTCGCCCTTAACCCTGAACCAAAAGTTCCCTCATACTTCAGCCCTCAAACTTCATCAGTAGTACCTGTTCTTTTTAATGTTCACGGTTTTTGGTGTCATATTCCGATATGATACGGCGAAAATAAGCCTTGTCGTCCTCACCATCATCTGTGGGGCTGAAATCATCGACATACCAGTCACCACGTTCAAAGCGGAGGGCGATAGTTGTTTCATTATCACTGAAGTTATGAATGACAAGATCAACGAGAGCCGTAGAGTCTGTGACGTTATAGACCTTCGCCACCTTGCAGCTCCAATCATCAGAGAAGTCCTGTCCGCAGACCCAATGGTCGTAGTCAAACAAGACGTCATCCGTCTTATCACATATATCCAGAGCCTGCTTCATCAATGCATAATATTGCTGAGAGCAGTACGCACTGTCACGATTGAAAGGGCTTTGAATATAATCCACCCGATTTCCATCGGCGTCATAAGTTGACTTACCAACTCCCTGATAGATTGTGGCAATACGTTGACGGATATAGGTCTCAGAGTGCTTATCTTGCCCATAGACTGTCAGTGCCACCAGCAGCAACACCGCAGTCATCATCATCCTCGAAATTGTCTTCATCATTGTATCATTTTATTGGTTCTTAGCTATTTCTGCATCGATGATAAAGATATCAACGTCTTTATCTCTAAGAACGTTTCTTGGTACTAAATCCCATACCACAAACTCATCATTAGTGAAACGCCCTTCATTTTTTTGCTTTGTGAATCCAATAGCAGCCATATAGGTTTCATATCATTTTCGTTTCCACTTGGTCCTGGAACGCCTATATTGAAGACATCATTCATTGGGAGCCATATACCATTATCTTTGGCATATTGCTCGGCAACACGTTGTTCAACTTCTAAACGGCTTACATATTCTTTGCCATTTCGAAGTTGTGTTTCATATAATTCGCAGCGTCGACGGAGTTCATCGGAGATTTCATGGATTCTACTATTTTCCGCAGTTTCCTCTCCACTGCTTCTTTGTGAAACTGATTCAGGTATGTCATGATTCATATTTTTTGCAAAGATACAAAGATTTTTGAATTATAGCAAGATTTTGGTCAAAAAGATACAAGAAAGGTGCGCCAATAGGGCACACCTTATAAAACATGTGGGTTAGGGAGGTAAAGTAGCTCAGCTTACTTAATCACGAACTTTTTGTCACCCTTGATGACGAGACCCTTGAAGTTCTTGTCAACACGCTGGCCAGCCATGTTGTAGGTGGGAGCATGAACATCGATGTTCTTGTCCTTGACAGTCTCGATGCCCGTAGCATCCTTCTTGTATGTCACGACAATGTCATCGACATAGCAAGTGGCCGAAGTATGCTTCGAATCATCCGTTGTGACAGCAATCTGGAAGCGTGTACCCTTGGGGATGTCACAGAACAAAAAATCCAGGGGCTCTGAGTCCGGTATTGTATAATAACTTTCAGCAGTTGGCAGTGCCGTCCATGTCGTACCATCTGTACTGGTACGGAAAAAAACGCGCAGGTTATACTCTTCTGAATTCCTAATTCTGAACGAAATGCTGCGGAAATCCTTTTCAATAGCAGATGAACTTAGCATTCCATCCTTTTGCAGGCGTACGACATGCTCTCCGTTGCCATAATACAATGGTGACTGTACCACAGCAGCATTCGTCAAATCCCATGAGCAGAACTTTCCGGCCACTCCTGTCGCACCACTCTCACTCAGCGGAGTAGCCTCGAAATCTTCAATGGTTAAAGGATAGAGATCCTTGCCAGCCTGGAAACTGATAACACCGCCATTGGTTGTGATATCAAAGAGGTCAATAGCGGCCTCCTTGGTTCTCCAGCTAGCATTGGTGGCAGGCATCAGGTCAATACCCATATAGGGAGCATTGCCCACCAATTGCAGGCATTCGTCGCCCATACCCACATTAACGGTATTAGAGATGAACTTCTGGGGATCAGAGGTATCGACGCGCCACACCAAGAGACCATGCTTGGGCAAAGACTCATCCCAGCCCTGCTTTTGGCGGTTCTCCACATAGAACACCTCACCGTCATTTTGTGTCTTGACAATGAACGCCTTATTTGACGTATTGAACGGCTCCAACGAATAGTTGCCAGCCACCTCCAGCGTCGTGACGGTATTGTCGGCAAAGCCTAACACATAACGCTCAAAGGCGCTGTAGCCCACAGGTGACAGACCTTGATTAAAATTTACACCATCATCCATCAAATCGTATTTGCCGGGAGTATGTGCAAGAAAGGAGCCATAGTGGTCGGCCAAACCTAATACGTGGCTGAACTCATGGCACATGGTGCCAATACCGTCTGCATAGGCATGCTTATCGGACTGCGACTCATAGTCCTGTATCTCTACGCCACAGGCATAGCGCCCGAACTTCTTTCCATCGAATGACGGAAAGTTGAAATAGTCACATAATCTCTGCCCAGCGTCATTATAATCAGCGTAGTTGTTGGCATGGGGCCACATATACTTCATGTTATTACCTATCATATAACTACCATAGCCCGCAAAGATGATATACACCATATCAACGAAACCGTCGTTATTCAGGTCATAGTTGTTGAAGTCCACCGTTTTGTCAGCCTCAGTCATGACAGCCTTCAGTATTTCAGCGGCCCTTTCACCCCATCCTTCTCTGATATTACCCAGTTCATCCTTCGGCCAGGGATACTCGCAAGAAATATTAATGGTGATAGGGCCCGTCACGTCGAACGTAGGATCGAAGATACCTAATGAGTTGTCATAGAAATAGTCACGGACGCTACCCTTGATATTAAAGGGATAGACCGACTTAGAGTCGTCTTTGTAATTCCTTTCACTGGTCAGTTTCTGATAGAACCCTTGCGGAGCCTGCATCTTAAAGGTCTTGTCACTCCAGTTCACCAGTAGCACCAGTCCCTTGAATTTCGAATAGTCGATGCGTTCAGAGATAGTGCCTGGCGTAACGGCACGACGCTGGCCGTGTTCCAGATTATCATACGTCGAACGATACATCTTGCTAATCTGCTTCTTCCACTGCTTGCCAGTCTCCGACATCTCAGGACGTTCCATCTTCTGGATATTGTTCAAGAACGCCTTCTCAGTTTCCTGACGAACCTCGGCATTACGAGCCACAAAAGCCGAAGCCGCTAACACGTGACCCTGCCTCACGGCGTAACGGTAGAAGCCGTCGCTACCCTTGACGACCGTATAGCCATCGGCAGTCGTTGTAAAACTTTGAAATTCGTCGCCATGCATCACCAACGTCACCGTAGTGCCGTCAGGCTGCAGTATATCGACGGGTTTCGAATACGCGGGGCGTCCCAACATCACCGCCACATTCAGCAGCAGCGTCATCATCAATACGATTCTCTTACTCATTTTTTTTCTGTTGCATAATCCTTATTTCTTTGCAAAGATAAGTTTTTTTATTCAAACGACAAAAGTTTATTCCGATAATATTCATATATACAAAATACTCAACCAATGGCAGGGATAAAAAATGGGTGATTTCTTGTAGATGTCGAGAAATTTATATATCTTTGCCACACATTACTATAAAACCCACGCTTATAACGCACAATACGACACCGAGTTATAAGAAAGTTGATCAAAGGAACCGTCCCTGTGATCTGTGTCAGTCCGGCAGGCATTGGGCGGCTTGCGCTACCTGCACCGCCACGTTCCAGATTACGAAAGTGGAATAACAGTAAACAATTAAAACTAAACGGAAATGAGAAAGATGATGAATTGGGTGCTCGTCGCCACCCTCTGTATCTGCGGCGCAAGTGCATTCACATCGTGCAGTAATAACGATGACAATCCGGTAGTTGATAACAGCCTCGCCGAAAAGATTGTCGGCAAGTGGATTCATGCCGACACGGACGGGGAGACGGTCACGACTGACATGAAGTCGGTCTATACCTTCACGAAGAATGGCTCCGCGCTGAAGGGCTTCTACAGCATGTCGATGGCGGAGAGCGGCGTGTGGACCTACAGGCAGGAGACCGACCTGACCATCAGCGGCAACACCATCACGATGACATCGCGCCTGGCCGACGGACAGCAGTCGGTGGTAGAACTGACCGCTGTCACCGTCAGCGGCGACGACCTGCGCTTCACCGCCAAGATCACGCTCTCGAAGGACGGACAGGTGACAGCCACATACGGCCCGCGCCAGGAGCACTTCACCCGTACCGAGGCCGACTACACCGAGGCGGTCCTGGGTCTCTGGGAAATCACCTTCACCAGCGACAATCCCGAGTACGAATCTTCTGAGCCTTACCGCGAACTGTACCGCAGCGACGGCACCGCCAGTTTCTACGACCTCATCGACGGCCAGTGGGTGGAGGAGGAGACGACCTACAACGAATACTTCGCCGACGGCCCCCTGTTCTGCTTCCGCTGGCAAAAGCCGGGACAGGAAGGACGGCACGAGAACTGGGAAATCGTCTCCTGCACGGGCAGCGAGATGGTCAATAAAGCCTTCCACCGGCGCACCGACGGCTCCACTTACACCATCACCGCGCACTTGAAGAAAGTAGAATGACAAAATAAAAAAGTTGAAAAGCGTTATGGATATGTTTAGCAAGGTGACTGAGAGCTTCAGCAACAACCTGATAGTGGAGGATCGCTACCGCATGATTCTCGACGGTCTGCAGGTGACGCTGCTTATCACGCTCTTTGCCGCCGTGCTGGGTACGATACTGGGCGGACTGGTGTGCTGGATGCGCATGAGCCGCCGCCGATGGCTGCAGCAAGTGGCACGGGTGTATATCGACTTGATGCGGGGCACGCCGGTGCTGGTGCTGCTCATGCTGATGTACTATGTGGTGATGGCACCAGTGGATGCTACCGGCATCGTGGTGGCCATCGTCACCTTCGCCATGAATACTGCGGCATACATCAGCGAGATGCTGCGGACCACCATCCAGGGCATCGACCGCGGACAGACGGAGGCGGGCCTGGCCTTGGGCTTCACACAGCGGCAGACGTTCTTCCGTATTGTGCTGCCACAGGTGGTCCGTGCGGTGATGCCCGTCTATCAAGGCGAGATTATCAGTCTGCTGAAGGGCACGAGCATTGTAGGCTACATTGCCGTGGCCGACATGACGCGAGCCTCGGACCTGATACGCTCGCGCACGTTCGATGCCTTCTTCCCCCTCATCGTGACGGCCATTATCTATTTCGTTATGGCGTGGCTCATCGGAATGCTGCTTCAGTCACTGGTGCAGCGGCAACGTATGAAAGCTACGGTTGCGGCAGTGGTGCTGACACTGTTAGGTCTGGCGGGCTATATGTCCACGATGGACGGAGGCGATGCTCCTGCCAACAGATCTGGCATTTCGTCGTCAGAGGTGCCTCCCGTCTTCAAGGCGCTAAAGGGCAAGAGTGTGGCCGTCATCATCGGCAGCATCCAGGACATCGCCGTCACCAGCATGGCTCCCGATGCCGACATCCTGCGCATGACCACCACGACCGACCTGCTGGCTGCCCTGGAGAGCGGCAAGGTGGACGTGGCGGGCAGTGAGAGCCTGTCGCTGGATTTCAACAGGGAAATAGCCGACAAGGTGGACTCAGTGGGCGCCGGACTGGAGTCCATTCCCGTGGCTGCCATTTTCAAGCGGGGCAACACCGCCCTGCAGCAGGACTTCAACCAGTTCCTGGCCGACATACGCCGCGACGGCACCTACCAGAAGATCTACGACCGCTGGCAGCAGTCCGACGACCCCTCGGCCCTGACCATCCCCGAGCAGCGCGGTACAGGGCGCACCCTGCGCGTGGCCACCTATCCGGTCATGCCGCCGTTCAACTTTATCAATTCCGGCAAGCCCTCTGGATTGGAGCCCGCCCTGCTGACGGAGTGGGCCAACCGTAGGAATTGGAAACTGGAATTTCTCGTGATGGACTTCGCCGCACAGATTCCTGCCGTGCAGACGGGCAAGGCCGACATGGCCATGGGCGCCATCAGCGTCACCAAGGAGCGACAGAAGCAGGTGCTCTTCTCCGACGGCTATGTAGAGTCGCACATCGTGCTCATCACGCGAAAAGGGGAAGCAGGGATACTAAGCCTCACCCCCGCCCCCATTCCAAAGGGAGAGGGGCGTGATTACCTTTGGGGAGAACTGGCTATCCTAATTATTATAATAGGTGGCGGCACGTGGTTCTTCCTCCGCCGCAGACGTTTCACTACGTTACATTCTACTCCCCTCTCCTTGGGAGAAAGGCTACGGGTAGGCGAGCTCTGCTCGGGAATGGGGGCGGAGGTGAGGCTTGTTCACCTTCGAAAGAGCTACGGCTCGCTCGAAGTGCTGCGCGACATCACCGTCGACATCCATCGCGGCGAGGTCATCTCCATCATCGGGCCTTCAGGCACGGGCAAGAGCACCCTGCTACGCTGTCTGAACCTGCTGGAGCAACCTACCGGCGGCAGTATCGTCGTCGATGGGGAAGACATTCTCGCCAAAGGCTATCCAGTCAACAGGCTGCGGCAGAAGATGGGCATGGTGTTCCAGTCGTTCAACCTCTTCGAGCATAAGACGGTGCTGGAGAACGTCATCTTCGCGCCCTGCCAGTTGCGTCGTATGCCAGAGGAAGAGGCACGCAGGGAGGGACTGGCATTGCTGCGCAAGGTGGGACTGGCCGAGAAGGCCGACGTCTATCCGTCGAGCCTCTCCGGCGGACAGAAACAGCGTGTGGCCATCGCCCGCGCTCTGGCCATGAAGCCCGACGTCATCCTCTTCGACGAGCCTACCTCGGCTCTCGACCCGACGATGGTGGGCGAGGTGCTCAGCGTTATCCGTCAGTTGGCCAAGGAGGGCATGACGATGCTCATCGTCACACACGAGATGAAGTTTGCCCACGATGTAAGCACCCGTATCTTCTTCATGTACGACGGCTATATCCACGAGGACGGCTCGCCCCGGCAGATCTTCGAGTCGCCCGTCCACAGCGCCACCAAGGCCTTCATACAGCGCATCCGCAAGGAGGTGTTTGAGATTGACGGCCCTGACTTCGACTTCCTCGGCATGCACTCGGCTGTCAGTGCCTTCTGCCACAAGTACGCCATCCCTGAGAAGGAAGAGAAGGCCCAGCAGCTGATCGGCAAGATGCTCGACGGCGCAATGGCACCCTACCGCCCCATCACCGTGCGAATCACACACAGCGAGCAGTCGCTCGTCACGGCCCTTGACTTCATGGTGGAGAAAATGACTGCCACACCGCTGAACGATGCCCATCGCAGCGAGCTCTCCGGGCAGTGCCGCCAGGTGATAGAGGAAGAGACCAAGCGCGGCTTCCGTGTGAAACTGATCATATAATCACTAACAGTAAATAATACGAAAATGAACAAGAACGAGAAATTTGTCATCACGATCAATCGTGAGTTAGGTAGTGGCGGCCGCACCGTGGGCCGCCTTTTGGCAGAGAAACTGGGCGTGCCCTTCTACGACAAGGCCGTCATCAAGACCCTGCAGGAGAAGTATCACATCAGCCCTGAGGAGATTGAACGCCTGAAAGGCCGTAAGCACAGCTGGTGGGCCGACGTGGAGCGCATCCTGAAGATCGACTCGGGTATGAGCATGGACTACTACATGCCGAAGAAGGGCGATGCCACCGACCTGCTGACTACCGATGAGATGTTCAAGACCGAGACGCTCATCCTGCAGGACCTCGCCGCCGGGGAGTCGTGCGTGGTGGCCGGCCGCAGCGGCTTCCACGTGTTCCGCCTGCATCCCAACCACCTGAGCGTCCTCATCCAGGCCTCGATGGAGCACCGCATGGAGCGCGTGGTCCGCAAGCAGGGCATCACGCCTGAGGAGGCCCGCAAGATCATCGACCAGGTGGACAAGATGCGCGAGAACTACGTGAAGAAGTACACCGGCACCTCGCGCTACGACACCCGCAACTACCAGCTCGTCATCTCTGCCGACGGCAAAACTGAGGAGCAGATGGCCGACCTCATCATGCAGTACATTGAAGATTGACCATTCCTACTTCAACCGCTACGTGCTGAACAACCCCGAGTTCGAGCAGTTGCTGGGAGGCATCTTCAGGCAGTACTCACAAGGGGACTGTCCCTGTGTGAGCCAAACCCCTAACCTCCAACTAGTCTTGCGCCCTTTATTTATCGAGGTTTGCGGTATTTTTAGTGGGAGGATAGGGGCAAGACACTGTCTGTACAATATATAAATTATATAATATTATAATATTATATAATTCTGAAAATGTATCATTGTGCACAGATTAAAGTTTGCATAACAGTTAACAAATAACAGTTCCGATTTTCTGATTCGGTTTTCAATGATTGATTTCAGATTTCAGTTTTCAGTAAGTCAAAACGTTGAATGCTATGACAAATGACGGATGAACGAACGAACAGTTGAACAGTTATTCCATTTGCCAAAAAATGTTGACCACTAATTTTATTATATATATATTATATATATATTATATATAATATATATATAATAATATAATATATAAACTTTTAGTTATATTTCTACTTTAGTAAACTGTTCGCTGTTCGTTCGTTCGCTTACTGAAATCTGAAATCGCAAACTGTGATTTAACAGTTTAACAGTTAACAGTTGGTATTATACAAAATACTTAACCGATGGCAGGGTTAAAGCGTGACAGTGTGACAGATGACAGTTAGTGAAAGTCAACGTTCCTAGGAAAAGAGTCAACCAACTTAGGGGTACTCGTCAACGATTCCCAGGGTGCGGAGTCAACTTATTCCGTATGGATCATGGCAGTCACAAATCACAAATCACAGTTATTGAAACGGAAACGGAAACAGAAACAGTTAGGTCAAAATTGATTTTTCAATGAAGTCAGATTTATTATTATGTATATATTATTATATATATATAATATATATATTATATATATATAATAAATTTAGTACCAGTATTTTTTCACTTTAAGCTAACTGTTTCCGTTTCCGTTTCCACTCTGTTTCCTGTCCCGCTTGCTGAAAACTGAAAAAAATCCTCTTCGGTCAATCTCAAAACAAGTAACTGTGATCTGTGATTTGTGATTGATTTTTTCTTTTCGCTAACTGTTAACTGTTAAACTGTTAAAAATTCAACCAAAACTTACTGTCACAACTGTCACTGTCACGCATAAAAATGGGGTTATTGATTCCGATGCCTTCTATCCCCCACTCCAGTATCTGCCATCACTTGTGCTAAAGCCTAGTATGACTGATACTAAGAGCTGTTATACCCCTATAACAGATACTGGAAGGGTTCAGGGTACAGGGTTCAAGATTCAAGGGTTCAAGGTTAAGGGTTAAGAGTGGAATAATTAGATATGTCATGGGACGGGTAAGTGACATAAGAAAGCCCAGGCGAATATGCCCGGGCTTTCTTATTAACCTTAAAGTCTTATTGTGTTGTTTGTTAATTAGACTTCTTTACGTACTTAGAGCCGTTGACAATGTAGACACCAGGAGCCAGTTTCTTGAACTGCTCAGCATTGTTCTTGCCTTTGAACAAGAGGTAACCCTGTATGGTATATACCTCATAGTCGCCGTTCTGGTCGGTGTCCAGTTTCTTGATGCCCGTTAAATCCTTATTGTCCGTAAGTATGATGGGCGAAGTGAATGATCCTGTCACAGCATCCGGTTCGAAGGTAATAGAACAATCCTCCTGTTGACCATCGTCTGTGTAGACGAATGCGTACAGCTGGCGATGTGTCCCGTTCACCAAAGCATCGAAAGTGAATGTCGCGTTGTCCTCTCCCGCTACTGTCATCACATAGAATCCACGGTCGGGAAGTGTTGTGAATGTTTCCTGACTGTTGTTCGTCGCAGTAACTGCCACCTGGTCCATGTCAACATCCACAGCATCGGTTAGCACGAGCTTGGCGATGACAAGCATATTGTCGGCATAACCGTAGTTGTCGCCCGACGACTGCTCTCCGTCATCACCCACTCTCCTGGCTCTCAGGGTGTTCTGTAGGGTGATGTCGTCAAACAAGGGTTTCGACTCACTGCTGCCCGAATAGTACTTATATCCCGTTCCGGGCATGAAGTTGGTCATCAGACCTTCCCAACGATGATAGGTTTCCGTCCACTGCGCATAGGCATCGCGTGTCTGCAGTACGTCGTCACCAGTAGGAGTGAAGCCTGAGAAGGCAGAGGTGACCGACTGGTTCTTAAAGTACGGATTGCGGATCCAGGTCCATCCCTTCTTGACGGTCTGCATAGCCTCAGCACCTGTGAGCAATGTGCCCGATATCGTGACGCTGACATCCTCCAGCGCCTTGATGGCATACATCGAATTCTCGTTCAGGTCTTCCAGGTCACGTCCCATGAAGCCGTAAGGCACACCGCTGTCGTCGAGGTTCGGATTCCATTCCGCACCATGTATCTGTGTCTTGACAGTACTTATCTTGCCATCGGCAAACCGCAGGGCGTCATTCAGGCTCTGACCTTTGCTGTTGACATAGAAGCTCACCCAGTTCCAGCCTTCCTTCAGATCCAGTGTCTGCTCCACCATCGAACCGGCAACGAGCACCTCCGGATTGTCGTAACTGCCGAAAGGAGTGGCGTTGGCGGTGAATATCATCTTTCCGCCATTCTTGCGCTCCAGCGGTGAGTAGGTCACGTTGTGGTTTGCATCCCATGCCTTGAACGTGATGCTCTTGCCCAACTGGTCTTGTCCGCCATAGAGGGTCATGTTGACGAAGTTGCTGTTGCGGCGGCTGTTGTACTGCACATTGCTGACACCCACACAGACATCCTCTATGAAGGCTGCCACCACGTCGGACTCGTCCTCGCTGTAAGCATTGTTCACAACCAGACATGCCGTCATCGGAATACTGAATTCCTTGTCGCTCTTATCGACACTCCATCCTGGTGTGTTACCCAATACAGTCAGGTCGATGGCGCAGCGTTCCGTCATATTGTTGGCTACATTTGTCAGACCGATGTTCTCCGACAGCTTACCTACCGGAACGTCGGCACTGACGGTGAACTCGATGGCGACAGCGCTGTTAGGATTGATGGTGCCGCTGGAAGGTGATGCTGACAGCCACGAAGGCATGTTCAGCGTCCAGTTCACATTGGCAGCACTCAGGTTGACGATATCTCTGGTGAAGGTCTTCTCCGTGCCTTCTTCCGTTGTAATATCAATCTTCTGGAGCTCACCCCATCGTAACGGATTCTTGCGCACGTATGCATTCCACGAGATACGTTTCGAACTGTTGCCGTTGATGTCAGGCACATTCTTCAGCGAGATGTTGATCGTGGTGCCCTCCAGTTTGTTCAGCACTCCCTCGTCGATGGTAATCGTTATCTTGCGGTCAGAAGCCGTAAACGTATAGAACAGGTTACTGCGTGTCGGTGCAACCTTCAGCGGAGGCATCGTCGAAGCCTTCACCAGTCTGCCCTTCAGGTCATGGATGGTGACGTCACTCTTCTCAATAGCGTTATGCGGTGAGAAGGATGTGACTACCTGGTTGCCCTCGTCGAGTGAGGATGATTCGAACGGATAGTAGCGCACCAGTCCCTTGACAGAAGCGGTGTCTATCATATTGTAGCGCTCATCGGTCAGCACCTGGTTGCTGTACAGGCCGCTCCAAATGCGTACCTCGTCGACATCGCCCGTCAGACCGTCGCCAAAGTACAGGCTGTCGCAGGCAAGTCCGGGTATCGTCTTTTCCTGCAGGGCCATCTGGCTGGTGCCGTCTACATAGACCATGGCAGAGATGCCGCGCTGCACGTTCAGCAGCACGTGGTGCCACTCGTCGTCAAAGGCTCCTACCGACTCATAGGTCCGCTCTTCGTCGTTCATGACGGTTTTCAGAGCGATATGGCCATTGGCTTTCGCACTCATGGTGATACCGTTGTTGCTGGTATTCAGAATCTGCTGGTCGGTCTTTTCCGTAAGCTGGGTATCTCTCTTGTACCAGAACTCCAGTGCATAGCTGTCCGCATCGTCCATGTTGATGTCGTTCATCGGGATGGCAAGATGCTTGTCAGCGGTGAGGTGGGCACTGTAGTTGACGTTATCGATGAACCAGCCGTTGGCGGGCACTTCGATATGGTTACCACCCACGACATCCTCTGCCGTCTCGCCGTGGCCCTCTTCCATCTTCCAGTAGTGCCACAGACCACTCTCCAGTCCGCTCTTACGCTTCATACCCTGCTGCACCTGACCTTCGCCACGTACATAGTTCCACAGTGCCAGGTCGGCAAACTCGGTAGTAGATAAACTGCCAACCGTCATCTTTCCATTGCTCAGGATGTCGGGCACTGCCGTTTCGTTGAACACCTTCTTCGTCTGGTCTCCATAATAGGCCGTCAGCGAGAGTGTGTTCTTACTGGTTTCCACCTGTGGGTCCTTTGCCTTGTAAGACAGCTGCCAGAACACCCATTCGTCATCCTTGAATGTCAGCGACTCACTGGCTGCTATTTCAAACGGTTCGACGGCTTTGCCCTGCTCATCGACGGCACCGCCATTGGCAATGACCATATAGGGTTGCTTCCCATTGACGCCCAACGCCGTCAGCGTTTCGTTGGTGCCAAACGTCAACAGATAGCCGTTAGCGTTCTTTGCCCAGAATTCCGCCGTGAACGACTGGTTACGCAGGTCTATCTTGTTCTTTGTCATGGACTGGTTTTCAGCGATGTTCTGCCCTATCAGACCAACCTGATAGACATTCTTGCTGTTTTCAATCAGCGTACCCTTGACCTCGATGTTGTTGTCCTGGGTCACCTTATCGCCAATAATATCCTCGTTGAACTCAGCGCTGATGATGCTGGCCCTATCCAGCACGCCGTCAGAAGGCATGGGCAGGACTATCAACGTCGGCCGGTGCGTATCCTTGATGACTTCTATCTCTTCCGATGTCTTCGTCACCTCTTCTTCATTGCCGTGGCTCGTGGCAGACAGCACGCGGAAGGTGTAGTTGCCGTCCACATACTGCTTCATGTCGAAAGGCACCTTGAGGATGCCACCACCAGCTTGTACGGCATCTACCAGACTCTCCTGTCCGGGCAGGGGCTCACCGGTTACCCACTCCTTCAATATCGCCCAGTCGTTCTTGTTGTAGCGGTACTGCAGGCGCAATGCCTTCAGTCCGGTATGATTGATGTCGAAGTCGCTCACCTGGAAGTTCACCGTCGTACCCGTCGCCGTGTTCACCACCTGGTGATCAATATGGAGGGACACATCTGTTGACACAGGCACGAAGTGGGCACTGATGGGCACTACCGACTCGATGACCGGCCAGTGGCTGGTGGCATCGTCCTGAGTCGTGGAGCGCAGATACAGCTTGATGTCGTTATAGTCTAAAGTGCCACCGTCGCCTTGCTTCAGTTCGATGGTCTTCTCTATCGTCTTATTATAAGGTAGGTATAGTTTCAAGCCTTCCAGCAGCGGCATTCCGTCCACCGTCAGCACGGCACCCTTCGGGTTCGTATCAGGCTTGAAGCCCAGTCTGAAGTAGTGATCCGACTGTGCATAGGACTGATTGCTGAGCTTCACCTTGAAGAAGGCGGAACCACCATTAGGCACATTACTCTGTACAGGCTCGTTGATAATCAGCTGCGGCACCTCCATCTGGATGGTCTTCGCCATGATTTCCTCGCCTTTGCTAAAGTAGAGCGTAGAGTCTCCGTCCTCGTAAGGTCCATAGGTGTGTCCGGCTCGTGTGCGGAAGATGGGACCCCAGCCATAGTATGTCGTGGCAAACTGCTTCTTCTGGTCCTCCGATTTCTTGGAATACACATCTACCGAATGGTCACAATAGGGATTATCGCCCAGTGTAAAGCTGAAGGTCTGCGTTGCCTGGTTCGAGGTGGTTTCATTCTCCGCTTGCTTGTGAATGGTGTTGTTAGCCGTCTCAAAGATAACGCCTGCACCGTTCCATATTGTGCCACTGTTCCATTCTACAATGACATGCTCCTCGCAGTCCCATTTAGTGACACTTGTGCTGTCTGTTGACGAGGTATAGGAGCGTGTGACGGAAGCACCGCCGTCAAACGAGATATTCTCAGAAGCCACATCCGACGAGTTGCGGTCCTCGTACATCATGACCTTCTCCTGCTCATTGCGCTTGATGATGTTTTCCCACGCCTTAATCTGTTCGAACATGAACTGGATGGTGTCCTGACTGTTCTTGCCCTCAGGAGCCACAAAGGCATAGCTCGGTCCCTCCTTATTATCATTGACACCGGCAGCACTGCCAAAGACAGGGTCGAAATTGCTGCGTCCGTAGTTCGGGTGGTCCTCAGGCAGGTTGCTGTAGTAGTGTACTGTAGTGATTTCCGACCGCGACTTGCGAGGCTGTCCGTAGGTGTCCTTCAGCAGTTTCTTAATCTGCGCCTTATAGTTGGGGATGATATTTCTGAGGATTTCCAACTGTGAGTAGATGAAGATGGTTTTCACCGAGTCTTGGACACCCGTGACGTTACGGACATCGATTTTCGACGCGCTCCTCGGGATATACACCTGACGGGCATCGCCAAAGATGCGGTTGCGGCTCTTGCCGACATAGAGGTCGCCCCAGCTGCCCACATATTCAGTACCACTCGAGGTAGAGATGTCCTGTGTCGTGGTAAATGTCTCGGTATTGATGTCTTCCCAGTATTTTCCACCAGTGACATCAAGACCACCATGAAATGTGTGTTTGTAATTCGCAACTTCTATAGCACCTGTGGCTAAATTCACCTGCTGATGACCCTTACCCCACGCTTTTGCTACGACGTCTTTCGTATGTGCACCGTGACCATCCAGTCTGGAATTCTTGACTGTCAGGGTAGAGCCCTTCTTCCATGTAGCACTTGATTTCGCTCCTGGCGGGTCGCGCAGCACCATCATCACTTGGTCTGCGGCAAGGGTCACAAAGTTATTGCCCATGTTGATGGCACCCACGTTGACACCCTTCATGCCTGGTCCCGTGTTGGTACCGTCGGCACGCCACTGGATGCCCGAATTGTCGTCAGGAACCCAGTCATACTGCTTACCGCTGACGAAGAGTTTCATCGTAATGCTCAGTGCGTGGTTCGTCTTGGCGTTGGTATTGGGCAAACCGGCGACCCATTGGTAGGTGGCCTGGCCCAAGCTGTCCAACTGCACACCATTGATTTCCTCACCAACGGGTGTACCTTCCTCAAACTTGGTGCCGTCAGGAAGAGTCTGTGGCACCATCACCATTGAGGTGGAAGATGACAGCGCATTGCTGATCTGCACAAAGCATCCAGACAGTGGTTGATTGTCCTCTTCTGCTTTCGGGTTGTCAGCATTCATATAGCTTTCGTAAGCCTCGATTTCGAAGTCGTAGTCATTTTCCGTCACAAACACAGGATAGCCCAGCTTATAGCTGATAGTATTGCCGTTTTTGGTGTAGAGTCCATCGACTTCATATACGCCGTCCTCGTCACGACCCTTGTACTTCTTTTCACCAAAAGGCTCTCCATCGTTCACCTTGAACACGGGCGTCGTATGGTAGTCGGCAATATACTTCTTCTGATATTCATAAACATTCTCTGCCTTCTTCGTAACGGTTACCTTGCCAGTAGCAGGATCCGTCGTCTTGGTTTCGCTAAACAGCGTGTCGGCAGAAGCCAGATGGAACTTACTCAGGTCGATGGTGCGACTTTCGCCTACCACGATGTCGCTGTTTGCCACCAGTTTCTGGGCACTCATCTGATAGTTGATAGGAGGCAACATAGCTGAGAATTCACCCGTTTCGGCATCGGTCTCAATGTAGATCTTCTTACACTCCTCCACCGAACCGAATCCGCGATACGAATGACTCTCAATGTTGTTGTTGCTGTTGCAGGCAACGTCCACCCGTTCGTCGTTGAAGTCGTAGGTGAAGGTGGTGCCGTCGATGGTCTTCTTCGCATTCACATAGTAACGGTCGTCGGTGGGAGTCAGCGTCATCGTCACACGTCCGATGTTGTTCATTGATTGTTCGAAGCCCAGCGGCTTATTCTGATCCTTGTAACCGCCCACGATACGCCCTGCAAAGTTCACCAGCGTAGCGTCCTCGAAGTCCAGGTTGTAGGTCTCTGCCTTGAAGGTGTGCTTGCCATTGGCGGGGTAGCGACCCTTATCGACAAAGACGTGGTTGTTGCGCTTTATGGTGATGTAGTGATCACCAATGGGCACGCTGATGGTGAATTTACCTTCCGCATCGGTCATGATAGGAGTGCCTTCTGCTGTGCACGGCGTACCATCGACTTCGAAGGTGCAGCTATCCACTGGAATGGTGGTGCCGGCATAGCGCACGGTGCCATGCACGGGGAAGTAGCTGACGTCGGTGAAGTTCACACCGCTATATACCAATGAATGGTTGCTGATGTAGCGCGTCTGCTTCGAGCTGTTGAACTCGTGGACGCCTTTCGACGGTGTGATGGTGTAGTTGATGCCATTGCCGGAATAGGGAATGCCCGTGATGACATACGAGCCATTCTCGTCGGTCAGTCCGTAAGTCGAAACCTGGTCAGTCTGGTTAGGTGAATCCTCGGTGTATGCCACGCCGCTCACAACCTTTCCATGAGATTTGTTGGGTACGCTGTTGGTTCTCGAACGGTCATAGACATATCCCGTCTGATAGCCTTCGTTCATAGACCAGTAGAGGGAAAGACCCTGCTCGTCGCCCGACAGCATGCGGTCGTAACTGCGAAGGATTTCGTTGTCGCTCAGTGCACGGCTATAGACGCGGAACTCATCAATCAGCAGTGTAGAGTCTGGCGTCATATAATTATAAGGGTCTTTGATCCCTAAGCTCTCATCTACCTTTTGCATGCCTACCACCATTACCTTTGGCTTGCTTTTGGCAACAGGTCCGCTGACGACCGTGTTCTCATAAAGTTTTCCTTCTTCGTCTATAAAGCCTAAGGTATAGTCTCCATAAAAATCGCCTTCAGTGCCTCTTCTTTTACACTTTAGGAATACATAGTTCCAGCTGTTGGCTTTTGGATGTTTCTTAAGTTTGGTAATGGTAAAGGTATCGTGCAAAAGATAGGTCAGGCCGTTATTGTCTTTAAAGAGTTTCACATCCCATCCATTTTCAGCGACAATGTTGAAAAGATGGCATCTTTCACTATTTGTCTTTACCCACATTCCAATAGTATAGTCACCCTCAAGCGCATTCTCCCTGAGACCGTTCTCATCATCAAAGGGAACCTGTATGCCATAGCTCTGATCCGTGAATTGTGTGGCATAGAAGAACGGATGAGCATCCTCTGTGCTAGAGTTGGGCGTCAGCGTCACACGCACGCTATCCACAGCGTCGCCCGAACCATAGAGCACCTGTCCGCTGATGGTACCATAGTTCTGTGCAAAGCCGATAGCCAACTTGTAGTTGTTGCAGGTCAGCTGTCCTTCGCAATCGGTAAAGGCCTCCACGCGATATTCATAATATATGCCTGGTTCACAGCCCTGGTCATAGTAAGAATAAGTGGAACCGGTGCCCTGGACTGTATAGATGGTATAGAACTCCGTTTCGCGCACCTCGCGCCGCGACACACGGAACGTGGTGGGAGTAGAGCTCACCTGATGGGCTTTCCACGTGAGGTTACACCCATTCTTATCGATGCCCTTGCTGGTCACCAGGGAGGTGACGGTGGTTCCGCTACTGATTCTGGTGGGCGAGACGGTGGACGTGCTCATGAAAGGAGAAACATTGTCGCCACGGTCGAACACGATGCGGTACTTGTAGCCGATGCACGAGGCTTCGATACCCTCTGAGTGGACATACGTTTCCGTTAAGCTGCCGTCAACCTTGGATTCCTGCTCCAGATCCGAAATCTTCAGTTTGGCAAGTTCCACCCACTCAGAGCTGTTGGTCTTCTGATACTGTATGGTAAACGTGGGGAAGGTGCCGTTGAAGGTCCTCTTGGGGACATAGTGGTGATTCCACGTCACCTTGATTCTGTCTTCTAACGGCTCTGCCTCCGGATTGCCAATCAGTGGCGAAATAGTTGCTATCTGAGTTTCCGCGGTCTTACTGAACTCCGCCATCGGGGCTTGTTTCTCGGGGTCCACAGTGCCTCCA
The DNA here is from genome assembly GCF_900115435.1 of Prevotella sp. tf2-5. GTDB lineage: Bacteria > Bacteroidota > Bacteroidia > Bacteroidales > Bacteroidaceae > Prevotella. The sequence continues at coordinate 88,098 of NZ_FOWK01000004.1, forward strand.
TGGCCACGGCTCTCCAACCAATAGTTGGGGTAGAAACACACGTTGTATTCGTAGGGCGTATTGAACTCAAGCTGTTGGGCATCCTTATCCTCATATTTGAACACGTCATCCGCATCTTTGATGGATACCGATTTCAGCAGGGTCCACGAACTGTCACCCTCGCCCTTCCTGCGGCGATAGACATACCATTTTCCTGCGTAGGCGGCATCATTAGAGTCATAGATCTTGGGATCAGCCATCTTCCAGGTCAGCGTAACGCTCTTGGCATACTGGTCTGGCGCACAGTTCAGGTCAGCGGGCTGCGCATAAATCTTGGACGTGAACATTTTGGAAGGAAAAGTCTGCGTACAATATTCGTGCAAGGACATGTGCTCTGTCAGAGAGACCTTGTAGGGATGGGAAATAGCATACAATCCCACGTTCTTATTCACCTTGACTGCATACTTGCCTGACGGTTGCTTGGGCGATTTGCCGTTGAACGTGTTTTTTGCAGCATCCTGAGGTTGTCCAGACACATCAAAATAGCGTTCTTTGGTAGAGGTCCCGAAATGGGCATCGATGACCATGGTCTCGGGTGACACGAAATACACCCTACTCTCTTTTTGAATAAGCTGCATCTCGTTCAACTTCTTTTTTTCGTCAGCCGTAGCGTAAAAGTCCAAATACTTTGTATACCAACTCTCACTAGCGTTATTACTTTTCCAAGAGCATTCAAACTTGACGGAAAAGTCTTCCAACGGATCCTCACGCTTATACACCCACACGGTGGCAGTCTGGTTGTCAAAGCCTTCAATCTTCGTGAGCACAACCACATAATGTTCATCCTCGAAAATAATGTCATTCATTCCGTATGAGCCGGTGAAGTCATCGTCCCGACGATTATTGAAACCTGCATATTCAAAAGACGACGCACCGAGAATATCATAGCCTGACCTCTGACCTAAATAGAATTTGTGTTCTGTCAGATAGTTGTCAATACCATACAGCGCATCAAGCCTCAAGGAGAATTGCTGATACGGTTCATTGGTGGTCCTTCTATGTTCTAACACCAAATCAGGGTAGTCCATAGCCATCGTCACGACCGATGTCATGACGAAAACGACAGTTAGAAAAATTTTAAAGTGTTTCATATTGTCAATTAATAGTTATCAATGAATGCTATCGGGTCACGGTGCGGACAGCGGCGGAAGAGCCAGTAGTGATGCTGGCTGTGCCGTCGGTACCTATATGTAGAATTTTCGTTCCACCACTGAGCCAATAATATCCACCTGATTCATTGGTCGTAAACGGCAGGAAGATGATATTGCCGGCAGGGTTGGAACTGACTCCGCTCTTGGCGCGGAAATAGACACCACTTACCAACGTACCACTGTTGTTGTAGCCTTGACCAGTGAGGATATCACTGTTGTCAAGGAGTGCCTGCGCCTCTTCCTCCGTGGGCAAGGCAGCCTTGATGGCATCCGACAGACTGGCGTATGTTACCTCTGATGTTTGATCGTAAGGCAATGTGGCACCCTCGTTGCGAACAGCCCAGGACACGCCTGTTGTCATTTCAACCTGTTCACCTAATGTGGCATTGAAGCGGTAGGCCTTGCCACCGACCAGATTCTTGCCAGCCACGGTGCCGGCATAGACGGTGCCGTCACTGCACTTCACAGTGACATGGTAGCGACCCGTGGAGTGGTTCTTGGGGAAGAGCATCATCCAAGCCACGAGGGTGTGTTCGTCATCGATGGTGCAATCAGTAAAGGACAGCGACTGCTTGCATTGCTTGAAGTTCGCATCGATACCCTCGTTATAGGTCATACCCGTAGCCTTTTTGTTTTCGCTATCCTCGGAATTCAACCCGGAGAAATACTCCGTGATTTTGGTGGGAAAATAAAGGTTGTTGTCAGCATAGCGCGTCACGGTCAGGTCGCTGACGGTCTTGCCATTGGCTGAAGCTGGCAACGTGAGCGTGAAGCGGCAGGGGCTGAGCACATTGGTAAAATGGAACAGGCACGACGCTTCGGCATCGGTGGTCACCTTCGGAGCCACCATATAGTTCTTGGCGCCCAGGTGTGCCGTGCTGTTGTTGCCCGTCTGCGTCTGGGTCTTTAATAAAATCTGTCGGTTAGTCTTTCCGTCAGTAGAGCTGTTGTAGGGATAGTAGGAATAATAGACAGCACTGGGATTGAGGGTAAAGGCACCGCCGTTGAAACCAGTCTGCAGACTGCCCGAGGAGGTACTGCTCGCGGCTTTGTGCGTCGTGCTCTGCAGATCGTCATTGAACGAGCCGACAATACAAATTTCATCACACGCATTCCAGGCAAATGACAGCCCATTGTCGCCGGCAGTCAGCGTGACACGCATCAGTGCGCCGTCAGACTGGTCGCCAAATTCATAACTTGGCATATAACCATATACGCCTTGACACACATCGGTCTCAGAAGGACCGGTAGCAACGTCTGAGGAACAACCTGCAAAGAGCAGCATCGTAGTAACATATAGGATTTGTTTCTTCATCGTCTTTTGTCTTAACTTAAGTTTTCTAATTCTTAATCTCCCCATTCATAGTCAGAGCCCTCGCCCTCTACGGGGGGATCAGGACTTCCTGCCAGAAGTTGATGATTCCTCATCTTGACGACAGTCATGCATGGTCTCAAATTATATTTTTTCTTCATCTGCAAAAATTCCTTTTTTATTTACACTTGATGTCCTTGAATTTCCATGAGGTGGATGGCTCAATAAAGTCGAACTCCGTAGCATTTTCAGCAATTAAACTCTTTTTCATAATTATCATTTAGTAATCGTATATATATAATTTTAGTTCCAAAGGTAGTCAAAAAAAACAAGACTAGCAAGGTCAAAATCGCCGCAAGCGAGGATTTTGCATTAACTGAGACTTTTTTTGCATTAACTGAGAGTTGACCGGCTTTACAGATTTGTCAATTAACGTAATTTCAACCTCAATTAACGCATTTTCAACATCGGAAACCGTTGATGAATGGCAAAAAAACAAAACTTTATTTGAAAAAGTCGACAGATTTCTGTAAAAAAGTAGTATTTTTGCATACCAAAGGAACAATAATATAACAATATGCCCGAACAGATAACTCCATTGTCGATACTGTATCTCCTGCTCTACGGTGCAGGAACTGCCGTAGCAGTGGTCTTGTTCCTCTACCTGTTGCTGTGTCGGGGCAAGGCTATTGCACCCGACATCACACCGCCCGCACGACTACGTCGCTGGGCTGCGGCTTTATTCGGCATCATGGCAGTGGCACACATCTGGTGGATACTGTTCTACACCTACTCGAACGACACCCGTTCGGTAATCTACGGACTGCTTGTCGCTATCGACTGCATGGCATTGCCTCCCGTCTTCGTCGGCACATTGTTGACTATGTTACAGGACCGACAGCGACCTCTTTTGCCCATTGTTGTCGTCATAACACCCTGTGCGATGCTCTCAGTACTGCAGGTCTTCCTGCCATCTGTCGACCTCACGACACCGAACAAGATCTATGGGCTAGTCCTCGCCGTGGCATTTATTTTATATATGGTGGTGGCAGTAAGACAATATGGGCGGTGGCTGCGTGATAACTACGCCGACCTGGAGCACAAGGAGGTGTGGCTCAGTCTTACACTGCTCATCGGTCTCATGCTACTGCTCATGAGTTATGAATATACCGACAACTACGTGATGTGCACCATCGCCCATCTCATCGGATTCCCGCTGGCGGGTCTCTTGCTGTGGCGTGTGGAGACATTGAAAGACCTGAGCACCGACAGCCTCAACCCCTGCTCCGCCCAAGGAGATGCTTGCCTTAGTAAGAATCCTTCTCCCAAGGGCGAGGTTTCCCATATCGGACAATTGTTGACGAAGCACTGTGAGGACACACAACTCTACCTGCAGACAGACCTGACGTTGTCACAACTTTCGGCTGCCGTCGGTGTGAACCGCTACTATCTCAGCCAGTATTTCGCTAGTCAGAACACAAGCTACTATGAATACATCCACGACCTTCGCATCCGTCACTTCATAGCCCGCTATCGCGAGCTTGCCGCAGCACAGAAGCCCATCGTCGCCCAACAGCTGGCACAGAAGAGTGGCTACCACAGTTACAGCACCTTCAGCAGCGCCTTCAAGCAGCGCTTGCACAAGAGCGTAGCCGCTTGGATTCGAGAAGAGGAATTGAAATCAGGAAAAGACAAACCTCATACCTAAATTAGGTATGAGGTTTGTCTTTCTAAAACAACTCTCCTTCCACCATCTGATGCTCTTTAGGTTCAAGATTCAGGGTTCAGAGGTGGTCATAACCACAAAAAATAGTGGAATAATTTGCAAATATCGAAAAAAGTTCGTACCTTCGCACCCGGAAATGGCAATCTGGTGGCTGATGCCGCCTGATGTAAGGGAATCCGGTGAGAGTCCGGAACTGTACCTGCAGCTGTAATCCTCATTAAAGAGTTTGCTTGTATAACGCCACTGGGAGACCGGGAAGGTAAAGCAGACTGAGGAGAGTCAGAATACCTGCCTATAATGTTATAAATGTACGCCCGCACAGGAAGATGCGTAGGCGGAAAACAAAGACGTATGATGAAACTAAGACAGGGACTGGCTTTTTGCCTTTGGCTGTTGGCTGTTGGTGCATGGGCACAGACAGACGTGTGGCGTGCTGACAGTTTACAGGAAGTCGTGGTGACAGGTACTGGTACACAGCACCTCCTGAAAGACGCACCCGTGCAGACGGAGGTGATCAGTCAGCGACAGCTCCAGCAATATGCGGGAAAGAGTATCGAGGATATCCTTTCCGGACTGACGGCGAGTTTTGACTTCAGCGAGAGCGATATGAGTTCCCGGCTGCAGATGAACGGACTGGGTAACTCGTATGTGCTCATCCTCATCAACGGCAGACGGTTGCATGGTGATAACGGAGGAGAGAACGACCTCTCCCTGATTGACCCTAACAATATCGAGAAGATAGAGATCGTGAAAGGTGCCTCCTCAGCCCTCTACGGGTCGGACGCCATCGCTGGTGTCATCAACATCATCACCAAGAAACACAAAGAACAAGGTCTGATGTTGGAGAACACCACCCGTTTCGGCTCGTACGGGGATATCCGCCAGCATAACGGACTCGCCCTGAACTATGGGAAGTTCTCGAGTTACACCAACTTCCAGTTGCAGCATTCCGACGGATGGCAGAACACGTCAGAGGAAGCTATCTCCCAGACGGAGTATCATATCACGGACTCCCGTAACAAAACGGTCAACCGACACACCAACTGGCAAGTGTCAGAACACCTGACCTACCAGTTCTCCCCGAACATTGAGGTATATGCCGACGGCAGCATCTACTGGAAACGAATCTACCGACCCTGTGGGCATCATCCCGGTGTGGATGTGAAGACCTACGACCTCCAATATGACAACGCGTCGATATCGGCAGGCGGAAAATGGTATTTAGGAGGGTCGAAAAAGGAGGACCGAGGGACGAGGGATGTCATCACCCTCGACGTGGACTGGAAGAAACATGCGTATAACTATGTCTATACAGACACCACGTTGACAGACGGTTATGTGAACGGACGGTTCACCAACTACTTCCCCTATTTCCCCGGCGACAAGGAGTTGCAGAGCGACCACCGGTTGACGAACGTCTCCCTGAAAGGAGTGTTCACCCTACCCTACGAACAACGGCTGAGTGCTGGTTTCGACTATCGCTACGACTGGTTGAAGGCACCCATGCGAGTCACGAGCGGCAAGGCGACAGACAACACGGAGGCCCTCTACGTGCAGGATGAGTTAGCACTACTGAACCCGCTCCATATCACCGCTGGTCTGCGACTGACAAGAAACGAGGGTTTCGGGTTCCGTCTGACCCCTAAGGTCTCGGCGATGCTGAAACTCGGTGACCTGCGGCTGCGCGCCACCTGGAGCCAGGGGTATAAGACCCCTACGACCAAGGAGCTGCACTATCAGTATATCAAGAACATGAACGGAGTCTACCTGTATCTCGGTAACACAGACCTGAAGGCACAGCACTCCAACTACTTCGGTATGAGTGCGGAATACACCATCGGAAACCTGACGATGACCGTCGCATCCTATTATAACAAGGTGAACGACATGATCACCCTCGTCACCATCCCCACCAAGGATGCTCCAGGTGAGTTGATCACCCAGTACGACCCCATCCGGGTACGTCAGTATCAGAATATGGAAGACGCGAAGACCTATGGTGTCGATGTCACCGTCCGCTATCAGACGAAGGAGTGGACGGCTGGCGGCTCCTATAGCTATCTGGACACCAAGGCACATCAGTATGACTCGGAAGACGAGACGATGAAAGAGGTCATTATCGACGGTATGGCACATCACAAAGCGAATGTCTATGTGACCTGGAACCACGACTTCTCACGCTATTACCATCTGGGCATCGGTATCTACGGACGCATGTCCAGCAAACGCTATTACCAGATTGACGGAGACGGCAAGGGATACCAGCTCTGGCGGCTCTCCACCTCTCATCAGTTTGGGAAGAACTACCGTCTGGAGGCAGGCATCGACAATATCTTCAACTATGTGGACCGCACTCCCCACGGACTGCATCTGGGGACGACAACCCCTGGCACTACGGTCTATGCCTCGCTGGTCATCCGCTTTAACAAAGGAAAGAAACTTACTAATAAATACAAGTCTAATTTAAATTCAAGAGACAATGAAGAAAATTAAATTCTTAATGATTGCCATGATGGCACTTATCGCCGGTATGACATTCACAGCATGTAGCAGTAGTGATGACAATGAGCAAAAAGGGTCAAACTACGACAAGTACCAACAGACTGTCAACAATACCGTTAACAGTCAGAAGAGAAGCGACAAAGTCATTTTACTCGTTGCCTTCGGTTCTACTTGGGAACAGGCATACGACACCTTCGACAAAGTGGTCGCAGACTATAAGAGCAGTTTCCCCGGCTGGGATGTCTACCTCTCATTCTCTTCTGCTATCTGTATCAATAACGCACGTGCCGGTGAGAATGTAGCACCCAAGGACTACTTCGACCCAGAGCACTGGTTGACAGCAATCGGTCTTGCCGGTTACAAGCAGATTATCGTCCAGTCGCTGCAGGTGATCCCTGGTGAGGAATACCGCCGCGTCCGTGACAGCTATGTGAAAGACTTCATGAACAACCGCAACGGTGACTTCACGAAAGCCTATATGAAGAGTCTCGACAGGAACGTTGTCGTAGGTACTCCGCTGATGGCTGAGGAGAGCGACGCCCAGACACTCGCCATCACCTTGAACAACGAGTCAGACATCAAGGCTGCTGTGGCTGAGGGTATCGTCGCCTTCATGGGACATGGTAACCCCGAGGGTTACGACTACTATGGTGGTAACATCCGCTACCTGCAGTTAGAGACCTATCTCCGTGCCATCAGCTCTCACTACTACGTAGGAACGGTGGATATGGATGAAACCTACGCAGAGGATGTCCTGGAGCATATCAACGGTGGTACATTCCACTATCAGGTCGGTGATGTCACCAAGACAATCACTTATACTGCCAACACCTCTTCCAAGGCTCAGCTCTTCGTCCTGATGTCTATCGCCGGTGACCATGCCCATAACGACATGGCTGACGCAGATGATCCCGAGAGCTGGTATTCACTGTTTAATGAGTCCGGCATCGAGACTGAAGCCTACGAGACCATTTTCAAGGAGGCATGCTGGAGAAGTTACAAGACAGGAGACGAGTATATCCCCGGTCTTGCCGAGCGTAGTGCCGTCCGTGCCCTCTGGAAGAAGCACACGTCGGACGCCATCAACAAGTTAGGTACTGACGAGGCGATGTCCACACCGACAACGGCACCTGAGGATTAATAACCATACTGAAGTATTATTATATAAGTTTATGACGGGAGATGCTGTCGTGAGATAGCATCTCCCGCTTTCAAAAAAATTCATGAGAAAGATAAAAACAATAGTTATACTCTGTCTGTTGTCTTGTTGCATGATGACACAGGCACAGATCCATAAGATGGAGAGAAAAGACTCGTCGATGACGAGTCGCACCTATAATCTGAACCCTGTCGTCGTGACAGGATCTGGTCATCACCAGCGACTGAAAAGCACAGCGACACCTGTTCATGTCCTTAGTAACCAGGAAATCCGTGAACAGGGTATCACGACCTTTGACGAGGCCCTGACGAGAATGATGCCCCAGGTGTCTATGGCACCGAACTCCATGGGTACCTTCCTGCGTCTGAACGGATTAGGAAACAAGTATATCCTCATTCTCATCAACGGACAGAAACTGTCTGGCGACATCTCCAATAATGTCGACCTGAACCGTATCAACATGTCAAGGGTGAAACGGATAGAGGTCCTTGACGGAGCAGCCTCCTCCCTCTATGGCAGTGATGCCATCGCCGGTGTCATCAACATCATCACAGACCAGCCCACCACCTCAGAGCTTGCTGTCACCAACGACACGAAAGTCAGTGGTCACGGAGTCCTGACGGAGAGTGTAGGTCTGGACATCTATAAGGGAAAGATCGGTTCCTATACCTCTTTCGCACATCATCGTGCTGACAGCTATCAGAACAACAACCTGGAGTATATCAAGGGCTCTGATACGGAGACACAGGAGACGATAGCCCCCTACTTCACTGGATACCGTTCCAGTATCTTCAGTCAGAAACTCACCTACACACCCAGTCAGCACCTTGCCTTGAACGCCGGCTTGGACTATTCCTATAAGATCACGGACCGTCCGGAGACCCGTGAGGACATCACAGGCGGTACGGACTATGAGATGCGCAATAAGGGTTTCCGCTGGAATGTCGGCGGTATCTATAAGTTCGATAACAGGAACTCCATACAGGCAGACTTCACCGTCGACCGTTTCCGCTATGGCAAGGAATATGACGTCGCCACCAAGGACTATACTGTCGGTGACTATGTGCAGTCGAAGAAGCAACGCTCTATAGAAGGACAGGTAAAGGCGATCCTCGGTCTCTACAAGAATTCCACCACGATCTTCGGAGCAGACTGGCACAAAGACTATCTCACGGCATCTTCCGGGAATATCGAGCAACATGTCTACAACATCGCGGCGTATGCCCAGCATGAGATGAGATTCCTCAAGGACTTCACGGCGACACTCGGGTTACGTATGACACATCATGAGACGTTCAAGAACCATCTGACACCTAAGGTGACCCTGATGTACGCACCCGGTAATTTCCGTCTCCGCGCGACCTACTCCGCTGGTTTCCGGGCACCAGGTCTGGACGAGCTGTATTATCATTATTTCTCTGTCAACCGCGGGAAACCGCAGATCATCTTCGGTAACCAAGACCTCTCTCCGGAGAAGAGTCATTATCTCTCCCTGAACGCGGAATACCGTACAGACATCATCGCTGTCAGTGTGACTGGCTACCTGAACCGTATCAAGGACATGGTCGTGCGCAAGAACATCAATGTGGATGACGTTTCCTTGCTGATGCTACAAACAGAGTTCCCTGAGATGACGACGGACCAGGCTGCCAAACTGGAACGCTACTCCCTCTACCAGAACAGTGACGAGGGAGATGTGAAAGGTTTCCAGATAAACGCCTCCGCTAATCTCTTCCAGGGCTTTAACCTCTCTGCCAACTATGTCTATACCTATGCCCGTACCAAGAGTGAGGAGGAGTGGACGACTTTAGAGCGGAGCATCCGTCATGCAGCTACTATTGCCGCCAACTATCACCACACATGGGGGAAATACCGTATGAACATCAACCTGAACGGCAGACTACAGTCGAAGACGTATTATCCAGATGATGAGGATGCCCCTGGCTTTGGTGTATGGAACCTGCATACCACCCATACCATCGACTGTGCCAAATGGGCTGTCATCGAGCCCAGCATTGGTATCGACAATATCTTCGACAAGGCAGACCGTCGTATTGACTCCACCAATCGGAAATATGCCCTGTATACCCCCGGTCGTATGCTGGTGGTCGGACTGAAAGTAAAGTTTAAGCAATAAAAATATCCACTTCTCGGTTTTTTTCTGTATATTTGCCATCATTATGGGAAAGATTATCATTGCAGGCATCGGTCCCGGCAGTCAGGAAGACATCACACCCGCTGTACTGGAGGCTGTGCGACAGGCAGACGCCATTGTCGGGTATAAATACTATTTCCAGTTTATAGAACCCTATATCAAGGAGCATTGCGAGTGTATCGACACGGGGATGAAGAAAGAACGTGAGCGTGCCGAACAAGCTTTCGACCTCGCCGAGCAAGACAAGACGGTCGTCGTCATCTCCTCCGGTGATGCCGGTATCTATGGCATGGCACCACTCATCTATGAAATGAGGAAGCAGCGTGGGACGGATATAGAGATCTGTTCTTTACCTGGAATCTCCGCTTTCCAGAAAGCCGCTTCCCTGTTGGGTGCCCCTATCGGACATGATATGTGCATCATCTCCCTGAGTGACCTGATGACACCTTGGGAAACAATCGAGCGGCGTATCAAGGCTGCTGCCACTGCCGACTTCGTGACGGCGGTATACAATCCCAAGAGTCATGAACGGTACTGGCAGCTCTACCGCCTGCAAGAGTTATTCCTCCAGGAACATTCCGGAGACACCCCTGTAGGCTATGTCCGTCAGGCTGGTCGTGAGGAACAGGAAGTGAAGGTCACTACCCTCGCCCAGTTCAATCCTGAGGACATCGACATGTTTACCGTCATCCTGATAGGTAACTCACAGTCGTATATCTCTGACGGCAAGATCATCACACCACGCGGATATTACGGGAATCCGGAGAGAGGAGACAGGAGTCAGGAGAAACCTGGACAGCTTATCATGATACAGTCTTTCCGCACCATCGCTGGTGAGCTGAGGAAGGATTATCCTTTGGATCATCAATGGGCTTTGCTCCATGCGATCCACACTACTGCCGACTTTGAGATGGAGGATATCCTCTATACGGATCCAGGTGCCGTAGAGACCTTGTATAACAAGATAAAGGACGGTACGCTGAGAACCATCATCACTGATGTCACGATGGTAACCAGCGGTATCCGCAAAGGAGCCTTGCAACGACTGGGTATTGAGGCAAAGTGTTATCTCAGCGACCCTCGTGTAGCAGAATTGGCGAGTTCTTATGGAATAACACGCACACAGGCAGGTATCCGTCTTGCCGTAGAAGAACATCCAGATGCTCTTTTCACTTTTGGTAATGCTCCCACAGCACTGATGGAGCTCTGTGACCTCATCCGTAAAGGCAAGGCTCGTCCTGCTGGTATCATCGCGGCACCTGTCGGCTTCGTCCATGTGAAAGAGTCTAAACACATGGTGAAACCTTTTAAGGATATCCCCAAGATCATCGTTGAGGGACGCAAGGGTGGTAGTAATCTTGCCGCTACGCTCTGCAATGCTGTACTGACTTTTGATGATGCCGCACTGTTGAAACCGGGGAGAGACTTGTAAAATGTAAAAATTAAACAATTATAAAATGTAATAATTATAAAATTGAGATTTATTGTCATAGGTATCACGGATCATCCGAAACCTTGGTTTCCTCCTGAGGTGATGGAGATTATCAAGCAAGGGAAGGTGTTCTCTGGTGGCAAGCGTCATCATGAGATCGTTGCTCCGTTATTGCCAAAAGAGGTTGAATGGATAGACATCACTGTCCCCCTTGATACTGTCTTCAAAAAATACCAACTCTCATCTCTCAACTCTCATCTCTCAACTCTCATCGTCTTCGCCTCAGGCGATCCTTTGTTTTTCGGTTTCGCAAACACCCTGAAACGTGAATTCCCTGGAGCTGAGATAATAGTCTATCCTACCTTCAACTCCCTGCAGCTGTTGGCTCACCGTCTGGTGATACCCTACCATGATATGCGTATTGTATCCCTGACAGGTCGTCCTTGGCAGGAGTTCGACAAGGCACTCATAGAAAGAGTTGGGAAGATCGGTGTCCTGACCGACAAGGAACACACACCTGCCGCTATCGCCCAACGGATGCTGGACTATTGCTATGAGGATTATATTATGTGTGTTGGTGAGCATCTTGGAAATCCCCAAAAAGAGAAGGTGACGACCCTACCCCTTACAGACGTTGTCCGTCAATCGTTCGAGCAACCCAACTGTCTCATACTCTATACACTACACGCAAAACCCTCAACTAAAACTTTCGGTATTCCAGACGCAGCATTTACCCTCCTTGACGGCAGGGAGAAGATGATCACGAAGATGCCCGTTCGTCTGTTGACACTTCAGGCACTCGACCTGCCCAAGCGACATATCCTTTGGGACATAGGAGCCTGTACGGGGAGTGTCAGCATCGAAGCAAAACTGCAATTCCCACACCTACAGGTAGAGGCTTTCGAGATACGCCCGGAGTGCGAGACCATCATTCAGGAGAATGCCCGTCGCTTCGGGACTCCAGGGATCAACATCCATATCGGAGACTTCCTTACATCTCCCCTCCCTCAACAGAAAGGAGTTGGGAACGGGTCTCCTGACGCTGTCTTCATCGGCGGACACGGAGGACGACTGAAGGAGATCATGGCAAAGGTACAGACGATCCTTGCTCCTGATGGCGTCATCGTGATGAATAGCGTCATTGCCCCCAAGGTGACCACAGACAGTCACCAACTGTGGGACGAGGCATGTGCGGCGTTAGGACTCCGACAAGACCCGCCTGTCAGAATACAATTCAACGACAATCACCCTATAACAATATTAAGATGCAGAAGATAGCCATTATACCCATTAGTGATGCCGGGCAGGATATAGCAGACCTACTCAGAAGAGAATTACACGCTCAAGTTATTAGACGCTCAGATATCGGCAGACAATGGAAGAAGTTTGATGCCTTTATCTTCATCGGTGCCATGGGTATCTGTGTGCGTACCATCGCACCCTATATCCAGGACAAGCATGAGGATCCTGCTATCGTCTGTGTCGACTCGTCGGGTCAACATACCGTCTCTGTATTGTCCGGGCATATCGGAGGAGCCAATGACCTCACCCAACAGGTATCCGGCATATTAGGAGCGAGACCTGTCATCACCACCCAGAGCGACAATGCCGGATTATGGGCGCTTGACACATTCGCAGAACGTTTCAACTGGGCGATCGCGAGCGATGATGATATGAACGAGTGCATCTATGCCTTCGTCAACAAAAAGCCGACAGCCTTGTTGATGGAGATCTGTGATGAGGGTACTGACTATCTGGAGAAGACACTTCCCTCACATGTCACCATCGTCAAGAGTCTTGCTGAGGTAGACCCTAAGAAATATAGTCTGTTGATTATGGTGACCCCATATAACCTCTGCCCTCCTGGTGGCATACTCGAATTACATTTCGTGCCCATGATTGCTGCTTTAGGTTTTGGACTTGCCAATCATCCCGATGACTATGAGGAGATCTATGATGAGATTGACGATGTCATGAGTCAGATCGGGGTGCTGCCCTGTTATAAGCGATACTGTACCATCGACGTGAAGGAGGATGAGGAGTTCTGTGCGATGCTAGTGGATGACTTAGGGGAGGAACTGGTGTTCTACACTGCTGAGGAGTTGGCGAAAGTGGAAGTTCCTAACCCCAGCGATACTGTCGCGAAACATGTCGGGACACCCAGTGTCTGCGAGGCAGCAGCCATTCTCGGTTCTAACCACGGAAAACTCATCGTCCCGAAGGTGAAAGGAAGGAACTGGACAGCTGCATTAGCGATCGATTACAAATATCTGAGGGAGAAGAAGGGACATATCGAGATCGTGGGGGCTGGTCCTGGTGACCCAGACTTGATCAGTGTACGAGGACGGAAAATGCTGGAGCGTGCCGACTTGATATTATATGCGGGCAGTCTCGTCCCTCGTGAGTTGACAGACTGCCATAAACCCGGTGCTGTGGTTCGCTCGTCTGCTGATATGGCGTTAGAGGAACAGTGTGCGTTGATGAAGGAGCATTACGACAAAGGACACTTCATCGTCCGCCTGCATACGGGCGATCCTTGTATCTTCGGGGCTATTCAGGAGCAGATGGCGTTCTTCGACCGTGAGGGTATGGACTATCATATCACTCCTGGTATCTCTTCCTTCCTTGCCGCAGCAGCAGAGCTACGCAGTCAGTTTACCATCCCGGAACGTACACAGACCATCATCCTTACACGTGGTGAGGGACGTACTCCGATGCCAGAGAAAGAACAACTGCACCTACTCGCCAAGAGTCAGTCGACGATGTGTATCTTCCTCAGTGCCTCCATCGTGGATGACGTACAACGAGAGTTACTGATGGAATACCCAGAGGACACACCAGTCGCTGTCTGCTATCACCTCACATGGAAAGACCAGAAGATATACCGGGGTGTCCTCAAAGACTTAGCGAAAATCATTCATGACAACCACCTCACACTCACCACGATGATAGTGGTGGGTGAGGCTATTGACAATCGCCAAGGACTCTCCGAGCTCTATTCGAAATACTTCACCCACCTCTTCAGACAGGGTGAGGCATGATTACGCTGTCTCATCGTCAACTGCAAAATATGTTGTAATAATTTGTTGTTTCACAAAAGAATTCGTATCTTTGTCCCATCAAACCAATTAATAAACCTTATGAAAAAGCTATTATTCATATTACTGGCTATATTGCCGATGATGTGCTATGCACAAGATGCTAATGACTTCCAGAAAATAAAGGCTTCTGCCGAGAAAGGAAACGCCGAGGACCAATACCTCCTGGGATTTTGCTATTATAAAGGAAGGGAGGTCGCGAAGGACGAGAGACTTGCCGTCAGCTGGTGGATCAAAGCGGCACAACAGGGTGTCGCTGACGCACAGCATAACCTAGGTTACTGCTACGAAAACGGTATAGGTGTCGCTCAGGACTACAAGCAGGCTGTTGCTTATTACCGCAAAGCCGCGGAGCAAGGTCAGGAAAACTCCCAATATAACTTAGGACGTTGTTATTACAATGGTATGGGTGTCGCAGTGGATTTCCAACAGGCTGTCGCATGGTATCAGAAAGCTGCGGAACAAGGACAGGTGATGGCACAATATAACTTAGGACTCTGCTATAACAATGGTGAGGGTGTCGACTTAGACTATAAGCAAGCCGTCGCTTGGTTCCGAAAGGCGGCAGAACAACGCTATCCCGCTGCCCAGTATAATTTAGGCGTCCTCTATTCTAATGGCGATGGTGTCGTCCAGGACTACAAACAAGCTGTTGAATGGTATCGGAAAGCGGCTGCACAGGGATATGCTAACGCCCAGAACAACTTAGGATTCTGTTATTACAAAGGTAATGGTGTCCCACAGAACGACCAGCAGGCTTTCATCTGGTGGAAGAAAGCCGCAGACCAGGGATTAGCCAATTCCCAGAAACTGTTAGGACTCTGCTATTATGACGGCATAGGAGTCGAGAAAGACGAGAAGCTGGCTAAGTCTTTGTTGGAGAAAGCAGCAAGACAGGGAGACAAGGAAGCCGCGGCTTTCTTAGAAGAATTATTCCCATAAGCTACAGATTTAGCAAAGACCATTTGCCTGCATGATACTGGTATTCGGAGGAACAACGGAAGGCCGCAGAACTGCAGAGGTACTCGAAAAGGCAGGTGCCACTTATTATTATAGCACCAAGACTGGTGAGCAGGATGTCTCGCTGCATCATGGTATTCGATTGCATGGAGCCTTAGACCATCATGCGATGGTTGCATTTTGTAGGGAGCATGATATCCAATTGCTGGTTGATGCCGCCCATCCTTTTGCCAGACAACTGCACGAGACGGTTGCTGAAGTGGCAAAGGAGTTACGAGTTCCTGCTATCCGCTATGAACGTATCTTTCCACAAAGGGACAGCAATCTGACATGGATTGACGACTATTCCCAAGTTCCTACGGATATTCATTCCCTACTAGCCACTACTGGGGTACAGTCGATTGCGAAACTGAAACCTCTGGAAGCTAAAGGCATAAAGGTATATTATCGTATTCTTCCTCGTGAGTCTTCTATCCGTCTTGCCAAGGAACAAGGTGCGACAGACGAGCAATTGCTATTCTATGAAGATAGTGCGGTAATTGATGTGGAGACAGAGGCTGTCCTCTTGAAAGAGAGTGGACTGTCTGGTGGTTTCCAAGAGAAAGTGGATGTCGCAAAAGCAAAGGGAATGCGTATCATCGTATTGAAACGTCCTGCTACACCCAGTATCTATCATATTGTCAATGGACCACATGGTCTTCGACGGGCGGTGGAGAAACTCCTTCCCGACTTCTTCCCCCTGCATAGTGGACTGACGACAGGGACTTGTGCGACGGCTGCCGCTGTCGCCGCGACAACAAGACTGATAAAAGGCGAGACTCCTGCTGAGGTTCCTATACTGTTACCTGATGGCGAGACCATTATGGTATCTGTCGGTTATGGCGATGGATATGCGTATTGCATCAAGGAGGCAGGTGACGACCCTGATGTGACAAATGGTATTGAGGTAAGAGTGAGCCTCACCCCCAACCCCTCTCCTATAGACGAGGGGGGAATTGTCTTTGAAGGCGGTGAAGGTGTGGGACGTTTTTCCCTCCCTGGTTTTGACTATCCCCCAGGTGAACCAGCTATCAATAAAGGTCCCCGTCAGATGATACACCAGAATATTGAACCGTTAACCAGGAACCAGGAATCATTAACCGTCACCATTTCCGTACCAGGTGGAAAGGAGATTGCTCATCGCACCTTCAATCCCCGTTTGGGTATTGAGGGAGGAATCTCGATCATCGGGGTCAGCGGTATCGTCGAACCTTTCTCTGAAGAGGCTTTCATCCAAAGCATCCGTAAGTGTATGGAGGTGGCAAAGGCAAGTGGTTCCGATCGTGTCGTCATCAACAGCGGAGCGAAGAGTGAGCGGTTTGTAAGAGCATACTATCCTACCCTGCCCTCACAAGCATTTGTGGAGTACGGCAACTATATTGGTGAGACACTGAAGATTGCTCATGAACTAGGATTCCGACAAGTCACTTTGGGGGTGATGTTAGGAAAGGCTGTGAAGTTAGCAGCCGGCAATTTGGATACCCATAGCAAGAAGACGGTGATGGACAAGACCTTTATAGCATCTATGCTTGAAGAAGCGGGTTGTCCTATCGACCTCACCAACCTGACACTTGCCAGAGAACTATGGGAGAGAATCTCTCCAGAGAAGATAGAGGATTTCTGTCGTGTCGTCCTCCAACATTGTATGCAGCACTGTCAACCGTTAGTGCCTCATACAGCACTTACTCTTCTATTGATTGACGACGACGGAACAATACACTCGCTATAACAGGGGCACCTACCAATGCCGTCACACTATTGACGGGTAAGGCACCCTCAAAGCCTGGCATACGGGCTATGAGGTTACAGAGGAGTGCCAAGGCGGCACCAGCCAACAAAGTTCCGGGCATCAGGATACGATGGTCGCTGCTGCGGAAGATAGCACGACAGAGGTGTGGTACGGCAAGACCTATGAACATGATGGGTCCGCAATAGGCTGTGACGATGGCAACCAACACACCAGAGCAGAGGATGACCAGCATACGGGCACGACGGATGTTCAATCCTAAGTTACGGGCATAGCCGTCACCTAACAACAGCAGGTTCATCGTCTTTACCAACAACATACTCATCGGCAACAGGATTGCCATCAGGACGACAAAGAGTACCATCTGGTTGCCAGAGACACGGGAGAAAGAACCTAAGCCCCATACCACATACGCCTTGATATCCTCCTCAGCAGAGAAGAACTTCAACACACCGATGACTGCCGTAGCAAGGTAACCGATCATCACACCAATAATCAACAGCGTGACATTACCCTTTACCTTCTGGGACACATAGAGGATGAGAGCCATAACAGCAAGGGAACCAACAATGGCTGCCACCGACATCGCCACATCACCGATATATCCCAGCCGACTCAGAGCGACACCACCTAAAGAGCCAGACATCAACACGACACAGGCGACACCCAGGGAAGCACCATTGGAGATACCCAACACAGAAGGACCTGCCAACGGGTTGCGGAAAACGGTCTGCATCTGTAAACCACTCACAGCGAGTCCCGCTCCAGCCACCATTGCCGTCAATGCCTGTGGCACACGAGAGCTCCAGATGATGTTACGATGGATCTCCGACACCTCCTGACTGCCCATCAGGGTAGCCACCACGTCTGAAACAGGTATCTTGACAGTACCCAATAACAGGTTGAGCACAAACAACAAGAGGATACTCAACAACAGCAGGACGATATTGGAGAAGACACGGTTTCTCATTTCAGCAACTGGTAATATTTCGGTTTATAGTCCTTCTCCACCAATTCCGGATGGAAGATAGCGAGGAGGTCTTTCAACACCACATCAGGCTCTACCGGTGTCGACTCGTAATAAGCGGTCTGTTTCATATTACAGTAGATGACCTTCTTCTCCTTGAAAGCCTTGAAGAGTTCGTTACGAGGTTCGGAAGCCTTCAGAGCCTCATACGAGAACGTATCAGGGAAACTGTTCAGGATACGCCAATAATCAGCATTCGCTGCCATAGCATACATCTGTTCAAACTCGATATTCGAGCCTCCCGTGTCCTCATTCTTAATGACATAGTCGGCACCAGCATCATGAAACAGACGGGCAAGGAAATTCTTTCCACCCACAGCATACCAGTTGCCACCATGCATCTCCCCACTGAAGACGGTAGGAAGTTCTTTAAACTTAGAACTGTCAACCTTCGATTTCAAGTCATGATACCGTTTCTCTATACCTGCAAAGAGTTCGTTAGCCTCTTTCTCCTTTCCGATAAACAGTCCGACGAACTTCACCCATTCCGCTTGTCCTAACGGATCCAGTTCCTTATATCCCAGATGGGGAATCAACGTGATACCCGTCTCTTTGATCGCATCATAACCGCCACGCTTGAAGGGAGAGATAAAGATGACCTCCGGGTTAGCGGCAAGAATCAACTCCGGATCGAAGTTTCCCTCCATACCGATCTTCACGATACTTCCATCCTTCACCCGTTTCTTGATATCTTTGTTAAACAGGTTCTTGGTTCCTGTGATACCCTTCACCACCTCATGGGCATCCAGTGCCGTGAAGTTCGAGAGTTGCAACATCGTCATCACGATGGTGCGCTCCACAGGGACCTCCACCTTCGTATATCCCTCAGGAATGTCAGCATCACCACCCTTCTCCACCAGGGCGAAATGATAACTGACCGGCATCTTGTCCTCATCCTTCTGCGGATCCTCGACATCCACCAGTCGGATGCCATTCTCCAAATATTTCACGGAGAAGCCTTTGGCATACTGTGGCTGTATCAGTGCCAGAGAATCATTCTGGATATCTTCTCCAACCATCCCCACCCCTCTCTTGCTGCCACACGCCATCAACAGCAAGACCGTCATGATCATTAATATATTTTTCATAGGAAGTAATTGAGTATTCATTATTAACAGTTTACTTCTTAGGAGTCAGTGTCCGTACATATCTCACAGGCTCGCCCTCTCTCTTGATGATATCGGCGAAAGACTGCGGCTTAATGGTGACGGGACCTCGCATGAACTCCGGAATATTATAGCATCTCATGAACTGACGATGCATATCCGGGTCGGCACTAGGCAACTCAAAGGGTTTGGTACCGTGTCCGTCCTTGTCGATATGTGCGAAGAAAGGACGTGTATAGGTACCGTCGTCACGACGACTGCTGAAAACGACCCATTTGCCATTACTCGACCAGGAGTGGTAGCTCTCTGTGTCAGGTGAGTTGATCTCCTTTGCGGCTCTCACATCACCCGTCTGGAGGTCTAGCAACCACAGATCAGCGTCATGATGCCAGATATGGAAAACACCATACTCCGCAAGGGCGAACATCAGATAGCGACCATCGGGTGAGACACGCGGCAGGGTGGCACTCTTGTTGAGACTGTCGGCAGCGAAGACAAGCTCACGGGGACCGAAGGTCATCGTCTCCGGATCGAAACGCTTCCGATAGATATTATACTTGATCTCCTGCGAACGGTTGATGATCTCATCAATCTCAGACAAGGTAGAGTCTTTCCACTCAAAGTGGGCACTGCAATAGTAGAGGGTCTTTCCGTCGGGAGCCCATGCGGGGAACACCTCCAGCTCGGTGGTGTCATTCTCCAGATTCGTCACCTCCCCTTTGTCTATGTCATAGGCTATCAGGTCACTCTGTGAGTCATATACCTCTATCTTGTTATGATGTACGGTATGGAAACTCTGGGCGGTCATGTTCGTGGAATAGACGATCAGTTTCAGCCAAGGATGCCACGCAGGATAGACACCCGCCGTTAGAATGGAGTCGTTACTCATGTTCACCTTCTTGACCTGTCCATCATAAGCGATGACTGTACCGCCGAGGTTCTGACGGGCATGAAACTGCATGCGCTCCGGGTTATATTGTTGGTAGTGATGACAGTTAATGCACTGTCCTCCTTTTTCAAGACTGCAGAGCATATTGTCATAGATGACACTCTCGTCATAGTTCTCCAGACAACGCTGACTGATGGTCAGCGACTCGTAATTGACAAATGACGGATAGATCAAACGATAACTCAGGTAACTGTCTATGCTGTCTGGTGACACAAAGATACTGAACGGTTTGTAGTGTGTCCACTGGTCACCCTTACGGGTATAGACATCCACCTTGATGGCACCACCCCTCGCCTTCTCCGTCAGCATACGCCAGTCAGCCATCTCCGGTTGTACCTTGTCAGCGAAGACGAGTTCCTCATCGCCTGCGGCATAACGGGCTATCATCTCATCTGCCTCCCCGTCAAACTCGAAGGTAAGCGGTGCGATATTGATGGGAACAGTCACGTTGGTATAGTCGGGATAGATGTTCGGCAGTTCCCTGGAGTCGGTATATACCTCTGGTACGGAAGGACTCGCGCAGCCCATCATCATCAGACAACATCCGATATATGCTAATTCTCTTAATCTCTCCATTCTCTGTCTTTCTTTATTTAATACTCCGGCAACTGTTTCATGGCATAATAGTCATAATAATAGGTGTCTCCGAAGAGGGGGTATAATCCTTGACGGACCACCTCCATATCCTCATTATAATAATTAGGTGCCACAGACATAAAACGCCGGAAAGATTCCTTGACACTGGTATCAAAGGGCATCGCCTCCACCTCCGGTCTGCGTTCCTTACGACCATAGAGGTAGGCGGCTTCCTGATAATAGCGGGGAATAGGACCTCGCGGATGTCTTAGGGCATATTCCTTGAAATGATACCAGAACTGGTTGATGTTCTTGGTCCACAAGGTGGCAAGCAGACACTGTTCCTGAAAGACGGGGTCAGTAGTATCCGTACTGTTCGCCAGCTCTGTCATGATAAACCGTTCAGTATTTCCCTGATCACCACCCAGTGAGTTCTTGTAATGAAGCATGTGGGTTATCGGCTCACGCTCCGCATCCTGGGCTATCAGTTCGGGATGATCTAAAAGTGTCTCAGCCTTCTCTGCCCAGTCACGATAGAAAAGTGTCTTTCTCAGAGCACCAATATACTTACGGGCAAGGGGCTTGTCACCATTCAACAGGGCACAGCTTGCCATCAACCGATAGTCTTCCACGCCGAAACCGAACAAGACACCAATTTCCATACACAGACGGTTGCAGTAGTTCAGCATCCCATATTGGTAATAGACCTGCGGACCGACCACCAGCATCAGACGCATCATAAAGGGGGCAGCATACATCTTAGAGCCATTCTTATAAAGGAACATGTCATCCCCTTGTCTACCGATACGGGAGAGGGCGATATTCCGCATCATCACGATGGAGCGTGTCGGCTCATCCTCCTGGGCAGCAGCCTCTTCCAGTACTCCCGTCCAGTCACATCGGGCGATATGGTGCTGCATGGTAAGCTCATGATGGAAATTCTCGTCCTTCATCCAGAAATGGTAGACACAACCTACCATCAGGATGGTTAGCGCAGCCTGACAAGCAAGATAATAGGACTTCTTCATGGGTCTCACCTCTTGACGGTCAACATGGTACCTCACAATCAGGATGACGAAGAAGAGCGCCAATAAATAATAAGGTATGTAATAGGCTGGATACTCCTCCGTAGTGATGAAGACGGGTAGTTCTGCCCATAGGATATTCACTAGGTTCGTCTGGTAGTAGACAAAGCGGTAACAGAACAGGGGAACGGCAGCAACACCTGCGACAGCAGCCACACTACATGCTATAGCGTTCATGCGATGCGCTGACAACCGCCAAGACCAGAGTGCCATCAACAAGGCGGCAACCAGTCCATAGATACCGAAAAGCGGATAGCCAATGATGGTGGTGAGGAGGATACAGACAGCACGCAGACAGTATTGGTCCGGAATCCTCCGGAACACCCACAGGAGCGCTACCACAATCGTCGTCCCGATGGTCGTCACAAAAAAATGTCCCTTTAGTTTCAGGACATAAATCCAGTAGCCCATATCCATGTTACTGATCAACAGGATCACGACGGGTATGAGCAACAAGACGGTCCATCGGTCTGAAATGCGGAAAGTCCTTTTCGTCAGACTCATCAGCAAGTACCACCAGGCACAGAGCAGTGACACTCCCAACCACGGATAATAGAGGAACTGTGTGAAGAACCTGCCTATCCAAGTCAGCAGACCACCTGGTACCACCAACTGCTCTCTCAAGAAAAATGTCGTGCAGAAAAAGAGATTCTTCTCCTGCACCTTCCAAAGTTGGTCACTCTCGAAAAGCAGCAAAGCACCGGCAATCACCAATAATGCTACTATCCTGATGACTATCGTAAGATGTTTTTGAACCCATTTCATACTGTTCGTACAGAAATTTGATGCAAAGGTAGCGATTCTTTCGCATAAAAGCTAATTTCTTGGAAGTTTTATGATGATTTCTTGCCGGTATCGGCAATAATTAGTTTCCTCCCCACGTAATTTTTAAAACCCTTGTCACCGTTTCCGCCTTGCAAAACTGTTTGGGAATCAGGTGGTTGCGGGTAACAACGAGGTGGCAACGGTGACAACGATTGGTGGTTTTGCTCCTATAATGTATCTCCTATGAAAGTAAATTCAGTGTGTTTACTCGGTAAATTCAGTGAATTTACTCACCAAATTCAGTGAATTTACTGAGATAGGAGATATCGGAATAAAAAGCACCTTGTAGGGGTGTTTTACGAAGGCGGCACTTCCTGCCCTTGAAGGTGCCGCTTCCTCGGGTCGAAGGCGGCACCTTCAAGGGTCGAAGGCGGCACCTTCAAGGATCGAAGTTTAGAGAGAGGAAACGGGCAATTAAGCATTTTTAAGAAAAATAATGAGTGTCAGGAGAACAACGTATTGTATTTTTTTGTAATTTTGCAGCGTTTTACGGTATTAATTAGTACACGCGCTTGATTCTCAAGCAGTTAAGGAAAAAGAGAAAAGTTTAAATGAGACAATTAAAGATTCAGAAAAGTATTACGAATCGCTCTAGTGAGGCACTGGATAAGTATCTGGTGGAAATTGGTCGTGCACCCCTGATCAGTATTGATGAGGAAATCGAGCTGGCTCAGAAGATTCGCAAAGGCGGTCCCGAGGGTGAGCGTGCCAAAGACAAGCTGGTGACAGCCAATCTCCGATTCGTAGTATCAGTTGCTAAGCAGTATCAGCATCAGGGATTGACGCTGACTGACTTGATTGATGAGGGTAACATCGGTTTGATCAAAGCCGCACAGAAGTTTGACGAGACACGTGGTTTTAAGTTTATTTCCTACGCTGTATGGTGGATTCGTCAGAGCATTCTCCAGGCTATTGCAGAGCAGAGCCGTATCGTACGACTTCCATTGAACCAGGTTGGAAGTCTGAACAAGATTAATCACGAGATTAACAAGTTTGAGCAAGAGAACCAGCGTCACCCCTCTGTCTCTGAGTTGAGTGAGGTGACGAATATTGATGAGGAGAAGATCGGACAGAGTCTGATGGCAGATGGTCATCATGTGTCAATAGACGCACCTTTCCAAGAGGGTGAGGACAACTGTATGCTCGACGTGATGGCAAGTGGGGACGATTCCCGTACAGACCGTCAGGTTGACCATGAGTCTATGGCACAAGAGCTGAATACCGTCCTTCAGAAAGTATTGAAAGACCGTGAGATCACCATCATCCGCGAATGCTTCGGTATTGGCTGTCATGAGAAAGGACTTGAGGAGATCGGTGACCGTCTGGGACTGACCCGTGAGCGTGTTCGTCAGATTCGTGAGAAGAGTATCGCAAAACTCCGTGAATCTGGAAATGCACGTATTTTAATGAAATATTTAGGATAAAATCTTTGCGCTTTCAAAATTATTTCGTAATTTTGGAGTGTGAATAGAAAGATATACCTTCTAACGATGATGGCAGGCATGTTGATATTCATGCCTGCCATTTGTTTTGCCAAAGTGCGGAATGACTCCACCATCCTTGAGAAGATGTGGAGTTACAGGCGTAATTATGCCCATTACACTAGTAGTGGGGGTACAAACACATATATGCGATACACGCTGAATACCGAGCGTCGTAATTTCACGATGTTCCTGGTACCGACATTATATTCCTTCGCCAAAGGAGAACGCCTGTATATCTCCGAGATCTATGGTAAGATGGAGTCAAATGGAGCTCATTCTTTTAATACCAAGCCGCAGGTCATCAGTAGTACGATACCCCATGAGAGACAGATCAGTACGGTTTTCACTGACTTCCTGACACCGAACATCTATGACATGACCATCTACGAGGAGAAAATCCTGTCACCGTTTTATCGCAAAAACCGCAGGTATTATCGGTATGAGATCAATAATTCGGACGCGAACCTGGTACATGTCGCCTTCCGACCCAAGTTAAAGAACACCCAGCTGGTGAAAGGATATGCCTTAGTGAACGCCAATACGGGACGTGTCGTATATACCATGTATGACGGTGAGTTTGACATGTTGAAATTCCATGTCGATGCCGTTTACAACAATGACGGGCAAAACACCGTCATCCCCCAGAGGTGTGTCTCAGACTTGAATTTCAAATTCGCCGGAAACCGTATCTCTTCCCATTTCCTGGCAACCTACAACACCCCCACAACACTGCCCGACTCCTTGAATGAAGTCAATGACCGTCAGATGATGGACTCTTTGCGAACCTTCCAGTTGAATGACGAGGAGAAGAGCATCTACCAGAAATATGATGAGGATCGGGAGCGAGACCTTGAAGAAGCAAAGAAAGCCAAGGAGCAAGAAGACTCCCTTCATCCCAAGAAACGAAGTGTCGGTGATGTGCTATGGAATATCGGAGACCACCTGGTAACCAGTTCTCATGCGGATGCTATGGGAGCGGATTTCAGTCTCTCACCCATCATCAATCCGCAGTATATCAGCTATAGTCGCAGCCGGGGCTTGTCCTATAAGATCCAAGTGGGTGCCAGGTATAACTGGAACAAGAAACGCTATCTCACCATTCAGCCACAGATTGGCTATAACTTCAAGATCAAGCAGTTCTTCCATTATACTCCCATCCGTATGACGTATAACCCCAAGCGTAACGGATATGCTGAGATCATCGTCGCTAACGGTAACCGTATCTCCAACAACAGTGTCAAGCTGGCTATCGAGAACCTGAACCCGGGAGTGGAGAATGACGAAGAGTTCAAGAATAAGGATCTGGAGTATTTCACAGATAACTACATCCAAGCCGTCAATAACGTGGCAGCCTTCGACTGGTTGGAGATCAAGGCTGGTATAGTGTACCACATCCGCAGGGCAGACAATGAGTCTGGAATGATCGAATATGACCAGCCTACCGTCTACCGAAGCTTTGCGCCCTTGTTGACCCTTCATGTGTCACCTTGGAGAAAAGGTCCCTATTTCACGTTGAATTACGAGTGTGGTATTAAAGGTGTCTTCGCCTCCACACTTAGTTATGAGCGTTATGAGTTTGACGCCAGTCATCAGTTCAAACTAGACCCTTTGCGCCGGATCAACTTAAAAAGCGGATTCGGTATGTACACCAATAACAAGACCACCTACTTCCTCGACTATGCTAATTTCCGTGACGAGAACCTTCCTGGTGGCTGGGAGGACGATTGGACCGGTAACTTCCAGTTGGTGAACAGCGAATGGTATAACACCTCAAAATATTATTTCAGGTTCAATACCTCCTATGAGTCTCCCCTACTCGTCTTCTCCTTCCTTCCTATCATCGGCAAATTCATCGAGCGGGAAACCATCTATTTAAGTTTCCTCTCCATCCAACATACGCGACCTTATGCGGAAATAGGCTATGGTATCACGAACCGCTTCGTCTCTATCGGTGCCTTTGCCAGTTTCCTTAATGCCAGTTTCAAGGATTTCGGACTCAAATTCACCTTTGAGCTGTTTAGAAAGTGGTAGACATGCGTAAACCGTTAGTCGTTTATAAGGCAAGTGCAGGAAGCGGAAAGACATTCACTCTTGCCACAGAGTATATCAAGCTCCTGGTGCTGAACCCCCAGAACTATCGCACCATCCTTGCCGTCACCTTCACCAACAAAGCGACGGAAGAGATGAAGATGCGTATCTTGAGCCAGTTGTATGGTATCTGGAAGGAGCTTCCTGACTCAGACAACTATACACAGAAGGTACAACAAGAGACGAGTCTCCCTATCCATACCATCCGGGAACGAGCAGGAGAGGCGCTTCATCTCCTCTTGCATCATTATAACAGTTTCCGGGTACAGACCATCGACGCCTTCTTCCAGAGTGTGCTCCGGAACCTCGCCCATGAGCTGGAACTGACGGCAAACCTCCGTGTGGGACTGAGTGGTGACCAGGTGGAGGAAATGGCTGTCGACCAACTCATCGACAACCTCAAACATACCGACCTCATCCTGCAATGGCTGCTCCGCTATATCATGGACAGTCTTATGGAAGATAAGAGCTGGAGTAACAATGATGAGAAGAAGACCAGTTTCATCCGTGAGATCAAACACTTTGGAAAGACGATCTTCCGTGACTATTATAAGGAGCATCGCCAGGAACTGAATGAGAAGATGACGGAAGAGGGTTTCTTTGAGGAATATACCAAGACGCTCCGACAGATCCGTGACGATGCCAAGGAGCGGATGATTACCATTGCCGCCACCTTCTTCGATACCTTGGAACAGGAGAACCTGACTGTTTCGGATCTCAAGAATGGAAGCCGGGGGGTCTCCGGATACTTCCTCAAACTCCGAAACGAGCAGTTTGACCCTTCTGTCCTCAACAAAACAGCCGCGAAAGCGATGGAGGAACCAAAGGATTGGTATAAAAAAGACCATCCACGGGCGGAGGATCTCCATTGTCTTGCTGATCAGGTACTGATACCCCTGCTGCGTTATGCGGAAAAAGAACGGGAACAGCAATGGCGGCTCTATCAGTCGGCAAAACTAACACTCAGTCACCTGAACAACCTGCGCCTGTTGAGTAGTATCGAACAGAAAGTCAAGGACATCAATGATGACGCTAATGTTTTTCTGCTGGGTAACACCCAACACCTGTTACATGCTTTGATCCAAGACAGTGACGCTCCTTTTATCTTTGAGAAGATCGGTGCCCAGCTCCATCATGTGATGATTGACGAGTTCCAGGATACCAGTACTGTCCAATGGCAGAATTTCAAAGTGCTGATGCAGGAGTGTATGAGTCATGTGGGGTCTGAGAACCTGATTGTCGGTGATGTCAAACAAAGTGTCTACCGTTGGCGTTCTGGTGACTGGCGACTGCTGAACAATATCGACCAGCAGTTCGACAAAGAGATGATGGAGGTGAAACCCTTGCAGACGAACTATCGCTCTGAGCGGAATATCATCTTGTTCAATAATGCCTTCTTTCGTGTTGCCGCCCAACAAGAACAGGATGCGTTAAGCGAACAGCATCCTACAGGTGCCCAACAGTTGAGGAATGCCTATGCGGATGTCTGCCAAGAGATTCCTGAGCATCGCAAGCCACAAGGATATGTGGACATCCGGCTGTTACCTGCCGAAGACTATCGTGAACGTACCTTAGAGCAATTAAAGGATACTATTGAAGAGTTGCTGGCACAAGGGGTCTCTCCCAACCAGATCGCCATCCTTGTCAGGACCAATGATATCATCACCCTCATCGCCAACTATTTCGCGGAACAGATGCCAGAGGTGACCATCGTCAGTGACGAGGCTTTCCGTTTAGACGCTTCTGTCTCCGTACGTCTGTTGATAGACGCCCTGCGTCTGCTCACCCACCCCTCCGACGCACTGACAAAAGCACATATCATCAAATCCTATCACCGGGAGGTGTTAGGCGAGCAAGTCAATGATGCCGCCCTCCTGTTGAAGAATATGGATGCCGACAGTTTGTTGCCAGAGGCATACATCAGTCATTTCGACGAACTCTTGATGCTACCGCTTTACGAACTGGTGGAGACACTCTATCAGATCTTTGGGTTACAACGACTGAAAGACCAAAGTGCCTATCTCTGTGCTTTCTACGATTACCTCCTCCAGTTCTCTGTCGACAACAGTACTGGTATTGACACTTTCATTGAGACATGGGAACAGGAGCTTCACAAAAAGACGATACAGAGTGATGAGCTTCATGGTATCCGTATCCTGACGATTCATAAGAGTAAAGGACTGGAATACGATCATGTGCTGTTACCTTTCTGCGACTGGCAGTTGGAACGTGGTGAGACCATCTGGTGCGAGCCTCAGGTGGCTCCTTTCAATGAGCTCCCTGTTGCTCCCGTCGACTATGGGGAGAAGAAAATGGTGGGTACGATCTATGAGGGAGACTATCTCAACGAGCATTTGCAGTTGACGGTCGACAACCTGAACCTGTTGTATGTGGCATTCACCCGTGCTTGTAAGAGTCTCTACGTCATCGGCAAGCGAAAAGCGAAACTGAGTCGCTCGTCTCTGATAGAGCATGTGCTCCCGGAACTGTCTCTTGACGGAACGGTCTTGAATGGCATCGAGGATGAGAAGGATGATATCGTCTTCTCGTTCGGGACACGTTGTACGGAAGAGCAACAAGAGAAAAAGACGTCTGACAATGTCTTTTTGAAATCCTCCGAGCCACTCTCCGTGGAGATGAATGTCTTTGGTCATAAGACGGAGTTCCGACAGAGTAACAAAAGTCGTGAGTTCATACAAACAGATGAGGAAGAGTCTACCCAACAAAGTTATATAAAGACAGGTAGTATCCTACATCATGTCTTCTCCCGTATCCGTACGACGGAAGATGTGGAGACTGCCTTGCAAGAACTGCAGCAGGAAGGTGTCCTCTATGATGAGGAGATGACTGTGGCAAAGGTGTCCTCCCTCCTTCGCAAGCGCTTGGAGAACCCTCGTGTCCGTGAGTGGTTCTCAGACAAATGGACATTGTATAACGAGTGTACCATCTTATATAAAGACGCTGACGGACATGTCTGCGAGCGTCGCCCAGACAGGGTCATGACGGACGGACATCGCATGATTGTCGTTGATTTCAAGTTCGGTCATCCACGTCCAGAATACCAGGAGCAAGTAAAGGAGTACATGCAGCTACTTCAACCGATGGGCTACCAACAGGTGGAAGGATATCTGTGGTATGTGTATTCGAACAAGATAGAGGAGGTTAAGCTATGAAGAGTTTCTTAGAATATGTTGCTGAGGATATCATCAAGAAATACGGACATGACCTGTCACGTACAGCAATTGTCTTTCCCAACAAGCGTGCCTCATTGTTCCTGAACGAGCACCTTGCCCGGCTGACCGACCATCCGATATGGAGCCCGTCTTATATTACCATCAGTGACTTGTTCCGGCAACAAAGTTCATTACAAGTGGCGGATCCTATCAAACTGGTATGTGACCTCCATCAGTCGTTTGTGACCTGTACGGGAATAGACGAGACGCTGGATCATTTCTATGGATGGGGACAACTGCTCCTGTCTGATTTCGATGATATCGACAAGAACATGGCGGATGCCGACCGGGTATTTGCTAACCTCCGTGACATCCATGAGTTGGATGATGTCAGTTATCTCACGGACGAGCAACGTGCCATTATCCAACAGTTCTTCAGTAACTTCTCCGAAGACCATAATAGTGCGTTGAAAGAACGCTTCCTGAAGCTATGGAGTCATTTCGCCGATATCTACCACAACTTCAACCATCGTCTTACAGCACAGGATTTAGCCTATGAGGGTGCCCTCTACCGTCATGTCGTAGAAAAGCTACATGCCACCAGTTGTACATTGGATAGTCGCTATGACCGTTACCTCTTCGTGGGTTTCAATCTCTTACATCAGGTGGAGAAACAGTTGTTCAAGCAACTGAGAAAGGAAGGGAAGGCTTTCTTCTACTGGGACTTCGACCATTATTACATGCAGCAAGAGGCAGGCTTTTACCTCTCACAGTATCTGGAGGTCTTTCCCAATGAACTCGACAATGACGACGCGACTCTCTACCAACAGTTCCAGCAGCCAAAGACCATCACTTATATAGCGGCACCGACAGAGAATATACAAGCTCGTTATATGAGTACGTGGCTGAAAGAGCACCAACGTTATGCGGATGGCAAACGGACAGCTATCCTCTTGTGCGACGAACAGTTACTGCCCGTCGTCATCCATTGTATCCCTGAGGAAGTCGACAAGGTAAATGTCACCTCCGGCTACCCACTGATACAGACTCCCGCCGCATCGTTTATCAACTTGTTGATGAACCTCCAGATTGGTGGTTACCGACCTCGACTAATGAACGCTATCCGTCGTCATCCTTATTATAAATACTTGACGGACGACCTGTTGAAGAGTTGTGAGGCAGATAGTTTGTTCCAGACAGAGGCTATCCTGCTTTGGATAGCACGTTTGCTGAGACATGTGGCACAACAGGCTCAACAAGATGACGCCACAGAACAACAGGTTTCCTTACGTGACGAGGCACTCTTCCGTAGCTATACACTCATCAACCGTCTTGCCGGTCTGGTAGGTAGTGGTGACCTGAGTGTAGACCTTACCACCCTGCAGCGACTGACACACCAGCTGATACAGTCAACATCCATCCCCTTCCATGGTGAACCAGCTGAAGGTATTCAGATCATGGGAATCCTGGAGTCACGTAACCTGGACTTCGACCATGTCCTGCTGCTCTCTTGTAATGAAGGCAATATGCCCAAGGGAGTCAACGACAGCTCGTTTATCCCACATAGTCTGCGAAAAGCCTATGAGTTGACGACAATTGACCACAAGACATCTATCTATGCCTATTATTTCCATCGTCTACTGCAACGGGCATCAGACATCACCCTCGTCTATAACAATGCGACAGACGAGGGACATACGGGTGAGATGAGCCGTTTCATGCTCCAGCTATTGGTAGAGAGTGGGCACCCCATCCGTCAGTATACGCTGAAGGCAGGACAACAGATCGTCTCAAGGAAGGCTGAACCTGTAGAGAAGACTCCACAGGTGATGGAGTTATTGAAGGAGCGTTTTGCCAAACAACCTAATACACACCACGCCTTGTTGACACCAACGGCGATCAACACCTACCGTCGTTGTCCGTTGAGCTTTTTCTATCGTTATGTGAGTGGTCTCAAAGAGGCTGATGAAGATGAACTGCAGATTGATGACCGCTTGTTTGGTATTGTCTTCCATGCGGCAGCACAATATCTCTACGAACAACTGATGCAACAAAGTCATCATATCGAGAAAGGTCAGTTGCAACAACTCCTACAGTCGAAGGTGGCGATAGAAATGGCTGTCGACAAAGCTTTCCGTGAGCAACTACCTGATAAGAAGGAGTATAGTGGACTACAACTTATCAACAGGGAGGTGATTATCCATTATGTGCGACAGCTGTTGCAGATAGACCTCCAACTGGCTCCTTTCACCATTCATGCGTTAGAATACGAAGTGGTTCATGACTGGACGATTCATCAAGGAGACACCTCCTTCACTACGACGATTGGTGGCAGCATCGACCGACTGGATGCTGTAACGACAGACCAACAGGAACGTATCCGTGTGATTGACTATAAGACGGGAGGGGGTAAAATGAATGCTCTGCCTGATGTCGAGAGTATCTTTGAGACGAACGACTCACATAATGGTTATTATCTCCAGACCTTTTTATATAGTAGTATTGTACGACAAGACCAGAAGCTCAACACGGAACAACTGCCTGTCAGTCCTGCATTGCTTTTTATCCAGCATTCAGCGGCAGAAGACTATGACCCTACCCTCTTTTTTGGAAAAGAGAGGATTATAGACGTCCAGCCTTTCATCGTCCCCTTTACAGAAAGACTACAGAAGTGTATTGATGAGATATTCAATGCTGAGGTACCTTTCCTGCCTGTGGAAGATCAGAAGACCTGCCGGAACTGTCCCTATGCGCAATTATGCGGAAGAGGATGAATCAACGGTTCTTATGCTTCAAGAACCAGTTATGTGTCAGTCTGTTATACATCAACAGAGCGATAGCTGTCAATGCCAGCGCAACGGTATTCGTCTGTTGTGGTATGACGTCTGCAAGAATATAGGTCAGACCGACTCCTAATGCCAGTCCTGTCTCCCACGATAGCATGAACGAGCTCTGTGAGGTTCCACGCTGACAGTGACGACTAAGCTTAACGAAGAACAGCAAGAAACGAGTTCCTGTGATTCCTATTGCCATACCTATAAATGTAGAGGCGATATAGGTGGCGACCTGCGTATGCTGGGTCATCATGATAAGCAGGGCTGCCGATAAGAGGATCAGTCCTGTCACCACCTCACTCTTCAGTTCTGCATCCCGGAACATAAAACGCTGTGCCAGGAGGGCTAAGAGGAAACCTGTCATCATCATACAGAATTCCTCGATGGAATTCATCTGTCCGATACACATTCCCAAGGCTATGGTGATTAGCAACATGTTCAGGAACAACACTCCACCATTGTTTAACAAAAAACGGTCGAGACTAAACACACGTACACGGTCTTCGGGGGCACGGAAAGGAAATACCACCATTCTGATAAGTAACAGGGAGACGAGCGACAATCCCATAGAGACCATGATGACAATGTCAAAGCCACATAACTGATGGAGCAGTAAACCTGTCAACGGACCTAACGACAGGGCAAAACGCCCAAACCAAGAGGCACTGTGATTTGCCTCCGTACGCTGGAAGGACTCACAGGTGTCAATAATCAAAGTACTTGCCAGCACCATTTGTGCCAGTCCGAACATAGCACCCAGTCCAAAACGTTGTAACAGGATAATCCCATAGTCTGCGAACTCACCCTTCAAAGTGTCTAAATACCAGAGTAGCCCCTCACAGGCTGTCAATAAGACAATAGACCACAGGCAAACTTTGTTACGACGGTAATGCTGAACCAGATACGACACGAAGGGACCTAACAGGTATAAACCCAAAGCGAAGACACCCATTGAGACTCCCGTTTCCATCATAGTGAGGTTTTCCTCACGCATCAACCATAAGGGTAATACGGGAATCAACATATATACTGACATCGACAGGAACAGATTGGCAATCGCCAACTGCCAAAACTCACGATGCCAGAGCTTGACGTGTACTGGTGTGTTTTGACTATTCAATACTTAAAGATTAATATGATTCACTTTCGTTGGGGAAGTCTCCACTTTTGACATCCGACACATAATTACCAATAGCATCTGTCATCACGGTATTCAGGTCAGCATAACGACGCAGGAAACGGGGTGAGAAGCCATTGGTCATACCTAACATATCTGCAATGACAAGGATCTGTCCATCAGTACCGTTACCGGCACCGATACCAATGGTCGGAACACTAATCTCCTTGGTAACCTCTGCGGCAAGCTTAGCAGGTACTTTCTCCAAAGTAACAGCAAAACAACCAATCTCTGAAAGCAGTTTTGCATCCGACATCAACTTGTCTGCTTCCTCTTGTTCCTTGGCACGAACAGCATAGGTACCAAACTTGTTGATACTCTGGGGAGTTAGTCCTAAGTGCGCCATCACTGGGATACCTGCGTCCAATATACGCTTGACTGTATCGGCTATCTCCGCACCACCTTCCAGTTTCAGGGCATCACAACCACTCTCCTTCATAATACGGATAGCGTTGCTCACACCCTCTGCGGCATTCACTTGATAAGAGCCGAAAGGCATGTCACAAACGACCAAGGCACGGTTAACAGCACGAACCACTGAGCGAGCATGATAGATCATCTGGTCTACTGTCATCGGCAGTGTTGTATGATTACCTGCCATCACGTTAGAGGCAGAGTCACCAATCAATATACCATCGATGCCGGCACGGTCAACGATACCTGCCGTTGTGAAATCATAAGAGGTCAACATGGAGATTTTCTCTCCTTTTTGCTTCATCTCAATAAACCGATGCGTAGTCACTTTGCGTGAGTCACTGACTAAATATCCAGCCATTATTCTTTTCTTTTTAATTATTTAGATATTCTGATAATTCAAGATAATCATTTATTACTTGATCGCACAGCGGAGTAATTTCCTCAGCGGGATTCGTAGTAGCGAGTCCAATTACTGTCATTCCCGCAGCTCTTCCCGATTTAAGTCCGTTGAAAGAGTCCTCAAAGACTATACATTCATTGGGCATAGCACCGAAACGGGCAGCAGCTTTTAGATAACAGTCAGGATGAGGCTTAGAGTATTCGAAGTCCTCAGAGGTCAGGATAGCATCAAACAAGTCCTTGAATTCAGGATGCTGACGATACACACTCTCCATTTTCTGTTGGTTGGAACTGGTCACTACTGCTGTCTTCACATTTTGTTCTCGCAAATCAGAGATAAACTTCTCGAAGCCTTTCACATACTGATAGTCCATCTGTGCCTCGTAAGCATTCAGACGATCTGTCAGCAACGGACGAATCTCCTTCAGATTGCCATTAAACCACGCGTCGTAAATCTGGTCAAGGGTCTGTCCTTTTATCTCGTGTTCCAATCCTGGATGCTCAGGATGAAACTCCCTGCACTGGGCTCCCCAAAACACGGTATACTGTGGTTCTGTGTCGAACACCACGCCATCCAAATCAAACAATGCAGCTTTTACCTTATTCATTTCGGGGTGCAAAATTACGAATAAGTGAGAAGAAAACCAAATTTTATTTGAGTTTTCTCGAACGTGAGTAATTTCGACCATAGGTCAAAATTAGTGCAAATCGAGAAGAAAACCAAATTTTATTTGAGTATTTTCTATTCCGATCCAATAAACAGGAACAGCAGTCCCAACAACATCAATGCCAGATCGAGTGCCTTGGCACGCAGATTCTTCTCATGAAACAGCATGACACCGAACATGAAACTGACAATCACACTACCTCGTCTCACCATTGATACGACACTTATCATCGCATCGGGGATGGACAGCGAATAGAAATACATGAAGTCGGCAGCCGACAAGAAGACGCTGACACCAATGATTGACCACGACCAGTGGAAGGGCGTTGTCGAGTGGTGCTTAGGCAACCACATGACAACCAACAGAAAAGCCATCATGAAACACTGGTATATCGTGAACCACGACTGCACCATCATGCGGTCAAGTCCCACACCGCCCTGACCTACCGGAGCCATCAGGAACTTGTCGTACAGTCCGCTGACAGCTCCTAATATAGCAGCACCAATAGTCATATATATCCATTTGTCGTGCCGAAAGTCAATACCCTCCTTCTTTCCGCTCTTTCTTAACAGGAAATATGAAAGGATCGCCATCAAGACACCTGCCCATTGCCAACCGTTCAAACGTTCCCCGAAAACCAGCAGGGCACCCACCAGCACCATCACTGGCCTGGTGGCATTGATGGGTCCAACGATAGTCAACGGAAGGTTTTTCATGGCGAAATAACCAAGGATCCAACTCGACAACACCAGTATAGCCTTCAGCACAATGTATTTATGCATCTCCCATCCACCACTGCCAACATGGAATATACTGTCATCAAGCATAGTCGTTGCTCCGCTAAGCAAAATCAATGGCAGGAAGATTAATGAAGAGAAAAAAGTGTTGAAGAAAAGTACAGGAATCACTGCATTGTCTTTCAATGCCACCTTCTTCAACGTATCATAGCAGCCCAGTAATGCTGCCGAAATAAATGCTAATATTAACCACGTCATCTCGTTATATCGTTATATCGAACCTCCTCCAAACACAATGCCTTTGCCGGCATCGACTCACCTGCCTGGGTACGGCGTCCTCCTTTGATCACCTCACGGAACTCGTCAAGCGTCATACGATGACGCCCTACCTCTATCAATGTACCCACCACAGCACGTACCATATTACGCAGAAAGCGATTAGCGGTAATCTCAAAATACCACACATCATTGGCTGTCTGATGCCATTGCGCCGCATAGATATGGCAGATTGTCGTCTTCACATCACTACCTGCCTTACAAAATGCCCCGAAGTCATCATATTCCATTAATATCCGTGCCGCCTCATTCATCATCGGGAAATCGAGCACATAGTGTAACTCTAAAGAAAAATGACGCAAAAACGGATTCTTCTTGGTGTGAATATAATAATGATAGGTACGTGCAGACGCAGAAAAACGGGCATGCAAATCATCTGCTACCCGTTCCACTCTGTCGACACTGATATCCGCAGGCAAGACCCCGTTCAGTTTCTTCGTCAACACTTTGGCGTCAAAAGATACTTCAGTGTCGAAATGTGCCGCCATTTGACGGGCATGCACCCCGGCATCCGTCCTTCCAGCTCCCGTCACACTGATGTCCTCTCGTAGCAGAAGTGACAAGGCACGGTGCAGTTCTTCCTGCACCGTGTCCCCGTTAGGTTGTAACTGCCACCCGTGGTAGTTTGTCCCGTCGTAACTGAACCAGATGAAATATCTCATAAGGAGGTGAACATCTGTCTCTTTAGAATGAATACGTCAAGGAGCACTGGATTTGGTGACGGTTGTCTTTGACGCTAACAGCAGAACAGCCGTTTGTCTCCGTGAAAGTTCCGATTACAGCATCATTCTCATCATAGATTTCACCACTGGCAGTCAGTGAAGGCATGAAAGGATAGAAGTTGCCTTTACGCATGCTGTACTGATAAGCAAGGTCGAGACGGAACTTATCGAAAGAGAAGCCTACACCTGCTGTGATGCGATGCGTGTCTTTCCAGTTGACAAAATGCGTAGTTGACGCATAATAGACACCAGGTGACAATAATGTCTGGTCGCGAACACCGTTCTCTTGATACATTGGAGACACATAGTTGTAACCCAGACGGACAGCGATATTCTTGTCAATCTTGTATTCTCCACCCAGCTTCAGGGTAGAAACACCCTTCAGTGTCTTCTCTGTGTGACGCTTCATTACATTGTCACTGGAACTGCTCTCACTATAAGTATCACTCCAGTAATCGTAATAGCCGCCATCAATGGTTCGCATGTCACAGGCTCCATAGTCGGCATACTCATAGACGGCACCCAGTGCGAGATAGTCGCCAACAGTATGTCCAAGGCTCAAACCAAACTTCCAAGGAGTATTGAAACGGAAGTCTTCCTTAGCGGCAGAGTGATCTCCTTTTAACACATTATCGGAAGTAGAATATGTAAATTCCGTGTAGTTCTCTGTTGTCAGACGATAGAAAGTAGGAGAAGCCACAGAAACACCAATGCGGAAGGGAGACTCCTCGATAGGACGGACAATCAGACCAGCCTTGATGTTATAACCATGACCACTGATCTTATGATTGTCAGCTACCAGAACGTCATCATAAGTATTACTGTTCAGTATTTCATAATACTCACTATAGTTCTTATAATTGACGGAATGTACACCGATGGTCAGACCCAGATACAGGCGGTTCTTGATATTACCACTGATATTGAAGTCAAACTCGCCGATATATCCTGTATTCGCACGCTGGAACGTATATGCCTCACCATCATAACTGTACATGGTCTTCTCTACGTCGTCATATAACATATTACCAAAATAAAGGTCGTCAAGTTGTGACCATGCATAAGTATCAAACAGACCTGCAATATCCTTAATAATTGTCTGACGATTCTGCGACGATCCATTAAGACCTGCTTCTGCTGCTAACACATGGTTAAAATTACGATTCTTATGGTAATTAAAACCAAAATTCAGATAACCTGTCTTGCCAGTACGACTGCTGAAAACGACACCGATCTGGTCGAATGACACATGGGTCTTACTTCCGTCTTGGAAGCTCTTTCCATCCTCCTGCATATTAACACCCAGTGTAACGGAGACTTGTCCCTTGCGGAATAAGCCAATACCCGCAGGGTTGGAACCCATCGTGGAAATTTCAGCACCCAGGGCATCCATCGCTCCACCCATACCCACATAACGTGCTGTACCATTCAGATCCTCTGTGGCAAGAGCAGCACCTACATAGGTGTCCTGTGTGGCTGGCTGGGCCTGCAGTTGCATAGCGACCGTCGCCATTGCTACAAAAAAATATATCTTCTTCATATCTTTAAACTTTAAACACTAAACTATAAACTCTCTAAACTATCTACGTCCACCATAAGAGTGTCCACCGCCACCTGAGCGTCCGCCGCCTCCGAAGGATCCGCCACGAGAGCCTCCTCCAAAGGAACCTGTGCTGCGAGAAGTACCAAAGGAGTGATTACCAACATTGTTGTGGTGGGAAGAGTAAGTACGCGTACCATAACTGCGAGAACCTCCTACGTTGCGATGGTGTGTGCCTCCAGAATATCTATGATGCGATACTCCTGCACGACTCCAGCGAGCACCACTACCATTACGATACGTATAGTAACGAGGTCCGTACCACCCATAGTAACCATAGTGATAGCGCCAAGGAGAATACCAAGTGGAATAGTAATAAGGAGAACGCCATCCCCAATAACCATAATAGCCGTAGTAACCACCATAATACCAAGGATCATACCAACTGTCATACCAAGGATAATAGCTGCTGTAATACCAAGGAGATGCCCATCTGCCATCACGATAACCCTCCCAATATGCTACACTGGGTGTATAGTCGTCGAAACGACTCATCCGACGGGTATACGTATAGTCTGACACCTCACTATAAGCAGAGTCAGGATAGACCCCGCGCTCAGCAGAGAAGTCTATAATGTCATTACCCGCAGAGTCGATGGGGGCTACACGGCTCCACGCACGGCGGTTATATTCGTCAGCGCTACGTGTACTGCCCACATAGTAAGTATTGGCAGGCATACCATACTTCTCCGCATCCTTAGCCACGTTCTCCTTCGTAGGAACAAAGTAGAGATCGTCGTCCTGTGCCATCATAGTGATGGGCATGGCTCCTAAGAGGACTGAGAGTAGAACTAACTTTTTCATCTTCATTTTATATCTTTCTAA
This sequence comes from Prevotella sp. tf2-5, assembly GCF_900115435.1. Lineage (GTDB taxonomy): Bacteria > Bacteroidota > Bacteroidia > Bacteroidales > Bacteroidaceae > Prevotella. Next base: position 127,446 of record NZ_FOWK01000004.1, read on the forward strand.
AGTTTCACGTTGCAAAAATACAACGATTTTCAATGCAAAATTAGGGAAAAACCCTAAGATAAGGTAGGTTTTTCCCTAATTTTTGTAATTTTGCACTTAAAATTTAACACACGATGAAATATTACGAGGTTATTTTCAAGATTCACCCTGTCACACAAGATGCCCGTGACATCCTTGCGGCAATGACAGGTGAAGCGGGATTCGAATCCTTTGAGGAGACAGAGGATGGCTTGAAGGGATATGTGCAACAAGGCTCTTTCGACCAAGATGTTCTAGACCAGACCATCCAGTATTTCCCTATGGAAGGGACGCATATTATATATAATGTAGAAGAAGCCGAAGACAAAGACTGGAACGAACAATGGGAACAGGAGGGCTTTGAACCAATCATCATTGATGAAGGCAAAATGGTGATTCATGACGGACGTCATCTCAACGCTCCATTATCCATGCTCAACTCTTCTCTCTCCATAGAAATCGATGCTCATCTGGCTTTCGGTACTGGTACCCATGAGACAACAAGAATGATTTGCTCAACCCTGTTATCTGAACAGCTCAAAGGTAAGAGGATCTTGGATGCAGGGTGTGGAACGGGTATCTTGGGAATTGCCGCACTAAAACTTGGGGCAAGCAGTGTAACGGCTTATGACATAGACGAATGGAGCTCCGACAACACTAGACACAATGCTATTATTAACCAAGTGGACAGCTACATGGAAATTCTTTGCGGAGATGCCTCTATTCTTGACTCCATCAACAAGCGTTTTGATTATGTCCTGGCAAATATCAACAGGAATATCCTGTTGCAAGACATGAGAAGATTCCACCAGGTTATGGCAAGTGGTGCCTCCCTGATCATGAGCGGTTTCTATACAGAGGACATCCCCTTGTTGGAAGCCAAAGGACAAGAACTGGGACTCACATTAGTCAGTCAACGGGAAGATAATCATTGGGCATCTATTATCATGCGCGAACATTATTAATTAAATATTCTATTATAAAATTTTCAATTCTCAATTAATATTTGTACCTTTGCACCGTTTATTCGAATAAAAATTAAAACAAAATATAATTATGCTTACATTAAAACTCATTACTGAGGAGACAGACCGCGTGATTCGCGGACTGGAAAAAAAACACTTTAAGGGAGCCAAAGAAGCTATTGACGAGGTCCTTGCCGTAGACAAGCGTCGTCGTGAAGCCCAGCAGAAACTGGATGCCAACTTAAGTGAGGCAAAGAAGATGGCTGCACAAATTGGTGGACTGATGAAAGAAGGTAAGAAAGCTGAAGCTGAAGCCATCAAAGAGTCCGTATCAAAGATGAAGGAATCCAACAAGCAGTTGGAGGACACCATGAATGAGGCTCAGGAGGAAATGACACGTCTGCTTTGTCAGATTCCAAATATCCCATACGATGAGGTACCTGAGGGCGCTACCGCAGAAGACAATCATGTGGTTAAAAGTAATCAGAAGGAATGCGACGGCACAGACACCGTTGGTAATTGGACTGCAAATCCTGAGGTTCCTACGGCAAAACTGCCCCACTGGGAACTTGCCAAGAAATATAACCTTATCGATTTCGACTTAGGTGTAAAGATTACTGGCGCAGGATTCCCTGTATATATTGGCAAGGGTGCCAGACTGCAGCGCGCCCTCATCAACTTCTTCCTTGACGAAGCCCGCAAGAGTGGCTATACGGAGATTATGCCTCCGACAGTTGTCAATGCCGCTTCAGGTTACGGAACAGGACAGCTACCTGACAAGGAGGGACAGATGTACCACTGTGAGGTGGATGATTTCTATCTCATCCCCACCGCTGAGGTTCCTGTGACCAACATTTACCGAGACGTGATCCTTGACGAGAAAGACCTGCCTATCAAGAACTGCGCCTATACCGAGTGTTTCCGCAGAGAAGCGGGAAGCTATGGTAAGGATGTGCGTGGTCTGAACCGTCTGCATGAATTCTCGAAAATTGAGATTGTACGCATTGACAAGCCCGAGCACTCCAAAGAGAGCCATAAGGAGATGTTGGAACATGTAGAGGGACTGCTGAAGAAGTTGGAACTTCCTTACCGTATCCTGCTGCTTTGTGGTGGAGATCAGAGTTTCACCTCAGCTATCTGCTATGATTTCGAGGTCTATTCTGAAGCTCAGAAGCGTTGGTTGGAAGTATCATCAGTATCTAACTTTGACACCTACCAGGCAAACCGTCTGAAATGCCGCTATCGTCGTACGGACACGAAGAAGACAGAACTGTGTCATACACTGAACGGTTCCGCCTTAGCCCTGCCCCGTATCGTAGCAGCTATCCTTGAGAATAACCAGACCGAGAACGGCATCAAGATTCCTGCCGCCCTCGTTCCCTATACAGGTTTTGAAATCATTGACTAAAAAAATCACTTAAAACAATTCAATTATGGACAAGAATCAGAAGTTTGTTATCACCATTAACCGCGAATTAGGTAGTGGTGGTCGTACTATCGGCAAGATGTTAGCAGAGAAATTAGGTGTATCCTTCTACGACAAGGCTCTCATCAAAGAGTTGGAGAAGAAGTTCAATTTAAATACTGAAGAGATTGAACGTCTGAAGGGCAGCAAGACCCAGTGGTGGCGCGAGCTCATCAACACAGCAATGTACATGGGTCAGAACATGAACGAGGTATGGTATTACCAGCGTATGTCAGGTGATGAGTTCCATTTGACGACTACCGATGATATGTTCAAAGTAGAGAAGGAAGTCCTCCAAAAACTCGCAGAGGAAGAGTCTTGCATTATTGCTGGTCGTTCCGGATTCTATATCTTAGCCAACCACCCCAACCACCTCAGCATTCTGATTCAGGCATCCAAAGAGCATCGTATCGAGCGCATCATGAAGAAGCAAAACTTGAGTCATGAGGAAGCTGAGAAAGTCATCAAGAAGATTGATGACATGCGTGAGACTTATGTGAAGAAATTCACGGGTACTTCACGTTATGACACTCGTAATTACGATCTCGTCATCTCTATGGACGGCAAGACCGAGCAGGAGGCAGTAGACCTGATCCTCCAATATATTGGATAATTTCTTATGAATAAAATTGTAAAAAAAGAACAGTTCTCCGAGAAGGTCTTCCTTTTTGAGATAGAGGCTCCATTGATTGCCAAGAGTCGTAAGGCTGGTAATTTCGTAATCGTACGCGTTGGTAAAAAAGGTGAGCGTATGCCTTTGACCATCGCTGCCGCTGACATCGAGAAGGGTACCATTACCTTGGTAGTTCAGATGGTGGGACTCTCCTCTAAGAAGCTCTGTGCCTTAAACGTTGGTGACTATGTAACAGACGTTGTAGGTCCGCTGGGCAATCCCACGAAAATTGAGAAATATGGAACCGTCGTATGTGCGGGTGGTGGATTGGGTGTCGCTCCTATGCTACCTATCATCCAGGCTTTGAAAGCAGCAGGCAACCGTGTGTTGTCTGTGATGGCAGGACGCTCAAAGGACTTAATCATTCTTGAGGATAAAGTACGCGAGAGTTCTGACGAAGTCATCATCATGACGGATGACGGAAGCTATGGTGAGAAGGGTGTGGTTACTGTTGGTATTGAGAAATTCATCGAACAGGAGCCCCATGTGGATAAGGTATTCGCCATTGGTCCTCCCATCATGATGAAGTTCTCTAACCTCACCGCTCAGAAGCACAATATTCCTTGTGAGGTGTCGCTGAACACCATCATGGTGGATGGTACAGGTATGTGTGGTGCCTGCCGTCTGACTATTGGTGGCAAGACGAAATTCGTTTGCATCGACGGTCCTGAGTTTGACGGAGCGTTAGTAGACTGGGATGAAATGTTCAAACGCATGGGTACTTTTAAGCGTGAGGAGCAGGAAGAACTTTCACACTATGAAGAGCACCTTGACTCAGAGAACACTAAAGACGCTAAAGTAACTATAGATACTATAGGCACTATAGGTACTATAAAAACCACAGATCCCATCGAAACGCTCACAGACCGTAATGCATCATGGCGTGAAGAACTCCGCAAGAGCATGAAGCCCAAAGAGCGTACAGCCATCGAGCGTGTCATCATGCCAGAACTCGACCCCGTTTATCGAGCAACCACCCGTACGGAGGAAGTGAACATCGGACTGACCAAGGAAATGGCGATGACGGAAGCGAAGCGTTGTCTCGACTGTGCGAAACCGACATGTGTGGAGGGCTGTCCCGTAAACATCAATATTCCTTCTTTCATCAAGAATATTGAGCGTGGTGATTTCCTGGCAGCAGCTAAGGTACTGAAGAACACCTCTGCATTACCCGCTGTTTGCGGTCGTGTCTGTCCGCAAGAAAAGCAGTGTGAGAGTAAGTGTATCCACTTGAAGATGAATGAGCCTGCTGTTGCTATCGGTTATCTGGAACGCTTCGCAGCTGACTATGAGCGTGAGAGCGGAAATATTAGTCTGCCGGAGATTGCTCCAGCCAATGGTATCAAGATTGCCGTCGTGGGGTCAGGTCCTGCTGGACTCTCTTTTGCTGGCGATATGGTAAAGAAAGGATACGATGTGTATGTCTTCGAAGCTCTGCATGAGATTGGTGGTGTACTAAAATATGGTATTCCTGAGTTCCGTCTGCCTAACAAGATTGTTGATGTGGAGATTGAGAACCTCGCCAAGATGGGTGTACATTTCCAAACGGATGTCATCGTGGGTAAGACCATCAGTGTTGAGCAATTAGAGCAACAGGGATTCAAGGGTATCTTCGTAGGTTCTGGCGCTGGTCTGCCTAACTTTATGAATATCCCTGGTGAAAACAGCATCAATATCATGTCGTCTAACGAGTATCTGACTCGAGTAAATCTGATGGATGCCGCTAACCCAACTACAGACACTCCTTTGAATCCTGCTAAGAGTGTACTTGTTGTTGGTGGTGGAAACACTGCTATGGACTCATGTCGTACGGCAAAGCGTCTGGGTGCTGATGTCACACTGGTTTATCGCCGTTCTGAAGTTGAGATGCCAGCACGTCTGGAGGAAGTGAAGCACGCCAAGGAGGAAGGTATCAAATTCCTGACACTGCACAACCCCATCGAGTATATCGCTGATGAACAGGGTGCTGTAAAACAGGCGGTTCTTCAGGTGATGGAATTGGGTGAGCCTGACGCATCAGGTCGTCGTAGCCCTGTACCCGTCGAGGGCAAGACTGTCACCCTGGATGTTGACCAGGTAATCGTTGCTGTAGGTGTATCTCCTAACCCACTCGTCCCGAAGTCTATCGACGGACTTGAATTGGGTCGCAAAAATACGATTGTCGTCAACGAGGAGATGCAGTCATCACGTGCTGAGATCTTTGCTGGTGGTGATATCGTACGTGGCGGTGCCACAGTGATTCTCGCAATGGGCGATGGACGTCGTGCCGCCCAGAACATGGATGAATTCCTTCAGAAGAAATGAACGGACTCTATACCATCATACTGCTCATACTAAGCAACGTCTTTATGACGCTTGCTTGGTATGGGCATTTGAAATTATCAGAAACTGGGGTTAGCAACAACTGGCCTCTCCTGGGAGTTATCCTCTTCTCATGGATGATTGCCTTCTTTGAATATTGTTGTCAGGTTCCTGCTAACCGCCTGGGATTTGAAGGGAACGGCGGTCCTTTCACTTTGGTACAGTTGAAGGTCATTCAGGAATGCATCTCCCTGGGAGTCTTTGCCGTGATTGCTAACATCATGTTCCAAGGTCAGAATCTGCATTGGAATCATATTCTTGCTTTCTTCCTTATTATTTGTGCTGTTTATCTCGTCTTTATGAAGTAGAATGACGCTTGAAGAACGACTTTGGAAGACTTTCAATAAAGCATTAGGTATGTACCAGCTCATTGACGAGGATGACAAGATTCTTGTCGGTTTGTCTGGAGGAAAAGACTCTCTCTGCTTATTGGAATTTCTTGCCCGCCGTTCTAAGGTGCATGTTCCTCATTTCACAGTTCATGCGTTACATGTCCGTATGGAGAATATCCAGTATGAGACTGACACCTCCTATCTTCAACGTTTCTGCGATAATCTTGGAGTACCTCTTCATATCGTCACTACGAGTTTTAACTCTCAACCCTCAACGCTACACTCTACACAAAAGAGGAAGCCTGCTTGTTTCCTTTGTTCCTGGCAACGTCGGAAACAGCTCTTCAATCTCGCACAAGAGCTGGGATGTAATAAAATTGCCTTAGGTCATCATCAGGACGACATCATTCATACGGCATTGATGAACCTCACCTTCCAGGGACAGTTCTCGACAATGCCGGCCTGTCTGGAGATGGATAAGATGCCACTGACTATCATTCGTCCGTTATGTCTTTGTGAGGAAGCGGACATCAAAGAATATGCGGAACAACAGCACTACGAGAAACAGTTGAAACAGTGTCCCTATGAACACGACACACAACGGACTATGGTTCAGGAACTTTTTGACCGGATGCAACTGATGAACAAAGAAGCACGCTATTCCATCTGGAACGCACTGGAAAAAAGTCAGAAACTGATACAACGCGCATCTTTGTTGTTGCTATTACTTTTAGTCTCTGTGGCTGTCCCTGCACAACGGAAGAAACAGGTCAGACAGAAAATAGAACAACCTTCCGCACATTCTGAGCGACTCCAACGAATGACAATGTCAACACAACATATTATGTTTATCGACAGTGTCGTCTTGCGGAAAGAAGAGTTTCTGAAAGCATATCATCTGTCATCAGAGGCAGGACGTATCGCTCCCTACTCGACCTTCTTCCCGCAAAAGGAATCTCAGACAATGACGTATATGAATGCCCTGAATAACAGATGTCTATATGCTGAAAACGACAGTTGCATTTACTCGCAAGAACTGCTTCAGCAACAATGGTCTATGCCAGACACCTTGGCGGGAATTAATACAGACAGACAGCTACGGCATATCTGTTATCCTTTTATAATGCCTGACGGTATGACACTCTACTTTGCTGCTGAAGGAGAAGAGAGCATCGGTGGCTACGACCTGTTCATGACCACCTACGATGCGGCAGAGGGACATTTCCTCAAACCAGAGAATATCGGTATGCCTTTCAATTCGACTGCCAATGATTATCTGTATGTTATTGACGAATACAACCATCTGGGGTTCTTTGCCTCTGACCGTAACCAGCCGGACAGTATGGTGTGCGTCTATACGTTCATCCCTGCTGAGAAATACCAACCCTACGATGCAACGAAATACACACCTGAACAGATAATGGCATTTGCACAGATTGCTGATATCAAAATGACACAGGATGATCAGCAACAATATAACGCGGCACAGAAGCGGTTACGACAAGCTAAGAAGCAACCTGCGCAAAAATCTTATGAGTTCTCCTTTGTGGTCAATGACCAATTGACGTACCATTATCTCAAGGATTTCAAAGCTGCTGGTAATCAAAAACGCTATCAACAACTCATACAGTTGCAACAACGTTATGACAAGATCGTACAGGCTTTAGACAAAGCCCGTATGTACTTCCCGAAGGCGACTGCAAATGAACGTCAGGCTCTGTCTCGTGAGATTCTCGATAATGAGAAACTGCAGTACGAGTTACATCTTTCCATCCGGCAACAGGAGAAAAATATCCGAAATGCGGAAATTATCTATTTAACTAGAAACAAATAAGTCTTATGAGCAAAAGAGTTTTTCCTGCATCAGAATTGATTATTAATAACGACGGCTCTTGCTTCCATCTGCATCTGAAACCGGAACAATTAGCTGACAAAGTAATCCTCGTGGGTGATCCTGGACGTGTAGAGACTGTCGCCTCTCATTTCGACTCGAAAGAGTGCGAGGTCAGTAGTCGTGAGTTTCATGCCATCACTGGTACGTATCAGGGGAAACGCATCACTGTACAGTCAACGGGTATCGGCTGTGAAAATATCGATATCGTAATGAATGAGCTCGACACCCTTGCGAATGTCGACTATACCACCAGAATGGAGAAGGAGGAGCATCGTAGTCTGACGATCGTGCGCATCGGTACCTGTGGCGGCTTACAACCTTTCACACCTACTGGATGCTTCATCGCCAGCGTCAAGAGTATTGGTTTCGATGGATTGCTGAATTTCTATGCTGGACGTAATGAGGTATGTGACCTCCAACTTGAGAAGGCTTTCAAGGAACACATGCAGTGGGATCCTGTCAAGGGAGCTCCTTATGTTGCCGTCGCTGACGCTGAACTCATCAACAAAATAGCACAGGACGATATGGTTCGCGGCTATACGATTGCCTGTGGTGGCTTCTATGGACCACAGGGACGACAACTCCGTGCTCCTATTGCCGATCCTGACCAGAATGCCAAAGTGGAGTCGTTCGAATATGAGGGCATGAAGGTCTGTAACTTCGAGATGGAGTCCTCCGCCCTCGCTGGTATGGCTTCCCTCTTAGGACATCGTGCGATGACCTGCTGTATGGTCATCGCCAACCGCTACACCACTGAGATGAATACGGAGTATAAGAACTCCATTGATACCCTCATACAAAAGGTATTCGACCGCATATAATGAACGAAACAATCTGCGCACTTGCAACGGCTCCCGGTGGAGCTCTCGGCATCATCCGTGTCTCAGGACCTCTGTCTCTTGAGATTCTTTCTCGTATTTTCACCAAGAATCTCTCTGAGGCTCAACCCAACACTATCCACTACGGACATATCAAGGATGAAGTTGAGATCATTGATGAGGTAATGGTGAGTATCTTCCGTGCTCCACATTCTTATACAGGGGAAGACAGCGCAGAGATTTCTTGTCATGGTTCTCGTTATATATTAAATAAGGTATTAGAATTACTGGTGCAACAGGGTTGTCGAATGGCAGAACCTGGCGAATATACGATGCGAGCCTACCTCAACGGGAAGTTGGATTTAAGTCAGGCTGAGGCAGTTGCCGACCTCATCGCATCCTCCAATCAGGCGACACATCATCTCGCCATGAGTCAGCTCAGAGGACATTTCTCATCTGAGCTTGCACAGTTGCGTGCGCAATTGTTGAAACTCACTTCCCTATTGGAACTCGAACTCGACTTCTCTGACCATGAGGACTTGGAATTTGCTGACCGGACAGAGCTTGATAAGTTGGCGAAAAATATCAACAAACATATTTCAAAACTTATACACTCTTTTGAGACTGGACAGGCTCTCAAACAAGGTATTCCTGTCACTATTATCGGTAAGACTAACGTCGGAAAATCCACTTTGCTGAACCGACTACTGAAAGACGATCGGGCTATCGTTTCTAACGTACATGGAACTACACGAGACACCATCGAAGACACTATTGACATCAAAGGTGTCACCTTCCGCTTTATCGATACTGCTGGTATCCGACAGACTACTGACGAGGTGGAGAAAATTGGTATTGGTCGTACTTACTCTGCTATGGAAAAAGCCCGTATCATCCTTTGGATAATTGACGAGAAACCAACAAATGAAGAAATAAACGAGATAGCACATCATACTGGAAACAAGAAAGTTATCATTGTAAGAAACAAATCAGACCTAAGCGAAAGCAACGCTCTCACAATTGCTGATTTTCCTATCATTTCCATTTCCGCAAAACTCGGTACCAATATCGACGCACTAGAGACTGTCATCTATGAAGCTGCAGACATCCCTACCCTCGCCGACTCTGACATTATCGTCACCAATGCTCGCCATTATGATGCCCTGACGAGAGCCCAAGAAAGTCTCAATCGTGTCATCAGCAGTCTCCAGGCTCAAGTCCCAGGAGACCTTGTCGCAGAGGACCTCCGTCAAGTTCTCTCCGAACTATCCGAAATCACAGGTGAGGGACAAATCACCCCCAACGAAGTGTTAGGAAATATTTTTAAAAATTTTTGCGTGGGAAAGTAGAATGACTAAAACAACTCTGAACAATTTAGAACAACTATTAGAAAGTCTCTCATTTTGAGGGACTTTCGTCATTTTAACACTTCAAGTTCCTTTTTTGTTTATCCCAGTTTTTCGACCTATTTTTGTACCGTGTTTCTACCGCGAGCAAAAATTGTGCTTTATACAAATGACATTTGTTGTCCCAATTGAGACGCTATGAGACACGTCCCTAAATGTTCGCGACTGTCCCAATTGAGACACCATGAGACACGTTGGGACACAATGATACAGAATTAGAGTAGTAAAAGTAAAATGTATAAACAAAATTTAGTCAAATGGAATATAAGAAAAAATGTCTTTTGTGTGGCAAGTATTACGTCGCTCACACAGTAGAATCACGTTACTGCAGCAAGAGATGTGTCAATTTAGCATGGAAAGCAAGAACCAGAAAAAAAGAGATCAATCAAAAATTGGAATTGAGGCAAGAAGTGGACTACCATAATGCTACAGCAGACTTGAAAAGTGCAGAGTTTCTAACTCCTACCGAGACTGCCCGGCTCCTCCGAATCAGTCGATCTACATTATATCGATATTTATCGTCCGAAGAAATCAAATGTAGGCAGTTCAAAGGGAAGACCCTGATAAGACGCAAGGATATTGACAAATTATTCGACGAAGCTTTTGAATACAAGCATAACAAAGCCAAAAAGAGATGGCAACCTGTCAGCGAATATTATACCATGGGAGAAATCGTTGAGAAATACAAGATTAGTCGCAAAACGGTATGGCGAAGATGTGATCGATTTAACATCCCCAAAATCTACGAAGGTCGAAATACTTTTTTCCCACGAACCGATATAGAGAAGCATTTTGACGAGCTCATAGAAGAATTCGACCCAGAAGAGTACTACACACCTGATCAAGTCATGGCGAAATATCACATGACACATGCTGCCGTGCTTGTTTTTGCCAGAAGACATAAAGTTCCAAGGATAAATAGACAACGTACTGTCTATTATTCAAAAGAATATATTGACAGTATCAAGTCCAAAGTGCAGTCTATCGATTCACTTTATTATACTTCAAGAGAAATAATGGAAAAATATGGCATAACCAAGACGCAAGTTAAATACTGTTTGCACCGATACAAAATCGACAGCATAAAGAAAGGAAGATTCTCTTTGATAAACCGCGCTAATTTTGACGAAGTATTCAATGAACGAATGGGTATTCAGAAATCAATCGCAAAGTATCAAGAGAAAGATAAACAAGCCAAGAAAGATAATGGGTTTGAAGAAATTGTTAAAGGTATTGCTGTTGATCAAGCCCCTGAGCCTATGCCTTACAACGAAGATGATATAACTCCAAACATGAACTTTGGTAAAATAGAAGGATATCTCAATGCCGAGCAAATCTCTGAGAAATATAAACTGACAGTTGAGTGGGTTCATTATCTAACACGAAAGAAGCAAATCCCCAGAGTATACAAGTGCGGACTGCTTTTTTATGACGAAAAGGCCGTGGCGGATGTCTTTAGCAAATATAACTCACCAGAAGGAATTACAGAATGGTACACATCAGATGAGGTAGAGCAAATCTTCAACATCACATCAGACCAACGAAACAGGTTCAGTCATCGACACAAAATACCAACCAAGAAGGAATATGGTGTAATCTACTATTCTAAATTACATATGGACTTTGCCAAAAACCCTGGTTCAAAGTATGCAGGTGAATATTACAAGGTTGAAGAAATTATGGAGAAATATCATGTTACCCGTGAAAAGGTATATAGCATTGTCCGCTATAGAAAGATTCCGAAGGTACGAGACGGTAAGATAGCTCTATTTCTCAAATCAATTGTTGACAAGGAATTTAGTAGTTTACAGGATGAAAATGAACAAAAATCATAAATATTCACGATTATTCGCAGATTATCGAGCGATTATCTGGATAATCGGACTACAATTCAAGAATTTTGCAGCGTTTTAAATCACTTAATATTAACATTATAAAAGTAATAATTATGAAACAAATTTGCAAAACAGTTGTACTTCGCACACGCACAATGAAAAATGGTATGTTGTCTTTTTACTTGGACTACTATCCAGGTTTCCGCGACCATCTCTCTATGAAGACTATCCGTCATGAGACGATTGGAATCTACATCTATGAGAACCCGCGTAATAATAGAGAGAAGGAGTACAACAAGTTGATGACTGAGAAAGCCGAGGCTATACGATGCCGACGCTTTGAATCAATCGTAAACGAACGCTATGACTTCTTTGACAAGACAAAGATGAAAGGCGATTTTCTGGCATACTTCAAGACTATTGCAAGAAACAAAAACGAGAAATGGGATTTTGTCTATGCTCATTTTGAGAAGTTTGTTGGCGGCAAATGCACCTTTGAGGAAGTTGATTATGACCTTTGCAACAGATTCCGAGACTATCTGATGAATGCCAAAAGTTTAGGGACTGGACACCCTCTCAAGCAGAATTCTGCAGCAGGCTATTGGGCAACATTCCGTGCATTCTTGAATATTGCCTATAGAAACAAGTTCATCAAAGAGAATCCCAATGATTACCTCGAAAAGATTAAGACGGTTCCAACAGACAAGGAGACACTGTCACTTGATGAAATCCAAAAGTTGATAGAAACGCCATGCGAAATAGAGGTATTGAAGAAAGCGGTCATCTTCGATTGTCTTACAGGATTGCGTCGCAGCGATATCCTGCGACTTGAATGGGAGAAAATCTGTGCAACGTCTGATGATTCTCAATATCTTGATATGGCTACTCAGAAGACTGGAAGTGAGGGATTTATCTTTATCTCTGACAAACTAATGGAGTTTATTGGGCCAAGAGGGAAAGGCCTTGTATTCAAAGGATTTAAACCCTACATGACCAATTATCCCATGAAGAAGTGGTTTAAACAAGCTGGAATAACCAAACATGTCACATTCCATGGACTTCGTCACACCGTAGCTTCTAGAATGGTAGAACTGGGAGTTAATATTCAGACTGTACAACATATCCTTGCTCATCAAAGCATCTCAACAACTCAGATTTATGCTAAACATGCAGATCCACAGTTGAAAGCCGCTGCAGAATTGATCTCTGAAAAGATATTTGAAAAGGCTGATAATCCTGTAGTGTCTACGGATAAACAATCAGAGGACATAAAAGATTCCAATGTTACAATTAAATTGATTGACTTCGAATAAAAAAGTAGCCCGACAATATGGAAGATTAGGAAAAAACATGAACAATCCTAAATATTTAACATATTGTCGGGCTTTGAAATGTTAAATTCTGAAGTTTTTCTAATATTTCCTTTTAGTTTCTAAGAAACTTATTATTTTTGCCGCCCGAAAACAAAAACAGGATAACAAAATGTTTAAAAATTTAAGAAATGTATTAAAATGGGTGGCAATAGGCACCTTCATTCATCTACACACGGTATACGACAGTGGTGATTATGCCATTTGGCGAAATCAAATGGCCGTGTATATTCCTATTATTTGGGATATGATTAAGTACATCACAGAAATTGTACTCGTATTTTATATCCTATTCGTAGTCTGCAAACTTGATTTTAAGAAATTTATGCTGGGACCACTTGCTGTTGATATTCCTTTATTAAAACCTTTGAATGAAGCAAGCTCAACTATAATGAATGAATGTATCAACCCACAAAAAGATAGTGACATAGAAAGAAAGGAAAATGAGCACGAAATCGTTGACAAACCGATTGCTCCTAAAAAAACAATGGAGGATGTAGAAGCTGTGATTGATATTCCTACAAAACAAGAGCTAGAAAAAACAGAAAAGCCTAAAGACAAAGAGCATGTTCAGGTAAGCCAAGAACCGAAAATGCCTAAAGTTGCAAATACAGTTATGGCTCAACACACTACGGACAGCAATTATTCTGGAGTATTGCCTGCTGATGAAGAGCCTGGATATAATCTATATGAAAAAGCCCTTAACGACCTAAAAATGAGTTACGCTCAATTATACCGAAATCGATTAGAAATATGTGGTAACTATGTTAGAAGTACTTTGGCTAAACACATGGAGTACAAAGACGTGAATACGCTTATGACTAATGTTCAAAAATGGCATAATATACAAAATGAACTCAATGAAAAGTTTAAAGAAGATGCAGGGCGGTATAGCGCAAATCAAGATATAGACATCAACGAATATAACGATTTCATCTCTGAAATAGAAACCATTCACCAACATAGCAATATTCCCGACAAACAATTGGCGTCGATTGACCTATTTCACTTAGCGTGGAATATTGGTCAGTGTTTCGGATGGAATGGAAAAAGCAGAGCTATTTTCATTAAAGCATGTTTCCCCCAAAACCTTCAAACGGTAACACTTCTTACAGTTAAGAATAACCTTAAGAAGCAAGGGTCATGCAAAATTGATTTAAATGACCTCATCAATAAAGATGATAACCAAATTGAAGAGAAAGTTGCATAATAATAATTAGTTCAAGACTTCTATGATTTTTCTAAGATTATATTGATAATCGACCTGCCATTCAGTTCCTTTGCAAGCGTTTATTAAATTTTTTCGAACATGGAAGAAATAAGTTTCAACGACTTGCCAAAGGTAATGTCGCAAGTTCTCGACAAGGTTGAAGGACTTGAAAAGGCTCTCAATGGGCTTAAAGACGAATTAGGTAGTAAAAGGAATCATGGTGATGGAAATGGACATATTCCAATGACCATTGATGAAGCCTGCGAATTTCTCAGGATGAAGAAGTCTACCATGTACTACAATTTAGAACATGGCAATATCCCTGGCATCCGAAGAGGAAAGAAGTATATTCTTTTCAAGGATGAGCTTATTCACTGGCTTGAGGGAGGACGTACTAATTCTGATGCAGCGATGAGCGCAGAAGAGTTTAATGCCTCTATCATGGATTCACAAAAACGTAAACCTAAAATCTTCAAGTTATGAGTGAGATGTTATTAAAGATTACAAACATGGTCCGCGCAGAAGCGGATCATGTTTCCAAAACGAGTCTGCCGTTGGAAGTGTTCCCTCAACAGATTCAGAACATTATTTTTTTGTTAGCTCATTATGAGAACTTCAACATCGAATATGTTGTAGCAATCATCCTTTCAGTTATAGCAACTGCTATAGGAAATGCTTGTCATATCCTCGTAAAAGGAAGCTGGGAGATTAGTCCGTCAATCTACATGATGCTTATTGGAAGGCCAGGACTTGGCAAGACGCCTCCACTCAACTTCCTTTATAAGCCAATTCGTGAACGCGACAGGGTGAACTATCAGAAGTACAAAGAGGAATATGATACCTACAGAAAAGAACTGGCAGAAAGAAGGAATTGCAAAGGGGAAGATTGCTATTCGGAAATGATTGACGAGCCAAATCTTATCACGACTGTTGTTTCTGATTTGACTCCAGAAGCCATGATGAGGGTTCATTACAACAATCCTCGTGGAATTGTCATTGTTGCCGATGAGATTCTTGCATTGTTCAATTCGGTTAAACGATATAGTAATAAGAACAACCTCATCGAGGACTTATTATCTGCATATAGTGGTCAAACCTTGAAGACAATAAGAAAATCAGAATCCATTCCTATCCTTATCAACAATCCATGCATCAATTTGATTGGCTCTCTACAGACCGACTTACTATCTGAAGTGTTTTGTAAGTCCTACAAAGGAAATGGTTTACTTGATAGGTTCTTGTTCGTTTATCCTGAAAATAGGATGATCTCAAAATGGGTCAGGAGCAATCATGAGGAGACACGTCCTGACATTCAATCCATGTGGGCAACTATTGTCAATAGAATAATGGATCTCCCCTGCCCTATTGATAATACTGACCATAGCATCAAGCCAAACGTTCTAAGAATGAATGACGAGGCTGAGAAATATTTCTTTGATTGGCATAACCGTTTCGTTGATGAAGCTAACAGCATACAAGACGATTTGATGATGGACAGTAGACGAATGAAACTCGATGGAAATGCTGCCCGACTGGCTTTGGTTTTCCAAATCATGAAATGGGCTGCAGGTGAAGGAAACATGCTATGTGTTGATCTTGATTCCGTAAAGAGTGCAATCCGCATGATTGACTATTACGAAAACACCTACCAACGTATTCAGGACATAATCGTTTCTGGAAATCTGGAAACAGGTACTGACGACTGGCTGGCATACCTCAACCACCAATTCACTTCAAAAGAAGCATTGGAGATTGGTAAGCGGATGGGTATGTCTAGACGTTCCGTCTACTATGCGCTTGATAACTTGTGTAGTTTACAGCATCCTGTTATCATCAAGGTAAGACATGGCGTATATGAGAAAAAAGAACCTGCAAATACGAATGCACTTTGCACTTTTGCACTTTCCGACAAAAGTGCTGACCAAGAGAGTATATGCGGCTCTTCAGACGATAGTGCAAAAAGTGCAAAGTGCAACCAACAAATAATTGGATAGCTATGAGTGAATATAGATTTCATCTCCAAAAATATAAGCAAGGCAACAAACTGTCCTGTCCTGAATGCGGAATGAAGAAATGCTTCGTGAAGTACATTGACGAAGAAGGCAAGATTATCTTCCCAGATTCTGTCGGCAAATGTGATCATGTCAACCGTTGTGGATATCACTATACTCCGAAAGAGTATTTTCATGACCACCCTGACTTAAAGCCTGAGTCCGATGACTGTTTCAGTCCTGGCGACCATATCAAGAAAGCCGTTGCAACGCCTGTTCAACCTTCATTTATCCCATCAGAGATAATGGAGCAGACATTGACACACTATGATATCAACCCACTCCATCGTTTCCTATGTGGAACCATTGGGCAGAAAGAGACAGGCAGACTCTTTAAACTTTATAAGGTGGGAACCTCAAAGAAATGGGAAGGCTCGACTATCTTCTGGCAGATTGATTCTACTGGGCGTGTCCGAACAGGAAAGATTATGAACTACAATCCTCAGAATGGTCATCGCATCAAGGAGCCACAAAGTTATGTCACCTGGGTTCATGCCGTTATGAAGACAGAAGGCTATCATCTGAAGCAGTGTCTCTTTGGCGAACATCTGCTTTCTGAGCACACTGATAAGAAGGTCATGTTGGTTGAGAGTGAGAAGACTGCAATCATAGCCTCACACTTCATGCCAGATTTCCTTTGGTTGGCAACGGGTGGCATGAACGGTTGTTTCAACTCTGATGCGATGCAAGTTCTGAGAAATAGAGACGTTATTCTAATGCCTGACCTCGGTGCTTCGAATGAGTGGCACAATAAAGCAGAATTGCTTAAGCCGATTTGCAAGAGCATCTGTGTTAGTGATGTTCTCGAAAAATGCGCGACCGAAGAGCAGTGCAATGGCGGTTTGGATATTGCAGACTTTTTGTTGATGGAAGAGACGGCACAGATGATACTCCAACAGATGATCAGAAACAATCCTGCAGTTCAACTGCTCATTGATATATTCCAACTTGAAATAGTCGAATAGAAAGAGCTTGCTCTACATAGGACTCAAAAAAGTCCATAACACAATAAGGACTTTTCACCCTATAGGTCGAAAGTCCCTTGGGAGCCAGTCCCAAGTGTGTAAAAAAGAGCAAGCTCACAAACAAAAACAATAGAATTAAAATGGATATAGAACAGAAACAAGCCATGCATGTTGAGCCAGGAAAATCGTTTGGTTCAGCAGAGGCAAATGAGAATGAAAGACGTTGGGATGACCAGAAAATAGATACGAAAAACCTGGTTCCAACCAATCATTATGACAAGACGAGGATGCATTTAAACTTCGAAATCGGTGAAGACAGGAAGGTGCATCCACTAGGTTATCATAAGCAAAATCTCGACAAAAGATTAGAGAAAAGGCTAACAAAATTAGGGTGGCACCCATTCAAAAAAGACAGCAAAATCCAACCGAATTGCTGTGCAAAATTCATCTTTGGCGGAGACCATGACAGGACATTGGAGATGGCTTTTGGCAGCCAAGAAGTTAACTTGGACAAAGAGGCAGACAACAGCCACCTTCAGCGTTGTGAAGAAATCGAGCACTGGGCATTGGACGTTTATTCATGGTGTGCTAAACGATATGGGCAAGAAAATATCATTGGTTTCCAAGTTCATTTGGACGAGACTTCACCCCACATCCATGCCCTGATTGTCCCTGTTGGAGAACGTGGAAAAGACAAGCATCCATGCGTCATGTGGTCTGCAAAATTTGGCAAAAACATCTACGAATATGGTAAGATCCTTAGGGATATGCACACCTCTCTTTATGAAGAAGTCGGCAAGAAATATGGCTTGGAGAGAGGTGACAGTGTGCGTGGTCGTGATGTTAAACATCTGAACAAAACAGAATATATTCGGAAACTTAACAAGGAAATCAAGGAGAAAGAGAAAGCCATCAAAGGGCTTCAGACCATGATCTCCAATCTGGAAAAAGAAAGGGCTAACTTGAATCGAGAAAGCGATAATCTTAAGTGGGAGTTGATGATGAAAAAAGGTAATGCCAAGCAGATTGAGGAAAGAAAAGCTGCCATTGAAAGAGATTTGGAAGAAGTAAAACAGAAAATCAACGACAAGAATCAGAAACTGATTTCTGTAGAAAAAGAGCTATTCCATAAGCAAGAAGAACTGGATGCAATGTCTGCTGACGTGAAGAAAGCATACACCATCAGAAAGCCTATACAAAGCGTTGGAGGGTCATACACCATACCAAAAATCACATCAAAACCGCCTACATTTGGGGCTGACAGTTGGGTTGCAAAGCAGAACGAAATGATTAAAGAGGCCTTCAAAGATACTGTTCAAAAGATGGCTGCCACATACCAAACTGAAGCCAACCGACAGATAGAAGAGGCTCAAAAAAACGTCATTTATGACTATAGTGAGCTACACCATCTTCGTGCCGACAACCAGCACTTGTCTGCAGAGAATCAAGAATTGAATTCTCAACTTTACACGCTCCTTGATCAGTTTAGTACGCCAAATCTTCGTAGTGCTGTTCTTGCACTTGCCAATAACATCATTAATGATCCGAATTACTCTTCAGGAGGTGGTGGCGGAGATTCTTCTGACTTGCGATGGGATGGCCGTAAGCCAGGTGAAGATGAGGACTCTTTTGCCCGCCGTTGTCTGCTTTATGCATCCCTGCAGGTGGCCAGAAATCGGAAGAAAGGATTACATCGTTAAGCATGTATCTATCGGAATAGATGTCGAGAATATATTTCTTGACATCTATTTGTTCGAGGTTACAGTCAATACCTAAATTAAATTTATTACAATAATACAATACTCTATTCATCCCGAATAATGATCTTACCACCATCTTTCCCAAATATATCGTCACCGATTACCTTTATAGAAGCAGGGACAGACAAAATCAAGTAACCCTCATGAAACAAAAATGCCTGGTCACAGATGGTCAATGTCCCTTCTGGAACGAAATATTCATTATCTGTAAAACCTTTACGGGCATAAAGCAGACGCTTTCTGTCAATTGTATAGACCACGTCTTTATCATCAATGATCACCTCATCATCAGACCATGATTCATTGGGATCCAATTCCTCTGGGACATACGGTTTGTCCCAGAAACAGATTGCCCCTACCGTGTCTGAACCACCTAGAATAGCATCAAATGACTCCTCCGGGCAGGTATATGGTATGTAAAGGCATTCAAGTTTGTCACAACCGACAAAAGCCAGTTTCTCAACTGTTTCTGTACCCTCCCTAATCTTGTAGTTCTTAACATCTGCACATTTTAGCAGACATTTCCCGTCTTTACTATACACTGCCCCGAACTCATCAACAAAGCCATTGGCAATTTCCTCCTCCAGTTCATCACTACGAACACAGTTCTCCGGATAAGGCCAATTCCAGTAATTCACCTTCAAGCCCTTTGGAGCATAACGCATGGCATCATTGCTCATAGGATAATCCGTATACCATTCAACAGTATAAGGGATATCAATTTCTTTAAGATTGGGTCGATCCTTAAAAGCCTTATTATCAATTTCCTCAACACCTTCTGGGACTCGATATCGTGAAACATCTGGAACCTTTAAAAGAGTCTTTCCGTCAAGGGATATGATAGCTCCATCCTCATCATATAGGTTTCTATAAATTATACCTTCCATTGCAAATAAGTGAATTAATAAACATATTGACCTTATTAAGCATGGCCATCAGTTCAATATAACCGATTCCATAACCGTTCATATGAATATCGTATCGATGATAATCTTCATCTGGATATGGTATCTTCTGATCTACATAGCCGTTTCTGACATAAAACCACTTTCTTCTGAGACATTCCTCATAGTCATCATTGTCCGGGTGAGGTGTAAAGATGGTCAGAGCTATGGGGCGATTGCCTTGAATCTCCCGTAGATACTTCAATAATGCTGTTCCGTAGCCCTTATCCTGAAAGTCAGGCTCAATGGCGAGATAATAGATGAAAGAACCTTGAAAGAAGTTTATCACATAAGTATAGCCAACAAACACACTATTATCCTCAACTGCAACAAAGTCCACTGATGCGCCATTATATAACCCTGCAAGGAAGTGAAGATTCGCAGTTGTTTCTGCCGAAGGGAACACCTTTATGTTCAGCTCCTCTATTTTGGAGTTGAGTTCCAAATCATCTTCTCTAACTTTTCTAAATGTAATCATTTTGCTCCTTCTTTATATAAAACCTATATGTGCTCCGCCTTTCTTCACAATTTTCTCTTCGCGGCAGTATTGCTCAATTTTCTCATCGGTCACATAATCATTCCCATAAAGAATGCTCTCTATATCACACTTACGGGTAATATTCTCAATCTGTCCTCCGCTAAAATCATAGGCAGAGGCCAGTTTATCAGCGGTCTTTTCAGAGAGTTCCGGTAGCATAGACTGCCATATTTTGGTGCGCTGAGCCAATTCGGGTTTCTCAAATTTTACCTTGTAGAGGAAGCGTCGCTCAAAGGCATCATCCATGTTCTGTACCAAGTTTGTCGTTGCGATCATAATACCGTCCAGCGTTTCCATCTCTTGTAGAATGATGTTCTGAATGGAGTTCTCCATCTTGTCAACAGAACGCTCAGCACCCTCCTTTCGTTTACCGATGACAGCATCTGCCTCATTGAAGAGAAGGATAGGAACTTTCTTGGAATTCTTAGCGACAGCACGATAGCGGTCAAAAATAGCCTTGATATTCTTCTCGCTCTCGCCTACCCACATACTCTTCACCTGCGAGATATTCACCTGCATGATATCACGGCCAGTCTTTTTAGCCATCTGGAGCACACTCTCAGTCTTTCCTGTGCCAGGTTCGCCATAGAACAGACAGGCAAAGCCCTGACGCCGTCCTTTTTCCTTCAGGCGGTTACATATACTCATATAATGCCCCTCATCAAGCAACTCAGCCAGTCCTTCAAGTTGGTGCATGACCTCGTCATTAAAGAACAGCTCTTTGGCTACTATACTATCGCTCCGCACCACGTCACAACCTTTGTTCTCTGGCTGCTTGATGTCAAACTCTTGAAGGAGTGTTTCACGTGCTTTGGCTGTCAATTGATATTCGTCTTTATCTTTGAAACCTTCAGAAAAAGCGTTTTCTACCCAACCTTCCCTAACCAGAAAGTGCCTTCCTTCGGACATGGCTCTGTCAAAATTATACTTCTGATGCTGTGCATCAAACAAGAAGACAAGATGACTCATAGGGATATTAACTGTTCCGCATAATACCAGATGACGACACATGTGAGTAACTACAGCCTCACTTTCTGCTGACATGCCAATATTACGTAGAGCCTTTACATATGAAAGATCCGGATTTTCATCCATCAGCCGTTCTATCTCTTCAAACATCAGTTCTGAAGAGAGTTCATCCTCATGGCGCAGATGGGTGATATCATAAAAATGCTGGAAGAACTGAATTCCAGAGGCATTCTTGTATGACTTACGTTGGAACGGCTCATTCTTAGCGAGGCTTTCCAGAAATGATTGGGTCACGGCATAGTCATAACTTCCATTCATGTTATTTCTTATCATGCGAAGCATACCTTTCCTTACCAAGTCATCCACCTCTCCTTTATACTGTAGCACTTGTACGCTGTTACAATCAAGGTATCGAGCGACATCCGCGAAGTCGGACTTATTGCCTGAGGCACTCGACTCCGCGAAAAGAGCCAGTAGCACAGCCTGTATCTTAGTGATGCCCTGACGTTCTGAAAGGAAGGTAATAAAACGATCTGCCTTCTCAAAGAATAAAGAACTCAGCTCCGAATCCTCAGCAAGGGTTACAATGAGATCCACTGCTGACAACATGGTTAGTTCTTCATTCTCATCAATAAAGTCAGGAGTCAGTTCCTGTTCCATCTCTGCCTTTTCCTGTATTTTAAGTTTGCGTAGTGGCTTTCTTATTTTCTTGCCTCTTATCATATCTCAGTCTTTAAAAAATGTATCTGGATTGTACTCCCCAACGAGATACCCCTCATAGTCGATGGCTTCCTCGCATGTCATAAAATCACCTGATTCGTTGATGACACCTTCCACATCGTCTTTTGTGACAGTGCAGGGCTGCTCCATATCAACAAATTCAACCTTGTCATATTGAGGAGCAATATAGAGGTCATTACATGTTCTGTCAAGAAGGCCGTACTTGTTACCTGACCTAATCACAAGACATCGTCCGTTAGCATGCGTTATTTCATCAAGCATACAAGGGGCAATTACATGTCCATCCTTGCCTATAATCCCAAGTTTACCGTCTTTCTTGACAGTGTAATAAGGTTCTATGAGCATATATGAGATGGAGTCGTAGACAAAAGGAGTCAGTGCCTCGCCACTACCATCTGGCTTTACCAGTCCTGCCTTTCCGTTCAGTTTTGCAACCCGAGGAATGTTTCCGCAATATATTTTGTGACAAAGTTCACCTATACCGTCATACTTCGCGGGCAAGAGTACCTTACCAGTCGCATCCTTTGTGCCATATTTTCCATTTTTCTCAAAAATGGTGTCATACCAGTCGTAACGGTCAATGTATTGGGATCGAATCATCACTAAGTCATAGGAAGAACGACGATTTCCCTCTATCACCTCATCATTCTCTTCTGCTTTCTCTATATCATCAATAATATTATCCAGTTTCTTAACGAACTGGAGATTCTTCACTGTAGCCTTTGGCTTGTTCACCACGATTGTCGCACTCTTTACACTCATGTTTATATTCTTTTTAATTACTATCCTTGGTGAGTCCTCGGATTTCTGTGGCAAAGATAAGACAAAAAATATGTATATGGTCTGGAGTTATAGGTATAACATATACTCTTCAATTATTTACATTTCTGTTATACATATAACAAAACAGGTAATACAAATACTATTAATTATCTTTGCCATAAAATTAAAAGTAACATCAATATGGCAAGTATTAGAAACATTAAGAAAAGTAACAAGTATCAAACTGTCGATTACTCAGATTTCTCACATGAGGAGTACCAGAATCTCCTTCATAGTGGGAGTAAAGTTGAACCAAGGAAAAAAGCTGCGCAAGAACTTTTGAACTACCTTTGTGACAAATATGGAATTCCACGTTGCCCAATATTTGTCTTTAATACGACATACGACCCCAAATTTGGATTCACATGTATGGGATTATATCAAGGAGTTAAAGAAGGAATTACCCTTTGGAACAATCGTCACTATATGGTTCCATGTGACATCAGAACCTTCATCAATACACTTCTTCATGAATTTATGCATCACTATGACTATTATTATTTGAGATTACCAGATTCTGTTCATTGTAAAGGATTTGAATCAAGAATAAGGGACTTGAGGAGGAAACTTGCGAGTTAATTCTCGCTTTTCTCCCAATCCTTATCGCTATACGTATATAATGGAGGCATGTGTGTTTATATTATAGTAACTTTGCAACCCAAAAAGTATAAGATAGTAGAAATATGAGACAACTGAAGATTAACAAAAGCATTACCCCTCGTTCTGAGCAGTCACTCGACAAGTACCTTTCTGAGATTAGTCGTGTTCCTTTGGTGTCAACTGAAGAAGAAGTATTACTTGCCCAAGCCATTCATGCGGGAGGAAAGAAAGGTGAAATTGCCAAAGACAAGCTTGTTAAAGCCAATTTGCGCTTTGTGGTATCTGTTGCTAAACAATATCAGAACCAAGGTGTTTCCCTTACAGACCTGATTAGTGAAGGAAATATTGGACTTATAACAGCTGCTAATAAGTTTGATGAAACACGTGGTTTCAAGTTTATCTCCTATGCCATCTGGTGGA
Organism: Prevotella sp. tf2-5; assembly: GCF_900115435.1. Classification (GTDB taxonomy): domain Bacteria; phylum Bacteroidota; class Bacteroidia; order Bacteroidales; family Bacteroidaceae; genus Prevotella. Next base: position 151,603 of record NZ_FOWK01000004.1, read on the forward strand.
TTCGTCAAAGCATCCTTCAGGCCATCGCAGAGTACAGCAATATGGTACGCAGGCCCCAGAGTCAGATTGCCATCAGCAACAAGATCAAGAATGCCACGAATGAATTTATTCAGAAACAGCAACGTTACCCGTCTGCAGAGGAGTTGAGTGACATTATTTCTTTGGAAATTGACAAGATTGAAAAGGCCATTCAAGGTGAAGCACATGTTGCCAGTATTGATGCTCCCATTTCTGAAGATGAGGGAACAACGGTAGCTGATATGATGTCGTCCTCCTCAGAGTATGCAACTGACCGAAAGGTTGACCATGACTCCATGTGTAGCGACCTGATGCAAGTGTTGTGTACCGTCCTCAATGATAGGGAAAGAACTATTGTCATCCAAAGTTTTGGCATTGGATGTCAAGAGAGGGCACTCGACGATATTGGCTACGATATGGGACTTACCCGTGAACGTGTCCGTCAGATCCGTGAGCGTGGTCTGGACAAGATGCGCAAAAGCAGCAAGTCAAGATTTCTTCTCAGGCACTTAGGTTGAATTGTTTGCATAAGATAATGAATAAGAAAATACTGATTATTCCAGATGTTCATGGCCGTACTTTTTGGAAGTCGGCCTTGAGATCTGGTGACTACGAGAAAATTGTGTTTCTTGGAGACTACACTGATCCCTATGAAATGGAGGACATTACGAATCGTGAGGCTCTTAAGAACTTCAAATCCATCATAGCCTTCAAGCAGCAGAACCCTGAAAAAGTCGTTTTGCTGTTGGGTAATCATGACCTTCATTACTATTCTGAGTATTATTATGAACTTGCCGGTGGTGTCAGGTATGATCCTGTTTCTGCCGTTTCCCTTCAGCGTTTATTCTCAAAATATCATAGTTGTTTTCAACTAGCATGGGAAACAGATTGGGGCAATAAACACTATCTGTTTTCGCACGCAGGTATCACGCAGAGCTGGCTTAAGCGGAATGTGGAACTGATTAGGAAACCGGACGCAAGGCATTTGAATCGCCTTCTTCATTCCAATGAGGGTCTGGAATCTTTGGCACAAGTAGGTGAAATGCGTTGGGGTGATTATCCCAGCGGTAGTATGGTATGGGCTGATGTTGAAGAATTGCTCGTCTCGAATCCCTTATTTGGTATTTACCAGATTGTTGGGCACACTATGCAGTTTGATGGGCCGATTATCACAGAAGACCTTGCATGTCTTGACTGTCGTGCAGCATTTTCGCTCAACGAAATGGGAAAAATTGAATTGGTTACAGAACTGACCTCTTATGAGGATGTTATCACCTCTTTTACGAGCTAATTCTTGGTATTTTGATTTATTATTTGTAGTTTTGCAAACAAAAAGTAGAAATATGACAACAGACAATTACCCCTCATGGGATGCAAAGGCATGGCTCGCAGAGTTTGAGCCATCCAAAATGGTACAGGGTGGCACTCGCCCTGTAAGAGCCAAAGTCTTCCAGTCGACTTTGGAAATAGTAACTAAAGGTGGTTATAAGGCTCCTTCTGGAATAACTATACGATTTGACAACCTCCATAATGGAAAGACACTTCGAGATAATGTCTTTTGTGAAAAGGAGATCTCGTTGAAAAATGTAGAGCACAAATATACTACAGAGTACAAAGTTGTCAATCAAGATTGTTTGGCATATGCCAAGACTCTCTTTGATCAAGATTATACAGACGACCTTTGTGTACTCAATATGGCCAGTCCCAAGAATCCTGGAGGTGGAGTATATGGTGGTGCTGGCGCACAGGAAGAATACCTTTTCCGTTGCTCAGATTATTTCCGTTTCCTTTTCCAATATGCAGATCCTGCAATGTTTGATTGCGAGAAGGAATATGGAATCCCCCACAATCCACATCACTCTTATCCATTGAAAAGGAATTATGGTGGCGTGTACTCTCATGGTGTTACAGTTTTCCGCGATACCGAAGCAAACGGCTATGCATTGTTAGATAACCCTTGGCAGGTGAATTTTGTAGCTGTCGCAGCAATTAATATAAGAAGGTTTATGAATGGTAGAACAACCATACCGGATAATTTCATTCCCTCAACTCTCAACCTTATTCGTACCATCTTACGAATTGCATACAATAACGGCCAGCGCAGACTAGTGCTTGGGGCTTTTGGTTGCGGAGCTTTTGCCAATCCACCCAAGCACATGGCTCAACTGTTCAAGCAGGTCTTTGAAGAGCCAGAGTTCCAGGGACTTTTCCGTGAGATTCATTTTGCCATCATCGAGGATCATAACTCCCATGGTCAAAACTATAATGCATTTAAAGAAGTGTTTGGATAATTAAAACTCAATAGCTTATGTTGGTTACATGTCAATGTTGTCATAGAACAATGTCAGATAAAGGACATTGGTTCGTTTGTGATTCCTGTGGGTATCGTATTTGCCCATCATGTCTTTCCAGTCATAGTGGCCCGTTCAGTTCAGGTGGATATAAATGTAGTCAGTGTGCTTGGGGACATATGAAAGATGTATGGAATTGGTAATAAATAAAGGACGGTGGAGTCTCAACGACTGCACCGTCCGTAGACATATAAAGGAAGGTTTAGTCTTTCCTATCCGATAAATCTGGACAACTCACAGATGATTGGAATAGTTACGACGTTCCCATAATAATGATAGTATGATATTCCGCTGAATACCTATTTTGTTATTATTTCTATCTTCCCGTTGAGGAATGGTTTCCATTCATCGGCTCCGAAATCCCCCTCCACAAATACCGTATCGCCAGGAGCAACGGTCTGGTTCCAGTGTTCCATCAGTGTCTCGTTGCGACTCGTACTTGGTTTAATCATCCTGCTCAACTTATCCATCGGCTCAAATGCCGGACCTGGCATATGGTGAGCTTTCTCTTCCTCCTTACGAGGACGTTCCATCCATGCCTTTAGTTCCGTCATGCAACCTTCGAGTGAAGTATGGATATTTTCTACTCCATAGTACTTTGCCATACGCCGCAGATGATGAATACCAGCCATGTCATCACCATTCTCATTCTTGAACTCGGGATCAATACCGATGATTACCCTATGCCCACGCGCCAGATTCTCTGCCATCTCCAATCTGGTGGTGATGGCATAATAACGCCAAGGCTTCATAGGACGGGCCTGAGGCGGAATCCAGAATAAAATCACGTCGCACATGCGCAGGCCAAAGGTTTCCCAGTTCACCTGATAGGTACCCGTCACAAATCGATCTGTCTTACGGGGATTCAGGAATGTAATGTCATCAATACCAACCTTTGCAGCCACCTTGGGAGCCTGAGCCTGCCAAGATGGTGCGCCATTCATCGGGCCTGCCAGAAATACAGTCCACTGAGTTTTCTCAGTCACTGGCGTCGGGGATTTAATAACTTCAATCATGCAATTAAATAGTTTGATGACGCAAAAGTACGAAAAATAATCAAAAGTTGCTCTTTATTATACTTATAATCGATTTTTTTCGTATATTTGCATCAATTTTAATGGCTTGTTATATGGAAATATTTTATCATGGCACATCAGTGCTTTTCAAGAAGTTTGATATTGCCCATGCTTTGGAAGGCGATGGCAAGGCGAAATTTGGTTTTGGTACTTATGTCACAGAGTCATATACATCTGCTGCGCACTATGCTTACAATAAGAAGCGTCCAGAGAACAAAGACTATTATGTTTATACCCTTGAGATTCCCGATATGACAGAAGATAACTATCTGTTCTCCTGTCGCCCTGTTCATCCATCTATCATTGGACGTACTGAAAAGGTTCTTGGCGAGCAGATTCCTGCTGAAGCAACTACTGTTGGCAAGTATTTCCGTAAATATGTTGGTAATCGACTTACAGGTAAAGAGGGTACTGTAAAGAAACTCATTGGTAGTGCAGACCTCGATTCAGAAAAGGCTGCTGCTAAATTCTTCAGCGAGATAGGTCTTGAATATTTTGCATGGCCACAGGCACAGACTAACCCTGATGGCTTGACAAATAGAGTTGTCTTGAACATTGACAAGATTCGCATTGTTCGCATCGACAAGGTGGAGCTTGACCCGAAGAAGTTCCAGCTCGTAGAAGGTTCCCCAAAAGAAATTCCGTTTGACAGTTTCTAAAATCTAGATAGTATGAACTTCTACAGTATAGCCCCATTTATTCAGGAATTCTATCCTGAATATTATTCCATAGAGACGTACCCTGTTTCTGAGTGTGTTGCCATCCGTAAGGTGAAAGAGTTTTGGGGTATTTTGGGAAATTTCGCTCCCACACCTATTGTTATTAATAATGTGACGTTCAAAACTTCAGAGCTGTTGTTCCAGCTTATGAAATTCAAAGACGAAGAGCCAGTGAAGGCAGTCTTCAGTGCTAATAATCCCAAGATGACCACCAAGCATTGGGAAAAGACCCACCGTCGAGAAGACTGGGGTAAGATCATCGTTGATGCCATGAAGTTCTGTCTTACAAAGAAGTACGAACAAAGTGAGGATTTCCGTAAGGAACTGGAGCGCTCTAAAGGTAAATACATTGTCGAAGACCAGACATCCTTCCCCAAAAAGACTCCAGACACCTGGGGTGTCAAACAACAAGGTGACAACTATGTCGGTCCAAACCTCTTAGGTCGACTCCTGATGGAACTTCGCGACAACGGGAAATTGGAATATAAACTCCCTGATGACGCTTTTACGTTCCTTCAGTATCTGAAGTAGATTTGGGTGGACGTTTAAGTTTTCTCCACTTCCCTCCAACAGGTGAATGCCTTTTCATATATAGACGCGTAGATTCATCCAGACACATATCAAAAACATCTTTGATAGTGTTCATATAAACGTCACTCCAACCCTCTGCTTTGGGGAAAACAAGTTTGTACGCATGAATGTCTTCCACATAATGTTCTATAATGTCAAGGAATTCCCGAAATTGACCATACATTTCTTCTTTATTACTATCCGAGAACTGATCGAAGACTATCATCTTTCGTTTTGACCATAACCTTCCCTTATAATATATATGGGGGTAACTAAAGCGGCAACGTTCCATTTTATTAAAGAGGTCTGGATGCCTTTCATCTGAAGAACCGAATTGTATTCTCCCTTTCTGGTCAAGATAATACACAAAGGGCATGGCATCATCATCATTCCAGTCGAGTTTGATTTTGGCAGGCCCCAGTTGCCCCCAGAATCGATAGTAAACCCTAACCTTATCAGAACTAACAACACCTTTGCCAGCCATGTTAAAATCACAACTAAACTTATACTCCGTCTTCTTCATAAACTCCTCCAACGTAACATAATTATCCATTTTTCCTGTTATGTCTATAACTTTGATAATTCCTATATTATTCATTTTTCTAGTTTGGGACAATTCCAAAATGTTTGAGAAGTAACTCCCGTAACTCCACCTTGGAAATCAATTCTTCTAAGATTAATATCGGAAGCGAAAGTATCAGCAGAGGTCAGCTCTACATACTGGTTTACAGTTATTGTTTCAACAAATGGATTACCACCGAAGTCGGCAATACGCTTGACATCTTCTGATACAACATAGTTTTTCTGCTGAGTCCAGCAACACAGCAGCTCTTGGTTCTTATCGTCAATCAGCGCGTCATTCTCCACATGGTATCCTTCTGCATGACAGACAACGCCTTCAAAACCTTCGTGTGCACTTACTATACCATAGTCAATACTTTTTACTGTATCAGGAATTACAAGACGCTTTAAATGATTACACCCCCAGAAAGCCCAATGACCAATGTTGGTAATATTTTCGTGGATGTCAATCTCTTTTATACCGCTGCAATAAAACAACTCAGGACTTATATAGTCTATTTGTGAAGGCAGTTTTAGATATCTAAGCACTTCTGTATAGCGGAAAACGCCATCTTCTATTGACTCAATACTTTCAGGCAGATTTATCTTTTCGAGTTGGCTGCAGCAGTTAAAGGCACCGCCTTTTATTTCTTTTACAGATGAAGGCAGAATTACTTTTTTCAGTTTCCTGCAACTCTCACACATAAATTCAGGCACCTCGGTTATACCTTCTGGCAATTCAATTTCTTCTATTGGACAGCGAATAAATGTGTTAACATCCATCTCACGCAGTGTACTGGGCAATTCGATCTTCTTAAGTTTCGCCTCTGGCAGCCAGAAGGAATCCTCCATAATTTCCACTCCTTCAGGGATGGAATACTCCTCACATGTGAAGAGCAAAGGATCGACCTTCTTCAATATGCGACCATAATTGCTGTAGGTCACACCCCATTCGTCTGTTTGCTCCTCGTCAAGCAGCATTTTAGCAAAAGGTAGAATGACATCTTGGAGAATTACGCTATTATCTCTACCATTACGAGGAATATCAATTACGTTAGGGAAGAACTGAGGAATGAAGCTTCCCCTCAAAAAGTTATATGGAATCTCACTTATAAAGAACCCCCAACACTTTCTACGACTTTCTTCTGAAAGATTATCAAACAGATGCTTGTCCAGGTTTTCGAGAGCCATAACGTTCATAATACCTCTTAATACATTCCAAGAGCTGGGATTGATACAAATACGGTGATATTCATGCAGCGTAATTGCATACATTGCACCCAATTCTACACCAATAATCAAATCAGGATGATGTCCCTGACACAAAAGTCTTATATATGGCAAATCTTCATCTGGATTACACTCGATATGTGGCACAATAACATTGTCATGAGGAAAACAAGCCTTTAAGCTATCAGAAATATTGTCCATTAGTCCAGAGCCTTGTAGGAGCAGTATAGTCTTACTTCGTTTGCAAATCTCATCCATAGCTGTAACCATCCGCAGCGCTTTATTGTAAAGAGAATGTTTCAAATGAACATAAACATTCCTTTCTGTATCATATCTCAAGATGCCTTCTCCCATCTGTTCAAAGCCACGTTTCGCAATAGTAAGAAGACCGAAGCAAATTCCTTGTTCATTCTTCTCGATAGTCTGAACTTGATAGTGGTCTGGACGATATAAGAATACGGAATAGTCAGAAAAATCATTAATCGTCATGAATTCCTGATGGTCTGACATTATGGGATAACGATGCTTTTCTTCTGTGCCAGATCCTAACATGGCCGTAGTGATAATAGTAGCTCGAAGTTCATCAGCTAATTCTCTCAAAGATCTCATGCATACAAATAATTCATCCGCACGATTGTGCTTATAGCAGTCAATAAGTTGAAGGCTGTCGATGATAAAGAGTTTCACTCCATGCTCTGATGATAATTTACGCATTCTGTCTCTGAGTTCATCAATTGTAATAGCAGGCTTATCATCAATATATAGAGGTGAAGCCGTCAATCGAGAAATATGCTCATCGAGTTTCTCCCATTCATCATGGTTAAGTTTGCCATTCAGGATTTTGTCCCCATCAATATCACATACACTGGAAATTAGCCGATTCACCAGTTTTACATTGCTCATCTCCATGGAGAAGAATGAACAAGGGATTTTCTCGTCAACGGCAACGTTTTTTGCTATAGATAGTGCCAACGAGGTTTTTCCTGTTCTACCTTGTCCTGCAATCACTATCATTTCTGAAGATTTCAGTCCTCCCGTTACTATATCAATTGCGGAGAATCCCGTTTTTATCACAATCGTTTCCATAATCACTTTGTTTTCAAATTATTTTCAAATATCTATATTCCTCTTATACTTAATCATTTCTTCTTTGTCAAGTGGCAGAACTCCAATAGCTACATCTGAGGAAGTGTGAACATTATTCTTGTGGAGCACCTCCAAAAGATTGTCAATACGAGATCGGGCTTCTTTAATAAAGGACAATGCTGATGTAGTTATTTCATCTGGATATATCATTATATTCCATCCTCCATGTACGTAATGTCTATTACATACAATCCCAACATGTCCAATATATGAATCTATACAATAATCATTCGATTCTTTATTTAATTCAGGAAGAGCTTCATTCCTAATGATATCATTATCCCCAATAGGACAGTTATTGAAGAATTCTTTTGGCAAATCAACACAAAAATCCATTCCATTAATAATGGAAATATGGGATTGTACTTTTAAATCTTCAATAATAGTTTTTAAGCTTTTATACGTTCTTACAGAAACTTGTACATCTATAAAACGATAGTGATATTTGTGGAAGCATAAAACTACCTGATGGAAATCATCCATGAAAACACGAATATAGATACCAGAATTGTGTTCCTTATGACATCTCGGCCCAAGGAGATTTACGTTAAACACCTGTTTTATCTCCAGTATGCGTCTCTGAAACCAATGTGGAAACATATGAGAGAGTTCCAGCAACTTACAATCTTTTTGTATTGTATGCAACACATCAAGAGGTAGATAACTGTTGTCAATTAGATGCTTCATTGACTGTTGTTTTCTATTATTCTCCTTCATTGCTATACCCTTCTTCAACATTTTGTATTTTGCGTATAATAATATCTGCAGCATCGGCTTTCATACCATCCTCCTCACACCAATTCTGATCCAGGAAGTCGGTGTAAAGCACCACTCTGTTATAGTTGAATTTGTCGAGGAGTTTTCTCCATTCCTCAATACCATCTTTGTCTGGCCACAAACAGATGTTGCGCTTCATGTCAATGAGTGGATGTAGTGTGTCAGCCCTTAAATTCTTCAACCCGCCACATGCCAGAAACAAATCCTGTTCAATCTCACCAAAGTGAATGGCGCATATCAACGCCGTTTTCTCACTCTCCACAAGATGAATGGTGGCTTGGGGATATTTGCTGACGAGATGCATGCCAAAGAGAGTAGAGCGAAATTCCGTATGTTCGAAATCGATTTGCTCACGAACAATCTTCTGATTATGCATCCACCCTGGGTTATATTTCTTGTCGCGATGGCCATCATGTAGATATCTCATCAGTTTGCCACTTCGCACATTGCCACTTTCATCAATTTGCCAGAAGATGACACGCCCATCTCGCCAATGCCCCACACAATATCTCCATAACGTTTTCTCTATTCTGTCTCGTTCCTCTTTGGTTTCCCAAGGCAAACTGCGTAACCAGTTGCAGAAGCGGTCACGCTGGGTATAGCGCATTGACTTCCCAACTACATCGCGAGGAATGCTCAGCGTTTCCAGAGGTAATGGTTTTGGACGTGGTAGTGGTAGTGGTGGAGTGTAGTCAATTGGTACGTCATCTACGTCAATGTTGTACTTCTTTCCGAGCCAGCGAATAGCATCTGGGAAGGTCATGTGCTCATGATTCATCAGGAACTGAACAGCTCCTCCCTTAGCATCACAGACGAAACACCGGTATGTGCCACCACCAGACTTCACGCCTTCTGGACGCACAATAAAGTTTCCGTCGTGGTGATCGTCATGAAACGGACAACAGCCGGTATAGTTCACGCCAGCCTTGCGAAGTTCCACGAAGTCGCCTATAACTTCAACGATGCTCGTCGCATCAAGAACCTTATCTATTATCCATCTCTCTATTTTAGGCATATCTATCTTTATCTTTTATTCATCAGCTATTCCATCCAATGCTTCCAAGAAGTCTTCTGCAGATACCAAATTACCTATTTCACTCCAGTCTTTTACGAAAAGTACGTCAGAAATATCCATCTCAACGTTTTCGTTGATTCTTATCTTTGATGGCAATATTTCCTTTTGTATCTCCATGTCTATTTAAAATCACCTTCTATAGACTTTTTCATGTCTTCCAATGTCATATAGCCATTGTTCAAGTACCAATCCATATCGACTTCATAGTCTATATATCTATTATCGACATTGAGCTGAGAATCCATGAAATCCCTATGTTCAATTACCAATTTGTCACCTTCCTTATTTATCAGATGTACCTTTCTTCCCATTGCCTTCGAGAATATCGTCTATAGCTTTGAAAAATTCCTCAGAATCAACAACATCTCCTAATTCATTCAAATCTTCAATAATCACCATGTCATTGATATCCATTTCACAGGTATCACTTATTTTAATCATTTGAGGAGCAGTTCTTTCCCTTGTCCATATTACGTTTCCTTCTTTGTCTATGTATCTTTGTTTATCATCAAAAACAATCGCCCTTCCTTTATAAAATGGATGTGCGTAGTTCCAAACTAATGGTATTACCAGTTCTCCAGATTTATTTACATAACCACATTTCCCATCTCTTTCAACTACAGCAAGACCTTCTGAGAAAGATTCACAATTGTCCCATTCTAAAGGAATAACAACTTTTCCTGTCTTATCAATAAAACCATATTGCCAATTTTGAACCATAGCCAACCCTTCATGAAAATTATAAACCATATTCCATTGGGCAGGAATTACGATCTGACCTTGAAGGTTTTTATATCCCATTTTACTATTATCATCACTATAAGGTATCAAATCTTGTTCTTCTTTCATATTACACATTCTCTTTATTGTGGGTCTTTCGGTAATCATCAGCTGAGATATAACCATTACGTTAGCACTCCTCTACATCTATCTTCGGGTGCAGTTTAATCTCCGTATTCTGGATTTTAAGCGAATCAGACTCAATGATTCTTCTTTCTTGCTTTTTTAACTTCGCGAGCATTTCTTCTGAACTAATGTCCTTCATATTCTTTGCTTATTGCTTTCATTGTTTCTTCTTTAGCTTCATCTATCGTGAGCCACTCATTATTGTTAATCTCTTCTTGGGAAATGGAACTATATCCTCTTTCAATTCTCCTAAACATATCTTCTGCTTTACTATATCCATTAGCCAGATACCAATCAACATCAAGATCATAATCATCATATTTACCATCACAATTATGTTCAGATATCATAAGATCCCGAGTATAAACAACCATTTTCTCACCTTCATTATTTATCAGATGTACCTTCCTGCCCATATAATCTTTCATTGAGATATTTACGATAGTCACTTGCTGAAATATAGCCTCTTTCTAAATAGGAAGAAACATCCAACCTGGGAAGATTTTCAATTTCTTCCTCAGAAAGATTTGCAGGTTCTCCATTAAGGAGATTCTCATCCATTTCAAAAATATTACCTTTACCATCTCTAATTTTAACTATCCTTCCCATAAAATTGACCTTCTATTCGTCTTCTCGCTTCTTCAATGGTTACATATCCACTTGCCAGATACCAATCCACATCCAGGTAGTACTCATCATATTTCCCATCTTTCAGCATTTCAGAATCATTAAAAACCTTGTGAGGTATAGCTATCTTCTCGCCGGTTATACTTATCAAATGAACGTTTTTATCCATATCCAATTCTTATTATTATTCTTTTCTAGGTGCAAAATTACAGATTTTCTTTGGTTGACATACCTCGTTCTATACGTATATATTCACGGTCTATATGGAAGGAAATTCCGAACTTTGCACCGCGAAACATAAATCACAGTACAATGACAGCAAAACAGACAAGCAAAATTACACCGAAAACTCGGGGCGGGAAGAAGCTCATGAGCGAGTTACTGACAGACACTCGTAATTACATTGAACAGGCGGAACAAGCAGACGTAGAATCCCTGCGTCAGTTCTTGCTCACCAATCCGGAACGTCCCCTCATCGCGATGGGACATGGTGGTGCCCACTCCTCTGCTTCGTATGCAGCACTGCTCTACGGAACCAACTGTAGCTTAGGCCGTGTCGTAACTCCGTATCAGGCCAACTCTTTTTCTGACGAAACACTCCGTAACTCGAAGCTCCTGCTTGTCAGTACATCGCTGAAGAATCAGGACGCCGTGTACATCGCAGACCGCATGATTCGGGTGAATCCACAACATAGCTGCGCCCTCACCATGTCCCACGACGAGAACGCCGTCATGAAGCGTATGCAGAAGACCAATCCCAACAGTGTCATCCGTCATACTTTCGAGCACTCCAACGGATTCATTAGCGTCAATGGAACCTTCGCGTACTTCTCTTTATTATATAAAGCCTTTACTGGTGATGCCGACTTCTCGAATAAGCTGGCTCTCTCGTCAGAGCCTGCCGACAATTACGCATATCGCTGTGTCGATGGTATCTCGACTCCGCCAGACCTTAGCTCCATCTCGCAATTCACCGTATTGTACGGATCATACGGTGAACCTGTAGCTCATAAGATGGAGAGTAACATGACCGAAGCCGGTCTGGCCTCCTGTGTCATCTCTGACTTCCGCGACGAGTGTCACGGACGTTTCCTTGCACTCTCCAACTTCATCAGCAGTCCCAAACACCCACAGACCGACTGCGCACTGGTGCTGTTAGTCACTCCTCGCGAAGAAGCCGTATGCCGTAACCTGCTTGACCGACTGCCAGGTCATCTGCCCGTCATCATCATCCGTACTGACATCGACTCGCCATTGGGATCCATTGACCTGCTGTACAAGATGAGTATGTTCACCAGCGACTTCGGCGAGAAGTACCGTCATTCCAACCCCAACGATCCCAACAACCTGGGCGGTTTCAGTAAAGGAGCCTTCCGCGACCTCGTCAGCTTTCAGGAAGATTTTAGCTTGTACGGTCCTCTCAACTTCACAGCTGCCCCTGTTCCATATACGGACAGACTTCAGCTGAAGACCAAAACCAACAGTGTTGATGTCCTCGGATATCACTTCTCTGACATTGAAGTGCCGTATTTGTTGGCAGCCTTCGATGACAGTCGTGATGCGCTGAAGACGCAGCAGACCATTCTCAACCCTGAAAAGGGATATCTGAACAATCCCCAGCGTATTCGCCGCGACTTCCTTGAAGATCGCTTCCATGCGAAGTGCCGTAGAGCACTGGAATTCGAGAAGCCCGACTGTCTCTGGTGTGCTGAGTGGAAGAAGTTTCTTCAGGGAGAACCTGCCGACATCAATATTCTTAACGATGCATATATCAACTGGCTGGGCAGCACGCTGTGGTTCATTCGCCAACCCGATGGAACCATCAGTGTTGAAACGGTCATTCCAGGTGCACCTGTAACACTGCCCACTCGTGGACTCATTGGTGGCATCGTCGGAGATGTACTCGGCTCGAAATATGAGCTGGAGAAGGACAAACTGAAAATAAAAGCTCTCGCTGGCAAATCCCATCTGAAGCCGTCTGTAACCATGACATACACCGATGACACCGTGCTTTCGCTGGCTATTGCCAAGTGGCTCGTTTATGACCCATCGCATGACAAACAGACGCTCGTTGACCTCTTCAAACATCTCGCTCGTCGATATGCGCCATACTCTTTCAGTAAAACCTTCCGTGCTTGGGTTCGCTCTGACAACCGTGAACCTTATGGTGCCAATACCAACGGCAGTGCCATGCGTGTTGCTCCTGTAGCTTGGTACGCCCAGTCGCTTGATGAGTGTCTGGCTCTGGCGAAGACCTCCGCCGAAGTCACCCATAACTCTGATGAGGGTATCCGTGGTGCCCAGGCCATCGCTGCCGCCATCTTCCTGAACAGAACTGGCCACTCGAAGTCCGACATTAGGTCGTACATCGAACAGACCTTCGGTTACGATCTCAACCGTACCACTGACGATATTCGACCTTCATACGCATTCGAGACCACCTGTGATAAGAGCGTTCCAGAATCCATAATCTGCTTCCTCGAAGCAGAGTCCTTCGAAGATGCTGTCATCCGTGCCATCTCCCTTAGTGGCGATACAGACACCATGGGCTGCATGGCTGGTAACATTGCTGCTGCCTCGATGGACGTGCCTGCCGACCTTGCCACCTTCGCTTATGAGAAACTCCCGCTTGAACTGCGGGAGATTCTCGACGGATGGAACAGAACGGTATACGTATAAAATGAAAGAACTCCTGAAATGTATTTTGTACCTTTGCACCCAGATTGATTTATTTAGGTTGTATAATATGAAAAAGGTAAATGAAACGATTGGGCTGACATGCCTTGGTGCGGGTACTTTCCCGCTCGACAATCTTCAGGAGAAGATCGGTAAGAACGTGAACATCATCTACCAGCATGTGGGTGGTACGGCAGGCAATGTCATGACCATCCTCGCATGGATGGGGTGGCATACACTGCCTGCTGCTCGTCTCGATGACTCTGAGGTGGGGTTTCAGCTGAAGGCTGACATGGAGGCTTATGGCTGTGACACTCGGCTTGTCAGCAATGCGCCTGACGGTGGTACGACCATCCTCGACATCATCCACAAAACAGGGCGTGACGGTAAACCCAAGACCGCCTACATGGCTCACTCTCCTCGTGGTGGACGTTTCGTCAACCATCGCTTTTGGACGTTGAAACAGGCGCAGGAACTCTTCGACTCGCTGGAGGAGATGCCCGACGTATTCTTCTTCGACCGCTGCGCTCCTGGCAACATCCTACTTGCTCAGCTGTTCCATGAGCGTGGGGTGCTTGTGTATTACGAACCGAATGAGCCTGTAGACCGCAATTTTCTCCGTGCTGTAGCTGCCAGTGACATCGTGAAATTCTCTAACGAGAAGCATCCTGACGTCTCGTTCACTGAAGGTTTTACTGACAAGCTCTTCATTCAGACGCTGAACGAGAAAGGTCTTCGTTTCAAGCTTCGTTCAGAGGGCTGGATTACAATTCCTCCTGAACACAACCCACATGCTGTGGATGGTGAAGGTGCCGGTGACTGGACAACCTCGGCTTTCATCAATGAGATGGGGCATCACCACATGCTGACCTTTGACAGAATTCATCTGCCAAACGTCACCCACTGCCTGGAAGAAGCACAGCGGGTTGCTTCTCAAAGTGTTTCATATATAGGTGCAAAGGGACTGATTCATCATTAGTCCCTTACTATTTCTTAAAAATGAGCCTCAGAAAGTACAAGTTTGGGAAATTATTCGTAAATTTGCAGAAGATAGCTAAATAAACCAAGTATGAAGATTGTATATAGTCCTTTCTACAGTGGGAATTACTTTATGAACATGCAAGACCAGAAAGTGGCACTTGATGTTCAGGTATTGGAAACCCAAGGTCTTCTTAGCCAGCTTGCTTTACATGCTGGTATCCATCAACAAATGCCATCATATCCGGAACGGCTCACCTCGTACCATAAAGCTCTGCTGGATTATGATAGCAGTTTTAAGGACAATATCTTCCATCGGAGTATTGTCATTGATAGCATGAGTGTTGCTAAAACTCTACTCCGTTGGCGAGATAACTTGGCTCTGTGCGGTTGGAGTAAGAATATTGTTTTGAAAGATAGTACTCGTCTCAATACATTGGCTGAGATTGATAACTATTTCAAGGACGAAGGCCTTGCCGCATTGTTTACTAAACTATCAGACACTATCCGCAGGATGGAATCTGGAGAGCTAAATGTCCCTATGGCATACAAGACTCTCATCATTGAGATACCTTGTCATGTGGATCTCCTTCCTGATTTCATAAAACCACTTATGTCATCACTCCAAAATCTTGATGTAACCATTGAGGAGAAAACGGACTATACAAAGTCGCAACCAGCGACTATCACAGAGATACATTTTTCTCAGCTATGGAAAGCTGAAGCATGGTTGGCACAGCAGCAACCAAATGCTTATGAAGTTTGGATCAACACCAACAACAAGCGCCTTGACAACTGGCTTCATATGTCGGGCAACCCTGTCTGCGGTAGCGAGATGACCGATACCAATCCGCAGATAACACAAATGTTTCTATTGGCTATACAACTTTTCCAGCGTCCTCTTAATGTGAATACGCTTCTGCAATATCTCTTCCTGCCAGAATGTCCTCTTGACAGAAGACTTCGAAGAGAGTTGGCAAATAGAATTGTTCATGAGGGAGGCTTTTGCAATGAGAAGGTGCAGGATTGTGTCAACAGCTATATTGAGCGAGAACTTAAAGATGAAGATGATGAAACACCACAGGAAATGACAAAGGAACAGCGCGAGGAGAACTATATCACCTATTTACCGTTCGATATAAGGACAGATGAAGGAGCCTTACCACTCGCAGAGGAAGCGAACGAGGTGAATGTCAAAGCTCTGTCTAAATTTCTGTCTTCAATCAGTTCCTACGCATCAAGTAAAGCAGTAAAGATTGCTGCTGTACAACCTTATGACGCACGGATTGCTCAATTAAGGAACGTTGCAGAGATGACCGATGCATTGCTCCATCAGATAGAAACGTTGATTGATGGCAACTTGTCCTTTACTACTCTTAACCAATGGGCGCAATCGCTTTATGAGGACGGTGACTATACACTCTATCATGCGCAAGTCAATAGAAGGAACGTTATCAACAGACCCTCAAATATGATTGGGGAGTCCAAGAATACCGTATGGTGTGATTTCTATGGTGATGTGCAGGCCACCCTCTCTACTGATTTCCTTTCAAATCTTGAGGTAAAACAACTGAAGGATGCCGGTATCTTACTTTGGGACAAACAGCATGAAAGTGACTTTATGCACTTGATGCTGGCCATGCCTGTTTATAAGACTTCAGGTAATCTCACCGTTATAACTTGTTCACAGCAAGGAGCCACCAAACTACCCATGCATCCCCTGTATCTCCAATTGCCCGCCATCACTAAGCAGGAAGACGGAGATAAACTGTATAGCGAGATAGCTTCCAAGAAGATTGACGTGATTGACAATCACCGTGATACAGATGCAGAGAAAATCTGTTTTGATGCGGGAAAGCATCCTGTCAAATGGCGGTCTAAAGAGAGTTTTTCTGCCTTAGAGAAGCTACTCCAGTCCCCCCTCGACTATTTCATGAACTACACTTTGGGATTCACAGATGCCAGTGATACGGACATCAAATTGCCGCTGACTTATGGAAATGTGGCTCATGATGTGGTTGAGAATCTCTTCACTTCCGAAAGAAACGGTGAACCGCTTTCAGAATTTGTCGTCAGCCATTATGAAGTCGCATTCCGTAGGGCACTTATTAGAAAAGGCGCTATACTTTTGCTGCCTGAGCATCATCTCAACAAAGAGCGCATAAAATACAAGTTGAAAGAATGTGTCAGTAAGTTGGCCACTATCATTCAGGAGAATGGTCTGACGGTCATTCAGTGCGAGCAGGAAGAAGAACAAGATCTGGGACTACAAGGGGGTGTCGCTCTCCATGGCTTTATTGATATGTTGCTAAATGACAAAGCAGGCAACAATGTGGTGTTCGACTTAAAATGGGTTAGCAAAAAAGATAAGTACAAGACAGTGTTGGAGAAAAATCGTGCTCTCCAGCTTGCGATTTATAAAGATATGCTATTACACCATGATAATCGTCCTCAGTCCGTTCGCACTGCATATTTTGTCATGCCTTATGGAATACTCTACAGTACTGATGATTTCTTTGGTAGCAATTGTGAGTTGATTACTCCCAACATGCAGCCTGATATCATGGAACAACTGCGAAAGGGCTATGCCGAGAGGGTAAGTGAGATTAGTAGTGGAGTTATTGAAACGGCTGATAATGTACCCATCAGCAAGTTGAGTTATGCTCAGTCTGTCAATGTCTATCCTCTGGAAGATGACGGGAAAAAGACTGAGCCCAAAAAGGCAGAGAACCTGTATTCAGACTATAAGTGTTTCACCATCTAACGCTGCAGATTATCATGACAAAGACTTTCATAAGCGCCGGAGCAGGATCTGGCAAAACATACAGAATAACCACCGATGTCGCAAAGATGGTGTTCGACGGGAAGTTGAATCCCGAACAGGTAATAATGACTACGTTTACCAAGGCTGCCGCACAGGAACTACGCGAGAAGGCAAAAAAAGAACTGGCTAAACTTGGCAAGCATCGTGAGGCACAGCAAATGGAACATGCTCTTATTGGAACTGTCCATTCTGTGGCCAATTCTTTCCTGACCAAGTATTGGTATCTGCTCGGCATTATGCCTGATGCCGCTGCTATGGAAGAGAATGAACTCCAGCTTTATCGTGACCATTCACTTCGCGGGCTGCTTGAGCCCAAAGACCGCAATTTCCTCTATAGATATGCGGAAGACTATAATGTTATATATGATCCAAAGGAGCGCAAGTCTGGTATCAATTATGAGTTTTGGAAGGCTGACCTCTGTAAAGTTCTCGACTTCATGCAGTGGTATGGCATCAATGAAGAGCAACTGAAGAAAAGCCTTGAAACAACCGAAAGCTTCATTAAGTGTTTGGAACCTAAGGAAGATACATCACTGATGGAATGTGCCAAAGCCGTTATCTGTGAGGTTGAAGAGATTCTGACCAGTATGACCAGACCTGGGGCAAAGGCAAAAGCTGAATTCGAGCGTATCAATTACTACAAGGGGCGAGAACTTTCTATAGACGAACTGAATGACTTGGAATCTATAGCCAAGGGACGTTGCAAGGATTCTGATAATACAAAGCGTTTGTCAGCAAGTCTTTCAGGAATGGAAATTTTCACAGAGGAGAGATCCAAACGTCAAAGAGAGTACGCCTCCCTCATTTTCCGATTGGCCAGCAGATGGCAAAAGGAATACCGTCAGTATAAGGATGAGCATCACCTGATAGACTTCAACGACATGGAGGAGATGTTCCTTGACCTACTTGGGATGCCTGAGGTTCAGAATGACATCAAGTCGCGTTATACCCATCTGTTTGTGGACGAGTTCCAGGATTCCAACCCCATGCAGGTACGCATCTTTCAGGGACTTTCCAAACTGCTTAACACCTGCTATGTTGGTGATAAGAAGCAGGCTATATATGGCTTCCGAGGATCTGACACAGAATTGACAGCTGCAGTAGCCGACAGCATTTCTGACACAGAACATTTGGAGCACTCTTACCGTTCAGTCAAGCCGCTTGTTGACTTCTCTAATGCCATTTTCTCGCAGGTATTCAGCAAGATGACAGAGAAGGAAGTGAAACTATTGATGCCAGAGAAGAATGGCAATGACACTCCTGTCAAACATCCGCTTCGCCTATGGCCTTATAACGGTGACAAGAATCTTGCTCAACAAATCCAACAGTTCATACTCCAAGAGGGAATGGATGCGAAAGACGTCGCCGTCTTGGCTCGTACGAATGAGAACTTGGATAAGTTGGCCGATGAACTTCGAGCATTAAAGGTTCCTGTATGTCGTGAATCCAATGACATAAAGGAGTCAAGGGCTGGCCGTCTTATGAAAGCTCTTCTTACTTTGGTTAACAGACCACATAATCAGTTGGCACGAGCAGAAGTAGCCTATCTGACGGAACCAGGCTATAATGTCACCAAGATTATCGAAAATCGACTTGACTTCCTGTCTGAAGAGAGTCAAGACCCTACTGTGTATCTAAAAGAAGTGCCCATTTTAAACCGTTTGGGTAGTCTTCTGAGTTTTCGCTCCACGAAAGAACAGGAGTTTGCAACTAACTTGCTTGGCTATCAAAGTATAAGTTCGCTTGTTGAGAGTCTCGTTATCGAACTTGACCTCTATGCTCTAGTACAGGGGTGGGAAAACGCGTTAGCAGAGGAAACTAACCTCCAAGTGCTTATAGACCTTGCACGGAGATATGAAGACTATGCTACCAAATTAGCACAGCCCGCAACAGTGGCAGGCTTTATAGATTTCTTCACCGGACAGAAACAAGACGGAGCTGCAAACGAAGACGGTGTTCGGCTTTTTACTTATCATAAGTCGAAGGGGTTGGAATGGAAGGTAGTCATCCTGCTGTCGCTTGAAAACGATGCTTCCGATGCCACAAAGATAGCTACACGTAGTATGTTGGGATGCCACTATCATCGCGAACAGCTACCGACTCCGGAGAATCCAAACCCTCCTATGACTATCTCATTGGTTCGTAACATCTATGCTCCTTCAAACGAGAATGCCAAGAAATCTGCAGTCACATCACGTATGCAGCAACATCCGTCTTGGCAATCCATCTCAGAACGTGAGATAGGAGAGAATGCACGACTACTATATGTGGGTGTAACCCGTGCTCGCGAAATTCTGATTCTTGCCCCTAAAGAGAAAGACAATGGCATTACCCTCAGCTGGTTCCGTTCAGTTAGAGTTGAGAATGTTGCACAACTTCTTGACGGGAGTCATAGCCAAGACCTCTTTGGCATAGGTATGCCGTTCCATATCGAGCGTTATGATAGTGACAACGTTTTAGCTTGGCCTGAACACGTCATGAACGGTGTTCACGATATGGCAAAAGACTTCTCTCCGCTAAATAACATCCTTTTTGTATCTCCGTCAAAAGCAGGAACTGCTCCACATGACATTGTTCCCATAAACGACAAAGAGTATCGTATGCTCGTCCGTAACAAAACGAGCGAAGAAGCTCTCATGGGGGACTTCATCCACCAAGTATTTTGTTGTTGTGATGACGGTATCAGTGTTGAGCGAATTATTCAGCTCCGTGACAGCTATGGGTTTACAGAAAAGAATATGCCAGAGCCAGGCCGACTGTTAGATTCGTGGACATATCTGACAGATTTGCTTGAATCACGCTACGGAAAATCTGTAATGCGGCATCATGAGAAACCTTTCCGTCATATTGACGATGAAGGACATGTAGTTAGCGGCTACATTGATCTCATCTGGGAAACAGTAGATTCGTATATTATTATTGATTACAAGACATGTCCCGGCAGCTATAGTCTTGTGTTCAATCCAACCAGTGAACACTATGCAGGCCGTCATGGCGACCAACTCGACTGCTATCAGCAGGCTTTAGAAGCTGAAGGGAAGAAAAAGGTCGCTGCGAGAATTATCTATTATCCCATCACACAATTCGTCGTTGAAGTAAAGTAAATCAAATAATTATGAGAGTAACAGATAAACACGTATGTTTCTGGAACGAATGGCCAAGCAATTGGCATCCAGCAGAATTTGACATTGAAGTAAACGAAGTACACTGTCACTTCTATAATACTGAGCAGTATTTCATGTATATGAAGGCCATTGTCTTTGGTGATGAAGAAATTGCCAAGCAAATCCTCGCTGATGGCAATCCCAAAAAGGTAAAGGCTCTTGGCCGTAAGGTGCAGAACTATGACGAACAGGTTTGGAATGATAAGCGTTATCAAATCATGCTTAAAGCCAATGTCGCCAAGTTCAGTCAAAACGAAGACTTGAAACAACTTCTTCTATCCCCGGAATATAAGGGACATGGTTTTGTTGAAGCCTCTCCTTATGATAAAGTATGGGGTATTCGTATGTATGAGAGTAATCCAGATATAGACAACGAGACTAAGTGGAAAGGGCTCAACCTTCTTGGCAAAGTCCTGGACGAAACCCGCAGAATCATTGTTGAAGAAGAGTCCATTAAAGAGAATTTCTTAATCTGGGATGACCGAGATACAAACGAGTGCTTCTTTGGTATTTCTATTCTTATAGGTGACCAATCATATACAGGAAAGAAGGAGTTGAAGTTTGATTCAAGCAATCCTGATAAGATGCCAACAATATTGCTCCATGACGAATATTGGCAAGTCGAAAGCTTGAGACTTACCGATAGGCATGAAATGGAACTGAATCTTATCAGTAACGATATCACCAAAAAAGTGCTTGTTTCAGATGATGAAATTGAAAAGAAGGAAGCTTACAAGCTACTCTGTGCGGCCTTCGATAATACTGAGCACGAGAAATCAGAAGGTGAAGACTATGAAGATGTAGAGGATTTCTACGGATGGGAGCTTTCATAGTCTATATAGGCAACTAATTTGGTATATGAATAAGAAACTGGTTGTTCTGTCTGGAGCAGGAATAAGCAAAGAAAGTGGTATTGATACATTCCGCGATAAGGATGGCATTTGGAAAAAGAAAGATGCCATGCAGTTGGCAAGCATCGAAGGATGGAATAACAATCCTAAGGCTGTGCTTGACTTCTACAATGCCCGTCGTCGCCAGTTGCTGGAGGTTCAGCCAAACAAAGCTCATGAGTTGTTGGCACAACTTGAAGAATGGTACGATGTCAGTATAATCACCCAAAATGTCGATGACCTCCATGAAAGAGCTGGTTCTTCTCATGTCATACATCTTCATGGAGAGCTTGCCAAGGTCTGTTCGTCCATCGACAAGGAGAAAACGGAGTGTATCGAGTTCCGCCCTCTGTTTGATGATATTCAGCTTGGTGACAAAGCTAAAGACGGTAGTCAACTTCGTCCTTATATTGTCTGGTTTGGTGAACCTGTTCCCAACATGCCTATTGCAATGAATACGGCTTTCGAGGCTGATATCTTTGTTGTTATTGGTACGTCCCTGTTGGTTTCACCAGCAAACACACTAACAGCATGTTCAGGCGCAAATCATAATATTGTAATTGATCCAGGGGAGGTGGAGATTCCAGAAGGGTTCCTCCATATCAAGGAAACCGCAACTATTGGTATGGAAATGCTATACCATTCTCTCTGCAAATTGGCTCAATAAATCGCATTCGGTATACGTATAGAAACATAGCCTTTCCAAGGTAGATTGTCTAATTTTGCAGCCGTAAATGTTAATAGTTAGTGTTTATGGCAAAGCAGAAGATAATCAATCGTGACTACAAAACAGTGCTTTTCGACTACGACGGCACTCTATTCGATACTGTAGAAGCTGACCAGTACGTGGCCAGACAAAAGACCCTACGACGTTTTTCCCCTGAGTGGGTACAGGCCAGAAAGGAGTATCTCGAACACGTCAAGCAGTGTCCGTTGTACGATGGTTGGCACCAAGTCTTCGAATACATCAAAGCAAACAACATCCAGGCAGCCATCGTGTCTGGCAACAACCGTGAAGTTCTGAACGTAGCCGTTCGCACTTTTGGTTTGCAGGAAATCTTCCCTAAGGATAAAATCAATCGCATAGGCTGTAAAGATGCCACTGGGCGAAGAATAAGGAAACGTGGTGGTAATCCCGCTCTCTTCGAATATGCTTTGAAGCAACTCAAAGAAGACCCTACTCATGTTCTTGCCTTTGGCAACGAACTGTGCGATGCACAGGCTGCTGGCAATGCAGGCATCAAGGCATACCATTGTCTTTGGGGTGCAGATGCAGGCGAGAAAGAGCTGATGCTCGCAGACCCAGAGCATCAATGTATTACATCACCACTCCAAATAATCGACATCTTGCGTTCTGAGGTCAATTCTCAGAACCAACCAGCTTAATCTGTTATATGTATAACTTTAGTGTTTGTTTTGTTGTTAATGCCTACCTTTGCATCACAAAATCAAAAATAGTACAATATGAATATTAGAAAGAAACCAGTACGCAGACTTAAGTCAGGAATCGGAGGTCAGGTAGATCTCCCAGGTGAGATTATGGACGAGTTCAAGGAGCCTGACACTTGGACTATCATCACTGCACTTGACAGAATCCTTGATTTGGCACAGGACTCTCAATTGTCAGACGAGTTTTGGAAGTCGGTAAAGAATCCATTGGCTTTTCTTAATAAGGAACTGGGGTTAACCAACGTCCAGATTGTCGCTCTTGCCATGCTCATTGAGGCTGGCGAACCGATGTCTTGGAAGAGCATGGGTAACTATCTCGGCTGTTCTCGTCTGTCAATCATGGTATATTCTGAGGAGATTGAGGAATTGGTAACCAAGCGCTGGGCTATTCACAAAGGAGTCCATGAGATTGGTGGTTTCTTCGAGGGTATTGCTCTGGTACGTGGTGTAGTCACGGCACTTCGTCATAACAAGACATTCGTTCCAGAGAAGATAGACGGTCTTAATGAGCAACAGTTCGTTGACAAACTGGAGAGGCATGTCGAAAAGAATATGAATGACCGCAATGCAGTATTTAATGATGATGAGGAATGGATGCGCGAATTTGCCAAGGCGAATCCACATCTTCCTCTCTGTCATGAGGTCCTGAAGTTTGATGATATTCATGTTCAGTCGCTTCTGTTGCTGATAGTCGTTGATTATGCACAGTGGGAAGGTTCTGATGGTGAGGGTCTTACCTTCCAGACTATCGATGGTCTTTATCCAGAAGAGTATGACTGTGACTTTATGCGCGAGGGACTTAGAGACGGGACTCATCCCCTCATTCAATGCGGTTATATTGAGCATAAGTGTAATGAGGGCCAGGCCGATACAGAGCAGTATATGCTCACACGTAAGGCAAAGTCTGAGCTTCTTTCTGCCTATACGCCCAGTCACTCAAAGTGTAGAAGGATGAGACCCGATGACCGCTTCCTGAAAAGCCACGATGCCATCAGGGAGAAGTCGTTGTTCTTCAATACATCAGAGCAAGAGCAGATTGAGCGACTCACCAGTCTGCTTAGTACCGAGACCCTGCCCTCTATCCAGAAGCGACTCGAAGAACAGGGTATGCGCAAGGGCTTTGCTTGCTTGTTTTATGGTGCCCCTGGTACGGGTAAGACTGAGACTGTCCTACAGATTGCCCGTCAGACGGGACGTGACCTCATGCAGGTGGACATCGCTGGTCTGCGCGATAAGTGGGTTGGTGAGAGTGAGAAGAATATCAAGGAGGTGTTTGCCCGTTATCGCAGACTGTGTCAGAACAGCGAGGTGATGCCCATCCTGTTTTTTAACGAGGCAGATGCCATCATCAACAAGCGCACGGAGAACGTGGAGCACTCTGTCGATAAGATGGATAACGCCATGCAGAACATCATCCTGCAGGAGATTGAAGACCTTGATGGCATTCTCATTGCCACCACCAACCTGACGAGCAACCTTGACAAGGCCTTTGAGCGTCGTTTCCTCTACAAGGTGGAGTTCCACAAGCCTGATACGGACGTGAAGACCAAGATTTGGCGTTCCATGCTGAAGGATATCAGTGCAGACGATGCCCGTCAGCTGGCCTCCCACTTCGATTTCTCTGGTGGTCAGATAGAGAATATCGCCCGCAAGCGCACAGTTGACTACATTCTCTCAGGTAAATTCGCTTCTCTTGACGAGATAGAGGGCTACTGTCGCGCAGAGCTCCTGGGTGGCAAGGAACGAAGAAGCATAGGTTTTATTTCATAAAAGTATTGTCATGAAGAAACTTATCAGTACTAAGGGACTCCATGACGGGCATTTCGATGCCCCATGGACTAACACGGCAATCCATGAAAGGGTTGACAATAAACTCATGCATTGTTACAAACAAGACTACAGAGAAGACATTGTGATTGCTCCTACTCTCTCATACGAGCTATCAGGAGGAGTTGTTATGACTCTTGAATTGGCATATACTATAGACAATCCAACTCCCCAACGACTGGAGAATTTCCGAGAGGCATGTGAGAACTTCTATGAACTTTACGGATTCATGGTTGAGAACGAGAACGGTACTTCCCGCGTCCTTTTCCGTGCCATTGACATCTTCGACATGGCTTCACTTATCCATGCTCTCGACTATCAGAGTGTCAGTCTGGAAGGTGTTATCTGTGCTGTTGATGATGGTCTGACAGAGAAGGATGCCATCTACTCGCCCTCTGGCTCATATCTCATACAGATTCCTAATATTCCTCACTATCGTATCAAGGAAGGTACCCTCTATATTTCACCGATGGCAGCCAGGCATTGTATTGAACTCCAAAAATTGGACATCCCTGTTGAGATGCTTTTTGACAACGGATCGCTCCGTGAATACCCACAAGGGCTGAAGGTCAAAATATGGGATACACATTATGACGGAACACCTGTTGAAGAAGAGGATGACTTTAACAATGATATGCCCATATTCGATGACCATGAAGTTGGTTATTCAAAAGATGGTAAGATTCTGATAGGATGTCGTTATACCTTCAATGATATCTGTTATGAGGTGCCTGATGGAGTTGAAGAAATTGAAGACTTTGCTTTTTTAGCTTGCCGCCATAACGTAGAACTCTCCATACCTCGCACTGTTAAGAAAATTGGTGACTACATCTTTGGAAATGGTGGAGTAATTAATATTAGAGATGAATAAGATTACAAAGGAAGATATCAGAGTCCGCTATAAGGAGTATAACCAGCTTTACTTTGGCAATCAGCTGAAGTATTGTAAGTTTTCAGTCCAGAAGATGTCGTGGTGCGAAGGGATGTACACCTATAAGAAGGAGAAAGACGGCATCATTGAAGGTCGTATCTGGCTTACCAATGATATTGACTGGACGGAAGAAACTCTCCGTGAGGTCATTATCCACGAGATGATTCACCACTATGTCAAGACTATCGACCGCAAATGGGGAGGTCTCTTCGGACATGGTCGCCTTTTCCGCAGACAATGCAAACGCCTAAAGAGGGACTACGGGCTTACTATCCGAATTCACTCTAGACTACCACGAATAAATAATAAATGATTATTATGAAAATGACGAAACTATTTTTTGCCCTTTTAGCTTTGATAATGGTATCCTGTGAATGCCCTTATCAAGACGAGTTGGACCGTGCCCAACAGCGCAAAACTACGGGCGATGTGTTCCATGCCGATGTGTTACTTGGCACTTGGCAGTGTTATTACCCTATGATTATTGGTGGGGTGGAGTTTAAACAGATTAAGTTCATGTCAGGTGGCAAAGCCGACATCACGATGGCCAAGCAACATGACACCGAATGGTACACAGAGACCTACAACTATGCCTACTATGGCAATACCCTGCGATTCTCCAGAAGCGGGAGTAATATCTCCTTAACTATCGATGGGTATTTGTTCCCTGAACTATATCTAAGAGATTCTTTCGGTCGCTATACAATGGCTAAACGTAGAGCCGACGGTTGCTAAACAATTATATTGATTAACAAACATCAAAACGATATGAGAAAAGTATTATTCCTGCTGTTCGCTCTGATAATGAGCACAGCTGTTAAAGCCCAAGAGATTGAGAAGGTCGACAAGTTCACGTCGGGTTACATCAACGGAACCTACATGAACAAGTACAAAACCATCGACGGTGTTCTCTATGCTGTCGGCTATGAGGGCACCAAGGATTGGATCCTGGTACGCTATCCTGCCGGTAGTAGGAACACGACCTATAATGTTCACCCGAATTGCCGCCGAATAGCGCGTGGAGCCTTCGAAGGTGCAGCTTATCTCCGCGAGATCTACCTTCCTGAAACTGTCAGTTTCATCGGCGAGGATGCCTTTGCAGGTTGTACCTCCCTCCAGGGCATCTACTATGGAGAGAGCACACAATCTGCTGTCAGGGGTATTGAATCAGATGGAATCAGCAATGATGATGCAGAGGAGGTGGCCCGCTACAATCTCTCTGGTCGCCCCTGTTCTCCAAATGAAAAAGGCGTTCAAATCATTGTATATTCTAATTTTACCACCAAAACTGTGATTTTGGAGTAATGCATATAATGCATGTATTAAAAAGTAGCATTTTTACTTATTATTAACCCAAAAACTTTGTACTGATAAGAAATAAAGTATATCTTTGTTGCAAAATTCAGAAATGAGCACAAATACAGAGCAAAAGACAGGAGCGCTCCACCTGAGACTAATGGACAACGAGGAGCAGTACAGCGATATGCTCGCGTACCTTTTATATTATAATAAGGATAACGAGCATTACACCACTGACGTACTGGGAGCTTTGGAAGATGGTTTGGAGAACTATAGCCGCTTCCAAAAACTCGACAATGCTCTCTCCCCCCGTTTCATCAAGATTGAGAAGCGCATAATGGACAAAGGTGAGAAATTGAAAGCCAATGATACCGAAGGCGCTTATCATATCAGATTCCATTTCGATAACGAAAAGGAAGAGGTTGTTCACTTCAAGCGAAAGCAGGAACAATTGCTTTATATGCTCATTCTGTTGTCATCTCTGAAGAACGGCTATACCGCAGAGTTCCTCAGAAAACCAGTTAAAGAGGATTATTTGGATGATGACGGCGATCTGTATAAGAGAGCTTTTGAAAGAGCCAACAACAGGTATAACCTAATGATGGTTACGGCAAGGCAACTGATGGAAATGGTATATCCTGCTGGTGGAACTAAAGACAGTATCATCAGGGAAATGGATCCAGAGGTGTCTTTTACCGACATCATCCAGAAAATGCGGAGTGTTATTGGTAGTGTTATCAAAAAAAACGGAGAGCTTCAAGAGGAACGTTGGTTCATGCCCTATACCTTGAATGTCAACAAGAAACGTATCTATCAGATGCACATGGAACCAACAAAGATTATCTATCCTGAAGAATTGCAGCCCATTGTTGATGCCATGCCACAAGCCAATGATTATGTGGATATGAGCAGCTATGTGTCAGAAGAGATGCAGAAAGAGGATAATGAGATCCTTTTGAAAGGCGTTCAGATGGGTAATGTAAAGTCTATGAATCTGTTGGCACAGGCATACAATGAAGGTATTGGTCGTGTAGCAGACCAGGACAAGGCCTTTGCTCTTTGGAAAAAGACATCAGAAATAGGTGATGCTGAGGGGCTTTTCTATGTTGGGGCATTTTATGGCACAGGCGATGTTGTGTCTCAGGACTATAGCAAATCCATACAATACCTCCAGAAAGCAGCTGAACTGGGGTATGCTGATGCACTCTATCAACTAGGAGTGTACAGATTGCACGGCTTCGGATGCGACATTGACTGGAATGAAGCACTGAATTATTACAGAGCAGCGGCTGAAAAAGGTTGTGCTGAAGCAGCATACTCAGCAGGATACATCTACGACAGAGGAGAGCACGGTGTGAAGAAAGATGATAAGAAAGCTTTCAACTGGTTTCTGAAAGCCGCTGAACTGAACCACACAGTAGCAATTCGCTATGTCATTCGTGCTTATCACGACGGACTTGTGGAGGATGAAGAAGGTGAAGAATACCTGTATTGGATTGAAAAGGGGCTTGAACTCGACATACCTGAAGTATACTTACAAGTAGGTGTATATATGTATCAGGATGAGGATTATGAAATGGCTTTCGAGTTGCTCGAGACTGCAAGCGATGAAGGGTTAACAGTAGCCAATCATATCTTAGCCCAAATGTTGATTAAAGGCCAAGGTGTTGAGAAGGATATTGAACGTGGTATAGACTACCTCCGCGAGGGAGCTTATAACAACGATGAAACATGTTTGATGCTTCTAAAGAAAGTCCGTCCAGAACAATGGAAGGAAATAACCTCGGAGCTTGAAGATGTTCTTGATATGCGAACAACACTGCAGACACTTGTTGGAGAGATGACTCCACAAGCTAACCAAAACTATTTCCTACAGCTGGTTGATTCCTATCGTGAACATTTTCATGAGGACTATCAGAAGGAGATTAACAAACAACTCAGTATCCATCGTTCATCAACAGACAAAAAGAGTAGATCAAAAAGAAAGATTATTGTCAGGAAGTCTTCATCCAAGAAGGCCCGTTATGAGATAGTTATCATCCTTGCCAATGGAGAAGAGATGCTGGTTAAGCTTAACCCCAACAGCTTGGTGCTTTTGCTTCTGACCATCATTTGCTCCTTCAAGAGCGGTTATAGTACAGTAATGGCACTCGACAAGACATGTCGTTCGGTCATGGCAGAACTTGTCAGACTGGTACTTGGCTATAGGTCTGAAGCCAAAGCCATCGACTATGTTTGGAAATACATGGACAGCTCACGAAACGGCACAAACTTCTATAAACAATACTCCAACGATGCGAAGAAGTCCATTGATAGAGCCATTAGTGAGTATGATGATGCTATTCATTTTCTGTTTGACAACAATGAAACGATAGGGAAGCGACCTCTTCGCTCAATGAATCTTGATGCCAAAGACATCGAATTACCGCCTGAACTTCTACGGCTTGCCCAGCAGATGCCGGACGGAAAAGAAATATTGTATTCACTTGAAGATGAGTAAGTTACGTTAAGAAAAACTACCTTTTCTTATACCTATACATTCAGCATTTTTCTTAGGAAGGATGCTGATTTTTTAATACCTTTGCACCAGAAAACAAAAGCAAAAGTATGATAGATATCCAAACAAAAATTGAATCAATGAGTCTTGAAGAAATCAAGCAGCGTCTGGCCGAATACATGGCAGCAGACAAGGAACTCATGCCAGGTCTTGTAGCCGTAGAAGTCAGGCTCAACCAAACTGGCACTGCAAAGTGTCGCTACAGCATTCTTCTTATTGACGAAGAAGGGGGCGAAATAGAAGTGAAGTTTCGCGACCGCTACTCTCGACTTGTTTATATCTACACCTTACTTCATCCACAGGGCTATCAGCGTCGAGTGCCAGCAGCCAAGGACTATCGCGAGCTGTGTCATCTCTACAGCATGCTCTACTTCAGAGATAGTGATGCACTGCTGAACACTATCGCAAGCACGGACTTTGACCATTTCCTGAGTCATTATATCGCTCAGTCGCGTAACGCAATCCGTCAGGCATCGTCTCTCGCAGAACCCTTTGCCATCGACCGCCCACAGTCACACAATGGCAAGGTACTCATCCCCTTTGTCGCCGATGGCGGCAACGTCATCATCGACGCATCCCTCCGCATCAACAAGTCTCATCTTTAAATATAAGTCCCATGTACAGAAACGGTAAAAACTTCAGCTTCACCGACCGCAGTGTCGACAGTGTCAATCTCTTCCTCAGCAGCATCCGTCAGTCTGAGCCCCTTACCACCGAAGCAGAGTATGATCTCTGGTATCGCATGCAAAATGGCAGCAAGAGTGCTCGTGAGAAGCTCATCTTTGCCAATCTTCGTTACGTTGTCAGTGTAGCCAAGCAGTACCTTGCCTCGAAAGCCCCCTTCGAGGACCTTATCCAAGCTGGTTGCGAGGGGCTGGTCAGAGCGGTCAATAAGTTCGATGCCTCCCTTGGTTATCGTCTTATCTCATATGCCACTTGGCATATCGAGAACGAAGTGCGCAAAGCGGCCTATGATTACATCCGCCACAGCCACTCGTCGCTTGATGAACCCCTCTACGCGGACGATAAGGATGGTGAGACACATGCCGACTATCTTGAAGCCAGACCTTGTCAATCAACAGACTGGAATCTCCGCTATCGCGATGCCCTCGAAGCCCTCAAACGTCGCGCTGAAGACCGCCAATACGGACTTAGCCATCTCACTGCAGAGCTCCATCAGATGCTCCTCGACGGCTACACCACCTCCGACTTCGCACGTCGTCACCACCTTTCTGAATCTCAAATGACACGTCTCCTCACTATTCTTCGTGAGGAGTCTGGGTCATTCTACCGTCTCGCTGCATGATTTCTAATAATAAATGTTATCAAACTAAGTGTTATTGAAGAAAAAACACTATATTTGCAACAAATTAGTAATCAATGGGCAACAATGACGTACGACGAACTAAAATCCAAAGCGAAATGGTTTGATGCTCCAAGAAATTGGGGTGATACCGATGAAGAGATCCTTGCTAATATAAAGGTGAACATTCAGTTAGAGGCAAGCAAACAATACATTAGTTTGCTTACCAATGTTGACATGAATGTCCGTACAACGACAAAGGACTTGTTAGAGGCATTATCACAAGCAGGATTTCCACCAGAAAAGATTACGGTGAAAAACGAGCATATTGCCGAGATTGAGTTAGGAGGAACCTCATGTACCATAACAGATGCTCAAATTGGGCATGCATTCTTGTATGACAACAGCAATACACTTAAATATCTGGACTTCATCCATACACCTGCAGATTTGGTAGCAGCCTATTTGGTCGAACGCTATTGTTCTGAGAACTGGATAGATAAAGAAGCACTTATGAGGCTTGAACTATATAAGGTGCGTGAAAAATGGAGGGAGAAGAAATCGAGACTATATCGTAATTATCGAAGTGCCTTCAATGCTATAGATAAGGCTATGAGTAAATCGCAGCCTTACGAATCTTTGCATGACGATTTCATTAAGGCCGGAATGAAATACTATAAGTTTGTTGACTCAGAAACTCCAGATGATATATTCTTGGCCAAGTTGGAAACAGAATGGAAAGACTATGTAAAACGGGCAAAGTATGAATTTGATCG
Organism: Prevotella sp. tf2-5; assembly: GCF_900115435.1. GTDB lineage: Bacteria > Bacteroidota > Bacteroidia > Bacteroidales > Bacteroidaceae > Prevotella. The sequence continues at coordinate 183,333 of NZ_FOWK01000004.1, forward strand.
AGAAAAGAGAAACGAAGCAGCAAGAAAGAGATACGAGAAGGTAACAAAGCCAAGGATGCAGGTTAAAAAGCAAGAGGTTATCGAACAAAAACGGGCTCTGCTACATGAATACAAGGAGAAATATGGGGTTTTGTGTAAATTCATCAATGTCCATAGCCCATATGACCCGCATCATCGCTTTGTTGTACCTGCCATTGAAGGTCAGGTTGTGTCATTCTTTGTCCCCGACAAGTTTGAACGCGATTTTTACGATCGGGCTATGGAACTTGTGTCATATTTGAATGAATTGACCAAAACCTATGGTAGAAGTAAGGTTCAGAAGAAAGGCTCCTTGCCTGATGAAGCAAACAAATCTTTGTCTAAGCTATTAAGCAAACTCGGTATTGGCCGTCAATGGCAGGGAATTTATAATGAGTCGCAGCGACATTATCTAGATTCTACATATAGAGACGAAATTGTTATCAAATAAATGAAGATATTGCATACTGCTGACCTGCACTTGGGTCAGGTCATCTATCAGAACTATGACCGCAGTGACGAGCATCAACACTTCTTCCGTCAGCTGGAACAATGGTGTAAGGAAGAACAACCAGATGCTTTGCTCGTGAGCGGTGATGTGTTTGACATCCAACAGCCCTCGGCAACAGTAAAAAAGACATTTACCGACTATTTCGTCCGGCTGCACCAGGAATGTCCCCAGATGCACATAGTCATTACGGCTGGCAATCACGATTCAGCCTCCCGCATTCAGGCTGACAGTTCTATATGGGAACTGGCTAATGCTCATTTGGTTGGAACACCACCAACTATTGATAGCCTTGATAATAATGATGGTTGGCAGTACAACTATATCATCCGACTTGACAGTGGGTATATAGTAGCTCTGCCGTATATGACAGGAGATCGTAGAAATGTAATACAGTCCATTCTTGACAAGGTGGCCGATGATAACACAATGAGACTACCTGTTGTCATGATGGCTCACCAAGCTGTGACAGGTCTTGACCCAGCAGGTCATCATTTCGACATCGGCACATTGAGGACACTCGACCCTTCTGCAATGGGTAATGGTTATGACTATCTCGCCTTGGGACATATCCATAAACCTCAGACAATCGGACATAAAGAAGATGATAACATCAACACGATAGCCGCTCATCGCTCTCCTGTAGTCAGATATTCTGGTAGTGCTTTGCATGTCAGTTGTGACGAGACTTATCCCCACACAGTCAGTTTGGTTGAGATTGACTGTCATCAGGGGAAAGTACAGATTCGACAATTGCGCATTGATGAACTTCGCCATTTCTATGTCCTACCTTCAGATGGCACATCCTTCACTTCGGCGGATGAAGCATTGGAATCAATGACAGAGTTTGTCAGTAAAGGGGAACGTGGCTATATCCGTTTTCGTTTCGACATGAACACTGACTTGCCATCCAACTTTGGTCAAATGATATATGATGCCCTTTTGCCCTATAACGATGAATGGCGCTATAATCCAAAGATGCTTTGGACTGGGGTGAGTGACAGCAAGGACTCTGAAAAGGAAGAGCTGGTCTTTGAAGTGGCCGAACTTCAACAAATGACAGACCCAATGATGTTTATCGAACGTACACAAGACCAATATCCTGGACTTGACTTGGAAGATGTGCGCCAGGCCTTCGAGGAGGTTAAGGCAGAAATGCTACTCCTTAACGAGGAAAAAGAAGTAAAGAATCGACAAAAAACGACAGCCCCTGAACAATGAAACTGAAAGAACTACATATTCGCAATATTGCCTCCATTGAGCGGGCTGACATCGATTTTGAGAAGGATCTCAACGATGCCATTACAGGTGATCCGGCTTCAATCTTCCTGATTTCAGGTGATACTGGAGCTGGTAAGTCTGTCATTCTTGACAGTATTTCAATGGCTCTTTACAAGAAAACACCACGTATAGCAGATGTGGCAAATGCTTCCAAGAATGATTATACCGATGCAGAAGGTGAACAGATACGTGTGGCCAGTATTGAACAGTATACCCGTTTAGGGATTTCTGATAAAGACGAAAGCTACAGTGAGGTCGTCTTTGAAGGCAATGACGGCAGGATGTATCACGCCCGTCTTACACTCGGCATGAAACTGGGTTCAAAGGATAAAGAAACAGGTATTCGCCCAATAAAACACAGTAAACCAACATGGGAGATAAGGATTGATAAGGGTGACTGGACGAAGGACAGTGTGGAGCAGACCATCCTTGATGCTATTGGTCTTGACTTCCAGCAGTTCGGAAGAATGGCCATGCTGGCACAAGGTCAGTTTGCCAACTTCCTAACAGGTGACAAGAAAGAACGCGAGGCCATTTTGGAACAGCTGACAAATACCCAGCATTTCACAGCTTACGGCGAGGCCATCAACAGCTTGTGGAAGAAAGCGAAAACCAATCAAGATCGTATTCAGACCATCTACGATACCGAAAAGCCTCACACACTTAGCGATGAAGCGGTTGAGCAACTTACGAAAGAACAACAGGAAGGTCAGAAACAACTTGATATATATGATGCTAAACTGAAGAAGTTTGACGAACAGCTGAAGTTAATCGAAGGAATCTTGTCCAAAGAGAAGGAGCAAGACCAAGCCAGACAAAAAGTACAAGAACTAACTATTATAATCTCTGGCGACGAATACAAGAACAACAAGTCTCTATATTCCGATTGGGATGCAACCACCAACGAGCGTCACCAGTTGGCTGACCTCCAGAGAGCAAGGCGTGACGAACAGACTTCAAAAGAAAGCTTATCGCAGTTGCAAGATAAATTCAATGCCCTCTCATCTGACATCATAGACCGCCAGGCTAAGACCAAGGCTATTGAAGATGCTATCCAGCTTAACAATGAGTGGATTGAGAAACGCAAGCAACACGAAGACCTGTTTGTCAAAGCCAGAGAGGTCGAAATCAAGATAGGACAATACCTCGAAAAGGTCAGGAAAACTGACGAGTTAGCAAAAGGGCTCAAAGAAGAACAAGGCAAAACCAAAAGCCTTCTGAAAGCAAAATCAGAAGCTGAAGAGAACGCTAAGAAAGCAAAGGATGTTGTAAAGGCCAAGGAGAACGAGATAGAAGAATTGGGTAATCAACGTAAAGCTCTGAATCCCCAAGCTATCGACGACCAGAAGAGCAAGAAGGAAGCTGCAAAGCGAGAGATAGAAAACATCCGTAAATCTTACGATGATTTAGAAACGGCATTGAAAGATGCCAATATACTTCGAGAAGATATTGAGAAAGAAAAGGCTCAACTATCAGAACTAAAAGATGCGAGCGAAAAGGCAGAGCAAGTCTTTCTGACCAAGAAAACTGAATCTGAGAAAGCCGATAAGCTTTTAACGACTATGCAGATGAGCATAAAGGACACCCTTATCAATCTGCGCCACCGACTGCAAGAAGAGCAGGCAGATACCTGTCCGCTATGTGGTCAGCATATAGATTATGCCCATCTTAATGATGACTTTAATGGTGTTCTTACTCCGCTTGAAGATGAACAGAAACGCGCTGCTGAAGCATATCAACAAGCTACCAGTCAACGTGACACTGCAAGAGATTCCTATAAGAAATTCGACGGTGCCCATCAAATTAAAGCTAAAAACCTAAAGGAAGCCGATCAGAAAAATGATAAGGCAAAAGAAGCCATTGAAGCAAAAGCTATAGCAGCTGGTCTAAATATTCAGGATCCCCTAATACCTCAGATAGAGAAACTGCTTGGTTCATTGGATGAAGACATCACCAAATTGAAGGCAGCCCAGCAAGAGGCAGAGGCTCTACAAGGGAAGATTAATGCTCTGCTGGAAGAAAAGAAGCCTTTGGATACGCTCAAAAGTGAAGCGGAAACAGCCAAGACAAAGGCAGAGAATGCCGTGAATAATAATTCTGAAACAATCACTCGATTGGATAAGGAGCATAAGGAACTGACCGCTGAATGTGAGACTATCAAATCTGAAATCAGTTCTCAACTATCTGGCTATTCTGATAATTGGCAGACTGATATCGATAATCTCCTTAACAAATTAAAGAAAGACGCAAATGAGTATAACGACCATCAGAAACAGCTGAACGATGATAGTACCAAACTGGAAAGTGGAACGACGCTTAATAATTCGCTACTTCAATTCAGTCAGAGCATCCTCACAGTATGTCCAGAATGGAAGGCTGAGTTTGATGCCAAAGCATATTTTTGTCGTGACATCAACAGGGAATGGGCAGACTTGTTAGCAGAAGTCACAAGACTCGTTTCAAAGATTAAAGACTGTAAGGCAGTGATTACATCATCTACCGAGGGGTTAACTGCCTATTATCAGGAGTCGGGCAAGACAGAAAAGGATTTGCTGATGCTGATTGCCCAAGAACCACAGGTAGCAACAGCTCGTAAATTCGTTGTCGATACAGATTCTCTATTGAAGTCGCGCAATGATGCCATAGTCGATGCGCAGAAACAAATAGAAGTTTCGCTTAAGGCATTAGGTCTCAATGAGCGAACTGAGTTGCCAGACTATCAGAGCGTAGAAAACGAGAAAAATGGTACGAAAGCCCTATATGACGAACTTTTCACCAATGTTGTTCAGATCAAGGGCCGCTTGGAAACCCATAATAACAACATTAAGCGTCTGAAGGAGATAGAAAATGACCTTGCCATTGCCAAGCAACAGTTTGCGCGTTGGGATAAATTGAACCGAATCTTCGGTGGCACTCGTTTCCGTACACTGGTGCAGACCTACATCCTGCGTCCGTTGCTCAACAATGCCAATATCTATCTGGAGCAGATTACAGACCGCTACCGTCTGACCTGTAGTGAGGACAATGAGCAGCTGAGCATCCTTGTGCTCGACCGCTATAACAAGGACCAGGTGCGAAGCGTCACCGTCCTCTCTGGCGGCGAGCGCTTCATGATTTCGCTTGCCCTTTCACTGGCTCTCTCCTCGCTCAATCGTCCGGATATGAATGTCAACATCCTCTTTATTGACGAAGGCTTTGGAACGCTTGACGAGAAGAGCCTTGACTCTGTGATGCAGACCCTCGAAAAGCTTCAGGAGATAGCAGGACAGACCAATCGACGTGTGGGTATTATCTCACACCGTGAGGAGCTTGAAGAGCGCATCCCCGTGAAAATACAGGTGGTCAAGAAGGGCGAAGGTCGTAGTATGATAGAAGTTACAAACGCTTAAACAATTCACAATATGAAGTATAAGTTTCAAGTCATGGTAGCCCTTACCTATGAAGATAAGGACATTGAGGTCGAGGTGGAACTCTCCGACGAGGAAGTGGCCCGAATCAAGGAGTTGGTTGCTGCCAGTGCTGCAACTAGTGCTGAACCCAAAGATGAAGATGACTATGTACCAGAGCCAGACCTTCTTCAGATACTTGAAGATGGAGAACCGAAGCTTTTCGAGAAGTTCTGGGATTTTATCATGCCTCCCGTATTCGTGGAAATGTTAATTAATGGTTTCGACAATGGTTACATTGAGAAGGATAGAAAAGACGAGTTTGATGACTACCATGAAGCCGACTTCGATAAACTCTACGACATCTATGGAGATGATATGGAGTTAGAGCATTCCAGCTGCTGCATTTGTAGAATTCCAGACTCATTTGTAGGAAGGTCGTAGCAACGGGTAATTTATTTCTTCAGTAGTTCCCATATTTCATTCATGGTGAGACTGTCATTCTCCTTTCCAATCAGGTTCAAAACAAAACCAGGCCATTGCTGGAACAATTCGCCAGTTCTTTGAAATTTGGCTTCTTCTACTTTCTTTTTGAAGCCATCACGGATCTCGTTTGAAATCAGCAAAGTATTACCAAATCCCAAATATTCAGAACTCCAATTGGGATTGTTAGACTCACTGCCCATCAAACCATGTTCAAGATCCACAAATACTGGAATGACATCCTTAATATGTTCTCGGTCAATACAATCATCACCCAAGAAATAGTTGGCATGATATATCTGCCCTTCTCTGTCGATAATATAGATGCCGCCCATTTCTCCCATTGCCCCTTCATAGGCAAAAGAGAAAGCAACAATATCAAGAGACGAATAATCTTGATAATTTGATTCTGTAATTTCAATGATGTCCATAACTCTAAATCTTATTTGAAATAAATTGGGGACAAAGATACGAAAAAAATACTATTGTCTTTGTAGTTTAATGGAAAAGTTATATCTTTGCACCAGATTTTTGCATCAAGAGTGGCAAAATGCCCACCAACCGGCCTTTGAAATATCGTTGGCAGCGGTGGTAAAAAGATGCGAGTGAGATAATAACCCACTAAAGATTAACGATATGGAGATCAAGAAAATTGAAAAGTGTAATTATGTGATGTTCCCGCGACTGCAGGAACAGGGTATTGAATTCAAACATGTGGAGCGCGAGGCTTTCCGTGCGGAACTGAAGCATGTTAAGGGACATGGCGACTACTGGCTGGTGTATCAGCAGGCACCGCCCCACCTGGTGGCCAACATCCAGTTTGCCGAGGATGAAACCGAGTTTGACCGCAAGCTGGGCTGGTTCATTGGCCAGCAGAAGCTGCACGAGTACGTGCGTGGCGATCTGACTTTCATCAGTGCCCTTGCAGGCTACAATCATGAAGAGGTTCCCATGCGATTCCCCGACAACATCAAGAGCATCGTATATGCCATGAGCAATTCTGCCCGTTGGTGGCACGAGTATGGTCAAGAGGTGATTACCAATACATGCAGTAGTAAAAAGCTATTTTTGAATATTAAAGTGAGTAAAATGCAATAAAATTGTTATTTTTCGTCAGATTTTTCTATTTCTCGCACGATTTGTGGATTATATTTTGTATCTTTGCGACAAATATAAAATTTAGGTGAACCTATAGCTATCATAATGGATAAAGATATTAACCGAATAAAAGTTGTGTTGGCTGACAAGAAGCGAACCAACAAATGGCTTGCTGAACAGTTAGGGAAAGATCCTGCAACTGTTTCAAAGTGGTGTACAAATAGCTGTCAGCCAACCCTTGAAACCCTTATGAAAATTTCAAAGTTGCTTGACGTAGATCTTAAAGAACTCGTTAGATTTGAAGAATTGGATAATTAAGAAAAAGAAAAATGATACAAGAAAATACACCTGCAAAGGTTGGCTTATTGGAATTGTTACTCGCATCATCAGGAGTGCAGTTCGTTATACCTGCCTATCAGCGCAACTATACTTGGACGACAAGCAGAGAGGTAAAACAACTGCTTGATGATATAAAGGCTGTGCTGAGAGGAGAACGCAATAAGCACTTTATAGGAATTATCATATACCTTGAACGCTCTCTTGACTTTTCACGAAGAGAACGTTCTGTGATAGATGGCCAGCAACGATTGACAACATTGTTCCTTTCACTATATGCAGTAAAGGAACTGATGCTCGAACGTGGTATGGAGGAAGAGGCCAAGCGTTTGGAAATGCAGTATCTTATTAATCCATACGACGAGACAGCAAAATATAAGCTGAAGCCCCTTGTCAGCGATGATACTGTCTATCAGCAGATTGTTAACAGAGACTTCAAAAATATCGTTGATATGAAGTCAAATGTGTGGTTGAACTTTGAGTACATCAAAAATGAGATAAAGAACCTGACGGAGCGGTTCTCTCTCAATGATGTACTTCTTGCGATGAACCGCCTATACCTTGTCTGTGTACCAATTAGCAATGATGACTATCCGCAGAAGATATTTGAGAGCATCAATGCTACTGGTGCGAAACTTACTGCATCAGACCTCATCCGCAACTTCATGCTCATGCCTATTGAGAGTGTGAAACAGGATGAATATTACAACAAGTACTGGAAGGAATTGGAAAGGCTTATTTCTACAGACTCGAAAAAACTGGAGTCCTATTTCCGTTTCTTCTTGATAGCCAAACGTCAGGCAACCGTAAAAAAAAGCGATATATACCGCGTATTCACAGAATGGTTTGCTTCCACAGAAAAGGAAATTGGTGTTGAGGGTATCTTCAAGGAAGTTGTTCACTATGCCCGATGCCACAATGCTGTATATGCTCAACCTATTACAGAACTTGATGCCGTATTACGGAAACCTATAGAGGAATTCAGACATATCCTGTCAGATATGCCAGCACCATTACTGATGGAGTATATGTCGTTAAGCAAACGTACAGATACAAATGGTAATCCGTTTATTAGTACAGCGCAGTTGGCAGACATTATCACGGTGCTTAATTCATATTTGATGCGTCGTGCATTGTGTGATCTGGATACAAGTTCCATCTCCAATTACTTCCCGACGTTATTGAAAGAGACCTTGGTTGACTGTAATGGTGACTTTTCCAACATCGTGGTTGTTTTCAAGAAAGACCTTGTTAACCGCAATAAGGGCAATGCAATGGAAATGCCAGATGACAAGAAGTTGGAAGAGCGTATCCTCAATGCGAACATGTATAATCTGCGCACGTGGCTTACTATCTTCTTGTGCAAACTAGAAAGCGAGGACAACCCTGCTCCAGTTGATTTCTCAAAACTGAGTATTGAGCATCTGATGCCGCAGAAGCCTACCCAAGAGTGGTGCGATGCCCTACAGACAGATGCTGACACATATGAGCAGAATCTCCATCGTCTTGGCAACCTAACCCTTGCAGCCCGTCCCGATAATAGTAAGATGAGCAACAATGTCTGGGAATATAAGACGAGGATATTGGCTTCTACAAGCCATCTGAAACTTAACGAGGCTATTCTGAAGAAATCGCATTGGACAATTGGGGATATAGACGAGCGTACACGGTCACTCATTTCAAGTATCATACGCCTTTATCCTTACTACGAGGCAAAGGGTGAGATTGTGACAAAGATACCAGTAGTCATCGACTGTCAAGAAGGATACGCTATAGGTACGTTCTACCCTGACAATGGAAGTATCGAGGTGCTTGAGTCTTCAGTGCTGAATACAGCCTTCTCGACACCAGAAAAATATCCCTGGGTAGAAGAACAGCGTCAAGAACTATTAGAAGATGGAGTTATTGCATATAATGACAAGCATCAGCTTGTATTCATGCAGAACTACACTTTCTATACTCAGATAAAAGGCTCTACTGCCCTTAGTTCTATAGCCTCACTCATCCTGCACGGCAATCGTAACGGGTGGGAATACTGGTATACAGAAGATGGCAAGCAGCTCGGACAGGTTAAAGGGTTGAAGAAAGGAAAAGAATGATGAATAAGAACTTAGGATCATTATATAAGCCAGTCCAATATTTGGGTGCAAAGACAAGAACATTAGATGCTATTATCTCTGAATGTCACCGCCTGTATAAGAAGGAATCCTATGTTGTGGATTTATTCTCTGGTAGCAGTCTTGTATCCCAGGCTCTTTATCTTAACAAAATGCCAGTCATTGCTAATGATGTTATGAGGTTCTGTTCTGATATGTCTGCCTGTTTGTTAAACATTGCGAAGACGAATGATTCACAATCATTACTGAAGGAAGCAATCAAGGGCGTTTCAACATGCCAAATAGATTCTGAATTCTTTGAACCATTTAAAGAATATATAGATAATGAAGAAAGGTTAATAAGGACAAAAGACTTGCATGGGCTAAAGAACCTGTATTCTCAACTCCCTATTATGAGCAATGAGACTATTGAGCCTTCTCGTCAGGTAAAGTACATAAGAGAGCATATAGGTAAGGAAGCATTTAATGGTGCACCTCTAATTACTAATTATTATTCTGGTTCCTATTTTGGTATAATGCAGTCTATCAGACTGGACGCAATAAGATGCTATATCGAGAAGAATTTTATTGAAAATGGTGATTTTTGGGTGCACACTGCTTTATTGACAGCTTTGTATAGTACTTTATCTACTATTGTGCATAGTGCAGGAAAGCACTTTGCACAGCCAATCTGCATAACCGATATTGACAAGAACAAGATTACCAATATAAGACTTTTTGAGAACCGCAGTTATGACGTAGATCTGTTGTTTGTTGGATTTCTGAAGGAAATTCTTGCTAAAACTGGAAAGCAAAAGACGTTGCAACCATGTGTATCTTCTTGCAATAATGTTCAAGACAAATGCTTTGCAAATCTTTTAGAAGACAAGAACATATCAGTTATATATGCAGATCCTCCTTATACAGCCCAGCAATACTCAAGGTTCTATCATGTTCCAGAAGTGGTTAGATTCTATAAATATCCTCAGTTACAACAGCACAGAGGACATATAACACAGGGGCTTTATCCAGACGGCAAATTTAAGTCAGATTTCTGCTCAAAAACAAAAGCAAAAGACGCTTTTAGAACGATCTTTGAGCTTGTAAAGAAAATCCAATGCAGTTTTGTTCTCAGTTATTCTGAGTCAAAAAAGGATGCGACCGGTAATGAAAGGATGGTGACGAGGAATGATATTTTATCAATAGCAGAAAAGTATCTACCTAATTACAAGTCAAAGCAACTTAGATTTGATTTTGATTACAGACAATTAAACTCATCTGCCAAAATAGTTCACGACAAGGAAGACAAAGAATTCCTTATAATATTTGAAAAGAAATGATTCAGAGATATTTGGGAAACAAGAACTCTATCGCAGATCACATCCTTCGTGAGGTTGGAAGATTCTGCCAACCAGGGGATATTGTATGCGATATCTTTTCTGGTACAATATCAATGTCTATGGCCCTGAAGAGAAGTGGTTATAGGGTTGTATCCAATGACATCAGTATTTTCTCATATCACTATGCCAATTGCTATTTGAGAAACAATACAATACCAGCCTTTGACTTGGGGCTACTTGGTATAAATGGTGCTGACTATGAGAATATAGCTCAAGAAGTTATTGAGAAAAAAAAGGATGAGGTAGGCTTTTCCTTTTTGAGAAATCAGCAACTATATGAACTCTACAAGAATCTTATTATAGTCCTTGTCTATCTCGAAAGAATAGAAACAACAGATATTGCCAAGGAATTTCAGGCCCATTATATATACAACACTTATACAGAAAAAGGGGAAAATAGCTATTTCCGTAGCTTAAGGGGTACAGAAGGACACCGTCGCTTCTTCACACCTGCTAATGGAAAGAGAATAGATAATATTTTAAATAAGATTCGTGAATGGAATGATAACCAGCTTTTAAGTGAAGTTCAATATAGTTTACTCATCAGCATCTTATGTGAATCTATAGAAAAAATCAGTAATACCCAAGGTACATATCACGACTTTCAAAGAGAACTTTATGATGAAAGGGCATTACATGATTTGACCTTACGAATTCCTCCTTTTGATGATGTAATCAGCACTCAGAACGAACATATCATTGGTAGAGCTCAAGATTCTCTCCGTTTCATTAAGGAGGTGCCTGACCACAAGCTTCTTTATTTGGATCCTCCATATAATTTTAGACAATATACATCATACTATTTTATGCTGAATCTTATTTGTAACTACTGTACGATTAAGAATCTAAATAAATACTTCAAGAATGTGAAGTTTGTTAGAGGTCAGAATATGGATGATGACTTCGATTCGACATTCTGCAAATCAGACAAGTTCATAGAATCACTACGCCAACTTATAAGTGATGCGAGAACACAATATGTTATAATGAGCTATTATGATGGCAGAAACCATGAGAATAAAGGTACTCGTAGAAAAGATAATGGCATTGCTGCTATTATTGAGCTATTTAGAAGCGACATCTTCAAAGCAGGAAGTTTTGAACAATTAGCTTTTGAGCGTACAAACTATCAAAGTTTCCAAGGGCATACTGCAGATAAGTGTAACGAATACTTATTTATAGCTGAAAAAAGATAAGAATATGTGGACAGACAAGTTTAAACTGAGTGAATTGGATGCTTGGTTAAGCAGAAGAACGAGCCGGATTTCAACAGGAGGAAGAGATCCGTATACATCTTCTATGCGTAAAGCATCGCGCTTTATTTCTGCATTAAAAGGTGATGCGGAATCTCGTGAATCACAATTGTTGACGGATTTGACTTCTGCACAACTTTATGACAGAGAAAAGGGAAAGAAGTCGGAACTGGCAAATAGTCTTTTGTATAATTGTAAATTATTAGATGTTCCTGACGATGAAGAGCTATCTATAGTTCTACTAGTTCTTTTGGAAGCTTTACGCCAACAAAATCCAACTTACCAATCAATAGTACGTTTTTGGTATTTCATATCAAAGAAAGTTTCCATTACTGAACTTTCAAAAAATATTTCCATTTCGTATTTGATAAGTTACTTATCCGTACGGGATAATAATTATGCTCCGTTAGAAGACATCGTAGATGATTTAGCATTTACAGATATGTCATCCATAGATTTGACGGAATTAAGGAAAATGCAGTTATCAGCAAATGCGATAAGTGGTGCTAACAAATTGATTGAACAAATCAATAGCTATACTACCCGTTCAGCGAGAAAGGAAATGTTCCAAGCGTTGGATATAATGTTCTCATTTGACAAAGTTGCTACTATTGATAGGATTTGTCCACAACAAAAATATCCTGATGCCAACAAACGTCTGAAAGACATTCTTACCTTGTATTATGGCTATTTCTCTTTTAGCAGTCTGCTCTATGATGATTCTATTTTCAATATAAAAAATTATAAAATACAAGAACTTATGAACCAGCCCCTTCAACAAATATATTATGGTGCACCAGGCACTGGAAAGTCCTATGCAACAAAAAAAGTAGTTGCAGAGTACCCAGAAACAGTTCGTACAACCTTTCATCCTGATAGCGACTATTCAACTTTTGTCGGTGCCTACAAACCTACAACGACTAAAGAAGAACGCTATGGATTGAACGGCTCAAATACCGTTGCTCTCGTTTACCCCGAGGGTGAAAAGAAAGGAAAGAATATTAAAGATGGCAAGATAGTATACAAGTTTGTTAAACAAGCATTTCTGAAGGCATACATAAAGGCTTGGAAACTGTTTAAGGATAGCTGTGCTAATGGGAAAGAACTGTTACCACAGTTTCTTGTAATAGAGGAAATAAACCGAGGAAACTGTGCTCAGATATTCGGTGATTTGTTCCAGCTTCTTGACCGCAAAAACGGTTTCTCAGAATACCCCATTGAGGCAGATGAAGACATTCAGAAAGCTCTTCTCGAAGAGGATCCTGAAGATGGACTAAGTTTTAGCAAGGATGGACTGAATTTTACAGCTGAGCAGATTACATATATAAACCAGCAATATGACATTGTTGGTCAGCCAAGTCAAAAAGTAGCAGAGAAAATCAGACATGGTCAAGTATTAGTACTACCTCCCAATTTTTATATCTGGGCCACTATGAACACAAGCGACCAGAGTCTGTTCCCGATAGATTCTGCCTTCAAGCGCCGTTGGGAGTGGAAGTTCATGAAGATCAAGAAGGGGAAAGACGAGAACGGCAACGAGCTGGATTGGAGGATTGTTGTGAAAGACAAAGACGAGAACATCGTCAAGATTAACGATAAGGAATCGCTCTCTTGGTGGGACTTCATCAGCAAGATTAACGAAATCATCGCATCAATGACCTCCAGTGCCGACAAACAGTTGGGATATTTCTTCTGCAAGGCCGACAACGAAGGCGTAATCAGCGCAGAAACTATCGTAAGTAAAGTCATTTTCTACCTTTGGAACGACGTGTTCAAGGACTATGGCTTTGAGGATGCCTCACTGTTCCAATACAAAACGATAGAAAAAGGTAAGGAGGTAATGAAAGACCTCACTTTCCCCGACTTCTTCGACGAGGAGGGCGAGAATGTGAGCGAAGTACGCCTGAAAGGTTTCCTTGAAAGCGTAATAAACTGGAAAAAGAAGAACGAAGAGCAGAGCTAATGTACATCCTGTTTGAAGAACATCAGTATGAAAGCCACCTTGTGGAGAAAGTTCTGAAGGATATATATGTGCTTCAGGATGTAGACAAGAAGGTGAGCGTACAATATGTGGGCTATTTCTATAATCCACACCTGCGTGATTGTGTGTTCATCTTACCCAAGGTGCTATTGACAGAACAAGAGACATTAGTGGGTGTGAAGCAGAAGTCTGGCGAGCCTGTGACACCAGAAATGGTGTTAGATCCGCAGGGTCAGGTAAAACTAAGCAAAGAGTACAGAAAGTTCATATACGAATTCTCTGTGTGGATATACAGAACCTTGAATGTATTTTACAAGGCTAATCCCAAGAGTAAAGCTATTCTCTACAAGCACCTGCCACAAGCTGGCAAAGGGCACAGACATCAGGCGAAGACGTATCTGGATATCGTGCTATCCCTCATCACCTTCAATCAAGAAAATCGCGATTTCGTACTCTTCACTATCAAAAATCTGCATAGAGGGAACAACAAAATTAACTGGTCGCGTACTATCTCTCATTCGCAGGCTTTTGTACAGGATAAGGATGTAGTTTATCTAAATCCAGTGAACAAAAAACGCATTGTGAACTATGAAGAGGAATTGTTCGTCATATTCTATAGCATCCTAAACTATTTGAACGGAGCTTATGGTTTCCGTACGCCCATCAACATCCAATACGAACTGATTTGTGGAAAGCAGTTTAAGCAATATATGCAGGGAATGGGCAAGACGAGGCTGATGAAAATAAGGTACAAATACTTCTCGGACAAAGCATTGCAATTGTGGGACTTGTGCTTTGCATTCTTTGAGAACTCTTATCGGATTGCCATCAATACTAATGCACAGGAGTATCTTCTGGCCAAGAGCTTTAATGTTGTTTTTGAGGCGATGATAGATGAACTGATAGGCACACCCCATCATGACATTCCTAAAGGACTGGCCGATCAAGACGATGGAAAGCGGGTGGACCATATGTACACAGATTTAGCGTTAACATCTGCAGAAGCCCAAACGAACAGGGAGGTCTATTATATTGGTGATAGTAAGTATTATAAGAGTGGGCATCCGTTGACATCGGAATCTATATATAAGCAATACACGTATGCGCGGAATGTCATACAATGGAATGTGAACCTGTTTGCGTCGGACGATTCTCAATTTGATGAAGACGAGAGGAAGAATAGAAAAGAAGACAAGAAACGCTTCAGTAAAATTCATCTGCAAGACAACTCACTTACAGAAGGTTATGATGTGATTCCCAACTTCTTTATCAGTGCCTTTGTTAATAATGACCTCAAGTACAACGTACAGGAGAACATACGACCACACAAAGATAAGAACAAGGAGCATTGCACAAAGGTTTCTTATCAGTTTTCTGACCGCTTGTTTGACAGGGATACGTTGTTTCTTTCGCAATATGATGTGAATTTCCTGTATGTACTCTTCCTATATGCTCGCAATAAGGCCAACGAAAAATCTCAATGGAAAGAACATGTTCGGAAGAAATTCCGCGACGAGATAAGGGCTGTCATCCAGAAAGAATTCATGATTTATGCTATGCGGGCCAGATTGGGAGTTGATGGTGCATTATACCTGCAACAGCATTTCTACGACCTAAATGGCAGAGTGTTCCAGCCATATGGTGAAGAACGAATGACTTATTTCGCATATGCTCGCTCTACTAAGAATTTGGAGAAAACCCAAGCGCAATATGATGAATTGTCACGATACTTTATTATCGAGAAATGCGGTATGGGACAAGACCCGCAGGTAGTGCTGAATCCTGCAATTGAACAAGAACTTCAGCAACCTGTTGTACAATCGCAATGGCTGACACTACACTATCTAGAACGATATACTGGCAAAGGCATTTTAGTAGGTTATTACAAGGACGAAGCTCATTTGAAATGGATTCTTGGACATAATGATAAGGGATCATTGGTATATAACGTACGTTTGCAAGTAAAAGGTGAGGAGCCAAGAGCTGGTGCACATACAGCGGGCTTCTATAGTAAAAAGAATATCCAATTCATTGTCCTTTATACTGATGGTGTAGACCAAACAGGCGGGTATCGTGTATTCCATGTGAAAGACACGGCCAGCAAAGTTACAGAAGAAAGAATGCGTGGAACGTGGTATCCATTTGACGTAAAAGGACCACATTTCTTCTTCCGTTTCGATGAGGAAGTAACAATTGGAAAGTTAAATATTCGTGAACTTTTGGCGCATCTGCGAGTGAAACACCTTGAGGAGTTCGGAACTCTCGAAGAGGGTGAGCCAATGTTTACAACAGCAGAGGAAGTATTGAAGTTTCGAGATTAAATGGATAAACTCTCTGCACAACAACGCTATAAAATAATTAAAACTATATAGATATGAGTCTAAGAATATTCAAGTTAGAAGAGTATGATCATACTCATGAGCGCGAACAGTTTAGAAAATTGTGTTCAATTTTGAAGGATTTGTATGACAAGTCGGCTGAAATGCACCTGCTGTTTGCCAACATCAACTTCAACGGTGTGCCACTTGACGCTTTGCTCATAAAACCCGATGCAATTACTGTATTGGAGTTTAAGAACTATAGTGGTAATGTGATTGCAGCAGAAAACGGAGATTGGAAGCTTGATGATGGTACAATCATTAAGGGCGGTATGGGCAAGAATCCGTTTACCCAAACTAAAAACAACAAATTTGCGGTCATAACTACATTAAACACATGGTTCCCCAATGCACAGGTAAATTTGGGTCATACGTCAGGTGTTGTTGTTTTCAATCAGCCTGTTACAGTTGATGACCATTTGATATCGCCAAAATCTAAGTCATGGTTCCATATTTGCGATATGGATCATATTTCTGATAAAATAAGTGATATTACTAGTCCTGCCATTCATTATTCGGGCGCAGACCTTGATAAGTTACCTAAGATATTAAATTGTGATGACCCCAAATATATTGTCTACGAATCGAGTGGAGCATTACAAGCAAGTACAATCCCTCAGAATACGGCACCAATCCCAACGACAACACCTAAAAACAAGCTAAGTGACAAGATTAGGAATATTCTGTCCAATAACGGCTACATGATAATTCATGAAATTGAAAAACCAGGCAAAGCAGCCTCATATCATATAGGAGTGAAAGATTTGGGGCAAAGGGTTGAAGAATATGTAAATACGAATTATCAAGGGAAATTGTATGAACACCAGTATGCTGCTGCAAAACTGGTCTATGAGAATAAAAACGTTTGTATCACCACGTCAACAAGTTCAGGGAAGACTGCCATTTTTCATATGTCTGCATTGGAGATTCTTGAAAAGGATCCTGATGCGAGGGTAATTGCTGTTTATCCGATGAGAGCTTTGGGTAGTCAGCAAGTTGACAGTTGGCAAAACAAACTGAAAAATGTCAAATGTGGTCGAATTGACGGAACTATAGATTCTTCTGAACGACTGAGAATACTAAAAGAATGTAGCGTTGTTACATTTACTCCAGATACTATCCACACATTTCTTTTAGGTAAGCTAAAAGACAACAAGTTCGCAGATGCGTTGAAATCGTTTTTGAGCAATCTAAAGCTCGTTATTATTGACGAAGTTCACCTCTACCGAGGTATGTTAGGCTCAAATAGTGCATATCTATTCCGCAGACTTAATAGTTGTGTTAAACTTGCGGGAGGCAAATTACCTCAATATATTACAGCTTCCGCAACAATTAATGACCCAGTTCAGCATTCATCAGACATTTCTGGTATAGATACATTTGAAATAGTTGGTCCAAACATGGACACATCACCATCCTGTCCAACAAAGATTTTTCTAATCGGTTTAGGAAAAGGTTTATCCAATCTATTGACAGAACTTACAGGAAATTTGTCGAATGACTGTCGAACCATTACGTTTATAGACAGTCGTAAAGACGTAACCGAGGTTGCAGCAGAGGCTGAAAAAGCTTTAAATCTACAACAAATAGGTATTTATCCATTTAAATCAGGGTTAGAGCGAGACGATTACAATAACATTCTTTCTGCACTAACAGAAAACAAATTCAGAGGTGTTGTAAGTACGTCGTCATTAGAGGTTGGTATTGATATAGGAGCACTTAATATTGCAATACTAAAAGGTATCCCTAATAGTTCAACCAGTTTCTATCAAAGAATAGGTCGAGTTGGAAGAGGAAATGCAAATGACGAAGCTGTGGTAATAATCATGGATAATCCTAACAGCATAGTAACGAAGCGATTGTTCAATGATCCACAAAAATTGCTGTCACTACCACCAGAGGAACCTGCATTGTATTTGGACAACGAGAATTTGGTAAACATTCAGGCTCTACATTTCGTCGGAGAGGGATTGGAATTCCAATCAGTTGCTGGCAATAATCATATTCAAGCCTTTAACAAGATAGAGCAATTCTTCCCACAGAAGTTTAATGAAATCTGTCGTGATGTTATGAACAATCAATATTCGACAGAATATCAACAGTTTTCTGAACTTGGCGGAAGTGATCCGGAGAATGCTTTCACCCTCAGGCAGTTTGATGTACAATATAAAGCATATGAAAATAACGATCCTGATCAAGGTCGGGGTGACCTAAGTATGCAAAATGTTTTGCGAGAGGCGTATCCAGAAGCTGTTTACATTTATCTTAGAGAACCAAGACGTGTTATAAGAGTTGATAAAATCAGACATGAAATTATACTTGATAAGATCCGTGGTAATCAATCGGTTTCGACAAAGCCTCGAACAAGTGTGCTTGTTACTCCACAGAAAGCATCAAAAATTCATGGGCATATCAGTTTTGGTGATTTCCATATTATGAATCTGGGACTTAGTGAATTTACCCAAATAAAAGGATATAAGGAATATGTGAGATATGCTAACGGAAACGTTTCTGAAAACATAATTGATTATCCCAACCCAAATGGTCACTACAGGTTGAATGCCTTTACTCACAAGATGTTTACAAAAGGTGTCATCATTACACATCCTCTGATAACAAGTAAAATACAAAGGAGTCTTCTGGCCGCACTTCTATATGAGACATTCCTTAGCGATTCTGCTTTTGAACGCTCTGACATTGAATATTGCTCTGGTGTTTTAAATACTGATATTGGAGGAATAAAGTCAAATACATCGTTCATTACGATATATGACAAAATTATAGGTGGATTGAATATTACCTCAAGGCTTATGAATCCTAAAGAATTAAGAAACGGATTCAGAATGATGGTGGACCTTATTGATAATGGCTTAGAGCAAGACATCCTTGGGGTTGCTCTTAATCAACAAACAAAAGATGCCATCCATGTGATGTATGATGATTTGATTAACAATAATTCAGTTAATCTGGGAGATGCAAAGGTTTCTGAGTTCGTTGTTGCCAGAGGTTCTAAAGCTTTGTATTTAATAGACAAGGACTCGAATCTGACAGAAGAAGTCATCGTTGATGATGTGGTTTTCGACAACATAAAGAAGGAATTCAAATATTATGTAACTTATGTAAATGATTCCAGTGTTTCTGTGGATGATGTTGAAGAAGGAAGTATCATCGCAATAAGTGGAGTTTCGTATAAAGGTAAACTTAGAGGAGTTCGTGTAATTAATACTAATGACTTATGGTAAAACTAATTGCTCGAGAGACAGCGGAAAACCTGTCTATAAAAGAATGGGGTAAGGCACGCTTGGATATTGTTCAAGACACTAACGGAGAAAGTTTCATCGTTGTTCATTCTTTAAGAAGACTATTGGTTGACGAAGTCTTTTTCTACGACAATGACAATATGCTTTTGCGCGTAAGTAGCCATGACGTCGGTTCTCGTAGTGGCTATATTTTGCTTATGCCTAATACATTTACAAAGATCTATGCTGAAATATCAGAGACAGTTTTTGATGATAAATATCGAAAAGTTGTTGAATATGACAAAGATGGTGAGGAACTCGTTTCGTTAATCAATGAGAAAAGTGGTAAACTTGAATTCCCTTTAACTAGATGGAAGGACATTTTAGATGTTCATGATGAGATAGCTACGATTTCCTTCAAACAAAAGGGAACTGGTAGGATTTTGCAATCATTAGTGAGATTCAAACAAAACCTCTATGGCAACGAACTCGTCGCCCAAGAAATTACTCATGTAAAAGAAAGCCTATATAAGTATCGTCAGAACAGCCCATTATACTATTTGTACAATGCTAATAATAGACTTTCTTCTGAAGATACAATTGGTTATTCTGACATAGAGTTCATAAGCGACCAACTTGCAATGGGTGTGATTGATGATGTACAATGGGATTTCATCAAAACTTGCCCAGCAAAAGATGTTAATTCCTTGAAAGTTGTTCATACAAGCTATGAACGGCCAATTTTTGATAATGACATTATCAGTATCGTTAGCTACGATGATAATGATGAAGAAACCAAATATAAGATAAATTTCTCTGGTACTAAACTATCAGAAGGAAATGTATTAGATTTAAGTATTGAATCCGGAGAGATTGTTCCACAAACAGAGAATAAACAGGAGCCTGTTGAAGAAGTTAAGGAAACAGTCGTTCCCATTGTTACAATTGGAAGATTTGTCTTTGTAAACGATGATTCTGTCAAACTTTCCGAGCACAGCAATCTTATCTATTCGAAGAAGTCTTTACATAAGCCATGCAATATTGACAAAGGAACTATTTGCTGGATTCTTGCAAAAGAGAATGTTATAGTCATCACAAGAAGGGATGGTATCAGTGATTATCGCAGGGCTATACTTTACAAGAAAGACTTGCCATCTGATTTTGCTTCTTTTGCAGTTTTGAACGATTCTAAATGGTACATGGAAGACTGCTTTATATGCACAGAAGAAGAGGACATCTTAAATACGGCAATAAAAACCATCAAAACTAAGTTACAAGAAAAAGTTGATAGCATAGAAATTAAACAACAGACAAATGAAAATCTTGTAACAAATGACACTAAAGACACTTTAAAACTGAAAGCAATTTTTCATTTCCTTCAACAACAAGGATTTGATAATGATGCTATTTATAAAGCACTATATATCTTATTCCCATCAATAGAACAATTCATTGATTTGACCAATGTTAAAATTGCGAATGCAGAACTTTGTAAAAGAATTGATGAGCATTCTCGAACTCGCGATCTTATATCCTCCGACACGTCGAAATTAATAGAGATGCTCGATTTAAGTGAAAAAGAGCTGGCAATTCTAAACTATTACACAAAAGCCAAGGGATTGTCTATTTCTGCAGCTGTCGAATATATTTGCGAAGAATCACCTACTGGAACCAAAGTTATAGCTAAATACAATGAGCTGATGCGATTAGGTGATATTTTGTCTAATGAACGAAAAATATTGAGGGAATTGATAATTGAAGATCTTGTTAATGGGTATGCGAATCTGGCGGACACATCAGAAATATTAAAACCTGTCACACCAGTGGTCTTACCTGTTTTAAATCAGAGTGTAGTTTCAAACAAAGAGGAAATGAAAGACTTCACTGTTGACGAGTCTAAAAATATTGAGGCAGTTATAAAGGATAAAATTTTCAAATTTAGTCTTAATAATATTATTCAATACGAAATATTTGAAAACAAGAAAGTCTATCATTTTAATCATGACCTACATTATGTTCAGATGGGAAAAGACATTCTTGTATTCATAAGCAAGAGTAAAGCAGAAGAGTTAGACAAAGAACACCCCCACAACATCAGTTTGAGAGGAAATGGAGAAGACAAAAGATTCTCCCAAGTATTTACTCATATCAATGGCGCAATAAAGAGCCAGCGTGAAAATAATTCAAGAATATTTGTTTTTGAACATAATGATGACAAAACGTGTAAGTTCTACGATGAACTTCAGTATCTTGATTATGATCTGGAAAGAGAAGATGGTCGTGAAATTATCATGTTCAAAATGAAATCTTTGCACAGATTTAATACAGATGACAATTGATCATGCCAGAAACAAGAAACTATTTGGAATTAAAAGTTCCTGTTGGGAAAAATGCCATTTGGCTTACAAGGCTTCGCGAGGCCTTGGCCGAAGAGGGCATATCCGTGAAATGGCAGGATGGATGGTATCATATTACTGTCGTATTTGTAAATGATGACCGACATGTTCCACTTTTATACTCCGAATTCAATAAGATTCTGAATAGCAGGAAAGCTCCATCGATTACATTAGATAAGATAGGCGCGTTCACTACAAGAGGGGGGCTTCAGCACATCGTGTACCTGGCATCAACACAACCATCAGAAGATGTTATAAAAATTATAAGAGATATTCGTGACAGTGCAAAAAGCATTGGAGCAAATTATGATTCTGACTTTCGACTGCATATTTCACTTGGGAGGATTGATGCTCATGCATATAATCTGGAGAAAGTTAAAAATATAGTTGAAGGAATAGATATCCCGCCTTTTACGCTCGAACTTAAAGAGGTAGAGTATAGATACTTTAGGAACAATAGTATTGGCAAATGGAGGATGTATTAGTAACAATGATAGTATAACAATATGGCAGAAAACGAATGGCTTGACAAGGCATGGGAGTGCATGGAGAAAGAAGACTATGCACAGGCAAAAGAGTATTTTGAGAAGGCTACCGCAGAAGGTGTAGCCGAAGCATATTGTGATTTGGGAAACCTTTACTTTGAGGGAAACGGTATAGAAAAGGATTACAAGAAGGCCTTTGAGATGTATCTGAAAGGAGCAAAAGCTGGTGATCCTGATTGCATGGATAACCTTGGAATGTGCTATTTCTGGGGTCATGGTACAGAAACCGATCTCCAGAAGTCGGCATTCTATAACGAAAAGGCTGCTAAAGCTGGCATCGTCAGGGCCATGTTTGATACGGGCCTGAACTATGAGCGCGGTTATGGCGTGAGCCAAAATATAGAGAAAGCTCTCTATTGGCTTGAAAAAGCTGCCGAAGATAATTATCCTGCGGCTCTTGTGGAATTGGGTGACTTGTACTTTGTAGGAGAGTATGTGGAGAAAGATTTAGAAAAGTCATTCAGCTACTATCAACGAGGTGCTAAGATTGGTGATAACCAAT
The DNA here is from genome assembly GCF_900115435.1 of Prevotella sp. tf2-5. GTDB lineage: Bacteria > Bacteroidota > Bacteroidia > Bacteroidales > Bacteroidaceae > Prevotella. Next base: position 206,233 of record NZ_FOWK01000004.1, read on the forward strand.
CGAAGTTGCTAATTTCAACATTTTATGAAAAGGGTCTTGTGGTTGAGAAAGACTTGGAAATGGCCAAGAAAATGGATCAAGACGTTTACGATTCATATTATGAACAGGCTATTACTGAAGATGACCGCGATGCACAATTTAGATTAGGGAATTTCTATTTCTTCGGATTACCATTGGTCGGGATTGAACCAGATTATTCGCAAGCGGCAGAATGGTATGAGAAGGCTGCTGAGAATGGTTTAGACCATGCTCAAAATAATATAGGGAATATGTATGCCCGTGGAATAGGTGTAGCTCAAAATTACGAAAAGGCTTTTTACTGGTATTCGCAAGCAGCAGAAAGATTGAACCAGGAAGCCATGAGCAATGTTGCGAACTGCTACTATTTGGGACGCGGAGTTGAGCAGGATTATAACAAAGCAGCAGAGTTCCATACAAAAGCTGCTAATCTTGGCTATGCTAACAGTCAGGAAGTGCTTGGAGAGATGTATATGGAAGGTAAAGGTGTGGAACAGAGTTACACTCAAGCAGCATATTGGCTAAAAAAGAGTTGTGAAAATAGTGAAAGGTCCGCTTTCGCGCCATTTGGTGATTGTCATAGAAAAGGGCTTGGTATAGATAAGGATGAGAAAAAGGCCTTTGAACTCTATCAGAAAGGGGCCGAAATGGGAGATTTACGTTCAAAAGTTTCCATGGCTGAGTGTCTGATTGAAGGTTGGGGAACAAAATGCGACGATAAGCAGGCTGCTCAGATACTGGAAGCGGTATGTAATGCCGAAGAGGAGTACAGGGAGAATCTTGTCACCATGATTACTCACGAAGATGAGAGTGGACGTATATTCATCGAAGATCCTCTTGATGAAGAGAACCTACCTCATTATGCCAAGGCTTATTTCATGCTCGGCACATTGAACTATACAGGAAATGGAACTGGCGGTTCTAATTCATCAAAGGCCTTGGCTCTGCTAAGAATGGCAGAAAGACTGGGGTATAACGATGAGAATCATAAAGGTACTTCGGTAAGCGACTTGATAAAAAAAATCGAGGACGAAGCAGAGGTGACAGGAGGAACGAACGACTCCTACATAGAAATAAGAGACCTTGGTCATCGTGGAAAGATGGGAAGATATGATATTTACGTCCACCATTCAGACGGCACGGAATCTAACGTTAGATTTGGTACTGATCGACGGAAGTTCTGCTATCTGTTGTTGCTCTTGCTGGTGTCAAACAAAGATTCCGTGCAGGGACTGATGGCTCGTTTCTTCTGTTATGGAAGAGACAGACTTGTCAGCTTGGCCAACATTTCCCTTTTGAATGACGAAGAAGGACCGGACAAGTGGATTGAGAAGTTCATATATAGCGAGGTTCCCATGAAAGATGAATACGGGAATATAGGCTATAGCTATGAATACGCCAACTGGATGTATTCGAACGAAGTGAGAAAGGCCTCGGAATTCTTCGGCGAGGTGTGCAGCAATGACGAACTTGAACTATACAAGATAAGATCGACGGGCGGTAGGAATAGCATTACGACTATCGCGGTTAAACCAGAGCAAATTGTTGTGCCGGAGAGTCTCGTAAAATATACGAAGGACTTACCGACACGAGATTTTATGCTTAACTATAAACAAGTAATGAGAAGGTCGGGTAAGATAGAATTGGCCAAAAGACTGTATGCAAAGTATTACGAGAACTGGAACGATGACGGTTCAAGTGACCAACTATCAGAATAACATGCAAAAAGCGCCGAGTCTTCACGACTGGGCGCTTTTCCTGAATATGAGTAATAATTCTGTGAGTGATCATCTCTTATAGGAGAGTTGTGAGGATGTTTCCATTACCAATGACATGGTAATTGGAATCGAGGGTTTGATTGCGCCCTGGCTCGTAATAGCCAAGGACGTGGTTGTTACTGTCACGCAGACACTGGCGTCCACTGAATTCTACATCGATGTAACCAATGACATGCTGGTTACGGTCTCTTAATGTTTGTCTTGACAGATTTGCTTGTTTAAATATTATTTACATTATTCGTTGATGACGGTGTTGTAGACGTAAGCGCCATCATATTTCTCATCCTCCTCGAACTGGTCTTTGGGGACGAACTCGCCAGTGTCCTCGATGACATAGCCCTCGACACCGTCTTTGTGGAAAACCACATCTTCGTCGGGGTCCCAATCAATCTGGTCATACTCAGGCAGCACGAAATGGAATGTTCTGGCATCGAGAGCACCAAATTTTCCATCAGCTTCGAGGAGGATGAAGTCGTTCCATGGTTCGTAGAACTGGGTCAGTATGTTGGGGATGAACACCTTTCCGTACTTGGTGACAAATCCAAACTTACCCTTCACACCATCCCAACAAGCCTGATACATGGCAGTGTAGGGACACCAAATGAGAACGTCGAAACGAAAATCTGCAAGGACATTGCCAGTACCGTCGGCTGCCACAACGCCATATTTGCCGTCTTTCTTGGCAGCGAGATGGGGCAAGTTGAATACGTGATGGTCGCCCAAGAATGTGAATTCTTCAAAATCTGCAGGAACGAGAATCTGTCCAGCAGCGTTCTTGACGCCCTTCTTGCCAGTGACAGGGTCGACGAACTCGTAGTTGTCCCAGTTGTAGGAAGAGATGAGGTCGTTCAGTTTGTTGATGACTTCGTCATAAGCGGCACCCTGAAGCTGAGAGTCGCTCAGTTTGGCACTCAGTTGGTCGTACTCATTCAACTGCTCAACAGTTGGTCTTGGGAGGTTCTGTTCTTTTTTCATCTTATACTATTATTATTTAAACAATTATTAATTTTTACGATGCAAAGATACGAATAGTTTCTTGATAAGGCCGGAAATGTATACGTATAACAGGTTACTATTCTGCTTTTTCGGCCTTTTTGGCAGCATGGTGATCGGCCTCGTGGACCACTCGTTCTGAGTCCTTCTAAGTCTCCATATATCCTTCATGGTAAGGCTGTCGGGCTCTTTTCCAATCAGACCTAACATAAAGCCTGGCCATCGTTGGAATAATCTGCTGGGGTGTTCTAAGTTCGCTTCTTGAACCTTCTTCATAAAAGCATCATAGATTTCATTAGCCACAAGAAGATTATTCCCAGCGAACAGGTCGACGGGCTTCCAATCGGGATTGTTTGACAGACAATCGAACATACGCCACGAGATATCCTTAAGAACGGGGATGATATCATTGATATGGCTTGGATCAAGAGGGTCGTCTCCCTGACAATAGTTCGCATGATATATCTGCCCATCGTGACAAATGATGTAGATTGCCCCCATTTCACCCATTGCCCCTTCATACGCAAAGGAGAAAGCCACGATATTGAGAGACTTATACTCCCGATAATTTGATTCTGTTATTTCAATGATATCCATATTTAAGCTTCCATGTTTTAATTTTATCACCCCTGAAATAGCGATGTTCTGCCTCGTTGAGAATACAGTTGAACATCGGTTGATTTATCCTGTGAAGGACGGATTGCAATTGCTCCAGTGAAACCTTGTCAGCAGATACCCTCCCCAAAGTGACATGGGGCTTAAATGGACGTTTGTCGTAGTTCGCATTCAGACTATCAGCCAGCGTCCTGGCATCATCTGCAATAGTAAGGATCTGAGACGGAACCTGAGAAGATGTTAGGTAAATGATATGGCTGGCACCATCACCTGTGGTGAAGGCATCCAGTTTATCGATGGTTATTGGAAGAGAGTAGAATACTGACATACACTGTTCAAATTCTTGGTTTAGATCCTTTACACAGTTATCATCGTCAAGGAACAATATGGTCATATGGTAATGGAACATCTGCCATCTGACAGGAATTCCTGCAGCCCTGATCTTTGACCGCATCTCTTTTGCCCATTTATTCCAACCCTCATCTTTTTTTACAGGAATCTTAATCTCTAAAAAGTTTGCCATATACTAACATTTATTGTTTGATGGTGCAAAGATACGAACTATTATTGGGATTGTCCTTCCATTTATAGGTATAACAAACAATACCCTCTCTAACGTCACAATGATTAGCGTGGAGCATTGGGCGCTAATGGGAGGGGCGAAACATCGTAGGTCATAGTGATGTTCAGCCCATATTGCTCGTTCAACTTCTGAGCCATCACCATGAATTTAGGGCCATGACTGTAGTCCTTGAAACTGAAGAACCGAAGACAACGACGGAAAACCGAACGATCATCGGGATCGTTAAGATATAGATGATAGTGAATCATCTCATGAACCATGATGTTCCTGAACGTCTCTTCGTCGAAGTCGAAGTAGTCGGACATAAGAATCACCATGAAACGCTTCTTGAAGGGCTTTTTCTTTTCACCCCAGCGATATGCAAACTTTCCCAGCTTACGATAGGTATGCATTACGTCAAATTTTGGGGTAGGCAACTTGTGGTTGAAGTACAACCTGTTGCACTCCCAAAACATGTGGGGCATATTGTTAAGGTCTGCAATCATATCGTCTGCATATTAGTCCTGTTCCTTGGCCTTCTTGATGATGTCCTCAGGGACGTTGACAGCATATTCTACTTCATCAACGTCAACTTCAGCATCCATATGGTCGCGCATGAACTCTGCAGCATCGTCGTCACTCAGGCTCCTCACGTAGTCATCAAGCCAGTCATGGAAGGCTGCAGACTTGGCATATTCCTTGCTCTCCTCGTCAATTTCGCCGTTCTCATCAAGATAGTCCTCCTCTATGAATTCGAAGTTGAAACCGCATTCGCGCTCACAGTAGTCCATCAGTTCTTCTTCATCATACTCGTAGTAGCCGTTATCAAAACCTTCCCACAACCAATGCATATACTCGGCATGGCGGGCCATGTCGTGGTAGGCTTCATCGAGTTTCGCATAAAGCTCTGGATGAGATGTCTCCAAGCCGAGTTCACCAACATCAGTAGTTCCTTTCTCACGAATCAGCTGTACCAATGTGGCCACCTCTTCGTCAGAGAGTTCAATAGTACTTTCTCCACTGGTAGTCACAGAACCACTATGAGAGAAACCAAGAAACTGTTCGCATTCAATTTTATACTCTGCCATATTACTTATACTTTAATGTTTAACTTTGATGGTGCAAAATTACATAAAAACGTCCGAAGTTGGCTTGTACTTATACGTATACCAAAAGAATAATGGTACATTGATGCGGATTTATGCTCAAACAACATGTTATTCAGCAGATTTTTCGTAACTTTGCACACATATAAACTCTAAAACAACTTGGATATGGTAGAAGACATCAAATTGGGATCACCATTCACATGGACGCCACAGAGCCCTAAAGAATCCGGTAAGAATGTTGACGAGTTCTATGCATTTGTCGATGACCAATTGGGCATGTTTGAAGAGAATGCCCACATTTCAGGGACTGTCATTTATATCTCAGACGGCTCGGCTGTCATACAAGTTAGCGAGATGACACCGAGCTTATTCCCCTTCACATTATTCTATAACGAAGTAAAGAACAGGTTCTATGACTTTAAGCAGGAGGACATTGATCCATACCAAAAGTATTTCTGTTTGGACGTGGCCAGTATGGTGAGTATGTTCTTTTACTATGAGACGGAAGGATTCTTAGCAAATGCAGAGTTTGATAGCGACGGTAATTTAGACTATTATGAGCAGCCTGATGAAGATGGTAGTATTGGTTTCGATGGAGAAGATGATTCATTCGTTCCTGACCAGATAAACATTCATTTGCCAGCAGAGGAGATTGAATCGTATGAGGATCTTGGTGCTTTCTGTAATTCAGAAAACACTCTTGATGATGATGGGAATCTCATACCACGAACTGATGCCTGTAGCGTGAAAAGAGCTGAAACTTGGTTTAACACTCGTGATTGTGCCATCCTTACAGCATGGCGTGGGGGAAAAAGCAGGAAGACTAACGATGACAATAACAGAAAACTTCAGAGAAGGCTTCGTGAATTAGGGTATGGTGTAACAAAGATAACAGGTTGGTTCGCTGAAAAAGATAAAGAGGTCGCGCGTGAGAATAGTTTCCTAACCGTCAACCTGAATGAGGAGGATTCCTTCCGGAGCAACATATATGAGTTGTCTGAGTTATACGAGCAAGACAGTTTCCTGTATAAGAAAGCCGGTAGAGACATCCCAGCCGTATTAGTTCATACAAACGACGATACAGGAAAAGGAACTGAGGAACTGGCAGGAAGACTACGTATTGGAAATATGGAGGCTGATATCTATAGTCAGATTAAGGCTGGAAGAATAACATTTGAATAAGATTTTATATATGTTAGGAGCAATCATTGGTGATATCGTTGGCAGTCTTTGGGAGTTTAAACCCACGAATGATTACCATTTTGAATGGCTTTCAGATAAGAATGACTTCACGGATGACACCATCTGTACGGTGGCTGTTGCCGATGCGCTGCTTCAAGGCCGTGACTTCGGAGAAAGCATTCATGATTGGTGTAACCGCTATCCACATCCGATGGGAGGCTATGGTGGCCGGTTTGCACATTGGGTTCGGAGTGTTAATCCCCAGCCATATAACAGCCTAGGTAATGGGGCAGCAATGAGAGTTAGTCCTGTGGCATACTGCTATAAGGATGAATATCAGATGCTTAAAGCTGCCGAGGCAACAGCTGCCTGTTCCCATAATCATCCAGAAGGGATAAAGGGAGCAAAGACAGTTGCGATGGCAATTTATACAGCGAGGGAACTACATCAGGGGCGCAATGTGCTTGGTGAAAAAGATATCGATTATATATTGAGTAGATGCACCGCCATATCCAACTATGATATTGAGATCGAGATGGCTGACGTGATCAATCGGTTCGATGAAACATGCCAGGGAACTGTGCCTGTTGCACTTTGGATAATTGGCGAAAGTACCTCATTTGAGGATGCTGTTAGAAAGGCTGTTAGTCTTGGCGCTGATGCTGATACCCTCGGATCGATTGTCGGTAGTATTGCCGAAGCAATTTGGGGTATATCGATAGATATGCAGATACAAGCTATGAATTATCTGCCTTCCGATATGAAAAGAGTGGTACTTCGCTTCTATAGAAGATACATTGATGGTGGATTCCTTGCTGGATATGGTGATGAAGGGGCAGCAATAGATTTGTTGACCAAAGATGAAAAATGAAGTGATAATACGGTTTCAAGAATGAGAAAACTTACATATAGTTACATCGTCATTGCACTGCTATTCATGGTTTCATGTACCAGCGGGAAGAGTCCTAGTGCTGATAATTTTAGTTATGAGGATAGTATTGCTGTTTTGGACTCCATGCGTCCTGACATGCCACCTCCAACGCCAGATAGTGGTAGTTTTGATGGCCATCGCTCACCGCCACCTGATGGTATGCCCCCAGGCGTGCCGCCACCTCCACCGTCACACGGGAAAGGCCGTCCGCCCCACAAGCCGGACAATATGCGCGGCTTTGACCCCGCCTCTGAGGATGATATGGATGATAACGGTATGAGCCGCTATATGGAGAATAACGATGAAGAAGGATGGGATTAATCTAGAAATAAGAAAAAGAATACTTAAATAGTAATTATGAGACATCGTATAAAAACTGGAAAGATTGGCTCATTCACCCCAGAGAAACAGAAAGTGGAGCTCGAGCAACTGGAGAATAGAGAAATCGAAGAGGACGTAGAAGAAATCTTCGAAGAGGATTCAGGCTTCAGTAATGATGACGAAGCTCTTGCAGCAATGGAGTTTTACGATAGTTCAGACACAGTGGAATAAAAGAACTAACATGGATAATCATTCTTTCACAAACTTAGCATCATTTGGAAAACGAATAGAGCATTTCCTTATTGGACAAATGCTCAAAGAAGGCCTTGATGTCTATCTCCCAGTAGTAGATGATAAAGGTATCGATGCAGTTGTGCGTCGTCCCGACGGCTCATTCGTTGAGATTCAGATAAAAGCCCGATCAAAGGCTGTAAAAGAAGGCGATGCAGCACTTTTTGCTGCAATTGAACATGAATACCGGCCAAACTATTGGTTTGTTTTCTATTCAGAAAGAATTGGAGAAAACGGTACTATGTGGATCATGTCATCGAAGGAATTCATAGAAGAGTCGATACAGAACAAGAACGGAAAGAACGTCGGTAAACGCAGTATATGGTTTAATGGGAAGCGAAAGGGAGTGGAATATGTTAAATCTCGCTTCGAGAAATATATTCGAACAAACTTCCAACGTATCATAACAGAGAAAGCGGAATAATTATGGCATATACATATAAATATCCAAGACCTGCAGTTACTGCTGACTGCATTGTAATAACGAGAGAATCTGAGCCGAAGGTACTGCTTATACGGAGGGGAAGAGAACCTTTTAAAGGAGGTTGGGCTTTCCCAGGAGGTTTCATGAATATGGACGAGACAACGGAGCAATGTGCTATCAGGGAACTGAAGGAAGAAACTGGGCTTCAGATATCGAATATTCAGCAGATAGGAGCCTATTCAAAAGTTGACCGTGACCCAAGAGGAAGGACTGTCACGGTTGCTTACCTCGCTATCGTTGATGAACCTATTGCTGTCACTGGGCAGGATGATGCTGCCAAGGCTGAGTGGTGGACAATATCGGACTTGCCACATCTGGCTTTTGATCACTATGACATCATTCAGGATGCAATCAGAACTTATAAAGAAATCGTGAAATAAAAGGTATTATTATGGCAAGATGTCCCAAAACAGCAGCAGAGGCTTTCAAAAGGCTCGACAAGAGATTGAGTGAAGGCGAAAAGAAAGCAATCAGAGATGCAGAAGATATGGTTGAATTTCACTTTTCACTTGGTCTGTGGATTCGTAATTATTGGATTCATACAGGAGAAAGGGAGAATCTAGAATCACTCCTAAAAGATGTTGGTGAACCAGAGTTCCTTATTGGCGATATGGCATCATCAGCAATCTTAGATGCTTATCAGAAGCACTTGAAAGAATAGTAATTTCCTTTAGTGCATGATTTAAGAAGAGCAATTTAACAATTGGTGTAAATTGCTCTTCTTTTACCTATCTACATTTCCAATTCAGATAGAATGGTATTCATTATGTCTCTTACGTCTCTTTTATGGTTGTTTGTTCCTATTAGGCGCAAAGAGCCATCTTCCATATAGGTTCTTTTGTTTACCTCCAGCATCATAGACTGGTAGGAAAACGGGCAGTCAGGAGTCTCAGAATTGCTATAGGGTTCATTGATTCCCACCTTGTAGCCATTGTCTTCAAAGATACTGACGGCTAATTCAACGGTTTCTTTATGGGGCTTCGACCAATCTTCATTGAAGCCTATACAGATATCTACGTCGCTCATTTCACTGGGAAAAGAGTGACAGTCAAGGAGCAGAGCACCTTCACAGAGATTATCCCGAAGTCGTTGTTGATGCCAGTGCCATAAACCAAGCAGTTGCACCTCGTTCTCTTCAGGTACAGTACGTGTGTACCCATCGAACTGTTTGTAAACAATTCCCTGACCTTGTTGTTCCAAAGGATCATTCCATAATCTCTCAGCATCGACGATAAATCGGGAATAAGGGAATCTTACGGTTCTCACATTGTTACTCCTATACCCATGAAACAGGAAATCAGTGTGCCAATCCGTCCACTTAAGGACAATGTCATTGATGAAGTGCTCATCAATGTTCCAGAAACTCAGTTGGTTGTCGTACAGGCCTTCAATAGAGGCGTGCGGCTCGTTAAGAACAATTCGTTTGTATTGCATGTCGTTATTATTTTAGTTAATACTCACTTAACTCACATCATCTTACCACCGTGGCATAACGTAAGCTCGGTTGGTGTGCATTGAAGCCCTCTTGATGCTTATCGGGTGCAAAAGTAGCAATAAAATCCGAAAAATACAAAATAAATCAAACTTTTTTCTGCTACGAAAAAAGGTTTCATCTGCCTATTATACCTTTGCACCCAGAAAGATGAAACAAGGCTCGTTAGCTCAGTTGGATTAGAGTACGACGCTACGAACGTCGGGGTCGGGAGTTCGAATCTCTCACGAGTCACCATCAATGCTTTATGGTGTAACGGTTAGCACGTCAGATTCTGAATCTGGAAGTGGTGGTTCGAACCCATCTAAGGCAACGATATTGGGAACTTTGGCAGACTTGGTGTATGCGGAGGACTGAAAATCCTCAGAACGTGGTTCGACTCCACGAGGTTCCACTGATAATGCCCTATAGTATAACGGTAGCACAACAGGTTTTGGCTCTGTTAGCGAAGGTTCGACTCCTTCTGGGGCGACGATATACTGCACCATGGTGTAATGGTAGCATACCAGATTCCGGTTCTGGAGGTGGTGGTTCGAGTCCATCTGGAGCAGTTTATATGGAGTTTGTGGCCGAGAGGCTTAGGCGCAAGTTTGTGGCACTTGTCAACGCAGGTTCGAATCCTGTCAAACTCCCTGAGATGGTCGGTTGAGCTTTGCTCTTCCTCCCTCACGACTCGGCCATTCAAACAAGTTTGATGGCTCTCGCTGCTTGGTCGGTTCATCTAACAGGTCAGGATTACAGATTTTCAATCTGTCCACACGAGTTCGATCCTCGTACCGACTACAAAACGCTTCAATAGCACAGAGGTAGTGCAGCTCACTTGTAATGAGCAGGTCGCAGGTTCGAATCCTGCTTGAAGCTCTGATTTCTGGATGTGGTGTTTAATGGTAGCATTCGTGGTTTGGGACCATGCGGAGTGAGTTCGAGTCTCGCTATCCAGACAAAAAGGCTCCTTCTTTGGCATCAAAACCTAAGAAGGAGTCTCTTTGTTATACGAAGTTCAGAATGGCCATCAGCCTGTTCTCAACTTTCTTCAGGACTTTCCGAGTTCTGGCCGTGTCAGCATTCTCCTTGTTCCCAAGAAGCGTGATGGCCTCCTTTATCAGTTTGCAGTCATCATCTGACAAGGGCATCTCAGTGATGGAGTAGCTGGGGTCGGCATATCTATAGTAGATTCTGTCGTACACCTCTATAGGCGCATTGTAACCCAACTTGTCAGACCTCATAATCTGTATATCCATCTGTACTGTTCTAGTGCATACACCTTTGGTGATACCTTCCATGTCGTACAGTGCCTCGCAGCAAGCATCTACGAGGTCATCAAGCGTCCATCTTCTGTATCTGTTTCTCAAACAGTTGTCTATCGTCTTGTACCTTATCAAGGCATTCTTATTTGCAGGCATAGTTTATTTCTTCATTAGGTGATAAAACAAAAATAGTTGGAATCTCCCTCGGTAAGGATGTCCCAACTATCACTCTATTACAATTCTCTCTGACGGCAACCTATGATGCCCGGAAGATAAAACTATGTTCTTGATGACGTGGTAATCCTATACCGTATGTGCATGGTGTACCAAATGGATGCTGCACATAACATGTCGGTTCGAAGCGTCGCTGACCCCGAACAAAAGCTTGTGTCGTTATGTTTGCTATCGCGTTCATACTGTATAGGATTCTTAAAATCGGCTGCAAAGATACAAATTAAGAACGAAATCTTTTTGCGTAGCTGCGAAAAAGTTCAAAATTTAACACAAGAATAACTTAGAACACGCAGGCCCAACCGAACTTACGAACTAACTCTTGTAGAAGGTTACGGTCGCGGACGGGAATGGTGAGAGCCACGGTTTCATGCTGGTTGTCTTCAACAGTCGACTCCAGTTCATATTGTGTCTGGGCTGACAGCAGGATTTTTGCTGGAAGTCCGATAGCATTCTCAATCTTCACAGCCAATTCTGTTGTGAGAGCACGTTTTCCATTAAGCACTTCGCTCAGATGTGAAGGCTGTGTGCCAAGTATCTTGGCAAATTCTTTCTGGCTAATACCACGCTCGTCAAGTTCTGGCTTAATCATCATTCCTGGATGAACTGCCATAAAAGGTGCAGGGTTTTCATTTCTTGTTGCCATAGTGAGTATCATCTAAACTTAAAACTATTATTCTAATGCCGCCGTCAAACTCGCGGAAAAGTATGCGCTCTACCATTCCATTAACAACTCGAATGGAACTTTTACCATTGGTTCCTGTAAGTTGTTCATAGTGGAGGAAAGAGATAGCACGGAGGTCACTGGCACGTTCAGATAAACGCAAATAGTTATATGCAGTGGCGAGAGCCTTCATAAACTTTTGATTGCGAGTATATTTCTTGTACTTGCTGTTGCGCCCCGTCGTGATTAGCTCTTCCAAATCCTTATCATCAAAGATAATTTGCATAATCCAATTCTATTTTGCGGCAAAATTATAAAGAAATTCCCGAATATGGGAATAATCATAGAATTTTCTTTCCGTATTTAACATTAATATACAATAAACTCATTCTTTTTCCTGCATCTTTATAGCCAAACTCCTGGCTTATATAGCTCGTATATCCAAAATAATTCGTACTTTTGCAGCATGAAACGAGCAATAACGCCCCTAACGTCCATAAAGAACGTTAAATACGTTAAAAGTGGCCTTTTGAAAAGCGTATAGAAAGCGTATTTCGAGTTTCCTACTTTTTAAAGGCTAAAGCACTGATTATCAATTATGAAAACCGAGTGCGTGGGTAAATAGATTATAACACATTCCTTTTTTTATTATCCTTGCTCACAAGTACAGACTTGTCCGTAATCGTAAAAAATGCCCCAAACGATGGAGTCAACCAAACAAAAACAAGGTTTAATCGTTGTTTTTGCAATTATTTTGCAATGTTTTTAGTCTTTATCTTTGCATTTACAATTTTTATTTTTATCTTTGCAACCGAAATACATAAGACTTTGATAATATGTGGACAGAACTTAGTGATACAGCTATATTGAACAAGCTTGGGACGAGGCTAAAAGCTTCTCGTATATCAAGTGGTCTTAAACAGCAGGAACTGGCTGCGGAGTCAGGCGTTGGAGTAAGTACCATCGCCAAGATAGAAAGCGGGCAGTCTGTTTCGCTCTCATTACTAATCAGTGTCATGAGAACGCTTGGATTGCTTGAAAACCTAGACTTGCTTGTACCAGAGCAGAAGCCATCGCCAATGGAACTGTTGAAGATGCAGGGCAAGCAGGTAAAACGCGTAAGAACAAAGAAGGATTAAACAATGGGAGAAATACCAGTAATACAGATATACCTGTGGGGCAACCTTGTGGGAGCCATGTCGTGGGATGATGAAAGAGGCTATGCGGATTTCCAGTTTGACGACCGCTTCCGCAGGTCAGGCTTAGATATCGCCCCACTAATGATGCCATTGGCAAGAACCAGAGGCATCGTCTCGTTCCCCACCAATGCTAGAACAAAGTGTTTCAACGGTCTTCCTGGTTTGATAGCTGATGCCCTTCCCGATAAGTTTGGTAGCCAACTTATCACGGAATGGTTCGCGCAACAAGGTAAAACGGAGGGTATGATTACTCCGCTCGACCGTCTGTGCTACGTTGGAAAACGGGCTATGGGTGCTTTGGAGTTTGTACCCGCTGCCAATGTGGAAGGTGTAAACGAATCGACAGAAATCTATATACGCGAACTGATGGCATTATCTGATTCAATCTTCAAAGAACGAAGCAGGTTTCAGGAACTCATTCACCAGAACGACAAGTCGATTCTCGACATCCTTAAAGTGGGAACGTCTGCAGGCGGCGCGAAACCAAAGGCAATTATTGCCTACAAAGAAGAAACAGGAGAAGTACGTTCTGGCCAGGTTCCTGCACCAGAAGGATTTTCATATTGGCTGTTGAAGTTCGACGGAGGCACTTATAGCGAGCATAATGAGATAACCGATAATCCGCAAGGCATCGGAAACATAGAATATGCCTACTACAAGATGGCTACTGCCTGCGGCATCAGCATGTCGGAGTGTCGTCTATTGCCTGAAGGTGACTGCAACCACTTCATGACGCGCCGCTTTGACCGAACATCAACAGGTGAGAAAATCCATATGCAGACAGCGGCTGGTATTGCCCATCTAGACAGAGACGTGCGCCATTCATACGAGGAACTATTTGGCGTATTACGACGACTGGGACTGAACTACAAAGACTTCGAGCAGTTGTATCGCCGCATGGTGTTCAACGTCATTGCACGCAACCACGATGACCACACCAAGAATTTCTCCTTCCTGATGGATAAGGCTGGAAAATGGTCGTTTGCCCCAGCTTATGACTTATGCTATTCATACAATCCTGCAGGCAGATGGACAAGCCGTCACCAGCTTTCACTCAATAGCAAGACTGATGACTTTGCTCGGGAGGACTTGTTGGCTGTGGCACAGAACATCGGCATACGCGATGCCAATCATATCATAGAGGAAGTTCTCTCCACAGTAGCATCCTGGCCTGATACAGCAAAAGATTGTGGGGTAAGACCAGAGCATATAGAGGCAATCAGCAAGACGCTCTTGCTATATATATAAAAATAAGAAACTTTCCAACATCAAAAGGCTGAATAATCAAATATGAAGACAAGAACAATTATCATCTTACTTTTAATGGCAGCATGTACAAATATAGCATATGCTACAGATTTTGTAACCTTTAAGCGGCACTCACAATCCGATATTGAGCTAACAAGAACATCGGACACCATCACATACGACCCTCTCGACTGGAAGGGGGTAAGGATGGCTGTAGAGAATCTGCGTCACGACCTCAAAGCTGTCACCGGCAGTGTAAATGCGCCTGTAGTAGTGGGCACTGTAGGAAAAAGCAAACTGGTCAAGAAGTACAAACTACAGTCAAAAGAGCTACAGGGCAAATGGGAACAATATTTGATTTTTACGGACAAGGGCAAGCTCGTCATACTGGGTTCTGACAAGCGTGGCACCATCTATGGCATCTATGAACTGTCAAGACAGATTGGAGTCTCCCCCTGGTACTGGATGGCTGATGCACCCATCCAGAAACATGATCAGCTCTTTGCTAAAAGCGGCATCTATACGGATGGTGAACCTAAAGTGAAATACCGAGGCATATTCATCAACGACGAGTGGCCTTCGTTCGGCACGTGGTGCAAGAACCAGTTTGGTGGTATCAACTCTAAAGCATACGCTCGTATCTTTGAACTCATGCTCCGTCTGAAAGCCAACTACTTCTGGCCCGCCATGTGGGACAGCCGTTTCAACGAAGATGACCCTCTCTCGCCTCTGTTGGCTGATGATATGGGCATCGTCATGGGAACCAGCCATCATGAGCCGATGATGCGTGCCCACAAGGAGTATGTATATCGTAAGGACAGTATAGGTGCGTGGGATTATGCGACAAACAAGGCCAATCTTGACAGGTTCTTTGAAGAGGGTCTTGAGCGCAATAAGGCATACGACAATCTGATAACCATCGGTATGCGTGGTGACGGCGATGTAGCTATGGGCAATGGTGATGATGAGGACAATATGAAGACGCTGAAAGATGTGGTGGATGGTCAGCGCGAGATTATTGAACATGTGTATAAGAAACCAGCCAGTGAGGTTCCGCAATTGTGGGCCATTTTCACCGAGGTACAACGTTATTACGATGCCGGCTTCACCGTGCCAGATGATGTTACCTTACTTTTCTGCGACAACAACTGGGGATACATCCGTCGCACAGGACCAGAGAAGGAACAGACACGCAAAGGAGGCATGGGCATGTATTACCACATAGATATGAATGGTGGTCCTTGGAATGATCGATGGGTAAACACAACAACTGCAGCCAAGATTCGCGAGCAACTGAATCTGGCATACCAGACGGGCATTGACCGTATCTGGATTATCAATGTAGGTGACCTTAAACCAAAGGAAATGCCTATCGACTTCATCATGCATTATGCCTGGAATCCTGACGATTATCCTGCCGACAAGATTGACCAGTACATGGTGGACTGGGCACGAAGTTTCTTTGGCGGTGAATATGCAAAAGAAATTGCCGACATCGTTACGGAGTATTCGAAAATGAATCTGGAGCGGAAGCCAGAGGTACAGCGTGTAGGTATCTATAGCGTTGAGACTGGTGAGGCACAACGTATGTTCAACCGATGGGATGAACTGGAGAAACGCACCCTTTCACTCAGCAAGAAGATGCCTGCGGAAATGCAGGATGCCTTCTATCAATTGGTAGAATACCCGGCAGTGGCAAGTGCTGGAGTGGCGAAGATCTATCTGGCAGCGACCTTGGGTGATTCGATTACAATGCAGACACTTTTTGAGCGTGACAAGCAGATGACCGACAAATATAACAAGGTGATTGCAGACGGCAAGTGGGATGGCATGATGCTTGACAAGCACATTGGCTACCGCATGTGGTCGATGCCAAGCGAAAATACCCTGCCTCAGGTGGCCAACCCATCGGGCAAAACGGGCACAACCGCCAGCGAAACAGCCATCATGGCACACGACTACACACGCAGAACAGCCACAGAGGATGCCCGCTGGGTGTTTCTGCCAGGACTGGGACGCGGCAAGGGCAATATGGGCATTGAACCCGTTACGGCAAAAAGCCGTCCTCTGGGAGATGGTCCAATATTGGAATATGACATCAACTTCTCACGATCTGGCAAACAGAAGCTGGCTCTGGGAATCTTGCCTACCAACGACATAAACCCGTCCCGCGGGCTCCGTATTGGCATTCGCGTCGATGATGGCGAGATGCAGACCATTGATGCACGACAAGGATATGTGGACACCTTCAACGAATATACAAAAGAGAATATAGCACGTTCGAAGGTGCTGAAACCACTTCCTCGACCTGCAAGCGACATCTATCTGTCTGGTACCCGTCAACGTATGCGCAGCGAGGTGTTTGACAACCTTCGATGGCTCAGCATCGACCTCGACATACCTACAGAAGGCAATCATACCATTAAAGTTGTTATGATAGACCCGGAAATCGTCGTTGAGAAGTTAGTTGTTAATCCGGATAATGAACATCCATCCTATCACGGCAAAGAATAAACAATTATGAAAAAACTATTATTCATAATCTCTATCGCTGTTATAGCGTCTCTGAACATTCAGGCTCAAGGCTACCGCAACCCTGTGCTTCCCGGCTTTCATGCCGACCCAAGTGTGTGTACAAACGGAAAGGACTTCTACCTTGTCAATAGCACGTTCCAGTATTTCCCAGGCGTACCTGTCTTCCACAGCAAGGACTTGATACACTGGGAACAGGTAAGCAATTGCCTCTCGCGCAAGTCGCAGCTTGACCTCTCGGGGCTTTACACACAGAACCAGCCGGAACTAGGTTGGACCAACGCGGGCATCTATGCCCCAACCATCCGCTACCACGAGGGCCGCTATTACATGGTGACTACCATCTTCCCATCACGTCGCCATTTCTACGTATGGACAGATGACCCATCTAAAGAATGGTCCGACCCCATATTCATTGACTTTGCCCTCGGCAGTTGCGACCCTACCCTCTTCTGGGACGAAGGGAAGTGCTATTTCCTATGGAAAGCAGCAGCAGACGAAACACGCCCAGGAATCAAGCCGGGTGAAATCAACATCTGCGAGATTGACGTTTATACAGGCAAGCGTACAGGCGATGTCCATCACTTGGGAACGGGTCTCGGTGGACGCTATCCTGAAGGACCACACATATACAAGAAAGACGATTACTACTATATGATGCTTGCTGAAGGGGGCACGGAACATGGTCACCATGTCAACATCTTGCGTAGCCGCTCTCTGTTCGGTCCCTATGAGCCGAATCCTGCCAACCCCATTCTCACGCATTTCAGCATGAAGATGCAGAACAGCAATATTCAAGGACTCGGACATGCAGACCTCATACAAGCGCCCGACTCCTCATGGTGGATGATATGTCTGGGGTATCGCACCAGCGGTTACCTCCTGCATGTGATGGGACGCGAGACTATGCTTGCACCTGTACGTTGGGACAAGGATGCATGGCCAGTGGTCAATGGCAATGGAACTATCGCCATCGACATGAAATGCAACACCTTGCCTGAAGTCCCAATGCCCCTTGACCCTGTTCGCGAAGAGTTCAATTACGTCAAGCACGATGTGCCTGCCGACAGCTACAGCATCATCGGATTGCCCTGGGGATGGATGAGCATCGGCAATCCCGATTATTCGCGCTACTCACTCACTGAACGAAAGGGTTGGTTGCGTCTGCATCCTACTTCTACGCCTCTCGATGCAGCTACATCGCCCACTTTCGTGGCAAGACGTCAGACTGAGCTATGTTTCAGCGCCACCACGCTCATCGACGCATCCCATCTGGCAGAAGGCTCTCAGGCAGGAATCACGGCCTATGCAGCCCCCCTGAATCATTATGATGTGATTGTGGAACGAAAGAACGGAAAACTATTTGCCCAGTCGAACATCCGTGTGGGAGCACTCAGTCATGCCGGCCGACCCGTTGAACTGAAAGACGCTCAGGCTTACATACGCATCAGTTCCGACAAGGACTATTACTACATGCAAGTTTCTACCGATGGCAAATCGTTCGCTACACTCGCCAAGATGGACTTCCGCTATCTTTCAACCGAGGTGATAGGCGGGTTCACAGGCGTGATGCTTGGCTTGTTTGCCCAGGGTGAAGCCGGATATGCAGATTTTGATTGGTTTGAATATACAACAGAGTAAAGAATAGAGCATCATGTAGATAAGGGGTTAATTGTTATCTACATGATGCTCTGTAGAATGTTATTATGAGTTTCACGATTCCGCGTAACATTTGATTTGTGTGCCGTCCAAAAAAGAAAGAGAAAGGGGCAGATAAGTTTGAATATAGTGCAGTTTAGTTTATCCCCATATTAAATATCCATAACCTAAACTAAACCTTTTATCTTCCGGCTATAATATATATTTCCTGCTCAGAAGGAACAGAATAAGAGCCAAGAGGGACACGGAGGGACAAAAGTCCCCCGAGGGACAGATTCGATTTTTGCCATAAATAAACAAAAATAGTGCCAACACTTTTTAACAACCCAATTTTGAGATAGAAAATGCTTCGATTTTTCGCCAGATTACAAAAATATACAAAGAACTGGAAAAACATCTTTGCAGATGTTTGTATATTTTATTTTTGACGGCAGCTTCATTTGCAGATTTTTGTATATTTTACGTCCCTCCTCCGTCCCTCGGCATAGTATCTATCCCCTGCAATTGGAGGCATATACACTGATTATCAACGACTTATATATGCAGATTTTACATTCTGCGTCGGAAAGTAGATTCTGCGTGGGAAAGTGATATTAGACAACGTTATATCAATTTGTCATTACCTGCACCTTTTTCAAATTCGTCATTCTGTCGGTTTGATGATGACTCTGCGATAAGCGGGCAAGGCGTACTTGCTTTGGTCGTGTACCTCGCAGATGATGTGAATCTCATCGTTTGCAAAAGTTGTTGGCATGTCCACTTTAACTGTCGAAGAAGTGGCATTGCTGACAGTTGCCTTTGCCTGACTGATACCATCCTGTTGCCACCATTTGAAGGTGAGTTCATCACCATCGGGGTCGAATGACGCAGAAGCGTCGAGACTGATGGTCTGCCCAGCCTTTGCCATGATAACGATAGCATCAGTTCCGTTCTCACCATTGACGACAGCTACCGGATTGCGGTTACCCTGTCCCTTCTCAGCCCATTCGACGCGGGCGATGAAGTCGTTAAGTTGTGAAGGATAGAACTGTCTGTAATACGTTTCCGAGATGCTCTTCACAGACTCCTGCCAACTGGTCCACGCACAGGTTGTCGAGTCCTTGGTCATTGTCCAAATATGATAACCGCCCCAACCCACCTGCATCGGTTCTTCAGGATTATGCAGACCATTGGGAATTACGTTCAGAAACGAAGGTGTATCACCCTCCACACCATATTTATAATCAGGATACTGTCTGCCCAAAGTGGCATGTCCCTGAATCTGCGTTCTGATCAGCTGCCAGTAATCCTGTCCGAGACTGCATTGCAACTGCCATGTGCCTTCATCCCACACAAACAGAAGATCTCTGGCGAACTCCCTGCGCATCCACTGATGAGAGCTGTATGCCAGATCCATGCGCATTGCATACACCATATCCTGATCAGTGATGGTGTATAGACGGAGCTTATGCAGAAACGCCTTCAGCTGTTCGGGCGTGCGCGTCTGCTTCACCTTCCAGATCGCCTGAGCCAATGTGTTGGCACCACCCCACGCACAAACCCAGATGGGGCGCTCATCCTTCTCGTCAGCCAGACGGATAATCAGTTCGCTACCCTCGCTGTCGTTGTCGCTGCCAATCACCTTGATGCCAGCCCGTTGACTACCCATCACACTCCGGTTACGAATGTACTCCACACTTGGCCAGTAGCCCATCTCCTGACAACCATTCTCTTTCTCTAAGCTGAGAAAAGCCATTTGGTCAGATCGTTTCATCAGGTTATGCACATCCGCCCCGTAAGCCTCTACCACCGAATCACGATAGGCAGCGCTCTTCGTGGGATAAGGGTCGCAGTTCCAGCCCGTCGAGGTGATGATACCCTCAATCTCCAGTTGGTCGGCATAGCAAAGCAGATGCACCAACGACTCCGTATCATCAGGTTCAAGATCCGGTTGTCCGATGTCAGTCAAGATCACCACACGAGGTTTCAGTTGTGCCTGCGCTCCCATTGTCAGAAGGCAGAGTAGCAGGAAAATAAGCAAGTTCTTTCTCATCAGTATCTGTATAATTTGAAATGTTGAATCTGGAATGCTCCTACGGGTATGCGCACATGACGACCTTGATGCGTCTGGTCGCCATTCAGATGACGGATGATGCGCTGTTTGCCATCAACGATCTCCACCTCCTCGCATTTCGCCAACCCGATGCGCTGCTGAAAGGTAACCACCACCCCACTGCCTATCACCAGATAATCCTCTTTACCCAGTCTTAGGATGATGCAAGCCGTCTCTGGCCATTCCGCCCCCTTTGCACCTGGTTCACAACCCAGCGAATAACTATGCCTGATAGTGAAGCGGAAACCATCAGCAGTGACGATCTCAGCCTCTCGCTGTTCGTTGTCGAGCAGCACAGCATCCATATCTTTCGTGCCCTGTCGCTCAAGAATCAACGGTTCTGCCTGTCGCAACAGCTGGTAGGCAGCCACAAGCGGCGACCGCGATGTGCCTACGGCAGAGAAGGCATTGAGCTGATCATCCTGCGAGAGATAGAGCTTATGCAAGGCTGTTCCTCCTCGGAATGCTAACTGCGATGCAAGGAACTCATCACTAAAGATAGAAACCAAGGCACGACATATAATCAGATCTTGCTCTATCTGGGCATTATCTATCCAGGGAGCATGTTCGCTCCACTGTTGTATTGCTGTTCTGTTAATCATATATCGTCTGTTTCTATTTCTACGTTTACGTTTATCTTCCATCGGCTGTCTCTATTTGATGGATTATCTTCTGCCGATGTACTTAAAGGTTGATATTTGAAATAACCCGATGATGCACGAAGTAGTTCATACAATTTATCTGCTAACTTCTTTTCCCCGACAACATTTTCAAGTATATAGCCAAGTCGTTGCCATACAACCTTTTTCACATAAGTTGCAAGCGGTGCAAATTGCTTTTTAATATCAATCTGCTCTGAAAGCTCTTCAAGTATGGTGGCGACTCGCGACAATCCACCCACATGTTGCTGATACTGCACAAGGTCAGCGGCGGTTTGAAGAGGATTTGATATACGGATAGTTCCCGTTTCAGTATTCTTTGTAATCAGAGCTTCCCCTGGCAGTCCATCCCGATAATACCAATCAATGGTTACATTACGAGTAGAGACTGTCCTACGCTTAGGAAAAGTCGTCATTACAGAGAATTGCTGGGGACGTTGATGAGCAGCGCCAAGTAGCTCTGCTGCGCTAAGCATACAGACATAGTAAGGCTTTTGCAGATACGACATTAACTGATCAATATAATAGGTTGCTGGCACAGATCCACGCAACACATATTGAGTGGGAATAATAACGTAATACCCTCTATATACACTGGCTATAGTCTTGTTTGAACTAAGTCTGGAAAGTTCATTTTGAAGAATCTGTTCTGAAGAGCACAAGTCAGCAGCCCTTACATCCTCAACAGAAAACGTAGGAAAACCATGAATAGCTCTATCTTCAATCCACTTTTGTAATGTCATACTGAGTAATTTTGGTGCAAATATAATAAAAAAAATATTAGCTTTGTACTGTTTTTGCCTAAAATCATTCTATTTTATAGAATTTTATCTCCAAATTCGCATTTTTATCGAATTTGGAAGCAAAATACACGCATATAACTCTAAATATGAGTTATGATTGCCGTCCAAAAGAAAGAGAAGCCAATTATTCTGTTTGATAGCGCAACCCTTTGGTTTAGTTTCTTCATAATGATCGTATCGATTAATGTTTATACTCAGATTTTTCTTGCTTCAGACTGTCGATCTTGTAGATAGTATCGTCACCAAAGAATGCTCCTTTACGGGTCTTGATGAGTTCAAGCTTGTTGTCGTCAGTCCACTTGTAGGTATCTATGTAAACATAGCTATTTTGAGAAGCCCAGGAACTCTTTAATGCGAGGATCTCGCTCAAGATCGGCCCTGCCTACGTAAAAAGAGCCGGGGGTAGCCAAATCGAGATACTTATCCAGAAACTCTTCCCAACTCAGCTTGAAATAGGAGGCAGGAATAAAGACCGTCTTTGACCCGCCTGCCGAGCGGTTGCCAGCCGTTACATAAACCGAATAGCCGCCCTTCTCATGTTTCTGAATCTGATAGCACTCCAGAAACCAGTCGCCGCTGCATCTGTTAGAGGCTTGCACATCGATGCATTCCTTCACGGGATTGGCTTTTTCCAGTTCCCAGTCATGTCCTTTGGTCAGCCGACGGATAAACTCTTCACTGTCCACATTGAGAATTTCTGGACTACAAAACGAGTAATACCTGACATACTGATAGTCATCCCCCACTTTCTCGATACCGTAACAGATGTGTTCCGCTATCATGTCCCTCGTTGCCCAGGGAAAGTCAGCCTTCATCTGCTCGAACGCCTTGTCGATATAGGCATTCAGATCATAACCGTATGGAAACTTCTCGTTCATAACATTTTGATTTATAGTTTTAGACTGCTGCAAATTTAGGAAAAAATTGCAAGAAAAGCAAGAAGAATGTGAAATATTATACTCACGGATTCAGCAACTTCCACCCGATATCGATGTAAGGAGCAAATTCCTCCCGGTCTTTGGCATTCAGACCGCATTCCACCGTCGCCATCGCGAGGACGATGTCACACCATACCACCTTACTCTCCTCCTTCATCGGCGGCAAAGGAGTCGTAGCCCCGATGCCTGTCATCCGGCAGACACTTCGGATATACGCCTGTACGTTATTCTCTGTCTCTGGAGCCCACCGTCGGATAATCCTGCTGATGGTGGTACACTTATGTTTCTCGTAATACGTCCGGAGCAGTTTCAGGGCAGCACGACACCCCTGCCCCATCGTTTCAAACACACAGAAGATCTTCTCTTCTGCCATCACCTCACCGTTCCACTTGAAACTGGAACTCTGTACGATATTCAGCGGATTATTGTTCCGCATTCCTCTTGCTGTATTCATATCTTTAACTTCACACTTTAAACTTTAAACTTTACATTATTTCTTACTGACATTAATCGGTGTACTATGTGGGAAGACGATGCTGTAGGCTGCATCAAGCGCTTTCAGGTCGACCTTCCGCATCCCGATATCCAACCTTACCGCCACGATAGCCCGTAGCAGTTCACGATGCTGACGTGGAAAGAGCGAGGGCAGCGGCAACAAGTCCCAGCCGCAGACAGTCTCTTCATTAACGACAGTCTTGTTGCACACTTCCCAGATAAAGTCGTCGGTAGCATCCCCTTGAAACCACAGGATCAGCACATGACGTACACAGAAGCGCTTATAATGTGCGTCCAGATACAGTCTCGTGTGCTCCAGCAGTCGCCATAGACGCACAAAACATTTCATGTTATTCTCAATCTTAATCATAAAAACCTTCATGACCTTCATGACCAATGACCTTCATGACACACCCACTTGCATCTTCTGGAACCTTCCCGTCTCCGTATTCATGATCAGCCCCTGTCTCTTCCAGTTTTTCAGCATCTGCCGCACACTGTTATGTGTCACGTTGGCACCTTTGATAGCTACAGTTTGCTGCATAGCCTGCTCGATGGTAAACTGCATGTCCAGACGCTCATAGATAGAGTCGTTCCTACCCATACGACGACGTTCGTTGTTGCCGGCATAGTCACGACTGTTGAAAGCGTCCTCAATACGGTCACGAAAGAAATACAGCGCATTCTCCAAGAGAGAGTTGGCAATGATGTCGTAAGTTTCCAACAGAGCTGGTATTTGCGCTTTCAGCAACAGTTGTTTCCAGAGAGTTGGGTTTTGTTTTAGCAGCGTCTCAGCCCCATTCACCCCATGTTTCTGGATGAGAGTCTCACACACTTTGCAGAGCATCAGGCAACAGGTCATCCGTTGTGCCGTCACACAGACACGGAAACGCTGACGAGCCATCACCTTATCGTCATTCTTCATCGTCAGCAGACGGATGTCCTCCACCCATTTACGACCATGCTGCTCCAGTTTCGGCAGCACCACCTCACCCTGCATCAAAGGTAAGAGGTGAGCTATCTGACGGATGCGCTCCGTCTGTTGGGGAGTCAGGACATAAGGTTTCTCCTCCAAAGGTGCGAAAGTATTGTCAGGAGTCCGTGCGACAGCGACACGACTCTGAAAGCCATCGGTGTAGTTGCTGACGACACGATACAGCGCATCAGGAGTGCCGCACATCGTCACATTCCACAGCAGACGCTCTATATGGACATTCACCGCGTCGGCACTACGAGCCTCACGGTCGTAGCGTGTGCCGTCATAGCTCTGACGCAGCATCACGGAGAAATCACTCATGGCCGACTTCCATTTCTGTGCCACAGTGTCAGCCTCAGGCGTAAAAGAGAAGGCATGCTTTCCCTCCGTATTCGCCAGACGCTCAGCCAGGTTAGCCACAGTATTGTTCAGTGTCAGATAACGCACAGGCAGTTTCGGTTCCTCAGGCTGTTCTTTCTTATTCTTTGCCGCCCGTTTCCTGACTCTCCACTCATCCTCCTGTTGCTGGTACATCCTGTCCAGTGCCGTCATCTCACTCATCCAGGCATCAATGACAGGATCGATGCCACCTTTCCCGCTGGCGAAATCTCCTGCGATATAGGCAATCAGGTTCAGCCCCTTCTTCTGTCCGTGCACATCCAGCACCACACCAGTCGCCAGAGTACCGATACACGGACAGATGGCTGTCATGACAGGCATTGCCATCGTGGGACCGACAGCCTCAATGGAGTCCCTCACGCCCTGTGGCATCTTCTTGAGCGACAGTTGCGAGCCTCCCGAAGAAGCATCCTCGTCCGCACCCGCTTCCGACTCCTCTTCCCCATCACCTAACCGCTGGCTCTGGGTAAACAAATGCTCCTGGTACTTATAGAGCTTCTGACTAGGATTCGTGTAATCCTCATAAAAGTCATCCACTAACTGCTGGATGTTCTTGTCAGCCCAGTGTTCAGGCATCAGCTCCGTCAGGATTCCGTTAATCTCCTCCTTCGTCAACAACTGCGTAGCTCCGCTCAGGAATATCTTCACCGCCGTATGCCGGCTGCCGTCAGTCAGGAAGTCACACTCCTTCAGGTTCTTCTCCCTCATCACCCCCTTGGCGATGAACCAGATACGGTCATCAGGACTCTCGACCTTTACAGGATTAATATCCGTCTTTTTATCATCAGACTCCACTTCTTTGTTTTTCCTCATTTTTACATGATCAGACCTCTGTTCCTCCTTACACTCGAAAATCTCATCAGAGAGAAACAACAGATTCTCCTTACTGGCAGTCGTAGTAAAAAACACACGGGTGATGTCTTTCGCACCCTTGTCATACTCCACGCCTAACAGATCACTCGCCCACACCAGGTTCTCCTCCTGGCTCAGTTCCGCTCTCCGCCTGAAAACCAGATGATAACCAGCCCCACGCGCACTCAGTTCCAGCATCAGCAGTCCCAGTTCTTCTTTCTTCTCAAGGATACGCCCCTTGACGGCTTCCAACTCCTCTGCAGGAACGTGGTCGATATCCATACCGATGGTCGTCGTGATTCGGGTAGCCTCCTTCAGCGTACCGTCCTCGTTAGGCAGACACGAGTAGTTCATCTGTATCAGCCGTTTCTTCTGACGCTCGTCACTTTCACGTACCGCTTTCAGTATGTCCTGTTGTTCCTTGCTGTCTCTCAGCCTCAGATATTCCTCTCTGTTGAGGACGGGGCGCATATACTTCACCCCATCCCTTATCTCAATAAGATGTACACTCATAACTTTAGACTTTAACTTTAAACTCTAAACTTTAAACTTTACATCACATCACCTCCCTCAACACTTTCTCAGCAATCGCACTCGCCTGACGCACCAACTTCTGAGGCAGTTCACAGAGCTGTTCCTGAGGCATTGTAAACACGAAATAATATTGTCCGTTCTGTCCCAAAGACAGCGAGCTGTTATCATCACGGAATAAAGGCTTATTACGGATCCGCTTCGGAGACTCTGTGATATACACATTACCGTCCCTCATCACCTGCACCTTACACAGTCCGCTGAACGCCTTCATCACGACATCCTCACAGCACTGGAAGTCTGCCGTGTGCAAACCATTCTCTGACAAGCCGTAGGTTATCATTCCCTCCAGCGTTACTTGACTCTGACAATCTCTTTTAATTGTTTCCATTTTTTTTGGAGTTTTGTGAGGAAGAAGTATTGAAATTGGTACCTTTTCACTCATGAGACTTCCGTCACTCACTTCACTCGGGTTAATAAATAATGTTACTTTTGCAACTTGTTTGCGGTTGCAAAGGTAAGGCATCAGAAAAAGAAAAAGCCCCTATATAGGGACTATAATAGGGACTATATAGGGGGAAGTTGTATTGATTATCAGATAGTTACGTCAGTCGGAGAAGATAAGCTCCATTTCCTTATATCTTGAAGGCAACAAGCCCTTTTCTTGCAAATCATATTTCTCTTGCGCCAGATTCTTGATATTCCAGAACATCTCGAAAGTCTTCCACTTGGCTTTCAGACCCAGTTTCTCAGCAAACATCTCAGCGATACACATAGCCTGTTTACGAGTCGTTTCCGCCAGTAGCTGGCGTTTCTCATCCACGAATCGATATTCCTGCAGTTGTCGCCAGTATTTCATAGCCACATCATTATCCAGCACGTTGCCAACAGCCTGTTCTTCCTCAGGCTCAGTATCCATCCTACCACGTGGAAGATTATTCGGAGAGGCGACAGGTCCGGGATTGTATGGCTGGTTCAACCGCTTTTGTGCTGCCCGGATGTGACAGGTACCAGGTACGTGTCACACGCAAAGGGTCTTGGGAAATACCAGTTTATAAAATCTTCATATCTAGTATTGAGACCGTGAGCCAAGTCGAACCCATTTCCAATAAGTACTATCCTATTCATTACTCGTCTTTATTTGGTTCTTCGAGAGGTTCAGCAACCATTCTTAACTGTTCAGATTGTATCGACACTTCTTTAGCCTTTGATTGAACAGTTTCTCTGACCATCGGAGTGTATGCCTTAATGATATGACGCCAGTCATTTAGTAACATATCTGGATAACGTTCACCATAGAGTTCGATAACCTCGCGTTGCAATTCACCATCGCTAATAGAAACATCCATGTGCAGACGATTAAAGATGAGATTGCGTACATCACGGTCATCCTCAACATTCTCTAATTTATAAAACATAATAGGCGCATCTTCCTTTATAACATCTTCCTGATCATATTTCTTAAAGTTCTCCGCCTGCTCAAAAATTTCCTTAAAGACTTCGTCCTGCGGAACTGGCGGATAACCATGCTCTGCCAATATCAGGATCAAGTCCATCTGCAGTTCCGCTTTGATGTCAGAACGGTTTGCCCAGTCAGTATATTTCGACTTGTCATCCACCATCTTCTTCACAGCAGCTGCCAGCGTCAGCAATTTGTCTTCTGGATATTCAAAGCCAAACTTATGAGCTATCTCTTTCAAAATGTCATAGAAAGCCTTTTCTTCGTAAGTGATACCTAAGTCCTTGAACGATTTCTTCTCTTTGTTCACCTCCTTCAGCAGTTCTGCCATCTGCTTGGCTACCTCATTGAGTACTTCTTCGGCAAACACGGCATTGTCGCTACGGTCATTATATCGCTGCACCAACGCATTCAGACGTTTGGTGAAATCCACACCCTTCATCTTATTGACTTTCTTGAAGTCGGTAATAACAGTCCGAAGCAGTTTCTCCATCAGTTTCACCTTCGTATTAGGCAACTTCAGCTTCTCCAGCCTCGTCATATAGTCTTCACTCAGCAAGTCCAGGTCCTTTGTATTTGCATTTACCTGAGCTACCTCTTCAACTCCGTCCGACTTCAAAGCTTCCGCTATCATTTGGCTCACTTTGCGATTCATCTGCGAGGCATCGGGAGCATCACCTTTTGTCAGTTTGTAGATGATAGACCTTACTCCCGTAAAGAAATGAATGTCCTCACGATCCTTATCGTTGATAGCCTCATGGTTGGAACAGAGGTTGAAGGCCGATTTCAGTTTCTTAGCATGACCCATAAACTGATTTTGTGTTTTCTCCGTAGCCTGCACGAACTCAGCCGCATGTTTCAAACATTCCAATTGTTCCAGCGGTGTACCCGTTGAGAACTTGCTATAATCGAAGGTATGGAACATCCTGCGCAGAATATCCAACTCGTCTTTTACCATCGTCACACTCTGTTCGATGGTTTCCACGTTATCACCCATATCACCACCACCGGCATACTGTTTCAGCGCATTGTTCATGTTGCTCTTGATACCAATGTAGTCAACCACTAGTCCTTTATCTTTGCCTTCAAACACACGATTCACCCTCGAAATAGTCTGTACCAACGTGTGTTTCTGTAAAGGCTTGTCTATATACATCGTGTCGAGACAAGGCACATCAAAACCTGTTATCCACATAGACACGACGATAGCAATCTTGAAGTTAGAGTCAGGGTTTTTAAACAACACATCAAGAGCTTTTCTGTCTTCGTCCGAACCAATCAATTCGCGAAGCTTAGGATCATCATCCTTCTCACGTGTCATCACCAATCGGATACGCTCTACAGGAGTTTGGTCTTCTGAGCCAATTTTCTCTTCCCATTCAGGGCGCAAGGCAATAATCTGTTTATACAGGTCATAGGCAATTTCGCGACTGGAGCATACGAACATTGCCTTACCGCAAACGGTACTCCCTTCCTCTATTCGCTTTTCGTAGTGCTCTATGAAATCCTTCGCCACCACAGCCAATCGGTTCGGATCACCCAGAATCTTGTTCATCTGTGTCACCGCTTTCTTGCTTTCCTCAATCTGGTATTCATTGGCACCTTGTTCTTCACATTGCTTATAGTATGCCTCTATCGCCTCCAGTTGTTTGTGGTCGGCAAACACCTTGGCGGCTCTTCCTTCATAAACGATGCGACGAGTGATGCCGTCAGCTACCGATTCTGTCATAGTATAGCTATCCACCACATCGCCAAACACGTCTATCGTAGCATCTATTGGTGTTCCCGTGAAGCCCACATAGGTAGCATTGGGTAACGAGTCGTGCAGATACTTGGCAAAGCCGTAGCTGCGCTTCACGCCTTTATCAGAAATGGTCACATTCTGCTCCACATTCGTCTGCGAACGATGGGCTTCGTCGGAGATACATATTATGTTTGCTCGGTCTGAAAGCAGGTTGATATCCTCGCTGAACTTCTGTATCGTAGTCAAGAATACCCCTCCGCTCTTTCTTCCTCTCAACTTCTTGCCCAACTCTTCGCGTGTCTCTACATTTACCACCGTCTCATCACCAATAAATTGCTTGGCATTCACGAACTGTGCAGACAACTGGTCATCCAAATCCGTGCGGTCAGTAATCAGAACGATGGTAGGACTTGCCAAATGCCGACTTCGCATCAGCATACGTGTCAGGAATAGCATCGTGAGGCTCTTTCCACAACCTGTAGCTCCGAAGTATGTTCCTCCCTTTCCATCGCCATGCAGATTGATATGTGAGTGCTCCAAAATATTCTCATAAAGCCGATGTGTTGCGAAGAACTGCGGATAGCGGCAGACAATCTTCCTTTCACTCTTCGAGGTGTCAGGGAAGAATACAAAGTCCTTCATCACGCTCAGCAGCCTCTCCTTACGGAACAGACCTTCCATCATGGTGTGCAGGGAGTCGATGCCATCATTTGCCTTATCAGTACGCTCCACCTTGCGCCAGGCATAGAAGAACTCGTAAGGCGTAAACAGCGTGCCATATTTATTGTTTACACCATCGCTGATAACAACAAAAGCATTATAGCGGAACAACTCAGGAATATCCCTACGATAGCGCACTGTCAACTGTGTATAGGCATTCATGATGGTGGTGTCTTCCTTCACGGCACTCTTGAACTCCAGCACCACTACGGGCAGACCGTTCACATAGACAATGCCGTCAGGAATGCGTCGCACCAGTCCTTTTATCTCCAATTGGTTGACAATCTTAAAGATATTCCTGTCAAGATCCGTAAAATCTATCACCTCAACAAACAAGTCAGGCAGAGAAGCATCTTCACGCTTGATAGCAAAACCCTCCGTCATCAAGCGATACGTCTGTGTGTTCTGCTCGTAGAGCGGAGCACCATTGTCTGCCGTCAACTTCGCCATCACTCGCTCCACCTCCAAGGGCGTAATGCCTTCCTCAGCATATCTGTCCATCAGATACATCCGCAAGTCATCGCGCAGCAGCACCTCCGTCTGCTCTTTGTGTATCGTCTCGCCATTCACGTAACTGTAGCCCTGTTGCTCAAACAGTTCCATGATAGCCATCTCCAGCGTATGTTCGTTAAAGTGTGACATAGGCATTATCTCTCTTTAAATGCTTTATAAACGTACGAATAAGACTGGTTCTTTAATTCATCAGCAACTACAGCCGCATTAATGTTGTTTTCTGCCCGTTCAATGGCTAATTCCAACTTTCCGTCATTGCATAATTCAATTACCCAATCAGGACTTTCTACATATTTCTTGTCTTTTAGTAGGTTCAGTAACTTTTTGTTTGTACCAAGGAAATATGGCAACATGTGGGGCGATAGTAACTTCTGCAATTTTGTTCCACAACTTTTAATTAGTTCAGTGTAATTTTCAAAATGGAGTAAGAACCAGTATTCAATGCTTGGCATACTTGGGCATAACACGACACTCCCTTCACCAATTTCTCGCCTGAGATTATCTTCAAAAGTTTGGTGTTTTTTTTGATTAGTCTCATTACAAAAGACAGTATCTAAATCAAACACACAAAAGATTTTTGCTCCAGCATTATTTTTAATGATGTCCTTTATCCTTTCAGGGAATATCTCCGTATAACTGGCCTCATTTCCAAAATATTTTGGAAAGATATTGAACTTATATCCTGTTGTGTCATTTATATGTGTAAAGTAATAGCGCTCGGTATTGGTTCCGCCACTGATAAGGAATGGGTACAACGGCCCCATGTCCCTTGTTCCCTCATCTTCTTCTGGAGAGGGAGTAGGTACAGCCTCAAAAAACTTTTGCTGCTCAACGACCTCTGCTAATTCTCTTTCTTCCATCACATTATTTCATTGTTGCCCCAAAACGCTTATTGCGATAAGCCTCTCTGATTGACGACAAGCGGTTTACACCTCTGAAATCTGTAAGTTTATACAAATCCGTCACACCAGCCTTGTCCTTTTCAGAAAACCACACGGAATCTTTTCTGATGAGATCATCCACTAAATCTAATAACCCATCGTTATGGGTAGTTACAATTAGCTGCGATTTTGATGAAGTCTTTAGATATTCAAATAGAATTTTCTCAAGCAATTTTGGATGTAATGATGTCTCTATTTCATCTATTGCTAAAAAAGCGTTCTTTTGCATTGCAGTATAAAGAGCGCATTCTAAGCCAAACGTTCGCATTGTACCTCTTGATTCTTCGTCTTCCTCAGAACTAAGCCTATAAACCTCAGTCCCGTTACTATTTTCTACAGTATGTTCAAAATCGGTCTGTAAATGTTTTATCGAACGCTCGTTCTTTAAACGCTCTTTTTCTTTTTCAGGAAGATCTTCAACATGAAGTAGCATATCCATTAGTTCTTTGGGGATAGGCTTATCAATTGTATTGGTTTTAATATTTGTGATATTGAAATCTGCTTCGTGAAGAAAATCAAGAATGTAATTGGTTAACTCATTATTATTTGATGTTTTTCTCTGTGCGTATTGTGTCAGATTTGTAGACGGGGTTATAGTCTGCATTACATTTTTCATCCATTCTTTTGCAGAATCAATCAAGGGAATATTTGCATTAACTTGATTACGTGCAGCAAAAAAAGACATATTATTCAAACATTTTACCATAATACTGTCTTTTACCACATTACTAACTTTTATTGACTTAAAGTTAATAACAGACTGTCCATCCTTAAGCATTCTTTCAAATAACAGAACAGGTTGAGTCGTTTTATAATAAGATAGTTTCTCCAAATATACTTGATATTTATCCAATTCTAACTGATAATTATACTTCGTATCTTCAACAAAGAATGTCATGTCGAAAAAAGAATGCTCGTTTGATGAAACTTGATTCAATTTGAATGGCATATTTCCTGTCTTTTCATCTATATCATCTTTTTTTTCAAACCAGAAATCAGACAAAAAATCAAATACTCTTAACAGATTTGATTTACCTGAAGCATTATAACCATACACAATTGCAAAGCGCAAAAGCCTCGTGTTCTCATTAATTTGTACTACTTGAGAATCTTCCGCGAACTTATCGTTAGAAGCCTCAAAACTGAATTTAACTTCATCCTTAAATGAAAGAAAGTTTTTAATTTTAATTTCCTGTATCATATCTGTGCATTATTTTTTGCTGCAAATATACAGATAAATCCCAATAAATCGATATTCTATCTGTAAAATCTGCGTAAAATTTGCAATTTTTTAAAATAGAAGCAAAAATTTTCTGTTTTCATTACGTACTACTCGCCAAACTTCGATGCAATTTCTTTATAGATGATAGCTTTCTCCAAGAACCAATTGTAGGCTTTCGGCCAACATTCCCGTTTTTTGGGATTGATATTGGTTGTGATGAATATGCGACATGCTTTCTTTGCCTCCCGCCATTCCACCTCACTATTCAACATTGTAGAGATTTCATCCTTATGCATCTTGAAACGCTCAAACAATTCCTTATCATCATTAATATAAATATCTGCACC
This sequence comes from Prevotella sp. tf2-5, assembly GCF_900115435.1. GTDB lineage: Bacteria > Bacteroidota > Bacteroidia > Bacteroidales > Bacteroidaceae > Prevotella. Next base: position 239,480 of record NZ_FOWK01000004.1, read on the forward strand.
AATACTTTGCTTTTGAGTGTTGATGGTCAAGGCAACATGATAGGCAGAACTGCCTATGCTCAAATCATACCAATGTTGAGGCATTGCTTTGCGTGCATGGAAATTGCGAGTAAAGTCATTGTTGTCGCTCATCGCCTCATTAAAACCTGTCCAGAATTCAAGTTTAAGAAGGTCTGTATCAGAAAGTCCTTCTATCGTCTTCATCGTTTTAGACCAGTCATTGGGCCTTTCCACAATATTGAAGCGTGGTGCCTTTGCCGAGTCACCAATCTGCCACAATTCTATTTCCAATAAGAAGAATCCGATATTGTTATCTGTATGCTGGTTCAGCCACTCAATCGCCTGACGATGTTCGTCACGTGCTCGCTTCACCACCCAGACAATCACTTCAGCACCTTTACCGGAGGCGTATGTAATCAGTTTGCCGAGATGGTCGTGATTGGTATCTTCTAATTGATTCTCAATAATCACACGACGATTAGTCCCCACTTCTTTAGCAAAGATATCCACATTAAAACTACCGACGGACGATTCCCTTTCCTCCAGTTCCAACTCAATATCTATCGCATCACCCAGCAGCGTAAGATTCTCCTCCTGCACCAACCACTTTGTGAAATCATTTGCCTCATGAGGCCATACCGACCTTAAATCGGTAATTCTTATCATCTTGCCTAATGTGTCCATCTTTTCAATTGTTTTGTTTTTTTAACATATTTGCTAATGTCACTCATTTTCGTTTAACTCTTTTATGAGCTGTTGCTGTTCTTCAACCAAATTCATGTATTCCTTTTCTGAATATTGAAATTGTAAATATTGTTTTTGTCTCAAAACTTCTTCTTTCTTTTGAAAGAATTCCTTTATGTTTATGCTATCACAGAAGAAACCTGCATATGTCCAATACAGGATTCCAACTATCAAAGGAATGATGTAGATAAGCCATTGAACACAGTCATGTTTCCAGAAATTATACGTGAACCAAGCCCAAACACACAGAACTATAAAACCAGGACAGAAGAACTTAAATTTATAATTTGTCAAATCGCTATGGGCTTGTTTTTGCGCATTATTCTTTCTTAATTCTAACGATGCTATCTCTTTAGCTATTTGTTTAAGCCTATCTTTATTTTGCCTTTTCTCAAATTGGGAGGTCAAATCATTAACGATTTGCTCGTGATTCTTTTCGCTATTCTTTATCTCCTCGACTTTAGAGGCAACTTTCTTTTTTAGTTCTTCTTCTTTCTGAGCTAATTGTAGCTCATAGTCTGTTTTCAATTTCTCATTTTTTTCATCTATTCTAGTCTTATGTGCTTTCAGATCTTCAATTGAGACTTCAAATTTCTTAATAATGTCATCAAGCTTTTTACCTCTTTCTATTTCAATTTGGTTTTGTTTGTTTGCTTCTTCTTTGACGGCCTTATTGAAAGCAGCAGTATCAGAAGAGGCCAGTTCATTCAGTTTCTCTAAATTACGTATTTGCCCATTAGCAATTCTTGTGGATAACAAGAAGACATCTCTTTCAGAAATATTTTCATCTTTATATTTCTGAATATTGTCATCTAATTCTTTTATAATTCTAGCTTTTGGCAATGATTTGTTTAACGTAAAAGCAACAAGTGAAGTAAGGCCTATGTCAACCATGTCTTTATCATTCAGTATTCCCATACTTGGATTACTTAACCATAGTATATTTAGCAAATCATCAACTTTAATGGTTTCAGGCATTGCTCCGGAATTATTTGATGCTAACAACCGATCTATACCTTCATTATCAAAATCATGAGAGATAGCATTATTAACAAACCAGCAATTAACATCTTCAAAACTCTTGCATGACTTGCCATTTCGTTTATCTCTAACATAAGCTAAGCACATTGCATCATGAAGAGCTGCTTTGTGATTACTACGATAGTTCTTCAATTGAGAGTAATCGCTGCTATATTTTGCGATATTTTTAAGTTTTTCAGTATGAGGAACAACCAACACTCCAAAACCCGCTAGAGAGTTTTCTATGTTATCACAAATCCTTTCCAAATCAGTCTTTGAGTATTTATGTCTTGAACAGGCATTATAAATATCCTCTTTGTTAACATACTTTTGAATGATGGACTTGTCAAAATTGTTTGCTTTGAAAGTAAGTAGACCTTTTATTTCTTCGACAGTGTCAATCAACACATGCAAAGAAAAGCCTAAAGACTTACTTACCTCTATAAGTTTCCTACATGTATGAGTCGATTCTGGTGTGTTAAGATCCAAAAGACTAACAACAAAATTGGTATCTAATAACAAGTCAACGTCAACTTTTAAGTTTGACGGTGTATATTCTAACAAACTACATATTATGGTACCTAAATAAATGTCTTTAATTTGGTCATAAATATCAGGTATAGCTCTAAAGTGTTCCACGAACTTTGCCTCTATGGTATAATCCTCACCATCAGCCACTTCTTGATGTGAAATATAGTAAGAAAGAGATGCTTTGTTTTTCTCTATAAATCGAATTATATTTGCGTTCTGAGAGGGTAGACCATTTGCTTTACAAAAAGCTACGAACAAACTTTGAAGGCTATCAATTTCCTTTTCTTTACGACTCAAAAAAATGTCATAATCTTCAAAAACGTAATCTTTTATCCAAAAAGAATCATCATTGTACAACTCAAACACATGCTCTTGCCTATTTACTTTATTTGCAATATATCTTAAAACCGTTCGCAAAACAGGTAGAGGAATATCAACTTTATAATTGTCATTGATTATGCTTCGGATTTCGTTGATACTTTCTCCTTTATATTGCTCTTTAGAAACATTCATAAAATGTAACCCCTTTTTCACTAAAGGGACAAATATCTCTAAGGGGCCTTGAACCAAAGTTCCTGAGTTTCTTACATGAGCAAGAAAACTATATGCAAGTGCTCTTTTTGAATAATTATCGTTCATATCAAATTCATATTTATTGCCCCATCTTCGCCAAAAGCAAAGAATGTAATTCGGTATTATTTCTTTTTTATAACCAAAGCTTCGTCAACTTGTATCTTTTCTTTTTCTACAAAATTCAAAGCATTGTATTTACGGGTGCTATTTGAGTCAATTTGGATTACATTGTTCCAGTATTGTCCCGAAGGCATAGAATAGCCAGGATCTAAAATGTACAACAATACACCATTGGCATTCTTTTCGTAGCCAATAGCGACAACTGCATGTCCTGATTTTCCCTTGCGTTGAAAAGTTAATTCTACAGGGTTATTATTGTCGAGTGCTTTTAGAATGTTTGGCATAAAGTCATCACCATCCTGCCCTATGGAGTAGTAATCGGTGTGAATAATCTTTTGGAAAGAATGCAATAGCTCATCATTTAAATCGTTCAACTCATACCCATTTCTCACAAAACCATTGTTATATAAGAAATTTCTTATTAGACGCCCCTTCGAAGTGTTTCCTTTGATTTTTTCATCATTAAGATTGACAACTTCATTTCGGTGAATGGCACGTGCTATTATCAAGCACATCATCATGCTATAGACTGTACATGCACCATCCATTGCACCTTGCTGTAGATGCACTTCCTGTTTGGTTCCTTTTACCATCAGGCCCATGTCCGACAATTGTAGTCTATTAATAATCTTTATCATGGCACGATATTTTATTGCCCCATCTTCGCCAAAAGCAAAGACTGTAATTCAATTAATTTCTCATTCTCCTTTTCGCAGAATGATATAGAGTTATCTATTATTTCAACTTGTTTGTTAAACTCTTGTATCAACGGGACCGGAGGTATGATTATGTTTTTACTTTCCATGTCAGGAACTGTTAACTGACTCTGAACAGATCCTGAGCCTTTTATATTTGAATAATTCAAATAATAAAATAGGTATTGCGTTACATCCTCGTCATGTGGAATGACAACAATAAGTCTTACTATAGGAACGAATGGTCGTTTTCTTAAGAAACAATAGCCAATAGTTCCTCTTGCAGATATAGTTATGCTCTTTGTTGTAATAACAGGCTTTGTAGTAAAACCAAATATTCCTTTATTTTCGATACCATTAGCATAAACTGGCACATTATATTCCTCTGTTTGTACTTCTGAGAAATCATGTGGTTTATCACCACCCGCTTTTATATTCGCCACTTCTCCCAATGTTCCCATTCTCCAGCCTTCGGGGAGGTTTTCTTTGTCGATGTTATCGACGAAGGTTTTGCGGTAGAGGGCTTGGGCGGTGGCTTCGAGATGCTGAATCATCTGATTGTTGAGACGAATGCGGTTGGTCAGCGTTTCGTATTCTGATACGATTTCACGCTGACGAGTGATGGAGGGGATAGGGAGCATGACATCACAAAGTTCGTCCCAATCGAATATCTCACGAGCACTTCCATGTGAATGAAAACGTGCATAGCGATCAAACTCAGGACGACGGAACCACATCATCAAATACTCTGGCAATAGCTGTTCGTGGTCTGTTACCTCAAAAACGGTATAAGCCTGAGAAACAATGGCATTATCATATTTGTCGAGCAAACCTATTGCTATCTTGTCACCACGTCGGGAAGTATCTGCTATATAAACCAATTGGTTTCGCTCCACAATTTTGTAAGTGGACATATCTGTGCCAATGGTATTAGCAATCGAAGGCATGAACTCCTTCGATACACTAAGCCCAAGCAAATTCGTAACCTTCAACTCCCGATTACGCACATTCACTTCTCTGATATAATCGCCTAAACGCTTGTATGTTGTCATTCTTCTATCCTCAATTAATTTGCAATCTCGTTTTATACTTCAATCATAGCAGAAGGGTTAAATCCGTTCTTCAGATGTTCACTATGTGAGATATAGCCCAGTTGGTTGGACACAATGAGTGTGTCGCCTATTTGTGCTCTGATGTTGCGATGTGAATGTCCATATATCCAGTAGTTAATCTGACTACCTGCAATATAATTGCCCAATTCTACTGTGAAAGCACCGTTAATATTGCTATTTGAAAATTCTGCAGCAGTGCATAATTGCGTGGGAACATGATGCGTAAGAACAATTATCTTTTTTGCGTCACATTCTGAAACAGCCTGTTTGATGAATGTGAGACAACGCTCATGTTCATGGTTGAAATCATCTGCAGTCAGTCGATGTTCACCATACATGATACGATAGAAGTCGCTCACACTCTGCTCTGTCTGGAATGCATTTTGGGGCTCTATCTTCGACCATAATGTAGAAACGATTATGTCTATATCGTCCAGATGCACTATACAGTTGTAGTATACATGAACATTATGGCGAATCTGTTTGCAGAAGCCGTTTGGCATAGAGGACAAGTCATAATATCCGTAAAAGTCGTGGTTGCCCAGACACACTATAACCTGGCTGTAATGCTGACTCACCCAATCCCAGAATTTATATTCAGAATAAGTGTCGCATTCCGAGTTTGGAAAATCAAGATATGCAGTATCGCCGGCAACAAGCAAAATGTCACCAGTTACCTCCAATGGATGTTTTGCTATCCACTGACGATTCTTAGGGAGCTCCAAATGGAGGTCACTGACATACTGGATCCGTATGCCATGTGATATGCTTTTATTATCTGGTTGCATCATCTATTTTCTTCGTTATCTTATTCATAGCGACTTCTCTTTTCTTTCCAATTCTTTCCAGTTCTTTAAACATTGGAAAGAATTACAAACCATATCCCAACTTCTCAAAAAGGGCTTTTAGTTCCTGTTTGCTTGCATCTTCCTGTTGTAAGAGGTCTCGCATTTCTGTTTGCAGTTGGCGCATCTTGATATCGAAGTCAATCTGCTCATCACGATTGCGGAACTCAATGTATTTGCTTGGTACAAGACTCCAACCTTTCTTCTCAATCTCGTCGAGGGTGGCAGAATAGCAGTATTCCGGCTCATCGTGATAGGTCTCTTCATAGCCTACACGCTGCCAATTATGGAAGTTCTCGGCAATCTGCTGTATCTGCTCCGTAGAGAACTGGATGTATTTCTTCTCGAACGGCTCTCCCCACTGGCGCAAGTCGATGAACAGTACCTCGTCCTCACGATTGCGATAGCGAACCATCTTGCCGTTCTGCTCCACGGTGCGAGCCTTTTTATTGTTATTGAGAATCCAAAGCGTCACGCTGATGTCAGTAGAGTAGAACATATTACGAGGTAGGATAACAATGGCTTCCACCAAATGGTTCAGAAGCAGTTGCTTGCGGATTTCCAGTTCTGTGCCGTCGCCACTCAGCGCACCATTGGCAAGAAGGAAGCCAGCCGTACCGTTGGCAGAGAGCTTAGAGACGATATTCAGAATCCAGCCATAGTTGGCATTGCTTGTGGGTGGCACGTCGTAGCCTGCCCATCGTGGGTCGTCCTTCAGTTCGTTTTCTGCCCGCCAGGCCTTCTGGTTGAATGGAGGATTAGCCATAATGAAGTCTGCCTTCAGGTCTTTGTGCTGATCGTTATGGAACGTGTCAGCAGCCATTTCACCCAAGTTACAGGCAATGCCACGAATGGCAAGGTTCATCTTCGCCAGTTTGTAGGTGGTATTGGTATATTCTTGTCCATAGACAGAGATATCACGCTTATTACCGTGATGCGCCTCAATGAACTTCATACTCTGAACAAACATACCACCAGAACCACAACAAGGGTCGTAAATCTTGCCACGATAAGGCTCAATCATCTCAGCTATTAGATTGACGATGGTCTTTGGAGTGTAGTATTCTCCCTTTCCTTTACCTTCAGCAATAGCAAACTTACCCAAGAAGTACTCATATACACGTCCCATCAAGTCGTGCTCAGGGTCTTTCAGCGTATCTATCTTGTTGATCTCATCAAGCAATGCAGCCAGTTTCGTTCTATCTAATGAAAGCCCTGCATAATAGTTGCTCGGTAAGGCACCTTTCAGCGATGGGTTACTCTCTTCCACCTTTGCCAAAGCTTTATCTATCTTGATAGCAATATCGTTCTGCTTGGCGTTCTCTATCAGGAAGTTCCAACGGCTCTCAGGCTCCAGATAGAAAACATTCTTGGCGTTATAGAATACGGGATTGTCAACAAACTGCCCCTTACCCTCAGCTTCCAACTCATTTCTGCGCTCCGTAAATCGGTCATAAGCATATTTCAGGAAGATAAGACTCAGCACCACGTGCTTATACTCCGATGGTTCCACAGAGCCTCGCAGTTTATTCGCCGATTCCCACAGCGTTTCTTCTATCGATTTCTCTTTTATCTGTTTCTTTGCCATAATTCTAAATTTGTTCAGCCTTCAGCCGAAAAGCTTCAGGGTCTATTGTCATTTGGTAAATCTTTATATCGTGATTTATTTTTCTAGCGATTTCTATTATCTTTGTTTTGTTTCTTTTCAGCATGTTTACACCGAGATAAACAGACTCAAAACAATCGGCTGTTAAAGGAGGGTAATGTCTTATTTCTTTTCCATCAACATATTCATCTCCATTAGCATCTGCATCCTTATATATTTCCACTGGAATAGATCTACTTGCTTGAATCCATGCAGGATCCTTTGTTATTAAACGTACTTCTTGTTCATGTTCCCATGCTTTGGCTTTAGTACAAAGAAGATAATTCCAAAAATCGGCATCTGGTTTAAAATAATCAGGCTTTTGCAGAATGTCCCTATATTTTACTTCTAAAAAATGGGGGGGCATCATGCCCCAAAAACCACGTTGGCAACAATTGAGTACGGCCTCTTTGTTTAACCCAATACAGATACCTTTATGATTGTTATAATATGCCCACATCAACAATGAATCATATACTTTCGATAAACAGCAAATCCAAGTGTGATTTCTCATGTTCTCCATATCACTCTTTCCCTTTCTAGTAAGAAAATCTACTGGAGGCCAATTATTTTTATTTATTGGAGCATGAGAATAATCAAACAATGCTGGGTGACAGTCAAAGGGATCATTAAACTTGGTGGCATTAGTAAACTGTAGATTGTGATTTTCAAGCATCAACAATCCACCTTTTACATCCAAATATTTATATAAAACACTCATGTAGTAATCCTTTTTAACTCTATCAATCGATTCAGAGTCTCAATGTCTGTGTAGCATTTGCAAAAATAATAAAAAAAAACAACATCACAAAAAATAGCGTTCATATTTTGGGGTTTCGTTCAGTTCTTTGTAACTCTGACTTCGTCTAAGATACTCACGCTCGAGAAAACTCAAATGAAATTTGGTTTTCTGCTCACTTAATCGTGAAACGCAGGGACAGGTTCCTGTTACGCTTTCTACTCCTCAGGAATCCTGCATATGGAGCTGCTTGAGTGTGCGAGGTCGATATCGACGCTGTACATGTTCTTTTGTTTTTAGTTACTGTCCACAAAGATACGAAATATTTGGATTATAACAAAGATTTTTACAGGGAATTTAAAAAAAATCAGCCAAAATCATGAAGACTGGGCTTTCTGGATTGTCCTATTATTTCAATTTATAACATCCTTCCACCTTGTTGTGGGATTAGGACTTTTGAGTGAAACATTATATTTTGTATATTCCTTTCTTATTATTAATTTAGCACCATGAAACTGATAAAAGGAGAAGGATTCATGGTTCATGGTGAAGGGCGGAAGATGTAAGATGTCTGAAGGCTGATGTCTGAGGGGTGAAGGGTGAAGGGCGAAGGACATCAAAAAATGTACTCTTCTTTATCAATTTGAGATGTCTCTGCTTCCATAAACATTACAAAATAGATGGGCATATATGTAACCTTGCCATTTTGATAGACCTCGCGCTCGTTGGAAATGACAGTAGCTGAAAGGACGTTATATTCTGGATTCTTTAGCAGATTATTGAGGGCACTGTGTACCTTGTAGTCCTTGCCAGACTTAACTTCTATCGGATGAACACTCATCGTTGTGTGATTGTCAATCAAATAGTCAACCTCGCCCTGCTTGCGGTTATCATAGTAGAAGAGCTTATGACCATGTGCACGAAGTTCCTGGGCAACGACATTTTCATAGACGGAACCAAGATTGATGCTGCATATATCGTCGAGAACAGGACGGATGTTGTTACGATAAAGCAGACCTGTAAGCAAACCTACATCGTTCAGATAAAGCTTCAGCAAGTTCTTCTGCAACGACTCACTTAATGGGAAATGAGGATTAGAGATGGCATTAACAGCTAAAGATATGCCAGATGAAATGAGATACTCAAATTCTTCTTTATACTGGTCGAAGCGGTCACCCTTCTTTCCACGTATTTCCTGCGCCACCACACGCTTCTTCTTATTTTCCATCTGTGAGGGAATCATCTCGTAGATACGACGTATGAGCAGCTTCTTGTTGTGTTCTTTTTCATACTTGGAAGCATCGCTGGCATAAAGGTTGCGGATACCATCCTGTACCTCACGTACCTTCACGATATTATGTGTATCAAGGTAGGTATTGACAGCATCTGGCAGTCCGCCAACCAGTAGATAGCGGCGGAAAAGGTCGAGTACATGGGTGTGACGCTCTTCCGAAAGGCTCTGGCGCTTTTCATAGGACTGTCGCAGCATATTGATAGCCTCGTTTCCGAAGCCGTTGGCAATCAAGAACTCCTCGAAATCAAGCTGGAACATTTCCTTGATAGTAATGCTACCTACAGGGATAGAGGTCGTGTCTTGAAGAGTGATACCCAGCAGACTGCCACTGGCAATATAGCGATAGCGATGATCTTCACGCAGGAATTTCAACATAGTGAGATACTGCGGATAGTGTTGAATCTCGTCGAGGAACACCAACGTATCTTCACTATTGTTAAGCTTGTCACCTGCAACCATGCTGAGGGTCAGATAAAAGTCTTCCTTCTTATGGATGTTCTTAAATAGTTGTTCACCCTCGTCGTCCTCCACAAAGTTGATTTCTATGAAATTCGGATACAGGCGTGTACCTACCTCACGAATACTGAACGATTTGCCTATCTGACGGGCTCCTTCCAGTATCAGAATCTTGTCAGTATCAGACTTCAAATAGTCCTCGATGTATGATGTAATCTTCCTATACAGCATGGCGATTATACACTTTTCAATATGATTTAATAGTCAAAAACTACACTTTTCAACAATATTTCATGCTGCAAAAATACACTTTTCAATTGAAACGACCAAACTTTTCCCTAAAAAAGAAGGAATTTCTAAAATAATTATTACCTTAGCACCAGAGTGAAACAGGTGACAGGTTCCTGTTTCACACAGGGAATTTGAAAAAATCAGCCCAAATCGTGGAGACTTGGGCTTTCTAGATTGTCCTATTATTTCAATACCAAATAAAGGTTATAGGTTAAAGGTTAGCGGTTATAGAGGGAAAAATAGTAAGGAGCGGAGGAGTAAGGGGGGCGAGTGAAGAATGAAGAGTGAAGAGCCTCGTAAATCCCTGCTAATCTTTCAAGCAACCGATAGGTACAACAAATACGCCGTCAGGCCTTCTGTAAGCGTATGGTCCAACTGCTGTGAGAACCATCATGAATGAAGGGTTCTTCATTTTCGTGGTGTCGATAGTGTCGGCAAGACTCTTCAACGCTTCTGCTCCTTCGTTTATCAGCTTCTCACCACCTAATTTTACTTCTATCAGCGCATATGTACCGTTTCTGCGATGCAACACAGTGTCGCACTCCAACCCTGAGCTGTCGCGATAGTGGTACAGCTTTCCGTCAAGCGCTTCAGCAAACACTCGCAAGTCACGTACAGCCATATCTTCAAAGATGAGTCCAAACGAGTCAAGGTCGTTAATCAGGTCTTTGGGTCCCAAGCCTAATGCTGCAGTCCCGATACTGGCATCTACAAAATGGCGAGTGTCACTGGTACGGATTGCCGACTTACTGCGAATATTGGGGTTCCACGCCTCCAGGTCTTCAAGTACAAACAATTTCTTCAGCGCCTTGATGTAATCTGCAACAGTATCCTCATCAAGTGTGTTGGCATCATTCGACAGCATATCTGCCTTGATGGTACCATAAGATACTTGCTGTGAGACGTTACGAGCATAGGAACGTAATAGTATTCGAGTTCGCTCAGCACTGCGCTTCACACCATCTACTCGCTGTATATCTCGTTCGCATACATCATCGACATATCCAAAAGCCTGATCCAAAGCAATCTCTCCTTCAAGTAGTGTAGCCTGAGGCCAACCGCCTCGGCAGGTCAGGTAGGCTATATCCTGTAATTCCAGACTGTTTGACAGAGGTTCGAACGTCTCACCTTCGAACAGACTACGCAAGCTGACACTACCTGTGGATTCGCCCGATTCAAATAGACTCATAGGGCGCATCTTGATTCTGCCTATACGACCTGTTCCACTATGCACGGTCTCTTCTGCCTGTGGCTTTACTGTAGAACCAGTCAGTATGAACTGAGAAAAAGCACTTCGCTTGTCCACTTCGTTGCGGATGGTATCCCATAGCTCAGGTATTGTCTGCCACTCGTCAATCAGTCTGGGCGTTTCCCCCTGCAAAAGCGTCTTCGAACTGATTTCCATCATCTGCTTGCTCTGCTTCAATACCTCAGTGTCTCCCAGGTCAAGCAGGCTTTTGGCCAACTGACGAGCTGTAGTTGTCTTACCACACCATTTAGGGCCTTCAATCAATACGGCACCCTTGCCAGCCATCTTGCGAGATAACAGCTTGTCGGCAATTCTCAGTTTATAATTATTATCCATATTATTTGAGTATTGCTATTTCTGCTGCAAAGTTACTGATTATTATTGAATTATGCAAATATTTATAGATATTTTCGGTTGTTTGTGGTGATTTTGTTCGGTTGTTTGTGGTGATTTTGTTCGGTTGTTTGTGGTGATTTTGTTCGGTTGTTTGTGAAAAGAATTTTAGGGGATTGTCCTATTATTTCAATTTAATAACGTCCTTCCACCTTGTTGTGGGATTAGGGCTTTTGTAATCATGCTTGATAGCATTGGCAAAGACTGCGTACAAGGGGGCTGTCCTGTGCGCATCGGAGTGCCTGCGATCACTTGACGGAGTATCTTCTATGACGTGTTCTAAAGGCTGGTATGCCTGATACTAAAGGCTGTTATACCCCTATGGGAGATACTGGAATACCTCTTAACAGATACTGGAGAAGGGTTCAAGGTTAAGGGTTCAAGGTTAAGGGTTCAAGGTTAAGGGTTCAAGGTTAAGTTCAAGGTACAGGTTAAGGGTTATGGGTGTGTCATGAGTGTCATGAAGGTCATTTGTCATTAAGAGTTTTGAAAAATGGGTGTTTTTGGTTAATAATATATATATTATATATAATATATATATTATTATACTTATTTTAGTAAAAATCCGAAATCCTTAATGACAAATGACCTTAATGACCTTCGTGACCACTTTTAAAAAAAATAAAAAAAAGACACCTGAAAATTCGTAGACCGCAATGGGAATGTTGTACCTTTGCCGTTGCATTGAGGATGTAACGGCGATTGCGGGCTGCGGCTCAGCATAGCTCGAGCGAGCTCGGCTCTGCATATTCCCGAACAAAGTTCGCCTACCCGTAGCCTTTCACCTTGCACCGCAATTGCACTTGACAATGAGGAAGAGCTGCAGATCTGAATCAACACAATCAATCTTAGTAATAACCTTTTAAAAATTTAAAACCATGAGTCAGAAATTTATCAAGCAACAGAACACGAACCCTCGCTCCACCGCATGCGGTAAGTACTTCGCCAAAGCTGTCTACGACAAGAACTTCATCGGGACCAAGATTCTTGCAGACTTCATCCAGACACAGGCTTCCGTGAAGCGCTCCGACGTGATCGCCGTCCTCGACGAGCTGGGTGGTGCCATGAAGCACTTCTTCGAGATGGGTCAGAAGGTGAAACTGGAGGGCATCGGTATCTTCAAGGTGGGCTTCTCCAGCATCGGAGGCGCCAGTCCCGAGGATGTGGGTGCACAGAACATCACCACCCGCCGAGTACTGTTCACCCCTGAGACTGTCCGTGTGGTGACCGGTGTCAGCCGCCGAGCCAACGGTACCATTGCCCAGAAGTTCGCCGTAGCGAAGAATCTCGTGAAGGATGTCGTCTTCGAGGAGACGAAGGAGTACAGTGTGGAGTCAGAGAAAGCAGAGGAGGGAGGTGAGTAATGAAGAAAGAAACACTTAAATGGATCGTTCAGATCATCGCCTCCATCGCCACAGCCCTGCTGACGGCATTAGGAACGACCTCCTGTGTCGGAGTATGCTGAACTAAGCAAAAGCCCTGCTAAGCATCATGCCTGGCAGGGCTTCGTGTGACGGACGAGAACCTTTGACCTTCGGTCGAAGGTACTAACGTTCGAGAAAACTCAAAAAAATTTTGGTTTTCTTCTCACTTATTCGTACTTTGACCTTTGGTCGAAGGTACTCACGCTCGAAAGAAAAAATAAATGAATTTATTTTGTTCTTTGCTCACTTATTCGTACCTTTGCCATATCATTCTACTAAAACGACTTACAGATGAAGAAGATCATCCTTTACCTGCTGTCTTTATTGCCATTAGCGGCAGGTGCCCAGCCCATCACACAAAAGGAGATGAGCCGCATTTACCAAGAGGTACGAACACCTTATAAATACGGTATGGTGGTAGCACCCACCGACAACTACCACAAAATAGACTGCCCTACGGTATTTCGTGAGGGAGACAGTTGGTATATGACCTACGTGGTCTATAACGGCAAGGAAGGACTTGACGGACGCGGTTATGAGACCTGGCTTGCCAAGAGTGACGACCTGCTGCATTGGCAGACACTGGGACGCATCCTGTCCTACAAAGACGATGGATGGGACATGAACCAGCGTGGCGGTTTTCCTGCCCTCATCGACTGGACATGGGACGGTTCATACGCTATCGGACAATACAAGAAGAACCACTGGATGACCTATATCGGTGGACACGGGACGGGTTACGAGGCTGTCCGTGAGCCGTTGAACATCGGACTCGCATGGACAGGTGGTGACATTACGAAACCCCATGAATGGCAATCGGGCAACAGTCCCCTTGTCAGTATCAACGACCAGGACGCCCAGTGGTGGGAAAAGTTGACAGAGTATAAGAGTACTGTTTATGAGTTGAAGAGTGACAAGCGGAAAGGAAAAGGAAAGACGAAGAGCGCACTGCCCAGGGAACTCTCGAAATACCGTTTTATCATGTTCTATAATGCCGGTGGTGTGAATCCCGCCAATGAGTTGAAGGCAGAGCGAATTGGTATTGCTTTGTCGAACGACCTGAAGAAATGGAAACGCTATCAAGGCAACCCCGTGTACTCCCATGAGGCACCAGGAATCATCACCGGTGACGCCCAGATCGTGAAGATGGGAGACCTCTATGTCATGTTCTATTTCTCCGCCTACAACCCCACCCGACAATATGCCGCCTATAACACCTTCGCGGTCAGTCGGGACTTGTTGAAATGGCAAGACTGGACGGGACAGGACCTCATCACACCCTCCAAGACATACGACGAGTTGTTTGCCCACAAGAGTTATGTGGTGAAGCACAATGGTGTGGTGTACCATTTCTACTGTGCTGTCAATAACGACCAGCAGCGTGGTATTGCCGTCGCCACCAGTGTCCCGATGGGACGAAGCGACGTACGGTTCCCGGAGCCCGAAACCAAAGGGCGCCGTACTATCACCAACCTCAATGAAGGATGGACAGCCTCCTGTTCCGCAGGACGTGACAAGACGACGATCAACGTCACACTCCCCCATAACTTCGACGACTACTACGGTTACCGACAGCTCCGGCACGGGAACCTACACGGCAGTGCTACTTACCAAAAGGTGTTCACCACCACGAAACAAGAGGGCAAGCGGTATTTCCTCCAGTTCGAGGGAGTCGGCACCTACGCCACCGTCATCCTCAACGGACATAAATATCCAGAGGAGCTGGTAGGTCGTACGGTATGGACACTGGACGTGACAGACCGTCTGAAGAATGGTGAGAACCAGTTGCGGGTGGACGTTGACCATCCAGCCATGCAGACAGCCTCACCTTGGGTCTGCGGAGGATGCAGCAGTGAGTGGGGATTCTCAGAAGGCAGTCAACCCTTCGGTATCTTCCGTCCAGTCAGTCTTATTGAGACCGATGAGGTACGCATAGAGCCCTTCGGAGTCCATATCTGGAACAATGCCGCCTGTGACTCGGTATTCATCGAGACAGAGGTACGCAACTATGGTAAAGAGACACAGACTGTCGAACTCGTTCAGAAATTCTCCCTTGCCAGCGGCAAACAAGTATTCCGGCATGCAGAGCCAGTGACCATCAAAGCCGGGGATAGTAAGACATTCCACTATGCCGAGCGGGTGGAGAATGTTCACCGATGGAGTCTCGACGACCCCTATCTTTATACACTCACCACGATGATCAAGCGAGCCATCATAGCCGAGGGAGCGGAAAAGACGAAGACAGACAGTAAGATTGTGACTGCTGATGAGGTACGCACCCCATTCGGCATACGGAGTATCTCATGGCCCGTACTTCGAAAGGACGGTGACCATCGTTTCCTGTTGAATGGTCAACCTGTATTCATCAACGGTACCTGTGAGTATGAACATCTTCTTGGCAATAGTCATGCTTTCTCACAAGAACAGATACGGTCGAGAGTCAAACAGATCATCAATGGTGGTTTCAATGCCATTCGTGAGGCACATCAGCCCCACCATCTGCTTTACCAACAGCTATGTGACGAACAGGGTATTCTCTTCTGGAGCCAGTTCTCTGCCCATATCTGGTATGACACACACCGTTTCCGTAATAACTTCAAACGGTTGCTTGTCAGATGGATCAAAGAACGTCGCAACTCACCGTCTGTCATCCTGTGGGGATTACAAAACGAGAGCGTGTTACCCAAGAAATTCGCGGAGGAATGCAGTAACATCATCAGACAACTCGACCCCACCTGTCGTGACCAGCGAGCCATCACGACCTGCAACGGCGGCGAGGGTACAGACTGGAATGTCATCCAGAACTGGAGTGGTACCTATGGCGGCACCGCAAAGAACTATGACAAGGAACTGAAACAGCCTGAGCAACTGTTGAATGGAGAATACGGCGCCTGGCGTACCATCGACCTGCATGGTGATGCCAAATACAGTGAGGAGTCATTCAACTCCCTCCTGGAGACAAAGGCACGTCTTGCCTATAGTGCGAAAGACAGTGTCTGCGGTCACTTCCAGTGGATATTCAACTCACACGACAACCCGGGACGCGTACAACCCGACGGAGCATTACGGCGTATCGACAAGGTCGGTCCTATCAACTATAAAGGACTCATCACCACATGGGAGGAGCCGACTTCCGCCTACTATATGTACAGAAATCTCTCAAAGGACACACCCGTCTCCGAGAACACGGATCTCCCCACTGCCGCCGACCGTAACAAAGAGCTCCTGAAGGGTGCTGAGGGGTATCATTACCTATACCGCATCAACTGTGGCGGTGATGCTTTCACAGACGAGTTCGGACAACAATGGCAGGCTGATGACACCCTCTTCAGTCATTCATGGGGACAGGACTTTGAGGGTATCCATGCCTTACAAGCCTCGCAACGCCATATCACCACCGACATCCGGGGAACGAAAAGCGACGAGCTGTTCCAGTTCTTCCGCTTTGGTCGCCACAGACTATGGTACGACCTACCTGTTCCTGATGGAGACTACCGTATTGAATTGTACTTTGTAGAGCCCTGGCACGGACGCTATGCGGCAGAGACTGCCGATTATGAGGGACTGCGTATCTTCGATGTCGCCGTGAATGATGAGAAAGTCGTCGACGACCTCGATCCGTGGGCAGAAGCAGGATACTGCGGTGCGCTGAGACGTGTCGTCTATACTAAAGTCCAAAAGGGGAATATCCATATCTCATTCCCAGAGGTGAAGGCAGGACAGGCTGTCATCTGTGGTATAGCGATCGCCTCCCAGGAAGCAAGGACCTCACATATCCCCGCACAATCCCTATCATGGCACGCCCTTGATACAGATACGATTGCCAAACTGCCCAAAGAACTGTTGCCGGCGGATACGGAGTCACGTCCCGCTTCCGTTTACGAGCCTGTCGAGGAGAAAGTGAGTAACAAACAAGCCACTCCTGGTACCACTTTCATCATCAAACCCGGTCTTGGACAAGAATACGCCCTGCGCTTCCGCTATAAGAACACCACAGGTGACGCCATCACCGCCCGTATGACCATCATTGACGCAAAAGGGGCTGTGTTGGTAGACCGTGACGTGACTTTCCCGCCAACACCGAATAAGTGGAAGATGCTCTCGACAACTACTGGTACCCAGATCAACGCTGGTACGTACAGATTAAAGATAGAAACAGAACAAGTAGAATTTAAAGAACTCGAAGTACAATGAGAACCGTCATTATATCACTATGCTCCCTATGCTGTCTTTCCAGTCTCGCCCAACAGGAGCACCACGACTGGGAAGACAACCACGTACTGCAGATCAACCGTGAGCCGGCACGAGCCTACTTTATTCCCTTTGGAGAGAAAGCAGGTGACCGTATGTTATCACTGAACGGAGACTGGATGTTCCGATGGACAAAGACCCCCGATGAGCGCATCAAGGACTTCTACCGCACCGACTTCGACGCTTCCGGTTGGAAGACGCTTGTCGTTCCCGCCAACTGGGAAGTCAACGGCTACGGTACTCCTATCTATATCTCCGCCGGTTACCCTTTCAAGATAGATCCTCCTTATGTTATGAAAGAGCCCAAGAAGGAATGGACAACATATGAGGAGCGTAACCCTACCGGACAATACAGGCGGACATTCACCTTACCTGAAGGATGGCAAGAGGGACAGACGTTCCTACGCTTTGAGGGAGTGATGAGTGCCTTTTATGTATGGATCAACGGTGAGAAAGTCGGTTACAGCCAAGGTTCCATGGAACCCTCGGAGTTTAACGTCACCCGGTATATCAAGAAAGGAACAAACCAGATTGCCATAGAGGTATATAAATACAGTGACGGCTCCTATCTGGAAGACCAGGATTTCTGGCGCTTTGGTGGTATTCACCGGAACGTGCTGCTCTATCACACCCCTGACATCCGTCTGAGAGATGTCGCCATAAGGACCCTCCCCCTGATCCCCTCCAAAGAGAAGGGGGAATGGACGCTTGCCATCAATCCACAATTCTCCGTCTACGGTGGTGAGACAGGTGATGACTATCGTCTCGTCGCCACGTTGTCAGACGGCAACCGTCCCATAGCTGTTGACACGGTCGCAGCAAATGAAGTCCTGGACCTC
Organism: Prevotella sp. tf2-5; assembly: GCF_900115435.1. Classification (GTDB taxonomy): domain Bacteria; phylum Bacteroidota; class Bacteroidia; order Bacteroidales; family Bacteroidaceae; genus Prevotella. The sequence continues at coordinate 257,701 of NZ_FOWK01000004.1, forward strand.
GCCCACAAAGCATCCCGTATGAATGAATGGTATCCACAACGTGGCTATCGTAAGTTCAACCGTATGGAGATGAAGGTCGACAACCCTCACCTGTGGAGTACAGAAAGTCCCTATCTCTATACCCTCTGTCTGCAATTACAAAAAGGAGACGGCACCATCGTCGAACAAGTCAACCAGAAGGTTGGTTTCCGCGTCATCCGTATCGAAGACGGACAGTTGCTCATCAACGGACAACCCATCAAGATACGGGGTGTCAATCGTCATGAGCACGACCCATACAAAGCCCGTGTGATGACAGAGGAGTTGATGCTCAAGGACCTGAGGCTGATGAAGGCTGCCCATGTCAATGCCGTACGACTGTCACACTATCCCAACTGTCCACGTTGGTATGAGCTCTGCGACTCTATGGGGATGTATGTGATGGACGAGGCAGACTGTGAGACACATGGTCTGCGTGGTACACTGGCGTCGACACCTGACTGGGGAGAAGCCTTCCTCGACAGAGCCATCCGTATGGCAGAACGCGACAAGAATCATCCATGTATCATCTTCTGGAGTCTTGGTAACGAGAGTGGTTATGGTCCTAACCAAGCCGCTATGTCAGCATGGCTCCATGAGTTCGACCCCACCCGTCCCGTCCACTACGAAGGTGCACAAGGAGACCCCGACCCCTCAACAGTTGATGTCATCTCCCGCTTCTATCCCCGTGTGATGCAGGAATACCTGAACCCCGGTATCCCTGAGGGCAGCGACAAGGAACGTGCGGAGAACGCACGTTGGGAGCGTCTGTTGGAGATAGCCCAACGGGAAGGAGACCATTGTACATGGATAGGCTCTGACGGTGGACCACGTCCTGTACTGACCAGTGAGTATGCCCATTGCATGGGTAACGCCTTAGGTAATTTCAAGGAATACTGGGACGAGATCAACTCCAACAAACGGATGCTTGGCGGTTTTATCTGGGACTGGGTAGACCAAGGCATCATGAAGATGAAAGATGAAAGATTAAAGATGAAAGATGAAAGATTAAAGATGAAAAATGACTCCGTCTTCTATGGTGGAGATTTTGGTGACAAGCCCAACCTACATGCTTTCTGCATGAATGGCGTTGTGATGAGCGACCGTACCCTGACTCCGAAATATTATGAGGTACAGGCTGTTTATGGCAATGGTCCAGAGGTAAAGGCAAACACCCAGAAGCCCAAGTCGTTGAAAGCAAAGTCCCAGACACCAGCCATCAGTCATTACATCTCAACGATCAAGCCACAAATATTCCGAGCTCCCACAGATAATGACAAGAGTTTCGGCAATTGGTTGGCGAAAGACTGGAAACGTTGTGGACTCGACACACTCCGTATTCCGATGAGCATGGAGCAACAAGGTGACGAATGGACCTTCACTTTCACGATTCCAGACAGTCTGCCACCACTCCCCCGACTGGGTATTGTCATCGAGTTACCCCGTGATTACGAGCAACTGACGTGGTACGGACGAGGTCCCTGGGATAACTATCCTGACCGGAAACAATCTTGTCCTATTGGACTGTGGAAGTCGACAGTCAGTGAACAGTATGTCCATTACCCACGTCCACAGGACTCAGGAAACCATGAGGAATGTACCCTTGTGGAGTTGAAGACAAAGAAAGGAAAAGGGATTCGGATTGAGGCGACAGACACTCCTTTCTCATTCTCCGCACTCCCCTATTCCGCTCCCTATCTTGCCAGCAAGACACATGATTACGAGCTGCAAGACCAAGGGAAAGTCTATCTGTCTATTGACTGTGCGGTGATGGGCTTAGGAAACAGTAGTTGTGGACCTGGTGTTCTCAAGAAGTACACCGTGCCCACAACACCTCAAACTTTACGGATTCGTATATTACCTGTTGAATAATCCTTATTCCTTCCTGCCAGTCTGGTAAAGCCAAGTGGCAAGGAAACCCACAACGAAGATCACTGTCGTACCCAGTACGATAGCGAGATAAGGATGCAGATGCGGACCCGGCAACGACCACATCGAGGCAAGAGATATCCATGCGATGACCATGATACCAGCCACACACCCTAAGAAAGCTCCTATGCGGTTGATCTGCTGGGGGATGCATCCTAACAGGAAAAGTCCCAACATACCACCTGAGAAGATACTTGACAACGTCCACCATGCATCAATGATACTTTCCACGCTCAGCATGGCGATAGCCACACAGGCACCTAACAGTCCCACACCAAAGCTGCTCAGTCTCACGATGGCAAGCTCCAATTTCTGATGCTTATGATGATCATTCGGATCATGGTGGCGAAGATGATCAGCCATACGACGAGCCCTTAAGAAGAAAGGACGGACGTAATCCGTCAGGATAATCGTGGCTGCTGAAGTCACGCTGGTAGACACCGTACTCATCCCGGCAGCAAAGATAGAGGCGATCAACAAGCCACGCAGTCCGACAGGTAGCCCATTGACGATGAAATACGGGAACACGTAGTCTGGTTTCTTCGCGATCTCCTCCGGCAAGGTGGCGACACCTGCCGTATAATAGGAATACAAAGCAGAACCTATCAGGAAGAACAGTGCCGATACCGGAATAAACAGATAACCTCCAAAAAGTGCGGAGAATTTCGCATCCTTGTCTGTCTTTGCCGCATGATAACGTTGTACGTAGTTCTGGTCAATACCATAGTTCTGCAGGTTAATAAAGATACCATAGATCATACAGACCCAGAATGTAGAGGTCGTCAAGTCCGAAGAGAAAGCACCCAGCGAGAACTTGTTTCCCTCCGGTGAGTTAATGGCAAGTTCAAAAGTCTGCATGGGACCTTCCGGCATAGAGAACATCAAGATTCCAAGACACAGGATCGCACCACCGATCAAGATGATACCCTGGATCGCATCTGCCCAGATGACAGCCTTCAGTCCTCCTAACATCGAATAGATGATGATACCGATAGAGGTAGTAATGATCACCACATGCAGGTTCCATCCCATCAGTATATACATGGGGACGGCAAGCAGATAAAGGATGCTACCCATACGGGCAATCTGGGTTAACAGATAACATGCCGAGGCATAGAGACGCGCCCATGCTCCGAACTTCTCCTCCAAGAAAGTATAGGCAGAGACAGAGCCGCTATGCCTATAGAATGGCACAAAGTACTTAGCGGCGAAATAGCTCGCTATAGGGATTGACAGGGAAAAGACAAAGGCATTCCAATCAGCGGCGAACGCCTTACCCGGATAACCGATATAACTGATACTCGACACATAGGTGGCAAAGATAGACATACCCACGACCCAACCCGGGATGGAATGTCCCGCGGAGGTGAACTCATCGGCGGAACTTCCTTTCTTGAAGAAAGAACAGCCGAAGACCACCACACCCAGTGTGAAGACGATAAAGATGACAAAATCTATCAGATGCATAGTTTTCCATCTTTTATCGGCAAGGCTGCAAGTGCCTGACGAATCTTCTCGCGTTCTGGTTCCTCAAACTTATAGAAGGGAGAGGCGACAAAGTCGTCCTTGATGATACCCAACAAAGAGAGGGCACATTTCAGACCCTTCAGATAACTGGAACCATGTTTTCCTACGGTATATATACTGGTCGATATCTGCATGATATACTGCTGCAACTGACGTACACGAACCAGGTCACCAGCACGTGCGGCATCATACATTGCCACATACAACTCCGGGAACATATTCGCACCACCATTGATACCACCATGTCCACCCAGCAACACACACTCACCTGTGATCTCCTCAGGACCGACGAGCATCGCGAAGTCAGGACGTTCCTGCATCTTATACATCACAGACTGGAAATAGACGGTGTTGGCACTGGAGTCCTTGAAACCAATCACCTGTGGGTTTTGTGCGATACGTCGCACGGTATCAGGAGCAAAGCTCACCTTCACATGTGACGGCATATTATAGAGGAAGACGGGAAGCGGAAGTTGCGGTACCAGTTCCTCATAGAACTGAGCAAGTTCTGGTTGTCCCGTAGCAAAATAGTAAGGTGGAGCGGATACGACACCATCGGCACCACAGTCAGCAGCCACCTTAGCGAGTTTGATACTCTCCACGATACTGGTATCGGTGATACATGCGAGTAACGGCAGGCGTCCCTTGTTGATGCGGCATGACTCCTTGATCATCTGTTTACGAACATCATAACTCAGGCTTTGCTCCTCACCAGTAGTGCCGAGAATGAAAAGTCCGTGGACACCCCCTGCTATAAGGTGTTCTATCAGTCGCTCAAGACTCTCAATATCAAGTGTCTCATTATCTTTCAAAGGGGTTACAAGTGGCGGAATGATTCCGCTAAGTGGTTTGTTCTGTATCATAATCTTTTTTCGTTTGGTTTCTAATAAGACGACAAAGACTCCGATTTGTAACGAGTCAAGGGTTACAAAACCGATACGAGAGAGTCCTTAATATATATAAATAAGGTAGAATATATGAGAAAGAAACTTGTAACAATAGGACTGCTGACTATGGGTTGGCTCGCAGCATGGGCACAATCAGGTGATGTGAACACACACCGACAGTACATCAGTGGTACAGGATGTGATGATATGGTACAATGGGACTTCCAATGTACCGATGGGCGGAATGCCGGGAAATGGACGAAGATCGGTGTGCCCTCCTGCTGGGAGCTGCAGGGTTTCGGCACCTATCAATATGGTATGCGTTTCTATGGTAAGGCGACACCGGAGGGTATTGCTGACGAGAAAGGTATGTACAAGACTGAGTTCTCCTTACCTCAAGAGTGGCAAGGACGACAGATCCAACTGGTTTTCGAGGCAGCCTTTACAGAAATCCGAGTCCAGATCAATGGACGAAAGGCTGGTAACGGCACCTACCAGGGAGGCTTCACCCGTCATACCATAGATGTCTCAGACCGTGTGTTTTTTGGTGCGAAGAAAAACCGTTTGGAAGTGGAAGTCCTAAAAGAGAGCACCCTTCCACAGGTCAATCTTGCTGAGCGTCGTGCCGACTACTGGAACTTCGGTGGTATCTGGCGCCCGGTGTTTATCATTTCCAAACCTGCTCAGAACATTAACCGTGTAGCCATCAATGCAGGAATGGACGGTCGTTTCAAAGCTGACGTGTTCCTGAACCGCGCCCTTGCAGGTAGTTCTGTAAGTGTCGATATTTTAGACGCGAAAGGAATGAAGGTGACAACCAGTCCATCCTTCCCTGTCGCCAGCGACAAGACACAGGTTGATTTCGCTGTCAAGAATCCTTTATTGTGGAACGCAGAACAGCCGAATCTTTATACAGCTGTCTTCACATTAAAAGACCCACAAGGTAAACCCCTCCATGTGGAACGTCAGAAATTTGGTTTCCGCACCATAGAATACCGTCACCAATATAATGGTGACAAAGAGGATGGCTTGTTTATCAATGGCAAGAAAGTCATCGTGAAAGGTGCCAACCGCCATTCTTTCCGTCCAGAAACGGGACGTACGCTATCCAAGCAAAAGAATATCGAGGATGTGCTGCTCATCAAGTCGATGAACATGAATGCCGTACGTCTCTCCCACTACCCTGCCGACCCGGAGTTCCTGGATGCCTGTGACTCATTAGGTCTCTATGTGGAATGTGAGCAACCTGGATGGCATTGGGCACACGAGACCATTACCGGTTCTCAGATTGTCGAGGAGATGGTGACACGTGATGTCAACCACCCCAGCATCATCTTCTGGAGCAATGGCAATGAGGGAGGCTTCAACTATGAACTGGAGCCTGTCTTCGCAAAGTTCGACCCCCAACAGCGTGTCGTCTTGTATCCTTGGGCAAACCGCAACGGTTTCGAGACGAAGCATTATCGTTCATGGGGTGAGACGGCAGAGTATATGCGACAGAAGGAGATCTTCATGCCTACCGAGTTCCTGCATGGTCTCTACGATGGAGGACATGGTGCGGGACTGAAGGACTACTGGGAACTGATGATGTCGAACCCCCGTTGTGCCGGTGGCTTCCTCTGGGACCTGATGGACCAGGGAGTCGTCCGCACGGATATGAACAATATCGTTGACTGTATGGGTAACTTCGGCTCTGACGGTATCGTAGGTCCCCACATGGAGAAAGAAGGCTCGTTCTATACCATCCGTGAGATATGGAGTCCTATACAGATAGAAATACTACCATCCACCAAACTGGCAATAACAAATCACTATAACTTCACCCGACTTAGTGAGTGTCGTTTCACTTACAAATATCTGTTGATGCCAACCTATGGTAACAGCCAGACCAAAGTCGCTTCACAAGGAACCTTAGAAGTGCCAGATGCAGAACCAGGAAAGACGGTTCAGGTGAATAAGCCCAAACCCATTGGTCAAACGATAGATGATATTGGAGAAGTATTGCAAATTACTGCCACCGATCCATACGGAAAAGAGATCTTTACGTGGAATTTCTTCCAAATGGGTTCTACTGAAAAAGGTGAACCACAAAATGTGGAAAAGGCAGGAATGGAGGAGACCGCCGACGAGATGACTATCAGTATGGCAAACAAACGATATGTCTTCTCTAAAAAAGACGGACACCTGCATCATGTTGTGACAAACGGACATACCCTTTCTTTTGGGAACGGACCCCGTTTCATTGCCGCCAAACGTAGTGACCGCTCACAAGACGGTTTCTATAACCATGATGACAAAGAGGCTTTCCAGAAAAAGACCGACTATACGGAATATGCCGATCAAGGTTCCTTTGTTGGATTTACCTTTGACAATAACGTGCTGCATGCACAATACCGTCATGGCTCGCTAGAGTATGTGAACTGGATTTTCCATCATGACGGCAGCGTCAGCCTATCAGCATCCTACTACTTTAACGGTGTTGTCGATTTGTTAGGTGTCTGCTTTGACTATCCAGAGACAAAGGTTAAGAGTAAGCAATGGGTAGGAAAAGGACCCTATCGTGTCTGGCAGAACCGTTTGGAAGGTCCGCAATACGGGTATTGGCAGACGAGCTACAACGACCCCATACCAGGTGAGTCATTCGAGTATCCTGAGTTCAAAGGCTACTTCTCCAATATCGACTGGATGCAGATAGAGACCACTGAAGGAAAGATCGAGATCATACATCCTGACAACCATTGTTATGTTGGTGTCTATACCCCACGTGACGGTCGTGACCATCTTCTTTATACCCTCCCCGAGACAGGTATCGCCTTGCTCAAGGCTATCCCTTCCGTACGCAACAAGGTAAATACCACTGACCTTAATGGTCCCTCGGCACAACCCTATTGGAGCAAAGGAAAAGGAGGTATCAGTGCTACCCTGAAATTTGAATGATATGAAGCGATTACTTTTTTCACTTTTCATTTTTCATTTTTCATTTAGTGTCAGCCATGCTGACACGATAAAGCCCTGGACCTTCTGGTACTGGATGTACGGTGCTGTATCCGAACAAGGTATCAAGGCAGACTTACAGGCGATGAAGGAGGTAGGACTGGGTGGCTGTTACCTGATGCCGATACGAGGAGCTGTGGAACGTCCAGAGTATGAAGGTACTGCCGATGCTTTGAGTGACAACTTCTGGAAAATGGTCGACTTAGCCTTGGTGCAAGCTGATTCCCTCGGTTTGGGAATGGGTATTCATGTCTGTGACGGTTTTGCTTTGGCTGGTGGTCCGTGGATCAAGCCCGAGGAATCGATGCAGAAGATCGTATTCTGTGACACCATCATGGATGGAGGATTCCATCATTTCCGGATGACCAAACCTCAACACTATGAGAACTACTATGAGGATATTGCCGTATATGCGATACCTATCAAGCAAGACAGACCTGGTACTCCCAATATTTCCTATTCTCCAGAGGTGACAGTGAACGCGAAGGGTGTCTATTGTGCCGACAAACCTTGCTGGATTCAGTACGTTTTCGATAAACCCACATTGGTTCAGAATATTGAGATAGAGCCGTCAGGTACGAATATCCAGTGCCAGCGGTTGAAGGTGAGAGCCTCTGATGACGGCATCGTCTTCTATGATGTCAAACAACTCACACCTCCCCGTCAGGGTTGGCAGAACACTGGTTTCAATACGACATTCAGTATTCCTCCCACCCGAGCCAAGTATTTCCGTTTCGAATGGACACCTGAAGGTACTGAGCCTGGTGCCGAGGACCTGGATGCCGCCAAGTGGAAACCGGTTCTCAGGTTGAAGAGTATCAAGTTAGGGAGTTGGTCCCTCATCGACAACTGGGAGGGGAAGGCTGGTTACGTATGGCGTATTGCCCCAGACACTCCCCAAGAAGACTTGTCTGTCAACGACCTCCTTCGTCCTTCTGATCTGATTCGTGGAGAAATCGTTGGCGACCTCGTTGAGATAGACTTACCCAAGGGTATGTGGCGTATCCTGCGAATGGGACATACCTCTACTGGTCATACCAACGCGACTGCAGGTGGTGCCAAGGGACTGGAGTGTGACAAGTTCTCGAAAGAAGCCGTAGAGAAACAGGTAGAGAACTGGTTCGGTCTTTTTATGAACCGTCCTAACCACAAAGCCATCCAAGACCTGCACGTCGACTCTTGGGAGTGTGGTTCCCAGAACTGGAGCAAGAATTTTGCTCAGGAGTTTGAGCGTCGTCGGGGCTATGACCTCATCCCCCTTCTGCCTGTCTATGCAGGAGTACCCATGAAAGACGGAGAAAAGATACTACGGGATATCCGTATGACCATCAATGATCTGGTGAACGAGGTGTTCTTCACGACGGTGGCACAGAAGGCAAAGGACTATGGAGTACAACTCAGCAGTGAGAGTGTCGCCCCCACGATGGTCTCTGATGGTATGGAGCATTATAAGTATGTGGATGTTCCGATGGGCGAATACTGGTTGAATTCCCCCACCCACGACAAACCTAACGACATGCTGGATGCCATTCATGGTGGACATGTCTACGGAAAGAAGATCATTCAGGCTGAGGGATTTACAGAAGTACGTGGTGTATGGGACGAGACACCTGCCAGCATCAAAGCATTATTGGACCGTAACTTCGCCCTGGGAATGAACCGTCTCTTCTTCCATGTGAATACCCATAACCCCTGGCTCGACCGCAAACCCGGTATGACGCTCGACGGTATCGGACTCTTCTTCCAGCGTGACCAGACGTGGTTCCCGGAGGCAAAAGCATTGGTAGACTATATCACCCGTTGTCAGACCTTGCTTCAGAAAGGAACACCTGTAGTGGATATCGCTGTGTATACTGGTGAGGAGATGCCCTCTCGTGCTTTGACACCAGACCGTCTCGTACCGATGTTACCGGGTTTGTTCGGGGAAGAACGTGTGGCATCAGAAAAGAAACGTCTCGCAAATGTCGGACAACCGATGGAGGAGTCACCTGTCGGTGTGCGTCACTCTGCCGGTATTCTCGATTTAAAAGACTGGATCAACCCGCTTCATGGTTATCAGTACGACTCCATGAACAAGGATGCCCTGCTGAATATGCCTTTCAACTACAAGGTATTAGTCATTCCTGAAGGTTGCATCATCTCCAAGGAGGTACAGAAGCGAATAGAACAATTACGCCAGCAAGGTGTTGTGATTATCGATAAACCGTGGCGCACAGAGACGATTGAGGGTATTGAGCGTGATGTCATTCTACCAGAAGGTATCGCTTATACCCATCGTGCTACTGCAGAACAAGACATCTACTTCCTCGCCAACCAAATGGATAAGGAACGCGAGATCACTGCGTCATTCCGCAGTACAGGACGCATTCCGTATATCTATGATCCTGTCACAGATGAGGTAACACAAGTCGATTATTCCGAGGAGAATGGGAGGACAATAGTAACCTTCACGATGCCCGCTTTTGGGTCCTTGTTTATTCCCACGCAGGGAATCCAGAGTTCCCACGCAGGGAATCCAGAGTTCCCACGCAGGGAATCCAGAGTTCCCACGCAGGGAATAATTGAGAACTCCTATCGTATCACTTTCAAAGAAAGCAACATCACCCTCGACAATCAGCAGTTGTTTGACTGGAGTCAGCATCCTGACGAACGGATTCGCTATTTCAGCGGTCATGCGATGTATACGACAACATTGAAAATGAAAAAGCAACCTGCTGGTCGTGCGTGGATTCAGTTCCCTGATGTCAAGGACATTGCCCACGTCTGGGTGAATGGTATCGACTGTGGTATCGCATGGACAGCCCCTTATGAGGTGGAGGTAACCAAAGCCTTGCAGAAAGGTAAGAACAAGATAGAGATAGAGGTCGTCAACACTTGGCATAATGCCCTGCGCGGTATGGACCAGGGGAAGTCACCCTATGAAGGCATCTGGACCAATGCCAAGTACCGTACCAAAGGTGACAACCTCTTACCTGCCGGTCTGTTAGCACAACCAGAATTAAAAATAGAACAATGATATGAGACGCATCACATTTTTTCTTTTCACATTTTACCTGTCCTTGTGTTCTTCCTTTGCAGAGGTCAGGCTACCCCGTTTCTTTAGCGATAACATGGTGTTGCAACAGCAAACAGAGTGTAACCTATGGGGAACTGCCGACAAAGGTAAGACTGTCAAGGTCACTACCTCATGGGACCAGAAGACTTATCAGGTGAAAGCCGACAAGGACGGCAAGTTTGAGGTGAAGGTACAGACACCGGAGGCTGGCGGTCCTTATGAGATTACCTTCAACGACGGTAAACCGTTTCTCTTAAAAAACATCCTTATCGGTGAGGTATGGATCTGTGCAGGACAGTCGAATATGGAGATGCAGATGAAGGGATTCAAGCAGCAACCCGTAGAGGGGACGACAGAAGAACTCCTGCGTTGTAAGGACACCAACTTACGACTATTCACCGTCAAGCGCCATGTATCACTGACTCCACGATACGATGTGACGGGACAATGGAACGAGGCAAACAGTGCTTCTGTCCGTGACTTCTCGGCAACAGCCTATTATTTCGGTCGTGCATTACGTTCGACTTTGGACGTACCTGTAGGGCTCATCGTCACCGCATGGGGAGGTTCTGCCTGTGAGGCATGGATGAAAGCCGACTGGTTGCGTGCCTTCCCGAAAGTTAAACAGACCATCACAGTAGGAGATGTCTCGAAACTCCAGCAACGCTGTCCTACCGCTCTCTATAACGGTCAGTTGTATCCCCTCATCGGTTACACCATGAAAGGTGCTATCTGGTATCAGGGAGAGGACAATGTACCCCGTTACGATTACTATGCTCCACTGTTGAAAACGATGGTAGAGGGATGGCGCAGTGACTGGAAACAGGGCGATTTCCCATTTTACTACTGTCAGATAGCTCCCTACGACTACTCTTTGATTGACTGGAAAGACAGTCAGTATCTGCGGGAACAGCAGGCAAAGGCTGAGACGATGATTTCCAATGCCCGCATGGCAGTACTGATGGACGCTGGTTTGGAGTATGGTATTCATCCCCGTAAGAAGCGTCAAGCTGGTGAGCGACTTGCCATCCTCGCGCTTGCCAACACCTACGATGTCAAAGGTTTACCAGACTTCGCCACCTATAAAGAGGTGACTTTCCAAAACGATACGGCTGTCGTCGCTTTCGACCGTTCCAAGGAATGGGTCTATTTCGAGCACGGCACGACCTCCAATAATTTCGAGATAGCAGGCTCCGACAAGGTGTTCCATCCTGCCACCAAGGTATGGGTGTCACGCAATCGGGTGTATGTGGTCTGTGATGAGGTCAAGCAACCCATTGCTGTCCGCTATGCCTTCAAGGACTGGGTGGACGGCGACCTGATGCACGATGGTCTTCCTGTATCCTCCTTCCGAACAGATAATTGGTAATGATAATGAAAAAAAGTATCCTTCTCTTCCTCTTATCAGCGTTCTCGACGCTTGTCCATGCAACCGACTCTATTCCCAAGGACTACGTCTGGACAATCCCCAGTAGGAATTCCAGCGAGTCGATGCCGTGTGGAGGTCATGACATTGGTATGAACGTCTGGGTGGAGAATGGTGACTTACTCTTCTATATCTCACAGAGCGGATGGTTTGACGAGAACAACACACTATTGAAGGCAGGACGCTGGAGACTTCATCTGGAAGGATGTCCCTTCGAGGGTAATGACTTCGAGCAACGTCTGTGTCTGGATGAGGGAGCTGTCTATATTAAAGGTGGTGGTGTCAATATCAGAATATGGGCAGATGTCTTTTCTCCCATTGTCTTCGCAGAAATGGAATCGCAGCAAGCAAGAAGGGCAACCCTTAGCTATGAGAATTGGCGATATCAGGACCGTCCGGTGACAAAGGCTGAGTGTCAGCAGTGTTCTTATAAGTGGATCATACCTAAGGACTGTATGACGTTTGCTGACAGTATCCATGTCTCTAAAAATCATCTCTCTTTCTATCACCAGAACAGACAAGAGACGGTGTTCGACTTCACCGTCAGTCGTGAACGTCTGGACGCTATCAAGGACCGTCTTTATAACCCCATTGGTAACTTAAGGATGGGTGGGTTCATGCAGGCAGATGGTTTCTCATTCATAGGAACCTCTGATGGGAAATATGCATCAACAGACTATCGCAGTTGGAATTTCCAACAAAGAAAGATGAGAAAAAGTCTGATTTCCATCCAGTTATATACAGGCAAAGAACCCACCACGTCTGTCAATCCAATCGTTTCAAAGGAAAGAAGTCAGACATGGTGGCATGAGTATTGGCAACGGAGTTTTATAGAGACAGACTGTCAACGACCAGAGGTCACACAGATGGTCCGCAATTATGAGTTGATGCGTTATCTGTTGGGTTGTAATGCCTATGGGGAATGGCCCACAAAATTCAATGGAGGACTCTTCACTTTCGATCCGGTCTATGTGGACTCTACCATGACTTTCACCCCCGACTATCGCAAATGGGGAGGCGGTACGATGACAGCACAGAACCAACGACTTGTCTATTGGCCCATGCTCAAAAGCGGTGATTACGAGGTATTAAAGCCTCAACTCAATACTTATCTGCGGATGTTACCCAATGCCAATGCATGGTCACGTCACCATTGGGGACACGGAGGTGCCTGCTTCAGTGAACAGATTGAGAACTTCGGGTTGCCCAATCCTGCCGAATATGGTAAACATAAAGACGGTGACGATTGGGGAGTTGAGAAGAACAAATGGTTGGAATATGAATGGGACACGGCTTTGGAGTTCTGTATGATGGCAATTCAAATGCGTCCATGGTATCCCGATACCACCTTGGTAAAATACGATGAACTCATCCAAGAGACTTTACGCTTCTTCAGTGAACATTACCCTGATCTCACCATCTATCCCGGTTCTGGCTGTGAGACTTACAAGATGGCACGTAACCCCTCCAGTACTGTCGCTGCCCTCCAGGCAATGAAAAACAGTCTTGACAACATAGGCGTAGATGTCAGCAAGATTCCTGACATCCCTCTACAGGTTATCAACGGCGATACCTGTATCGCCCCTGCTGTCAGTTGGGAACGTATACAGAACACAGAGACGCCCCAACTCTACCCCGTCTTCCCTTGGCGTATCTATGGTATGGGGAGACCCCACCTTGATATTGCCCGTAATACCTATCTCAAAGATCCACACGCTATCGAGATGCGTAGTACAAAGGGATGGAAACAAGATAATATCTGGGCGGCATGTCTGGGAATGACTGATGAGGCGACACGTCTGAACACAGAGAAACTAAGCAATGGTCCCTATCGTTTCCCTGCATTCTGGGATCCCGGTTTCGACTGGGCTCCTGACCATAACAGAGGAGGGGCTGGTATGATCGGACTGCAAGAAATGCTACTACAAGAAGACCTCGACCACAACCCTATCCTCTTCCCTGCATGGTGCCATGAATGGAACTGTCGCTTCCGTCTCTATATCTCCGGGCAACGCTGTGTTGATGGGGAGGTCAAGGATGGTAAGATCACCTATTCCATAGATGGTGTTGATTACTCTGATGAGATGGATGACGAGATAAAGGCTCAGTGGATTGGCGCCATCACCCGTCAAGATGCCCATTTACCAGAAGGACGCAACTACACAGGTGCCAAGTTGAAAGAGCCTATAGTGAAAGAGGCATGGAAAAAGGTAGACACATTGAGTCAACGAAGTATCCTGCTGCGGAAAGATTTCCACCTCAAGGAGAAAGTATTGAAAGCTACCGTCTCTATCGTCGGACTGGGTTTCTATGAGTTGACCATCAATGGTAAGAAAGTGGGAGACGCTTCTTTCGCACCACTATGGAGCGATTACGACAAAAGTATCTTTTACAACACATACGATGTCACTTCTTACATCAACCATCAGACACCAGACAACAATCCACAGACCATTCAAGTGTTGCTGGGTAACGGTTTCTACAACGAGCAGGGTCTTCGCTATGCCAAGATGAAGATATCGTTTGGTCCACCTATCTTATTATTCCGTATGCACATCGAATACCTCAATGGGAAGACCGAGGATATTGTCAGCGATGACCAATGGCAATGGGCATTATCACCCATCACCTTCAACAGCATCTATGGTGGTGAGGACTATGATGCCCGTTTAGAAGATCCTAAAGACTGGTTCCCTGTTGTTATTCAGGAAGCACCTAAGGGTGTGCTTCGTCAGCAGATAGCAAAACCCGTGAAAATCATGGAACGCTATTCCGTGAAGGACACCATCAGGAACGACTCCGTATTAGTACTTGACATGGGACAGAACCTTGCGGGATTCCCTGAGATAACCGTCCAAGGGAAACGAGGGCAACAGCTGAAACTGACTCCCGGAGAGACACTGACCAAGGAAGGACTGGTCAATCAGAAACAAACAGGTCGTCCACATTATTACAATTACATATTAAAAGGAGGAAAACAACAATTAGAAAAATGGCATCCTCGCTTCTCTTATTATGGTTATCGCTACATGCAAATAGAGGGTGATATTGAGGTGTTGAGAAATATAGAGTCGTGCTTCGTTTATAATTCAGCAGAGAAGACAGGTGACTTTGAATGCTCTAACCCTCTCTTTAATGATGCTTACCGCTTGATTGACCGCGCCATTCGCTCCAACTGGCAGTCTGTGTGGACTGACTGTCCCCATCGTGAGAAACTGGGTTGGCTGGAACAAGACTGGTTGAACGGAGAAGGACTCTTAGCTAATTACGACTGTCGGGCGATGATTGAGCAGACCATGCAGAATATCGCCGACGCACAATACCCCAATGGCGCCTTGCCAGAGATAACACCTAACTATGTGATTTTCGAAGGTTCTTGGGCACCTCCGTTCTTAGAGTCACCAGAATGGGGAGGAGCATTTATCGCCCTGCCCTTCCTCTATCAAGCATTCTATGGTGACGATAAACTCATCACCCGCTATCGTCCACAGATGAAACGTTATGTGGATTATCTTGCCACACAGGACTCCTGTTATATCCTCCGTCAAGGACTGGGCGACTGGTACGACTACGGACCGGGGCGTGCAGGGTTTGCGCAAAACACACCGATGGCACTGGTATCAACAGCTCATTATTATTGGTGGAACCGTCTGATGGATGAAGCACGGGCTGACAGCATCAAGACTGCGTTCATCAAGGAGTTCTACCACCCCACTACTCACCAATATGCCACAGGCAGCCAGTGTGCACAAGCCATAGCCCTTGAGATGGATCTTGTGCCAAAGGGAGACAGAGAGGCTGTGTTACAACAATTAATTAATGACATTCATGCCCATGGGGAACGTCTGACAACAGGGGACGTAGGTAACCGTTATCTGTTCAATGCCCTTATTCACAATGGCCAGCAGGAACTGCTCTACAAGATGCTGAACCACTATGATGTTCCTGGTTACGGTTATCAGATCAAACTAGGATATACCACATTGACGGAACAGTGGAACCCGGAGTTCGGTGCTTCCATGAACCATTTCATGATGGGGCATCTGAACAACCTCCTCATCCCCTATTTCCTAGGTATCTGGTGCGAAGGGCAACATATCACGATAGCACCTCATCCCGTCGGTGACCTTACATGGTGCCGAGGACAGATGGATCATATTAAGGTCGACTGGCATCTTGAAGGGGACACCTTTGTACTGAACGCAGACATTCCCGCTCATCAGACAGCAAGTATCCGACTCCCTTATAGCGGAGAGACGAAAGTCGTCGGTGAGGGAAGACATATTCTCAAAGAACAAATCAAATAATAAAATCAATATGAACACTTGGAAACCAAATCTAGAAGAGACCAAAAAACGATACATCAATTGGTGGAACCATAAAGGCATCATCCTGAATATGTGGGAACACTTCCAAGAAGGAGTGAAACCTCATGCCGATATCCCTATGCCACCAACGCCTCGTGACTTAAATCAGAAATGGTTTGACCCTGAGTGGCGTGCCGACTACCTGGACTGGTATGTGGCACACTCATCATTGATGGCAGACATGTTGCCTGTGGCAAATACGCAACTAGGTCCTGGTTCACTTGCCGCTATCCTCGGTGGTGTATTTGAAGGTGGTGAGGATACTATCTGGATCCATCCTAACCCCAACTATTCGGATGACATTGTTTTCAATCCTAACCATCCCAACTATCTGCTTCATAAAGATTTGTTGAAGGCTTGTAAACGGAAGGCACAAGGTCATTACTATGTGGGTATGCCCGACCTGATGGAAGGACTTGATGTCCTCGCGGCTATTAAAGGTACTGACCAGGTATTGTTGGATACCGTGATGCAGCCAGAGATGCTGGAACACCAGATGCAACAGATCAACGATATCTATTTCCAAGTGTTCGATGAGCTCTATGATATTATCCGTGAGGGTGATGAGATGGCTTTCTGCTATTTCTCCTCATGGGCACCAGGTAAGATGTCTAAACTGCAGAGTGACATCTCTACTATGATCAGTGTTGATGACTATCGCCGTTTTGTTCAACCATTTATCCGTGAACAGTGCCAGAAGATTGACTATACCCTCTATCATTTAGATGGTGTGGGAGCGATGCACCATCTGGATGCCTTGTTAGAAATCAAAGAATTGAATGCCATCCAATGGACACCCGGTGTGGGTGAGCCACAGGGAGGAAGTCCCAAATGGTATGACCTCTACAAGAAGATTCTCGCACATGGAAAGAGTATCATGGCATGCTGGGTGACCCTCGATGAACTGCGTCCCCTCCTTGACAACATTGGCGGTGATGGTGTCCATCTGGAGATGGACTTCCATAACGAGCAGGAAGTGGAACAGGCGATTCGTATCATTGAGGAGTACCAAAGTCATGATGAGGTGGATGATGAAGTAAGAGAGATTATCCGTCTCATTGAGTCACCAGATGAATCCGTTAAGCATCCAAGATCTGAGTTCCCCACAGACCGCGTCCTTGTACTCGACGGAGCCATGGGTACGATGATACAACAATACCAATTACGTGAGGAGGATTTCCGTGGCGCACGTTTTGCCAATCATACTTACGATTTAAAGGGCTGTAATGACATCCTGTCTCTGACCTGTCCGTTCGTCATTCGCGATATTCATCGCAAATACTTGGAGGCAGGAGCGGATATCATCGAGACCAACACATTCAATGCGCAACGAATCTCCATGGGCGACTTCGGCATGCAGGACTATTGTCGTGAGATCAACCTTGCAGCCGTGAAAATTGCACGGGAGACAGCAGACCAATATTCCACACCAGAGAAACCACGTTATGTTGTGGGCAGCATTGGACCCACCAGTCGTACCACATCTGTAGCCACCTCAGGGATTCCTCTTCCCAAAGAACAACTGGGTGAAGCTTATGAGGAACAAATCAAGGCATTGAGAGATGGAGGTGTTGACGGCTTACTGATTGAAACGATTTTCGATGTGGAGAACGCCCGCATCGCCATCGAGGCTGCTAAACGTATAGCCCCCGACCTCCCCCTCATGCTCAGTTTCTCTGTCACTACTCCTGATGGTCATAACATGATGGGACAGAGTATTCTCGAATTCTTGGAAGGACTCGATGTAAAGCCCTACTCTATCGGTATCAACTGTCTCTCTGACGTACAGCAGATGACCCCACTGGTTTGTCAGCTTGCACAGTTTGGAACGAAGGTAAGTCTCTACCCCAACGCTGGTATGCCTGATGCCAAAGGACAATACAACAAAACGCCACAGGCTCTGCTTGCCGATATCTGGCAATTACTGGAGAACCACTGTCTGAATATCATTGGCGGATGTTGCGGAACGACGGATGCCCATATCCGTTTGATGGCACAAGCCGTAGAACCAGTTAAAGGACTATACCTCTCCCCATTGACTCCAGGAAACGATCCCGGATTATCTGGTATTTCCAGTTCTCCTAGTATTCCTAATTCCTCCAATTTTCCTAGTTCCCCTAGCGAGGTAGTCCTTTCATCTGAGGAACGCCTTTTCCAAGCTATCCTCAATGGCAAGAGTGAGGATGCTGCCACTGCGACACGTGAGGCTATGGCCCAGAATATTGCTCCTCAAGACCTCATCAATGGACAGATGATTCGAGCTATGAGTGAGGTCGGCAGGAGGTTCCAAGACGGGAAGGCGTTCGTGCCGCAGTTGCTGATGGCAGGACGTGCCATGAAAGCAGCTTTGGAGATCTTGAAACCGATGATGGCAGGAACGGCAAATACCACCTTAGGAAAGGTGGTGATAGGAACTGTCAAAGGCGACTTGCACGACATTGGTAAGAACCTGGTAGCCTCTATGCTGGAGGGATGCGGTTTCGAGGTGGTCAATATCGGTATTGATGTCTCTGCCGATACGTTCATCCAAGCAGTGAAAGATAATCAGCCGGACATTCTCTGCATGAGTGCTTTGCTCACCACCACTATGGGATATATGAAGGAAGTCATTGACGCGCTGGAGGCTGCAGGCATCCGTGAACAAGTGAAGGTCATGGTAGGTGGAGCCCCCGTAACACAAGGATTCGCTGATGAGATTGGCGCTGACGGCTATAGCGACAATGCCAACTCTGCCGTCACCGTGGCAAAGCAATTATTAGGAAAGCTTTAACTTCCGCTTATAACATTGTTGGAAGTCACAGAGTCCGCAAGTATAATCCAACTTGCGGACTTTTTTGCCGATGCCGATGATACCGCTGACACTCTTGATAGGAACCATCAAAGAGGAGTCGGTGAGTTGTACACCACAGGTATGTCCCTCAAACAAGGGAAAGAGAAGTTGTTGTTGAGAAACATGCCATCCACAATAGCCTGGGGAGAAACGGTTGGTATGATGCCATCCTAATTTATCGATATTCTCCTGCAGGGTAGCCTCCATCTGGTCTGCACATTTCTCGGCGATAACCGAGCCAAGGGCATCAGCGATAAAGACACGTACCATGTCACCCTGCTCTTTGAGACGTTGCTGAAAATTCTCATACTCTGAACCACTGGTGCAGACAAACAACGCATATGCCTCAGAACCACGCAGTTGACGAAGGATAATCTTACCCATATCGAAGGGCGGTTGTTCCTTGACGACCTGATAGCAGAATTGTGGACAGAGCCACTGACGCACCTCGTCGATAATGACACTCGTCTCCTGTTGTGTCACCTTATCGGGTAACAATCCATGATACCCCATTTGCTCAAAAACATCAGCAGGGGTGATCGCCAACTGGTCGTAAGTCAATGTTTTCTGTGTCATTGTCTGTTAAAGTCATCCAATGCCTCAAAGAAGGCATCAACATTAGCTGATGGCGTATGAGGAGGGGTGTCACAACCGCTGGAAAGTACAAAATTAGGATAATCCCTCATCTTGTCCAACAAGTCGAAGACCGTCTGACGCATCAACGCAGGTGTACCGTCCTTGAAAACACTCACAGGATCGATATTACCCATGGCAAGTGCCGTAGGGGGAATATCACGGATAACCTCTTCCATCTGGCACTTATTACCAAAATGGTAAGCAGCCGCGCCTGTACACACCATTGCCTTTGTACAATGACCTGTATTACCACAGTTATGGAGAATCACCAGAAAATCGTCTGACTGTACCTCATCAACGATATAACGCACATAATCGGAGGAGAACGTTTTGCAATCACTGTCCGACAACAGTCCGGCGGCAGGTTCTGCCATCATCACGCCCCCTACCCCTGTCTGTCTCAGAGCCTGACAGTATTTCTTAATGAACATCGTACACTTACTCAAAAGTTGGTGCGCCGCATCAGGATTCTCATAGATGAGCACCATCAACTCCGACATGTCATAAAGACGACCGGCAAGAGAATACGGTCCTATACATCCAGCAAAGACAGGACGGTCAGTGATCGAGCGCGCTGCCAATAGGTTTGCCTTCAGATAAGCAGGGATACGTCCTTGAGAGAGAGAAGGAACCACTAACTTGTCTATATCGTCCGCATTAGACAGGCAGTGTCCCACCACAGCGGGTACAGCCTCATCACTGAATACTATTTCCGCACCGAAAGCCTCTGCCTCGGTCGTCAGGTCCATAATGGTGGCAGCCGCCACTGTAGGATAACGGTTTGTCAAAGTCTGAACTGCCTCATAATGAACCCGTCCGTCACTGACAGCCTGTCGCACGGTGTTACCATTCATCTCAATACCAGGATGTGTCATCACAGGCAGTGCCGTAACCTCTTTTCGACGGATGACATCAGCAATCCATTGTCTCATATTCTGCTTCATCAGCTTCACTAATTTTAATATAAAGACGATAAAACTTTCATTTTGTCACTATCCATAGTGGTGACATTTCAATGATATTCACGTCTTTATAATATGAAACATTTACTAACCTCTATATTTCTACTGTTAACCGCACATCTCTCCTATGCAGGTGAGATCATTGTTAATCCTGGTGAAAGTCTGCATGAAGCTTTACGGAAGGCACGTGAATGGCGACGTACCAATGCTCCACAGTGTCATGGGGGCATCACGATTACCATAAAGGCAGGACGCTATTACATGAACGAGCCTTTGTTTATCCGTCCAGAGGACAACGGCACAGAAGAGTCACCACTCGTCATCCGTGGCGAGGAGTACACCCACACCATCATCTGTGGGGATGTTAAACAGCAGCACACGCAACTCTTCCCCAAGGAAGGGATGGAACGGATGATTGACTTCAACACCACAGACAGGACTATCACAATCCCGACACCTCCAAAAGAGGTGTTAGAGACCAAGCATCTTGAGATGGTCGTCCACCAGCGCTGGGCAATAGCCATCCTGCGTGTCAAGGACATGATAGTTCAAGGCGATAAGACTGTTGTCTCCTTCATGGAACCAGAGAGTCGCTTGGAATTTGAGCATCCATGGCCACAGCCCGTCATTGGAGGAGAGCGAGGTAACAGCAGTTTTCTTTTACGGACGACAGAGCAGCATGACGGTATTGAGAAATTAATAATAGTAGATGGTGCGAACTACGTCCAATTCAAAGACCTCACCATTGAGAACACCTGTTGGAACCGTCCTTTGCATAAAGGCCACGTCACCCTGCAAGGTGGTTTTCCTCTCATCGATGCCTATAAACTGAAAGAGAACCCAGGACTACCCTGGGACGATGGATTAGAGAACCAGGCATGGGTAGAGCGACCTGTCAGTGCTGTCACTGTCAGGAATGCCCATCATGTTGATTTCGAGGGCATACTTTTTCATCATCTCGCAGCCACCGCTCTTGACTATGTTTATAATGTCAGTGACTGTACCGTTACAGGGTGTGGATTCGAGCATATCGGTGGCACAGCCATCATGGCAGGCTCTTTTGCCGAGAGTCCGATGGAGGTACACCGCCCCTATACTCATCTCGCGGAGCGTTGCAAGAACATAAAGGTACATCGCAACAACTTCTTATGGTGCGGTGAAGAGGACTGGGGTGCTGTCGCAATAGGTTTTGGATATGTGAAAGACTGTACTATCAGTGAAAACTGGGTCGCTCACACCAACTACAGCGGTATCTGTATTGGTTGGGGATGGACACCACTCGACACAGGCATGAAGAACAACCGGATCATCGGCAATAAAGTCTCTGACTATGCCTGTCAACTTTATGACGCAGGTGGTATCTATACCTTGTCAAACCAACCAAACTCATTCATTTGTGACAATGAAATCAGTCAGCCTGCAAAAGCTCCGTATGCCACTAATTACCGTGGGTTCTGTATTTATCTTGACGCACGGACAGACGGATTTACCATCGATAACAACAAGACGGCGGTGAGTGCCGATCGTCCAGACCGTTTGATACGTCGTGATGAGATTGGCGATAATCATCCTGGTCCTAACATTATATTCAAACAATGAAACAAACCAACTACCATCTTTTTGATTTTATGGACTTCGACCCGACCATGCAGCGGGAAGAAGCCTTATGGAAAGCTTATGCTCCTACTAGTATTGTAGAGCGAGACGGGGATATTGTCGTTACCATACCTTATCAACAGCAGAGGCATCAGGAGGATATGGCTCCTGATATGGAGGCAGCACAACAGTCCTATGACCTCATCATCCGTGCCTATGAACCAAATATCATCCGTCTGTTTACGACAATGACGGATGATCAGATGACGGAGAGTGACGAGATGCTGCTCATGGCACCAGAGGTCAAGCGGAAACCCTTGCGTTATGTTGATGGTGATGTCATCGCAACAGACGGAACGAAAGTCGCAAACATCAACCTCAGCGAGCCGCGTATCGATCCTTGGAGCGACCTCCTCCCTGCCCCACAACCTGCCCCCTTGATCACCTTCTATCCCGATGGTGACACTTCAAAACCTGTCGCTCTCAGCGACGACCATTTCTCCCCACCACGCTATGACGCACTACCCTTAGGTTTCTGTTCTGTATGTTGCAATGATACAGCAACAAAGAACGAACGAGCCACCATTTCATTTAAGTGTGATGCCGACGAGCATTTCGTGGGAACAGGTGAGCGTTTCCGTAAGATGGATCTCAGTGGACAGACTTTCCAATTGAAGAATCAAGACGGACAAGGTGTCAACAACCGTCGTTGTTACAAGAATATCCCCTTCTATCTTTCCAGTCGGATGTACGGTGTGTTCTTCCACACCTCAGATTACTGCAAATTATCCCTTGCCGACCATAGCAGCCGAAGTGTGCAGTTTCTTTGTGACCATGCCACTCTGGATGTTTTCCTCATCGGTGGTCAGACACCTGAGGAGATTCTAAAAGGGTACCGTATGCTGACAGGATTCCCAGCAATGCCACCCCTTTGGTCTTTCGGTATTTGGATGAGTCGTATGACCTATTTCTCCGCTGACGAGGTAGAGGATATCTGCAACCGCCTGCGACAAGAGCATTATCCCTGTGATGTCATTCATCTGGATACGGGATGGTTCCGTACAGACTGGCTCTGTGAATGGAGATTCAACCCTGAGCGTTTCCCCGATCCCAAAGGTTTCATCAGCCGGCTAAAAGAGAATGGTTTCAAGGTATCACTTTGGCAATTACCTTATATCGCACAAGGTGCCGAGCAATTGGAAGAGGCAAAGAAGAACCATTATATCAGTCAGCCTACGAAGGAAGAGGAGACATCAACAGGCGGCGCCTCCAATTTCTCCGCCCTTGACTATGCAGGAACTATTGACTTCACCTATCCTAAAGCCACCGACTGGTATAAGTACTCCTTGCTGAAACCACTGCTCGATATGGGTGTGAAATGTATCAAGACCGACTTCGGTGAGAACATCCACATGGACCATCAGTATCACTCCTCATCACCAGAGCGTCTGAATAATATCTATGCGCTGCTCTACCAGAAAGCCGCCTATGAGGTAACCCGTGAAGTCGCTGGCGACGGTATCATCTGGGCACGTGCCGGTTGGGCGGGATGCCAACGCTATCCCTTACATTGGGGTGGCGACAGTGAGAGTTCCTGGGCAGGCATGGCTGGATCCTTGAAGGGCGGACTACACTTAGGACTCTCCGGATTCGCATTCTGGAGTCATGACGTGCCAGGTTTTCATTCCACCCCCGACTTCATGAACTCCCCACTCGACGAACAGGTATACGTTCGCTGGACTCAATTCGGTGTATTTACCTCCCATATGCGTTATCACGGAACCTGCAAACGGGAGCCATGGCATTATCCGACGATCGCTCCTATCGTCAAACGCTGGTGGAAACTCCGCTACCGTCTGATACCCTATATCATAGAACAGTCTGAACTGGCATGCAGGAGTGGACTTCCCATTGTTCAGGCATTACTGATTCATCACCCTAACGACCGACAGGTATGGCATATCGATGACGAATATTACTTCGGAAATGAATTCCTGGTATGTCCTGTCATGAATGCGGAGAACCGCAGGGACATCTATCTACCAGAAGGACAATGGGTTCATTTCCTCACAGGTGAGCGTCTGGAAGGTGGACGTTGGTATAACAACGTTGAAGTACCTCTTGACGAGATGCCTGTCTTCGTCCGTCCTGACGCACGAATCAAGATGTATCCTCATGATGTCGACTCTACAGACGATATGGATCTCGAGAAAGCGATCACAATAGAAATTACAAAAGAATACAAAGGAATATAATACGATGGAAAGTCATTACATGCAAGGTCTCGACTGGGTCATTCTGGGACTCTATTTCGCTGTTCTCCTCGCAATTGGAGTATGGGCAAGTACTAAACGTAAGAAAGAAGGTTCTCTCTTCCTTGCGGAACACTCGTTGCGTTGGCATCATATCGGTTTCTCGATGTGGGGAACCAATGTTGGTCCATCCATGCTCATCGCCTCTGCCTCAGCAGGTTTCACGACGGGTATCGTCTCAGGTAATTATGCCTGGTATGCCTTTGTCTTCATCGCCCTGCTTGCCTTTGTCTTTGCTCCCCGTTACTTGGGTGCCAATATTAGCACACTCCCAGAGTTCATGGGACTTCGTTTCGGGCAGTCGACGCGTAATATCCTCGCATGGTATACCATTATTACCGTTATCATCTCCTGGCTGGCACTGACGCTGTTCGCCGGAGGAGTACTCATCCGTCAGGTCTTCGACATACCCATGTGGATGTCAGCCCTCGTATTAGTTGTCATCTCCGCCTTCTTCACTATGATGGGTGGACTTAAAGCTGTTGCCTATACCAATGTCTACCAGATGGTGTTACTTATTGTCGTATCACTTATCCTCGTCATCGTCGGTCTCGACCGTGTCGGTGGTGTCTCTGCGCTAGTCGCCAAGGTTCCCTCCGACTACTGGGTGATGTTCAAACCGAATACGGATGAGGCATTTCCCTGGCTACCTATCTTACTGGGCTATCCTGTCATGGGAGTATGGTTCTGGTGCACAGACCAAAGTATGGTGCAGCCTGTGTTAGCTGCCAGGAACCTGCGTGAAGGACAACTAGGCACCAACTTCACTGGCTGGTTGAAGATCCTTGATGTAGCCCTGTATATCCTCCCTGGTATCATCTGCTTCGCTTTGTTTGGTGACACGCTGAAGAATCCTGACGAGGCATATCTGACAATGGTGGAGAACCTCTTCCCCGTCGGGATGGTAGGACTGGTCTTTGCTGTGTTGACGGCATGTCTGGTAAGTACCATCGGCTCAGCATTGAATGCGTTAAGCACCGTCTTCACGATGGATGTCTATGTCAAGAACTTCAAGCCTGGTGCGCCACAGTGGGAGATTAATCTTGTGGGACGTATCGTGGTTGTTCTGGGGGCTATACTTGCTATCATTATGACCGTTGCTATCGATGCCATCAAAGGACTTAACCTTTTCAATGTCTTCCAGTCCGTATTAGGTTTCATCGCTCCACCAATGGCATCCGTATTCTTGTTGGGAATCTTCTGGAAGCGTACCACCACACGCGCTGCCAATTTTGCATTGACAGTAGGCACTGCTTTCTGTCTTATTGTAGGTATTCTTTACCTATGGCCACCCGAATGGCTCCAACTCTCATGGCCACACTTCATGCTGCTCTCTTTCGAGCTCTTTGTCATCCTTGTTGTGGCGATGGTGATTCTCTCATTGACTGACCGTACCAAGACAGAATACGAGATTCCGGCTCCTATTCATGAGAGCTGGTCGAAGCTTGCCATCGGACTGTGGATAGCCTTGGCAGTCGTGATGACCGGGCTGTACGTCTTCTTCAACTGATCTGTTATGCCAAATATGCCCACAGGGGTTCATCCCCCTGTGAGCAAGGATGACAAATGAGAGATTTTGCAGCAATAGATTTTGAGACAGCCAACAATGAGCGAACGAGTGTATGCTCCGTTGGTGTAGTGATTGTAAGGGATGGCGAAATCGTGGATACCTTCTACTCTCTGATCCAGCCAGAGCCCAACTACTATAATTATTGGTGTAGCCAGGTACATGGTCTTACTCGTGAGGACACAGAAGAAGCTCCCGTATTCCCAGAAGTATGGAAACAGATAGAGCCACTTATTGAGGGGTTGCCCCTTGTAGCCCATAATAAGTCTTTTGATGAGAGTTGCCTGAAAGCCGTATTCCGTTGCTATCAGATGGATTATCCGGATTATCAGTTTTACTGTACATGTGTGGCTTCTCGCAAAGCGTTTCCACAATTACCCAACCATCAATTGCATACAGTATCAGAATACTGTGGTTATCATCTGGCTAATCATCATCACGCCCTTGCTGATGCTGAAGCGTGTGCTTGGATAGCAAGGGAGATTCTTTAGTTATCAACTTTTCCACGCCATATCATTATCAAAAAATAGGATATAAACACTAGAAAAAGAAGAGGTGTGTGCAAATTTTGCACATACCACTCGACATGGTGCTATAGAAGAGAAACAACAAACAATAGAGGTTGTACTATATAACCTCGATGTCATCATCTCCGTTGGTTATCGCGTGAAGAGCAAACACGGCACACCTTTCTTGTATTCTTTACCCCTCAACAGGCTCTCGCTAACCGCTAACCACTAACCGTAAAATCCTTTCTCCCACATTTTTCCTCCAAATCTTTTGGTGTTTTACAAATTATTTGTGTTTTTTAGTCTTCTCTGAAGCCTTGAGGATACTCTCACACGACAATAAAGATAAAATAGTTCCTCCTTTTATTTTGTATTTTACTCACTTATTTGTATCTTTGCACATCATATAAGAATAGTAACTAACTAATTATCGTTATGAAGCAGGAAAAAGACCTAACTGGTGAGATTGTGATGTACCAACCGGATGAGACTATTCGGCTGGAAGTGAGAACGGATGGAGAGACTGTTTGGCTTAGTGCTAATCAAATGGCAATATTATTCGACCGCGATGAAAAAACAGTACGAAAACATATAAATAATGTTTTTTCAGAAGGAGAAGTCTTAAAAGAAATCAATACGCATTTTTTGCGTGTTGATGGAGTAAAGCAGCCTGTAGCATTTTACACTTTGGACGTAATCATATCTGTTGGATATCGGGTAAAGAGTAAACGTGGTACTGATTTTCGTAGATGGGCAACAGGTATACTTAAAGAGTATTTATTGCATGGCTATGCCGTCAACAATCGATTTGAACAATTAGAACATCGGATGTATGAAGCAGAAGAGAAGATAAATTTCTTCGTCCGCACTTCCTTGCCACCAGTTGAGGGAATCTTTTACGATGGGCAAATATTCGATGCCTACCGCTTTGCTTCGGATTTAGTCAGGAAAGCAAAAAGGTCTGTTGTACTGATTGACAACTATGTCGATGACACGGTGCTTTCGTTGTTGGACAAACGAGCAGACAATGTGAAGGCAACGATTTACACACAAAGCATCAGTCATCAGTTACAGTTAGACCTTAATCGTCATAATGTCCAATACGCTCCTATAGAAATCAAGACGTTCAATAAATCACACGACCGATTCGTACTGATTGATGATGAAGTGTACCATATAGGTGCGTCTCTCAAGGATTTGGGAAAGAAATGGTTTGCCTTTACGCTGCTGCACGACATTATGGCATCGGAACTACTGAATAGGATAGGGAAAGTTTAATAAAGATACTGTTTCCTTCATCTGTCACCCCAATTATTATATATCTTGCTTCCCTTTGGGTTATGCGAGTATATGTTCTTTGCGAAACACTCTTTTTCTTAAATTTCTATCGAATTTCTTGCGACTTTCAGAAATAAACTTTATCTTTAAAACAAGTTTTTAAGATACTCTCGTTCAAAAATACCCAAATATATTTGGCATTTTATTCACTTATTCGTATCTTTGCTTCTTGAACACTGGCGTGAAGCCTCAGTGGAGGTGCCTGTGTGACTTTTGTGGAAATATTAACATAGCGTTAGTGCTATATTCGGTGATGTCCCTGAACCTAGGAAATTCATATGACATTCACAGAACGAATAGGTACCAACGTCTACGCGATAGCGTGGACTGGACTTATCTCTGTGAATGGGTTTTCCTAGGACCTTGGGACATCGATAAACGCCAATCTGCGCTTTTTCATGTTCTGAGGTCCTATGTATTGAACCCATTATCATCCGAATAGATAGTTCTTTCGCCAAAAACTATAAATTGATTTATGGCAGAAGAGTTACAAAAGGCGTTAGACTTATGTAATAAGAATGAGTTCGGCAAGGCTCTACCCCTACTTGAAGAGATAGTAAAAACTAATCCTCAGGAATCTGAGGCTTGGCGTGTATTGGCTCAGATTCACTGGAACTATATGCATGAACCAGATAAAGCATATGATGAATTGATAGAAGCTCTTCGTTGTGAACCAAAAAACATATGGGCTCTTGTGTTGATGGGTAACCTTTTGACAAAAGAGATGAATGATCTCGAGCATGCCAAAGAATATTATGATAAAGTTTTGGAATATTACCCAGACAATGCTATAGCTCTAAACAATATTGGTGCAACATATATGGAGCGCAAAGATTATGAAGGGGCATTACCTTATTTGGAGAAAGCAATGTCAATTGATGATTCATATGCCAATTCTTATTACGGTTTAGGTCTTTGCTATTATAAACTCGGTAGGTTAGAAGATGCTTTTAAGATTTGTC
The DNA here is from genome assembly GCF_900115435.1 of Prevotella sp. tf2-5. Lineage (GTDB taxonomy): Bacteria > Bacteroidota > Bacteroidia > Bacteroidales > Bacteroidaceae > Prevotella. Next base: position 286,616 of record NZ_FOWK01000004.1, read on the forward strand.
ATAAAGGGGCTTTGAGGTCATCAGACCGTCCAGAGAATCCCGCTGTACGTGAGGAATTGGTAAAACTATACATCACCGTTGCAAAAGACTATACAGATAAAACCAATTATATCAATGTATGGAAAGGCATCAAAGATGAACTTGAAACAATAGACCATATTAATATTCGTTTTGCAGAGGATAAGGATATCAATGTATTAGCCAAGTTGGAGTATGCCCCTCTACATGCAGCAAAAGAACACGTGATAAGGTATAACCCCTATAAAGACTTTGTAGAGCACCTTTTCATTCATGAAATGATGCATCTGAAAATGCAGCAACAGGCAACAAAAGCAAATAGAGGAAAGGCTGTTGTCAGCTCGGAAAATACGAGGAATGCATTTAAAAAGCGTTATCAGAGATTCATGCAGCACACACACAGCCATATCCCTGCATCTGAGATGAACAAGGTAATATCTGGTCTTGCTGACGGATTAGGTCTTCAACTGATGAACTGCCCTCTTGATTTGTTCGTAGAGCACAATATCTACACAGACTATAAAATTGTACGACCTGTCCAGATGTTATCTCTTTTCCATATGGAACAGGACAATATCAATGCAGTTAAGCAAACTGCCGCCAATGGATTCTTTCCTAAAGAGATAGTTTATGCCAATAAGGTGATGAATATTGTAACAAGCATGCACTTCAAAGATATGTACGGTATCAATCTAATTGGTCAGTATCATCCAACGAAACAAGAGTTAGATCATGCTAAAGATCTTTATGATGAATTCAAGGCTTATCTGAATACATACAAAGCTGGAGATGAATATGAGATGCTTGAATATTTTGTGCAGTCTTTCAAAATGGAAGAACTTGTAGAGATTGCCGATGAAAATCAGGTAACAGCAAGTATGAAGGCAAATCTCTCCATGAAGAGTGATTTGAGAGATTTGGCAGAAGGTGCCTTGTCGGAAGAAGATGCAGATGTCGCAAACGCACAATTTGCCCTGAATCACCAAGACGGAGCAAACCCAACAGAGACGATGATGATGTCAATGTATATGTTGGGTGCAATGGAATACTTCGACACCCTTGATTCTAGTGATGTACATCGCATTGCTTTAGAAATAGCAATGGTAGGTGTAAAAGGAATCAACCCCAAAGGGAAATATTCGATAAAGTCAATTCCAGACAAGGAGTTTGGAGGATATGAGTTTTTAGCATATTATTATGTTAGTTGGGCTCGTGCTATCCCCGAAAAACTCAATCATCTCGGTTTACCTTTTTCAAAGGCATATGATTCAGCTTTGCAGATATATAACACAAAAAAGGGAAAGAAATGAGCGACATAGAAGAACTTCGTCAGGCTATCGTTAAGTTTACAAAAGAACGAGATTGGGATCAATTCCATAACGGAAAGGATTTGGCCCTTGCATTATCTATAGAAGCGGCAGAACTGAATGAAGCCTTTCTGTGGAAAGAAGCTAAAGATGTCAACATTGAGAAGGTAAAGGAAGAATTGGCGGATATTGTAAACTATGCTATTCTTATCGCAGACAAATATGACTTAAACATCAAACAAATCGTTTTGGATAAGATAAGGCAGAATGCAAAAAAATATCCTGTAGAGAAAGCCTACGGGAGTGCAAAGAAATATAATGAACTATGATTATCTATAGAGCTACTAAGAAGCAGTTTGTAGAGGATGTGTTCTATGATACCATTGCCGATAATATCGACAATGCCTTTGTTGAACATTTAGGAAGACATACTTCCCCCAATGAAGTGCGTTCATGGCAAAACTCTATGCAATATATGTACAAGGTAGTAAATATACCAGAATTACCTGATGAAATTGGTATTGCCATCGAATACCAGATTCCTTTGACTGCCAAACGCATTGACTTTATTATCTCAGGTCTGAATGCTAAAAAGAAAGAACAGATTATTATCATAGAACTCAAACAATGGGATGAGGCAGAACCAACGCAAAAGCCAGGTGTTGTTGTTACCCGTTTTCAGCACGGAAAAGCAGAGGTGGCTCATCCTTCCTATCAGGCTTGGTCATATGCTTATATGCTCTCCAATTACAATCTTACTATCCAAGAGCGAGATGTGGAAATTTGTCCATGTGCCTATCTTCATAATTATATGCCTGATGGGATGATCAATGGTCCACTATATCAAGATTATGTTTCCAAAGCACCAGTATTCCTTAAAAATGACGCAGCTCGTTTGCAGGATTATATTTTAAGGTATGTCAGGTATTGTTCACCAGAGGACATTATATGGAAAATTGATAATGGGAAATTACGCCCTTCTAAGCAATTGGCAGATTCTCTGACATCTATGTTGAAAGGTAATGATGAGTTTGTGATGCTTGACGACCAAAAAGTTGTGTATGAGTCTGCTGTTTATTTAGCAAATAAAGCACAAGAAGGAAAGAAACAAGTGTTAATCGTGGAAGGAGGTCCCGGTACTGGAAAGAGCGTGCTGGCAGTTAATCTTTTAGTACGTTTAACGACAGAAGGTATCGCATCTCAATATGTTACAAAAAACAGCGCACCGAGGGCTGTATATAGTGTTAAATTATCAGGTTGCTATAGGAAATCTTATATCAATAACCTTTTTGTCGGGAGTGGTAACTTTATTGAAACGATGCCTGACACAATGGGAGCTTTAATAGTGGATGAGGCTCATCGCCTGAATATGAAAAGCGGTATGTTTTCTAATTTAGGGGAGAATCAAATTAAAGAAATCATCAAGACTGCTCATTTCTCTGTGTTTTTCATTGACGATTGTCAGCGTATCCACATGAAAGATGTCGGCAGTGTTCAATATATAAAACAATGTGCAGAAGAGATGGGGGCAGATGTACATTTAGAGCATCTTAGTTCTCAGTTCAGATGTAATGGGTCTGATGGTTATCTCAGTTGGCTTGACAATGCACTACAGATTCGTGAGACTGCCAATATCCGATTAACGGAAGAGGATTATGATTTCCGCATCTTTGACTCTCCCACAGAGATGTTTGAAGCAATTAAAAGTAAGAATGAAAAAAACAATAAGAGTCGGGTTGTAGCAGGTTATTGTTGGGATTGGAAGAGTAAACAAAACCATATGGCATATGATATTGAAATCCCACATTTTAACTTTCGCAAGCAATGGAACTTTAATAGCAATGAGCCTTGGTTAATAGGAGAGCATTCTATAGATCAGATAGGATGCATCCATACTTGTCAAGGATTAGAACTCGATTATGTAGGTGTTATTATTGGTCCTGATATGGTCTATAAGAATAATCGCATTGTGACAGATGGTTTTAAACGTTCTCCTAATGACCAATCACTAAAGGGATTCAAATCAATGATGGCAAAAAATCCCCAAGAAGCATTACAGGCAGCTGACACCATTATTAAAAACACATATCGTACGTTAATGACTCGAGGAATGAAAGGTTGTTACGTCTACTGTTGTGACACTTCTTTGGCTGAGCATCTTAGGGAATTGATGGCAGAAAAGACTAGCCTTGCAGAAACAACAAGAATAGAACCCGTTGTTAACAATGATGTGAAGTATATTGATTTCCTGCCTGTTTTTACTATCAAGGCTGCCTGTGGTTATTTTGGTGAAGGAGAAGAAGTTAATGAATTGGGCTGGATTCAAACTATGGGGATAGGAAAACTCAATAGAAATATGTTCGTTGTTCGGGCTACTGGGCATTCTATGGAACCAAAGATTCATGACGGCGACTTTTGCGTATTCCGTGCTAATCCAGCAGGTAGTCGACAAGGAAAAATTGTTTTAGTACAACACTATAATTATTACGATCCAGATTATGCTGGCGCATATTCTATCAAAAAATACAGCAGTGTCAAAAGTTATGATGAATTTGATAACTGGCAACATGAGAAAATTGAATTATTGCCAATAAACAAAGACTACAACCCTATTATCATCAGTTCCGAAAATGCAGATGAATTTCGTGTAATTGGTGAGTTTGTTGATGTAATCAGCTGAATCCGAAAATAATTGAACTAAATTCTCCGCCCTCGCAAGAGCAGACTGCAAGGGTGGAGTAATTTTTTAATAGGTTCTATCTGATGACTAGTTTGTTTTCCAACAAGTCGTATCGGACAGGATGAGCGAAGGATATGGTTTTACCATCGCTGACGACAGAGACATTGATGCCTCGCCGTTGGAACTCGTCAATGAGTGCCTGGTCATGATAGGCACGCATACTTGACCAGCCTCGGTTTTGCACCTGAGAATTGAAAGTGGTTACTAACTCTTGGATTTGCATATTTTTATAATAACCCCTAACCTCCAACTGTTTTCTTCTGAAACGCCGATGTACAGGGCGTTTGTGGGCAGTTGGAGGTTGTTCTAACCTCTAACTAGCCTCTCACTAACCTCTAACGGGAAGTGGGTTGGACGTTAGTGGGAGGTTCTGACAACCTCCAACTGGTCTTGCGTCCTTTATTTATCGAGGTTTGCGGTATTTTTAGTGGGAGGTTAGGGGCAAGACACTGTCTGTACAATATATAAATTATATAATATTTTAATATTATATAATTCTGAAAATGTATCATTGTGCATTTCAGATTACAGTTTGCATAACAGTTAACAAATAACAGTTCCGATTTTCTGATTCGGTTTTCAATGATTGATTTCAGATTTCAGTTTTCAGTAAGTGAATTTGACAGTTTGACAGTTGACAATTAGTGAGAGTCAACTTTTCCAGGGTAAGCGTCAACGTTCTTAGTAAAAGCGTCAATGATTCCCAGAGTAGGGTGTCAACCTTTTCCGTATGGTAATGGCAGTCTCAGTCTCAGAATCTCAGTTTTTAAAGCGAACGAACGAACAGTTGAACAGTTATTCCATTTGCCTAAAAATGTTGACAACTAATTTTATTATATATATATTATATATAATATATATATAATAATATAATATATAGAATTTTAGGTTTGATTTTACTTTAGTAAACTGTTCGCTGTTCGTTCGTTCGCTTACTGAGATTCTGAGACTGAGACTGTTTCCTCCTTTTCGCTAACTGTTATTTGTTATTTGTTTAAAAATCCGGTCAAATGATAAACTGTCAACTGTCAAAACGCTTACTGAAAACTGAAATCTGAAATCTGAAATCGCAAACTGTAATCTGTAATCTGTAATGCGAGAGATCCCAGTATCTGCGAAGGCTTGCTCCAGTATCTCCTTCACCTTGTTCCAGTATCTGTTATAGGGGTATTCCAGTATCTGTTATACCCCTATAATGATGCCTGGTATCACTCATAGGAGATAATGGATACTCCCCTACTCCCATCTTTGAACGCCCTGTACATCGGCATTTCAGAAGAAAAAGGGAGAAGGGGAGTAGTTTTTCAAGAAACAGAAATCACTGTCTCCGTCTGGTATTGTTGTATTATTCTTTAAAGATCGGTGTCGCTTGATCGAAATTATTCTGCATTTCAGAAGTCATACGATGAAATATACGTGTTTCACCTTCAGAAGAAAGTGTAAGCGTATTACCCTTAATAGAATATGTACCAGTTAAACCATTAATAGTAATCTGATTCCCTTTAACAGTATAATCTATTGTGCCAAGATATTCTTTCCACCATTTACCATTGTCCTTCCATAACTCAGCACCGGTTAGTGTTGTATTTGAAAAATTATAAATCAGATAGTAATTACTTTCCTCTTCCATATACCAATATCCAAGCAAACTACCTGAGTCTTTTGAATCGTCATCACCACAAGAAGCCATGCCAAAAGCTGCTATCGCCAGCATCAGCATCATAGACAAATGTTTTAAAGTTTTCATAAATCTTTTCTTTTTAATTATTTAAGTTAATTCTAGACAAGGCAAAATTACAATTTTTATTTAACATCACAAAACATTAAGAGATTTTTTTTGAGAGCCATCTACGGGAATAAAAAGCTATTAATGTTCTATGCCAAAGTCTTGCTGTTGTTTCTCCACTTCCTCCAGTTCCCTGCGGCGTTGCTCGTCGGACATACCACTTTGCGGAGAGTCTGTACGACCAGACAATGACGGTCTTGACAGCTGCTTAGAAGGTTGATAGACCCCATTACATACAGGCATCTCATAAGGTACACTCACGATCTCCAGCGTGTCAGCACTGGGAGCGTGGACACCCTCGAAGGCAGGACGCGCTATGATGCGGATCTTACCAGCACGATGAGTACTGCGAACCAGACAGGGAGCACTTCCCCACTCCACCAGACGGGGATTGGCGGCAATAGACGCATCACCGATGATGCTGCCCTCGCCCTCAACAGAGAACATGACCTGCTCACGAGCCAGACGACGCACATTACCATTATCATCCGTTATCTCCGCAACGACAACGATGAAGTCAGAGCCGTCGGCAACCAACTGTTTACCCATCTCGTCAGCATATAGGCGTATCTTCGTACTACGACGGGATGGCATCTTCGTCTGCTCACAGACCACCTTGCCGTCCTTGATACCCTGTGCCACCAGTTTCACATTCTGCCAACGACGGTTGGTATAGCTCTGCTCACGCGCCTTCCAGAAATTCCAGAAGCCCTTAAAGACAATAGGTGTATTAGGAGTTCCCTCCGGCTGATGAACCACAGGGCGTGTCTCTGTCTTCCATCCATCAAAAGCGGTCAGACGGACACTGTCGCAATTACTGAACACGACCACGTCACTATCCGAGAACTGAGTCATCTCATGAGCGATAAACACCATCGGGTCACCCTGCTTCTGGGAGCGGAACATCTCAAAGGCATATTTCTTCTGACGGAAAGCATCATAGATACCACCTAAATATGCATCAGGATGATACCCACGCTGATGGTCGAAGGGATGCCACTGACAACCACCGATAAACTGACGTTGTCCGCGATACATCATCCCATAGGTATCAGCAAGAGAAAGTGCGGCAGTCACCTGAGCCTGTTCTCCCCAGCTACGGGCAGCACGGTTGATGGCATTATGCGCATACCAGTCATCGACATACTCACCCCACTCACGGGTGAAGACACACTTGTCAGTGTCCAACGTACCCTTTCCGATATTATCAGCCCAGTCGTAGAGCACATCATAATGTTCTTTGACCCCAGCCGAGTTCAGATCCGCCGCAGCCACGGGACGTCCCTCATAAGGAAACTCCTCACGGGTAATCTGTAACGCCTTCATGGCAAAATCCTCCGGATAACGGGTCTCATTCAAGATCGGCTCCCACATCAACACAGAGGGATGGTTACGGTCACGACGGATGATATCACGAGTGTTCTGATGCACCATCTCCCCCCACTGCGGATCCTTATTCCAATACTGCCAACCAGGAGTGGGAACGATAATAAAAAGTCCCAGTTCATCACAGGCGTCCATGAACGACGGGTCCTGAGGATAGTGAGCCGCACGGATGATCGTCATTCCAGCATCCCTCAACCGTTTCGCGTCACGCCACTGCTGGGAGTTCGGTAACGCGTTACCCACATAGGCAAAGTCCTGGTGACGGTTGCCACCAATCAACTGATGGTAAGGTTTGCCGTTCAACCAGAACCCATCCTTCCCACGGAACTCCGCCTTACGGATACCGGCACGTAGCATACCACCGTCCACACAAGTCTTACCCTGCATCACCAGAATCTCTACCTGGTAGAGATAAGGATCCTCGGGAGACCACAGATGAGGAGTGGTGATGGAGGATGTCAGATGGAAGACGGAAGACGATACTATCTTTTTAGACGCTTTGAGTGTTCTGACAAGCCGTCCCTTCGCATCCTTGATGTTGGCAATGACGGTGACACTACCCTTTCCCTCTACTTCCACATCGACAAAAATGTCGGCAGACTTCTCCGAGATACGATCATAATGGAGGAATACACCGCCACCAGCCACCTGTCCCCGCTCGATGGGGTCAGTGATATGAACCGGTGACTTACCGATCAACCACACATCACGGTACATCCCACCATGATAGGCAAAGTCCAACTGCGTCTGTTTTTTGCCAGGAGGATAGTTCTTGTCATCACTATTATCTGCCCTGACAGCTATCAGACATTTGTCACCAGCCTTCACACCCTCCTTCGACAAGTCAATGGTAATCGGCAGATAACCACCAAGATGCTCCTTGACGAGTCGACCATTCACATAGACCTGTTGTTTACCCATGACAGCCTCAAAATGAACGGTTATCTCCTTGTCTTGCATATCAGCAGGTACCACGAACTTCTTACGATACCAGCAGACACCCTGATAGTTACGACAACCACTGACCTCAGAGGGTTCCAAACGTACCGTATGAGGAGCACAGACCATCTCCCAGGCAGCGTCATCAAAGTCGACAGCCTCAGCACCTGCGGCATCCCCCAATAGGAAATGCCATCCCTCGTTGAAGTTATAAATGATACGACCACTGTTGGCTATCGGGAAAAGACCTGCCACCGATGTTTCGGAAGCAAAGAGTGAGAGATGGCATGTGAATAATGCCAACACCACCACTGCTTTCTTGTAGAATGTGCTATACATGATTATTTAAGTTTATTCAAGTCAATTTCTTTATATGCGACACGCAGACGCCGCCAAGTATAGACGGCATGCAGTTTACCATCCTTGCCCTGGATAATGGAAGGATAGGAATACTGACTAATTGGAGAGTCTTCGAGGGTTAGGGCATGATGCCAATGGGTACCATCACTACTGATGGCAATGGAAAGTGGTGTGCGGACACCCTTTTTCGTTCCTGGCAGTGTGGCAAAGTCATTATAGATAAGTACATGACGACCATCCTGAAGTGTGACAGCATCGGTGCCACTCTGGTTATTGGGTACATCTAGCAGGGTTACGTTGCTCCATGTATCTCCATTATCGCTGGAGAACGACGTCGCTATCTTACCGTTACGGGTACGCATCAGGACCTGCAGACGACCGTCCTTTAACTTTAGGATAGAGGGCTGGATACAGTCAATGGGATGACGACCGTCTTCAGTTGCCTTACCACCAGCATCCGGGGCTTCGATATCCTCTTTCTCACTCTTCGTGACGGGAGCTTTCATATCTTCTGTACGCATGGCTAGTTCCGCTTTAACAGGACCTACATACTTCCACTCTTTTCGAGCGATATCATATATTTCCATATGGAACTTCCAACCATTATCCTCCGTACTCGACGGACATAACAGACGACCATCAATGATTTCAGGTTTGTTCTTAATAGGTCCCAGGAATCCTTTGGGTAACGGTTCCTTGTCGCTCCATGTACGTCCTCCGTCCTTCGACTTACAAAGCCATCCACTCCAATCTGACACCTTCAGACCCACCTTAAAGAACAGCCACAACTCACCATTGGGCATCTCTGTGATGACAGGATTCCAGCATGCCTTTCGTCTTTGATGAGCTGATGTGCGACCTTGGCATGCAGGACCTTCAGAAGCTGGTGTACTCTCAGTGGTGATACCAGCGATCTCCGCATAAGCTGTACCTAATGTAAAGACCCCGTCAGCCGCGAGGATAGGTTTGCTCCACTCCTGTTGTCCTTTCTTTTTAATACTCACCCAGATACATACGTCAGGATGACGCTCATGTTTTCCCCCAAAGTAAGTAGCTACGAGATCACCTTTCTTCGTTTCCACGATAGTAGCAGCATGGCATTGTGGGAATGGAGCCTGTTCATATAGGAACTCATCCTTCGTGATGGCGGATGAGGCGGTAGGTATGTCGCAAGAGAAATGATATTTACCAGAACCTACCTGTCTAACGGTACCATCGGGTAGACAGACATCGGCAATGGTGTTACAAGGAATGGTGACATCCCACTCCACATGCTGCAATGTCTTTTTCCAATGACTGGTCACCGTACCATAGGGAGAATCATAACTTACATTTGCCCACGAGCAGTCTTGTATAGAGAACGTTGGTTTAAGCACAATGTGCTTATACGCGTTATCTTTTTGTCGGATACCGCCTACATACTGGTAACACCAGGTGAGCAAGTCACCGAGGAGCATGACGTGGTTACCGCTGTTCATCTTAGGTGATGCCGTGTTGCCGTTCCACAGTTCCCAGATGGTGGTGGCACCATTCTCTGCCATATAGCCCCATGAGGGATAACTCTTCTGTGTGGCTATCATATAGGCGATGTCACTGAACCCGTTGTCACTGAGTCCACGCAACAACCAGGAGATTCCGATAACACCACAGGGTACGTGGGCGTTATTCTTGATGATGATGTTCTCCACCACATTCTTCATCACCTCCACACGATATTCCTCTGGTACGATACCAAACGACAGTGCCAGCAGATTAGCTGTGGCGGTATTGTTGGCGTAGAACACAGAGTCAGGATAGAGCACATGACCAGGAGCCGGTGACGTGCCTTTCTTAACTGTCAGGAATTGCTTGTTGAATGCCGTTATCATCTGTTCGCGGAGAGGTCGCCAATAGTCGGCTTCACACCCCCACTGCTCCATCAGCTGCATGGTGCGGATGATATATGCCGTTGAGATAAGAGTCACATCCGTCTTACGACTGGGATCCGCAGAGTGGATGAGTTCCAGACTCTCTGGCGGCACACACCAGTCGGCATACTTACCACAATGGATAATACCATCCTTACTATATTCCTCGATGATATGCTGTACCCATTTCTTGACATAGGGATAGCTGTCCATGATGGGTTGTTTGTTACCATACTGGCGCCACAGCATATCACAAGTGAAAGGTAGCGCGGCAGCCCATGCCACATCGTCTGAGTAATAATTCCAGAAGGCCGGTGCCACATCAGGAACACATCCGTCCGTACGCTGAGCCTCGCAGATGTCACGCATCCACTTGGTATAGAGTCGCTCGTTGTTGAAAAGGAAGCTCTCACCCAGCGACCCTACGGTACGGTCACCCAGCCAAGGCTGTCGCTCGTCACGTTGCGGACAGTCAACAGGCATCCCTTTGTAATTATCCAGGACCCCCCACCATGCATTACGCATCAACTGGGTCAAGACGGGGTCAGAGCACTCAAACTGTCCTGTCGACGACATCTCGTCAGCGACCACCTCCGCGACGAAGTCGTCTTTATGACAGTCTTTCAGTCCGATAACCTCAGCATACTTAAAACCATGATAGACGAAGGCTGGTGTCCACCAACGTCCTTCCTTTCCTTCCTCACCATTGCATACATAGATGTCTGTCGAACGGGCATTACGGAAATTCTCCCGGTACAGTGAACCGTCATTATTCAGTTTTTCCGCATAGACGATACGGATGGTGTCACCTTTCTGACCACGGACACGTACCTTCAACCAACCTGCGATATTCTGACCAACATCCACGATACGACCGTTCAGCGACTGTGGGTTGATCTGCTGTAACACCTTCATGCCCGGTGTCATCTGACTACGCAGATAAGCCTGAGGGATATCCGTGCGTTCTGCTTTCATCCATTTCGAGTCATCGAAGCCTACCTCACTCCAGCCTCTCATCTCCATGCGAGCATCATATTCCTCACCATCGTACTCGTTGTTGGCGCGGATGGGACCATCGGCTGTCACCTTCCATCCCTTATCGTCGGTCTGCAGGCGCTGGGTAGTTCCATCTGTATATTCCACGATGACGTTGATGCGGCACTTGGGATAGCCAAAGGAATGAATCTTATAGGGCTTGTGTTGCTGCATAGGGAAAAGTCGACCGTTGCCCAAGACGATGCCAAGGCAGATGTTTGGGGTATGATGTAAGAAGTGAGAGGTCACATCATAGGTATTGTAATAGATGGTCTTGCGATAGTCGGAAGGTACTGGTTGCAACACCCCGTCACCCATCCGTTGGCCGTTGACATAAAACACATGCAGTCCGATGCCTGCCACATAAGCGGTGGCACGTTTTACGGGTTTGTCCTTCAGTGAGAACTCCTTTCGCAGATAACGTGCTGCCATCCGTGTGTGGAAACCACGTTCCTCACCCGGCATCAGACGCTCCAACCCTATCCAGTAGCCACTCCATTTACCTTCATGCAACAGACCGACACTGAAACGCTCATCACTGCTCCATGCTGATTCCCCGGCAGTTGTCCATACCTTCACCTTCCAAGTACAGGTGGTGTTGCTTTGTAATCTCTTGCCGGCGTATGGGAGCCAAAGCTGTTGGTCACTATCCACCTTGCCCGAGTTCCACACCTCTCCATGGTCGTCACATACGACAATCTGATAGGCAGTCTGACGGACATCCTGTTGGTCGCTCGTTATCTGCCAGGAGAAACGGGGCTCCGCGGTATCTATACCCAGTGGCCGCTTCAGATTCTCCACGGTGAGGTTCGTCACACTCACACCAGGCATCGCCACCTTCTTCTTAGCAGCACCTACCGGCAATGCCAGGAGCATCAGTAATAGCCCATAAATACACCTTCTCATCGTTTACTCATTTAAGTCCCTTGCTTTTCCTGAGAGTGACATATCAGAGACCTGCGTCTGGTCTTTCTGCAGATAGTCTTTCGAGGCATCAACAGCAATCAGCACACCGTCTTCGATTCCTGTTCCTTTCTTATGCATACGGAATGTCAGCACCTTGGAATCGTATTCCCCTAAATAGCGCAACTCTCCTGTACCGGCATTCATCCACCATACATTTTTCTTATCACCCGATATCTTCGTCAGGTCGAGTTTCATGATACGACTCGTGTAATTATACACCATCAGATAATCATTCCCACGGGTAGCTATGAGACGGTCATACTTTGTCCTATTCTCCTGGATGATGCTTTGGTCAGGTACACGCTCGAAATAAGGGAAAGACAACATCAATTGCTTCAGGTATTTCATCTGATTGAATCCCGGGTCGTTGAGTCCCTGGTACCAGGTCTTCACATCTCCGGCATCCCCATAGCTGGTGGGATAACCCGGTTTCAGCATCTGCATGATGGCATTATGACCATAGGTATGTCCGCAACTGCCTGCAAACACACTCCAATAAGCATAACGGCGCACATCCCATGCCTGCCAGCGAGCCTCGTTCTTGTCATGCAGTCCCATGGGGATATCCTCATAGCTGGGTTCAGCGTCCAACACTGGTTTGATGGGTTTATAAGCCCATGTGGAGTCGACATACATCCAGTTGTCCTCCTCCGTATTGTCAGGAATAGGATAGTCGGCATTCCCCATGCGCTGTCCATATTTACGATGACCGCTCTGGAAGGTATGGAAGTCTATCCACGGTGCCTTCGCCCACCACTTGGCAGAGGTATAGCGTCCACGGGGATGATACGTCATCAGATGGTCTTTGTCTATCGACTTGATAGTCGTTGCCAGCGTATTCCACACCTCTGGTTTGATATCACCCTGGATATCACCACCCATCATCCAGATGATATTGGGATTGTTCTTGTAGCGGTTGGCGAGGAACGCACCATATTTCTTAGCATCCTCCACACTCAGTTTTCCTTCCTTGACCAGTCCTCCCCAGATACAAACCATACCGATATAGATACCGTTCTGCTCGGCAAGGTTGATGATATAGTCCAGGTGGTCCCAATAGGAATAAGCAGGAGACCTCTCCAACCTCCCCTGTTTAGGAGAGGCTTTCTTGAAGATATCCATATTCCACCCGTCAATATTCGAGGGCTGCCCATAGATATTATAGGCAGGAACCCCGTCAATGACTTGTATCTGTACTACGTTATAACCTGCCTCCCGACAGCGTTGCAGATACCATGCTGCCTCCGCACGGTCGAGTCGTTCCGGCAACAGCCATCCTGTCTCACCCTGCCAGAAGAAGGGTTGTCCATTCTCAAACTGCAGATAACGCTGATTATCCGACACTTTCAATTTCCCGTTTTCCCACGGTTTGCCTGCCATTGCCGATAACGTCAGTACAACGAGGCATCCTATCATCAATAGTCTCTTCATAGTTCAAAGATTGTGTATTCTTGATTAGCCATTGTCTTTATCTCATAGATATCTTTTTCTTTCGTCTTTCTCAGTCCCTTACCCTTCAGGGGCGTATTCGAACGGATACGACAGATGCCCCCTTGACGTGAATGAACGACAGCCTTTGTCAGTTTGCCATTCTTCCAGTCGATGTCAATCACGAAACCGCCACGAGCCACCAGTCCCCTCACACTACCTGTCTTCCAGACACCTGGCAATGCCGGCAACAGATAGACAAAACCGTCGTAGCTCTGCATCAGCATCTCAGCAATACCGGCTGTACATCCGAAGTTGCCATCTATCTGGAAGGGAGGATGAGCGTCAAACAGGTTAGGATATGTACCACCCGTCTGTTTGACAGCACCAAAGATGAGGAAGGTGTCAGCAGTCAGTGTCAACTGATCCTGTATCAGCTTATAGGCGTGTTCTCCATCAAGGAGACGTGCCCATGAGCATACCTTCCATCCCATGGACCATCCGGTAGAGACATCCCCTCGTGCCTCAAGAGATTTCCTTGCAGCCTGCCAAAATGCCGGGGTACGGTATGGTGATATCTGGTTAGAGGGATAAAGACCGTAGAGATGGGAGAAATGGCGATGGTCATCTTTGGGGTCGTCGAGGTCATCAAGCCATTCCTGTAACTGTCCCCAGTGTCCGATCTGCATGGGAGGTAGCTGGGGTAATTGGGATTGGATAGTATCTAAAATATCTAGATTTTCTAGATGGTCTAGATTTTCTAGAATCTTGGCTGCCGCCAAGACATTGGTATATAGCTCTGTCACGATCTGGTTATCCATCGTCACACCTGCATCCAGCGGTGTGGGGCGTCCCTTTCCTCCATGCTCCGGTGACTCTCCTGGGCAGACAACCAGATAGCCTTTGGTGGGGTGCTTCTGTAAAGTCTGTGTAAAGAAACGGGCGGCATCGAGCATGATAGGGAAATACTGACGGAGGAAGTCCTTATCCTGCGTATATAAATAATGTTCCCACAGATGACGACAGAGCCATGCCGCGCCAACAGGCCACAGTCCCGTCTGGGCACGGTCCACAGGACCGGTGATACGCCACTGGTCGGTATTATGATGCAAGACCCACCCGTCAGCACCATACATGTCACGTGCCGTTTTCTTACCTTGCTCGTAGATCTCACGGATGAGTTTGAACAACGGCTCGTTCATCTCCGTCAAGTTAGTGACCTCAGAGGGCCAGTAGTTCATCTCCAGATTGATGTTCGTCGTGTATTTCGAATCCCAGGAGGGAAACAACTTATCATTCCAGATGCCCTGCAGGTTTGCGGGGTTCATATTGTCGGGCTGGGAAGAGGAGATGAGCAGATAGCGTCCGAACTGGAAGTAGGTAGCAACGAGGTGATTGTCGGAGCCCCCACCTTTCCTCCCCTGTTGAGGAGAGGAGAATTGTTCGATGCGCTTATCCATCGGGACGCTGGCATAGAGGTCTGGACCAAGGTCAAGTCTCACACGGTCATAGTACTTATGGTATGTCCGCTCATGCTGGTCCTTCAGAGTCTCATAGCCCAAAGCCATAGCCCCATGCAGGCGTTCGCGGGATTGAGCTACCTCGTCACCGGTGATATCCTTATAGCTCTTGACATTAGTACCAATGGCAAGATAGATGGTAGCTTCGTCAGCCCCCACCACACTGATATTGCCATTAGAGCCAGACCGTTTACCACCCTTCGTCTGTACGGCAAGACGTCCCATGAAACGAACCTTGCCCTTCAGTCCCTCGTGTTTGGAAGACACCCCTAAGAGTGTTGCCTCGTCACCATCCATCCCCACCAGAGGATTCTCATGGGGAGTAGTCATATTAGCGGTAAACGTGATCTTTCCCTTCTCACTTGCCGTCAGATGGATGGCAATGACAGGATGGTCACCGAGTGGTGTGATGACCTCACGCTCATACCTCACACCATCCACGGTATAGCGCACTCTGCTTTGAGCATTGTCAAGGTCCAGCCAGCGTTCATAACCTGTATAGTCCGCATGTCCGGGCATGGCGATATAGAGATCGCCGAAGGGTTGGTACGGCATGCCCATATTCTGTCCAGCGGCATTGGGCATCACCTTGGCATTCGCCAAGTCCTGTGCTTCCTTGTACTTTCCCTCAAAGATCAGTTGGCGTACCTTTGGCAATGCCTCTTTGGCTTGGGGATTGATGACATTGTTAGGTTGTCCTGCCCAGATGGTCTCCTCATTCAGTTGGATATGCTCCACGGCAGGTGTGCCAAAGACCATTCCACCTATCACACCATTACCTACGGGTAATGCCTGTGTCCAGGTCTGTGCAGGACGGTCATACCACAGTCTGTATTGAGCTGCGGCAAAGACGTAGCATACGGTAAAGAGGATGGTGAATACAATGCGTTTCATTTGTAGAGTGATTTGAGTTGTTCGTCAGGTTCTATCTCTATCTTATTCTCATCGAGCATCGTACGGTCGAGTCCGAAAACATCAATGAAGAAATCATAGACCGCATTTCGTTTGTTCTTCCCAAAGTCATGACGCTCATTGGGGAGATGGACATTACGCACCTGATCCTTTGCTCCATAGAATCCATAGACACGTTGCAGATAAGGGAACTCCAACGTAGGAACACTACTTGTCCAATCGCCCCCGTCGGAGACGATAAGCATCGGTTTGGGAGCCATGACGGCAGCAAGTTCCGGTTCACAGGTCCCTCCGGCGGAGAGTTGTACAGGTTTGCCACTCTCACAAGGACAACCGCCATCAAAATGCGAGGCAAGATGCACCACAGGAGCAGATGCTCTCACACGGTCATCCAAGAGAGACAACAATACGGTATGTGTGCCACCACCGGAACCACCCATCACACCGACCCGCTTGGTATCGATATCCTGACGATGAGTCAGCATCCAGTCGAGCAGGATATAGCCACAGGCTGCCTGATAGACATGTGCACGACTGGTATGATGTGCCTCGGCACCCACTTCCTTCTCACTCTCACCCCAGCCGTAGAGGTCGAAGTCCACACAGACTGCCCCCATCCTTGCCAAAGTGCCCAGTCGTTGTTGCTCATCCTTACGGTAGCGCATAGGCCAATGACCGTCAGGACAGATGATGAGGGCATGTCTCCGAGAACTCCGAGAACTCGGAGTATAAATCGTTCCAAACAGATGCTGCCCTGGTGTCAGCTCTATACAGATGTTCTGCGTGGTATAACCGTCATGCTTACGGATCTTAGAGAGAATCACAGGACGTTCCATCTGTCCTTTCTTATTCTTCACCAACACACATGAGTCAAGGAAGGCATCCAGTTCCAGACGCTGGCGTACCTCACGACGAAGACTGTCTCGCCGAGCCTCCCACTCCACCTTATTATTATATAAGGAAGACAGGTAGTCAAGCATCTGTCGTCCCTCGTCCTCATGACGACGGGGATACTCATAGCGCTTGATCTTATAGAGGTTACCCGACTGCTTCCACCAGTTCCAGTCGAAATGCTTACAGATATTGTCAAGTGTCTGCTCCAGCGAATACGGACGGATACGGAAGTCGGCATACATCAGTGTCACACCTGCCGTATCGACATTCGCATCGAACTTGAACCTCACGTCAAAGCGTTTTGCCACATCCCGCATCACGTCACTCACTGGACGGCGGAACTGATTCTCGTAGGTTTGTGCTTGAGAAGTAAGAGGTAAGAGGTAAAAAGTAAGAAGCAGGATTCCTACTGCCCTCCACATGTATTTCTTCATATCATTCATATTTTAATAAACCTATGTCTTTACGATGAGCCACCACCTTACCGTCTACCATCAAGGTTAGACCTGTTCCCTGGTGATAACGCTGTCCGTCCTTGTCCCAGAGGATGGTGAGGATATGTCCACGATAACGGATACCGTCCAGACAGAAGTAGTCCCATTTGTCCTGCGGCACGAGTGGGTTCACCACGATACTACCATCCTGTTGCGGTCGGAGTCCACAGATACCTGTAATCATCAGATCGTTAAAGGTGGAGTGGTTATAATAACGACTCCGCTCACGGTCACCCATCAACCACGCACCGTTCGTCTCATCGAGATATTCCCCGATATATGGTCGTCCACGGTGATGCTGTGACTCCACATAGAGCTCCATCTGACGGAAGAAGGTATTGGTATATGTGGGATTACCGTTCTCAATATAGTTAGCCAATGCCGTCAGCGTTTGTGAAGTGGCGAAGGGCCAGACGGCGCCATCCCACTCACACTTGCCGAAGCCATGACTGCGGAAGAGAGGATGACGGCGCTCTGCCGTTGTCAGACCATAGGGTGCGGAGAATCCTTTCTCGTCAAGGAGCTGCTGCCAGGCAACGTCATATTTCGAGCCAGCAGCCGGCAGGTTGAAATACCAAGGGATATAGCCTATCGCCTCACGAACGTTTGCCGACGAGTCACCACGGTGAGTCTCAAAGAACTGCTGTTGCTCATTCCACAACTTGGTCTCGATGAGGTTCCTCAAGGTGTCCGCTTTCTGCTGATAGGTCTTTACCTTCGCCGTCTCTCCTGTCAGGCTGTTCATAAACGACAGTGCCTTGGCATTGCCGAACATATAGCTGTTAATCGTCGGACGGGCATACTGTTTCTTACGACCACCACTGATACTCTCCTCCATACCGTCCTGTACGTCACCCTGCCAGTAGAGTCCATTGGCAAGACGGTTGGTACGCTCCCAGCGTGCATACTCCTCTTCCAGTCGTGGCTTCAATCCCAGCATAAAGGTTGTATCCCCTTGAACCTTCCACATCTCCAGTACGGCGGCAGGGTTCCATGACGAGAACTTATTCATCTTCGTCATCGGTTGTCCGTCATTACCGTAATACCAGGTACGGAGTATCTGGTGCAGATAGGTAGTGTCACGCAACCAGCGGCTCTCCATGATATGGTGACCGATGGCACAAGCAATGAGGTTGTAACGGTCGGCATAGGAGCGTTGCACGAGGAACTCCGTCATACCATAGCCCACGGGAGTCCTCTTGATATGCTTACGCAAGGTCCACCAGCGGTAGTAGAACATCTCACGGAAGTTCTCCTGCGGACAGTCAAACAAGGGAATATTCTCACGCATCCATGCTGACGATTGTGCATTGGGGATGGTAGTGACGATATTCTCATCCTCCATCGTGTTGAAATAGTCGGCATAGTGTGCATAGTCGTCATAGTCGAGGACAGCAGTGACACTATCGTCAACAGGACGGGAGGTGACATTGGCAATATGATAACCTACCGCAGGGTCGAGTTCATCGGCACGCGGCATATCGAAGTCCTGGTCTGCTGGTGTGTTATAATCGGGCTTGTCGAAAGGCATCCCGGTACGGAACACGATACGGCTAATACTCTCCACTGGTGTGTCAAACTGTCGCTCACAGGCTTTCTTGCCGTTCAGGTAATAGACGGCACGATGCAATGAGGAGGAAAGTACTGCCTTGATATGATAGGTTGTTCCTGCCTCATAATGCTTGAGCAGGGTTGCATAACGGGCACCACCTTTCACACGAATCACTCCTGTGGAGTCCACCACGATGCGGGAACACACATTCCCACCATCATCCATGAACTCGATATCCAACTCCCCATGAGTATTCTGCGCCGTCTTCAGGTCGAACTCCACCTCAAGCTCTTTCGTATTAGGAATCACACGTTCCACCTTCGCATAGTCGTAGGGGTCACTATCGTAGAGACTCAGCCAACCATCCTTCAGTGTGACAGGACATAGCTGCGGTATATACAGGTTCCAGTCTGTCAGGTCGCTGACCTCACAAGGGGACTGTCCCTCTGTGAGCCGTCCCTCACAAGGGGACTGTCCCCTTGTGAGGTTGCCAAACGGTTTAGCATGAGTGGTGGCGTTCAGACGAACAGGGACGGGGATGCGCGACACCCACATATCCTCTTTATTATTAGAATAGGTAACCCACAAGTCGCTGTCTTTAGGGATACCATTACCCTCCTGTATGCCCCGGACATATTGCGGACCATAGCTCTTATACTGACCACCATGACGGAGGGGAGTCACCTCACCATGAATCAGTGAGAGGGTTGTATACTCCAAGCCTTCCTTACTGAGTGAGATAGCGAGAGGCCAACGATATTCCGAGGGGTTGTAGACGGTAGCATAGGTTCCGTCTGTCAACCGCTGTCCCCATATCTTCGCATTCGAGTTAACGAAACCGGGAGCACGGTCACAACCTGACTTCCCGTTGATATCAACCTGTCGCCAGGTATGACCACCATCGGCAGAAAGACTGGTAACGGCATGTTTCCACAATGCCACCTTCCGACCGTCTGGAAGCGTATAGCCACTGAATGCCTTATACGGTTTGTTCAAAGGTATCAAAGGATCGTTGCGGTCAGCCTCCTCCACCCACTGCATCCTTTGCATGGGGTCGGCAAGCATGGCATCGACAGCGGCGACAAAACCCTTATCCTTTGATTTCTTATAATAAGGGAAGTCGGTGTTCTTCTCACTAAAGCCATGATTATAATAGACAAAGTATATCGGACCGAAGGTGCCGTCCTTTTTGATCTCACGGACTACCCTGCCGATACCATTACCGTCGTTGGGGTCATCCTTGATAGTGAGACAGATACCATAGTTACCCACAGCCAATAACCTCTCACTTCCAACTTTCAACTTTGAACTTTCACCTTTATAGACGTACCACCCTACCCTTTGGTGCATCACCGCCTTCAGGTGATGGGCTGGCGGGAAGTCCCTTCCTTCTTTCGTCCATCCCTCTGGCACGTCGTATTCCGGAAAGAGCTCCACTGGTGTACTCCATCGATAGCCGTCCGTGGAGGTTTGCAGCATGGTCTTACCTGGTGCCTCATGCTCATGACGGGGATCAGTCAGATAGTGCATATAGAACTTCCCGTTCCAATACGCCATCATTGGTTGGTGGTTGTAGGTCCAAGGTTTAGCCCCTCGCATCGTCTGGATGGTATGAACACCGACAACAGGTTTCAGTCCACCGTCATGCCGTTCCGGACGGGCGATGGTACTACCGCTATAGTGTACCACGTCACGGTTATATTTGATGAGTCCCTCCACTAGTTGCTCGTCGGCAAGAAACACCGTGCCATGCTTATGTCCTACGGGAAAGCTGACACTACCCGTCTGGTTCTGGAAGGTCTTGAAGTCCTTGGTGCGATGGGCACCATATATCTTATAGCGATAACTGTCATAGTAGATATACCACCAGTCGCCCACCTTTGCCGTCGACGGTCCTTCGGTAAACTGTTCCGTAAAAGGTTCCGAGGCAGCACTCCACGGACCGTATGGCGACTTGCCGAAAGCGACTTTGATATTACGCATCGGACGGGAGTTATCCTTCACCACCATCACATAGTCATTCGCTCCCCGCTTCACCAAAGTCGCGTCGATAGCACTGAAACCGGGGTCATAGAAGAGCTGTGCCTTCGAGAACGACTTGAAGTCCTTCGTCGTCATGTAATACAGGCGGTGGTTGTTCTTATGATCCTCCTGATAGTCGGGGAACTTTCCCGGCACACACGATGCCCATACAATCAGGAACTGTTTCTTCACATCGTCATAAAACAGTTCTGGAGCCCACGTGTTCACCGTCGACTCCTCCATCCCTGTATCGATAAACCGCTGAGGAGTCCAGTGTATCAAATCCTTTGATGACGCATAGCCGAAGCCACGGTCACCACGCCATGAACTGGTCCATACCAGATGGAACGTACCGTCAGGACCTTTCACGACAGAGGGGTCACGCATTACCTTCTGCGTTCCCACTTCCGGATGCAGGAACACCCCTTGGATGGAGTCCCATCTCACACCATCATAGCTGTATATGAAACGCAAGCCCTCGGTGGCGGGCTCATGGAACGATGTGGACACATAGATATCCTTCGCCTCCATAGAAAGCGACAGACACCATGCCCAGACAAATAATAACAGTTTTCGTACGTACATAGTTTTTGAGTAGTTATCTATTTTGGCAGATATCACTTGCAAAGATAATCAAAAAATCATAACTGGCAAACAAAACAAGTAGAAAAAGAAATGGCAACCCTTTTCAGAGTTGCCACTTCTTATTATTGTAGAGGGATTAATTACTTAACAACGATCTTCTTACCGTTCTTAATAACGACACCCTTATAGCCCTTGAAGACACGCTGTCCGCTCAGGTTGTAAACTGGCTTGCCATCGCTGAAGATGTCACCAGATACACCGTCTACATAGATACTGTTGATGCCAGTACCACCAGTGGTGATGGTCATCTTCAGATCCTTAGTAACACTGATCTTATAAGTACCAGGAGTCTTCAGAAGTACATTACCATCATTGACAAGAACAAGCTGTACCTCTGCATCCACAACAGCCTCAGTATTACCTTCACCAGGAGCATAGCGGTGCTTACCATTGAAGTCAGACCAGCTGGTAAACTCTGCATCACCGAAGGTCAGGTAAGTATCCTCTGTAGTAACAGTTGCTTCATACTCGAATGCCTGAGTAGTCTCGTTGAATGTTAACTCAGTAGTGCCTCCCCATTCCTTAGGAGTGCCAGTACCCATGATATAGAGCTTATCTACAGTAACAGGTGTTGGAGGAGTAACCTCACCAGTAATGGTAACAGTTGACTTATCCTTGGCAACGCTAATCTTATAAGTACCAGCAGCCAGCAAGATAGCACCATTAACCTTCTTCAAATCAACAGTCTCGTTGAGTTTTGCATCCTGATCGCCCTCACCAATAGCGTAGCGATGATTTGCATTAAAGTCATCCCAGCTTTCAGATGTAGCTACGTCAGAGAATGCAAATGCAGCAGCAGTTGCTGGAGCATATTCATACTCATAAGCCTGAGTCTCTGCATTGAACGTCATCTCCGTCATAGATGTAAGACTCCAGTCATTCATGTCACCAATGATGTAGAACTTAGCAGGCTCTTCTTCGATCCAGCGTGGGTCACCTGTCTGGGCTGTATACTGAGCGCAGTCACCGAGGGTGAAGTCACCGTTGGCGGCGTCTGCGAAGACTGGAGCGGTAGCAATGTCAACACCCTCCGTCTTATTGTAAGAAGTAGCGTCCTCTGCAGTACCGTTCAATATCCAAGTATTGTTATTTACTACAGCAGACTTCAGATTGTCGGTGTTCTTGCCCGCCAAGATACGGCGCAAGATACCAGAACCCTCCGTCGCACAGTCTACCCAGATATTGTTCTCAATATCAACATCCATCAGAGAAGCCTTCTGGGCAATGCGACCGCCATTGTGCCACTGACCG
>NZ_FOWK01000010.1 GCF_900115435.1 Prevotella sp. tf2-5
AACATAACCTCAGACATCATCGAGTCGACATTCGGATGTTTCAAAGCAAGGATGTCACCCAACAAGAACAACGGATACACACCACTTGTGCTATTGATTCCGCTGTCACTCAAAGTCAGCACAATTGATGACTGTAGAAATTTTAACGTCAGCCATTTGCTTGCCAGAACTACCATTACCGACATCAAGAAATGGAGAGGGGACAACTTATTGCCAAACCCCTCCATTAAAAGAATGAATGTGGTTAAAAATATAGCATAAAATGGTATGCTAACTTAACAACCTAGGACAGTCCCCCTGTGAGCTTGCATCATCTTTTCGATGATGTTACATCCCAAACCATCTCAAAAAATTATTCAAGCTGGCGCATTGAGAGGTTAGCGGTTAGTGATTACATCTTATTTCAGACATCATCCTTCATCCATCGTTTATCTAACATCTAATTAGAGTGCTGTAATATTGTATTCTACCTGAGATTAAAGGAGTCCGCAGGATTGAATAATTTTTTGAGATGTGGCAAAGAGATCTGGGGGATCTACAGGATCTGTGTGACCTAATCGATGAGGGGAGGTTGAAATAGTGAGGAATAAATTTGGAACATTGCGAAAAAAATATTACTTTTGCAACCGAATATTAAGGAAAGCGCTATGAATCCATTTTATAAAATAGTTAGTTGGTATTTCAAAAAGAACTCACTACCGTATTGGTGTATCTTCCTGTTTGACTGCTTCTTGATGCTCTTGTCGGGTATCTTCTCGTATTGGCTGTTTAACAAGACCAATGCGTTGGTGGAGCACCGTTTCAATGTGCTGAACACCCTTCTGATCTATATCGCCCTGAGCTGGGTGGGCTTCCGCTTGTTCCATACGTATTCTGGTATTGTGCGCTATTCGTCATTCGTGGACTTGACGAAGGTCGCATGGGGTAACCTCGTGGGACTCGTCCTCTCCGTGGTTGTCATGTACCTGCTGGATATATGGAAGGTACCGGAGGTCGGTATCCTGTCACTGACGGAGACATGCCTCACCTTCTTTATCGCTACCCTGATGATGTGGGCCTCACGCATCTTGGTGAAGACACTCTATGACGTTACCTTCTCAGACAAGCGTGCCATGCGGGTTCTGATCTATGGGGCGATGTCGGGAGGTGTCGGTCTTGCGAAGATGATCCGTAGTCAGACGCCCAGGAAATTCCAGTTGTGTGGATTCATCTCTCATGATGAGCATGCCAAGCACTTCCGACTGATGGGCGAGAAGGTATATTCGACTCATGACGATTTCACGAAAATCATCAAAGATAAAGGTATCGAGGGTATCCTGGTGTCGCCTCTCCGTATCCAGGACTTCCAGAATAACCAGGAGCTACAGGATATCTTTATCGGTGCCGGACTGAAAATATTCCTGGCGCAAGTTGCCAAGGAAATGAATGTCGAGGGAACTGAGTCGAACATGAATGACCTGCAACTGAAGGAGGTCAGCGTGGAGGATCTGTTACCCCGTGAGGAGATCAGCGTGGACCTGAAGTCGGTCGAGGAGCTGTTGACGGGTAAGAAGGTGCTGATCACCGGTGCCGCTGGCTCTATCGGCTCGGAGATGGTGCGACAGGTGGCTAAGTTTAAACCTGCTGCCATGGTGCTCATTGACCAGGCGGAGACTCCCCAGCATGATATCCGTCTGATGATGGCGAAGGACTTCCCGGAGGTCAAGGCGGAGACCATCGTGACAAGTATCAGTCGTCAGAACCGTATGGATGCCCTCTTCAGGACGTTCCGTCCGGATTATGTGTTCCATGCCGCTGCCTATAAGCATGTGCCGATGATGGAGGATAACCCCTCGGAGGCGGTGCTGAACAATATCTACGGTACCAAGGTGATCGCCGATATGGCAGTGAAATACGGGGTGAAGAAATTCGTGATGATCTCTACGGACAAGGCGGTGAACCCCACGAATGTGATGGGTTGCTCGAAACGTATCTGTGAGATCTACGTACAGTCGCTGGACCGTAAGCTGAAACTGGAACAGATGAAGAATAAACAAAGTGAGCCGCTGACTCAGTTCGTGACGACTCGCTTCGGTAATGTGCTGGGCTCTAACGGCAGTGTGATACCGTTGTTCAAGGAACAGATCAAGAACGGTGGACCGGTGACGGTGACACATCCTGACATCATCCGCTTCTTCATGCTCATCCCTGAGGCTTGTAAACTGGTGCTGGAGGCTGGCACGAAGGGTAATGGCGGTGAGATCTTCGTCTTCGACATGGGAAAACCGGTGCGTATCGCTGACCTGGCTGCCCGTATGATCAAACTATCGGGGGCGAAGAACGTGAAGATCGAGTATACGGGGCTCCGTGAGGGTGAGAAACTCTATGAGGAGGTGCTCAGCGAGGCGGAGAATACCAAACCGACATTCCATAAGAAGATACGTATCGCCCAGGTACGGGAGTATGACTATGAGCAGGCGGCTAAGGATATCGACGAGCTGATAGCCATCTCCAAGGAGTATGACGATATGGCGACGGTGAAGAAGATGAAGGAGATCGTTCCTGAGTTTAAATCCAATAATTCCAAATACGAACAACTAGACTAAATAACCAAAAACATTCAGACAAATGACAAGACAAAAGAAATTTATCCTTCCTGAGAGTGAGATTCCTACACAGTGGTATAATATCCTGGCGGATATGCCTAACAAACCGTTGCCACCGATTCATCCGGCAACGAAACAGCCTTTGACATGGCAGGACCTGGCTCATATCTTCCCGGAGGAGTGCTCGAAACAGGAACTGGACATGGAGCACCGGTGGATCGATATCCCGGAGGAGGTGCTCGAGAAATATAAGTTCTATCGCTCTACGCCCCTGGTGCGCGCCTATGAGCTGGAGAAGGCGATAGGGACTCCCGCACATATCTATTTCAAGAATGAGTCGACGAACCCGCTGGGCTCGCATAAGATCAACTCCGCTCTGCCTCAGTGCTATTATGCGAAGCAGGAGGGGACAACGAATGTCACGACGGAGACGGGTGCCGGACAATGGGGCGCCGCCCTGTCGTATGCGGCAAAGATCTTCGGACTGGACTGTGCGGTGTATCAGGTGAAGATCACCATGCAGCAGAAACCGTACCGCTCGAGTATCATGAGGACGTTCGGGGCTGCGGTGACAGGCTCTCCCTCGATGTCTACCCGTGCGGGAAAGGATATCCTGACGGTGGATCCTACGCATCCAGGGTCTCTGGGTACTGCTATCTCGGAGGCTGTGGAGCTTGCCACGACGACTCCGAAATGTAAATATGTGCTGGGCTCTGTGCTGAACCATGTGGCGCTGCACCAGTCGATTATCGGACTGGAGGCTGAGAAACAGATGGAGATGGCAGGGGAGTATCCAGATATGGTGATCGCCTGCTTCGGCGGTGGTAGTAACTTCGGTGGTATCGCCTTCCCCTTCATGCGTCATAACATCCTGGAAGGGAAGAAGACGGTGTTCATCGCCGCTGAGCCTGACAGCTGTCCGAAACTGACGCGCGGAAAGTTCCAGTATGACTTCGGGGACGAGGCGGGGTATACGCCTCTGCTGCCGATGTATACGCTGGGGCATCAGTTCAAACCGAGTAATATCCATGCGGGTGGCTTGCGCTACCATGGCGCTGGTATGATCGTGTCTCAGCTCATCAAGGACGGCTATATGAAGGGTGTGGATATCCCTCAATTGGAGACCTTCGAGGCGGGTATGTTGTTTGCTCGCACGGAGGGTATCATCCCTGCGCCTGAGAGTTGTCATGCGATTGCTGCTACGATACGGGAGGCGAAGAAGTGTAAGGAGAGTGGGGAGGAGAAGGTGATCCTCTTTAACCTCTCTGGACATGGGTTGATTGACATGCCGTCGTATGAGCAGTTTATCAGTGGTGATCTCCAGAATTACACGGTAACGGATGAGGAGATTGAAAAGAATGTCTCGCAGTTGGAAAAGATTATTTAATAAGGAGACCCGGACCCTCCTAAATCCCCCCTGTTTAGGGGGGACTTTTTTGTTTTATTGTCACACAGATCCAGTAGATCCCACGGATTTATTTGCCACGAATTTATGGATAGCCCCAAAGGGGCTACTCTTATTCGTGTAAATTAGTAAGATTCGTGCAATCGTGTTCTAATAAAAATCTGTGGAAAATAAATCTGGGGGATCTGTGAGATCTGTGTGACTTTAAAAAGGCGATTTAGTTTTAATGAGGGAAAGGGAGAGGAACGTGATCATACCGTTCAACATGAGGAGCTCGTAACCGAAATGGTAACCCGTATATTGCCCTACAAACCAATCCAGAAGATAACAGAGGATAGGGGAGGCAATACAGATATAAGGCACTAAACGGTCGTTCACAGGACGCTTGGTGAATAATCCGTAGGCGAAGAGCCCTAACAGGGGACCATAGGTATAGGAACAGAGGATGTAGATGGCATCGATGATGCTGGTGGAGTTCAATACCTTAAACAACAAAATAAAGATCGTAAACACTACCGCCACGAGGATATGAGCCTTTTTACGCAGTGTCTCGTCACCTGGTCGACGACAGATATCCACACAGAAACTGGTCGTCAGTGCTGTCATGGCTGAGTCGGCACTGGAGAATGATGCCGCTAAGATTCCAAGGACGAAGAGGTAAGATGTGAGATGGGTGATGGAAGAGGTATGATGGGTGATGAAGGTGGGAAGGAGTTCGTCACCCGCAGCTGGAAGGGTGATGCCATGTGTGGCATACCACTGTGTCAACAGGATACCTAACGACAGGAAGAGGAGGTTGGCGGGAAAGAACATCACACCATAGGTACACATATCTTTCTGGGCATCACGCAGTGACTTACAGGTGAGGTTCTTCTGCATCATGTCCTGGTCGAGACCTGTCATCACGATGACGATGAACACACCACTGAGAAACTGTTTCCAGAAATGCTGTTTCGACATCCAGTCGTCAAAGACAAAGATACGACTCTTGCTGTCTGACGCTACTGCCTGTACTGCCTCTCCCCATGTCATCCCCAGGTCATTCACCACTTGCCAGATGATCAACAGGAGTGCCGTGAAGAGGAAAATGGTCTGGAGGACATCCGTGAATACTAACGTACGGATACCTCCGCGACAGGTGTAGAGCCAGATGAGGAGTACCATGCCCAGGACGGTGAATACAAAGGGAATACCCATGGTGTCGAAGGCAAAACGCTGGAGGATGATACAGACGACATAGAAACGTACGGCTGCTCCTGTCATCTTCGATAACAGGAAGAAAGAGGCTCCTGTCTGGTACGACCGGGGACCTAACCGTTGTCCGAGATAGGAGTAGATCGTGGTGAGGTTCAGCCGGTAGTACAATGGCAACAACAGGAATGCGACGAGGATATATCCTAGGATAAAGCCCAGACAGGTCTGGAGATAGGTCATGTCAATGGTATTCACCATGCCTGGTACGCTCACAAAGGTGACACCGGAGATGGAGGCTCCTATCATACCGAAAGCCACCATATACCAAGGTGACTGTCGGTTGCCCCTGTAGAATGTCTCATTCGTTGCTTTCCTGCCTGTCCACCAACTGATGCTAAACAACAGACAGAAATATCCTATCACTAATAATCCATAGCCCATAAAAACCTATTTTCTCAGTTCCTCAAAATATTCGGAGGGCTGGACTCCCATTTCCTTCTTGAAAGTGGTGGCGAAGTATTTGGGATCCTTGAAACCTACCTGATAGGCGATGTCACTGACTCGCAGGTCTGGTTGTTGCTGGGCTAAGCGACAGGCAGTCTTGATACGGTAGTTACGGATGAAGCCTGAGACATTCATTCCTGTTACGGCACGTAGCTTATTATATAAGGTGGAGGCACTGGCTCCCATGTCACGGGCAAAACTGTCACGGTCGTAATCACTGTCTGAGAGATGGGCGTCCAGACACTCTATGGCTCGCTGGAGGAAATCATTATCGGTAGTGGGAGCTGTCGCCTTGATCTGCTCGATATTCTCCTCGGTGCTCTGTTGCTGGAAGAGGTGGCGGATACGCCGGCGATTCTCGATGATATTGTCGATGCGGAGCTGGAGGTCTCCCAGGCGGAAGGGTTTGGTGACATAGTCGTCGGCTCCTAAGAGCAGGGCTTCCTTACGGTCTTCCTCCTGTGTCTTTGCCGTCAGCAGGATGATGGGCAGGTGACTGTAGTCCGGGTCTGCCTTCAGACGGGTCACCAGTTCGTTGCCATCCATCTCTGGCATCATCACATCAGAGACAATCAGGTCGAGGTCGTGGGCATGTATCACGTCAAGGGCCTCCACACCATTGGAGGCGGTGAGGACGTGGTAGTGTTGCTGCAACAGCTGTTTCATGAGCATTAACAGCTCGATATTGTCCTCTACCACCAGGATGGTGTAGATGTCATCATTCTCCTCTTCGATGATGGGAAGGGGAGTGGTGTCCTCCTGTGGGGTCTCGAGAGTTGTCGCCATGTCGGCGATATTACTATGTGCCTCTGTGGGATTGATCTGGTGACTCTCGTCGATCTGGGAGGCTGAGAAGGCGTTCTTCTTAATAGGCAGCTCTATGATGAAGGTGGTGCCCTGTCCCTCAAAGGTCTGACACTGGATGGTGCCTCTGTGGAGGTATACCAGGTCACGGGTGAGGGCTAGTCCGATACCGGTGCCAAAGGTGCCGTGCTTGCGGTATTCTCCATCGTGGAAACGGGTGAAGAGGTGTTTCATCTTGTCATGGGGAATACCTGTGCCGTTGTCACTGACCCGGATGATGACTTTGTCGTAACGGGAATTGGTGGCGACATCCATCGTGACTTTTCCTTCCTTGCCGGTGTATTTGACGGCATTCGACAGGAGGTTGAAGATGATCTTGTCGAGTTTGTCGGTGTCTATCCATCCCATCATACTCTCTGGTTTGCAACGAACGGTAAACTCCATGCCCTTCTTTGCCATCAGGGGCTCTATACACAGGGCGGTCTCCCGGATATAGTTCATCACATCTCCATTACTCACACGGAGCTTCAGCTCTCCTGACTGGGACTTACTGGTCTCGAGGATCTGCTGGAGCAGTCGTACGACACGGGCGATATTCAGTTCCATCAGGTCGTAGTCCCTGCTGTTGTCGGGGGCTGTCTTACGAAGGCGTTCCACTGATGCTGACACAATGGTCAGGGGGGTAAGCAACTCATGGGTGATATTCGTGAAAATATAACTCATCTGCAGCTGGTTACGGATTCGTACGCTACGACGATAAAGTGCCCGCCCTATTAAGGAGAACACGATGACCAGTAGGATGCTTATGAGGATAACCAGGGTGGTTAGGTTCATCATTATTTATTAGTTTGTTGGATGCAAAGATACTTTTTTTTTATTTTATCTCCAACAAAAGTGGGGAAAAAGTCGTTTTTTCAACTAAAATAGTTTGAAATCGGTTATTTATGGTTTATAATTCGTGATTTTCACGGATTTCAAACCATATTTAATGATAAGTGAACTTGATGATGCCTGAAATATACTATCTTTGCACCAGTGAAAGAAAAAGAGTTTTTTCAGTCACTTTTTTCTAGAAGTAAGAACGTGATGTTCTGAAAAGGAAAAAGATTATTTTGTTTAGATTTTTAATGGTTAAGGTTTATGGTTGATTAATTTAGTTTTTTAAAGTACGAAAAGACTCGCTGTGAAGCGAGTCTTTTTTGTTTTTATTGTCACACAGATCCTGTAGATGTCTGATGGTTGATGTCTGAGGTCTGATGTGAGATTATGCGTTGTTGAGAAGGAAACGCTCCGCTTCGATCGCTGCCTGGCAACCAGTACCTGCAGCAGTGATAGCCTGACGGTAGGTGGGGTCAGCACAGTCGCCCGCCACGAAAATACCAGGGATCTTAGTCTTCGGTGTCCCCTCTATCTTCTTCAAATAACCTACCTCATCAGTATCTAACCACTCCTTGAAGATATCCGTGTTGGGCTTGTGACCGATGGCAAGGAAGAAACCGTCGATGGCAATATCCACCAGTTCTTCATCGGGCTCCCCCTTCCGTTTTACCAGATGAGCTCCCTCTACACCATTCTCACCAAAGAGACCGAGGGTGTTATGCTCGAAGAGGATCTCGATGTTCTCTGCTGCCATGACTCGTTCCTGCATGACTTTCGAGGCACGGAGGAAGGGCTTGCGTACAATCATATATACCTTGGCGGCAAGGTGACTCAGGTAGAGGGCGTCCTCACAGGCGGTATCACCACCACCTACTACTGCCACTGTCTTCTTACGATAGAAGAAACCGTCACAAGTAGCACAGGCAGAGACTCCCTGACCGTTGTATTTACGCTCGTCATCCAGTCCAAGATACTTCGCGGAGGCTCCTGTGGCGATAATCACGGTGTCTGCGATGATCTCCTCACCATCCTCTGCCCAACAGTGATAGGGGGCTTGGGAGAAGTCGACCTTGGTGATGGAACCATCACGGATGTCGGTGCCAAAGCGTTCTGCCTGTTCACGAAGGTCCATCATCATCTGATTACCATCGACTCCCTGGGGATAACCCGGGAAATTCTCCACTTCCGTGGTCTGGGTGAGTTGTCCGCCTGGTTGTATACCACAATACTCAATCGGGTTGAGATTAGCTCGTGAGGCATAGATGGCTGCAGTATAACCTGCAGGTCCACTGCCGATAATGAGGCACTTTGTTCTCATAAAGTTTAGAGTTTAGCGTTTAGAGTTTAGCGTTTAGCGGTTAGAGGAGCTCCTCGACTTGTTTGGCGATATGCTCGATCTTCTCTGTGGGCTCGAAACGGGCTACCACCTGTCCCTTCTTATTGATGAGGAACTTGGTGAAGTTCCATTTGATATCGGGCTTCTGCTTGTAGTCGGGGTCTGCCTTTGACAGCATATCATCGAGGATAGCGGTGAGCTTATGCTCGGGGTCCCAGCCTGCGAAACCCTTTTGCTCTTTCAGGAACTTAAAGAGTGGGTCTGCCTCCTCTCCATTGACCTTGACTTTCTTGAAACGAGGGAACTCCGTGCCGAAATTCAGTTTACAGAACTCATGGATGGACTCATCCGTACCGGGAGCCTGTTGACCAAACTGGTTGCAGGGGAAGTCGAGAATCTCAAAACCCTGGCTGTGGTACTTCTTGTAGAGGGCTTCCAGTTCCTCATACTGAGGGGTGAACCCACATTTTGTTGCCGTGTTGACAATCAATAATACCTCGTTCGCATACTCTTTCAGCGAAACATCCTTTCCTTTTCTGTCCTTGACAGAGAAATCATAGACCGTTTTCATATTTTTAATTAATAATAGGTGTCTGTCCTAAATTTCTCCAAAGATACGAAGAATCATTGGGTTGACCAAATGTTTTTGGATTTTTTTGTGTAGAAACCTATTCACACAAAAAAGGTGCTATCCTTGGCATATGCAACTACCAGGCAGCACCTTTTATCTCTTTACTGTGGAAATATCTTATTTCTTCGCAGCCTTACCGTAGCGGCTCATGAACTTGTCTACGCGACCTGCAGTATCCACGAGCTTGCTCTTACCGGTATAGAAGGGGTGAGAGGTGCTCGAGATTTCGATTTTAACCACTGGGTAAGTTTCGCCTTCGAATTCTACGGTGTCATTTGTCTTTGCGGTAGAACGCGAAAGGAACATATCGCCGTTGGACATGTCCTTGAACACGACGGGGCGATAGTTTTCTGGATGAATACCTTTTTTCATTTTACTTTAATTATTATCTGTTATTTACTATATATGCATAAAAGCGGGTGCAAAGGTACAAAAAAGATTAAAGATTAAAGATTAAAGATTAAAGATTTTTAAGAATTTAACTATTTTTTGTATCTGACGAATTATTCCTCCTCCACGATGATATCACTCTGAGGTACCTCCTCGATAATCTCCTCCACAGGCAGTGAGGGCTTTTCCTCTTTGATCTCTGTGGCTATCTCCTCAGCCTCTAAACCCCTTTCTGACTCCTCCTGTTGGCGTTTCATCTGTCGGCGAAGGCTATAGACCATGATGGAGTTGATGGTCTCGGTGACACCATATACCAGCATACACCAGCCCAGGATAATCATAGGCAGCTCAGCACTCTCCATGGGTTTGACGAAGATCAGGATACCGGCGATAAGAAGTACGATGGGGGCTATCCAGAAAAAAGCACCGATGGAACCGTAACGGCGTGCCGCTACCAATACGATGAGTTGGTTGATGCTGCCTAATATCAGCATGGCACCTAAGATATACATCAGCCATTTGACGAACATATCGGGGCTGAGGACGAGGGTCAGACCGAGGAGGACACTGCCGATGCCTACCAAGGGGAAGGCTGGCTGGGTGCCTCTGATGATGTTTCCACGGGCATCCGTAATGGTTAATTCCCCTGCGTGACGCTTGGCATTCCAATAGGATATCAAGGCAATGATGCCCGACAACAGGAAGAGGATACCTATTGCCATGGTCAGCCATGTGACGGAATTATCGGGATATTTCAACAACAATACTCCGATGATGACGGAGCATAACGCACGGAAGATAGAACTCTGTAATAGTTTCATGTCTTTTTACTTATTTTTTCCGCTGCAAAGATAGGCATTTTTTCCCAAAATGCCTATCTTTGCACTATGAAAATGACAACAATCTTTCTGGTACGACATGGGGAGACGGTGGATAATGCCCGCCAGATCATGCAAGGACAGACTCCTGGGGAGTTGAATGAACAGGGTAGGGAACAAGCCCGGCAGGTGGCGGAACGCCTTGCCACGGAGGAGATTGACGCTGTGGTGGCGAGTGACTTGCGTCGTGCCATACAGACGGCGGAATATATTGCGGAACCTCATCACTTGCCGGTGGTGACAACTCCCTTGCTCCGAGAACGGGACTGGGGCAGTTTTACGGGACGTTTCATCCCGGATCTGCGGGGAGAGGTATGGCCTGATGATATCGAAACGGAGGAAGCCATGATGCAAAGAGCCCATGACTTCCTGAAAAAAATGACAGCCACCTACGAAGGAAAACGAGTGGTGGCTGTCGGACACGGTATTATCAATAAAGCGATATTAGCCGTTTATGCTTCATGTTCTATGAAGGAGGTACAGCGGATGATGAATGCCGAGGTGCGTGTCTTAACGACGTCCTCCGTAGCTGTGGCCGCCTCCAGAGCGGTGACCTCCTCCGAAACTACCACCGCCTCTGCTGAATGAACCTCCACTGCTGTGTGAGGAGCTGCCTCTGCTGAAGGAACCTCCACCGAAGGAACCACTGCTGTGTGAGGAGCTGCCTCTGCTGAAGGAGCCACTGCTGTGTGAGGAAATCCCACTGCCGCTGATCGTTCTGGTAGGACGATTCTCGATGCTCCTCTGTTCCATGTGGCGATGATGGCTACCGCTATTGTTGTCACGGTTGTAATCCCTATTGCGGTTATAGTCCCTATTGCGGCTATAGTCCCTGTTGCGGTTGTTGTCACGGTTATAGTCTCTGTTGCGATTGTAATCCCTGTTACGGTTGTAATCACGGTTATTACTCTCGTGGTGACGATTCATGTCACGATGGTTGACCGTCGTACGGGTAGAGCTGTGGCGTACCCCGTTATTATGATGGTGGCGGTAGTCTCCACGGTTCCAACCGTCACGCATTCCAAAATGACGGGTGTTGTGATGGTGGATGTAGTGGTCACGACGGCTGTGATACCAACCATGTCCTCCTACACGATGCCAGGCATGACCTCCACGATAGCTGGCGTAGAATACGGGGCGACCATAGTAGAAATAGTCACGATGTGGATAACGGGCATAGATGCCGAAGTGCCAGAAACCATCTGACCAGTAGAGGGGACGGTAGAAATAGGTGGCGGCACGGAAAGCACTCAGCTGCCAGTCGAGCAGGATATAGCTCAGGTCGAGGTTACGACGCTCCCAGTAGGTGCCATACACATCATCATAACTGGTGACTCCCATCAGGTAGTCGAGATTGATCTCATAAGCAGCCTCATACTGCTCTTCTGTCAGGTTCAACTCGTAAGCCATCTTATCCGTCAGGAAGAGGGCCTCGTTGCGAGCCTGCTCGTAGCTCATTGCCTTGCCCGTTGCTGCAACTAACAGCATTGCTACCAGGGCGATCATCATCTTCTTCATATCTCTTAATATTTTAATGTTCGACATTTATTACTTTTTACACTGCAAAAGTAGGAAGAAAATAAGGCATATAAAAAGGATTTCCCCTAAACTGTGTGGGGGAAATCCCTATAGTGAAGATGTAAGATGTAAGATGTAAGATGTAAGATGGATGATGAAAGATGAGGTGGGTTAGTATTTATAGAAGTTCCACTTCTGCCCTTCCTTACTCAATACGAGGATGTCCCCATTGAGTGCCTCTATCTTCACACGGATATTATTAAAAGGTTTGAAACCGAAGGACTCTTCCACCATCACAGTATCGGATTTCAACGCTTCCTTGGAGTAGCACTGGATGAAAAGACTGTCACCCTTATGTTGGAAATTGCCATAGACCTCACTGGCATCTTTGTCCCTGAATCGTGTAAGTGATCCAGAGAAACTAACGTATTTACTGTCAGAGTCTGCCATCCTCCATTGCCCAAATAAGTCACCTGCTTCTCCTCCCTCCTGGCAGGAGTTGAGAAGGAAGATGGATGATGTAAGAAGTAAGATGTATGATGTCAGATGTCTGATGATTTTATAAGATTTTGCCATGGAAGTTAATTTTGAAGTTAAACGTAGAACAGTCGCCATAGATATTGCCCTTGTCGAAAGCATACGCCGCAGAGAATTGCCAGGGTCCTAACTGGTAGATGCCTTGGAACATGGCATCGAAAGAGTGATGCTTTTGGACAAGTGGATTGGCATACGTGCCCCATCCTTCCTTGTAGGATCCTTTAATCAGGTATGACAGCCGGTCCGAAATCTCGCCATTGACCCCCAGATGCCATGCCTTGATGCGGTTGTCACGGAAAGTGGTGTATCCCTCCTTATTATATATAGGGGAGGTAATCAGCGGGTTGCCCGGTGTCATGCCATAGTGTGCATAGCTGTCATAGAAACTATGGTTGTAGTAGTTGTCGTCACCTGTTACCATGTCAGTAATCTGACTGCGGATGGGTTCTGGATAGTCCCCACTGTCCCAGTGCAGGGGACCCGACTGGTTGGTTGATTGGAAATACTCAAAGACGGCACCCCTGACATATTGTCTCCCTGTCGTCTTGTTGGTGTATTGTAGTCCCCACAGACCGTCCCATCCATTACCCTTTCGGATACCAGACCCATCCTCAAAAGGATTGTCGAGATATGCCTGTACCTGATGGTCCTTGTTGATGTTCCAGCCAATCTGATAGGTCATCACACCGATGTGGTTGCCATAGACCCAGTCCTCCATGGCGTTATTCTCGAAATACTTGCTGTCTCCTGTCGGAAGGATGGCTCTCCAGAATGCTTTTAGATTGGCAGGCTTCTTCTTGGGAGTCAGTACTCCGTCCACATAACTGTAGTTGGTGCCGCCAAACTGTACTGCATGCTCAATGCCCACCATGACAAAGACAGGTTTCTCGGGATTACTGCGGATATACAAGTGCTTCTGGTGGTAATAGGCTCCGGTGGCATACATGGCATTCACGTCTGTCTTGTAGAACATATCCTCACGGTATTTGCTGTCCAAGAACTTTCCGTAGCCGAAGTCGAAATTAATCTGCACCCAGTTCTTGGTATAGGGTACTGTCCAGAACCCGTTGGTACCCACATGAACCTGTGGGATGGGCTTGGCATTCGTACCCTTGACGAAAGAACCGCTGGACAGCAAGTTGTCACGAACAACCTGTGGCATCTCCCTGCTGCCCACTTCGAAGAAGAACGACTTCCATGAGAGGTTGACATAACACTGCTGAAGATAGACCTTATGGTCAGCATGCAGGGAACCGATGGCATCAACAGCTCCTGACAGTTTCCAGTTTTTGTTGAAAACATGTTCTATGTTCACAGCCCCACGCAGATATGCCGTATTGGAGCGGGTTCCCAGGGCGTGATGGCGGTTGGTCGCCAACTGAAAAGCGGTATAGTCACCAGTACCCACAGCAGTCTCTGCCGTCACGTCGTAGGTGATGTGGGTACCCAGTGAGTCCTGTGCTCCTGCCACTGACGTATGAGTGAGGAGGGCAAGGACGAGGTAAAGGTATTTGTTTGTCATAGGCTTAAAGGGTATTTAGAATTTCTTGCCTGCCGCTACATGGGTGACGGTGAGGAACATAATCTTGATGTCCTCCCACCATGACCGGCGCTTGAGATAGTCGAGATCCATCTCCAGACGCTTGAGCATCTTCTCCATGGTGTCCGTATAACCATTGTAGAGGGTAGCATACGAGGTGACACCCGGTCGTATCTGGTAGAGGTACTTATACCGGCAGTCCTGTTTCATAATCTGGTCGATATAGAACTTACGCTCAGGACGTGGACCGACAAAAGAGATGTCCCCTTTCAGTACGTTCCAGAGCTGGGGTAGTTCATCCAGATGGTGACTTCTGAGGAACTTACCCGTCTTGGTCAATCGTTGGTCTCCATCTGCCTTATAGAGCTCTGGTCCGTTCTCCTCCGCATTAACCACCATGCTGCGAAACTTATAGATGGTGAAGGGTCGTCCGAAGCGTCCGATGCGTTCTTGTTTATAGATGACCGGTCCGTCTTTGTCTTCCCGTATGATCATGATGTAGCAGATGAGGAAGAGGGGAGAGGAGAGGATGAGGAATATCAAGGCACCGAAAAAGTCAAACCACCGTTTGACCTCTCGTTCAAAAGCATTCATCCCATCATAGATATACGGGTAGTGTTGTTCCATCAGCAGTTTATTTTATCTATAGAACGGCATACCTTATATGATTATTGTCTGCACAGCCCTTTTTTTATTCTTTCTGTTTTACCCAGTATACCATTCCGCTCTTGGTGCGCTTACTCTTGAACAGCAGTAGGGTTCAGGCGTGGTTCTGAATTTGGGTGTTGATACCCGTATTGAACAGGTTGTAGCAAAGGATGTCAATGACAAGAATCCAGGTAGAGGATAGTACCGTGTAAAGGAGGTAGTTGAGGATGACGAAAAACACCGACAGACAGAGGATGCAGGCAAGAGTCTGATGCTGAGTAAGTCCTGCCCTCATCAGTTTGTGGTGGATATGGTTCTTGTCAGCCAAGAAGAGGGGCTTGTGATGGATAAACCGATAGATGGTCACCCTGACGACATCTGCCATCGAGACGAAGAGTAGGGTGAGGGGTACAAGAAGTGCTTCCTGGCGTGTTTGCCATATCGCCGTGTTATCCGAGGCGCATTTGATAAACAGGAACCCCAGAGTGAAACCTAACGACAAAGAGCCGGAGTCACCCATGAATATCTTGGTGTTCTTCTCTATTTTCCCGAAAAGGTTGAAGTAGAGAAAGGCGACCAATGCCCCCATCATACCGGCTGTCAGTATAGAGTAGGTGTTGACAAACACCTGATAATGTCTGAAATATACCAGAAAACCCGTAAGGGCAAGTAATGATATGCTGGCGGCTAGTCCGTCAATGCCATCAATCAGGTTAATGGCATTATCAATCAATACCATGATGAAAATGGTCAGAGGAATACCAATATAATAAGGTATCTCATGGATACCAAATAGTCCGTAGAGGTTGTTGATATACAGCCCACAGAAAGGTAATAGGCATGCTGTGGCAATCTGTACGATGAACTTTGTGGGTGCCTTGAGACCCACTAAATCGTCCACAATGCCAGTAAGGTAAATGACCAGCAGGCCAATAAAGAATACTGCACTCCAGATATTGACAGACAGATTGTATTTGTCTGTAATAGGTACAAACATTAAGATGGCAGTAAAGGCTATCAGCATACTAGGAAAGAATGAGAATCCTCCCATCCGTGGGGTAGCATTCTTATGGACTTTCCGTTCATTGGGAATGTCGTAGAGTCTTTTTCGTTTGCAAAAATCAAGAATAAGCGGAGTAAAAACAACTCCACATACCAGACTTAAAAGAAATGCCACGAGTAGATATATTGTCATAAGCAATTTTCGGTTATATATTATATATAACTGACAATTCTGTCTTATATTGTGTGTTTCGTTTTTTTTTCTTTGGTGGAGATTCAGGGGACAGATACAATATAAGGGAGTCTTCTGCGTTTAATCTTAAAAGACAATACATGGCAAAAGTCTCTATCATAACAGCAGCCTATAACAGTGCCCGTACCTTGGGCGATACCATGAAGTCGGTTCTGACCCAGACGTATGAGGACATAGAGTATATCGTGGTGGACGGTGCCTCTGAGGATGGGACGCAAGATGTCATCCGCTCATACGAGCCTCTGTTCGGAGACAGGATGAGATGGGTCTCAGAGCCTGATAAGGGTATTTATGATGCCATGAACAAAGGGATCCAGATGGCTACTGGTGATATTGTCGGAATATTGAACTCTGATGACTTCTTCACTGCGAATGATGTCATAGAGCGGATGGTAGCAGCTTTTGAGGATCAGTCATTGGATGCCGTCTATGGTGACATCCATTTCATCCACGATGGTGAGCCCGACAAGTGTGTCCGTTATTACAGTTCCAAACCCTTCCGACCCTTATGGCTTCGCTTTGGCTTTATGCCTGCCCATCCCTCATTCTATTGTCGTAGAGGAGTTTATGAAAGGGCAGGACTATATAAAACGGATTATCAGATAGGCTCTGACTATGAGATGATGGTACGCCTGTTTCTGGTGCATCATATCAATGCGAAATATCTGCCGATGGATTTTGTAACGATGCGTACAGGCGGTGCCAGTACCCGTAACGTCAAGAGTCGTCTGCAACTCATCAAGGACGATGTCCGAGGTTGTCGTGAGAATGGTATCTACACCAATTCCTTGATGATCAGTATGAAGTTCCTGTATAAGATTTTTGAGATTAGATCGTTCTCTTAGTTTTTTCTAGTATTCAAAATTAAGCGATTATTCCCACGGAGGGAATATTTTGTTCCCAGGCAGGGAATCTTTTGTTCCCACGCTGGGAATAAATAGTTCCCAGTAAGGGAACGTCTAGCGCAAATAATGCATCGTTATTGAAAATTAAGCGTGCGTTATTGATGAACAACGAGCAGCTATTATCGAAGATGAAGGAGAGATATTGGAGAGATAAAAATAATCTCTCCCGTGTCAGAACGCCTTTCTACAAAGGGAATTCCAGCGATGATGGGAGAGATGGAGATATTTTCACACATTGTTACAACAAAGAATGATATAATGCCATATAATTGTTTAGCATTGTCATTCTATTATAATGCTCAAGGATATTGTTCCTACATACATCATTGTATGTTTTTTCCCCTTTGATGCATACTTGTTTGATTGCATTAACAGCGGATTGTAAATCGCCTCGTTCGATGACTATGCCCGTTTCTGGGGTGATGACTTCAGGACTTCCACCTGTATTATACGTAATTACAGGTGTTCCACATGCCATTGCTTCAAGATTGGTCGTGGGGAAATTATCCTCCCAAGTTGGGTTGAAGAAAACA
This sequence comes from Prevotella sp. tf2-5, assembly GCF_900115435.1. Taxonomy (GTDB): domain Bacteria; phylum Bacteroidota; class Bacteroidia; order Bacteroidales; family Bacteroidaceae; genus Prevotella. The sequence continues at coordinate 17,543 of NZ_FOWK01000010.1, forward strand.
TCACAGGCAGAGTATAATGCTACAAGTTCATCGATATTCTCTGTTCGCATAATACCAATAATGTTGTTGGGGAGTTTCTTTTTGTCTTTCTTACTGAGTCCCACAAGAATGATATGATAATCGTTAGGAAGCATGTGCCTTATAGCGATAAAATCATCTAGTCCTTTTCTATACCAGTTGGATGCAACTCCTAATATTACTTTCTTATTTTGGGGAATGCCGTATTTCGCCAATATATTATCTTTTTGTCCTATAGGCGTAAATCGTTGGACGTCAATGCCGTTTTGAATAAGATGAATATTTTTTGTTTTAAAAAATGATTGACGTAATTCTCCTTCCAACCATTTGCTTACAGGTACAAGGGTGAGATTGTCAACAGAAAGGAAGGATTGTTTTTTTTGTTGGAAGTTTTTCTTGGATCTGTCAAATAGCATACTTGCGGGATAGTTAGAAAGTAGAGGGCAATTGTTACACTCTGTTTTCCATTTCTCACAATTAGCGAACATATAATGTGCACAATGACCAGTAAAAGTCCAACAATCGTGGAGCGTCCAAACTACAGGCTTGCCATATTTAGACAAATATTCAAACAATAGAGGATAATTTAAGTAATAGCCATGAATGTTGTGTAAATGAATGATGTCTGGATTGATTTGTCGGATATAGTCAATTAGTTTCTTGGTAGCACCAACAGACATCAGTCCGTGATTATCAAATATGCGGGAAGCGATTCCATGAAGATATTCATCTGCCATATTACCAATGTGATAGAGTTGAGATTTGCTCTCATTGCTCCGTCTGCCATAAGCGATATGACTATCCCAACCGTTTTCTATGGTCAGAGCGCCAATGTCTTCTGCAATCTTACCATGCGACCCCCAGTTGGCTGTGATATTTATTTGTAATAGTTTCGGCATTAGTATGATTTGTTACAGCTTAAGAAATAGAATACGTGACGAAGAGGCCAGAACGGCTCAAAATGCCGTCTGTTGATAACTCTGTTCCCAAAAGAGAAATAGTGTTTGTAGTTAGACTGAGAGAATACAAATTTATAATGTTGACAGGCAATGTCGATAGATAATTTGTTGGCGTGTGTCAGTTTTCCATATGGGAAAGCAAAATAATCGCATGTCTTGCCAATATTTGTTTCAATCTCTTTTTTGCAATCGCAAATCTGATATTTTAATGTCTCTTCATCATTTGTGTTGATCATATAATGATCCATCGTATGGGCGCCGATGATGTGACCTCTTTCAGACAACTCCTTTATTTGCTCCCATCGCAAAGGGTGTTTGTTGGGAGTCATGACGATGTTATTGTTAAAATTGTCAATGTATTCTTGGTTCCCTTTCACATAATTGGGATTGATAAAGAATAGGGCATTAATACCATAATCTTCTAAGGCAGGTGCAAAGTAATCATAACACTCTGTAAAACCGTCATCGAAAGTGAATGCTACAAAAGGCTTGCTGGGCTGTTCCTGATTCATAATCATTCGCACAGCATCTTCTATCTTTATAAACGTAACATATCGACTGAGCACTTTCAGCATATGTCGAAAAGTTTCGGGCTCTTTCTCGTCAATGGTCCTGTGACCATTTAATATATGTATGCCATTGGCTGGGCGCGAGAAAGCTCCTAGCAAGTCCAAAACCCTATTTCTGGCAAATTGTCTAAGCGTGCTCATTGAGATCCTTTATTACTTTCTTAATAACGTCTATTTGGTAATGGATATTCCATTTTTGGTCAATTTCTTCAAAGGCAGCTTTTCTAATTGTTTCACGTTGAGATTCGTTAATATTTAGCCACGGTAACATCTTCTGTTTCAAATCATCTGTATCATTTCTTTTGAAGAAATCGCCAGTGATACCTGGTTTTATGGCTTCAAATTCTGGTCCCTGATAAGGAAAGTCGCCATGAGTGATGATAGGGCAGCCAAAAGTCAAAGAATGAATTGCTGTAAGGCCAACATTTCCTGGTGAAACACATACATGGGCATTATAAAATAATTCGCCTAGGATATTGTCGTCGTAACATGGACCATACATCCATATTTGGTTTTCTACACCTTGACTTTTCGCATAGTCGTCAATATGAACATCTTCAACATCTTTGCCAACCATCACACAGTTTGTCAGAAAACCTTCTTGCTTTAGTTTTTTTACACAATCTACAAGCATTTCTAATTTTTTCCATTTTTGTATTCTTCCACAATAGATGATCGTGGGGGCATCATTATTGAAATGTTCTCTATAGATAGTTGTTCTTTTTAAAGTGTTTCGCAGCTGTTTCTCTTTGTCTGAATCCATCGAATTAGCAATGCAATACATCTTGTTAGGAGAGATGCCTTCTTTCTCCATCAAGTCAATGGCGTAATTATTATATACCATTAATTTGTTATGAAGGGAAAAGAATACTTTCTTGATGATTCTTTTAATGCTGGATTCGCGCCCATACCATCCATGTGTCCATGCAATGGTTTTCTTGTTAAGTAACTTCGCAAGTAAAAGGATTATCCATGAAGAAAGACAATATGGCTCTCCATCTAAAATGTAATATTTATATGACTTGAAGATTAACTTAACAGAGTTTTTCTGCCAATAGAAATGATGGAAGTAGCGATTCGCTAATGTTTCTTTATAGCCTTTTAATTGATTATAGTCGAATGTCTTAATAGGGGTCTCGACCTTATTACCTAAATAGAAAGCACATGAGAACTCATCGGCCATTCTGTTGTAAATTGGAAAGCGATAATGAGTACCGATGTTTGTGATAACACATATGTTACTATAGTCTTCCATCAATCTGCGTTCTGTCTAAGATTCCTTTTACATCATATACAATGCCTTGGTTTCTGTCATAGAGGAAACTTCGGATGTCTTCGTTCTTAAACTCATTATGGGCAACACATAATACAACGGCATCATATTTACCTTTGAGATTGTTAATGTTTTCAGAAGAGATGTTGATACCATATTCCTTTTGTACCCTTTCTGCATTTGCCCAAGGATCATAGATAGTTATCTTATTAGTGTATTCATTTAGTGTGTGATAGATGTCTACGATTTTTGTGTTACGAATGTCTGGACAGTTCTCTTTGAAAGTGACACCTAAAAGCAAAATCTTTGAGTCTTTCACTATAACACCTTTTTTGTTCATTAATTTAATAACTTGATTGGCAACATAGTCGCCCATACCATCATTCAGCCTGCGAGCATTTGACATCACTCTAGGAAGGACTCCATAAACTTGCGCTTTTTGAATAAGGTAGTATGGGTCGACGCTGATACAATGTCCACCAACCAGTCCTGGGCTTAGCTTGATAAAGTTCCATTTCGAAGAAGCTGCTTCTATAACGTCATGAGTGTCAATTCCCATTGCATTGAATATTTTTGCAAGTTCGTTCATAAAAGCGATATTAACGTCACGCTGGGAGTTCTCAATAATCTTTGAAGCCTCTGCGACTTTAATACTTGGAGCTTTATGCGTACCATTGACTAATACGGAATTATACACGTTGTCAACAATATCTGCAATCTCGGGTGTACTACCTGATGTTACTTTCTTGATTTTTTCGACAGTGTGTAACTTGTCGCCAGGATTAATACGCTCAGGAGAATAGCCTGCAAAGAACTCTTCGTTGAATTTTAGCCCGCTGACTCTTTCTACTACAGGCAGACATTCCTCCTCTGTTACTCCTGGGTAAACAGTTGATTCGTACACCACGATATCTCCTTTAGATATAACTTTTCCTACTGTTTCACTAGCACTCCATAGAGGCTTCAAGTCTGGGCGATTGTTTTCATCAACAGGAGTAGGTACTGCCACAATATAGAAATTGCATGAACGTATCTCATCAAGATCCGTCGTGCATATAAACCCTTGCTGTAAAGCTTGTTGAAGTAGTTCGTCGTTAACCTCTAATGTTGAATCATGTCCTTGCATGAGTGAATCAACTCTTTGTTGATTCATGTCAAAGCCGATAGTGGGGTACTTCGTGGAGAACAAACGAGCCAAAGGAAGGCCTACATAGCCTAGTCCGATGACACAGATTTTTATATTTTCTTTTATCATTTCCATATATTATTTCAACGAGGATTTAAATATTATATTGTATGATTGTTGTCTTTTCTTCATTTGGATCAAAACATGCAAAAAGAAGGAATAGGATAAATAGGCCTCCAGTAAGTAAAGTTGAGAAAATAGAGGCATTTAGCATACTGAAAAGCGATGGTATAAAAATAACAAAGATATCACTCTTTTGATATCTGGATGTAATTGAGTCAATAAAGTATAGAAGAATGAGGAAAATTAGACCAGTGATAAAAACTCCGACTAATCCCCATGAGGCTATTCCTTCTGTAAGAAAGAAAGTCGCATTAGCATTTTGAGTATTATATGCAACAGCCATTCCTAATGGAACATCATAAGGGTATGCGTTTGTAATGGCATTTACAATATTTATGTGGGAATAATATGTATAGGGATTTTCTTGGAAGAAATGAAGATACATTTGTGTTAACCAGCCTGTAACACATATTGTTCTTAATAATACAATGGCAGCAATAGTGAATAGCAGTTCGTTTCCAGAATCACTGACTAACATCAAAAATGAAGAGGATATAATAATAATCCAAAAAATGAAGGAGTGCAGCCTGTCGCATATCAGTTCCTCTTTCCATTTAATAAGGAGATAAAAGCTGACAAGTAGAAAGGGAATTAGAAATGTACTTTTTTGCATGTCAACCATGAATAACGCGAGATAGCCTGCAAGAATTAATACAGATTTAATATATGATTTATATTTGAGATACCAGACTAACAAAAAGGGGTAAAAAGCTCCGACTAACCATCCTTGAATATATAGGATAAGACTTCTTTCTCCGACCTTTTCTGCATTTTCAGATCTTAGATCATAAAGTAAATCCACTTGGGTAAATATGTTGACAAAATGCATTGAACTAGCTCTGGAGGCAATGAATATAAGGGTCAAAGCCAAAGTGATGATTTCAATAACATACAGCGGCATTGTTGGCTTTATTTGAATTCCAACTATAAGAGGAACTCTGTGTAACTGGAAATACAAAACGAAAAATAAGCATAGGATGATGGCATATGAGAATATTTCAGCAGCAGACATACCGTCAATGACAAATAATCCGTGAACAAAAGGAATATATACGAGAATATATACAAAAAGGCACAAGAAGGTTGATATCTCATTAATGCGATGATAAAAAAAGATAGGGAGTATGGATATAATTATCCACGAAATGAAATAGATTATGCCCATGGGATTATAATCTATACCTTCCATATATCCAAATACTCCATAAATGTACTTCTCATATATAAAATCATAAAGAAGTATATATACTAATACACATAAAATCCTACTTGTAAGACTATCTGCATCAAAGAGTATATGTAATATGGTCTTCATAGGCATTAGATAATCTCTTTTAAACGAAATATAAGTATAAGCATAGCAGTTCCCCACAACAAAGCACTATTCCTATATTTATTAATAGAGAGTTGGCTGAAAGAGAGAATTCTTAGGAATAATATGCCTTTTACAATAAAGCAACATATTGCATAGACGAGAAGAATCAGATAGATGTCATGGATGAAACCACATAGTATACATATACTTCCAATACCACAAATAAAATACAGCAGATCATATTTCAGGAGTATATTTTGCTTGTTCTTAACACGGAAAAGAGGGAGAAGTGGTTGTGTTAGAATAGTGGGGAAAGACCATAATGCAAGACAAAGGGCAACTTTCCCTGCAGATTCCCATTGCGAGCCGAGGAACAGGACGATGATCTTGTCGCCTCCACAGGCGATGAACAGAAGAGGGGTAATAGCAATGACAGAGAGTATTCGCAGCATCTCGTGGGTCGTATAACTGATATTGTTTTCGTTAACGCAGATTCTCTGATAGTATACTTTTCCCATTGCCGACCCAACCAGTGACATCGGCATCAGCAATAATTGCAAGACGATGGAAAAACATCCAATGGCTGCTTTGTCGAAATAAACGGACAGGATGATGACGGGTAAGTTAAAAGCGGCAAACGAAAGCATACATGCTGGTGCATCGTAGAGTGGGAAGTTACGATATCGGGATGCCAGTTGTTTTATTTTTGCGAAACAAAAACTGCCATTCACACATATGAGTTTTTTTCTCAGCAAGAAAATAAGTAAAAAAATGGCAGTGAGACCCTGGGCTATTGTTGTGCCTAATATAAGTCCATTAATGGTTGCCAGACAGGCAAATGCCAGCAGAATTCGGAATAGAGCTTGTGAACCTCCTTGGACAATATTGGAAAAGGATAGGGTGTAGTATTGCTCATGCCTGTTGGCTATATTGTATAAGATAGTATATGCGGTATAAAGAAAAAGGTATACGATAAGGATTCCTGGTGTTGGGAATTCTGTAAAGAAACGGACTCCTCCCAATATGCATCCCCCAAACAGAATTGCTATAGCTGTAATAATGCAAAAACTCACTCCGATGCATAGTTTGATGATGTCAGGAACTTCCTCGTTTTTTGCCTGGATGATGACGTTCTCAAATCCAAGAAACAGACCGATGTTGGCTATTGCGACAAATGCAGAAAACACTCCCCATTCTCCAAATGCTTCTGGGGTGTATAGGCGTGTGAGTATTGGCGTAACGAATAATGGCAACATGTACATGAGAATGTTGCTCACGGAAATCTTCACGCTGTTCCGTATAAGAGAAGATGATGATATTTCTTTTATATGATTCTTCAAAACTTATACTTTTTGGGTGATGGCACGTAATACATTGTTATTCCCTTGCGCCCTAATTCCAGCATTTTTTGTAAACAGGGAGCTGCATAGAATACGTTGATTAGGAGATTGGAGATTTTCTCCTGTTTATGGATATTGCTGTTGAAGTGCTTAATAAGTCTGCTCTCTCTGGAGCGGCAATCAATGTCGCCAGTATAGCAGGTATATTGGCATATCTTACCATTTTCATTATAATAGCGGAAGGTTTGTTGCTTGTTGAGGAATTGTTGCCAATAGGGGTGCTCCCTATATAAGGTGGCCTCTACACAATGGTCGAAAGTCCCGATATAGAAAGCTGGCATTCCAAGATTGACGACGATGCCATTCAGTTGAGTCATCCTATAGTAAGGAGACATTTCATCCCAACAGTTCTGGCCTTTGTGGTGGTCTTTGGTTAGCCATTCTGCATGTTTGCCCCAAGCACAGACGGAATGTTGGATGTTGATGCTGCGATATACGCCAGGATAGGTCCTGAATGTTTCTGCTAAATAGCCTGCAGCCGTCTTGTCGGTCTTTGGATTAAAGATATATTTGTCGAGATCCACGCATCGTAGTTCTGTGAAAGGCATCGCTGGCATCATAAGTGTACCCTCGGGTGTCAAATAGTTGGTGATGGCATCAATCAGTTCTATTGCTGTCCCTTGGTAATTGTAGAATTCTTTCATTGATGCATGAATACAGAGTGTGCATCCTGGTTTGACCCCCATTCTGGCCATTGCTTCGATAATGTCTTTACTGGTATATTTCTTTTTATAGAAAATCATCCCAATTCTTTTATGAAGATTCTTGCGCATCAAAGAAATATCCTTGATTCCAGTAATCTTTTTAAAAAGAATACCTAGTTTTGTATAAAAACTGATAGCCATTATACGAAAATCTCTGAGATGTCTTTACGTATAATCCAAATAGAAGTTCCTATAAATGCCAACAGCGTAATGACAGCAACAAAGATCATTCGTTTAGGAGCTGCAGGCTTAGTAGGTACAGCCGCACCTTTCAATATGGTGAATGCTGGGGTACGTTCCTGAATCTTGGCTTTTGCCGATTGCATCTGGGTGTTGAAAGTGTTGTAATTGTTCAGTTTCAGTTCCATCTCACTTTCCATCTCCTCAGCCTTCAGACGAACGCTTTGCATGGCAATGTTGACATTGCCGTCTATATAGGCACCATAACGCTGGCGGGCTCTCTCGTAGTCTTGCTTTGCCTCTGCCGTTACTTGCTTGTAATACTCATAGTCTATACGGGCTTTGTTAGTACGGTATGTAGTGATGTAAGCTTGAAGTTGTTCTCTGACAGAGTCCGCAAGTGCTTTGCATATATAAGGATCTTGGGCTTGTGTGGTAATAGTGATGACCCCAGATTTTGAATTGACATGAATGGTAATGTCGTTTCTGATTTTTTCAGCAATGTCATCTTGGGGTTTCGACAAGTTATAAGGATCTTTGCTATTGGGCAGTTCTTTTGGCTTTTCACTTTTAAAGAAGCTGAAAATGGAATTCCACCAGGGCTTTTTCTGCCCAGTAGCTAAGTAGTCATAATAGGTACTGTTAATCGTGCCGTCTTCATTTTTTATTCTAAGAGAGAAAAGATTGGCTACAAACCCGTTGTCTTCCATCAGATTAGGGTATAGAAGTGGGGTGATAGCATCAGAAGTTTGCATTTCTCCAATATCGAAGCCAAAAGATGATGCAATGGAATTGAGAGCCCCTTTTCCGAGTGAATTATCAATTTCTGGTGCAAGTTTAGTCTCTGAGGCATAATACCTTGGAATGCTAAATATATAGATGCATGCAAGAATGAAAGCAACAGGTAGTGTTTTATAGAACACTTTCCTGTTCTTTCCAATCTTCTTGATGATTTTGCGAAGATCTATGATTTTAAGTGTTTTCTTTTCTTCCATATTCCTCTTCATTACTTAAACAGGTTGGCAACTGTGGCAGCCATCGTAGCCAGACTGGCTCCTGATGTCGCCATGGCCATCTTTTCTGCCATCGTCATCTTACCCTGTGCCTTGCTGGGGACGATAATCTCACAGCCAGGTTCTATCTTTACCTTGGCTCCAGCCCGGGCTATCATACCGTTCATGTAGATGATATAGGTATGTTTCTTACGGGCACTCTTACTATAGCCTCCAGCCTGATCGATGTAGTAGCTGAGTTTCTTACCCTTCTTATAGCCTACCGTGTTAGGATGGAGGACGGCACCGTTGATTCTGATGGTTCCGTTATACTGTGGTACAAAAATCCTGTCGCCTTCCCGCAGCAGGATGTCTTCCTCGCCACCAGGATGTGCCAGTGCCTTGTCCAGCTCGATACCAACGGGGTAGATGTCGGGAATCTGGAACTTCTCCAGTTCACTGGCACTTTGTTTCTCTGCCAACTGGGCAATAGCCATGGCATTGCTACTTCCCAATGCCGTCTCCATCAGGTTGTTCTGTTGTTCACGACGTGCCATCCGATAGGCTTCTTCCAGTTTGTGACGCTCTTCCTCATTGACTCTCCGTTCCAGACGGGCTCCCTTGACATAGGCATATTGGTTGGGACCTCCTGCCATCTTGAGGACATCACTCAGGCGCGTCTCCCGCTTCGAGAGGGAATAGATACCAGAGAACATAACCTCTCCTGATACAGTCACATTCTGTTGGACGCTATAGCCGGCACTCTGATGGACGAATACCTCATCGAAGGGCTGTAATACGAATCCGGGTTCTCCGTCAATGAAAAGTCCGTCCTTCAGTGCGAAGGAATAGGTACGGGAAATCATAGAGTCTACCCGTTCACTGGCGGGATTGACCATCCGTCGTGCCACCTCTACCTTACTGGTGGATGCGGAGTTCTTCAGTCCGCCAGCCTGTAGGATGAGGTCTTCAATCGTGGTATTCTCAGAGAAGGTATAGGTTCCGGGGAACTGCACCTCTCCCAGGATGGTCAATGTCTCTTTCTCCTGGATGTCGGTACGGGTAGGAACGAAGAGGACATCCTCACTCTGCAGGGTGACATCAGGGACGGTCTCGTTCATGATGCCCTCGATATCCACGGCAATGGTCGTCAGTTTCCTGTCGGCTTTCATGCGCTGGATGATACCATGTCGGGCAAAAGCATATTCCGTGACACCTGAGGCAGCCTCTATCACGGTACGTACACTGTTGATCTGTTCTCCTATCTGGTACATACCAGGACGGAAGACGGCACCCTTGACTTCCACCATATTCTCATAACGGGGAATGATGGAGTCGACAGTGACAGAGTCATTGTCGTACAAACGGAAAGAGTTGGCATCAAACTCCTCGACGTTGAACACGTTGTATTTGCCTGCTGCCTTCCGATAGACACGGGTGTATTTGGTAAAGGCATCACCGGTATAGCCTCCGGAATAGCGGAGGAGGGTAGCGAGCGACTCGTTTGCCTTCATCTCATACCACATAGGACGTTTTACCTTACCGTCAATATTCACCAGGTTGTCGTAGGTACCTACCTGTATGATGTCATTGTCGGCCAAGCGGACATTACCCGTCAGTTTGCCATTGAGCATATAGTCATAGACATCGACGACACTCAACAGTCTGCCACCACGGAACACCTTGATGTTACGGAGGGTACCCAGATCGCTGATACCACCAGCCATGTGCAGGGCATGGAATACCGTAGCAAAGGCAGAGAGCGTATAACTGCCCGGTTTTCTGGCCTCACCCATCACATGTACTGTAATGGTACGCGTCTGTCCTAGGGTCATCTGGATCTGAGAATCCTGATAGAAGGATCCCAACCGGTTCCTCAGCCGTTGCTTCGCCTGTGCCACCGTCAATCCGCTGAGTTCGATGACACCGCCATTCTCTACCGTGATGGTACCGTCAGGGGAAATCGTGGTACTGATATTGTCACGGGAAGCTCCCCATACATCGATATTGACGATATCACCAGGTCCCAGCACATAACTCTGGGGAGTGGCGATGTTCATCTCCGGTTCAAATGTCAGGTCCCTGCGGTTAAAGATATCCCGTCCGAAGACCTTTTTCTTGTTTTTCTTAGTCTTATACCGTTCCAGTTCGTTCTGCAAGTGTTTGACCAACTGGGCAGTATCCTGAGGTATCCACGCATCCAGCTCCTCCTCCAGTTCTATGTAATCAGGATCATTGGCATCATAGGTGCGGTTGTTACGATAACCGGTGATGCGCCCTTGGGCATACTCCCCGGCATACCTCTCATTTTCCAGGTAGTCATCATAATCCATGTCGGACTTCTTTTGGGGAGACTGTCCTGATTCCAAACGGCTGATACCGTTATTGGTACGCATACGGTCCTTGTTGTCAGCATTACCTACCGTCATGTCAGAGAAGGTGGAACCTTTCCGCATGTCGTTATACATCCTGCGGACTTTGCGGATCTGTGCTGCTGTTACTCCTCTCTGGAGCAGACGTGACACAATTTGAGACTGGGAGGTTCCCTTCTCACGTTCTTGCATGACATATTGGAGTACTTGGTTGTCGGTCATACCAGATTGTGCCCATCCTATGGAAGTTGCCAGGGTGAGACACATGAGGATAATGAATGTCCGTTTCATCATAATCAGTGCTAAAATTATTATATAATAACACGCAAAGGTGTGAATTATTGCGCAAATTTACACAATTTTTAGGAAATAACATGGGAGAATGGAGAATTTTGTGTATCTTTGCATCCGATTACAGTATCACAATCTTGGGGTTGACTGGATTTGACAGCGGGCTGAGATGGTACGTAAGCATGCGGAGTGACGGCTGTATACTCCATAATCCATTCGGTCGGAAAATTAATTGGCGAAACAAAGTACGCTCTCGCTGCCTAAACGAAGTACAGTAGTTTACTGGCTTTATCCCCTCACTAGGTGAAGGGACGAGACATCGCTCTTCTGGATGTTGTTCCGAATCAGGAAGGTACAGCGGTGCAGGAAAATCGGGAATAGTCTCTTGGAAGCCTCGGCTGGGGGATGAAAACTTAGAGGATAAGGTTGCGGTTGGTGGTCCAGGTCTTGCCGCATCACGAAAATGAAGGCTGGAATAAGCATGTAGAAAGCGTATGGTTTCCCTGTTTGGACGAGGGTTCGACTCCCTCCAGCTCCACTATGTTACGCAGGAAGAACTCTCACCCTCGTGAGGGTTCTTTTAGTCGCTACGCTTTGTAAAAGCGACTTTGTCGATGACGACTCCCTCCAGCTCCACCAAAAATAAAGGCTCCTGCAAGGGAGCCTTTATTGATTTTACTATTTTTCGTTGATGTCCTTCCAGTAGGGATAGACCTTGTATTCGTTGAGAGGAAGTTTGTCTAGATAGTCGGCAGCCTCCCATTTCGTGAGTGTCTTGCCATTGAGCTTGCTCTCTGTGATTTCTCCGTCCAAATCCTTCATCGAGAAGCGTTCCACCACCTGACTGCCCTTGATGGCATAGAGCTTGGTGGTTCTGAAGCTACCGTCTTCACTGGTTATCTTCACATATCCCTTGCCATTACCCTGGTAGAAGGCAATACCCGTCTTGTCGTCCTCTATAGCAACCAGTTGGGGTTTCCCGTCCTTGAAGGTGAAGACAGCTCCATGATTGTCGTCATCAGAACGCATCCATATCTCCTCGATATTGTCTTCGTCGAGATAGAGGAACTGGTACTTGTCTAACGAACCTTTCGAACTGCTGGCGAAGAGTTTCTTCAACTGGGCGATGTCCTTCTTCCAGAGCGGTGTCGACTCATCGATCAAACGGTGGTAGCACTCATACTCTGTCTGGGTGAGCTGACCGTCACGAACACGGAAGATACCGACGGTAGAACTCTCTGGGGCACCGTGCTCATAGCAGAGCTCCAGACCGTCAGGACCCTCGAAGGCAGCACAGATACTGGTGGGACAGTATTCACCACCGTCATCGGCATTCCATGTGCAGTAGCCTCCCTCCGTCTCGTAGTAGCCTAACTCCTCGAAGGCATAGACCTTATCACCGTCAGCAACGATCTCCAGAGCCAGTGCCTTCTTATAGTCACGGTCCTTGTCCTTGGGGGCATTCTTGAACTCGCCATTGAACTGGATGAAGCCCTGTGTATAGCGACCGTCAATCGTCGAGCAGATCATGGAGCGACCAGCCTTCATACCGTATTTCTCCTCCATCTGTTTGATGACAGCCTTAGGCATGGGCTTCACGTTCTTCGGAATCTCTATCTTCAGCACCTTACGTGTCTTCAGGTAGTCCTGATGGACGATGATATAGAACTCACCATATTCGTAATCGCGCTTGGGCGCATCCTTCGGATTGACGAGGGCATACTTCAGACCAGGGGAGGGGATAGCGGGGCGACTGTGCAGTTCACCGCCATACATCACCTCTCCGTCGGGATTCTTAAGCAGTTCACCGATATATTTGATGTCCACCCATTTGTTGTCGTCCACCAGCATCTTCGTATAGCCTGCGGCATTACGGCGTGACATCTCCTGCAGTGACCAACTGGCATACATGCCGTCGAAGTACTCGGCATTGTCCTTGTCCTTCTTCGGTTCCTCCACGCCTGTCCAGTAGATAGTCTGCATATAGGAGGGATTCATATAATAGAGGAACATGGGCAGGGGTGTGGTGTCCTGTTGTTCCACACTGGCAGCAGAGTCGCTGACGGCTGTGGAGTCGGCATCTGTCTCACCGGCAGCCTGTCCCTTGTTCTTGCAGCTGATCATAGCAACTGCTACGCAAAAAGCGAATAATACAATTTTTCTCATAGTCTATAGGCTTTCAGTTCCTAATTGTGGAGATTGCTCCCACAACTCCTCAGATATCTTATCTTGCCATCTCACGTATTCTTCTGTCAATCTCCTGGGCCAGTGCTCGATTGGAATCTGACAGTCCCTTAATTGATAGTATGTCTCCCTTGATATAGGCAAGCTGATGTGGTGTAAGGTCTCCTTTGTCAATTTCATCACGAAGTACATTGAAAAGATAAGTGATGTCGTCCTGGCTGACGTGGAAGTTCCACTTGCATGCCTCGTCGATGGTGACGGGTTTGGCATGTACGTTGTCGCTCTTGTCGAAGCAGAAATACTCTACCTCGGGGAAGTTCTGCTTCATCAGCTCCATCTTATGGATATTGTTGCCAAACGACTCTATCATATAGGGGATATGAATGAAACGTCCGTTCTTCTTGCCCCTTTCCACAGAGTTCTTGAAACAGTTGCGGATGGTGTTGTAGACGGCAATAAGCCGTATCTCTTTCATCCCGTAACGCTCTGCCTTCTTGATGGCGCCAGCCAGTTTCTTGTAAGAGTTGAAAGCAGCGTCATATACCAGTCCTGTCTCAGAGAAGTCCATCTCCTTGGCAGCAGTACTCTTGCCACTTGCTGAAGGACCTGTGAAGATGACAAACTGTGTCTTGCCGGCATCTACGGCACGCTGGAGCATCACACTATAGAGTGAGTCCACCAGGTATCTCTCCGCATCGCGGTAATAGACGGTGTTGGAACCACCGTCATAGCCGATGGGCTTGAACAACAGACGCATCTCGTCAGGGTCAATCTTGTTACCTGCCGTCACGAGGTACTTGTCGATGAGCTCCGTGGTGTGAGCCATCGCCCAGGCTTTCGCCTCCTCATTGATGAGCATGGGCTGTGACGCCTCTGTTGATGACGTTGCTTTCTGTTGGGTCTTACATCCTGTAAAAACCGTAAAAGTGGTTGCCATCATGACGATGGCAGCCACTTTTGTTATCTGAAACTTGATGTTCATCTTTAATTTCTGTAATTGTGGAGTAATTCCTCTACACGCTTATTGATTTCCTCTGCCAGCTTCTTGTTTCTTGAGCTCAGGTTAGGAATGGAAGAGAGGTCGCCGACGAGAGAGGGAAGCTGCTGCTCCCAGAGCTCTCCGCTGTTGACAACATCAAGCAGGACAGACAGCATCTGGTTGACTTCCTCTTCCGATACGTCATAGTCCCATTTCTTGGCATCCTCAACACTCACCTTCACAGGACCGTTGTTGCCCTCGCATGTAACAGGGATAATGGTAATCTCAGGATGCTGTTTCTGCAACCACTCAATCTTACCCTTGTTATCCTCGAAAGACTGGTACATATAGTCGATGGTGCAGAAACGGTTGGTGTTCTGACCACGGTTGATGGAGTTCTTGAAACATGTCAGGATGTCGTTATAGACCAGCATGACGGTGATCTTATCAAGACCTTTCGCCTTGGCACGCTGGATGACATTCTCCAGACGCTGGGTACCGCCAGAGAGTGCGGCGTCATAAACCAATCCCTCGTTCTTGAGGTTCAGTTTACGGGCGGCAGTACTCTTGCCACTGGCTGGAGCACCGGTGATGATGGTCATGGTGTTCTTGCCAGCACGTGCCGCTCTGTCGAGCATGACGGTATATAACTCGTCAACCACCATTTTCTCTGCGTCACGATAGGCTGTGACATTACCACCATAGTAACCGATAGGCTGGAATACCTGACGGAACTCATCGGGATCAAGCTTGTTACCGGCGGTGGCAAGATACTTGTCGATAAGCAACTGTGTACGGGGCTTTGCCCATGCGGTGGCATCTGCGTTCAGCAGGGTAGGCTGGGGAGCCTCGATGGTATAACGGGAAGGATACTTGTTGATGCGGTTGTGACGACGGATGTCCATCAGCTTATCCATGAAGAAATAGCTGTCGCCAGGCATCTGATAGCGGGCGTTACCGTTAGGATCCGGCTTGAAGAGCATCTCCGACATCTCCCCCTTGTCGATGAAGGTCACCCATCCACGGGGAGAGAGGTGATAGGCGTTGTCGCCGAGGACAGCCTGTACAAGACAGTTGGTGTCCCACATACGCTGACCAGTGTCACAGGTGTAGTTGGTATACACTGCCTTGATGGGGTTCCAGTCTGTATAGGAGAGGTCTGCTACCACGTCCTGTGGCAGATAGTTCATCTTGTCACCGATGTTACTGGGTGACATGATAAGGTCAACTTTCTCAGGGAGCTTGCTGTAGAAAATAGCCGACTGCTTGGAGGCGGCACGCATGTTGTAACCGCTGAGGCTGTCACCAGCCTCGAAACGTCCTGACTGGATGTACACTGCCTTCACCTTCTGCTTGAAGAGCTCCAGACCACTGAGGTTGGAATACTCGTCACCGCCAGACTCAAAGAGCTGGGAGAGGGTTGTGGCGAAGCCGATGGCGACAATCACGATGGAGTTGTCCTCAGCTTTGCTGAGCAGTCTACGATAGAGCTTATAGCCGTCAGGCAGTTTCTTGGTGTCAAGGGTACGCTTGAAGAGGGGGTTGCCCTGTGCGTCCTTGAGGTCGCAGATACCATTATAAGGGATAAAGCAACGAGGGTTCTTCACACCGTTGCGCTCCAGTCCTACAGGGATGTCGGGGTGTCCGTAATAGTTGTTGAAGATATCCACGATACCTGCGTTCTTGTCACCCTCACGGTCAACGATGATACCTTTCAGGTCTACCAGTCCGTCATCAATATAATGATGGAGCATCATCAGGGCGAAGAGGTCGTCCGTAGAACTTCCGAAGTCGGAGTCCAGAATCATCTGGATAGGCTGTGCCTTCTTCTGTTGCTGGCAGTCAGCAGACTGAGCCTGTATGCCCACGAAGGCACACAGACTCAGGATGATGGATAATGTGATTTTTCTCATTATGCCTCAGTATTATTAGTTGTAGTAGGTGCGGCGGGCTCTGCGGGAGCTACAGGAGCAGCTTGCGGAGCAGTCTTGTTACCAGCCTTGGCAGCCAGTTCCTTCAGTTTATCCTTACCCTTGAAGGCGAATACCCATACGAGGAAGGCACCGATAGCCAACAGGCAGATAGAGAGGAGAGGTCTGTAGAACAGCCATGCAAGGGCAATGATGATGAGTGACCAGAAGATACCCAGGATGGTGCATACGATATTGACACCGAAGCCGATGATGTTGGCAATGAAGGGAACGACCTTCAGGATCATGGTCAGGAAACCGAAGATAGACTTGAAGGCGGAGATAACCAGCAGGATACCTACGATACGCAGGATCCAGGTCCATGTGGAGTTGGCGTCCTGGGCATCCTCGATGATCTCATCACCTGTCTTCTTACCCATCACGAGGGTCTCGAAACGCTTACCGTTCTTAGCCTTGAAGGGCTTGAAGGTGTCACCGTCAACAACAGCCATCACTGTCACCTTGGCGGGAACGACTTTCTCGAAGGTCACGCGGACATCACCAACCTCAGGAGAGCCGGGAACACGTCCGAAGTAGAGGACGTTACCAGCCTGGTGGATATACTCCAGGTCTTTCTTGTTCTCAGCATTAGCCATAGCCTTGTTGATGGAGTCATTGACAGCCTGCAGAGAGTCTGCGACAGCCTTGGCGGAATCAGAGAGCACCACTGTCTGTGCGGGTTGTGCGGACTGAGCGGGTTGGGTAGGCTGCTTCACACCATAGAAACGCTCGTAAGCGGTCTTGGTAGCCTTGTCGAACTGTGTCAGCAGGTCCTCGCTGATGGCGAGATCCATTGCCTCCTTGGAGGAGATACTGTGGATGAGGCTCTCGCTGAGCTTATAAGCTCCCCAGCTAACGTTCTCTGCCCATTGCTCCTGGTCTTCATAAGTCGTCAGGACGGTGTTCAGCTTCTGATAAGCGGGATCCTTGAACTGTGCGGACTCTACTGGTCTGCTCACCCATTCTTTACTATAGGTGTAGGTCGTGGTGGTCACTTCCTTACCACCCAGTTTGTCCTCTTTCTCCTCAGAAGCGTGCTCTATCCACTGGTAGTATTCTACTTTACGCTTCAAAGAGATAGCCTTGGCACCAATGCCGAACTGGTTGTCTGACAGTGAGTCTTCTGTGGTTGCCATAGCGGTACCGCAGATCAGTTCACCGTCCAGTGAGGCGTCTTTCTTGTCTGGGTTAGGCATCTCTACATAGGCACTTCCTGCCTCCTCGAGCATCTTAGCCGTTTTCACTGCACGTCCCTCATTCCACCACAGCAATGCTGTAGCGGCAATCAGCAAGACGAAGCCTGTACCAATACTCTTGAACGAGTTACCCACACGGGTTCCATACCCTGTGGTTGTCACTTCTTGATAAGCCATAATACTTTCTCTTTTTTAATGAATTAATGATTTAGATATAATATTTAATGTTTAAAGTTTCGTCTATCTGACTGCAAAAGTAATAAATTTTTCTTAACGATGGACTATTTTTTAACTAAAATGTTGTTTTGGTGTTAATTTTTTTGTGCAGTGTACCCTTCCTGACAGCGTTTCGTGTAGAAATCACGGAAGTCCGTCCATTTATAATAAGGTGCCTGGGTGGTGGGTACGGGCAGCTTCGCCTCCTCTCCGTTGAGCAGGCATTTCACGAGGATGTCGTTACGTCCTTGTTTGCCACGATAGAACACCAGTTGGATGTTACATGCCTTACAGGTCTCCCAGTTCTGATAGCAGTTCTTGACCTCATAGGGATCCTCTGGGTCGAGGTCGGCGCCATTGATACCCATCAGGACAGTCAGCGGTCCGATGAAGGAGTCGTGTCCGAAACGGAGGTCTGCGAGATGGTCGCTGCTGCCGGCAAATACGGCATCGGCTTTCTCGAGGATGTCCTGCAGAATGGGGATGACCACATACTTATCAGAGAATACCCAGGAGTAGGAGCCGAGGTTGGATGCCTCCCACTGCCCGGCAATCTCCTCGTCAGTGACCAGGTTGCCCATCATCCCTTCGTAGTTGATGCTGGGCAGTGTCTTATAGAAGTCGATGAGGACATAGGCGTTCTTGTGATTGTCGCCTGGCAGTCCCTCCGTACTGGTGAATGTCCTTGCCAGCACCTTGTCCACCAACGTGTTCTCGCTCTTGAACTGGCTCCGGTTCTTCTCATAACGGGGCTTCGCCTTGGGGAAATCACGCTTGTGGGGATTCTGACGGTCGTTAGGGACAACGGCGTCAAGGGTGAAACGGGAGGACTGCTCGCGGATCTCTATCTTGGGGTTACACTGCACCAGCTCTTGGCAGAATGCTGCCATGCTCAGTACACAACGTCCGGAGAGGGAGGAGACGGCAAGGACGTTACCTCCTTTCTTGAAGACATCGGTAAACTGGTTGTACATCCTGCGGGCGATACCCTGGTGCTGCTCCCATCCTAACTGGGTCAGTTCTCCGACACCTGTCATCAACTCGTCCTTGACAGCCTCGAACTGCTGGTAGAAGGTCTCTGCCTCTGGGGTCAGCAACTGCTTCTCATGGGCAGTCGTCAACAGGGTGTCCAGGTCTTTGTATAGTTTGGAACTCCAGTTGTAACGTGACCCATGACGACCGTAATGGCTGATGTAAAATGGTTTGTAACCTTTTGGCGCCTTGGTGTCGACGGCGTTGGTGAACAGATAGGGGAGGTCGTTGCCATAGGCTTTCCTCGGATTCGCCTTCAACTGACTCATCACGTCAGCACCTTGTGCCCATGTCGTCAGGACCATCAGTCCCGAGAGTACTAGCATGTTTAGTCTTTTCATATCTTTTTGACGGTTTGATTGATCTGGTGCAAAATTACACATTTTTCTTTTCATATCCGCAAAAATTTGGTTTTTTCTATAAGATGATGTACCTTTGCATCTTGATATGAGACGGATATTATTTTGCGAGTTATGCCCTTTCACTTACCGCTTGTCGATGGAGAAAGAGATTATGAAGCGTCATCTGAGGGACTTCCTCGGGAAGACGTGTTTTGCTAAAGTGCGTACGGAGGAGTCTTTACCGGTTCTTGTCTATAGTCATAAGTCCCTGATACGCAGACGCTTGGGGAATGTCAATATGCAACTGCAGGAAAACAAAGCGGTGAACCTTGCTTTGGCGGTGAAGCAGATCGACGGTCTGCTGGTGCGTCCGGGGGAGACTTTCTCTGTCTGGAGACAGGTCGGACGTACCACGAAACGGAAGGGGTATAAGGAGGGACTGACTATTGCCAAGGGACAACCGTCACAGGGTATCGGGGGTGGTCTGTGCCAGCTGTCTAACCTCATCCATTGGATGGTGCTGCATAGTGACCTTACAATCACGGAGCATCATCATCATGACGGCTTGGACCTCTTCCCTGACTTTGGCAGACAGATTCCCTTCGGCACAGGAACTAGTATCTCGTATAACTATATCGACTATCGGGTGAAGAACGAGACAGACAACACGTACCAGCTCCATCTATGGGTGGACGGGGAGTATCTCTGTGGGGAACTACGTGCCTCTGTGGCTCTGCAGCATACGTTCCATATCCATGTGGAGAACGAGAGCTTCGATAGGGAAGGGGATGTCGTCTACCGTAACGGACAGGTCTATAGGGATGTCTTCGACCGGGTCACTGGCAACTGCATTGAGAAACAACTCATCCGCACGAATCATGCTAAGGTGATGTACGACTATCCTCCTACAAAATAGTCTCCATTCCCGTCTTTTGTACTTTCATCCCCATACTCTTGTAAAAACTGTATGCGGGGTCATTACCCTCCCAGACGTTGAGGGTGATGTTATAGCAGCCGATAGACTTGGCGTAGTCCCGGACATACTCGTATAATGCTTGTCCGATGTGCTTGCCCCGTACGACCTCATCGACACAGATGTCATCAATATACAGGGTCTTGATGTCTTGCAACAGTCTGTGGTTCCTGACCTCGGTAATCTGACAGAAGGCGTGTCCTAACACCTCTCCGTCGTCATAGACGAAGATGGGCTTGTCATCGTCTTCAAGGATGTGCTCCAGTGCTTGCTCGTCATACTTTGGGGTGTTCGACTTAAACAGGTCGGGTCGTATACCGCTATGGACGGCATCGACTTGATAGAGTAGCTTGAGCAGTCCCTTGATGTCTCTTTTCTCTGCTTTCCTTATCATCGTTCTAGTTTTTATTGTTGTTCCAGGCTGCAAAATTACGAAAATTTCGGATAAGTGAGGACAAAGGATTTAATTTTCTTTTGGAGAACGCAAGAAATACAGCCTCTTTTCTTACCGATTAAAGCCTCTTTTCCTACCGAGAAACTACCCTGAAATATGAAGGCGGCACCTCCTGCCCTTGAAGGTGCCGCCTTCGACCCTTGAAGGTGCCGCCTTCGACCCGAGGAAGCGGCACCTTCAAGGGCAGGAAGTGCCGCCTTCGTAAAGCCCCCTCTTAGTTGCTTTTTATTCCGATATCTCCTATCTCAGTAAATTCACTGAATTTGGTGAGTAAATTCACTGAATTTACTGAGTAAACACACTGAATTTACTTTCATAGGAGATATTTCTTTATATTCGTTGTCACCGTTGTCACCTCGTTGTTACCCGCAACCGTCTGATTACCAAACAGTTTTGCAAGGCGGCAACGGTGACAAGGGTTTTAAAAATTATATGGGGGAGAAAACCGGTGATTTTCGATAATACCCCTAACCTCCCACTAAAAATGCCGCAAACCTCGATAAATAAAGGGCGCAAGACCAGTGGGAGGTTGTCTGAACCTCCCACTAACCTCCAACTCATCACCCACTATGTTAGAGGTTAGTTGGAGGTTAGTTAGAGGTTAGAGTAACCTCCAACTGCCCGCAAACGCCCTGTACATCGGCATTTCAGAAGAAATCAGTTGGAGGTTAGAGGTTTTTTATAAAATAGATTTCTATTCAAATTTAAGTTTTGGTAATGCGTTTACGATATCTACTGTCTGCACAGAAACGTTAATCACAGAGAGCAGAAGGTCAAGAATATAGCGAGGCGATAGCCGATTTGCCATTCACAATGTATTCGGATGACAGGTACCAGTCCCTTGCTAAACATACACGCCATTATGAGAACGTGCCATTTGAGGTGCCGGAAGGATGGGAGTGGACTGTAATAGAAGATGTCACTGTAAACCGTGATGCAGAACGCATACCGCTTTCTCTGGCTGTGAGAAAAAAGCAGCAAAACAAGGTCTATGATTATTATGGGGCTGCAGGAGTTATAGACAAAGTAGAAAACTATCTTTTCGATGAACGCTTACTCCTTATTGGCGAAGATGGGGCGAACCTTCTTTCGCGAAGCAAGAATAACGCATTCTTTGCAGAAGGAAAATATTGGGTAAATAATCATGCCCACGTTTTGGATTGTCCAAGTAAATCCGTATTGGATTATGTCGCTTTTGTTGTCAATTCGATGTCGTTGGATGACTATATTACAGGTTCTGCTCAACCAAAGCTGACCCAAGACAATTTGAATAAGATATTAATTCCGTTACCTCCA
Organism: Prevotella sp. tf2-5; assembly: GCF_900115435.1. Taxonomy (GTDB): domain Bacteria; phylum Bacteroidota; class Bacteroidia; order Bacteroidales; family Bacteroidaceae; genus Prevotella. The sequence continues at coordinate 39,566 of NZ_FOWK01000010.1, forward strand.
GAGAAAGAGCAACATAGAATTATTGAATCCGTCAATGATTATTTCTCCTATATATCGTTACTTGAAGACGAAATAGAAGAAATGAATTCTTTTGTACAGAAAGCTAAATCCAAGATTCTTGATCTCGCCATCCACGGGAAACTTGTGCCACAAGACCCGAATGACGAGCCTGCTATTGAACTATTAAAGCGCATAAATCCCAAGTTTACTCCTTGTGATAACGGGCATTATGAGAATGTGCCCGATTCCTGGTTCAAAGTTCCCCTTGGAAATATCTGCACTCTGAATGAAGGTGAGCCTATTACTGATAAGGAATATCCTTATATTGATGTCAAAGGATTAAGGACAGGCAACTATGCCTCAAAACAATCAGGGAAGTACGTGCCAGCAGGTACAACGTTGATTCTTGTTGATGGGGAGAACTCTGGAGAGGTATTTCACACTCCAGAGGAAGGCTATCAAGGAAGTACAATGAAAGTGCTTGACATTAATAACAGCATGAATGTTCAGTATGTTCTCTTTTTCGTAAAGCTTTATCAAAAGGCATTAAGAGAAAATAAGGTTGGCTCTGCCATCCCACATTTGAACAAAAAAATGTTCCGTGAATTGGTTATTCCAGTTCCCCCAATAGAAGAACAAGAAAGAATAGTTGAAGCAATTGAGCAATATTATCGTATATTGGATGACATCAGTGCCAATCTATAATTCGGCACTGATGTCATCAAGGATTTGGAATAGATCGTTTACCTTATTTATTATACGTTCTTGTTCTGGGCGAGGAGGTACAGGAAATACCATATCTTCAATAATCTTCGTTGAAACGCGCTGTTGTCCAACTACTCCATTGAATGTTCCAACACATTGGGATATGAAATAGTCTGATTTAAAAAAGAATAGTCCGTAAAGAGGATACACATAATCTGAGCGAAAGACATTAAGTTCCGTTGTTCCTGCCCCAATTCCATTTGGCAAACCTACAATAACGGCAGATTTTCGATTTTCAAGACAAGGTGATATCTTGGCGACTACAACATCGCCATCTTCAAAATGAGTGTATCCTTTTTTGATACTTCCCCAAGTCCTTGGTTCAAAACTAAAGCTATTATTGAATGAATCATGAATGTTCGACATTGGGACAAAACCTGCGTCTAAGCCATCATCTGCCTTTGTCTTGGGATTAATTCTAAACACGTCCTTAACCTTACAAACAGTCCATTCTTCCGGCACATTCTCATAATGCCCGTTATCACAAGGAGTAAACTTGGGATTTATGCGCTTCAAGAGCTCAATGGCGGGTTCGTCATTCGGGTCTTGTAGAACAAGTTTGCCGTGAATGGCGAGATCAAGAATTTTGGATTTAGCTTGTGCAATGGACGCTTGCAAATCTTCTTTTGCTGTTTCCAATGTGTCAATCAGTGAGAACCACTTATCAACTGTTGTAACTATGCGAAGTTGTTCCTCGTGCGGTGGTAATGGGAACTGCATATTATCTAATATGCCAATATATAACTCTTTTTGATTTGTAGAGCCTGCAAGATTATCTTCAATGTATGTTTGTCCATAATCTGATGAAAGAAAGGCCAATACGAACTTAGATTCTATTTCTTCAAATGATCGGACAACTGATACATGAGAATCAGGAACAACAAAAGGATAATCACCAAGAACATCACTATGGAATAATCTTGTTCTTCCCACGGTTCCTGTTCCTGTTGAATTAACAAGGATATCCCCATCAATTAATTTGTATTCATCACTCCATTTACTAATCGTTTCAGGATCTAAGAAACGAGCCTTCTCCAGTGAAATATCTCCGTCATACAAATTACATTTTTGAGCAAATACAGGATATTTTCTTTCCTCTGAATACTTTGGAGATTTTCCTCGAGAAAGAAATGAACAAAGTTCGCCTATTGTTGTCCACTCCCATCCTTCTGGCACCTCAAATGGCACGTTCTCATAATGGCGTGTATCAGAAGATTTAGCAGATTTTTTGCTCTGCTTGATCTTTCCTTCTTTAATAAGTCTTTCTTTTTCGGCACGAATACGCTCCAGCAATACGGATGCTGGTTCATCATTCGGGTCTTGTGGCACGAGCTTACCATGAATGGCAAGGTCGAGTATCTTTTGGCGTAGTTTCTTTGTATCCATATCAATCCTCCTTGCTTTCTTCAAACTCAGCAATCCATTCTCTTACTTTTGCTTGCAGCAGAGCCTTGTCGGGTAGATACAACTGATAGGCAGACGCATATATGTTGGCATCTTTTGGTAATGTTAGTTCAACAAGTGCATCGTTCTTACGTTCGCAGAGTAGAATGCCAACAGTTGGTTTCTCAAAATCTTGCTTGACATAACGGTCGTAATAGTTGACATACATCTGCATTTGTCCCAAATCCTGATGTGTTAGTTTATCGGTTTTGAGGTCAATCAGCACGTAGCATTGCAGTAATCGATTGTAAAACACCAGATCTACATAGAAATGCTGTTCGTCAAAAGTGAAACGCTTCTGACGAGCTTCGAATAGGAATCCCTTACCCAGTTCAAGCAGGAACTGTTGCATTTTACTAATGATTGCATTCTCCAGTTTGCTTTCGGAATAAGAAACATCGGGCTTCAGACCAAGAAACTCCAACGTAAGTGGATTCTTTATGATGTCTGATGGCTTCTCTATGGTCTGTCCCTCCGTAGCCAAACGCATCACTTCGTTCTTATCACGGCTCAGTGCCAACCTTTCATACAGGCTGCTACCCACTTGCCTACTTAGCTGGCGTACACTCCATTGCTGCTGTGCACATTCTATCTCATAGAAACTGCGGGCATCGGGATTGTCAATGCGCATAAGAATAAGGTAGTGGGACCAGGAAAGAGTAAATGACTGTTTGTTCTCAGATTCCCGAAACGGTGTTTCGGAATTTGCAGGAGTATGATTGCTGGAATTGGGTAAACACTGTTTTTCGTTTTTGTCTTGAATTGGGTCCACACCGTTGACCGAATCATTTCTTGTAGGTTGATCCAATTGGGTCCACACTGTAGACCCAATCTTATCGTCCTTATATGTCAAATAGAAAAAGCGACACTTTTTCAAAGTTTCGACAGACCAACCTTCTCCGTACTTGTCAGTCAATCTGGTTGATAGATTTTTCAAAACTGCCTTACCATATTGAGCGCGTTGTTCTCCTTGCTGTTCGTCCTCAACAATATAATGTCCAACACCATAATAGGTGTAAACCATTGTTGTGTCAATAGCGGTCTTAACCCTTTTGCGGGCAAAGTCTATCAATGCGGATATGCGCTCAAAAAGAGCATCTTCCCTTAACTGTATATCATTCATGCTTAATCCTCCTTGATATTTGACATTAACTCTTGCAGCTTTGCCACGGCCTTGCCGATATTGTCACTCTTCTGTTGGATGGTCTGCATCAATTCTGCCAATGTCATGTCATCATCGTCGTTGGTCTGCTTGATCCAGGAAATATCAAGGCTGGTCTTGTCGCGCTTCAGCAGTTCCGAAACGGGGTATTTGCGCCAACGACCATTAGGATTATCTTCACTATATGTTTCCTTTCGCAGACTGATGTCCTCAGCATGATAGCAAGAAATGAAGTCATCCAGATGGTGGCGCATCATAGGCTTGGTTGCCAATGTGTGCTTGATGCCTGTACGGTAGTCGTAGAACCATACATCTTTTGTCTGCTCACCTTTCTTGAAGAAAAGTACATTGGCTTTCACACCTTGGGCATAGAAGATACCTGTAGGGAGGCGAAGTATGGTATGCAGGTTGAAGTTCTTCAACATTTCCTTGCGGATAGTCTCACCGGCACCACCTTCAAAGAGCACGTTGTCGGGAAGGACAACGGCTGCACGTCCGCTGTTCTTCAGCATAACCATGATGTGTTGGAGGAAATTGAGCTGGTTGTTCTTCGTCTCTACATAGAAGTCGGGACGGTCAATGTCAACACTTCCTGCCGGACGGGTACCAAAAGGAGGATTGGCAAGGATGACATCTACCAACTTTTGCGGTTGCTTCTCCAAGGAGTCTTCACAGAGAATTGGGCTACGGTCAGTACCGATGCCATGAAGATAGAGGTTCATGGAGGCAAGCGTTACCACCAATGCGGTATTATCATAACCTAACAAGGCATGTTCACGTAGGAAATCTCGTTTAGCTTTATCCTGCGACTGGTTCTTCATGTAGTCGTAAGCAGCCAGAAGAAATCCACCTGTACCACAGGCTGGGTCGCATACTGTTTCGCCGATTTGAGGACGGGTGACATCCACCATTGCAGAAATCAAAGAACGAGGTGTAAAGTACTGTCCCGCACCGCTCTTCTTGTCCTGACCATTCTTTTCAAGGATGCTTTCATAGATGGCACCTTTGACATCACCATCCATCACCAGCCACTGCTCTTCATCAATCAGCGTGATAACTTTGCGAAGATAAACGGGCTTGTCAATCTTATTTTGCGCCTTGACGAAGATAGTGCCAATAAGATTCTCTTCTTCTGACAGCTTCTTAAGTGTCTCTTCATACTGATTGATAAGGTCAAGACCATCCAGTTCAATAAGGTCTTTCCAGCGGTAACCCTCAGGGATGGCAGAGTCTTCGCCAAAGGTCTCTACATTCTCATCGTCCATCTTCAGGAAGAGGAGATAAGTGAGCTGGGTGATATAATCCGTAAAGCCGATACCTTGACCCGAAAGGGTTGTTGCCAACGTCCACACTTTCTTGGTAAGTGATGTCTCTTTATTTGTTGCCATATCTATAATTAAGCTGTTTTTCTATATAATAAGAATTTCGATAAAGAGGCAAGAGCCTCGTCTGCCAGTGACTTTCCACCAAAGGCTTTGATGAGTTGTGCTGCTCGCGTCTTGTCATCGTCAATAATATCCTTGATGGTGCAAGCGCCATTGGAGGCGATGTAGTCAACAATCTGACGGATGATGGTTATCTGTGATTCCGTCACAGTACGCTGCACCTGTCCATACCACAGGTTGAAACGCTGCTGTGCTGAAGGATACAAACTCTCAAGGGTTTCAATCTGATGGTTGGCGAAACGAACCAATTGGATGATATTAGTCAGAGCTTCTTTCTCCTCTTTGGTGCTGTGTTTCTTGACAGATTGCGGATTGACTATCGTGTAGCAGTTCCACAGACGCGAAGTCTGGAATTTGTTGTTCGCCAGTTTCAGCTTGTTTTCCAAGTCCTTCAATGAGGCATAAGTCAATGGTTCTCCGTCGTTATTGTAGATTATACGTAGAGCCTCAATCTCGTCCTGATGTTCGTCACAATACTTTTCAAAAGCAGAGGTCACTTCTTTGGCTTCCTCCTCGGAGAAACCTTTGGAGATAAGCTGGTCTTCCCCTGGCATCAATGTCTCAATGAAGCCAGCTGCAAGGATGAGCAGGTATTGTCGTGCCTCTGGATGATGTGTCAGCGGAGCTACCAATCCCTTTCGTTCAAGGTTTGGCTCATCAATACTTTCGTATGGAGGCAGTTCGTTCTTTTCCAATGCATCAAAGATGGCAGCAGAGATTTCCTGCATTCCGCTATATGCTAACTTCAGGAATTCTTCCCTTTGCTTTTCCGTACATTTATTATTGATACGGGCAAGCTTTGCAGCGATCAAACGCAGATAGTCGTCGTTGACATTTCCATGTGTCAGCAGTTCCAATAAACGTTTGAGCGTGATGGTCTGTACGGGTTCCCCTTCTCCTGGACTCGTTGTTGTCTTTGGGCTTTCTGTCACGCCCACGGCATCAACAAGGAAGAAGCAGTCTTTGCTAAAGGCGTTTGGTGTGACGTTGCGTAACTGGTCATCGCCTATGGTGCGGACGCCACGACCTTTCATCTGGATATACAGTGGTTCGGAAGCAACGTCGCGCATGAATATCAGCACTTCAAGCGGCTTTACATCCGTTCCTGTAGCCACAAGCGTACAAGTCACAGCTATACGAAACTCCTTATCATTGCGGAACTGGCGTATCAACTCGTTACTGTCACCAGCGGAATAGGTTATCTTCTGCACGAACTTTTCATCTGTACGACCAAACACATCTTTGGCGATACGCACTATATTGTTGGCATGTATCTCGTTCAAAGCAAAGATAAGCGTCTTGGGTAGATAGTCCATGTTCGGTTCACGCTGAGGGTCGGTGAACATTTCCGTATAGACAGCATCTCGATATGTTTCAAGCACCAACTTGATTTGAGCCGGATTGATGACGCTTCGGTTCAATTCCTCCTTGGTATAGTTCTTGGTCTCTTCGTTGCGAACGGTTTCTACCTTTCCTGTGTAGCGTGTTTCGCGCTTCAGTTTGTCGCCCTTCAAGATAGCACCGCCGTTTTCTGTCGCTTCGGTCTTGATACGATATATACGGGCATCCACATTCACACCATCTACGATAGACTGTTCAAGAGTATAGTTTACAACGATGTTGTTATTGAAAAATGCTTTCGTCTCTGGCACTGGTGTTGCAGTCAAGCCAATGAGTTTGGCAGTATTGAAGTATTCCAACACCTTCTTCCAGTTGCCATAGATGGAGCGATGGCATTCGTCAATGATAATTAAGTCGAAGAAATCGGGTGGCAAGGTCATAGTTCCTGATAACTGTACCTCACTCGTGGTGGTATCTTCATCGTCATCATCATTATCCACGATTTCCTGTCCTGTAAGGAGAGAGAATAGACGTTGTATCGTCGAGATGACCACATTGCTATCGGATGGAACTTTGGCTGATTTCAGGCGATTGACTGTATAGATAGTATTGAATGGATCGCCATTCTCCGTTAGGCGGAACATGCCAAACTCTCCCTCTGCTTGTTTCCCTAAGTTATTCCGATCCACCAAGAACAATATACGTTTCATCGGCGTATAGGCAAGTAAACGATATGCAGCCAAACATGCAGTATAGGTTTTTCCTGCACCTGTCGCTAAGACAATGAGTGCACGATTCTGACCAGCTCTGAAACTACTCTCAAGTTCGGTAATCGCTTCATACTGACAATCACGCAAGCCTTTTTTCTTCAGTGTGGGTAAACCAGCAAACGGGTCTTCTATACCTAACATCTTGACGATTTCCTTCGGCGTGTGAATTCTGTTTGTCTCTTCCAAATCAGATTCCTCTATACGACAATCGCGGAAATATGTTTCTTCACCATTAGATACATAAATAAATGGAAGCGGACGAGCATATGCCTGATAGCACTTGGGTACGTAACGGGTATATCTGATAGCTTGGTCACATACGATATCCGAGGCGACATTCACTTCTTTACGTTTTGCCTCTAATACACCAACAGCCTTTCCATTAACGAATAAAAAATAATCAGCCTCACGATTGCCTTCTAATAATCCTTCACGAATGGCAGCAGCCGTAATGGTGGGCGAATAGAAATCTCTATCCACAACTTTCCAACCAGCATCATCAAACATCTGGTCTATCTTAACCCTTGCTTTTTCTTCTGGTGTCATATATTGGCATTTTTAATATCCTTGGTGTTTCTCAACTTCTGATAAGTATAGATTATCCCAAGATAGTGCAAAAATAATAATTATTTATCGAATCTAAGCAGAAAATCCTAAAAAATCTCGTTATACTGGATAATATTACTATCTTTGCATTATAAATATTAACAAGATGGATAATCTGGAAGAGATATTCCCAATCGTTGACGAGGATGGGAACGTGATAGGATCGGCGACTCGTGGTGAGTGCCATAGCGGCTCCATGCTGCTTCACCCTGTTGTGCATCTGCATGTGTTCAACTCAAAGGGTGACATCTACCTGCAGAAAAGACCTGAGTGGAAGGACATACAGCCGAGGAAGTGGGACACTGCCGTGGGTGGTCATGTGGACTATGGCGAGACTCCAGAGGAGGCTCTGTGCCGTGAGGTGCGTGAAGAACTGGGTATCACGGATTTCCATTCTGAGTTTGTTGACAAATATGTTTTTCAAAGCAAACGTGAGCGTGAGTTGGTGTATGTGAGTCGTACCACTTACGACGGAGAGATCCGTCCGTCAACAGAGGAACTGGATGGTGGTCGTTTCTGGACGATGCAGGAGATTCGCGAGGCAATGGAGAAGACGGGTGTCCTGACTCCTAACTTCGAGAGTGAGTTCAAGAGATGCTTCGGGGATTATCTCTTATGATATGAACCGTTTTTGCAAGTGTTACCTTGCAAAAACGGTGTTATCATGCATCAGTTCTCCTCGAAGAATGAGCCTACAGGCATAGCGGCATCCTCGGCGACACAACAGTTGTAGCGTTCACGGCTACGACGCTCTCGGGCAAACATAGCCTTGGTTCCCGCCATGTCTTGATGGAACTCCAGATGCTCTTCAATGGCAAAGGAATGAGCCATCGCCTCTACATCGAGGTTGTCGGTGCCGATGAGCGTGAATGTCCAGTGCTGTTTCTTCAATTTCTCAATCATCGTGCGGATCATCTTCAGTGTCCATTCCTGACTACTGTTCTCCTCACCGTCGGTGATGATGGTCACCAGCACATGGTCACCGTCCTCAACCTGTGCGTTGACCTTCGAGATACCTTTACCTATGGCATCATAGAGTGGGGTGCCGCCACCAGGATTGTAGGCTTTCCAACTGAGGTCTTTGGTCTTTAGTGCAGAAGCGTTGTCGTAATGCCAGGTGGTGTGACAACTGTCGAAGGTAAGCAGGGTGACGAACTGTACCTGGTCCGGGAATTTCTTCTGCATCTGTCGCACGGTCTGTAGTGTCTCGTTCATACCCGTAAAAGCCTGTTTGCGGATGATGGACATAGAACCGCTCTCGTCAACGATAATCAGGTTGTGTACTCGCTTGGTTGGAATAGGATCTTGCAATTTGCCTTCTGGGCGAAAATTCTCACGCTCGGAAGAATGAGTAAACTCATTTTTCTCTCTCTTAATCGAATCTTTCATAATTGTAATGTTTTAAATGGTGAATACTTCTTTTATTTCGACATGTCTTTATCTCTTTAAAGATATTTTTCGGAAATAATTAAGTTGATATGAGATTTTTTTACAGGATTGTGGCTGCCGACATACTATACCGTGAAGTCATCTAGTTCATATTGCATTCAAATATAGTGAAAAGTCTGAAAATACCAATAGCTTTGGAATGAAAATAGTGAAAAAGGGGTTGTGTCTCAGCTAAAATGATTATTTTTGCATCAGGAATTAATAATTATAACGATATATATTTATAGAAGATGTAATGAACAAAGTACGAATAACAGCAGTTCGTCAGACCATCTATCATGATTTGATGGCAAAGTACGAGAATCCCATTGAGCATACTTGTGATGTCAGTGAGGGTCAGCAGTGGATCTCCATTGACGGACATTGTCCTGAGGGAATGTGCCCGTCGGCATGGGGCTCAATGCGTGAGTTCGTGGAGTCATTGGCAAGGGGAGAAGGTGATTTCTTCGATGGCTGGATGAAGAATCCCATGAGTGCGATGATCAGTTGCAATGACGGTTTCCGTCCGTTCAGTTTTTATATTGAAGTGATTGAATAATGAAGATGATAGACCCTATGTCCCGGTTGTGACCGGCAGGGATGAAGTTAACCATTATACCTACTTTTGATTAATAATCTTGTAGAAGTTTTCAGGTGTGCAATACTTAAAACACTGCATTTTAGGTATTGCGCACCTTATTAATTTGCCCTACCTTTGCACCATGAAAACAAGAATGACGATTTCCACAGAGATGAAAGTACTGATGAACCACATCTACGAACTGCACAAAGGGGTGCGGCAGATGGTATTGTTTACGTGCAACAAAAAACATGGTGAGCAAGTTGTGGCGCGTTTGGAAAGCCAAGGTATCCCATATATACTACAGCCTGCTGGTCAGCAGAACCTGAATGTCTATTTCGGACGGCGTGAGTGTCTGGAGGCAATACGCCTTATCGTCACCCGTCCCCTGAACCAGCTTACGCCAGAAGAGGACTTTATCCTCGGTGCCATGCTCGGCTATGACATCTGCGCACAGTGTGAGCGGTATTGTAAACGCAAGGGGAAATGTGAGGGTATATGCATTAACAAGAATTAAATCAATAGAATACTTTAATCATGAACACAACAATTGTAATCTATGGTTCCTCGACGGGAACCTGCGAGGCTATCGCAGAGAAGATCGCCTCAAAACTGGGCTGCGAGACACTGAATGTACAGGACTTGACAGCAGATATCGTGGACGCTAACCAGAATCTGATTCTCGGCACCTCGACTTGGGGCGCAGGCGAATTGCAGGATGACTGGTACGACGGACTGAAAACTCTCCAGAATGCCAACCTGAGTGGCAAGACCATCGCCATCTTCGGCTGTGGTGACTGTTCTTCGTACAGCGACACCTTCGTAGGTGGCATGGGAGAACTCTACAACGGTATTAAAGACAGCGGAGCTCGTTTCATTGGTGCTGTTGAGACTGGCGGCTATACCTTCGATGACTCAGAGGCTGTGATTGACGGCAAGTTTATCGGTCTGCCTCTTGATGACATCAACGAGGACGACAAGACGGACACCCGCATTGAGACCTGGATAGCCATCATCTCTCCCGAATTGTAATCACAGGTGTTAAATTCATAAAGAGTATTTGTTTAATTTTATAGAGGTGGTTGGTCGGTGACGATCAACCACCTTTATCATAAAAAGATTAAGATTATGGGACTTTAGTACCAGACATGCAAGTTGCCATTGTAGTGGATCACAATTATAGCGAGTAACTCATTAAATCCATGTCAGTTTTCTCCAAAGACCTTCTAACGGTCCGCGAGGATGACTGGCGAACCAATATCGGGCAAATAGATACTGGCAGACGACCATTCCGCATCCAACTATGACGGCATAGGTAACACCTAAATGGTGATAACAGGCGAGACCATAGCCGCAAAAGATGGCACAGCCGATGACGGACTGAAGCAGATAGTTGGTAAGACTCATGCGACCAAAAATGCAGAGGTGATGCAGCACTCGGCGAACGCCCTCGAAAGCGTACCAGGCAGAAACTATTGCCGAGACGATCATCAGCAGGATAATAAGGTTGTAGATGGGCTTGAGCCATGAGTCAAGTTCACCGAAATCCACGAAGCTCAACACTAGGACTAGGATTACTGAGCAAATGAGGATGTTATGCCATATCTTCAGGTGGTGCCCCTCGTTATAGAAAAGTCTCTGTCGCCCTAACTGCATACCGAGGATGAAGAGGCAGAGTAACTGTGTCAGTCGTCCGCTAAAGATATTGAAGCGCAGATTCAGCTCAAATCCATATCGCAGGTTGGTGAGGGTGTTCTCCCAGAATGTACCATGCTCATGTGTACTGATGATCTTGCCATACATTTCAAACAAGGAACTGTGGTCGATCGTGGTGCCAGTCAGCAGACAAAAAAGTTCTACGGGCTGGACAGCTAATAAGGCGATGATGCACCACACCCACTTTGATGACAGATAACTGATCGGGATGAGCAGCAAGCCATAACAGGCATAGAGCATCAGGATGTCGCCATCATAGAACGCCACGTTGACAATACCAAAGCCGAATAACAGGCACATGCGCCAAGCAAAGCGTAAGGAGAAATTCTTTCCTTTCTGCTGCTGGTTGTCGTTCATGATGAAGAAACTCAAGCCGAAGAGCATGGCGAAGATGCCGTACATTTTGCCTGATAGCAGCCACGCAAGAACATCCGACACCATCTGGTCGCAAGGTAGCGTATGGGCTATCGGTTCTTGGGTAAAGATGTCAAAGTGCTCAACGGAGTGATACAGGATAATGCCTGTCACAGCGATGCCTCTCAGGGCATCGGCTACATCGATTCGGGTGTTGGGGAGATTGCGGGATTTATACATCTTAATTCGTCTGTGAAAGTTCAAAATGTAATGGCTTGTCAAAATGCCGACGGGAATAGTAGGTAACTGACGGATGCTTCAGATCCATCACCATTGTCCATAGTGAACAGCTATAGTTAATACCAACTAAGTATAAAAGCATAATGATATGGCTTGTTACTATCTATGGTGTACTGTGGCAGGGTACGTCTGCCCCATGTGTCGATGCCTCCCACACCATGAATATTGAGGTCGATATTCAGATTGACAAATTGACCACGCTGTATTTCATGGGGATGGCGAACTCCTTCTAAATTCTCTTCTCCATAATTCCAAGCACGAATACAAAGCGGCTGTAAGCCATCAATGCGAAGAGTATTTTCTCCATTCGTAATGCAAAACCAGCGTATATCGGTCCGACAACCATTATCCTGCGGATGGATGTATTCTGTCTCATATTCAGAAAGCGGCATTTTGTAATGTCCGAGAAAAGCACTGTGTTTGCGATCCGGATAGTTCTCCCATGGTCCGCGACCATAATATTCGATATGGGTCATGTCGGCAGGAATGCGCATCCGCATGCCTAACTTGGGGATGACAGGTCTGTCACCAGCCGTGGGCAGGTAGTCCATATTGACAAGGATGCTGTGATCATCGATAACGGTGTATTTCACAGTGACATCTGTTACTTGTTTCCATACGGCTACACGACTGGCAAAGCCAGCAGCATGCTGGTTGTCATTTTCAGGTTTCCAGAAATATGGCTCAAGAGGAGCTTTCAACACCTCCCGGTTATTGACAATCCACGAGGTTAGGGTGTTACCATCAATGGTAATGCCTTTTGCTGAGCCTTTTGCAGTGGCTGTTATTGCTTTGGGGGAAACGTAGGGAGAGAGAACAAACTGTGCGCTAGCCACCACAAAGCCTTTCTTCGCCCATGGCTTGTCTGTCTTTAAGCGGGCATGGACGTTCAGCAAGCGTTCTTTATCAACAACGATGGTGTCGCAGGTAATGTCGTACTCACTTATATCTGTAAAATAGTCGCGATTAACAATATCGAGCTGGTTGTCTTTAAGTGTGAATTGCAGAGGTTGATAAATATGCTGCACTTCATAGTAATGAGGGTGTGGTGTACGGTCAGGGGCCAACAGCCCATTGATGCAGAAAGCATCAAGGTTAGGCTTGTCACCATAGTCACCGCCATAGGCATAGAATTCAATATTACCATCTTTCTTTAGAAGACCCTGATCTACCCAATCCCATACGGCAGCACCGGCGATGCTGGAGTCAGCATAGATCACATCCCAGTACTCCTGTAAGTTCCCCATCGAATTGCCCATAGCATGGGCATACTCTCTGGCAATAAGCGGTTTCTCCGTTTCCTTCTCAGCCTCACGGCGCAAATCTTCTGGTGAAGGATAACCATAGTCATGGAGAGCAGAATAACGTGGATGACAATCGTAGAAAGGCAGACGTGTAGAGTCGAGTTCGCACACTTTGTCATACATTGCCTGGATATTGGGACCTATCCCTCCCTCATTTCCAAGGCTCCAGAGAATGACACAAGGATGGTTGAAATCACGCTTCACCAATGATTCGGCACGGTCAACATGGGCATTGTGCCAAGCTTCGTCATGCCCCATTTCCTCATTGGCATAACCATAGCCATGACTCTCCTGATTAGCTTCATCCATCACATAAAGTCCCCAGCGGTCGCAAAGCTCATAAAGATACTCACGATCGGGATAGTGAGAGGTGCGCAGGAAATTGATGTTAGCCTGTTTCATCAGACGGATATCCTGTTCGTATGTAGCGTCATCCACATAACGACCTGTCTTTGGATGATGGTCATGACGGTTAACACCACGTAACTTTACGTTCTTGCCGTTGATTTTGAACACCTCGCCTACACATTCCACACGTTTTACTCCCAGATGATAGTCGAAATGCTCTACAACGAAGCCTTTTGCATCATAAAGCTCTACGCTGAATGGATAGAGATTCGGCTTTTCTGCCGACCATATTCTTGGGTGCTCCATCTGATACTTGAGTTGTATATGAGTAGTGTCACCGGCAACGAGACCATTTAGCCGTCCTTCTATCGTTTTGCCATCGATTTTCAGTAGGACCTTCAAGTATCTTGCCTTCTGTCGGCTTGTATTACAGATGGTAATATCAGCTGTCACGTCAGCCTGTGTGAAGTCTTGATCGGGCACAGCAGTCACATGATAGTCAGCAATATGCACCAACGGACGCACCCATAGCTGCACTTCACGGAAAATACCACTCAGACGCCACATGTCCTGATCCTCGAGATAGCTGCCGTCGCACCAGCGATATACCTCTACGGCGAGTTTATTCTTACCAACACTCAAGAACTTCGTAATATCAAACTCGGCAGGCGACATGGAGTTCTGACTATAGCCCACCTTCTTGCCGTTCACCCAAACGTACATAGCCGAATGAACGCCACCGAAATGTAGGATGAGATTCTGTGAAATCATCTCCTTCGTTATTTCAATGAACGTAACATACGAACCCACAGGGTTGCGGTTCTCATAGGCTGTCCAGTCCTTTGGTGGCTCACTTGTTACACTGGGGCGGTTGCGTTGGAAGGGGTATTCGATATTGGTGTAGATGGGTATGCCATAGCCCTGGGTCTGCCAGTTACCAGGAACAGTAATTTTGTCCCAGTTGCTCACATCGTAATCTTCGCGATAGAAATCCACAGGTCTTTCCTCTGGTTTGCGGCTCCAATGGAAAAACCACTGTCCGTCAAGACTCATGATTTCCTTACATTCCTTCCATTTCGAAGGCAACTGTAATGTTGCATGATACGGCAGTTTGTTAATACCTAATACAGCAGGGTTCTCCCAGTCGTGGGTTGTCTGTGCCCATCCCAACAAGGCTGAGCATGTTAATACGATAAGCAAAATTTTTCTCATGGTCTTGGTATTATTCTGTTATCACTTCAATATCTCCATAACCTATTCGCTCGCCAGAGACCAGTCGGTCGGCATCGAGTTTGAGTATGCGTACTTTGGTGGGATTAAGTTTGATAGTCTGCCAAATAGGGTTGTTTACAATGTTCGAGAATTCACCGGAGGCAATCTTGGTCCAGTTTTTCCAGTCGGTAGACCCCCAAAGGGTGTAGTGGGTAATTGTGCCGTCCTTCGACTCTTGCGGTGGCAGATAACGGAACGAGGTGACGGTCTGTTCCCGGTCCCAGTCGATGATCATCTGACGAGGACTGCTGAAGAAGATGTGCAGGCTGGAGGATTTTTTCTCTCCGCTGTTTGGTATGTCAGCCGTGAGCTCGGGAGCCAGATATACGCCTAGTTTTTTGATGATAGGTTCACATTTTGCATCGGTAATGGTGAAACGTAACTTGGTAGCCTTGATGGTTGGGAAGCAGATGATTCGACGATGACCGATGGTGGTAAGTCCATCACCATTCTCCGACAACTCATCCTTCAGAGGATGCCATTGTCTGTCAACCCAAGCTTCGAGCAAGAATTTCTTTACTCGCTGTCCGTAACGGATATCCTCTTCTACCAGAAAGCGGTTGAAGCGCATAGGTTTTCTAAACTCAATGAGGGTCATATCCCCTTGAGTGTTTATCTTAGCTTTCTTACAGAGGTTATCCTTAAAAACCTCGTCAATCATCTTCTTGAAGGCAATGCCCCGCAGACTGTCATTTGGATGAATACGCCCATTGGGTGCTATAGGGAAGTTGAGCAACAATGTGGAGTTCCGACCTACTGATTTATAATAGGTGTCCATCAGTTTAGTCAGACTTTTGACATGTTCGTTTTCCGTGTCATGGTAGAACCAGCCCGGACGAATGCTAGTGTTTGTCTCACCAGGTACCCATGAGTCGCCGTCCTCTAATCCGTGGTGCAGCATGGACCATGTCACCTCGCCATCCCCGTTCAGCAGGCTCCAGTTGGTTTCCCCCACATTGCCAGCTTCTGTACCTACCCAACGCAGATCGCCACGGTCACTGCCGTCGTTCCAAATCAAGCATTTGGGTTGCAGCTGGCGAATCATCTTGTAGGTTTCAGGCCACTGGTAATAGGTGGTGCGGTCAATCTTACGTGTTTCGTTGGTGCCACCATACCAACCGTCGCCACCATTGGCTCCGTCGAACCATACCTCGAAGATATCACCGTAATTGGTAAGCAATTCTCGTAGTTGGTTGCGGAAATAATCTACATATGCTTGTCGCCCATATTCTGGATGATTGCGGTCCCAAGGCGAGAGATAGACAGCAAACTTCAACCCCTCCTCACGACATGCTTCGGCCAGTTCGCGTACCACATCACCCTTACCCTGCTTCCAAGGCGAGTTTTTTACGCTGTATTCTGTATAGGCAGATGGCCACATGCAGAAACCGCAGTGGTGTTTAGCTGTAAATATTATACCCCGCATGCCTGCCTGTTTGCAGACACGTGCCCACTGTTGGCAGTCCAAGTCTGCGGGATTAAATAGTTTCGGATCTTCATTACCGAATCCCCATTCCTGATCGGTGTAGGTGTTGAGAGAATAGTGTATAAATGCATACATCTCCATGTCCTGCCATCGAAGCTGGTTCTCCGTAGGCACAGGACCACAAGGCTTTGGGATTGTTTTTTGAGCATATGTGTTAACAATCAGTATAGCCATCAGTAAGGTAACAGTTGTCAATTTACTAAGATTGTTCATAAGAAGTTTTTGACTACAAAGTTATAAATTAATATTCAGAAAGAGAGCATTACTCGTTTTTTTTTTGTAACTTCGCCCCAAATATCATTTTTATGTATCATCGTCAGTTGTCAGAACAGGCTATCATCAGTGGATTCCGTAAAGGGGATGCCGATATTATCCGAGAATATTTCTATGGATATTGTCAGGTTGGCTATTATATCTTTGACCAGCGTTATCAGTTGAGTGAGAAGGAAAATCTGGATTTTATGTCGCTCGCTCATCAATATGCTATCTATTTGATGGAGCATGACTGGAAACCTTTGGAGGATCACTCTCCGAATGTAAGCCTGAAGACATGGTTCATCAATGGGTTCCGTTATGTGGTACTTGATGCGTTGAAATGGTACAAGAAAGAGTATGGCAGTATCACGTTTGAGGATTATTTACGGTCATTTGACGTGACGAACGACTTGCGGCTACAGTTTAATCGGATGGTGGAAGATGTTTGTGACCATGCGCCACTTGACAGACAAGAAAGGCTACTTATCGACATGCTGCTGTTACGTGGTTTTAAGGGGAAAGAGATTGCGGCTGAGATGGGGATGACCCCATCGGCCATCTCGCAGAAATACAAGAAACTAAAGGAAGAAATTATCATACCATATTTCAAGAAGAACTTCGACATGGACTTGGATATGCCAGAAGTGATGGACGAGCGAGCGATTGTCAGTCGCGAGGCTGCGATGGGAGAGGCTTCGATGCCTGCACCTACAATGCCAGGCTCTTTGGCGGACATGTATCGACAGAGGTCATGCCGGGATATGGATTTCATAAAAGAAGAGGTTATGGAGCAGAAAAGAACAACACCGGAGTTTATTACTTCGCTGGAGCCGAACGAGATCTTTGTGTTTGGCAGCAATCTGAGAGGTATGCACGGCGGTGGAGCGGCATATGTCGCCTACCGCAAGTTTGGAGCCATCATGGGGCAGGGTGTAGGTCTGCAAGGACAAAGTTACGCCATTCCCACCATGCAGGGCGGTGTGGAAACAATCCGTCCGTATGTGGATGAGTTTATCCAGTTTGCCAAACAGCATCCCGAACTTACCTTTCTCGTTACTCGTATTGGTTGTGGCATTGCAGGATTCACGGATGATGAAATCTCCCCACTGTTCGAAGAGGCACATGAGGTAAAGAATATTGTATTGCCTCCTAATTGGTGATAGCTATGTTAGGAGCAATTATTGATGATATAGCAGGTAGCTGTTTATGACATACACATATAAATATCCAAGACCGGCAGTGACGGCAGACTGCGTGGTGATGACGAGAGAAGCAGAACCGAAGGTGCTGCTGATTGAACGTGGCGATGAGCCTTTCAAGGGATGCTGGGCATTCCCCGGTGGTTTCATGAATATGGATGAGACGACGGAACAATGTGCCATAAGGGAACTTGAAGAGGAAACGGGGCTGAAGGTTAGCAAAGTATATCAGATTGGTGCTTATTCCAAGGTTGATCGTGACCCAAGAGGTAGGACTATAACGGTTGCTTATTTAGCCATCATCGATGAACCTATTACTGTTGTTGGACAAGATGATGCTGCTGAAGCAAAATGGTGGCCACTGTCGGATTTGCCACATCTGGCATTCGACCATTGTGATATCATGCAGGATGCGATAAGACTATATAGCGATTTTTTATTGAAATAGTTATTTCAAGAAGTCTTCGCGCATAGGAGTGAAGGTGTCGATAAGAACACCAGCCTCTATACAGACCTTTTCCATAATCAGAACTTGAAAGTAAATTCTTTGTCTTCATATTCGTTTAGTTTTTGTAAGTCTTTGTTTATTTGATTTATTACCTTTTTCATTGTCACTTCTTTCTATAATTAATCATAAAGTTGGGGCAAATATAGAAAATAATATCCGTTTTTTTGTATATTTGCACCAAGATTTAAGAAGAATTGTGAATTATGGAGAATATGCTGATTGACGTTCCCGATTGACCTCGAAAAAGCCTACGAGTTAGGAAAGCGCTTAGTGGCAAAGTGCAAGGAGAGTTAGGAAACAGCCACGAAACTCATACGAAATAGTCAAGGCGAAATATAACAAGGTGAAGAAGAGAAAAGTATAGATATGGCACAAAAACAATTTCATCGACATTATGCGACAAAAGGTCCACAGCTGTTTTGGATTATCTTCGCATACCTGATACTGGGTTGGTTTTTCCCTGTATTGGGTTGGGCTGCCCTCATTTGCATGATAGGTCCCGTCCTGACATCTGTCTGGAAAGGGCGTTTCTGGTGCGGTAATGTATGTCCTAGAGGCAACATGTATGACCGCCTGCTGTCGAAGTATTCCCCCCCATCGTCCTATTCCTAGATTTGTCCGTACCTTCGGGTTTCGCCTGTTTATGGTGTTCTTCATCTTTGCCATGTTTGGTATTCAGATGTATTTTGCCTGGGGCGACTGGGGCGCAATGGGCTTTGTGTTTTGGAAAATTATCCTGCTGACCACCATCGTAGGAATAACCCTGTCCTTCATATATGCTCCTCGCACATGGTGTAGCTTCTGTCCGATGGGATCACTTTCATCATGGGTGGCTCCCAAGAAAGGCCCGCTGCCCAAAGCATACAAGAGTATTCACGTCAGCAGCCTGTGTGAAGAGAAGTGCAAGTTGTGTGCCCGCGTTTGTCCTATGCAGCTCACCCCTTACAGTAGCCGAGGCGAACAGTTGGGCTACCTGCATCCTGATTGTCTGAAATGCAGGAAATGTGAGAAGGCTTGTCCTACGAAGATTATTAAATACACAAAAAACCAATGAAGGATAATAGACGACAACATAATTAATGGCGTGTTATTAAGATATGAATACTGATTAGGGACTTCATCGCTATCAACTTCGAAACGGCCACTCTACAATTGTCGTAAAGGCTACAAAGTTTCTATTTTCTTACAGAACAAAGATGCTGGAGGGGGGAAATCCTACTAACTTATAGGAGTTTCACCCCTCCACTTTAGGATATATCCTTTGCAAATCAGCCGAAAAATGCCGTACTTTGCATCGTGATTAAGAAAATAAATGTTTAACTCTTTAAAGTATAGGAGATTTAGATATGAAGAAGTTGATGATTCTGGCAATGATGATGGTCATGACTATCTCAGCCAACGCCATGAGCTATAACGCAGCAAAGAACGAAGCCCTCTTCCTCTCTGACAAGATGGCTTACGAGCTCAACCTCACCGCTGCACAGTATGAGGCAGTCTATGAGATCAATCTCGACTACCTGATGAGTCTGAACGGACACGGTGATGTCTTCGGCATTTGGTGGGATCGTCGTAACACTGATCTCCGTTATGTCC
This sequence comes from Prevotella sp. tf2-5, assembly GCF_900115435.1. GTDB lineage: Bacteria > Bacteroidota > Bacteroidia > Bacteroidales > Bacteroidaceae > Prevotella. The sequence continues at coordinate 59,441 of NZ_FOWK01000010.1, forward strand.
TGAACAGCTGGCAGTATGACAAGTATGTGGCTCTCTCTCACTTCTATCGCCCTGTGGCATGGAAGGCTGGTAGCTGGACATTCGCAGTGTACGCTCACTACAACAGAAGCCATTTCTATAATGCGCATCCAAAGGTGTATGTGACCTACAAGGGTGGTCACAACAGAGTTCACGGCTCACACTATGCTCATATGCACAAGCCCGCAGCACATCACCACGCTCCAACTGTACATCATCCGGCACCAGCTCCGCGTCATCCAAAAGCTCCTATGAAAGTTGACAAGCGTCACGGTATTACAAACCACACCTTGGCAAACAATACACCACGTCACGGACATAGCAACGCAGGTCACTTTGGACGCAGATAAAGCATACGTTTGCCTCTATATATGCCTTTCAAAAGGACACGGGAATTCTCAGAAATGGGAGTTCCCTTTTTACATATAAAAGTACGCCAGATGGAATATTTCTGCCTGCCAATAGCCGAGATGGACTATTACGATCTAATTCCCGAGCAGAGCTCGCCTATCCGTAGCCTTTCTCCGGTACCACCTGTATTCCAACATTTCGACCTCATTGCAGGCGAGGTCGGCAACGGTTTCGTAGGCGAGAGATTCCAAAAAGAAAGCCTTACTTATTTGTAGTTTCTTGCCTTGCTATCGAGGTCTGAAAGGCGGTCAAGTGCAGCTTGCAATGTCTCGTCGCGCTTGGCAAAATGGAAACGAATCAGATGATGCACATCCTCTTTGAAGAAGCAACTGCCAGGAACAGCTCCCACACCTACATGTTCAGCGAGCCATTCGCAGAAATGCAGGTCATCCTTCACACCATACTTTGAGACGTCAAGCATCACATAATAGGCTCCTTCGGGATCAGTAAACTCCAATCCGAACTGTCTCAATCCGTCACAAAACAGATGTTTCATGTGAGTATAATGTGCCTGCAAGCCCTCGTAATAGGAATCTGGGAAACATAGGCCAACTGTGGCAGCCTCCATCAGCGGAGCCGCTGCACCAACAGTCAGGAAGTCATGCACCTTCTTCACCCGGTCGATGATGCGTTCCGGGGCAATGACATAGCCAAGTCGCCAACCTGTGATGCTGTAGGTCTTGGAAAGCGAGCTGCATGAGATGGTGCGCTCCAACATGCCTGGAAGTGTGGAGATATAGACATGCTTGTGAGGCGTATAGACGATGTGCTCATAGACCTCATCGGTTATCACATAGCCGTCGTACCTTATGACGATATCTGCTATCGTCTGGAGTTCTTCGCGTGAAAAAACCTTACCGCAGGGGTTAGACGGGTTACAGAGCACCAATGCCTTGGCACCCTGTCTGAAGGCATCCTCTATCAGGTTGGCATCGAAAAAGAATGTAGGCGGCACGAGCGGGATGTATATCGGCTCAGCACCGCTCAGAATGGTGTCTGCCGTATAGTTCTCATAGAACGGTGAAAAGATGGCCACTTTGTCGCCTGGATTCACAACGGTCATCATGGCTGCCATCATGGCCTCTGTAGAACCGCATGTCACCACGATATTCTTATCGGGGTCAATGTCCAGACCAGTGAAGTGACTTTGTTTCTTAGCCAATGCCTCACGGAAGTTCTGCGCTCCCCATGTAATTGCATACTGGTGGGGGCCACGAGGGGCAATCTCCGCCAGACGGTCTGTTATCTCCTTTGGAGGGTAGAAGTCTGGGAATCCCTGAGAGAGATTGATGGCTCCGTACCTGTTTGATATCCTTGTCATCCTACGGATAACGGAATCGGTAAATTCTGCTGTTCTTGTTGATAACGGTCGCATATTCATTAGCTTTCGTTGATATAGTTCTTCGTTGACATATCGTAATACAGGGCCTCTAACTCTGCTAACGTCAACTTCTCAACAGAATGCTCGATGATTCGTATCAGTTCATCACGTCGGTAATCGTCAGATTGTCCAAAATGTGCCATAGTCTATCTTTTTTATTTGAGTTTTATAATGTCGCTCCAACGGGTGGTCGGATTCTTACTTCTAAAATCGTGCTTGATGGCATTGGCAAACACTTCAGCCTTTCCCTTGCCGTTCTTCAGGGTGACGGATATAGTCACGATTAAAGTCCAGCGTCTCATGCCTATAATCATCAGCCGGACTGGGAAATCCTGCTGCTACTCCAGCATGTTCCAATTCCAGCTTGGTGTCGAACACACCTTTGATTATCTTGATATTACCCATCTCCAAATCCTAATTATTCTCAAATCTTGGCACAAAGATAGCGATTTTACGCTGATAATTGGTAATTTTGTCACCATATTTAAATGTATTTATGCAAAAGAGAATTTAAAAACAAATATTATGAAGAGTTTTAAGTCTACAGCGTGGCTACTGCCACAACCAGTGCTGATTATCGGCACTTACGATAAAGAAGGAAAGCCCAATGCCATGAATGCCGCTTGGGGAGGTCAGTGGGATATGCATGAGATTATGATCTCACTTGGTTCACATCAGACGACGGACAACCTTGCCGTTAACCCTGAGTTCACAGTTACCTTCGCAACTGCTGACACTTTAGTAGCATCTGACTATGTGGGCATCGCCAGTGGCAGGAACACCCCTGACAAGATGCAGAAAGCGGGGTGGACTATCGAGAAGGCTCCCAATGTGAATGCACCTGTATTCAAGGAGTTTCCTATGACGCTTGAATGCCGTGTAAAGCAGAAAATTGACGAGAGTGAGACCGGCTATTACCTCGTAGCTGAAATCGTGAACATCCTCTGTGATGAAAAGTATCTGGCAGAAGATGGCAAACCCGATGTGGAGAAGATGAATCTGATCACCTTCGATCCTGTTCATCATACTTACATCCAGCTAGGTAAGTCCGTAGGCAATGCTTTCGCTGACGGCAAGCAATTGAAATAAAAACGTCATATGAAAAAGAAACAGTTCTCAATATTATGCATTGGCCTCATACTGACAGCATGCGGACAGCAGAACAAAAATGAAACGACAATGGACTTCACAGATGATGTTCAGACAGCACTCGCCGACAGCGGGCGCATTGATTTAAACAGCCTTCAATGGACAAGGGAACCAAAGGGCTATGAGGTGAAGGACGACACAATCCTTATCACCACCGCACCAAAGACCGACCTCTGGCAGCGCACTTACTATCACTTCCAGAACGACAATGCACCTGTATTGCAGATGAAGACCCGCGAGAAGTTTTTCAGCTTCGTGGTGAAGACCGATTTTACAGGCAGTCATCACCGTTTTGACCAGTGTGGCATCGTGATGTATCTCGACAGCGAGAACTGGCTGAAAGGCTCTGTGGAATACGAGAACGACGAGTTCCAACATCTGGGCAGCGTAGTGACGAACAATGGCTACTCTGACTGGGCCACGACGGCCATCCCCGCTAATGTGAAAACCATGTGGTATAGATTCTCCCGCCGCGAGGATGACTACTGCATCGAGTGCTCTTCCGACGGACAGGCATTCAGCCAGATGCGTGTCTGCCACATACCTGTAGCCGCCGATGAAATCAGCTTCGGCATTTATGCCTGCTCGCCCGAAGAGTCATCCTTTACAGCCATATTCTCCGATATGAAAATCACCGAATGTGCATGGAAGGCTCACGACGGCCAGCTGCCAGACGAGAACATGTAAATGACTAACAACGTATTTCCATATTATCTGATATTTATTAATATCGTTACATTTCTCGTGTACGGTATTGATAAGTGGAAAGCGAAGCAAGGAAGCTGGCGCATATCGGAAGCAACTTTGCTGATGCTTGCAGTCATCGGAGGCACTATCGGTGCTTTGCTGGGCATGCAAGTGTGGCGCCACAAGACGATGCACAAGAAGTTCAAGTATGGACTTCCACTGATTCTGTTGGCACAGATTGCCCTCATATATTTGATAAGCAACAATTAAGGATTCCATGACGCTGACCTACATCTTCCATAGTGGTTTTGTGCTCGAAACGGAGCAGTCCATCCTGGTATTCGACTACTGGCTTGATCCCAGTGGTGTGATGGACAGCGTGATACAGAGCGAGAAGCCCATGTATGTCTTCTCCAGCCACTTCCATGAAGACCACTTTACGAAGGATATCTTTGAGTGGAAGAAGCAGCGTGAGGGTGTCACCTACATTCTCTCCAAGGACATCTACAAACATCGGAGAGCCAGCAAGGAGGATGCTGACGTATGGTTGGCAAAAGGTGGTATATGGTCTGACGATACCATATCCGTATGGGCATTAGGCAGCACAGACAGCGGCGTGTCGTGGATTGTTGAGACCGAAGGTAAACGTATCTTTCATGCGGGCGACCTGAACAACTGGTATGCCAAGTTCCTGACGGACGACAATCCTGATCAGCAGCGATACAGCTTTGAGATGGAAGAGACGTTCAACCCGATAGCTCACGAGAAGCAATTCCTTGGCGAATTGAAGGACATCCGCAAGGTCGCCGATAGTTTCGATGTGGTGATGTTTCCCATAGATGGACGTGTCGGCAACGGCTATACCCTTGGTGGCCGGCAATTCATCGAGCGGTTCAAAGTCGGACTGTTCGTCCCTATGCACTTCACTACAGGCTTTGAATCCTCTTGGCGTATGAAGGAATTTACGGATGAAAAGAACATTACTTTCTGGGAAATCAACAGGGAAGGAGAAACTATTGAAATCTGAGTGCAACTTTTTGCCTCACTCTAACGTCTAACAGATAGAAACTTTTAAAGAAAACGATTATGATACTATCAACAACCCCACAGATTGAAGGTCACACCATCCGCGAGTATAAGGGTATTGTGACAGGTGAAACGATTATTGGTGCTAATATGTTCAAGGACTTGTTTGCTGGCATCCGCGACATCGTAGGTGGTCGAGCAGGTGCTTATGAAAAGGTGCTTTCCGAAGCCAAGGACGCCTCCATGCAGGAGATGATGCAGCGTGCTCAGGCTCTTGGAGCCAATGCCATCGTAGGAATCGACATCGACTATGAGACCGTCGGAGCTAAAGGCTCAATGCTGATGGTTGCCACCAGCGGAACGGCTGTTGTCATCTAAATTTTTTAAATATTAGATGAGAACGCTAGCTTTGCAACAGTTTTATTTTGTTTTATGATATGATAGACCAGATTATTGATTACAATAAGGAGTTTGTAGCTCAGAAGGGCTACGAGAAGTATCTGACCGACAAGTACCCCGACAAGAAGTTGGCGGTCCTTTCTTGTATGGACACCAGACTGACCGAACTGCTCCCTGCTGCCCTCGGTCTGAAGAACGGTGATGCCAAGATTATCAAGAATGCCGGTGGCTTGGTGATTTCCGCTTTTGACTCTGCCATGCGTAGCTTGATAGTAGCCATCTATGAGCTAGGTGTGGAGGAAATTATGGTGGTGGCTCACTCGCACTGCGGAGCCTGTCACATGAGCTACGACCACTTCCACCATGAGATGATTGCCCGTGGCGTGACTGACGAGACGCTTGACATCATCCGCAAGTGTGGCATCGACCTCGACCAGTGGTTAGAGGGCTTTAAGGACACACCGACTTCTGTCCGCAAGACCGTTGAGACCATCAAGACCCATCCGCTGGTGCCGAAGGATATCGTGGTTCGTGGGTTTATCATTGATTCAGAGACGGGAACATTGGAAGAGATTAAAGGGTGATGAGTTGGAGGTTAGTGGGAGGTTCAGATAACTGTTATATGTATGTTATATGTTTGAGCAACATCTAACATACGTCAATCCCTCTGTACGTCGGCATTAGAGACCCATCATGTTATAAGGTTATATGTTTTTCGAAAATACATATAAATCAGTTACCGACTGATCCCTGTTTTGTTACCGACTGAGGTCCACTTTCCTACCGATTAAAGCCCACTTTCCTACCGATTAAAGCCCTTAATCGGGTCAATTAAAGCCTCCATTTGCTTAAGATATCGTTCATCACTTGTTCCGATACCTTCTATGGGGGTATTAAGATACCTCCCATGAGTGTTGGGATGCATCCCCAAGGGGGTATAGAAGGCATCCCCAAGACCCTTGGGGATTATTCCCAAGCCCCACGGAGGCGGCACCTTCACCCCACGGAGGCGGCACCTTCACCCCACGGAGGCGGCACCTACACCCCTCGGAGGCGGCACCTTCGCCCTAAAAATGTTCCATCAAAAATTGACGCTCTGAAAAAGTAAAAGTCCCGTAATCTCTTGGATTACAGGACTTTTCTTCTTGGGGTGCCCGGACGGACTCGAACCGTCGACATTCAGAACCACAATCTGACGCTCTAACCAACTGAACTACGGGCACCATCGTGCACTTTCTTTCGAAAAGCGAGTGCAAAGGTACGGGAATTATTCGAAATTACCAAATAATTCCCATACTTTTTGCAGATTTTCTTTACTTAGCAGGCTGAGCAGGTGCTTTTGGAGCATCTGCGGGGGCATTGTTGTCTGTCTTAGGTGCGGCAGGAGCGGCAGCATCCTTCGTCTGGCTGGCTCCGAAGCCTGGCAGGTTGTTAGGATTGGTGGCAGGAGCCTGATAGTTTTCCATAACAGAACCCTCTGTACTTGCAGTGGGGGCTACCCATGCGCAAACAACACTGAAGAGCACCATAGCGAAAGCAAGTCCCCATGTTGCTTTTTCCACGAAATCAGTAGTCTTGCGAACACCGCCAATTTGGTTATAGGAGGCGAAGCTGGATGACAGACCGCCACCCTTAGACTCTTGAATCAGCACGATACCGATCATCAGTATGGCTGCAATCACAATAAGAATTACAAATAATGTGTACATAATCTTTGATTTTTTAATTATTTAATTTTGAATTTTTCTTGCTGTTTATTATTAGTTTCTCCAGGAATCGTATCTGGTCGGCAAAGTATGCGTTTTTCTCAGGGAAATTGGTACTGAGTCGTTGGATGATGTCAAGTGCCTTCTCGTAGCGTCCCTGTTTGATATAGATACGTGCCAGTGTCTCTGTGAAGTATTCCTCCTCAGCGGGTCCATCCTCGAGGATGGGAGCCTCTACCGGCTTTTCCTCGTCTTTCAGTTCGTTGAGTAGGATACGTCCTTGTTCTTCTTGTAGGAAGTGGTCTATGAGGTCTTGTCCTTGCATCTGTGGTGTCTCCTCAACGGACTTATCTTCCTCGTTCTCCAGCAGATAGGCGACATAGTCGACAGTAGCATCTTTTGGTGTAGGACGTCGTTTCTCTTTTTTCTCCTCAGGCTCATCTACGGGGATGGAGTCAAGGAAAGTATCGATGAGTGCCATCGTGCGGTTTTCTGAGCTTTCAGCTTTGATTTTTGAGCTTTGAGCTTCCCGTTTGTCAGCTTGGAGCTGATAGTGGGCTGCTTCTACCAAATCGAAGAGTTTTCTGCGGTCTGTGATATAGATTGCCGCACGGCGTAGCTCTTCATCGAAGGTGGGGTCGTGGAGCAGGTAGAGGTTCTGGAGCATCAGTAGACGTACTGTTTGGAAGTAGGGATGTAGCGCCAATTGAGATCGCAACTCATACAATGTGTCGCGGTCCATCTGTTCTGGGTGGTTTATCAACTCTACTAAGTCCATTTCTTTTGTTATTACCAGTTCGCTACTGTGGCATTGAATATCTGTTCGCACAGGTCCTTGACCATTTGTGACACCAGTTCCTCCTGGACAGAGTTCAGTGATCGTGTGGTCTCATATGTCGAAGTCGCCGTAAACTGACGCTCGAAGTCCTCGTTGTGGTTGACGTTATTGGTGAAACGCACGTTGACGGTTATAGAGAGCTCTGTCTGTGCGGAGTATCCCTCAGCCGATACAGACTTGTTACGCTGTTGGTATTGCGTAATCTCACCCTCTATTTTCAAGTCGCCGTTACGTCGTACCTGTTCCAGACGGGTGTGGTTGGCGAACTCATCCTTGAGTTGGTTGTTGAACATCGGTCCCATGGGACCCCATACGTAGCTGGAACGAATAGGGAACTCTGCGATCTGGATCGTCTTCGTCTTGGAATAGTCGATGCTTGCTCCGTTGAATTTGTAACTGACGGAGCATGCCGACAACAGCAGGGCTGTCATCAGACAAAACCAGATATGCCGTATGTTATTTGTCCAGTCCATATTGTTTCAGTCTTCTGTATAAGGTGCGGTCGCTGATACCCAGTTCCAATGCCGCTTTCTTGCGGTTACCGCCATTACGGTCGAGTGCCTTTTCCAAAGCTTGACGGCTCCATGCGTCGAGGTTGAGGTTCTCAGGTTCCTTGACAGGCTCCACATATTCCTCAGCTATAGCATCCTCTAAAGGTGCAGTCGTGGGGATCGTGGGTATTGTAGGGATGGTAGAGGAGGCGGGCACCGTTGTTGAGGGCACTGTCTTCACGTCCTCTATCTGTTTCTTCAGTGTGCTCATCTCACGGCGCATATCGTTGACATTGCTGCGTAGTTCGAAGAGGATCTTGTATAGAATTTCACGTTCGTTCTCAAAAGAATGGTCACCATCGTTATGGATGGTGGCAAGCTGGGTCGTCTCTTGATCCTGCGGGATGAAGCGAGCTAATATCTCAGGGGTTATCTGTCGCTCTGTAGAGAGGATGGAAATCTGTTCTGTGATATTCTTCAGTTGTCGCACATTTCCAGGCCATTTGTAGCGCATGAGCATCAATTTCGCCTCTTCTGTCAACACGATCTTGTCCATACGGTATTTTTCTGCCATCTGCATGGCAAAGAGACGAAATAGCAGTACGATATCCTCACCACGGTCACGTAAGGGTGGTATCTGGATGGGGATGGAGTTCAGACGGTAGTAGAGATCCTCACGGAAACGTCCTTCGCTGATAGCTTGTCTGATATTGACATTGGTGGCAGCAACGATGCGCACATCCGTCTTACGGACTTCTGTGGCTCCTACAGGGATATACTCACCTGTCTCCAGCACACGAAGCAGTCTTGCCTGTGTGGCAAGCGGAAGTTCACCCACTTCATCCAAGAATAATGTTCCTTTGTTGGCAACACCAAAATAACCAGGAGAATCGTTAATAGCACCCGTGAAAGAGCCTTTGACATGTCCAAACAGTTCACTGTCGATCGTCCCTTCAGGGATAGAGCCACAGTTGATGGCGAAATATTTTTCGCGACGGCGAGGAGAATTGTCATGAATGACACGAGGGATAATCTCTTTACCCACACCACTCTCGCCAACGATGAGCACACTCAAGTCAGTGGGTGCCACTTGTAAGGCGACATCCAGTGCATGGTTCAATGCCTCGCAGTTTCCTACGATATTGTACCGTTGTTTGATGCTCTGTAGCTCCGAACTCTTCATTCAGCCTGCAAAGGTACGAAGAAAATCTGACATATTGGCATACTTTGGCAGAAATTTAACTCTGCTGTTCTTTTGCCTTTGGGATGGCGAAGCGTACTTTCTCGCTGTCATCACGTTTCTCGTGGAAAAGTTTGGGTAGCGGATTCGTCAATGGCTCGTCATAGTTCTTGCGGTTGCGGAACACGTCGATAGCCGTATAGATAGCCTGACGGAAAGAGTTCTCGTCAGCCTTTCCCTGCCCTGCGATATCATAAGCCGTCCCATGATCCGGTGAGGTCCTTACGATAGGAAGTCCTGCCGTAAAATTAACACCACTCTCCAAGGCGATAGTCTTGAAAGGAGCCAGTCCCTGGTCGTGATACATGGCAAGTACACCGTCGAAATAGTCGTAAGTGTTACTGCCGAAGAAACCGTCAGCAGGGTAGGGACCAAACGCTTGGATACCCTGTTTCTCCAGTTCTTCGATGGCAGGTATAATCACCTCTTTCTCTTCTGAGCCCAATAGTCCGTCATCTCCGGCATGAGGGTTCAATGAGAGCACGGCAATGCGAGGATTGGAGATACGGAAGTCACGTTTCAGGCTTTTGTGGAAGATTGTCGCCTTCTCCATGATAGCCTCTTTGGTAATTGCCTTGGAGACCTCTTTGATAGGTAGGTGTGTCGTGACTAGTGCCACCCGCAGACTCTCATTCATCAAAATCATCAGTGCTTTGTTACCATCTCCCACACTAGTCTCGATATACTCTGTATGACCAGGGAAGTGAAAACCAGGACTCTGAATCGTCGCCTTGTTGATGGGTGCTGTCACGAGAACATCATACAGTCCAGCGCGAAAATCCGTCATAGCACGGTCGAGAGCCTTGAAGGCAGCCTGTCCAGCCTCTGCGGAAGGTTGTCCGAGTTCCACCTTCGTTTCCTCATCGAAGCAAGCGAGGAGGTTTAGTTTGCCATCACGAGCATCCTCTGCCTTATTGATAATACTGTAGTTCGTCTCCAGGTTAAGCGCCTTACGATGGTAGGCGGCAATTTTGGGCGAGCCATAGATGATAGGAGTGCAAAGCTCTAGCATAGCAGGGTCGGAGAATGTCTTGAGAATCACCTCATAGCCGACACCGTTGGTATCTCCTTGCGTGATAGCCACGCGAATCATTTTTTCTTCCATATTTTTTTATTTCGAGATTTCGTTATTTCAAGTTCGATTATTGCGACTGCTTCGCTGTGCTCAGCATGCCACAGGCGGCAAGGATATCCTGTCCACGACTGGCACGGATGGTGGTGGTGATGCCATGATGTGTCAGGTAGTCACGCAAAGCCTCCATTCGCTTCTCGTCAGACGAGGGCAGGTCGACATTTGGAATCTCATGGAAACGGATGAGGTTAACACGACATTCCAGACCGTTCAGCAGTTTGGCGATCTCCCGTCCAAAGAGTGGTGAGTCGTTGAGTCCTCCAAAACAGATATATTCGAAGGAACAGCGGCGTTGGTGGGTGAAGTCATACTGGCGTAACAGTTCCACCGTCTCTGCGATAGGCATAGCTTTTTCGGCAGGCATCAGTTGTTGGCGTTGCTCATGTAAGGGGGAATGCATCGAGATCGCTACATGGCAGTCACTCTCGTCAAGATAGCGTTTTAGTTTGCCACGAATGCCAACAGAACTGACCGTGATACGTTTGGGACTCCATTGGTATCCCCAGTCAGCCGTCATGATCTCGCAAGCCCGCAGGACAGCATCGAGGTTATCCATGGGCTCCCCTTGTCCCATGAACACGATATTTGTCAGCGATTCAGCCTCAGGTAATGCATATATCTGGTTAAGTATATCCGCAGTGGTGAGGTTGCCGTGCCATCCCTGTTTCCCTGTCTGACAGAACAGACAGTTCATTTTGCATCCCACCTGACATGATACACATATCGTGGCACGGTCGCCATCGGGGATATAGACGGTCTCAACAAATAGTTGAGTGTCGAGTGTCGAGTGTTGAGCGTCTTTTTCGCAACAAACGGGAAAGAGATATTTGACAGTCCCGTCCTTGGATCGTTGGCAGTTGATAGGTGCTAATGCTCCTACCTCATATTCTGCATTCAGACGTTCACGGTTCTGTTTCGAGAGATTCGTCATCTCATCGATGCTCTTGACATGTCTCCCATAGAGCCATTGTGCAATCTGTTTAGCTGTGAAGGCAGGCATACCCAGTCCTCCAACGATGTCCTTTAGCTCCGTTGGGGTCATTCCCAGCAATCTCTTCTTTAAAATCATGCGTGCAAAGGTACAACTTTTAATTGAGAATTAATAATTGATAATTGATTATTTTGTGGTTTAAGGAAAAAATAGTACCTTTGTCGCTAATTTCAATCCAATGACAACGAAATGAAACAAAAAATAGATTGCTTCCTTGCCTGTGAGTCGACAGAAATATTGGCAGACACCATAGCGCAGTTGCGACGAAGCACAGTTGTGAGACATATCTTTTTGTTGGTGAGTAAAGAGACAGAAGTTGAGGCTCCTCAAGACTGTACAGTACTAGTGGTGGATCAATTGCAGAGCAGTCAGTATGTGATGCAGGTTGCGGAACATGCTGTGGCAGCCTATACTTTGCTGAGCATGAAACCTACCCCTGTCACGATGGGGGCTACTGCTTTGGAGCGTATGCTCCTAGTGGCAGAGGATACCAAGGCTGCGATGGTATATAGCGACCGTTGGCAGATGGAGGAGGGAGTCCGTAAGACGCATCCTGTCATTGACTACCAGGAAGGTGCCTTGCGTAACGATTTCGATTTCGGCAGTCTGATGTTGGTTCGCACCTCCTTGATACACCAATATGCTACCAGTGACCATGAGCGTGATTATCACTGGGCAGGTTTTTATGATCTCCGTCTGTTTCTGAGTAGGGAAGGGACATTGTTCCACTTGAATGAATACCTTTACACAGAGGAGGAGACAGACCTCAGGGCTTCTGGTGTGAAACAGTTTGACTATGTGAATCCTGCCAATCGTGAAGTGCAGATAGAGATGGAACAGGCATGCACCGCTCATCTCCGTCAGATTGGTGCTTTGGTAGATACGAGTCAGTATCAGGAAGTGGATTTCGACGAACAGGAATTTGAGGTGGAGGCATCTGTTGTCATTCCAGTGTTCAATCGTGAGAAGACCATCAGGGATGCCGTAGAGAGTGCCCTCTCCCAGAAGACAAGTTTCAAGTATAACGTCATCGTGGTGGATAATCACTCCACAGACGGTACTGGGGAGATTCTGTCCAGTCTGTTGTCATGCCATGCCAACAAACTATATGTGATTGTCCCCGAGCGAACGGACCTCGGTATTGGTGGTTGTTGGAATGAGGCGATTAACAGTGTCTACTGCGGACGCTTTGCCGTCCAGCTAGACTCAGACGACCTCTATTCCTCTCCCAAGACCTTACAGACAGTCGTGGATGCTTTCCATAAGCAGCATGCTGCCATGATCGTTGGATCCTATCGGATGTGTGATTTCGAGCTGAACACCTTGCCGCCAGGACTCATCGACCATAAAGAATGGACGGACGAGAACGGTCCTAATAACGCCTTGCGTATCAATGGCTTGGGTGCGCCACGAGCTTTCTTTACCCCGTTGCTCCGACAGGTGCAATTTCCCAACACCTCTTATGGAGAGGACTATGCCCTTGGCTTGATGTTCTCCCGTTGTTATCGTATCGGCAGGATCTATACAGAACTGTATCTCTGTCGTCGGTGGGGAGGAAACTCTGATGCGGCGCTCTCCGTGGAGAAAGTCAATGCCAATAATCTCTATAAGGACCGCTTGCGCACCATGGAGGTGAAGGCTCGCCAGCAGATGAATAAAGGAGAAAAGACACAGATGAGTCAGTCGTCATTGATGCGTTTCTTTGACAGACAGTTGAAGACGTGGGAAGAGGTTCGCCAGCGTTATCGTGACCTGACGAATGTCGAGACCCGTGAACTGGTAGGCGAGGGGATGCCCTTGAAAGTACAGTGGAACCCCGCCCGTATCCGTTCGACAGGAGCGAAGATCGATGCCCGCTCATTGGCAGAACGCCCTTGTTTCCTTTGTGCAGAGAACCGTCCCAAGGAACAGATACACCGTGTGGTAGACGGAAAGTATGAGCTGTTAGTCAATCCATTCCCAATCCTTCCCGTTCATTTTACGTTGCCTACGTTGAAGCACCAGCCACAGTCTATCGGTCCGATGTATGGGGAAATCCTCCGACTTCTGGAAAAGGATGCGGGACTTACTATATTGTATAATGGACCCAAGTGCGGGGCGTCAGCTCCTGATCATGCCCATTTGCAGGCTGTCAGTACGGGAATCCTACCATTACAGAAAAACTGGCAACGACTGAGCCGTCATTTGGTGGAGGTCGTGAAGAAAGAAGAGGATAGCGGTATCTGGTTTGTTGCTGACTATCCGGTTGCCGCCTTCTTGGTTCGTGGCAATTCTCAGGAAAGCCATGAGCGACTTTTCAAGTCACTTTATGCCTGTCTGCCACAGCGTGAGGACGAGACGGAGCCGATGATGAATATCATTGCATGGCGACAAGGTGACACGATGCTGAGTGTCGTCTTGCCTCGAAGACAGCATCGCCCAGCCTGTTATACGGCAGAGGGAGAGGAACAGTATATCATCAGTCCGGGTGCCGTAGATATGGGTGGCTTGTTGATCACCCCCCGTGAGGAAGACTTCCGTAAGATAACTCCAGAGGTGGCTCACCGTATTTATCAGGAAGTATCGCTCACCTCGGAGCAGGTGCAGGAAGTGATGGATAAACTGAAGAACTATTCCTTGGAAACCCATACTACATCTGTTGCCTCTAAGCAACCCAATGTGGCAGTGGGTATTGTGAGCGGACAGAAGATAAAGTTTGCCCTTAATGCACCTTATATGGCAAAAGGAGAATTGATTGAGGGTGAGCAGACGGTGGAGTTCTCAGAAGGTGGTATTCTCTGGCGGGGAATGCAGTACCGTGAGTTGACGTTTACGCCACAGTCATCAACAGCATCATTCTCGCTTCACGATGTCACGATTGGTGTGAACTTCCATTGGGAGCGTAAGGAGACACAGGTGTTCCTCGGCACTCTGCGTCTGGTAGTGGAGGCAGACAAGATTACCGCCATCAACCAATTACCTGTCGAGCAATATCTCGCCAGTGTCATCAGCAGTGAGATGAAGGCGACGGCAGGACTGGAACTGTTGAAGGCACATGCCGTCATCAGTCGCTCCTGGCTCCTTGCACAGATGAGACGCAGGGAAGAGAACAAAGAGCATAAAGACGGTTTCTTCTCTTTTATCAAGAAAGACGATGAGATCATCCGTTGGTATGACCGTGAGGATCATACGATTTTCGATGTATGTGCAGACGACCATTGCCAGCGTTATCAAGGTATCACTAAACAGACCAGTGACGCTGTCGAGCAAGCGTTGAAAGCTACCCGTGGCTGTATCCTCTGCTATGGTGACGAGATATGTGACGCCCGCTTCTCCAAGTGTTGTGGCGGTGTGACGGAGGAATTCCAGTACTGTTGGGAGGATACTCCCAAGCCTTATCTGGTATCTGTAGAGGATCCCTTCTGTAATACCAACGACAAGGAGGTGCTCTCACAGGTGTTGAACGATTACGACCAGGAGACCAATGATTTCTACCGTTGGACGGTGGAATATACTGTTGATGAGCTCTCCCGGCTTGTCAAGGAGAACCTGAAGGAAGACTTTGGCGAGATTACAGACCTTGTTCCTGTAGAGCGTGGCAAGAGTGGACGTATCTGGAAACTGAAGATCGTGGGAACGAAGAAGACCATGACGATTGGCAAGGAACTGGAGATCCGTCGTGCTCTCAGCGAGAGTCATCTGTATAGCTCTGCCTTCGATGTGGAGAAGACACCTGCTGGTTTCCGCCTGAAAGGAAAAGGATGGGGACATGGTGTCGGACTCTGTCAGATTGGTGCTGCCGTGATGGGACAGAAAGGTTATAAATACGATGAGATATTATTGCACTACTACCGTGGTGCCGAGATCAAACGAATATATTAATCATCAAATATCAATGAACGATAATCAAAATTCAAAAGTAACAAACCCCTGGTCGTGGATTCCGACCCTTTATATTGCTGAGGGGTTGCCTAATGTGGTAGTGATGACCGTTGCAGTGGTCATGTATATGCAATTAGGACTGACAGACACAGACATCGCCCTCTATACGGGATGGCTGGGACTGCCGTGGGTCATTAAACCATTATGGAGCCCGTTCGTCGACCTCTATCGTACGAAGCGATGGTGGGTACTCGCCATGCAGTTGCTGTTAGGCTCGTCACTGGCAGGTGTCGCCTTCACGCTCAACACCCCGTTCTGGTTTCAGGGCACGATGGCATGTTTCTTCCTGATGGCATTCTCCAGTGCCACGCATGACATTGCCGCCGACGGTTATTATATGCTGGAGCTGGACGACCATCAGCAGGTGTGGTTTGTGGGTATCCGCAACACATTCTACCGCTTGGCAGTTATCTTCGGTAATGGTGTGTTGATACCAGTGGCAGGAATCTTGCAGGTGGTGACCCGTTATCAGATGTCCTATACCTGGTGTCTGGTGTTCTACGGTCTGGCAGCACTGTTTATCGCCATCTGGCTATACCATGCTTATATTATGCCGAGAGCGAAAGCGGATGCTCCCCGTCGGACGAATGCCCGTGAGGTGGCAAACGGTGTGGTGACAGCCTTTAAGACATTCTTCCAGAAGTTGCCGCCACGTGAGATGCTCTTCGCTATGCTTTTCTTGTTGTTCTACCGTTTCCCGGAGGCATTGCTTACAAAGATGAGTGTGACCTTCCTCATGCGACCAAACTCTGCGGGAGGACTGGGATTGTCACCACAGGAGTTTGGACTGGCAAGTGGTACCGTGGGTGTCATCGGTCTGACCCTTGGAGGTATCTTAGGTGGAATGCTGGCAGGCCGTGACGGTTTCAAGCGTTGGCTGTGGCCGATGGTATGTGCCATCACACTGCCTGATATCGTGTATGTCTATATGAGTTATGCCATGCCCGACAACCTCTTTGTCATCAGCAGTTGTCTGTTTGTGGAACAGCTGGGCTATGGTATCGGTTTTACGGCATTGACACTCTACATGCTTTATTTCAGCAAGGGTAATTTCCAAACTTCACACTATGCCTTCTGCACCGCTATCTCCTATCTGGGTCTGATGCTGCCGGGTATGTTGTCTGGATGGATGAAGGATATACTGGGTTATCGCACTTTCTTCATCGTGGTCATGGCATTATGTGCCATCACCTTCGCTGTGACGGCATTTATCAAGGTCGACCCCGAGTTTGGTAAAAAGAAATCAGAAGATGCTGCGGAATAAGTAAAAACAAGTAATAAACAAGAACGGCAGGGTTTCACAACCGTGCCGTTCTTTATTCTAAATGATAGTATTAATAATGGAAAAGAAATTTATGTATCTTATATATTAGTATTTTGTCTTCAAAAGTGGTCATTTCCGTTTTGATGATGTAAAGATACTTCATATTTTTGAATCCACCATGTTTTTTCTTGACAAAATGCAAGGTTTATGTTATTAAACATCTATTTTGCCTATAAATAGGGTATTCCCTACACATTATTAGGTATTTCATCTTGCATATATGGGATATTTTCCTTACCTTTGCAACAGAAACTTTAAAACGCAGAGATATGAGGAAAATTTATACCAACACGATGATGGTGCTCATGCTGGCACTGACCATGATGACATTCACGAGTTGTGACAAAGATGCTATGGAAGCAGGTACACTTAACGGAGGGTGGACAGGATATATAGATACCTATTATTATGACCGATGGGGTATCTCAGGGAGTACTTTTCGTACAACGATGTATTTTGATCGAATAGATCGTTATGATGGTACTGGTTATGAAGTTGACTATGACACAAATAGTCCGTATAGGGATTATTACTATTGTCCGTTCGATTGGGAGATTTATAATGGTGTTATCCGCATTAGTTATGATGATAGTTGGAATGATGTGTTAATCTATGACTACCATCTAGACTATGAATACTTTGAAGGTTATATGGATGATGGGGTAAGTGCCAACCGTATACATTTTACTTTGTGGTATGACAAATCCTTTAACTGGGGTAGATATTGGAATATGCGGTCTGTTACAGATTCCAATGGCGTAAGGGCAAGTGGCAAATTTGCTAAGAGTAAGGAAAAATAAAGAAAAGAGAGCTTCATAGCTCTCTTTTTTGTTGTTAAATTCCCAATCCTCCGTCGAAGGAGCCTTCCACGGCTTTCGACTGTTGGATGCGGGAGTAGGGTGGTACGTTGTGGGTGACCCAGATGTTACCACCTATCACGCTGTCATGACCGATGGTGATACGTCCGAGGATAGAGGCGTTGGAGTAGACCGTCACGTTATCCTCGATAATCGGGTGACGAGGAACATTCAGCATATTGCCGTTCTCATCGTATTTGAAACTCTTGGCACCAAGTGTCACACCTTGGTAGAGTGTCACGTGGTTGCCGATAATACAAGTCTCACCAATCACCACACCCGTGCCGTGGTCGATGGCGAAATACTCTCCGATGGTGGCACCCGGATGGATGTCGATACCCGTCTTGGAGTGTGCCAGCTCTGTGATGATACGGGGGATGACAGGTACCTGCAACTCATGCAGTTTATGAGCGATGCGATAGTGCGTCATCGCATTCATCACGGGATAGCAGAAAATCACCTCCCCATAGTTGGGGGCGGCAGGGTCGTTGTCGAACATCGCCTGTACATCGGTATAGAGCAACCGCTTGATCTCCGGCAACTCATCGATAAACACAGTGGCGAGTCTCGCAGCCTCTTGGTATACCTTCTCCTTGGTGGTGATCTCCTCACAGTCCTCACAGAACTGTAGTCCGTGGGCTATCTGCTTCACCAGCAACCCGTACAGCTCCTCCATGTGTACACCGATATAGTAGGAGCGGACGGTCTCGTCGGGTTGGCGTTTGTTGAAATAGTCGGGGAAGATGATACTCTTCACCAGCGTCACAATCTGCTTCACCTGCTCCACAGAGGGCAGCGGAGCCTCTATGGCGGGCATCATCTTCACTTCCTGCTCTGTGAGCTTCGACAACTGCGCGACGTTCTTCAGCAGTATCTCGTTTGTCTTATTGTCCATTGTCTTAATCTGTTTGTGGGGGCAAAGGTAGTGCAAAATGAACGAAAAAGCAAATTTATTTGCATTTTTCTGAGATACGGCCTGCATTGCTATTTCCTGACATGCTTCTTCAGCTTGCCAATGGCATGTTCCAGACTCTCCGTCGGTTCGATGATGTTATAGTCTGCCCAGAAGTCGGGGTCGTCGAAATACTCCACCTTGTCGTAGAAGCGTTCCCGGATACCAAACGAGTTACGACCTTTGGGTCGCTTCACACCATCACCCTGTTGCTGACGGTCGGTCACCACCATCTCACTGACAGTGGTGAAGGGAGAGGCAAACAACCGTTTCTTCCAGTCACAGTTGAAACGCATCTCATTACGGACATAGCTCATATGTGTAACCCCTTGTGCATCCGTCTCATAGACGATTGTCACACTCAGTTCCTTGGGACGGAAACGGAGTCCGAAGGGTTTATGTACCAACATATAGTCAGAGGCACTGCGCCAGTCTCTTGTATCCAGTTGCAGTTCCGCACGGGTAAATGCCAGTGTCTCCTGGTCAATATAGAGTTTTCCGTACATCAGCGGATAGAGTGAAGCCCCAACGGGTTCCATGCTCACCACAAACTGCAGGCGGTCGTCGATGATGGCAGGCATCTCCATGGAGAAAGCATATTTGTAGAACTCCTCCTCTTTGAGCAGATAGTCAGGGTTCTTCGCCACATCGACCATCAGCGGCATCACAGGACCGCCCTGTATCTTCACCCCCAGTGTGTCCTTCGCCTTCATACTCATCAACCGCCGCCCTTTCAGGATGGCAACGGCATCACGCTCAGGACCACGGTTATAGCCGCTCTTGTACATATCCGCCACAGCCTCTGCCACAGCGATGAAACGAGAGCCGCGACGTGCCGTCTCACGATAGAAGCAACGTACCAGTTCGGGATGGTCAGGATAATTCTTCTCGATACGACTCATGGCAGCCTTCACGATCTCCATAGGGTCGTTGCGGGTAATTACCACTTCATGGAGCCCCACCACATTGGCGGTCATCATGATCCGCACGTTCTGGGTGCCCTCCTTCAACTGGTGGCGACGTGTCTTGTAGCCGATATGACTCAGTTGCAGGTATTGCGGCGTCTGCTTGGTCTTCAGCACAAAATAGCCCTCGTCATTGGTGACGGTATGTGCCTTGCCACCCTCTGCCGAGACACTCACATGACTTAGTGCCCGTCCCGTCTGGCGGTCGGTCACCACTCCACTTACCACTGACTGCGCCCATGCGGTCAGTATTGCTGTCAACAGCATTGCCGTCATGAATAGTCTTTTTGTAGTCATCGTCTTGCTTCGTTTTGTTGGGACAAAGATACGAATAAGTAACAAGAAAACCAAATGTTTTTCTTGTTTATTTGAAATAATAGTTGTACATTTGTCCCCGAAAGTCTAAACATAGAGAGAAGAAAGAGATGAAAAAGATAGTTATACAATTTTTCATGCTGTCATTTTTATATTTAACAGCGCAGGCCCAGCCTGACGGTGTTGTCCTCGACACCCTGCATATTAAGCATATCGACGGGGAGGGGAAGACACAGGTGGGTGTCCTTGTCTGTAACAAGACGATTTCGAAGGACCTGCAGGAAATCTTCGCGGAGCTTTACAAGGCGAAATATCCTATTGAGCGCATGCGTCCTATCTCCGAGTATGGGGATGATGATGAGGCTTCGATGCGTGCCAACAACACCTCATGCTACTGCTACCGGGTGGTGGAAGGCAGTACCAAGCTCTCGAACCATGCCCGTGGTCTTGCCATCGATATCAATCCGCTCTACAACCCTTGTGTACGCAGGAAGAAGGACGGTACTATCCTTATCCAGCCCGCTACGGGTAAACCCTATGTCGACCGTAAGAAGAAGTTTAAATACAAGATCACGAAGTGCGACCTCTGCTACCGCCTGTTCATGAAGCACGGGTTCAAGTGGGGCGGCAACTGGAATACCGTCAAGGACTATCAGCATTTCGAGAAGCCGTGAGCGTGTGTAATCAATCAAATACCTTATAAGTTATGAAAAGAATAGTATGGATTTCTGTGTTGGCGTATGTGATGCTTTGCCATGCAGGGTATACGTACAGCCAAAGTCTGAGACAGCGTAACATCGTCATCCTTTATGAGAACGACGCACACTGTGCGATGGACGGCTATGCCAAGCTGGCTGGACTGCGTGACGCCATTGCCGACACCGCTGATGTCTGTCTGGTGTCAAATGGAGACTATGTCCAGGGACAGACGGTGGGTGCCATCTCAAAAGGACAGTATGTGGTGGATGTGATGAAGGCTCTCAGCTATGATGCCGTCACACTGGGTAACCATGAGTTTGACTACGGCATGGAGCGTATGTTCGAACTGCTGCGTCAGGTGCCTGCTCCTATCGTGTGTTGCAACCTCTATGATGTGCGGTCGGGTAGGATGGTGTATGCTCCTTTCGTCATCAAACGGGTGGGTAACAAGAAGATTGCCTTCGTGGGTGTCGTCACACCGACCTCTATGGAGGATGAGGCGTATGCGTTCAAGGATGAGCGTGACAGTCTCATCTACGACTTGCAACCTGAGGATATCTCCGTCTTGGTACAACGTGCCGTTGATGAGGCGAGAAGGGCTGGTGCCGACTATGTGATCCTGGACTCGCATCTGGGTGAGAATGAGAATGCCCGTCATTCCGACTCCCATACGGTAGTGGCGAATACCACGGGTATCGATATCGTGCTGGATGGTCATTCCCATGCCGTCATCACTGCTGATACTGTTCTGAACAAGGCAGGAAAACCCATCATCGTGACACAGACGGGTACGAAATTTGCCAATGTCGGTAAGTTGCTCATC
This sequence comes from Prevotella sp. tf2-5, assembly GCF_900115435.1. Lineage (GTDB taxonomy): Bacteria > Bacteroidota > Bacteroidia > Bacteroidales > Bacteroidaceae > Prevotella. Next base: position 80,766 of record NZ_FOWK01000010.1, read on the forward strand.
ACCCCGGATGGCAGGATGACTACTTCCCTCATCCCCATTGCGAGTGTGAAGGAGAAGAACGCCTATGTCGCCCATCTGGTGGACAGCATCAACACCATGCTTCATGCGCAGACGAGTCGTCTGATCTGCCATAGTGAGGTACCTCTGCGTATTACGGATGACGAGGGGCGTGAGGCTGTCCGTATGGGGGAGACGAATGGTGGCGACATCGTGACGGATGCTTTCCGTCTGGTGACAGGCTCTGACATCTCCGTCCTCAACAGCGGCAGTATCCGCAATGAGGTGAAGGCTGGTGACCTGACCTATGGCGACCTCCTCTCGATGTTGCCTTACGACAACTATATCGTGGTGGCTGAGGTGAAGGGCAGTACTATTGTTGCCATGCTGAATAAGTTGATGGCTTTCCTGCCCAAGCCTGACGGTCAGTTCCCACAGGTCTCTGGCATGAAGTTCGTCATCCATGAGAAAGAGCATCGTGTGAGCGACGTACAGGTCCTCAACAGCTATACACAGCATTACGAGCCTATTAACCTCGACCGTGTCTATACTGTTGCCACGACGAAGTATTGCGTGACGGACGGTGGTCTCTACAATGCCTTTAAGGGTTGTAAGATCAAATGGGAGACGAAGCGTACCTATAACGATATCTTCATTGAGTATGTCACCAAGAACCTCAACGGACATATCGGACAGGAATATGCCCAGCCTCAGGGACGAATGAAGAAAATGTAAAAATTAAAAAATGTAATAATGTAATAATTTAATTAATATAGCTATGAAAACAATAAGAATTATTTGTATGATGTCAATGATGATGCTTGCAACAGCTGTTAATGCACAGTCGATGAGCGACCTGTTCACTCCGAAAGCGATGGACTATCTGAAGGCTGTACCTTTTGATGTCAACCGTACGTCACTCTACACGGCGGAAGAACTCTATGCCGGTTACGATCCCCAGAAAGCAGAGACTTTCGAGACCTGCTACGACACGAAAGTGTACAAGCACTTCATGGCAACGGGTAAACAGGCGCAGACGGCAGAGGAGTCTCTTGCCCGCTCTTTGCACGACAATGGTATCCATGTGGCTCTTAACGAGTTTTTTAAGAAATACAATTCTCGTCTCTGTCTCGGTATCATGGGTGGTCACGCCTTGAAGCGTACCGACCCGATGTATAAGAAGGTGGTGCTCCTGAGCAAGCGTCTCACAGAACAGGGATTCATTATGCTGAGCGGTGGCGGTCCTGGTGCTATGGAGGCTACCCATCTGGGTGCTTGGCTTGCAGGACGCACGGAGGCTGATGTGGATGCTGCCGTCGAGATCCTGAAGGTGGCTCCGTCATTCAACGACAAGGGATGGCTGGCTTCTTCCTTTGAGGTGATGAAGCGCTTCCCCCGTCAGGGTGACTATGTGAGCCTCGGCATCCCCACCTATCTCTATGGTCATGAGCCTTCCGCTCCTTTTGCTACCCATATCGCCAAGTTCTTCGAGAACAGCATCCGCGAGGACCTGATCCTCACTGTTGCCTTCGGTGGTATCATCTATACTCCGGGTAGTGCGGGCACTATGCAGGAGATCTTCCAGGATGCTGTACAGAACCACTACCTGTCGTTCGGCTATGCCAGTCCGATGATCTTCCTCGGCACTGATTTCTGGACTAAGGAGATGCCTGTATATCCTTTCCTGCAGGAAATGGTGAAACTTGGGAAATACAAGAACCTCCAACTGACTCTCACCGACGACTTCGATGTCATCGTCAAGGAACTGGAGGCTTTCAGGAATAAGAAGTAAAGGAATAGAAAGCATACCTATAAGAGAGTCCTGCCGGTTGACAGGGCTCTCTTTTATCTCCCATGGGTGATAACAGATATTGCCACGCCCCTTGGGAGATATCGACATGAGAATTTTATCAAATCATCTGTTGGACAAACCTCACCGAATGGATTGGTCGGAGTTCCCAAATTATCAGAAGTTGAAATAAAAATGCTTTTTGGTATGGTTATTTAAAGGATAATTATTAACTTTGCAAAAACTGTAATACTATATTAACCCAAAACAAGACAAGTTATAAGAGAATTCCAACCCAGAATTTTACTTCTGAAAGGTTACGGGTAGGCGACGGAACGTTGGAAATGCATAATATAAAAATATAAGAATATGGTACAAGATTTATACATTTTGATGATTACTGCAGCTGTAGTCAGCATTCTGTTTAAGTTGTTAAAGCAGCCAGTGGTGCTGGGTTATATCGTTGCGGGTGTCTTAGTTGGTCCGTATCTGTTTGGCAAGACCTTTGTGAATGCGGACAATGTGAAGTCATGGGGCGATATCGGTGTACTATTTGTTTTGTTCTGCATCGGTCTGGAGTTCCGCCTGAAGAACCTCATCAGCAGCGGCAAGGTGGCAGCAATAGGTGCGTTGACAATCATCGTGGGTATGATGATCTTTGGTTACGCAGTGGGAATGGATGCTGATTTTGATATGGTCAACTCCCTGTTTCTGGCGGGCATGCTTTGTATGTCAAGCACCACTATCGTGATGAAGGCCATTGACGAGGCAGGTTGGAGTAAGGAGCGTTTCGTCAAGGGAGCGACCAGCATCCTCATTGTGGAGGATGTGGTGGCTGTGGTACTGATGGTATTGCTCTCCAGTATAGCCATCCGTCATCAGTTCGAGGGTGCCGAGCTGGCAAGTAAGGTCCTTGATCTTGCCATTACACTCGCGGCATGGTTCATTTGCGGAATACTGATTATCCCGACTCTGATACGCAAAGTGAAAAAATATTTGAATGACGAGACGCTTATCATTCTCGCCTTGGGTCTATGCCTGGGTATGGTGCTGACGGCAGAGGAAGCAGGGTTCAGCAGTGCACTCGGTGCCTTCGTGATGGGCTCTATCCTTGCTGAGACGGTGGAGTCGCATCGTATCGAAAAACTGATGACACCGCTGAAGAATGTCTTTGCTGCTATCTTCTTCATCTCTGTGGGTATGATGATTGATCCGGCTTCATTGGCGGAATACTGGATGAGTGTCGTCTATGTCAGCCTGGTAATTATCGTCGGAATGATTCTCTTTGGCACCTTGGGCTGCTGGTGGGGCGGTCAGACGATGCGCGACTCCATGCTTACCAGCTTCTCGTTTGTGCAGATTGGTGAGTTCTCGTTCATCATCGCAGGTCTGGGTACCAGCCTGGGCGTTCTCAATCCTATCATCTATCCTATCATCGTGGCATCCAGTGTAGTGACCACCTTCCTCACACCTTATATTATGAAGGCTGCTATACCCTGCTATACCTTCCTTTATAATCACGCTTCAGAGAGCTTGCGTGCTAAGATCGACAAGCGCGAGCAACAAGTGGCAGAAGCAGAGGCAAAGGCTGCTAAACCGTCTGGCGACAAGAACTCATTGGCAGATAAGGCGCGTCATGCCGTTCGTCATACCATCATCACGAAGCGTCTTGTCAATCTGTTTATCAAGAACATGAGTGCTCATGATGAGAATCATGGCTCATAGGTTTTTCTCATCGTTTCTTTGATTAACGATGCTTGTTGAAGCCTTTCTTCGTTTAAACCATATCAGGTGAGGTGTTGAGGCGTTTTTAACCCTTAACCCTTAACCCTGAACCATTCCAATATCTCCTATCTCAGTAAATTCACTGAATTTGGTGAGTAAATTCACTGAATTTACTGAGTAAACACACTGAATTTACTTTCATAGTAGATACTTCTGCCAATCTTACTGCCTTGTGTATGGGTAGAAGATTACTGGTGATGGGGTGTTAGTGCCTACCTTCGAGGGAGAAAGGTACGCCCTTTCAACCGTTTGCCTATAGCCAAACGACTGAACGGCTCCAGTCAAACAACTGAACGGCTATAGCCGAAAGCAAACCGCTCAAAAACAGTCGCTATCCCTATTGGTTCGGTCTCGTTTGTCTTTGGGATATGCCCCAAAACCCCGATTTGCTGTTGAGGGAGTTGAAATAACATCAAAAAGATAAGAATAATTTGGTAATATATTGCAAAAGTATTATCTTTGCATGCAAATGTATTACAATTAATATATAAAGTATGGCGACAACGATTATCAGAAAACCTGCATCTTTCCGCTTGAGGGCAGACTTGTTAGAGAGCCTGAAGCGTAATGCAGCACGTGAGAACAGGACGTTGAACAACTATGTTGAGAGCGTCTTGCTCGATGTTGTGTATCATGAGCCTAATGAACTAACTAAATCAGCCATTTCCGAAGCTATGTCAGGAAAGAACCCCAACAAGGTGTATACAGATGTGGATGAAATGATGAACGATATTCTTAACGAAGAATGAAAAAACTTCAGCCAACGACTCAATACAAGAAAGATCTAAAACGGTTCAAAAACAACCCTACCAAACTTGAGGCACTTAGAGAGATTTTGCTAAAGTTACAAAATGATCAACCTATTCCTGCAGAGTATTTGCCCCATATGTTGCATGGTAACTATAAGGGTTGTATGGAATGTCATATCCAGAATGACTTTCTTTTAATCTGGATAGACCCTGATACAGACATTATAGAATTAGTCCGTTGGGTTCCCATTCTGAGTTGTTTGGGAAAAAGTAGGATGTAACCCTTCCTTTTGGGATATGCCCAAAAAACGGATTTGTTGTTGAGGGAGTTGAAATGAAAGGGAACTCAAAGGGAGTTGCTGTCTGTAGCAGGATTGTAGCACCATTGTAGCAGGATAAATCCCAATCGTGCTACAGGCTCCACCCTTTATACATCGGCATTTCAGCCCCCTTGTAGCAGGGATAGCAGGATTTTTTTTAGGAGGAAAACGACTGGCAGAATCGTTGCTCTGCCAGTCGTGAGATTATTATCATTTGTGGATCATTCAGAACCGTCCCAAAATTTCGAAAGCTTCACTTTATTATTCAATAATTTTGTAGAATGAAATTAAATCCGTACCTTTGTGATGTTGTAACTTTTAAAAAATACTCATGTTCCAAATAAGTATATTCACAATCGGATTAGGCAGAAACGTCCCTAAATTTACGCTACAGCTCTTATGGCAAAACTGACTACCGAAGAATTCATAAAGAAAGCCCACGAGGTGCATGGGGATAGATATGACTATTCCAAGGTGGAGTATGTAAACTCGTCGACAAAAGTCTGTATTATTTGCAAAAAACATGGAGAGTTTCTACAACAAGCAGGTAACCATTTGAGTGGTGTTGGTTGTCCTAGTTGTGGTATAGAAACTACAAGGACAAAACGTACACACCCTGTTGATGAGTTTCTTAAATTAGCAAGGGAAATACATGGAAATAAGTACGACTATTCCAAAGTTAACTATGTAAATAAAAGAACTAAAGTTTGTATAATATGTCCTACTCATGGAGAATTTATGCAATCTCCTCAAAAACATCTTGCTGGTCAAGGATGCGAAAAATGTTTTCGTGCTTCTTTAGCCACTCGTTATAAACTCGGAAAAGAAAAATTCATAGAAAGAGCAAATGTAGTCCATAATGGTTTTTATGACTATAGTGCTGTTGAATATGTCAATTCTATGACCTATGTCAATATTATTTGTCCCATTCATGGTTCTTTTAAGCAAATTCCATCAAGCCACTTGAAGGGGCACGGATGTCCTAAATGTTCGGATATCGAAAATGGTATAAAAAGAAGGAAATGGACAAAAGAGACTTGTTACGAAGAGGCAAGGAAATATAAGACAAAAGTTGAATTTCAAAGAAATTGTGCTGGAGCTTTTAAGTACGCATACGATAAGGGGCTTTTCAAGGAATTTGATTGGTTTGAGGAAATAAAGAAACCCAATGGTTATTGGACAAGAAAACGATGTGAAGAAGAAGCTCGGAAATACAATACAAAAGGAGAATTTCTTAAAGGCTGTTCTGCAGCTCATCATGCAGCAGTTGTTAATGGATGGTTAGATGACTATGATTGGTTAATTGACCAACGAATTGACATCATCAAAGATAGGATAGATTGTGTGTATGTTTATATATTTGAAGAAACTAAAGCAGCTTATGTCGGAAGAACCTTGATGAGAAGGCAAAAGAAACGTGATAGAGAGCATGTTTTTGGTCAAGATAGCGATAATGTCGCAAAGTATGCAAAAAAGCATAACGTTCCAGTCCCTCCAATGAAAATCATAGAGTCCAATCTTACTTTGGAAGAAGGATTAGATAGAGAGGATTATTGGCGAAAATGGTATGAACAGCAAGGGTATACTATGCTCAACCGATTAGCTACAGGAATAGGTAAAGGTTCTTTAGGATATATTAGCCATGGAAAATGGAATAGAAAGACTTGCTTTGAAGAAGCCAAAAAATATAAATCTGCGAGCGAGTTTGGTAATGCTAATGGTAGTGCATATGATGCTGCTCGAAGAAATGGATGGATTAAAGATTATACATGGTTTGATGTGTTGTGGGAGAAGAAATGGGATAAAAAAACCTGTTATGAAGAAGCAAAGAAATACAAAACACGTGGGGAGTTTCAAAATAATTGCAGAGGAGGATATAGGAAAGCGTGGAAAATGGGATGGTTAGATGAATACACATGGCTAAAAAGTCGCCAATCCAAACCTGTAGGTTATTGGAATAATTACGAACATTGTTACGAGGAAGCAAAGAAATACAAAAATAGAAAACAATTTCAAGTTGGATGTGTTTCTGGTTATAACAATGCATTAAAGAATGGCTGGCTTGATGACTATATATGGTTTTCCGAAAAACAAAAGTACAATTACTGGAATAGAGAAACGTGTTATGAGGAAGCCAAGAAATATAAAAACCGTTCTGAATTTAAGCGTCATTGTGTAAGAGCACATAGCTTAGCTCTTAAGAATGGCTGGATAGATGATTACACATGGTTTAAGCCGCTGACAAACTTTTGGACGTACGAATCATGTAAAGCTGAGGCATGCAAATATAAAAAGAGGAGCTATTTTAAAGAAGGTTCTTGCGGTGCATATAGTAAAGCCAGAGAAAAAGGCTGGCTTGACGATTTTTTCCCTAAAAACAAATAACAGCATGACAACTAAAGAAGCATATCGTTTACTAGAACCTGCACATTTCCTTGAAGACAAAGACCTTGTGTAGCCGATTACACCAAACGATATTGAGACAAGGCGTCGCATAATCGATTTTATCCATGAAATTGATACTGCACGTTTCATGTTAGCCATGTCTTATAAACATCCTTATACAGATTTAGTCGATGAGAAAGACTATGATAACAAATTTAAGACAGAATACTTTAAGCAACATTATCTGTATTCTGCACTTATATGGTATCATAACAGCTTTGATTTAGTATTGCAAGGCTCACAGGGGGATGAAGTGAGTTCGAAAAAGACTAGATATGCTATTGAAATCTATCAATTAAAACTGGCAAGTTAGGAACTTGCGAAACTTGGATTATATTACAATGGTATTAACGGGATATTTATAGCTGTCAGCCTCTATCCAGAAGGTTTCCCTATGACCATCCTGGAATTGATACTCTATACCATACCTGCGTGGAGTATTGGAATTCAAAAACTCGCTGATGTTCCTGTCGTTAAGCGTAGACGGCTTAGGCTCAAAGGGTGTTCCGCAATGCTTCGTGAAGAAGTCGATGGCGGGACCTTCGTAGACACCACCGCAATCTATCCACACCACCTGATTGCCAACTCGCGTACCAATATAAGCCCACTCCAGACTATTGGCGTAGCCTTGGTTGCGCAGCCAACCCTTGCTGCTTTTGGCTATTATGTTGTCATCGTCAAGCGTTACCTGCTGGGAGGATACTTTCACTTCCCTGCACTGACTTTTCTGCACGTAAGCCTCCATTACGCTAAGACCCTGACCGCCGTCGCAAATGTACACCAGATACCATCCGTTGACTTCTTTGATGACAGGGCAGATTTCTTGGTAAAAACTCGGCATGTAATACTTTCTCATGTATTCTTCTTTCTTCCAGGAAAAAGTGACGGATGTAGAGCCGCCGTCTGCCCAAAGCGTGGCACTCTTTACGTTGGGAGCCTTCTTGAAAGAAGCACTTTTATTAACTTTTACAAACTTCTGCCACTGTGGAATCTTTAGTGTCACTTGTGCCTCACCTTGCACTGCCGCCATCAGCAGAAATACAAACATTGATAATAATTTCTGTTTCATCATGTTTATTTTGTGATCATCGTTTCACCTATATATTTAGCTTTGTCAAAAGAATATGTAACGACACCTTTCCCAGACTCTGTTGTCGTTCCCAGACCATCCCTGTAGGCCTGTGTCTGTTTACCAGCTACCATCAGTTCAATACTATCAAAGGACATAATCTTGTCAATCTCACGGTCTGTCAGTTTGTTCCAGTCTGGACCATCGCTATCGCCTATGCGACTCATGGGAACCTCCAGCGCTTCACCATTAATAGACTGCAGGGAATATTCCGTATCGTCCGACCATACACGCCAATAATAACATTGCTTGCCTATGCAAACATTACCCTTGTTTTTCCCTATGAATATCCAGTTTCTCTCCGCTCCACAGTAAAACTCATAGTATGTAATAATACAATATCCTTTATATTTCCCGTTTGTACGGTTCTCAATGCTTACTCCGGCTCCATCCCAGCACTGTTTTACATAATTATCGTCAAGATTGGGAGAGGGTTTTACCTTACAGACTTTTTTTGACACATAACCAGGCTGTGGAAGAACGGCACCTTCTTTCAAGATACATGCATGATACCATTCTTCATTCTCATCAAGTACTAACAGATACTCTGGACTATTCCCTAACTTTGCACTCTGCGTGGACGGCTCCTTCCTGATATTAACGCTTTTTGAAGTAACTTCAAGAACCTTTGTGAATTTTGGATACGTTAATTCAGTCTGTGCTTCACTCGACATTTGCATTCCGACGACAGCAAGGAACAATACTAATAATCTTTTCTTCATAATTGTATTGTTTAAAGTTATTGAGGGTGTGTCAAAATAGACATATCCTCAACTAAATGTCTTTATCTAATGAACAGTAACTCACGGTATTTGGGGAGAGTCCAGAGACCGTCCTCTACGATGAGTTCGAGTTTGTCTGCCTCATAGCGGATTGCACCCATGTGCGGCTCTACCGTGTCATGATAGGCGATGGCACGCTGGTGGATGTTCTCGATGCGGTTAGCCACCTTTCTTGCCTCTGTCAACTCCTCGACAAACTGCTCAATCTTCTCCGTACGCTCGGCAATCTCCTCGATGAGTTTCATATTACGGATAGAGAGACGTTCAGCCTTCTCCACAGAGAAGACATCCTTCATGCCCTGTACGTTCTTGATGAGCTGACTCTGATAGTGAGTGGCGACAGGGATGATATGGTTCATGGCGAGGTCGCCAAGGACACGAGCCTCTATCTGCACGGTCTTGACATACATCTCCCATTTTACCTCATTACGGGCCTCCAGCTCCTTGTGGTTCATCACCTTCGTGCTCTCGAACATCCTCACACTCGACTCGTCGAGATAGCGTTCGAAGATGACAGGGCATGACTTCTCCACATCGAGACCACGACGCGCAGCCTCTTTCACCCATTCCTCGCTATAGCCGTTGCCGTCGAAACGGACAGGTTTGCAGGTCTTGATATCCTCACGCAGTACCTCTACGATGGCATGGAACTTCGCCGTATGACCAGTGCCTGCGGAATATTCCGGTTTCCCGGCGAACTCAGCGATCTTCTGATCCACACGTTCCTTGAACGAGACGAGTGCCTCTGCCATTGCCGCATTCAGAGAGATCATTGCCGAGGCACAGTTGGCTGTAGAGCCTGGAGCACGGAACTCGAAGCGGTTACCCGTAAAGGCAAAGGGTGATGTACGGTTGCGGTCAGTATTATCAATGATAAGGTCAGGAATCTGTGGGATGTCAATCTCCATACCCTTCTTACCTTTCAGTGTGAAGAGCTCAGTGGCTTCTGACTCCTCAATCTTATCCAGCAGTTCCGTGAGTTGTGTCCCGAGGAACGACGAGATAATGGCAGGAGGAGCCTCGTTGCCACCCAGACGGTGGGCATTGGTGGCACTCATGATAGAGGCTTTCAGTAGTCCGTTATGGCGATATACCGCCATCAGTGTCTCTACGATAAAGGTCACGAAACGCAGTGTCTCGTTGGCTGTCGCCTCAGGATTCGAAGGGTCTATCTTGCCAGGAGCATGGAGCAGTACACCATTATTGGCACTGAGACTCCAGTTATTATGCTTACCAGAGCCGTTGATGCCATCGAAAGGTTTCTCATGCAGCAACACACGGAAGCCGTGGTTACGAGCCACCTTCTTCATCAGTGACATCAACAGCATGTTATGGTCGACGGCAAGGTTGCACTCCTCGAAGATAGGAGCCAGCTCAAACTGGTTAGGAGCCACCTCGTTATGACGTGTCTTCACAGGGATGGCAAGTTCCAGAGCCTGGATCTCCAAGTCTTTCATAAACGCCTGCACACGGTCGGGGATGGTGCCGAAATAATGGTCGTCCATCTGCTGGTTCTTCGCACTCTCATGTCCCATCAATGTACGACCTGTCAGCATCAAGTCAGGACGAGCCGAATAGAGTCCCTCGTCGACGAGGAAATACTCCTGTTCCCATCCGAGATTCACCTGTACCTTCGTCACGTCATTGTAGAAATACTGGCAAACATCCTTTGCCGCCTTGCCGACAGCGTGGAGGGCACGGAGGAGGGGAGCCTTGTAGTCGAGAGCCTCACCAGTATAGGCTATGAAGATGGTGGGGATACACAAGGTATCGTCGATGACGAACACAGGTGATGTCGGGTCCCATGCGGAGTAGCCGCGAGCCTCGAAGGTGTTGCGGATACCACCATTGGGGAACGAGGAGGCGTCAGGCTCCTGCTGTACGAGTAGTTTTCCACTGAACTTCTCTATCATACCCCCTTTGCCGTTATGCTCCACGAAGGCGTCGTGTTTCTCTGCCGTACCCTCTGTCAAAGGTTGGAACCAGTGAGTATAGTGGGTGACCCCCATCTCCATTGCCCATTTCTTCATACCGTCAGCAACAGCGTCGGCAATGCTACGGTCCAGACGGGCACCGTTATCCATCACGTCAATCATCTTCTCGTAAATATCGGAGGGCAGGTATTTGTACATCTTCTGTTTGTTGAAGACATACTTGCCGAAATACTCCGATGGTCTCTCAGAAGGCACTTTGACATCAAGTGCTCTCTTCTTGAAAGCCTCCTCTACAACCTGAAATCTTAAGTTGTTTGCCATATTTTTTTCCTGTTTATTTGACTATCTTTTTGCCGTTAACGATGTACAGACCAGAAGGAAGGTCATGGAGTGACGTTCCCTGCATGTGTACACCGTTGAGGTTGAAAATACCCTTTGAGGTGTCTGTAGTCTTGTCCATCTTAATATTGTTAATACCTGTGGGGTCACCACCATTCAGTCCACGTACAAAACCGGCATAGACGTGTTTACGATAGTAGTTGATGTCCCAGATACCTACTGGCTCGTTGGCTCGCCATCCGTGGTTGGGAGCGTCGGTAGGACACCATTGGCAGATGCCCCACTGCTGTGATGGAGGTATGATGCGGAAGTACTCCTCGATGATCCACTGGTAGAAGTCTGCCATCTTCTTGTGCTCCGCCTCGGTCATTTGATTGGTAGAGACAGGGGTAGCCCATTTGTTTGACCCACGAACATAACCCATGTCCAACTCGCTGACACGAACCAATTTGCCAGTATTGGCCATCAGCTCAAACATTTTAACGATGTGGTCTTCGGAACTCTTCTGAAGGGTTGTGTTCTCATAATAATTGATATGCATCTGGGTACCGATACCATCAATCTTGGTAATGCCGTCAGCCTCCCATTTCTTAATCCAGTTGATGAGCGACTTGAGCTTCTTGTTGTCATCCCAGTCAGACTCCAGGTTATAGTCATTGATGAAGAGCTTTACACCCTCTGGACCATATTTGCGAGCCAGGCGACATACCTGACGTACATAGTCCAGGTCACCCAGATGGTCCTGCCAGAAGAAGTTATCACCACCTACATCCCATGCGCCACCAGAATATCCATTAGAGTGTTGCAAAGGGTAGTTGCCCTCACCGTCATCGCCTTCGCCGGCAACAGCCTCATTGACAAGATCCCATGCCTTTACCTTACCGTCGCAGGCTTCCATCATACCCTTTATCCATTTGTCCATAACATCGACGAGAATGTCGTGACGCTCCTGTTGTGTGAGGGGGATGGTCTTTTGCTTGTAACCCTCTATCTTGATGTTCTTGATAAAGACATCGCCTATGAAGTCGCCACACTGCAGTATGATAATGTTATTGGAAGATGTCGGTTTAAACTCGACGGCCACATCTATCCAACTAGTTGTAAAGTTGAAGGCTTTACAGTAATCGGTGCTGTAGCCGTCATTCAGGCTGCCTGCCATCTTGCAATTCATAGTGCCTGTTTTTGATCCTTTTATCGTAATGATCATCTTGCAGGTCTTGCCTGCAGGCACTTGGATATTATCCATTGCGACAATCTGCACATCCCAGTAGTTGGGGTTCTTCTTGGTACAATGTATTTTCAATCCTTCGGTGGTGCTAAAACTGGTTGAGAAACCGTATTGGCTTTGATCGGATGTCCAACCAATCGTCTTGTCTGAACGGAAATCCTTGTTGGTAATGGTTGCCCATACAGGATCACCACCAGAGGGGTCTGGCTTATCTGCTAAGAGAGTTTGGAGCCATCCAATAGGCTGTTGTGAGTGCCAGGCGATGACATGACCGTAGACGTTGAGCCCTGCATTGGTGGCAGTATTCACATAGCTCTTCACTTTTGTGAAGTTCATGGTACCATTATTATCAACAACACAGCTACCCATCTTCATCGCATTACCGGCAACTGTCTCTGTGAAGTTTTTCTCAGTCAAGTTCTTGACCAGGGAATTGTTGAGGTAGTCGTCGACAATAGTTCCGATGCCCAGTTTGAAATTGGGGTACTTAGAGTAATCAATGTAGTCTTTGAGAGCCTTATACCCATCCAAGTATCGGTAGTCGTCATTACCAGGCTTACCCAACTCGAATTTTTCCTGTGCCACCATAGAGAGCGACAGGCTGGTAGCAAGCATCCATACAAAAATTTTCTTCATATAGTTTTATTTAGTTATTAGTTCAATCGATGAATCGTTTAGTTATATCCTTGTAGGCATCTATTCTCCTATCACGGAGGAATGGCCACCAACGGCGTACCTGTTCGGAACGTTGCATATTGACCTCCACGACAAAAGCCACCTCCTGGTCGGTGGGTGCCTCGTAGAGTAGTTCTCCTTGTGGACCAGCCACAAAAGAGGTGCCCCAGAAAGGAACTCCGTCTTCTTCTCCCACTCTGTTGACAGTGATGACGGGAAGTCCGTTGGCGACAGCATGACCACGTTGGACAGTCTGCCATGCCATACGCTGGCGTTCCTGTTCCTCCTTGCTGTCATGGGGATCATAACCGATGGCGGTAGGGTAGATGAGCAGCTCCGCTCCCTGCAGTGCCATCAGCCGTGCAGCCTCTGGGTACCACTGGTCCCAGCAGACGAGGACTCCCAACTTACCTATTGAAGTCTGGATGGGATGGAACCCCAAGTCGCCAGGGGTGAAGTAGAACTTCTCGTAATAACCGGGGTCATCGGGGATGTGCATCTTCCGATACTTCCCAGCGATGGTACCGTCTTTCTCCAGCACGACGGCCGTGTTATGATACAGACCTGTTGACCTGCGCTCGAAGAGGGAGGTGACAATCACTACACCATGTTGTTTGGCGAGATTTCCGTAAAATTCCGTGGAGGGACCAGGAATCGTCTCAGCCTGGTCGAACACGTTGACATCCTCTGTCTGACAGAAATACAGACCATTGTGCAGCTCTTGGAGTACAATGAGCTCAGCACCCTCATGGGCGAGGTCGCCTATCTTCTTGGCAAGCCGTGCCTTGTTGTCAGCAAGGTCAGCAGTATTGTGCTGTTGTATCAGTCCTATCTTCATCTTTCTCTTTTCATCTTTAATCTTTAATCTTTCATCTTCAATAATATTGCATGGTGCAACAGTGTAGAGAACCATGTTGCTGGACGACGGCACGACAGTCGATGCCTACGATCTCCCTGTCAGGAAACGCCTCTCCGATGATGCGCATCGCCTCTGCGTCAAGGTCGGACTGGTTGTAGGTAGGTACCAATACCGCACCGTTGATGACCAGATAGTTGGCATAGGTGGCAGGCAGGCGATTGCCGGCTGCCGTGTCGTAGATGGGTCTTGGTAATGGTAGTTTCAACAACCTATACGGTTTTCCTTCCATCGTCCGTAGTTCCATCAGTTCTTTCTCCATTTCCACCAAGTCGGGATGGTCGCCGTCTCCCCCTATATATATTAAGGTGTCGTCGGGAGCAATACGTACCAGCGTGTCGATATGTCCGTCGGTGTCGTCACCAATGAGGCTTCCATGGTTCAGCCATACGACGCGCTCAGCACCCAGATACTCCTTCAGTCGTTCCTCTATCTCTGGTTGTGTGAGAGGTTGGTTACGATGCAGAGCCATCAAGCAGCAGGTCGTAGTGAAGATGGTACCCTTGCCGTCGCTCTCAATACTGCCTCCCTCCAGGACAAAGTCGAGATGGTCTTCATAGAGACCTTTCACCAAACCCCGCTCATACAGATGGCGGTTGATCTCATTATCCAACTCCGCAGGGAATTTCTCCCCCCAGCCGTTGAACTTGAAGTCAAGGAGAATGGCTTTTTCGTCTCCCTCGCCTATAGGAGAGGGGTTAGGGGTTAGGCATGTAATAAAACCATGATCCCTTGCCCATGTATCATTATGGGGGATGTCATCAACGATGATCAGTGGCTCACGCTTGCTGATCTCGCGTCTCATCTCCTCATAGACGGCAAGTATTTCCGGCAGGATAGGAGCCCAGTCGGTATGCTCGTGCGGCATAGTCAGCTGCACGGCACTTTGCCGTTCCCACTCGGCAGGCATCCTCCTCTTACACTTAATCATGGGTGCAAAGGTACGAAATATTTGAGAATTGGCAATTGATAATTGAGAATTATTTATTATCTTTGCCGACAAAAATACGATGATGTTAGAACTGCACAACGTAACGATAGAGCCATTGATACATTCTCTGTCACTGACAGTAGGTGATGGACAACTGGTTTGTCTAAGTGGTTCGGAGGGAAAAGGCAAGACCACTTTGCTACGTGCTATTCTGGGTTTTATCCCTATCAACAGCGGACATATCAGTATTGACGGAGAGTTGCTTACCCCTCTGTCGGCTCCCTATTTCCGCAGACAGATAGCTTATGTACCGCAACACATGTCGGCTATTGAGGACTATGACAGTATTATTGACCTCTCGGAGATGCTATTCGGATTGAGGGTCAATAAGAGTGGAACCTCTTATAAGGTACCGGCAGACGGACGTCGATGGACAGAGCTCTCTGCGGATGAGCGTTACCTCCTGTTACTCCAGAACGCGATGCAGTTGGACAAGCGTTTGATGATCATCGACGAGCCAGACATGCCTATCAGTGCGGAGGTGATGGAGACTGTCGACAGCCTGTTGCAAGAGGCGGCAAGCAGGGGGACTACCGTCCTTGCCGTTAACTCACGAATCATACAAAATCAGATACAACTATGAATATCACGATTGTACGAATGCTTATCGGTATCCTGTTGCTAATGATACCTGCCTTGATCCTTTTCCGCTTTGACCGCCGTTTCCTGCGTCAGTCAGCATCTGTCCTTGGACGGTTGGCGGTGACATTATTGGTGTTGGCAGGCTGTCTTTACTATATATTCCAATGGGACATGGCATGGGTGAACATCCTGTGGGTACTGTTGTCCAGTGGTGTTGCCACAGCGGTCTACTGTCGAAAACGGTGGCAGTCGGTACCTATTTATATTAGTATGACGGTGGTGACGTTCATCATGGGAATAGTAGTCCTTTTGTTGATGGACGTACCCCATCTGTTTGGTGCCTCCTGTTTCCTTCCTGTCATGACGATGTTACAAGCAGAGGCACTCTTCGTTTGTCGTCGTGGTATCACGACCTATGTCCTGGAGCGTCGAACACATAAGGAACTCTTTGAGTATCTTCGTGGCAATGGAGCCCATCAGTTGGAGGCATTACGTCCTTTCTTGACGAAGGCGATTACACGTGCCTTCACACCAGTCTTACAGCAGTTATTACTGGTAGGACTAGTCTTCGTGCCTTCCCTGCTTTGTGGAATGCTCCTGTGTGGAATCCAGCCCTTGCAAGCCATTGCCTTCCTCGTCCTGATGACTGCAGCGGCACTGAGCAGCACGATGCTTATTTTAGTACTCTCCATCTATATCTATACCCGTATCAGTTGACATGAAAAGATTATCCTTCGTATTAATAGCCACAATGCTGCTTTGTCTGCAGTCTTGTGGACAGAAAGTAGAACAACTTCCATCCTCAGAGAAGGGACTCACGGATGTCCGTCTTCGACAGGATGTCACACCTTTACAGCGTTATGCTTATAAAGTTTGGTATTCCGAGACTATGCGTATCCCCCTTGCCGTGTCGTGGTATCTCACCAAGGAACATACCTATGGCAAGAGTCAGCGTAAGAGTATCTCTTTTATGCCAGATGAAGATACGCATAATCCAGTCACTACTTTCGACTATATGCAGTCTGGCTACGACCGTGGTCACATGTGTCCGGCTGGTGACAACAAGTGGAACCGTACGGCTCAGGAACAGACATTCCTCATGACCAATATCTGTCCGCAGAACCATAACTTGAACAAGAATGACTGGAACGACTTGGAGCAGTTGTGTCGCACCTGGGCTCGTCGCTATAACCGTATTTATATTGTCTGTGGTCCCGTCCTTCGTGGTAATAGTCATAAGACTATCGGACGTGAGCGTAATAAACGCATCACAGTCCCGGAGGCATTCTATAAAGTAGTGCTCCGCACGGGCAAGAATCCTGCAGCCATCGGTTTCATTTACGAGAATGTAGGTAGCAGACAACCGATGCGCCAAACAGTCCGTTCCATAGATGAGATAGAACAGCTCACAGGTATCGATTTCTTCTCAGTCCTTGATGATGACATAGAGAGGCGTATCGAGGCAAAGTCTGATCTTTCTGAATGGTAAGAATAAAGCCTGGGCGACGCCCAGGCTTTATTGGTGTTATATCGCACTCTTGATATCTGCAAGGGTGATTTCCACTAGTTCTTCGTCAGGAACCTTTCCTGCCTTGGCAATACGGTTGGCCTGTGCCTGGATGGTCTTCTCGAAGGTGTTACGTACGAAACGGGCATTGCCAAAGTTGCGGTCTTTATGCTCGACGGCATAGTCTAACTGCTCTTTCAGGTAACTGGCAGCCTCTTTGGTAATGGTATACTGATTTTTCTTCAGGTATTGGCGGAAAATCTTATAGAGGTCGTCGGAGCTATAGTCGGGGAAATGGATATAGCGGTTGAAACGTGACTGTAAGCCGGGGTTGGTGTCAATAAACTTCTTCATCTCGTTGGTGTAACCTGCCACGATGACTACCAGTCGGTCGCGGTCATCCTCCATACGTTTCAAAAGGGTAGCTACTGCCTCCTTACCATAGTCGGCGCCGGCATCGCTCTGGGTAATGGCGTATGCCTCGTCGATGAAGAGAACTCCATTCAGTGCCGAGTCGCACATCTGATTGACACGTGGAGCGGTCTGTCCCACATACTGTCCGATGAGTCCGGAGCGGTCCGTCTCCACAAGGTGTCCTTTCTTGAGGATTCCTAAGTCTTTATAGATACGAGCCACGATACGAGCCACCGTCGTCTTACCAGTACCGGGACTACCCGTGAATACCAGGTGATAGCTGAGGTTTGGTGTCTTCAGACCTTTCTCCTGACGTTGTTTCTGCACCTTCACATAATTTGCGAGGGAACGTACCTCCGCCTTGACGGCATCCAAGCCAATCAGTTCGTCAAGTTCCTTATAAGGATCACCCTCAATAGGTTTCTTGACATTTACGCTGTCTCCCTCTTCACCACCCTCCGAGCGGTCTTCCTTATCAGTGAACTTGTATTTGCGTCCACCAACATCGGAACCATCGTCATCGTCGTCAATGACGAGTTTTTTCTCCTTGCTTTCTTCTCCTTCATTGCCAAGGACCATGGTGCATGCGCCCATCATAAGAAAACATGCTGTAATACACACGATAACGATTGTCAGTTGCTTACTGTTGAAGCGGTCAAAGAAACTTGCCATATGTTTAAATTTTTAATGATTACATATATATATAATACTACCAATGGTGTAGCATAGCATAACAGGTCTGCCCAGTCGAAGACCCCCGGGAGACAATGCCCCCCTTGTAAAAGTTCTGATACGATACCTGTCATAGGAATGCTGCTGGCAACAGTTAGTCGCAGTAGGGTTGACTGACGCGACAGAAGCCCGTAGGCGAGGAGGATATAGGCTGCCGCCCATAATCCCCCTGGTAAGGAATAGACCCAGAACTCCGCAGGTTGCCAGATAGTCATCCAACTTCTCCATTGTGCTATCAAGGGCATCAGTCCCATGCCTTCAGCGACATGAAACATGAGTAAAGTAGTAGGACGGAAAGCCAGATAAATCAGTCCGCCCAGTCCTACCAATATCCATCCCAACATATTTTGTTGTCGTAGTGACATACCCATGTGCATCAATTAACGCCACAAAATTACAAAAAAAATGAGATAGTTAGTAGATAATCTCTGATTTTTTTGTAATTTTGCAGCCCTAAAAAGGTATTAATTAATAATCAAGGTAAGAAATATGGGTGGCTTTTTCGGCACTATTTCCACAAAAGACTGCGTAAACGACTTGTTTTACGGCACTGATTACAACTCGCATTTAGGAACTAAACGTGCAGGACTCGTGACTTTTGATGAGGAGAGCGGTTTCCATCGTTCTATCCACTCATTGGAGCGCCATTATTTCCGTTCCCGTTTTGAGGATGAGCTTGACAGTTTCAAGGGGTATCAGGGTATTGGTGTCATCAGTGATACAGACCCGCAGCCTATCATTGTGAATTCCCATTTGGGACGCTATGCTGTGGTGACGGTGGCGAAAATCAATAATTTACGTGAGATAACCGATGAATTGCTTGCCCAAAGGATGCACTTGAGTGAGATGTCTGCCAATACGATTAACCAGACGGAGCTGGTGGCTTTGCTGATTAACATGGGAGACTCTTTCGTGGAGGGTATCAATAACGTATATAAGAGGATCCAGGGCTCTTGCTCGATGCTGATTCTGACAGAAGACGGTATCATTGCAGCCCGTGATTTCCTGGGACGTACACCTATCGTTATTGGACGCAAGGAGGGGGCTTATGCCGTATCGAGTGAGACGACGAGTTTTCCGAATCTTGACTACCAGATAGAGCGTCATATTGGTCCTGGGGAGATTGTCAGACTGCGGAAGGATGGGGAAGAGGTACTCCAAAAACCCTTGAGTCGCTGTCAGATTTGTTCTTTCCTCTGGGTTTATTATGGTTTTCCAGCCAGTGATTACGAGGGAATCAATACAGAATATGTACGTGAGAAGAATGGTATGATTGTCGGAGAGAAAGATAAGGACTTGGAAGCCGACCTTGTTTGTGGCATCCCTGACTCAGGAGTGGGCATGGCAATAGGTTATTCCCATGGAAAGAACATCCCTTACAAGCGTGCCGTTCTGAAATACACCCCCACATGGCCTCGCTCGTTTACCCCAGGTAACCAGCTGCGTCGTGATTTGGTGGCTCGTATGAAACTGATTCCTAATCCTGCTATCTTGAAGAACCAGCGTATCGTGTTCTGTGACGACTCCATCGTCCGTGGTACCCAGTTACGTGACAATGTGCGCACATTCTTTGAGAATGGTGCGAAAGAGGTGCATGTACGCATCTCCTGTCCCCCATTGGTCTATGGATGTCCTTATATCGGTTTCACCTCGTCGAAGACGGATATGGAGTTGATTACCCGTCGTATCATTAAGGATATAGAAGGTGATGACAAGAAAAACCTGGAGTTATATGCCAAGACAGGGACTCCGGAATACCAGCGGATGGTGAATGAGATAGCCCGCAGACTAGGTCTGACCAGTGTGAAATTTGCTTCTCTGGAGGATCTTATTGACTCAATAGGTATTCCCAAGGAGAATCTGTGTACGCACTGCTTCGATGGCTCTAGCTATTGCCACGAGCACGATGACGAAATATTTAAATAACTCTAAAAAATAGTTTGCGGCGTTTGATATCTGCTTAAAAAGCTGTATCTTTGTGCCGTAATTATATTAGAAGCGTGAAGATAAAGCAAGTGCTGAGCGCCCTTGAACGATTCGCGCCTCTGCCCTTGCAGGAAAGCTGGGATAATGCTGGTCTGCAAGTAGGACTGACAGAGGCGGAGGTTTCAGGGGCATTATTGTGTCTGGACGTCAACGAGCAAATCGTGGACGAGGCGATCGCGAAGGGGTGTAACCTCATCGTGAGTCATCATCCTTTGTTGTTCCATGGACTCAAGCAGATCAGTGATGCCGACTATGTGCAGCGTTGTGTCATCAAAGTCATCAAACACGATATCGTCGTGGTGTCGATGCATACCAATATGGATAATGCGTTGGACGGTGTGAACTGGAAAATCGCAGAGAAATTAGGCTTGACAGACAGTGCCTTCTTTGCTCAGAAGACTGTGGAGGGAATCGAGGCAGGTAACGGTGTGATAGGTTGTCTGCCCTCTGCCATGGATGCCCAGGCTTTTGTCAATCTGGTGAAGGGACGGTTTGGGGTGGAGTGTATGCAGTGTAACGAGCTCCTGCGTCGTCCTATCCAACGTGTGGCCGTCTGTGGTGGAGCAGGGGATTTCCTCTTGGGTGATGCCCTTCAGCAAGGTGCCGATGCCTTTATTACAGGAGAGATGCACTATCATCAGTATTTCGGCTATGAGCAGTGTCTCCAGATATGTGTAATCGGCCATTATCAGAGCGAGCAGTTTACGAGCGAGATATTCCGTGACATCATCCAGGGGGAGTGTCCTGAGGTACGCACGGAAATTGCAGAGACCTGCACGAATCCGATTATTTATCTTTAGTCGAAATATCGAAATAACGAAATAACGAAAAATTAAAAAGAATTATGGCAAAAAAAGATCCTATGGACATGCCGGTTGAGGAGCGTCTGAAGACCCTTTATCAACTGCAGACCACACTCTCAAGTATTGATGAGAAGCGTGCGTTGAGAGGTGAACTGCCTCTGGAAGTACAAGACCTTGAGGATGAGATCGAGGGCTTGACCACTCGTATTGAGAAGATTCAGAGCGAAATCAAAGAGTATGAAATGGCTATCAACCAGAAAAAAGGTGAGATAGAGACGGCAAAGGCTAGTGTGGAACGTTACAAGAACCAGTTGAATGACGTGAAGAATAACCGTGAGTACGACACGCTGAGCAAGGAGATTGAGTTCCAGTCGTTGGAAATCGAGCTTTGTAACAAGAAAATCAAGGACGCTCAGATCCGTATCGAGGAGAAGAAAGAGGAACTGGCAAAGAACCAGGATATCATAGAGGACCGTCAGCAAGCCCTGGAAGTGAAGAAGGGTGAGCTGGATGAGATTATGGAGGAGACACGTGCCGAGGAGGATAAGCTGAAAGCTAAGGTGAAAGACTTAGAGGCAAAGATAGAGCCACGTCTGCTGACTTCTTTCAAACGTATCCGTAAGAATGCGCGTAATGGTCTGGGTATCGTCTATGTACAGCGTGATGCCTGTGGTGGTTGCTTCAATAAGATTCCACCCCAGCGTCAGTTGGATATCAAGATGCATAAGAAAATT
The DNA here is from genome assembly GCF_900115435.1 of Prevotella sp. tf2-5. Taxonomy (GTDB): domain Bacteria; phylum Bacteroidota; class Bacteroidia; order Bacteroidales; family Bacteroidaceae; genus Prevotella. The sequence continues at coordinate 102,603 of NZ_FOWK01000010.1, forward strand.
ATTGTCTGTGAGTATTGCGGTCGTATCATGATTGATCCAGAACTTGCTGGAGTGAAGGTTGCGGTTCCTGGTACAGAGGAAAAGAAGACACGTAAGCGTGCTATTCGCAAGACCACCAAGAAAGCCGCTGATGAGCCACAGGCTCCTGAGACAGAGGCATAAAAGTATAGGCGTGGATTTTTCCACGCCTATATTGTTTTATAATCAGGAATATCCATCAGGAACTCATAACTGTTGCGTTCATAGTTCATCTTGCAGCAATAGTGTTGTATCCCGTTGCTGACAACCAGATAGTCGACGTGTAAGAGTTGGTTATATACTGCTATCTGGTCGAATACCTTTTGTGAAAGGGCAATGGTGGGAGCCTTGTATTCAATGATCATTTTGGGTAGAGCCTGTTGGTCATAGAGAATGGAGTCGCAACGTAGTTTCTTTTCTCCTACTTGTAGTTCTATCTCATTACCTAACAACCCTTTAGGATATCCTTTATGCTCTACCAACCAGTGTACGAAATGCTGGCGAACCCACTCCTCTGGAGTCAGTTTCACAAAACGGCGTCGGAGAAAATCGAAAATCTCAGGTTTCTCTCGCATACCCCTTAGTTGTACCTCATATGTAGGCAGATTGAGTTCGTACATATTGCAAAGGTACAAAAAAATCTCTATTTTCTATTTTTTTAATCCTTTTTTAAACGTTTTGTGTATGAAGATTTTCTAATTATTTTGTATCTTTGCATCCAATAAAACCGAAAACTATGAGGAATAGAAGCTTTTTAATAACAATAAGTCTGTTATTTCTGCTTTTACTTTCTTATACGGCGAAGGGAAAGACGATTTTAAATAACCGGGTAGACTCTATTCGGCAAGAATTGCCAAAACTGGAGGGTAAGGAACGTATACAGGCTTATTACAAGTTATATAATCTCTACTATTATGGGGGAGAGACACAGAAGGAACGTCAGACTATTGCTGATTTACTGGCAGAGGCAGAGCGGCAAGGCGATGTGAAGATGCAGGCAACGGCACGTACAGCGTTGCTTTACTATTATTATAATACTGATAAGGATGACTCCCTGTTGGCGGAGTATCCCAAGCACCAAATGTTTATGCTAAAGCATTCTGACTGGAAGCTCTATTATGATATATGGGTGCTGATCGTTAACCATTATATCTTTACCAGTCAGAGTAATACGGCATTGCGTGAGGTAAAGAAGATGTATGAGGACGCCCAGCGACGAGATAACAGCTATGGTATCGGACTCGCTTCCTATGGCATGGGGAATGCCTATATGGATATTGGTCTTCACGAGGAGGCGATACAGGCATATGAACGGTGTATTAAGGCGCTGAATCAGTCCAAGATAGGTTCAACTTTATTGGATGTCTATCCGTATTATTGTTCGGTTCTCTCGGAGGTGAAGAATTATAAACGTATGCTGGAGATTACGGATCTTTGGCGGGTCTATTTGGATTCTCATCGGAAAGAACTGGGAGTGGACCAGGGAAAATCATTAGGCTCCTCATATTATACATATTATTATAACTCAAGAGCCACAGCCCTGATGGGTCTGGGACGACTGTCGGAGGCAGAGGATCTGTTGATGAAAGCGTATGAGGCGACCAAGGATGTGAAGGATAACTCGCAGATATCTGTTTTTTATAATCTTGGGCAACTTTATTTGAAGAAGGGCGACTATGAGAAAGCATTGAACTTCAATAACCAGATTATAGGGCGCTATACTGTCCAGGAAGACCCGTCGGGTGTGCTGATGCTCAAGAAACAACGGGCGGAAATCATGCTGCAGTCGCATCAGTTTGAGGAAGCTGCAGACCTTTACAAACAGGTGTTTTTCCTGTCGGATTCTCTGAATATCAAGGATGTGAAAAACCAACTGAATGAGTTTAATGCGCTTTACAAAGTGGATGAGATGGAGCGGGAGACTCAACAGGTAAAGACCCGTCAAGTCTATATTGTGCTGGGGGTGATTATCATAGCCTTAGTTTTGATGGGGATGCTGGGGCTTTATTTCATGAACCGTTTAAGACAGAAGAATCGCGAGCTTGCCCTAGCGCTTGACCATTCTAAGGAGAGTGATCGTATGAAGACTGCCTTTATCCAGCATGTGTCTCATGAAATACGCACTCCCCTTAATATAATAACAGGCTTCTCGCAGGTTATCGGTAACCCGGACTACCATCTGAACGGGGAGGAACGTCGGAATATCGTGAATAGCATAGAGACGAATACCCGTGAGATTACTAGCTTTGTCAATGAACTGTTGATTTTCTCAGAGGTAGAGAGTCAGAACAATTATAAATTGGAAGACTGCGTGAATGTCTATCTGTTCTGCCAGGGGTTGCTGGAGAGGGTTGAGGCGGTCAATAATGGAAGACTGGAGATTGCCTATGAGTCGCAACTAGATGATAAACACACCGTGATAAGCAATTTAAAGGCATTGGAGGGGATTCTGCGACCACTGCTCAGTAATGCGTTGAAGTTTACGGAGAAAGGAAGCGTGAAACTACAGGTCAGGAAGGGTGAGGATTCCTCTATGCTAGATATCTGTGTGACAGACACGGGAATAGGTATTCCTGAGGACCAAAGAGACCGTATTTTCGAGAAATTCTATAAAGTGGACTCATTTAAACGTGGTTTAGGGCTAGGATTACCGTTGGCACGCAGTATAGCGCAAAAAATCAATGGGGACTTAATGTTAGATGATACATACAAGGAAGGAACTCGTTTTATCCTTAGAATTCCTGATAATCACACCTGAGATATTTTGTAACTCTGATTTCGTCGAACTTGCTCTGTCTCGGCAAAAAAAGAATAAAATCTTTTGTTTTGCTCTCAACTTTTCGTAACTTTGCAACATGGCTCAGGCTGCAGTGACATATGATTCTGTAATGAGTGAGCTGAAAACTCGCCATTTTCACCCTGTCTATTATTTGATGGGTGATGAGCCGTATTATATTGACTTGATCAGTAACTGGTTGGCAGACAATGTGCTACAACCGGAAGGGCGTGACTTTGACCAAACCGTCTTATTTGGCTCTGATGTCAATGCTTCCCAAATAGTGGATGCCGCTAAACGCTATCCCATGATGTCTGAATACCAGGTCATCATCGTCAAGGAAGCCCAGAACGTGAAGAATACAGAGCCTCTGGAGAAGTATTTTAAGTCTCCGATGCCCTCAACCATCTTGGTGATGTGCCATAAAAACGGTACGATAGACGGGCGAAAAAAGGAGTATGTGAAGGCGATACAGCAGAATGGAGTGCTTTTTGAGAGCAAAAAATTACGTGATCGAGACCTTCCTGCCTTTATAGAGGGCTTTCTGGCGGCTAAAAATGCCAGTATTGACGCAAAGTCCACCCAACTGATTGCGGACGCTGTAGGAGCTGATTTAAGCCGTCTGGTGGGTGAATTAGACAAGGTTTTGCTGTCGCTTCCGGAAAATAATAGGAGAGTGACACCTCAGGTGGTACAGGATCAGATTGGGGTGAGCAAAGATTTCAACGGATTTGAGCTTCGGGATGCTATTGTGAACCGAAATGTGTTCAAAGCAAACCAAATCATGAAATATTTTGACGAAAATCCGAAGGCAGGAAGTATCTATTCCTTTCTCCCGTTGCTTTTTAATTACTTCCAAAATCTAATGTTAGCACATTATTGTCCCCAGAAAAACTCTCAGGATGGGGTAGCGCAATGGCTGGATCTACGTAGTCCATGGGCAGCCAAAGACTATATGACAGGTATGCGGAATTATACTGGAATGAAAGTGCTACAAATTATCAGCAAAATAAGAGAAATTGATGCCAAAAGTAAGGGTTTAGACAACCCAAATACCCCTTCTGGAGAGCTGATGAAGGAGCTAATTTTCTTCATTTTACACTAAAAATGGCATTTTTTTAATGCCTTTTTTTCTATTTTTACTCAAAACCTGAACATAAATTTTGGGCTTCAAACGCTGATAAATAAAGCGTTTTTCCTCTTTTTTACCCCCTCTGTTTTTGCGTATTTCTGATGAATTGAACGCTCGTTCGGAATTCTTCGAAATTTTTAAATTTTCGCTGATTTTGGTGTTCCAAATTTTGTTTTAAACTCTTTTAAGATATCGTTTTGTGAATTTACACAATTAAATCTAGTGAAATTGTAATTGTTGTTTTAAATTGAAAATATACTTCATTTACAAAATTATCCACATTTTAAAATGTAGATTTATAATTTTGCATTCAAAAGCATCCGAAAAAACTCCCTGTTTTATAGGTATTCATGACCGTATAACTATCATATATTTCTAAAAACTAGATAGATATATGTATTTAATCATGTAAATGGTGATAATTATATCGCATTATCTTCTCTCAAAAATGCATATATCTAGTGTTTTTCGTTTGTGTATTAATATTAATAAATTCAAAATCAGTTAGTTACATGAATATACTCTATTTTGTTACGACGTCGTTTTATATCTTTAAATTAAGATTTACAAATCTAATATATACAATATACAGATTATACATTACATTTTACAACTTTAAATATCAAAATGTACAATTTAAATCTTAAAAATCTCTTCGTATTTGTTGTTTCTTTCAAAAATTTGTTTTACCTTTGTAAAATCAAAGAAAAATGAGTATTTTACCCCAAAATTGACTTGATAAGTGATGAAAGACAGAATTAAACGCATCATGGAAGAGCAGCACATGAGTCAACAAGTGTTTGCAGATTTCATTGGATTATCCCCTGCAACTTTAAGTAGTATTTTCACTGGTAGGACCCGCCCCACCCTGAATGTGGTCGAGGCGATCAAAAATAAACTACCCTCTATTAACACCGATTGGTTGTTGATGGGTCATGGAAATATGTACTTGACTCCACTTTCAGAAGGTTCTGAAGTCACCCAACAGTCATCGACGGAACAGATGCTGGACTTCGATCAACCTGTTTCGGACTATCCAGGTGCCTCTTCCTCGCAGAGTGTACGGAATACACCACCTGAAAACATACCGAAAGTTTTGAAAATAGTTGACAAAGAGCCAAGAAAGGTAACAGAAATACGGGTTTATTATGATGATCAGACCTATGAAACCTTCGTTCCGATGAAGACTAAATGAGGACACACTAGTGGTGTTCTCATTTTTTTTTCGTAATTTTGCACCAATTATAATATAATAAGGTATATGAAGAAATATATTCTCGACCTGACCGTCAAACAAGTTGAGCGTATCAGTCCTAAGCATGTATTGTTGAAACTGACCGATGACGCTCCCCTTCCTGACATGCTTCCTGGACAGTTTGTGGAAGTGCGTGTAGACGGTTCAGAGACCACTTTCCTACGTCGTCCTATCTCTATAAACTTTGTGGATAAGACACGTAACGAGTTATGGCTGATGGTGGCAATGATTGGTGAGGGAACCCGTCAGTTAGGTCGCCTCCAGGTGGGTGATATCGTTAATTGTGTATTGCCCTTGGGCAATGGTTTCACGATGCCTGCGGAGTCTGCGGAGCATATTCTGCTTGTAGGCGGTGGTGTTGGTGTAGCCCCCTTGTTGTATATGGGTGCAGAGATGCGGAAAGCGGGTATTGAGCCCACCTTCCTTTTGGGAGCCCGTACAAAGGCGGATTTATTGGAGATAGAGCTTTTCATGCAGTATGGACGTGTCTTTATTACGACAGAGGATGGTTCTGAGGGTGAGAAAGGTTTTGTGACCAACCATTCAGTCTTGCAGAAGGAACATTTCGACCGGATAGCTACCTGTGGTCCCAAGCCCATGATGGTAGCGGTGGCGCGTTACGCTCACAAAGCGAAAGTGGAGTGTGAGGCATCGCTGGAGAATATGATGGCGTGCGGATTGGGAGCCTGTCTGTGTTGTGTTGAAAAGACCACGAATGGCAACCTCTGTGTATGTAAGGAAGGACCAGTGTTTAACGTAAAACAGTTGTTATGGCAGATTTAAGCGTCAAAATAGGTAAGATGTCACTGAAGAATCCAGTGATGACAGCATCAGGGACTTTCGGCTATGGTTTAGAGTTTGCCGATTTTATTCCCTTAGATGGTCTTGGAGGTATTATCGTGAAGGGTACTACGCTGAAACCTCGTGAGGGCAATGACTATCCCCGTATGGCAGAGACACCGCAGGGGATGCTTAACTGCGTAGGACTGCAGAACAAGGGTGTTGACTATTTCTGTGAGCATATCTATCCGCAGATCAAGGATATCGATACGAATATGATTGTCAATGTCAGTGGTTCCTCTCCGGAAGACTATGCGGAATGTGCCGCCCGTATTGATGCCTTGGAGAAGATCCCAGCCATAGAGTTGAATATCTCCTGTCCCAATGTGAAAGACGGTGGTATGGCTTTCGGTGTCACCTGTGCGGGAGCCGAGAGTGTCGTGAGAGCAGTCCGTGAGCGTTATCATAAGACGCTGATCGTGAAACTCTCTCCTAACGTGACGAATATCTCGGAGATCGCCCGTGCCTGTGAGGCACAGGGGGCAGACAGCGTGTCATTGATCAACACCCTGATGGGTATGGCGATAGATATCGAGAAGCGTCGCCCTCTGTTGAGCATCAATACGGGAGGACTCAGTGGTCCTGCCATCAAGCCCGTTGCGTTGCGCATGGTATGGCAGGTGGCAAAAGCCGTCAAGATCCCTGTTGTGGGTTTGGGAGGTATCATGAGAGCCAGCGATGCCATCGAGTTCTTCATGGCTGGAGCCACGGCGATAGAGATTGGTACTGCAAACTTCATCAATCCTGCAGTCACCATTCAGGTGCGTGATGGTATTAATGACTGGCTCGACCATCACGGATGCCGTTCTATATCAGAGATTATAGGATGTCTAGGGTAGAAAAACTTGAGAGCGGTCAAATGAACCGCTCTCAACCAACACAAAAACTAAACTAGACTTAACTAAAGCATATCGGGATTTTCCCAAACCCCTCAAATGCAATTGCAAAGATAGTACAAATATTTTGAACTACAAAAATTTTTTGGTTTTTTTGTATTAAAATTCAAAAAGCTATAATTTTGTCGATTTATTGAGCAAAAAATAGTCCAAAATGGTCATGGCTGCCATTGCTTCCACAACAGGTACGGCGCGAGGCAGTACACATGGGTCATGACGACCTTTTGCCGTCAGTTTGGTGGCATTGCCATAAATGTCTATCGTATCTTGTTCGCGGAGTAGGGTAGCCACAGGCTTGAAAGCCACCCGAAAGTAGATGTCCTGTCCGTTGCTGATGCCCCCCTGGATACCTCCGCTGTGGTTTGTCAGCGTACCTACCTGTCCGTAATTGTTCACGAAGACATCATTTTGTTCTGAGCCTCGTGCGGTGACACCGTCGAAGCCCTCTCCGTACTCAAAGCCCTTGACGGCATTGATACTCAGCATCGCAGAGCCTAAAGCAGCGTTCAATTTGCCGAATTCCGGTTCTCCCAGTCCTGCAGGACAACCTTTGACGACACAGGTGATGACTCCGCCAATGGTGTCACCCGCTGCTCTCACCTCAGAGATCAGCTGTATCATCTCATCCGCTTTCACGGGGTCTGGGCAGCGAACGATATTCGTCTCCGTCATCGACAGGTCGTATTTCCGATAATCCTTGTCCAGTAAGATATTCCCAACCTGTGAGGTATATGCCTGTACGCTGATATTCAGCTGACGCAGTGCCAGCTTAGCAAGAGCCCCCGCCACCACACGACTGATGGTGATACGTGCGGAAGACCTGCCGCCGCCCCGGTGGTCTCTGTTTCCGTATTTCGTAGCGTAAGTAAAGTCTGCGTGCGAGGGACGGTACAATTGTCGCATATTGTCATAGTCCTGCGAGTGTTGGTTGGTATTGCGCACGATAAAGCCGATGGGACATCCCGTACTACACCCTTCAAACACCCCGCTGAGCAGTTCCACGACATCCCCTTCCTGACGACTTGTTGTGATACAACTCTGACCAGGTCGCCGACGGTTCAGTTCACTCTGGATGAAGTCCACGTCGATGGGAATACCGGCTGGCATGCCGTCTACGACACCGCCTATCGCCTCGCCATGACTCTCTCCGAATGTCGTCAGTGTGAATATGTTACCAAATGTGTTCACCTCAACTCTCAACTTTTAACTTTCAACTCTCCACTCTTAATGGCAATGTCCGCAGTCGCAGCCATCATGATGATGACCGTCGCAGTCTCCCTCGCAGTCGTGACAGCCACACCCGCAGCCGCCACCACTCAGTCGGGCAATCATTGCCTTGACCTCGTCATCAGTAGCCTCACGGTTCTCCAGCACCTTTCCTGCGAAATGCAAGGTCTCACCAGCCAATGGGTGGTTCAGATCAACCTTGACCTTCTCTTCGCCCACCTCCACAATCTTGCCATAGAAGCGGTTGCCGTCCTCGTTCTGCAAAGGCACTACAGCATCTACGTAGATATGCTCATGGTCGAAATGCCCGTTGATGGAGAATACCTCACGGTCCAGTTCTACCACGTGCTCCAGCACATAGTCACCATAAGCCTCATCCTTGTCGAGCGAGAACTCGAAGTTGTCGCCCTGAGGCACGTCAAACAGTTTTTTCTCAAAGGCATCCAGTGCGATGCCGAAACCTGTGAGGAAGTGGAATGGCTGCTCTTCTGTGGCTTCCTCCACCATCTCCTTGCCGTTATCGCCGTCTACAAACAAACGGTAGCTCACGGCAATGTATTTATGAATCATATTACTCATAGTCTGCTTTAGTTTTACAATTTGGCTGCGAAGTTACGAAATTATTTTGAAATAGGCAAAAAACGAGGACGTTTAATGCGAAAATGATAAAAAAACAAGAAAACTGTGATTCTTTGACGGAGGTCAAGAATTTTGGCTGTTTCCGCACACAGTGCCCCCAAATGTTTGGAGTGTATCGAAAAATACCGTACCTTTGCATCGTCAAACAGAAAAAACTGGGCGACAAAAGAAAATTGAGCTTTGCCCGTTAAACGGGAAAGCAGCGTAAGCCAAAAGGGCTGCGCAACAGGATAACATTATTAATAAGTAAGAGCGGAATTAACACAACCGCCCTGAGTAAAGAAAAGAAAGGGTAACGAAAATGAAAAAGCTGTTTTTAACGATGGTAGCTATGATGAGCATGACGCTCACATTTGCTGAGAACGAGAACATGAACAGTGTAAACAACGCAGAGGCTTACAACCTGAGCGTGAACATGAACCAGTTGAGCAAGGCTCTGAATCTTGCCAACGACCAGGTAGAGGCTGTGGCTGAGATCCACAAGACCTTCTGCTCTGAGCTGATGTTCGCCACTCAGTATGGTAAGGAGGAGCGTGACGCTCGTGTCGACGCTGCTGTCAAGAAGGATCTTGGTTTCATGAATTACGTGCTCAATCACGATCAGTACAAGAAGTACGTGATGCTGCTTAACGTAACGATGAACAACCGTGGTCTGAAGTAATAGAGAAAAAGAAAGTATTAATAACCAGGAGTCGCAGATGTTGAGATCTGCGGCTCTTTTTTTTGTCCAGTTGGGCTGCTGAATATATCTCGTCATGCTTCATCTTATAGTCCCTGTGTTATCGGGCTGACCCTCCGCATTTCTTTCATTATATCTTGCTGCAAAGATACGAATAAGCGAGAAGAATGCAAAATAAATTAATATTAATTTCATTCTCGGCAGATAATAGTCCATTGTCACCTCAAATAATCACACAAGAAAGTGGATCAGTCAGTCATCGACAAAGTCGCTTGCCAGAGCAAGAGTCCCCAGTTTTCTTGCTTGTTCATGTTCGTTTACTTCTTCAGCTTTCCTTTGCTCTCAAGATACTTTGTGAAAGTCTCCCACTGCATGGCATTCTTCTTAATGTTGGCCTGCGTGCGCTCGTCGTTGATGAACTGTGCTGGGTAGCAGTCGTGCAGGTAGTAGCGTGGATTGCTCTCGTCCTCGCCAATCGTGGAATAGTGCAGTACAAGGTCGTAGAAAATGCGGCTGTCGAAGTCGGACACGAAACGGATGACATATTGTTTGACTACGACCATTGGGTCTGTGGACAGGATTTCTCTGACGATTGGAGTTGCAAAGTGGCAAAGGTCTATAACGTTACAGATTCTACGTGTCTCGTCGATCTTATCATTCATAATTTCAGTGACTCTGAAACGACGATTGCCCTTCGTTTTGAGCGTAACGACTGGTATGTCGATGATTTCAGTCCCACAGATGATGGCGAGGACGATAAGGCATATTTCCTCGTATCATATCGGAATATTACACCAAGAATCGTGAATAACAAAAGATGAATCTTTATTCTGAAATACCCAAATATTTTGTTTATTATCAAAATAATTGTATATTTGTGGCATGATTCTGAGTATCGTTTCATTATTATTGATGATGGTGAATTCGTGTAACGAAAAGACAAACAATCCTGTGGTGAGACCTGCCACTCAGGCAGATCGCTTCTACACAGGCAACCCCAAGGAACTGAGTGCTGAGGTTGACAGTTTCCTGGCACTGCATCGTGACAGGACCATGTATGAGCATGTGGCAGCCCTTATCGTGCCCCACGCTGGTTATTATTTCTCTGGTAATGTGGCAGCATCCGCCTATATGACGATTCCTACCAATAAGCCATACAAACGGATATTCCTATTGGGACCGAGTCATCACGAATGGCTCGACGGAGCATCTATAAACACGGAGGCTGATTATTACGCCACACCGTTGGGCAATGTGAAAGTAGATCATGAGACTTGTGTTGAACTGACGAAGAAAGACAGCGTGTTCTCTTATCAAGCAAAGGCGCATGACAGGGAACATTGTCTGGAAGTGCAACTGCCTTTCCTGCAGCGCAGGTTTGAAGAAGTGCCTCCTATTGTCCCCATCATCATCTCCACCAACGACTTTCAGAAGTTGAAACGGATGGCAGAAGTGCTGAAATCCTATTTTACAGACGAGAACCTCTTCATCATCAGCAGCGACTTCTCCCACTATCCGTCGTATGAGGATGCCTGTGAGGTGGATGCCATAACAGGCAAAGCCATTGAGACAGGTGATGTGGAACAGTTCATTGCCACCATCGAAGCAAATGCACGTAGTGGTAAGCGCAACTTGGCAACGAGTGCCTGTGGTGAATTTCCCATCATTACACTGATGCTGATGCTCGACGGACCATACGATATCAAGCACCTGATGTACCAGAACTCGGGTGATATTGACAACCATGATCCTTCTCGCGTGGTGGGCTATCACTCCTTTGCCTTCCTTCGCAAAGAAGCAGGCTTCACCCTTACTGATGCAGACAAGAAGCAACTGAAGGAGATAGCCCTCAATAGCATCAAGGACTCCCTTGACGGCAAGTCGATTGAAAACTCTCAACTCTTAACGCTCAACCCTCAACTGCGAAGCAAATGTGGTGCTTTCGTCTCTCTCCACAAACACGGGCATCTTCGTGGTTGTATCGGACATTTCGGAGAAGACGTGCCTTTGTATGAGATAGTAGCAGAGATGGCTCGTGCTGCTGCCTTCGAAGATCCACGCTTCATGCCTGTCAGTCGTGAGGAATTAGATGATATCGATATTGAGATTTCCGTACTCACCCCCATGCGTCGCATCCAGAGTCTCGATGAGTTTGAGTTGCATCGGCATGGTATTTATATCCGCAAGGGTTATCGCAGTGGAACTTTCCTGCCTCAAGTTGCCGATGAGGTGAACTGGACGAAGGAAGAGTTCGTAGGGCATTGCTCGCAGGATAAGGCTGGACTTGGTTGGGATGGCTGGAAGGATGCCGAACTATATGTCTATGAAGCGATCGTGTTTTAAATTGAAAATTGAGAATTGAAAATTGAAATATAACGAGTGCCGATATTATGAGCGAGAGGAAGAGGGGGCGGTAAGATGTCTGCTCTGTCCGCATCACTGTCATATCGCTGATGGTAAGACAGGACTCTGTCGCAGTCGTCGCAACCACAATGGTGTACTTGTCAGTGAGGTATATGCCAAGCCTTGCGCTCTTGCCATCGACCCGATAGAGAAGAAACCGCTCTATCATTTCCATCCAGGTACTACGTGTCTCTCCATTGCTTGTACAGGTTGTAATTTCCGTTGTCTGAACTGTCAGAACTACGATATCTCGCAGGCATCACCTGAACAAGTCGACCACTATCACCTCACACCAGAGGAAGTCGTCGTACTCTGCCAGAAACACCAATGTCCAGGCATCGCATATACTTACACAGAACCGCTTACCTATCTCGAATATATCACAGACACGGCACGACTGGCACACGAGGCTGGTCTTTGGAATATCCTCGTCACAGCAGGTTATGTCTGTCAGGAACCATTAAAAGAACTGTTGCCTTATCTCGATGCTGCCAACATCGACTTGAAGTCGTTCAGTGATGATATCTACAAAAGAGTCAGTGGCGGGCATCTTCAACCAGTGCTTGACACCATCCTCGCTATGAGGAATGCTGGTGTGTGGATTGAACTCACGAATCTTGTGATTCCAGGTATCAATGACGATATGGATATGATTCGTCGGATGTGTCGTTGGCTCATAGACAATAACCTTGCCAACGCACCACTCCATTTCAGCCGTTTCTTCCCTCGCTACAAGATGCAAGACATCCCTCCAACTCCTCTTCATACATTACAATCAGCCAAACAGGTTGCAGAGGAGGAAGGCGTCAGACACGTATATCTGGGAAATATTATCCTATCAACCGTTTGAGTTGTTTGTCGGAAACCATTGGCAGAAGAGTTCGGAAGTGGGAAATAATTTGTTGATAGGACTCCTCCGGGGTACGTGGACAACGGAATCCATCACGTCCCATGAGTGTCTCGGGAGTGGTGAGTAGCGACCATCCCCAACCGTATTCACGTCCATGCTTGTCAGTGGGATATACGAAGTCCTCGGTGACGATAAGGCATGCCATTTGTAGGCGGGTGACATAGCCGTCAAACTTACTACGCATCTTGGGACCGTCGAAGCCACAAGCCGCACGCAGTTCACGAGTAATGAGACTGCCGTGCTCACGAAGCGTAGTGAGGATGATGTCGTCAATGGTTCCTTCTACGGGCACAGGATATTTGCTGCGACGGTAGTTGCAGAAGTCGGGCCACCATTCGCGACTGATGAACCCGGCTTTCTTATTGAAGAACTTGCCATAGACACAGCTGCCGTCCGACACGATGGGACCTTTCCACTTCCACAACGGCCAGTCCCACCCTCCATCGTCGAATACCACATAACGGCAGTCGTCAGCTACTATCTCTTCTGCGGAATAGCCTTGTATGCCACTGTCTAACAGCGGTAGAAATCCCACCTCCTGGATGAATTCCGTCAGTTGGGCTGCTGAATATATCTCGTCGTGCTTCATCTTATTGTCCCAGTGTTATCGGGCTGCCCCTCCGCATTTTTATCATTATATCTTGCTGCAAAGTTACGAATAAGCGAGAAGAATGCAAAATAAATTAATATTAATTTCATTCTCGGCAGACAATAGTCCATTGTCACCTCAAAATAATCACACAAGAAAGTGGATTATTAAGAATCGTTTTCCTCCAACCCCCTAACCTCCAACTGGTCTTGCGCCCTTTATTTATCGATGTTTGCGGCATTTTTAGTGGGAGGTTAGGGGTGTCTCTTTGCTATTGAGAGTACCACCATTCCCTACACATAATTTTTAAACCCTTGTCACCGTTGCCGCCTTGCAAAAGTATTTGATTGTCAGTGGATTGCGGGTAACAACGAAGCGGCAACGGTGACAACGATATCTCCTATGAAAGTAAATTCAGTGTGTTTACTCAGTAAATTCAGTGAATTTACTCACCAAATTCAGTGAATTTACTGAGATAGGAGGCATCGGAATAAAAAGCATCTGATAGGGGTGTTTTACGAAGGCGTCACCTTCAAGGGTCGAAGGTGCCGCCTTCATAGAGCTATGGCAGCATCTGTTATACCCCCATAGGAGCTATCTCGCACAGGGGACAGACTTCGCACAGTCGTTCTTCAACCTATGACATGGAATGCCCATATGCTGAAGCGTATCAGGGATTTGAATTATTAACACGACTTATGCAAGCCATGCTTGTCCCGTCGTTGTGAGGATCGTGGTTTTTTCTTGTCAGTTCTTTTTGTCTATTCAGAGAAAAGTTGTATCTTTGCATCATAGAAACAATTTTAATCAGAAAAGATATGAGAAAAGTTAATGTAATCCTTTTGTCAGTCATCGCATTGTTGTTCGTCAGTTGTGGAACGACGAAGACAGTGCCCATCACAGGTCGTAAGCAGAACCTGGTAGTGTCAGACGGTCAGATGCTGAGTCTCTCGAGCCAGCAGTATTCGGAGTATATGAAGACAGCGAAGCCTTCCACCAATGCCGCTAACACGGCGATGGTGAAAAGGGTGGGGCAGCGCCTTGCCACCGCTGTGGAGAGCTATCTGAGGAATAACGGTATGGCGGAGGACGTGCAGTATTACAAATGGCAGTTCAACCTGGTACAAGACCAGAATGTGAACGCCTGGTGTATGCCTGGTGGACTCATCTGTGTCTATGAGGGACTGTTGCCGGTGACGCAGAATGAGGCGTCTCTCGCTATTGTGCTGGGTCATGAGATCGCCCATGCAGTGGCACGCCATTCCGCAGAGCAGTACAGTACGCAGTACCGCCAGCAGTATGGTCTGCAGATCGGTTCCGCTATCGCCAGTGCCGCAGGTGTCGGCAGTAACACGGTGGCACTCGGTCAGAGCGTCCTGTCATCAGGACTGGGACTTGCCAACCTGAAATATTCCCGTAACCATGAGAGTGAGGCAGACCATCTGGGACTGATCTTCGCGGCAATGGCAGGCTATGACCCACAGGTGGCTGTCAGCTTCTGGCAGCGCATGGCAGCGGCAAGTACCAACAAGACCTCCGAGTTCCTGAGCAGTCACCCCAGTGACGCCACCCGTATCAAACAGATCCAGGGATGGATGCCAGAGGCACTGCAGTATTACAAGGCGAGTGGTGGCAGTGTTTCCACTTCTTCTGGTAAATCCAGCAGTACCCCCAAGACAACCAAGACCATCAAGATATCATCTAAAAAGAACAAGAAGTAATGAGGAAGATTGCGATCCTGTTGTCGGCGGCGCTCACCCTGACAGCAACGGCACAGACCGCGGGAGGCGGTATCTCAGAGCAGATGCTGCAACAGATGGAGCGGCAGTATGCCACCCAGCCTGCCCATAAGGCGTTGCGTAACGCCATTGCGTCGAATGCCATCGATAACCTGACGAAGAACCAGGAGAATGCCGGTGCGTTGGACACCTATTTCAGTATCGAGACCAAAAAGCAGTCGATTCACGACCAGAAGTCAAGTGGACGCTGCTGGATGTTCAGTGGACTCAACGTGCTGCGTGCCAACTTCGCCAAGCGTACCGACTCGCTGACAGTGGAGTACTCACAGGCTTACCTCTTCTTCTACGACCAACTGGAGAAATCGAACCTGATGCTGCAGGGAGTGATTGACACAGCAAAAGAACCTATCGACGCCCAGCGTGTGCAGTTCTTTTTCCATTATCCCATTGGTGACGGAGGTACCTTCTGTGGTGTTGCCGACTTAGCCGAGAAATACGGACTCGTACCGATGTCGGTACAGCCAGAGACCTATTCTGCGGAGAGCACGTCACGCATGGCGGCTATCATCAAGTCGAAGCTCCGTGAGTATGGTTTGCAACTGCGTCAGATGGTGGCAGACGGTAAGAAGACTGCCGATATCCAGAAGGCAAAGACGGAGGCTCTTACCCAGATTTACAGGATGCTCTGTCTGACGCTGGGAGAACCCGTGAAGGAGTTCACCTATGCTTTCAAGAACAAAGACGGCAAGCAGTTGACGGAGACGAGGAAATACACCCCGAAGTCGTTCTACGAGGAGACGGTGGGCGGTCCGCTGAACGGTACGTTTATCATGGTGATGAACGACCCCCGTCGTCCTTACTATAAGACCTTCGAGGTGGAATATGACCGTCATACCTACGACGGACATAACTGGAAATACCTCAACCTGCCGATGGACGATATCGAGCAGCTTGCCATCGCCTCTTTGAAGGACGGTCGTAAGCTCTACTCCAGCTATGACGTGGGCAAGCAACTTGACCGCAAGCGTGGCTATGCTGACACGGAGAACTTCGACTATGCGTCGTTGTTCGGTACCACTTTCGGTATGACGAAGGCAGAGCGTATCAGTACGTTTGACAGTGGCTCTACCCATGCGATGACCCTGACGGCAGTGGATATCGCCGCTGACGGCAAGGCTTCGAAATGGAAGGTGGAGAACTCATGGGGTGCCACCTGGGGACAGCAGGGGTGTCTGATCATGACCGACCGCTGGTTCCGTGAGTATATGTTCCGTCTGGTTGTCGATAAGCAGTATGTCTCCGACAAGCTCCTGAAGGACTATGAGCAGAAGCCTATCATGGTGATGCCGGAGGATCCGTTGTTCCAAGAGGACGAGTAGGATTGAGATAAAAAAGAAAGAAGGAAGGTTGATGGATCAGCCTTCCTTCTTTTTGTCTTAATAGATCGTGAATAAGATCTTGTCCAGCTGTGTCTCCTGTATGCATACGATATGGTCGGTGACATAGCGGTACAGACCGGCGTTATTGGTGACCACCAGTTGATAGGGCACACCACGTTTCGTGTTGGTGGGAAGGACAGTTGTCGCATTGTCCTCTTCCAATGGAAGATACTCATGGAAACCAGTGGATGGCAACGTCTCAAAAAGGTCACTGTCATCCGCCACGGCACGACCATAGATAGTCTCCTCGGTATAGTAATAGCCGTTGTTATGAGGTATCTGCCCCGTAAACTGCTTCATGTGTGTCGTCGCGTCGTAATATTCGCCGGCACCAAAGGCAATGACACGTTCCAGTTGATGCCACAGTGCCTGGGCGAGAGGCTTTCCGGAACGGAAGGCGTCAGCCACCTCGTCAGCACGTACGTTATCCAACTCCCGGAGCTCCGTCATCAACATCTCCTGGTGTTCTATGATATAGTCGAACATCTCGGCAACCCGTCGTGTGTCAAGAGCCACGATCTGGTCGATGTCACGGTCCAGCAGCGCATAGCGGCATATCGTATGCATCTCCTCCTTCGGTTCCGTCTTGAAGAACAAGTCGTCGGGCATGGAGAAGGTGGCGCGGCATTTGCCACGGGCATAATGGTAATACCACATATATTTCTTCACCATCTGACTCTCCAGGGTCTCCACCGTACAGCCGTCGTTGGTCTGTTTCTTACGTGGACCGACAATCGCCACGAGCAGGTTATGATGACGTTTCAGGGTAGTGGCAAAACTCTCCATATAAGGACGCAGGTGATCGTCCGTACAAGGAATGAGCTGTTCTTTGGCATTGACGAGATACTGGCGTGTGGGAGCTGTCGTCAGTATCCCGCTCTCCCCGATATTCGCCTGCAAATCGAGTAGTCGCTTGTAGTTCTCGAAGTCACTCATCGGTACCAGTCGCTGATAGTCGGCAAGCGTCTCCACCTGGTCGAAATGGTAGTGGCGTCCATAGTCCGTCGACGCGTTGTTACGCAGGATATTCATCATGTCCATCCATCCGTTCATCGCATCCTTCAGCATAGGACTTGCCATGGGATCCTCCGGATTGCTCAGCACCTCTTTCGACAGGTGGTAGGACAGGTAGCACTCCTCGGGAGTATGTATCTTCGACGGCGACATCTTTTGTAGTTTCTCCAGATAGGGACGTGCTATGTCGCAGAGGGTGCGACGCTGCTCCACTGTCAGGTCGGAGGCGAGGTAGTACTGTGTCAACAAAGTGAATAAGGTATTAGTAGTATCAGTGATGTCGACACCCATCTCCGAGAGGTCATCAATAATGATATTGGCAGACTTGAAGCACTCGATCAGTTCCTCCATCGGTTTCTTCTTGTCCTGAATGATAGAACCGCTGTTGATGAAGTAATGATAGCCAATGAACTGTGGCAGGTAACATACCCGGTCGGCAAGCATCAGACACATGCCGGTATGCCATACGTCCTCAACCCACAGGACTTTATCGGAGAACGTGAGGTTGTGCTTACGAAGGAATGCCACATCGAACAGACGTGAGGTGGAGAAGGGCCACAGACCCGTGAACATCTTGTCCAGTTGGAAGTCTTTCCGGTCCATGACGATACGCCATTCGGTCTGGTTCCATACCACCTTCTCCGTGTGGGGGTGGAGGCTCTCTTTCTCCAACTCATACTCACGTCGGAAGGTCACCACCTGCGACTGTGTCTCTATCATCTCGCGTCTCACCACCTCCAGACAATCCGGTGTGTAGCTGTCGTCAGCGTCCAGGAAACCCAGATAGGAACTTGTGACAAACTGCATCCCATGGTTACGTGGTGATGCCGGCGAGTGCATGTCGTCATTCAACTCCTTGACGATGACATTCTTGTCGTTCTTGAACATCTCCGTGACTAATGGGAAATAGTGGGGCTTACTATTATGCACCACGATGATCCATTCTATATTCTCAAAACCGATAGTCTGGCAACGCATCCCATCGGCACATTTCTGAAACATACCCATATCCACATTGTGGAAGGGTGTAACGACTGATACCTTATACATTAATCTTTAATTTTTAATCTTTCATCTTCTTCTCCTGTTCCTTCCGTATGACATACCGTTGGTAGTAAGTCAGCAACAGCGTTGTCATCGGCAAGGCGATAATCATACCCAAGATTCCCAGCAGAGAACCCCAGATAGAGAGGGAGAGCAGGATGATGGCGGCGTTGAGTCCCATCACCTTACCCATGATCTTGGGAGTGAGGAAGGTGTCCTGGATGAGTTGGACGACACAGAACACGATGATGACCATCAGCATGATGAGCCAGAAGCTCTGACCTGTATCCGCAGCCTTGACGATCGCCAGCAGGATGGCAGGGATGAAACCAATCAGTTGCAGATAGGGTACCATGTTCAGCAGTCCGATGAACATTCCCAGTCCGATAGCCATTGGGAAGTCGATGATGAGGAAACCGATACTGAACAGGACTCCTACGCAGAATGCCACCAGACCCTGTCCACGGAAATACTTGTTCATACCTTCCTGTACGTCATTGACTAGTCTCACTACCATGTTACGGTATTTCTGGGGCAGCAGCTCCGGCCATCCCTGTGTGAACTTCTCATAGTCGATGAGGATAAACAGCGTGTAAATAAGTACCATGACTACTGTGACGAGACCAGAGAGGGCACTGAACGACTGCATCAGTACGTTCCATACCTTGGGTGTCGCCTCCTTGATGGTATTGATGAAACCCTCCTGGGTCACTATCGCCTTGATATCCTCAACTGTCAGATGCTCACGGATGAACATCTCTATCTGGTCCGGGATATTGTTTGCTAATGCGTCTTTGGTGACATATTCTATCAGCATGTCCTTCACACGCATCATCTCCTCAATAATCGGAGGTATCATCAACCAAAAAGCACATACCAATACGAGATTGACGGCTATCAGGGCACAGAGTATCGCCACGACCCGATAGCGCATCTTACAGCGATATTGGAAGAATTTCACCAACGGGAATAACATATAGGCGATGAGCCATGCGAGGAAGAAGGGCAGCAGGACGTTGCTCAACCGGTCGAGCAACAGGTAGGCTCCTACAAAGCCGGCAACCACAAGGGCACCCCGCACAAATGAGTCAAAAGTAATCTCTTTTCGTTCCATATCTTATTTATTTCAATTTTAGCCTCAAGCTATTCAGTACCACGCTGACACTGGAGAACGCCATGAGTGCCGATGCCCACATGGGAGTGATCTGCCAAGGGAGTCCGAAGAGGTAGGGGAGTCCTGCCGCCAGCGGTATACAGATGATATTATAGATGAATGCCCAGAACAGGTTCTGGTGAATCATATTGACAGTTTGCCTCGACAGTCTGACAGCCTCCGGGATGTGACGGAGGTCAGAGCCCATCAGGGTCACCTGTGCCACATCCATTGCCACATCCGTCCCTTTTCCCATCGCGATACTTACATCAGCAACGGCAAGTGCCTGGGAGTCGTTGACACCGTCACCCACCATCGCTACATGTCTGCCCTGTCGTTGGAGCTCACGTACCAGGTCCTCTTTGTCCTGAGGTAATACCTGACTACGATAATGGGTGATACCAGCCTGCTGGGCGATATGGGCGGCACGCTCTTCCTTGTCACCACTCATCATATAGACTTCCACGCCCATGTCTTGTAACTTTCTCATCGCTTCCTGGGCGTTACTTTTTAACTCCTCCTGCTGACCTCTTACCTCTGTGAGCGTACCTGTCTTGTCTATCACCATGGCATCGATATGGCGGATCTCCTCTAACGCAGTAGCGTCTTTGATGAGGATATTCTTCTCCGCGGCTTTGCCGATACCCACCATCAGGGCGGTGGGGGTGGCAAGTCCCATGGCACAGGGACAGGCGATCACCAAGACACTGACAGCGGAGAGAACTGCATGGGGTAAGTATACGTGACCTCCGATGAGATACCAGGCGAGGAATGTCAACAAGGCGATGCCTCCTACCGCTGGTACGAAAATCAGGGCGATCTTGTCGACAACCCTTTGGACGGGAGCCTTTGACCCTTGTGCCTCCTGCACCATCCGTATCATATTGGCAAGGACGGTCTTCTGTCCGATCTCCTCCGCTTTGAAACGGAAAGTACCCTCACGGACGATGGTTCCGGCTAATACCTTGTCACCCGTATGCTTCTCTACGGCGACAGCCTCGCCCGTCATCATCGACTCGTCGATATAGGCAATGGCATCGCTAACCATCTTACCATCCACAGGAACCTTCTCACCGGGACGCACCTCTATCGTGTCACCAGGTTGGAGAGCCGACAGGGGTACTTCCACTACC
The DNA here is from genome assembly GCF_900115435.1 of Prevotella sp. tf2-5. Taxonomy (GTDB): domain Bacteria; phylum Bacteroidota; class Bacteroidia; order Bacteroidales; family Bacteroidaceae; genus Prevotella. The sequence goes on from NZ_FOWK01000010.1 coordinate 123,489, forward strand.
TCCCCCGTATCTACCAGATGTGCTGTCTTGGGAGCCAGTTCCATCAAGGAACGGATAGCGGAGGCAGTACCATGCTTGGCACGCTCCTCCATCAACCGTCCTGTCAGGACGAAGGTGATAATCATCACGGAGGCGTCAAACCAGGTGTGCCACTCGATACCCTGAGTACCCCAATAACGCTCCCCCCAGAACGTGTTGAACGTGCTGAAGAGGAAAGAGATACCCGTTGACAATGCTACCAGCGTGTCCATATTGGCGGAGGCATGCAGCAGTTGTCTTGCGGCATTCACATAGAACTGTCTGCCATAGTACAGGATATTCAACAAGGCGAGGATCAGCATCGTCTGGTTGGCGATATCGCGTGTACCTATATTGATCCAACCCATGGAGATAGCCATCACCAACAGGGCGAAGACCCATGAGAGGATGACCTTGTCGCGCAGTCGTCTATATGCCTGTCGCTCTATTGCCTCCACATTGCGGTCTTCCTCCACCACCATGTCGTAGCCGATAGCCGCCAGCGCCTCCTTCATCTTCTCTGGAGAGGTCGTTTGCTCGTCGTATTCTATCATTGCCGTCCGTGCGGGCAGGTTGACAGCGGCAGTGGCGACTCCCTCCGTCTGGTTGAGTCGCTTCTCCACGTTAGCGGCACATCCGGCGCACATCATACCTAACACGGCAAACGTTTTTTTCTCCATCTTTTGTGAATTTGGTGCAAATTTACGAAAAGTTGAGAGCAGAACAAAAGAAATTTACTTCTTTTTTATGCCGAGACGTGGCAAATTCGTGACAAAGGTCACAAATTTACGAAAATTTCTTGCAAAATGTTTGCGTAATTACAGAAAATGTTATACTTTTGCACCCAATGAGACAAAAATGACAGAAAAATGTTGAATATGAACGCTTACTTTTACGGTTATTACTTTTACTTTGCAGAGACCTGTGAAGCGGTAAGCCGTATGTAAGTAAATTAAAGATGAAAGATTCAAAATGAAATAAGGCTCCGCTTCACAAACCAAGTGAAAGCGGAGTTTCTTTTTAAATAATGAAGAGATGAAGAGAATTGCGATACAAGGATTAATCGGGTCGTTCCACGACATAGCGGCACATCTGTATTTCGAGGATGAGCAGATACAACTCATCTGCTGTTCTACCTTCGAGCAGGTGTTCCAGTCTATCAAGCAGGATCCTACGGCAATCGGTATGCTCGCCATCGAGAATACCATTGCGGGCTCATTGCTGCATAACTACGAGTTATTGCGTGACTCAGGTACTACTATCGTGGGAGAGCATAAGCTGCATATCTCCCATTGTATCTGTTGCCTGCCTGACGACGACTGGGATACCATCACGGAGATCCACTCCCATCCCGTCGCCCTGATGCAGTGTAGGGAGTTCCTTGCCCAGCATCCGGACATGAAACATGTGGAGGCGGAGGATACGGCAGGTAGTGCCAAGATGATTGCCGAGGGACAGCATAAGGGCTGGGCGGCTATCTGTCACGCAGAGGCTGCCAGACTCTATGGCTTGAAAGTTCTCGAAGACCATATCGAGGACAACAAGCATAACTTCACCCGCTTCCTCGTCGTGTCGAATCCCAACAAGGCAGACTTGCTCCGTCCGTTGACGGAGGCAAACAAAGCGAGCATCGTCTTCTCACTGCCTCACGAGGAGGGTAGTCTGTCGCATGTCCTCGCCATCCTCTCGTTCTATAAGATCAACCTGACGAAGATACAGTCGCTGCCGATTATCGGAAGGGAATGGGAATACCTGTTCTATGTCGATGTGATGTATGACGACCTGACACGCTATCGTCAGTCGATAGACGCGATTATCCCATTAACCAAGGACTTTAAGATTTTAGGAGAATACAAAGATGGCAAACAAACGAATTGAACCAGCAGATAGATTAAGTTTAGTCAGTGAGTATTATTTCAGTCGTAAACTGAAAGAGGTCGCCCAGCTCAATGCGGAGGGTAAGGATATTATCAGTCTTGCCATCGGCAGTCCTGACATGCCGCCCTCAGAGAAGACCATCGAGAAACTATGTGAGGTGGCTCACCAACCCAATGCCCATGGCTATCAGCCTACGATGGGTACCCCGGAGTTGCGTGAGGCAATGGCTCGTTTCTACAAGCGTTGGTATGATGTCGACCTGGACGCGAAGACGGAACTGTTGCCGTTGATTGGCTCGAAGGAGGGTATCCTTCATGTCACCCTCGCTTTTGTCAATCCTGGTGATAAGGTGCTGGTACCTAATCCCGGCTATCCTACCTATACCTCTCTGTCGAAGATATTAGGTGCCGACGTCGTTTATTATAACCTGAAGGAGGACAATGGCTGGCAGCCCGACTTCGAGCAGTTGGAGGACATCATACATCATACATCTAACATCAGACTTCTTTGGACTAATTATCCCAATATGCCGACGGGTGGACGGGCTCAGCGTGAGACTTACGAGCGTCTGGTGCGGTTTGCCAAGGATCACGATATCGTCGTGGTGAACGACAACCCGTATTCCTTTATCTTGAGTGAGGAACACCTGTCTATCCTGCAGGTTCCTGGAGCCAAGGACTGCTGTATCGAGTTCAACTCCATGTCAAAGTCGCATAACATGCCTGGATGGCGTGTAGGTCTTTGTGCTACCAACGCCGAGTTCATCTCATGGATCCTGAAGGTACAGTCTAACATCGAGAGTGGTACGTTCCGTGGTATCCAACTGGCAGCCGCTGAGGCTTATGACAATAGTGAGGAGTGGCATCGGGAGGCGAATATCAACACCTATGCCCGTCGTCGCCAGTATGCGGAGCAGATCATGGATGTCTTAGGATGTACTTACGATAAGAACCAGGTGGGTATGTTCCTCTGGGGTAAGATTCCTGCGGATGTCAAGAATGTGGAGGACCTGACGGAGCGTGTATTGCATGAGGCTCGTGTCTTCATCACTCCTGGTTTTATCTTCGGCTCTAATGGTGAGCGGTATATCCGCATCTCGCTCTGTGCGAAAGAGGAGAAAATCAAAGAGGCACTTTGTAGAATTGAGAAATGTAAAAATGCAAAAATGTAAAAATCAATATAATTATGGAATTAGACTTAGAACCACTGAAATTACCAAGTGACAATGAACGCCCCTTCGTCATTGCAGGTCCCTGTAGTGCAGAGAGTGAGGAGCAAGTGATGACCACGGCAAAGCAACTGGCGATGTACGGTTGCCATAACTTCCGTGCGGGAGTATGGAAACCCCGTACGAAGCCCGGAGGTTTCGAGGGACATGGAGAACCAGCCCTCGTATGGTTGCAGCAGGTGAAGAAAGAGACGAGGATGCTGGTGGCTACGGAAGTGGCAACGCCTGAGCATGTGGAACTCTGTCTGAAATATGGCATCGATATCCTCTGGGTTGGTGCCCGTACCTCTGCTAACCCCTTTGCCATGCAGGCACTGGCTGATGCTTTGAAGGGTGTGGATGTCCCTGTCTTCGTGAAGAACCCCGTCAATCCCGACCTGGAGTTATGGATTGGTGCGTTGGAACGTCTGAACCAGGCTGGTGTGAAGCGTATGGCGGCTATCCATCGTGGTTTCTCCAGCTACGACAAGAAGATCTATCGTAACATGCCGATGTGGCAGATCCCTATCGAGCTGCATCGTCGTATCCCCGAACTGCCTATCATCAACGACCCCAGCCATATCGGGGGTAGGAGGGAGCTGATCGCTCCGTTGTGCCAACAGGCAATGGACCTTGGCTTCGACGGTCTGATCGTGGAGAGCCATTGTGATCCTGACAAGGCTTGGAGTGACGCCAAGCAACAGGTGACTCCTGATGTCCTCGACTATATCCTCTCTCTGCTTGTCATTCGTGACGAGAATACTTCTACGGAGGGTATCACCACCCTGCGTAAACAGATTGACGAGCTCGACAACCAGTTGATGGAGCTCTTGTCGAAGCGTATGCGGGTTTGTCGTGAGATCGGACAGTATAAGAAAGAGCATAACATGACGGTACTGCAGACCTCCCGTTATAATGAGATTCTCGACAAGCGTGGCGCACAGGGCTCGCTCCTGGGGATGGGTCCTGAGTTCGTCGCTCATGTCTTTGAGAGTATCCATGAGGAGAGTGTTCGTCAGCAAATAGAGATTATTAATAAGTAAAGGTGGTATGAAAATACTTGTTTTAGGCGCAGGTAAGATGGGTAGTTTCTTCATCGACTTGCTGAGTTTTGATCATGAGGTGGCGGTCTATGAGAGAGACCCTAAACGGATGCGCTTTACCTATAACTGTCAGCGTTTTACGGACCTGGAGGAGATCAGGGGCTTCGCTCCGGAACTCGTCATCAATGCCGTTACCCTGAAATATACCATTCCGGTGTTCAAGGAGGTCATCCCTTATCTTCCCAAAGAGTGTATCATCAGCGATATCGCCTCTGTGAAGACGGATATGAAGGAGTTCTATGAGTCGACGGGGATGCGCTATGTGTCTACCCACCCGATGTTCGGACCTACCTTCGCCAACCTGCATCAGCTCTCTGAGGAGAACGCCATCATCATCAGCGAGGGCGACTATATGGGGCGTATCTTCTTCAAGGACCTCTACCAGAAACTGGGACTCAACATCTATGAGTATACCTTCGAGGAGCATGACAAGACGGTGGCTTACTCGTTGAGTATTCCTTTCGTCTCCACCTTCGTCTTTGCTGCTGTCATGAAGCATCAGGACGCACCAGGTACCACCTTCAAGCGTCACATGAAGATTGCCAAGGGGGTACTGAACGAGGATGACTATCTGTTGCAGGAGATTCTCTTCAACCCTTATACGCATGACCAGGTCAGTCAGATCCGTACGGAGCTGAAGGAACTGCTGGAGATTATCGATAATAAGGACGCGGATGGGATGAAGGCATATCTGACGAAGATTCGCAATAACGTGAAGCGTGACATCGAGATTAAGAAATAGTACGTTAGGCTATCATCTGGTAGCCTTTCTCGTAGTGGCAATATGGGGCAGCACCTTCGTGTTCACGAAGATGCTGCTTCTTGCTGGATTGTCGTCGTACTGAATGGTCATTTCGTGCTGCATCTCTCACCAATAGGTGACATGCTTGCCTTTGGAGCCTGTCTGTGCTGGGCTGTCTATTCTTTGTTGATGAAGGCGCTGACAGGTCGCTACAGCACTTTGTTTATCACCCGCAAGGTGTTCTTCTATGGACTTGTGTCAATCATCCCTTATTATATCCTTGTCCCTTCGGATCGTTGGCTATTCACCTCTTCAGTCTTTCAGTTTTTCAATATCTCTATCCTCTTGAACTTGTTGTTCTTAGGGGTGGTCGCCTCCATGCTCTGTTTCCTTCTTTGGAACTGGACGATTAGTAAGCTGGGGGCAGTCGTTGCCACCAACTGGGTTTACTTCAATCCCATCACCACCATTATCTTCGCATGGTGGCTCCTCAACGAGCAGATCACCCCTTGGTTCCTTTTAGGCACCCTCCTCATCCTTGTCGGCATGTACCTTTGTGACAAGAAAAAATAAAGCTCCACAAGTTGCTTTTTATTCCGATATCTCTTGTCTCAGTAAATTCACTGAATTTGGTGAGTAAATTCAGTGAATTTACTGAGTAAACACACTGAATTTACTTTCATAGTAGATACTTCTTTATATTCGTTGTCACCGTTGTTACCTCGTTGTTACTCACAATTAGCAAAAGAAAGCAATGCTATCCAGATGATAAATCAGTTATGGGGTTGTGTACAGGGCTAAAGTGGATCATGCAGTCCCCATGTTTTTCTCGTTCCTGTCTTTCCTTATTTCATCCACCAGCAACAAAAAAGGGGAAGAAAATTGGTTATGTCAGATTTTCTTTGTAATTTCGCCATCCAGTATGACGGAGGAACAGATTGCTGCTAAGAAGGTACATGCGGGGGAGAAGAAGCCCTCGATGAAACGTCGTGACGACCATCATGACTATATGGAACGCCGTATGTATATGATCACCTTGGAGGTAGAAGGGCGACGCCCCTTGTTTGGGCAGGTGGTGGGCGATGCCTATGCTCCGAAGGGTAGCAATGACGAACCTCGTATATTGCTCTCAGAACTGGGAGAGGCTGTGCAGAGCGAATGGTATGGTATTCATGGCTATTATCCACAAATAGAGGTGATGGCAGTGCAGATGATGCCTGACCATATGCACGGCATTCTCTTTGTGAGAGAGCAGCTGCCCATCCATTTAGGGCAGGTGATCTCGGGGTTCAAGACAGGTTGCCGAAGGGTGGAAAAGGCATTGCATGCTGCGGTGAAACCGCAACATACAGAGAAAGAGACAGCCAGTTGCTTGCAGGTGTCGGCTGTGCCGTCACAAGGGACAGCGTCTTATCAGCCACTCTTTGCGAAGGGTTATAACGACCTTATACTCCGTTCTTACGACGAGTTTCCCACATGGCTGAACTATCTGCGTGACAACCCACGCCGCTTGTTGATGAAGCGCGCACACCCAGAATGGTTGTATCCTTTCTTTAATTTCGACATAGGGGAGCACCGATTCAGTGGAGTTGGGAACAGAGAATTGTTGAAAGCTCGAAAGCTCATGGCAGTCCGTGTGTCTCGTCGGCTGAGTGAGAATGAGATACAGACTGTTGTCTCGCAGTATTTTGAGGAGGCAAGAAAGGGCTCAGTGTTGGTATCGCCAGCCATATCCCCTGGTGAGAAGCGAGTGATGAGAGCAGTCTTTGATGCAGGCTTCCCGACTATCGTGATAGTGGAAAATGGTTTCACGCCCCTGTCGAAGCCTTATGGTGAACAGTTTTACGCATGTGCCAAAGGTGTGCTGCTTATCCTGTCGCCATGGGAGCATCATAATGATAAGCGTAAGCTATCAGCCGCACAATGTGCACAAATGAATCTGATTGCATTGGAAATTTCACGCTTTACTCATGATGGTACGGTTCACCTTGAGGGACATAGGAACAGGTAAGTGTCATTACTACCAGCCATATTTCTAAATGTACCGAATTCGGTACAATAAATATATAGTGTCATCTAAAACGATAGATATAAAAATGTCGAAACTTGTTGATAATGAGTGATTTGCATCGCTATTTTGATAAAAAAGTGATTTAAGTGATTGTATTTTTTGTAAATCTATATATTACTAAATTAATTATCCCCATAATTATTTTTGCTATATATATAATTCGTGTATTATAGAATCACTTAAATCACTTGATGTGGCTGAAACGCCGATAAATAAAGGCTTCAAACGAGGTGATTTAAGCCTCCAAACGAATTAATTAAAGGCTTTAAACTTTCGCCATGATATCTGCATGGACGAAGACAAGAGGGGAAATTCTGCAAAACCCAAGTTACGAAAAAACGAGAGAATGCATTTTTTCTTCTACTATTTTTGTAGATTAACGATTTCTTTGTAAATTTGCAGCAAATAAATGACAAATAAATGACAAGAGCAGAATACGAGGCATTGATGACGAAGTATGCCGAACAGATAGAACGCATCAGAGAGTCGGCTCATGAGTTACATCGTAGTGTGAACCAGACCTATGGAGATGAGTTACCTTATGGTTATCATTTGGATATGGTAGTAAACGGAATCAGGGACTTTGGTCATTTGGTATGTGCAAGGGAGGAAGATCTCCTTCCATTGTTCTTTGGTGGTTATTATCACGACAGTATCGAGGATGCCCGTCTGACCTATAATGACGTGTTGAAGACAGCTCGTGGGATGATGACTGAGGAACAGGCATTGATGGCGACGGAGATAGCCTATGCGCTGACCAATGATAAAGGGCGTACTCGTGCAGAACGGGCAGGAGAGGAATACTACAAGGGAATCCGCAAGACCCCTTATGCGCCTTTCGTCAAGCTCTGTGACCGTCTGGCGAATATCACCTATAGCTGCTCGGGTGTCAATGATAACAACCTTCGTATGAAGGAGGTCTACAAGGGAGAGGTTCCTCATTTCCTTGCCTCTATCAATCCCCATAGTGACGACCCTCGTCTCCTGGTGCCTCAGGAAGTGGTGTATAAACTGGCTGAGTGTCTGATTGACGACTTGGAGCGTGAGGAACAGAACCAGTCGGCATGGTGGCATGAGTATTAGTTGATAGTTGATAGAGATAAGATATGGCATTTGGAGCTTGGATAGGTGGTTTCCTGGGATGGATGACGGCAGGACCGTTAGGTGCGCTGGCTGGTATCGTGTTGGGTAAGTTCTTCGACTCGATGATGGATTCCGTCAATACACCAGAGACGCAAGGAACGTTCGAGAATCCTTTCGGACAACAGGCGGCAAATAATTATCAGCAGACAAGACAGCGCACAGACTATGGTCAGCGTAACAGTTTCCTGTTCTCGATGCTCGTCCTCTCCTCTTATATTATGAAGGCTGACGGCAAGGTGATGCACTCAGAGATGGAGATGGTGCGCCAGATGCTGCGTCAGAACTTCGGTGAACAAGCTGTCGTTCAAGGTAATGACATCCTGAAGAAACTCTTCGACGAGCAGAAAAGGGTAGGGATGCAGAACTTCCGACAGACTGTGGCGGACTGTTGTCAGCAGATATCCCGAAATATGGATTATTCCCAGCGCCTGCAACTGCTGAACTTCCTCGTGATGGTGGCACAGGCTGACGGCAAGGTGCCTCAGAGTGAGATCATGGCATTGAAGGAGTGCGCCCAGTGGATGCGGATGTCTGCTGATGAAGTCGACTCGATGATGGGATTAGGTAAGGACGACCTTGCCTCTGCCTATCAGGTACTTGGTGTGTCACCCAATGCAACAGACGAGGAGGTGAAGAAAGCATATCGCAAACTAGCCCTGGAGCATCATCCTGACAAGGTTGCTGCCTTGGGTGAGGATATCCGCAAAGCCGCTGAGAAGAAATTCCAGGAGATCAATGCGGCAAAGGACCGTATCTGGAAAGCAAGAGGGCTATAAAGTTGACAGTTGATAATTGATAGTTGAAGAGTCCTGCTATTATCGTGCCGGATGGATTACATGAGGTATTGCTGCATGCCTGTTGTGCTCCTTGTTCATCTGCTATTGTAGAGTGGATGCTCGCCAATGGTGTGAGACCAACGATCTTCTATTATAATCCCAATATCTATCCTCACGAGGAATATGAGATCCGTAAGAACGAGAGTAAGCGTCATGCGGAGAGTCTGGGTATTCGGTGGATTGACGGGGATTACGACCATGAGGGGTGGTTGCGGGATATCTGTGGCATGGAGGCTGAGCCAGAACGCGGAAGGCGATGTGAACAGTGTTTCACACTACGATTGACGAGGGCGGCGCAAGAGGCAAGGAAACAGGGACTGCGGTATTTCACTACCACGCTTGCCTCCTCCCGTTGGAAGAGCCTGGAACAGATTAACCGTGCGGGACATCTCGCGGAACAGACAGTAGAGGGTACTACCTTCTGGGATCAGAACTGGCGAAAGGGAGGACTGCAGGAGCGTCGCAACCAACTGTTGAGGGAGTATCAGTTCTATAATCAGCAGTATTGCGGTTGTGAGTTCTCACAAAGGAAAGAAACAACAGATAACAATAACCAATAGACCTTTTAAAAGATGAGAAAAGTTTTAATGACGCTGATGGCGATGACGATGGTCTGCCTACAGGCAAACGCACAGATGAAACCAGATAAAAGGTATAATCCTGCCTATACGTATGAATCATACGAGGATATGGATATGGTAAAAGTCGGCAAGGGTTGGGCAGCGCGTCCCATCAAAGTAAAGGGAGGCGGCAAGGCTCCTGGCGTGGTCACCTTGACGAAAGCTTTCAATGATGTATGGAAGGTGTATGTGGTCAGTGGTATCCTGAAAAAGGCACAGGACCCGAAGTTTACTTATAAGTCTTATCCGGAATATGATTCCGAGGATATCGTAGACCGCAAGAGCGGTTATATGTGTGTGAACTCAGGAGGTACGGACAGTGACTATATGGAGTCGTGTGTATGGCGTTGTGACAATGGTCATCGTCTGTTTGCCATCCTCATGGGTGGTCCTACCGACCCGGAGATAGAGGTCGTATGTTTCTATGACTATGACCCGGAGACAGAGACGATGACTCCCGTAGAGAGTCCTGTCGACACGTTCAAGCCTAAGTATGAGTTCTATAGTTATGACCTGCCTCGTAAGGGCAAGGACTTTATTATTACAGAGTACGACGTTGCAGCAGAAGAGACAGTGAGCCATGTCTATACATGGGATGGACAGAAACATGTCTATGGTTATGACAAAAAAGGGAAGATGAAATAACAAAGTTTCGATTTAGAGTAAAAACGAGGCGCATTATTTGTGAGTCTCGTTTTTTTTGTGTACCTTTGCACCCTAAAATTAATAATGTATTATGTTTGAGAACTTAAGTGATAGACTAGAACGGTCGTTTAAGATACTGAAAGGTGAGGGTAAAATCACCGAGATAAACGTGGCGGAGACCTTGAAGGATGTACGTCGCGCCCTGTTGGACGCCGACGTCAACTACAAGGTGGCAAAGAACTTCACGGATACCGTTAAGCAGAAGGCAATGGGTATGAACGTGCTCACTGCCGTGAAGCCGGGACAGTTGATGGTGAAGATCGTCCATGATGAGCTTGCTGACCTGATGGGCGGCAAGGCTGTGGAACTGAAACTGGAGGGTCGTCCCTCTATCATCCTCATGTCTGGTCTGCAAGGTTCTGGTAAGACAACTTTCAGTGGAAAGCTTGCCAATATGCTGAAGAAAAAGCAGCATAAGAATCCTTTACTGGTGGCTTGTGACGTCTATCGTCCTGCCGCTATCCAGCAATTGCATGTGGTAGGTGAGAGCATCGGTGTTCCCGTCTATTCAGAGCCAGACAACAAAAATGTGGTGGAGATTGCCAACAATGCCATCAAAGAGGCAAAGGCAAAGAGTTATAACGTCGTCATCATCGATACCGCTGGTCGTCTTGCCGTCGATGAGGAGATGATGAACGAGATAGCTACCTTGAAGGAGGCTGTCAATCCTGACGAAACACTTTTCGTCGTTGACTCGATGACGGGTCAGGATGCTGTCAATACCGCTAAGGAGTTTAATGACCGTCTTGATTTTGATGGTGTGGTACTTACTAAACTCGATGGTGATACCCGTGGTGGTGCCGCCCTCTCTATCCGTACTGTGGTCACGAAACCTATCAAGTTCGTGGGAACAGGTGAGAAGATGGAGGCAATTGACGTGTTCCACCCAGAGCGAATGGCAGACCGTATCCTCGGAATGGGTGATATCGTCTCTTTGGTAGAGCGTGCCCAGGAACAGTTTGACGAGGAGGAAGCGAAGCGTCTGGAGAAGAAGATCCGCAAGAACAAGTTTGACTTCGACGACTTCATGGGACAGATACAGCAGATCAAGAAGATGGGTAATATCAAAGATCTCGCAGGGATGATCCCAGGAGTGGGAAAGGCTATCAAGGATATTGATATCGACGATAATGCTTTCAAGGGTATTGAGGCAATCATCAACTCAATGACTCCAAAAGAACGTGCCAATCCTGATATCATTAACCAAAGCCGTCGTCAGCGTATCGCTAAAGGCTCTGGAACGAAGATAGAGGAAGTGAACCGTCTGATGAAACAGTTCGACCAGACACGTAAGGTGATGAAGATGGTAGCAGGAGGAGGAAGCTCAAAGATGGCGCAGATGGCTGCCGCTATGAAGATGCGGGGCGGAATGCCGAAATTATAATTTAAGATATGCAATTAATAGATGGAAAAGCAACGGCAACAGCTATTAAAGCGGAGATTGCCGAAGAGGTAAAAGAGATTGTGGCACGTGGCGGTAAGCAGCCTCATTTGGCTGCTGTACTCGTAGGTCACGATGGTGGCAGCGAGACTTACGTGAAGAATAAAGTGCTTGCCTGTGAGGCTTGCGGCTTCAAGTCGACACTCATCCGCTACGAGGATGATATCACGGAGGAAGAACTATTACAGTGTGTCGATCGCCTGAATAAGAATGGTGATATCGACGGGTTTATCGTACAGTTGCCCCTTCCCAAACATATTGACGAGCAGAAGATCATCGAGGCTATCGACTATCGTAAGGATGTCGACGGCTTCCATCCTATCAATGTGGGTCGTATGGCTATCGGACTTCCTTGTTTTATCTCTGCTACTCCTTTGGGTATCATCACCCTGCTGAAGCGTTATAATATTGAGACCAGTGGTAAGAAATGTGTGATACTCGGACGCTCGAATATCGTGGGAAAGCCTATGGCACAGTTGATGATGCAGAAACAGTATGGTGACGCTACAGTGACCGTTTGCCACTCACGCTCCAAAACACTCAAAGAAGAGTGCCGTGAGGCTGATATTATCATCGCTGCCATCGGTCAGCCCGATTTCGTGACTGCGGATATGGTGAAGGAGGGGGCTGTCATCGTGGATGTGGGCACCACTCGTGTGCCGGATGCAACTCGTAAGAGCGGTTTCCGTCTGAATGGTGATGTGAAATTTGACGAGGTGGCTCCTAAGTGTTCTTATATCACACCTGTTCCTGGTGGAGTAGGACCCATGACGATCTGTTCGTTGATGAAGAATACCCTTGCCGCTGGTAAGAAAGAGTATTATAAATAGTTGAGAGTTGAAAGTCGAGAGTTTGGAACTTACTACCGCCCGGCAATACTACGAACAAGGCAATGACTGGCGGAAACAGGGTAACTGGCAAGAAGCGATTAACTGCTATATCAAGGCGATAGAGCTTGACCCAGAGAGTCCTGCCGTAGAGGCGAAACGGATGCTCGACGATATCATGAGTTTTTATCATAAGGATTACTATAATCCATAAACAAATACTAAAAAAATGGCTAAACTGAAAGGTGCTATTGTGGTGAATACCGACCGCTGTAAAGGATGTGTGCTCTGTGTGAGTGCTTGTCCACAGGGCGTCATCGCATTGGCTAATCGTGTCAACGTGCATGGCTATCCTTATGTGGAGCCGGCACAGATAGACAAGTGTACTGGCTGTACGTCATGTGCAGTGGTTTGTCCGGATGGATGTATCACGGTCTATCGTAAAAAAGTAGAGGAGTAAAAAGATGGCAGAACAGGAAGTAACACTTATGAAAGGCAACGAGGCGATAGCCCACGCTGCCATCCGTTGTGGTGCTGACGGATATTTCGGATATCCTATCACCCCACAGAGTGAAGTGATTGAGACGCTTGCCGAGCTAAAGCCTTGGGAGACTACTGGTATGGTAGTGCTGCAGGCTGAAAGCGAGGTGGCTTCTATTAATATGATTTATGGTGGGGCAGCCGCTGGAAAGCGTGTGCTGACCTCTTCTTCATCACCAGGTGTCGCCTTGATGCAGGAGGGTATCACTTATATGGCAGGCGCAGAACTGCCTGGCGTCTTCGTGAATGTACAGCGTGGTGGTCCTGGACTGGGTACTATCCAGCCCTCCCAGGGTGACTATTTCCAGGCTACCCGTGGCGGTGGTAATGGTGACTATAATGTCATTGTACTGGCTCCTAACTCTGTACAGGAGATGGCTGACTTCGTCGACCTTGCCTTTGAGCTTGCCTTCAAATACCGTAACCCGGCAATGATTCTTTCCGATGGTGTTATCGGACAGATGATGGAGAAAATAGTTTTGCCTCCTTATAAACCTCGTCGCACAGAGGAGCAAATCCGGAAGGAGTGTCCTTGGGCAACGATCGGGCGCACCAAAGATCGTAAACCGAATATCATTACTTCCTTGGAATTGAAGCCAGAGGCAATGGAGGCTCGTAATCTTCATTTGCAGGAGAAATACAAGGAGATCCAGGAGAAGGAAGTACGTTATGAGACACTCTATTGTGATGATGCGGAATACCTGATTGTCGCTTTTGGCTCTGCGGCGCGTCTGACACAGAAAGCTATAGAGATGGCTCGTGAGGAGGGTCTCAAAGTGGGACTGTTACGTCCAATTACATTATGGCCCTTCCCCTCGAAGGCAATTGCTGAGATGGCACAGGGAAAGAAAGGTGTTCTTGTCGTAGAGATCAATGCCGGACAGATGGTACAGGATGTGCGTCTTGCTATTAATGGTGCCCTGCCTGTTGAGCAATTCGGTCGTCTGGGTGGTATCGTACCAGAGCCTGAGGAGATTATAGAAGCTTTAAAGAAGATGATGTAAGATGGAAAACAATATCATAGCACCAGAGAACCTGGTATATCAGAAGCCTGCACTGATGAACGACAACCATATGCACTATTGCCCTGGTTGCTCGCATGGTGTAGTCCATAAACTCGTAGCTGAGGTTATCGAGGAAATGGGAATGGAGGAGAAAACTGTCGGTGTGTCACCTGTGGGATGTGCGGTTTTCGCTTATAACTATCTGGATATCGACTGGCAGGAGGCTGCACATGGACGTGCCCCTGCTGTCGCTACTGCTATCAAACGCTTGTGGCCTGACCGCCTGGTATTCACCTATCAAGGTGATGGAGACCTTGCCTGCATCGGAACATGTGAGACAATTCATGCCTTGAACCGTGGAGAGAATATCGCTATCATCTTTATTAATAATGCGATCTATGGTATGACGGGTGGACAAATGGCTCCTACGACATTGATGGGTATGAAGACTTCTACTTGTCCTTATGGTCGTCAGGCTGACTTGCATGGTTATCCCCTGCATATCACTGAGATTGCCGCCACACTGGAAGGAACTTGTTATGTGACCCGCCAGTCAGTAGAGACCGTTGCTGCCATCCGCAGTGCAAAGAAGGCTATCCGCAAGGCTTTTGAGGCTTCAATGGCAGGCAAGGGCAGCAGTCTGGTAGAGATTGTCTCGACTTGTAACAGTGGTTGGAAAATGTCACCTAAAGCAGCCAATGAGTGGATGGAGGAACATATGTTCAACTACTATCCGAAAGGTGACTTGAAAGACACAACCAGTGAGAAATAAGTTGTTTGATGTAAGTTGTAAGAAGTTATGAAGAAAGAAATAATTATCAGTGGTTTCGGTGGCCAGGGCGTCCTTTCGATGGGTAAGATTCTTGCCTATTCCGGGTTGATGGACGACAAGGAGGTGACTTGGATGCCTGCTTATGGTCCGGAACAGCGGGGCGGTACTGCTAATGTTACTGTGATAGTGAGTGACGAGAAAATCAGTTCTCCCATCCTTAGTAAATTTGATATCGCTATCGTGCTTAACCAACCTTCTTTGGAGAAGTTCGAACCTAAGCTCAAACCTGGTGGCATCCTTATCTATGACGGCTATGGTATTATTAATCCACCGACACGTAAGGATATCACTGTCTATCGTATTGATGCTATGGACAAAGCTGCTGAGATGAAAAATGCCAAGGTGTTCAATATGATTGTCCTTGGAGGTCTCCTCAAAGTGGCTCCTGTCGTCAGTACGAAAGGAGTGGAGAAGGCTCTCTTCAAAACGCTCCCAGAACGCCACCATGCTATGATTCCTCTCAATATGCAGGCTATCGAAGAGGGTGGAAAGATCATAGAGAAGATATAAATAATATTTATAATAAGGTATAAGAGGTATGGGAACTCCCATGCCTCTTTTTATGCCTAAACGACCAGTTTGTTCGTTTTCCGTAATTTTATCGCCTTTTTTTCGGTTTATTCGTTTATTATTTGTATCTTTGCAGCCGAAAACCATTAAGGAAATGAATATGAAGAAATTTTTTACTCTTGTAGTAATCTTATGTATGTCTGTTGGCGTTCGTGCCGGCGGACTGATGACCAACACAAATTATCACATCGCCTTTGACCGTATGATGGCACGTGGTACTTCTTTTGATATTGACGCTGTCTTCAGTAATCCTGCAGGACTTGCATGGGGACATGAGGGGTGGCAGCTCTCTCTGAATTTCCAGAAACCTTGGCAAGACCGTGATATAGAGACGACGATACCGGGATTCCTTGGTAATGACTTCCATCATAAATATCATGGCAAGGCTTCAGCTCCTATTGTGCCTGCCCTGTTTGCTTCCTATAAAAAAGACCGTATTGCTGTATCGGCAATGATTGGTATCGTGGGCAGCGGCGGTTTTGTAGAGTATAAAGAGGGTGTTCCCATGTTCAACATACTCCTGACCAGTATGCTTGCAAGCAACGGCATCATGCCAAATCAGTATAAACTCGACTCTGAGATGAAAGGTAAACAGTATATTTATGGCGGACAACTAAACTTCACCTACCGCTTTACGGACTACCTCTCTGCAGCTGTCGGATTCCGTGCTAACTATTACGATGGATATTATCGTGGACACGTCATTGCTACAGATCATCCTCAATTTGGAGAACTGGCAAAACTCTTACTTGATGTTGACCAGAAAGGGTGGGGATTTACACCAATCATAAGTCTCAACTACCACCAAGGACCTCTGACTTTGGCAGCACGCTATGAATTCAGAACCAAAATCAATCCAAAGAACGAGACTAATGTCCTGGATGCCGGACTCGGCACCAATCTCATCGCTGCTATGATGGCAGTTGATCCTGTTGGGGCACAAGCAAAACTGTCAGCTCTTAACACACAGCTTGGTGGATATACTGCACCCTATGAGGATGGAGCCAGAACCCGTTACGACATGCCTGCTTTATTGTCGGTGGCTGCGGGCTATGAGTTTACCCCGAAATTACGTGCTACTCTGGAGTATCATTTCTTTGATGACAAAAACGCAAAAATGGCTAATGATCGTCAAAAAGAACTGAAGCATGGTACACATGAGTTCCTGGCTGGTGTGGAGTATGATATCAATGAGAAATTCACTGTCAGTTGCGGAGCGCAGCGTACAGACTATGGTCTGAGCGACGGTTACGAACAAAATACCTCATTTGCATGTGATAGTTGGTCTATCGGACTGGGTGGTGCTTGGAATATCACCAAGAAGATCCGTATGAATGCCGGTTATTTCATCAGTATTTACAGTGACTATACCAAGAGCCAGAATAATTACCTCGGAACACCCTATGCAGGCAAGGATGTATATTCCCGTACAAACAATGTAATAGGTGTCGGTATTGACTATAAATTCTGATTTTTTGTTACAGAAAGGAAGTGAAAACGTAAAAAAGTCAATATAAATCAAGAAAATGAAGTAAAAATCGTACTTTTTACACGTTTTTTTTGGAACTTATAGTTTTTTTTATTTACTTTGCACCCAAATTTAAAGAGAATAGGTAGATTTATTTATAAATTAACTAAGTTAGTAAGAAAATGAAAAAGCTTTTTTTAATGCTTGCTGTCTCTATGATGACAGCTTCTGTGTATGCACAGAGAACTGCAGTTACAGCTAACAAGGCTGGTGACAACTGGTACATCGGTATCAATGCCGGTGTAGCTACTCCCATGAATAAGTTCAGAACTAATTTGGGAGGTGGTGAAGATTATGGTTTCATGAAGGGTGTATCTCCCGAGTTCGGTGTACGCATTGGTAAGAACCTGACCACCGTATTCGGTCTGGCTTTGGACATCAACAACTACTTCGGAAACAAGTCTGATTCTAAGTCCATGTTCGGTAGCAAGACTTTCATCAACGCTACAGACTTTGACATTTTGAGCACATGGAACCTGAACAATTTGTTCGCTGGTTACAAAGGTGAGCCACGTGCATTTGAGGTTATCGCTCTCGTAGGTGGTGGTTATAGCCGCGCATGGGCAGAGAAGCAGGGTGGTATTAACGCAAAAGCTGCTATCGACTTCGCTCTGAACTTCGGTTCTGCTAAGCAGTGGCAGGTTTATTTGGAGCCAGGTGTTGTATTCGGTCAGCCTGTTCCTATGTATGCAAACCCATTCCGCAAGGTTGAGTTCCTCTTCAATGGTAAGAAGACCAACGGTGCTTTCTCTCTGAAGGCTGGTATCAACTACAAATTCGGTACAAGCAACGGTACTCACAACTTCAAGGTTGAGGAGCTCCGCGACCAGGCTGAGATCGACGCTCTGAACGCTAAGATCAATGAGCTTCGTTCTGACGTTGACGCTAAGAACGGTCAGATCAACGCTGCTAACCAGACCATCAACGACCTGAAGAAGAAGCTCGCTGAGTGCGAGGCTCGTCCTACTCAGATCGTAGAGGAGAAGAAGGAGACCACTCTCCAGCCTATCGTTATCTTCCGTCAGGGTAAGAGCACTATTGACGCTGCTCAGTATGCAAGTGTTGAGATGGTTGCTAAGTACATGAAGAATCATCCTGAGGCAAAGGTTGTCGTTAAGGGTTATGCTTCTCCAGAGGGTCCTGCAGAGCTGAACCAGAAGCTTTCTGAGGCTCGTGCAACTGCAGTTGCTAATGCTCTGATTAAGCGTTACAAGATCTCTAAGGATCGTATCACCACTCAGGGTCTGGGTGCTACCAGCGAAATCTCTGAGGAGAACGACTTCAACCGTGTTGCAATGTTCGTTGATACAACAAAATAATCAAAACTTAAAATAAAAAAGTCCCCGTAGACGAAAAGTCTGCGGGGATTTTTTTTCGTTTTTTTATCAATTATTTTTCAATTTGTTTCATCCCTTCATTTTTTCGTTTTATTTGCTTGTGTAGTATGCATAATGGTAGTATCTTTGCAAAAACAAGAAACGACAAAATTGACTTATGAAACATATATTATATATCCTACGAAGAAATGTTTGTCGTGTGATGACTCTCCTATTTCTTCATGTGTGTACCATTTCAATGGCAGCTCCTCGTTTTGTGGATTTTTCTGCAGGTGACATGTTATTATCCAAGGGTAAGATAACCATTGGCTATGATGCTAAAGATGCAAAAGCTGTGGCTATTGCGTCCAAGACTTTAACAGAAGATTTCGGAAGAGTAACAGGACAAGATGCTGTCTTGGTTAATTCCTCAAAGGCTCAAATTATAGTAGGCACATTAGGAAAGTCTGTTTTCATTGATCAACTTGTTAAGCAGAAGAAACTGGATGCTTCTTTATTACAAGGTAAGAAAGAGAAATATATTATTACATTAATAGATAATCAACTAGTCATAGCAGGTAGTGATCGCCGCGGTACTGTCTATGGTATATATGAGCTTTCTCAACAGATGGGTGTCTCGCCTTGGTATTATTGGGCAGATGTACCCGTAGAACACCATGATCAGATATATATTCATCAGGGAATATATACGGATGGTGAACCAGTGGTAGAGTTTCGTGGTATCTTTCTCAATGATGAGGCTCCGTGTTTAACCACCTGGGTGAAAAATACATTCGGCACGAATTATGGTGATCATCGTTTTTATGAGAAAGTATTTGAGCTGATTCTTCGTCTGCGTGGTAACATGATGTGGCCTGCGATGTGGATGTGGGCTTTTTATGCGGACGACCCGCTTAACTCTAAGACGGCTGATGATATGGGAATTATCATGGGCACATCCCATCATGAGCCCATGGCGCGTAACCATCAGGAGTATGCACGCCATCGTACAGAATGGGGTCCATGGGATTACCAAAAAAATAAACAGAACCTCGATAAGTTCTTCCGTGAAGGTATTGAACGGATGAAGGATACGGAGGATATGGTGACTATTGGAATGCGTGGTGATGGAGACGAGGCAATGAGTGAGGATGCGGATATCAAACTATTGCAGCGTGTTGTTGAAAACCAACGTCGTATGATTAGTCAGGTGACAGGAAAGAAAGCCAAAGAGACGACTCAGGTATGGGCTTTATATAAAGAGGTGTTAGACTATTACGATAAGGGCATGCGGGTTCCTGATGATGTTATCATGCTTTTGTGTGATGACAACTGGGGAAATGTGCGTCGTGTGCCAAATATGAAAGAACGTCAGCATCCAGGAGGGTGGGGACTTTACTATCATGTTGACTATGTGGGAGCTCCCCGTAATACAAAATGGTTGAATGTAACACCAGCCCAAAACATGTGCGAACAACTGTATCTTGCCTATGTCAATGGTATTGAGCGGATGTGGATATTGAATGTCGGTGATTTGAAACCGATGGAGTATCCTATCTCCTTATTCATGGATATGGCATGGAACCCTCTTCAATATGAACCAAAACTAGTTATCAACCATATTCATGCGTTCTGCCGTCAGCAGTTTGGTGAGAGCCAGGCTGCTGAGGCAGCGCGCCTCCTTAATCTTTGTTGTAAAATGAATGGTCGAATTACGGCGGAGATGCTGAACTTTAGGACTTATAATATACACACAGGAGAATGGCGACAGGTCGCTGATGAATATATGTGTCTGGAAGCAGAAGCATTACGTCAGTACATTTCTCTCGACGAACGTTATCGTGATGCCTATAAGCAGTTGATACTCTTTCCTATTCAAGCGATGTCGAACCTATATCAAATGTACTATGCTCAGGCGATGAACCATCAACTGTATGTGGAAGGTAATCCTGATTGTAATCTCTGGGCAGATAAAGTGGAACAGGCTTTCCGTCGTGACTCATTGTTATGTGCAGACTATAACCATAATATAGCTCATGGAAAATGGAATGGAATGATGATACAAAAGCATATTGGTTATACTTCTTGGAATGATGATTTCCCTGCAGACCGTATACCAGAGGTGAAACGAATGGAAAAAATTGTTCCTGGAGGCTATGTCTTTACTATGGTGAATGGGGTGGTATCAATGGAAGCGGAACATTTCTTTGAGGCTCAGCATAATGACAAGACAGTATGGACCATCATTCCTGAAATGGGACGTACACGCAGTGGAATAACATTAATGCCTTATACGGAAGGTACAAAAGGAGGTAGTCTGTCATATCGCTTTAAGACCGACGGACAGGTTCCTGATAAGGTCAAAGTACATGTGGTGGTAAAGTCTACTCTCGATTATCTGAACAAAGGTGGACTGACCTATCAGGTAACCCTTGACGGCTGTGCTCCTGTCACTGTCAATTTTAATAAGAATCTTAATGAGGATAAGGAAAATATCTACACTATTTATTACCCAACAGTGGCAGGAAGGGTCGTGGAGAGCGTGTTGGAATTGCCTTTGGAAAAAGGCGATACCCACACGCTCACCCTCCAGCCCGATGATCCTGCTATCGTTTTTGAAAAGTTTGTGATAGACGCAGGTGGTTATCAACCCTCTTATCTCTTCATGAATGAGTCACCTTGTCGGATTGACTCAGGTCAAAAATAAGGCATCGGGATATATTTTCCTGACAAGATGGAAAAATATTAAGTTTGATTGATGTAAATTTGCATTAGAAAAAGCATAAAGAACATATAGGTGGTTCTATAGGTAAGAAGATTGTTAGTTAGGATAAAAAACAGGTTGCTCGGGATGAGCGACCTGTTTCTTTGTATTGTGGTTGCCAAATGGCTCGTTTGTGATTATTTCTTCTTCTTTTCTTTTTCTTTCTTTTTCTTCTTCGAAAAGAGGTCACGCCAGTTATTGAAATCTTTCTTGATGATAAGACCGATACCTTGTGTGTTCAAACTTGACTTGGTGAAATAGCGGTCGTTAGTTTGGTTGTATACTTTCAGTGCAAGGTTCCCATTGGGGAACAGCAGGTATCGGATATCGAAATCACCAATGAAGGATGGATTGGCTCTAGTGGTATTGTCACGATAGCCGAACTGCCCGTTGATAAGCAGTCGGTTGTTGAAAAGCCGTCCACTGACAAGTCCTTCATACTCAGCATTGTTCCACCCCTCGTCACCTGTCGAGATGTTGGCACCAAAGCTCCAGTCGTTACTCTTGATGACGTTCTTCAGAATAGTATTAATCTGTCCAGAGAGCGTACCTGAAAGCAGACTCTGCATGGCAAGGGAAGTTTGGCTTTGTTCATTAGAATTCTCAGCGTTATTAGCACCTTGAGGATAGAAACGTCCGATGGCAAGTAGATAGACCACCTGTTGGTTCATCTCATCCTGAGAATTGAGCAGGGAGCGTACCATTTGTTTCTCGTCCGTATTGACATTCGGCATATCAAGATCGAATTCGACGACAGGTTGAGAGGGCTGTCCTGTGATATTCATCAGACAGTTAACTCTTACAGTATTCGAAAAACTTCTGCCCACATTGAGATCAGAGAGCGACACCCCATTAACGGTATTTACTGCTTGTAAATTAAGACTTGCGTTATAGGGGTCACCGCCAAAGACGATGCTACCTCCCTCTTGGAAGGTGAAATTCTTTTTGATAACATTCTGGATGGTCACATTATAAGTACCATTGGCAACACGGTAGGTCCCGAACATATTGAATCCACCTTTGTTAAACCAGTTGGCACGTAAGACTCCGTCACCACGTAAGGTGATAAAATCACCAGTCTGGCTATCCATCAAGAGACGTAAGGTTAAATCTGACGTACAGTTTATCAGGAAATTGACACGTAAGTCAGAGCGTTCTTCTACAGGAAGTGTTGCTTTTACCTTCGTTGTATCGGAAGGTTGTGAGCGGTCGGTGATTCCCCAATGGATGAATTCCTGGTTGGAGACAGCATCAGGGTCAGCAGCATTATAGACGAAGACAGAGTTTGGCTGTGGTGTCACATTCATGTCGATGACAACCTCCCTTGAACGACCATGAATAGATACCTCACCTGTGCCATAGACCGTTCCATAGAAAGTGTCGTCACCGAAATCGGGGAAGTCGTAAGCAAGTAAATTCTGGGCATTGATATTGAGGTCGTAGGAGAGATTTGTCAGGCAGTCGTGGTGAATGCCACCAGTGACAATACCTTGACGGTCGTGGATGTCATAGATAGGACATCTGACAAATTCCACTTCGTTTGGTACCATGCGGATGGTGTCATTTCGTAACTGGTAGGTGCAACCAGTCGGTTTAACGTGTGCAAGCCCGTTGATGACTAATTCACCTGTTAGGTTAATCTCATCCAATGGACCATAGAGACGTACATCACCATCAGAATGTCCTTCCACCTTACTAAGAAAACTCTGGGTAAAGGAGTGCATAAAGTCGATATGTGTACCAGCAGCCTTAATACCTAAGTCAATGTAATTGTTGCTGGGTGAGACATAACCGTCGATATATGTCATAGCGTCTTTGCCGTCGTTGGCAATGGCGTGAATATCAATCTGTTCTTTTTCCGTATTCCAGTTGACATGGGCATCTAATGTTCCCATTCGTCCATGTTCGAACTCAAACTGGTTGACGATAAGGTCGGCATTCGCTTGTAGTTGTTTACCAAAAATACCCTTAACAACAGCTTCTCCGGTGGCGAGCCCGCTGAAACTTACCGCATCGAAATTGACGAGTTCAAGGATATAGGCAACGTCAATGCCGTGGAGGTTGACAACAATGGAATCACTGATGTTTTCCGATGCCGTACCATCAATCATCAGATGCTGTTCTCCATGATGGACGTTAAATTCATTGATTTCCAATCGCTTGTCGGAATAGCTGATAGTACAAGGCTCTGCGTTCCATATAGTATTATGAATATTAATATGAGAAGGGGCAATACCGAAAAACGCCACTTGGTCACCATTAGGTGTCGTGAAGAAATTAGCAGTACTGTTTAACACACCGCTCATACGCTCTTGGGCATGGTTGTCCCATGCAAATGAAGAGACAAGTTGATTATTATGCGCTTTTCCTTTTAGGTTCAAGTCGAAGTGATTCCCGTTCTCCATTAACTTGGTGATATTGATGCTACAAGCAAGTGAGTCACCAGGTGTAGTAATAGTGATTTGCCCGTTCTGGTAGCCACTTTCCCCATAATAGAATGCAGGCATGTGACATTCTAAATTGATGTCATGGACATTATCATTGACAAATCCTTCCAAGATGACAGGTTTCCTGATAGAAAGGGGAATGTCAAAGAGTTGCTGTAACCAGTCACTTTTATGCACAGTAGCATTAATCGTGAAGTTATTGTGGGTGTTAGGATTCATTTGGGGTAGTCCTGGTATGGTAGGCATCTTACTGGCGAGGAAATTAGTAAAACTCTGTGCCAGTGTCTGATAGTCGAACTCACCTCGTATCTCTACTTGAGCGAAATCGCTATTCAATAACATATAGTGTGTTTGCTCATCGAACCCTGTCTGTATCTGTAGATCGTTCAATTTGTAATCTTTTTCACTACTTCTCATGGAAAAGTCTGTGATACGAATAAATCCTTTTGCGTCATTCAGACTTGAGCCGTTTAGTGTAGTCTCGATGTTAGCGGAGAATCTGCCATCCTTCCAATGCTCGGAGAGATGAGTGGCTTGTGGGGAGAAATCTCTGATAGAACCTTTCAAATCAATATCTTTCTTACCTTGCCCTGTTATGGCATGTCCCTCGATGTCGATAGTAGCATTTGGGTCATCAACAGATAATTTCCCTTCGATATGATGTTGGGCATAGCTGCCATTCACTTTGATATTCTGATAGCAATAATGATTGTATTCTAACTTACTGATAACCCCGTCGGCATGCACTTTCTCCTGATTCTTGGCAAGAGAGCCGTGAAGTTTGATATTGGTGACTAGCATACCAAATTGTTCGTCGTTAAGCAATTGCCTCAGGTCCAGTCCCGTCGTTTCTATCTCACCCATGAAGTCCTGTTTAGGTGTCAACGCGAAATGTACGGTAGCATTACCAGCACCAGAGCGAATCTGTTGACTGGCATTGACTTGTTGCAAAGCCCTGCCACTGACATCACCTGCTAGATGAATGTCTCCCATACGCTCAATAACAGAAGGCACCTCTATTTGTTTTCCCTTCAAATTCATGGATATGAAGTTAAGGGTCTTAGCAGAGAGAGATAAATCTTTAAGGTTGATATACCATTGTGGCTCATGATTAAGCTGTTTGATGAATCCGTTACAACGGATATCGATATCACCTGTAGAGGAACTGACATTAACGTCGGGTATTTCTATGTCATAGCCTTTCCCCTTGAAATGGGAGGCGATAGTCAGGGTACTATTGAATGTCTTGAAAGAGGGAAGGAAACATGACAAGTCAGAGAGGCGTACATGCGACTGCGGCAGTTCCCCCTGATAGGTTAGTGATTCTATCAACAAGTGGTCGCCATCAAACTTATAGTTTGCCGTCACGTCTTTCAGACAAACATCTGTGTTAGGCATCTGGATGCGTAGATCATACAAATGACTCATAGAACGTCCACCTTCATAACGCATCGATAGTTTGTTGATTCTCAATCCCGACTGTTCCGTGAATGCAAGTTTCTTCACGTTGACATTCAGCGTGTCTGGTGTGAGTGTCTTGAGGATAACATAGGCACTGATATCCTTTACGAAAAGATGTGAGGAGTTAAATACCCCAGGGGTCTCCGTTTCATAAAGACGGTCAAAGCGCACACTGGAGTGTCGCATAATCAGTGAGTTGATATGCAAGTCAAGGGGAGTCTGATTGGTCGTGTCTTTGGAGGCGAGAGAGTCTAATGCAAACTGGAAGTTTGGGTCTGAGTCAGGAGTCGTCTGATAAAAACGGGCATGGGCTCCGAATAATTGTGCCGATGAGATGGATATCTTACCATTAAATAAGTCCCATAGACTGATACGGATGCCTAAGCGATGTACTTTCAGCATTTCCTTCCCCTGTTGGTCCATAATGGACACCTTGTCAATAATGAGTCGGTTAAGGAATCCCGGATTGATACTGCCCACCTTGACCTCTGTCCCTAGTTTGTCAGCCAACAGATTTGCGGTTTTTTCACCTATATATTGTTGGAAAGCAGGAATATGAAAAGACGAGATCATCAGAATATACAGTCCGATGACTACCCATATGGTAATACTGAATATATGTTTGAGAACTTTCACTTTATGTATCTTCTATAGTCTGCAATCTGTCAGACAGAGATTGCAATTTTTTTGATACTCTCTGTTTTTGCTACAAAATTACGATAAAAAGTTGTGACCTCGGAATATTTCAAAGGAAAAATGCTTATTTTATACCTAATTTTTATTAATTTTGCAACGTTTGAGAGAGTTTATTCCAAAACATTTATATAAATGGCAAATGTAATTAAATTGCGAAAAGGCTTGGACATCAACTTGCAAGGCAAGGCAGAGGAAAAGCGTATCCAACTGAAATCTAATGGGCAGTATGCACTGGTTCCTGATGATTTCGAGGGCGTTGTTCCAAAGGTCGTGGTCAAGGAAGGTGATAAAGTAAAAGCCGGGGATGCTTTGTTTGTCAACAAACAGTATCCAGAAGTGAAGTTTGCCTCTCCTGTCAGCGGAACAGTCCGTGAGATAGTGCGTGGTGAACGTAGAAAAGTGCTCTGTGTCAGAGTCGACGCTGATGCCCAGCAGGAACAAGTTGATTTTGGCAAAAAGGATGTGTCGAAGATGGACGGCAAGGCTGTTATCGATGCGTTGTTGGAGGCGGGAATTTTTGGTTATATCAACCAGTTGCCTTATGCCATCTCCACGAATCCCTCACAAATGCCAAAGGCTGTTTTTGTTTCTGCTTTGCGTGACATGCCGCTGGCTGGTAACTTTGAGTTTGAGGTGAAAGGACAGGAAGGTGATTTCCAGACGGGTCTTACTGCCTTGTCGAAGATTGCCAAGACTTACCTCGGTTGTGGTGTGCACTCTAGTTTTGAGAACTGTCAAAATGTCGAGGTAAATGTCTTTGACGGACCATGTCCCGCTGGTAATGTCGGTGTTCAGGTGAATCATCTTTCACCAGTGAACAAAGGGGAGGTTGTATGGACTGTAGAGCCGACAGTCGTTCTCTTCATTGGTCGTCTGTTTAATACAGGTAAGGTTGATCTCCGTCGTACCGTTGCACTTTGCGGTAGTGAAATAAAAGCTCCTGCTTATGTGGATATGCTGGTAGGAGAGGAGTTGGCTACCTTGTTGAGCAACAGTTATGATGCTGACCACCATGTGCGTATCATCAATGGTAATGTTTTGACAGGCAAACCTACCACGAAGGATGGTTTCCTGGGTGCCCACACCTCTGAGATCACTGTGATTCCCGAGGGTGATGATGTTGATGAGTTTGCTGGTTGGATCATGCCACGCTTCAATCAGTTCTCTGTCAACCGCAGTTATTTCTCCTGGCTCTTCGGCAAGAAGAAATATGCTTTGGATGCCCGTGTGAAGGGTGGTGAGCGCCACATGATCATGAGCGGTGAGTATGATAAAGTATTGCCGATGGACATTTACGGAGAGTATCTTATCAAAGCTATTATTACCGGTGATATCGACCGCCAGGAGGCGTTGGGTATTTATGAGGTTAGTCCTGAGGACTTCGCCCTTGCAGAGTTTGTGGATTCTTCCAAACTGGAATTGCAGCGCATAGTCCGTGAGGGCTTGAATATATTACGTAAAGAAAACGCATAAGACTATGAGCGCATTAAGAAACTATCTCAATAAGATCAAGCCCAACTTCGAACCCGAAGGTAAGTTGCATGCTTTCCGTTCTATCTTCGATGGTTTTGAGACGTTCCTCTATGTTCCGAATACAACGGCAAAGACGGGCGTGAATATCCATGATGCAATAGACTCAAAGCGTATTATGAGTATGGTAGTGATTGCTCTGATGCCTGCCATGCTGTTTGGTATGTATAATGTAGGTTATCAGAACTATCTTGCTGCAGGAACACTGGCAAACGCCTCTTTCTTTGAGGTGTTTTTCTTTGGTTTCCTTGCCGTACTGCCAAAGATTCTCGTTTCTTATATTGTCGGTCTGGGTATCGAGTTCGCCTGGGCACAATGGAAAGGAGAGGAAATACAGGAGGGTTACCTCGTATCAGGTATTCTCATTCCGTTGATTGTACCTATTGGTTGCCCGTTGTGGATGTTGGCTTTGGCGTGTGCTTTCAGCGTGATCTTCTGTAAAGAGATTTTCGGTGGTACTGGTATGAACTTGTTCAATCCTGCCATTGCGGCACGTATGTTCCTGTTCTTCGCTTATCCGTCGAAGATGACAGGTGATACCGTATGGGTAGCACAGGATAGTATTTTCGGACTTGGTAACATTTTGCCTGATAATTTTACCGCTGCTACTCCGTTGGGACAAATTGCACAGGGTACTACTCCAGATACATGTATCTGTGACATGATCTTGGGATTTATCCCAGGTTCTATTGGTGAGACATCTGTTATAGCCATCGCCATTGGCGCTATCATCCTGTTGTGGATGGGTATTGCCTCTTGGCGTACGATGCTGAGTGTCTTTGTCGGTGGTGCTGCTATGGGTGTCCTCTTTGAGTCAACAGGTATGACGACCATGCCTTGGTGGCATCATTTTATTCTGGGCGGTTTTGCCTTCGGTGCTGTGTTCATGGCTACTGATCCTGTGACTTCCTGCCGTACCGAATGTGGTAAGTATATCTATGGTTTCATTATTGGTGCCATGGCTATCATCATCCGTGTGATGAACGCAGGTTATCCTGAGGGTATGATGCTTGCCATCTTCTTTGGTAATATGATTGCTCCTATGATTGACCACTTTATCGTGGAGCGCAATATCTCAAAACGCCAGAAAAGATTGAAGAATTGAAAAGATTGAAGAATTGAAATTATGGCTAAGTTAAATACAAACTCTAACGCGTACATTATTATATATAGTACGATACTTGTGGTTATTGTTGCTTTCCTATTAGCGTTTGTCTTTCAGGCATTGAAGCCTATGCAGGATGCAAATGTAGCGCTTGACGTGAAGAAGCAGATCCTCTATTCGCTGAATATTCGTGGCTTGGACGGACAGGAAGCTGAGGCTAAGTATGCAGAAGTGGTCAAGAGTGAGGAAAAGGCTGGTGACCAGTTATACTACATATGTGACATTAAAGGTGAGAAAAAATATGTCTTCCCTTTGAAGGGTATGGGACTTTGGGGTGGAATCTCTGCTTTTGTCTCTGTTAATGACGACCTGAACACTATCTATGGCGCTTATTTTAACCATGAGAGTGAGACAGCAGGATTAGGTGCTGAGATCAAGGACTCTCAGGAGTGGCAGGAGAAATTCCAGGGTAAGAAAATTTTCGACGAGAACGGTGAACTGAAGATTGCCGTAGCGAAGAAAGTGGAGAACCCTTCTTCTGAGGTTGATTGTGTGACGGGTGCCACGTTGACTTCCAATGGTGTCAGTGACATGCTCCGTGAAGGTCTGAAAAAGTATGTTGATATTTTAAAGAAGTAAGACTATGGCATTATTCAGTAAACAAAATAAAGAGGTCTTTACGAATCCGTTGAACCTCGACCACCCCATACTCGGACAGGTACTGGGAATCTGCTCGGCTCTTGCCGTCACTTCACAGTTGAAGCCGGCAATCGTGATGGGACTCGCTGTGACGGTAATCACTGCATTTGCCAATGTGATTATCTCAATAATCCGCAACACCATTCCTAACCGCATCCGTATTGTGGTACAACTGGTGGTTGTGGCTGCTCTCGTAACTATCGTTTCTCAGATTCTGAAAGCTTTCGCCTACGACGTGAGTGTTCAACTGAGCGTTTATGTTGGTCTGATTATCACTAACTGTATCCTGATGGGTCGCTTGGAAGCGTTTGCTATGCAAAACAAACCCTGGCCTTCTTTCCTGGACGGTGTGGGTAACGGACTCGGTTACGCGATGATTCTTGTCATCGTTGGTGCTGTCCGTGAGTTCCTCGGACGTGGCTCGTTGCTAGGTTTTCAGATTATCCCCGATGCCTGCTATGACTTCGGTTACGTGAACAACGGTATGATGACGATGCCTGCTATGGCACTGATTCTTGTGGGTTGTGTGATATGGATTCATCGTGCTTACTTTTATAAGGAGAAATAAGTTATGGAACACGCAATAAGTCTATTATTCAGGTCCATCTTTGTGGACAATATGATCTTCGCCTTCTTCCTCGGCATGTGTTCCTACCTTGCCGTGTCGAAGACCGTGAAGACATCCTTGGGATTAGGTCTCGCAGTTACTTTCGTACTTACCGTGACCGTTCCTGTAAACTATCTGTTGCAGACAAAAGTGTTGGGTCCCGACTGTCTGGTGGAGGGTGTTGACCTTAGTTATCTGTCATTTATCCTCTTTATCGCTGTTATTGCCGGTATGGTACAGTTGGTGGAAATGACAGTGGAGAAATATTCTCCGTCACTCTATGCTGCACTGGGTATCTTCCTGCCACTGATTGCTGTTAACTGTGCCATCATGGGTGCCTCTCTGTTTATGCAGCAGCGCATCCTCATGGAGCCTGACAATTCTCAGGCAATTACCAGCATATGGGATGCCATCGTCTATGGCTTCGGCTCTGGTATCGGCTGGACACTCGCAATTGTAGCACTAGGTGCCATTCGTGAGAAGATGCAATATTCTGATGTGCCTAAACCTTTACAGGGGCTTGGCATCGTGTTTATCACCGTAGGACTCATGGCTATGGCTATGATGTGTTTCAGCGGACTAAATATCTAAAGCGTTATGGGACAGTTTATAGCATATAGCATAGGAGTTTTCCTGATTGTCATACTCCTGTTGGTTGTTATTCTGCTGGTGGCAAAGAAATATTTGTCACCCAGTGGTAACGTAAATATCGAGATTAATGGTGACCGCACCATCTCTGTTGCTCAAGGTAACAGTCTGATGTCGACACTCAACGAGAATGGTGTTTTCCTGCCCTCTGCCTGTGGCGGAAAGGCTTCGTGTGGACAGTGTAAGGTGCAGGTCCTTGAGGGTGGGGGCGAGATTCTCGACTCAGAAAAGCCTCATTTCAGCCGCAAGGAGATTAAGGCTGGCTGGCGTTTAGGATGTCAGTGTAAAGTGAAGGGTGATTTGAAGATTCATGTCGATGAGAGTATCCTTGGTGTGAAGGAATATGAGTGTACCGTCATCAGCAATAAGAATGTGGCTACGTTCATCAAAGAGTTCAAGGTACAGTTGCCTGCTGGTGAGCACATGGATTTCCTTCCTGGTTCTTACGCACAGATCAAGATTCCAGCCTTCGACTGCATTGACTACGATAAGGACTTTGATAAGTCGTTGATAGGTGACGAGTATCTGCCTTCTTGGGAGAAATTCGGACTCTTCCCGTTGAAGTGTAAGAATCCAGAGCCCACTATCCGTGCCTACTCGATGGCGAACTATCCAGCGGAGGGTGATGTGTTCATGTTGACGGTACGTATCGCCACACCTCCTTTCAAGCCCGACCGTAGTGGCTTTATGGAGGTGAACCCGGGTATTGCCTCTTCCTATATCTTCTCCTTGAAACCAGGTGACAAGGTGATTATGTCAGGTCCTTTCGGTGACTTCCATCCTCATTTTGACTCGAAGAAGGAGATGATATGGGTCGGCGGTGGTGCTGGTATGGCTCCACTTCGTGCACAGATTATGCATATGACAAAGACGTTACATACCACAGACCGTGAGATGCACTATTTCTATGGTGCGCGTGCTCTCAATGAGGTATTCTATCTCGACGACTTCCTGGGTCTGGAAAAGGAGTATCCTAACTTCCACTTCCACCTCGCCCTTGACCGTCCTGATCCTGCTGCTGATGCTGCAGGTGTGAAGTATACTCCTGGCTTCGTTCATCAGGTAATGCTCGAGACTTATCTGAAAGACCATGAAGCTCCTGAGGATATTGAATATTACATGTGCGGTCCTGGTCCGATGTCGAAGGCTGTTGTTTCCATGCTTGACTCCCTCGGTGTAGAGCCAGAGAGCATCATGTATGATAATTTTGGAGGATAACAATCTTTCCGATTAAATACTGCAACAGGTTGCGTGACTCCAATAAGTCATGCAACCTGTTTCGTTTTGCTAATACGGGTCTTAGGTACGGTCTGTCTTATAATAAGACATTCAATTAAAATTATACGAGCGTGTGAGCGTCAAGATACTGCAGAACTTCGTCTTTGTAGGAATCCGAGACGGGAATAAACTGATCACCGAAGACAATGCGGAAACGGTCGACTTGCTGAGCAAGAGGCATGTGGACGATGAAACTGCGGTGGGTGCGTAGGAACTCTGGATGAGGCAGATAGTCCTCAATCTTCTTCATGTTCATCAGACTCATAATACGGGTACCGTCCTGCAGGTAGAAACGGACATAGTCTTTAAGTCCCTCTATATAAAGAATATCGTCAAGACTGACGCGGATGAGCTTATAGTCACTTTTGACAAACATGAAGCGGTCACGTGCATAGAGTTCTTGCTTTTGGGCAATGGTATACCAGTCGAGCGCCTTATTGGCAGAAGTGAGGAACTCATCGTACGAGATAGGTTTCATCAGGTAGTCGAGGGCATTCACTTTATAGCCTTCTATGGCATATTGCTGGAAGGCGGTAGTAAATATAATCTTCGTACTGGGAGTCAGTATCTTAGCAAACTCAATACCAGAGAGTTCTGGCATCTGAATATCAAGGAAGAGCAGTTGTACAGGATTAGACCTGAGTTCTCGCATTGCCTCTATAGCACTGCCGAAAGTTCCGATAAGCTGAAGGAAAGGGGTCTTCTCAACATAACTTTTAAGTAATCCGGCGGCGAGGGGCTCATCATCAATAATAGCACATGTAATGGTCATAATGAATTCTATAATTAATTTGTTATTTCGATATTTTGGGATGGTGATATAATAATCTTAGAACGGTAGGTCTTCTCATCATCGCTGACGCCTTTTTCCCATATGTATTGTCCTGGATAGGCTAATTCGAGACGACGTTGCACCTGTGAGAGTCCAATACCATGTCCACTACGGTCTTGCTGATTCTTAGGGTAATTGGAGTTACTGATATCAAAGACAATCTGTTTGTCATCAGCTGACAGGTCAATGTGGATAAAGCTGGGCAGGGTAGGGCTGACACCATGTTTGAAAGCATTCTCAATGAGTGAGATAAAGAGCATAGGGGCTATTTCTAATTGGGTATTTTTAATGGAGAATTGAGAAATAACCTTTACCGACTCAGGAAGTCGGATGCGCATCAATTGGATATAGTTTTTCATAAACTCCACCTCGTCATTAATAGCCACAGTAGGCTGTTGGTTGTCGTATAGAATATGGCGAAGCATTTTCGATAGTTCTTGTATCGACTCTTGTGCCTTCTGTGTGTCGAAGGCAGTGAGGGCGTATATATTGTTGAGGGTGTTGAGTAGGAAATGTGGATTGATCTGCCATCTCAGTGTCTTCAGTTCTGCCTCCACTTGTGCTGCCTCAGAGTCACGCCTGATGCGGTCTGCACGATACCATTTGAATGAGAGACGTGCCAGGGTGGCAATGGTTGCTGAGATGACAAGGTTGAAAATGTCTCGCATAATAAAACCGAGCGTGTTCCATGTGCTGGTGTATTGTTGCCCTGGATTAAATAGTTTTTGGGTATAGTTCATCCAAAAATGCAGTCCAATACCCAGCAAAATAATCACAATAGTGTTAACAATGAAATAGTAACGATGGCGACCTGGTACAAAATAATGAGGGGTAAGCCATAGGTAATTCATGTAGAACACGATTATAAAGGCGACAGGCACTGTGCACATGGTCAGAAACTGCATAGGGGAAACACCATGTCCTTGGTTCATGAAAATCATGGGCGACAGGAACATTACCAACCATGCGGCAATATGCAGTACAATCTCAATTTTTTTATTCATGGCGGATAGCTTCTATAGGATCCATATTGGCAGCCTTTTGGGCTGGGATATAACCGAACAATACACCAATAAAGACGCATACCAGGAAAGATACGTAGATGCTCCAGGCTGGTACACTGCTAGGCATACCAAAAGAACTCAAGCTGGCACTTGCCGAGCACCCGACTAAGATGCCTAAGAGTCCGCCCGTGACGCTGATGAGTACGGATTCAATCAAGAACTGCAAGGAGATGACTGGTCCTGTTGCACCTACTGCCATTCGTAGTCCTATCTCTTTGGTACGCTCTGTCACAGATACCAGCATGATATTCATGATACCGATACCGGCAACGAGCAATGAGAAGGCAGCGGCTACTACCAGAATCAGCGTGACAGTGTCCATGGTTGACGACATCGTCTCCATCATTTCCGCCTGTGAGCGGATGGTGAAGTCATCGTCAGCATCCCCTTTTATTTTATGATTGTCGCGTAGAATCTGGGTCAGCTCCTCTATGGCGGCATCGGAAAGTTCTTCAGTGACAGCAGAGCATACGATACTCGAATACCACGTCTGGGCAGCAATACGCTTCATCACAGTGGTATAAGGTGCTATCATCACATTATCTTGGTCCATACCCCAAGAATTATAACCCTTCGATTTCAAGACACCGACAATACGCATCGGGATAGACTTGAAACGAATCGTTTTACCGACAGGGTCGACATTCTCACCAAACAACTCGGTGACGATGGTTTTTCCTACCACAACTACCTTAGAGGCTTTTTTGATGTCCTCTTCTGTGAAACATTCGCCATCCTCGATTTCCCATTGCTTGATGTCCAGATATTCGGTGGACTCACCATATATTGACGTATTGGTGTTATTATTACCATAGATGACCTGTCCGCTTGCCGTTACCTCTGGAGATACCTTTGTTATGAACTTCTTCTCACGGAGAATACGCTCATAATCAGCTGGTTTTAATGTCTGCATACTAGACGGATCTTGACGGACACCACCACGCATATCGGCACCTGGGCGGATGGTCAGTAGGTTGGTACCCATTGTCGACAATTCCTTGCGGATGCTCTCCTTTGATCCTTGTCCTATCGCCATCATGATGATGACAGCTGCCACACCGATAATGATACCTAGCATGGAGAGAAAGGAACGCATCTTGTTATTGGCTACTGCCTTGAAACTGACTTTAAATAGATTTAATATATTCATTTTTAATCGTCTTGCGGTTTGGGTAGGGCGGCAAGAGCCTCGGCTGCCGACTTGATATTCGTATTGATGGTGTCCTCGCGAATCTTACCATCACGCAGATTGATGTTACGACTGCTGTATTCCGCAATCTCAGGGTTGTGGGTCACGAAGATGATGGTGTGCCCTTGATGATATAACTCTTGGAAGAGTACCAGCATTTCGAAAGAGGTTCGTGTGTCAAGGTTACCAGTAGCCTCGTCGGCAAGGAGCACAGCAGGATCGTTGACCAGCGCACGGGCAATGGCAACACGCTGCATCTGTCCTCCAGACATCTGATTGCTTTTATGTTCCAGACGGTCACCAAGTCCTACTGCTTCCAATGCCTTGATGGCTGCGGCACGTCTTTGTCTTGCATCATATTTGTTGTTATACATCAATGGTAACTCTACATTTTCTATGGCTGTAGTCTTTGCCAGCAGGTTATAATTCTGGAATACAAATCCGATCTTCTGATTACGAAGATGCGCACGCTGAGTCTTTGACATGGTACGGACAGAAACTCCGTCAAGGAAGTATTCTCCACTCGTGGGAGTATCCAAACAGCCTAGCTGGTTAAGCAGGGTGGACTTGCCGGAACCCGAGGTTCCTTGAATGGTGACGAACTCTCCTTCATAAATTTTGAACGAGACACCACGCAATGCCTTCACCGTCTCACTGCCTACTTGGAAGTATCGCTTCACGTTCTGCAATTCAATGACAACTTTTCTGTCGTTATTCATTTCTTTTGTTGTTGATTGTTCTTGTTATTTCCGCGTGGTCTTGGCATGAAAGGATTGCTGGTTTGCTGCTCATCTGGCTGTTCACCACCAGAGATTTTGAAATCAACTAACACCTCAGTGCCCTGACTGATGCCGCTTGTTATCTCAGTGAGCATACCGTTGGTTGTACCAACTTCAACTTTATGAGCTTTGAAAGTGTTTCCTTCCTTGGTCCATACTTTATGGTCACCCTCACAGTCGCTTATCTGTTCTCCCTTGGAAAGGAATGCTTCATTGACTGTAAAGCGAAGGGCTTTAGAAGGAACAGCCAGCACCTGATTCTTCTCCATGGTGAAAATGGTGACATTGGCAGTCAGTCCAGGTTTGAGCTTAAGGTCTTTGTTGGGAGCGGAGATGACAACCTGATAGGTTACCACGTTACTCTCGGTAGTGGCTTGCTGACGAACCTGTGTCACCTCGCCCTCGAAAGAATCATCGGGGAAGGCATCAACAGAGAAGGTCACACGCTGTCCTTCTTTCACACCGCCAATGTCTGCCTCATCGATATCTGCAATCACTCGCATATCTGTGAGATCTTGGGCTATAGTGAAGAGCTCGGGGGTGTTAAAAGAGGCTGCGACAGTCTGTCCTTCCTCTACTGATTTCGATAATACCACACCATCAATAGGGGAGGTGATGGTGGCATAACCGAGGTTGGTCTGCGCCTTATGAACACTCTCACGAGAGGAGTTCACCGTTTGGCGTGCTTTCTCGTATGAGAGACGAGCGTTCTCATAGTCGTTGGCACTGACGAGTCCTTTGTCATAAAGGGTCTGGTATCTGTTGAAGTTTGCCTGTTCGTAGTTCAGGGTACTTTGGGCTGACGCAAGGTTGGCTTTTGCCGTATTCAGCTCACTGGTTAGATTGGTCTTATCAAGCTCGGCAATGACTTGTCCTTTCTTCACGACGCTATTATAATCAACATAAAGCTTTGACACAATACCACTAACCTGTGTACCAACGGTTACTGATGTGACAGGCTCAATAGTACCAGTGGCAGTAATGTTGGTATGGATGTTCTGTATCTCTGCTTTTGCTGTCTCAAAAGACACTTTCTCTTCTTTCTTTCCTCCTGATAGCAGGAAGACAATGAGGATGATGAGGGCGATAACACCCACGCCAATCCATACTTTTTTGTTCTTCATATATCTTCTTTATTTTTATATTTTCAATGTTTCCCCTTCGTAGAAGCGTAGCAGTTGCTGATACAGGATCGTCATGTACTTGCTTTGCAACCTGTTCTGTTGTGCTTTGAGCAGTTTGTCTTTACCGGTCATCAGTTCGATGATGTTCTTTAATCCTAAATGGAACTGTTCTGATAACAGATCGTAACTTGCCTGCTCGCTGGCGACAGAGCTCTGGGCAGCCTTGAACTTCTGCTGGTTGGTGTTGGCATCCAGCCAATAACCCTCAACGGTGGCGTATAGGTCTTTCTGCTCGTTCTGGATGTCCAGCAATGCCTGTTCCCGTTGTATCTGTGCCTTGTTGATAGCCGTTCTCGTCTTACGGTTGTCGAAGATAGGAATACTGAGGGAGGCACCGATGGAGGCATCGAAGTTTGTCTTCATCTGTGTACCCCATTCATTAGAACTCATCGAGGCGGTACTTGTCCCTACACCACCGGAAAGACTGACGGTTGGCAGGTGACCAGCCTTGGCTATCTTCATTTGTAGGTCGCTCGACTTTAAATCAAGTTTGGCATTTTGGATCTCCGGTCGCTGTGCCAATGCCTTCTCATAAACACCACTTAATGCGGGAATCTCCGCCAGTGCCTGCTCGTCAGAGGCTTCAAGAGTCATAATGTCAAATTCCTGTTCACCGGTGATCTCCAGCAGTTGTTTCAGTTCCAACTTGTAGTCGGCGAGGTTGCTCTTCGCCTCTACTAAGTTATATTCATCAGTGGCACGTTGAGCGGTAAGCTGAGCAAGGTCTGCCTTTGACATCTTGCCGACTTCTACCATTTCCTTGCCTCGTTCCTCGTTTTTCTTGCTGGTCTCTAGACTTTCTGCATTGACATGAATGGCCTCGTTGAGATAGAGGATCTGGATGTAGAGTTGGGCGATACGCTCTTGAATAGAGTTGGCGACCTCTGCGATATCCAAATCAGCTTGCTCCTCAGCAACCTTGTTGAGTTTCAACTGATTGCGGTTCTGGTTGCCATTCCATACGGTCCAAGAGGCGTTGATGCCATAGGTACCATTATAATAGGTCTTATTGACTTTAGTATTAACGGTACCATTGGAAACAGTAGTTGTACCTGTCTCTAACCATGGACGGTAACCCACGGTCTGGTTGGTAGAGGCGTTGAGTGAAGGTAGCAGTGCCGCCTGTGACTGTTTCCTGGTCTCTGTAGCTGTTTGTTTCTTCAGCTTTGCCTGCTGTATGGTAATGTTATTCTGCATCGCATAATCAATGCATTCTTGTAAGGTCCATTTCTTCTGTCCGTATACTAGAATCGTCAGGAGATATAAGGACATGGTCAGGAATATTCTTTTCATCTTTATAATTATACCTGTTTTTTATTCGTTTTTGTTCATTTTTGATGGTGCAAAAGTATGAATATTCTGAGAATCGAGGAAATGAAATAGATAATTATTCCGAGTTAGTAGAAATAATCATTTAAAACTTCGATAAAGAAAAGGGTTGTTAACAGTTTTTAGAAATTTCGCTCCTTTGGTTGAAAATGTCTCAAAAATTTCCTTATGTCAATAAAAACCCGTATATTTGCATCGTTAAATAAAAAAGGTCTATTTGAATGAGTAAAATAGTCATACGCATATTGTGGGCTTTACTGGGAGCGACTATTGTCACATCAGTATTCGCATATTGGGCAATCAACAATGGGTGGATTGGCTATATGCCTCCTATTGAGGAACTCCAGAACCCGATTAACAGATATGCTACTCAGATTTATAGTTCTGATGGAAAAATAATGGGAACATGGAACTATAATAAGGAAAATCGTATCCTGGTTGACTATTCACAATTATCACCTTCGTTGGTTCAGGCATTGGTGGCAACCGAGGATATACGTTTTTATGACCATTCTGGTATTGATTTCTATGCTCTTGGACGTGCGATTGTTAAAAGAGGACTGCTGCGCCAGAAGAGTGCAGGCGGTGGCTCCACGATTACCCAACAGTTGGCAAAACAACTTTATTCAGGTACAGCCCATAGCGTGATGGAACGTTTGCTGCAGAAGCCGATAGAGTGGGTGATTGCTGTACAACTAGAGCGTAATTATACAAAGGATGAGATCATTACGATGTATCTCAACTATTTTGATTTCTTACATAATGCGGTGGGTATTAAGACTGCGGCTAATACCTATTTTGGAAAGGATCCAAAAGACTTGACAGTGAATGAGGCTGCCACATTAGTGGGATTGTGTAAGAATCCGTCGTACTATAATCCTGTACGTTATCGTGAGAGAAGCCAAGAACGCCGTAATGTAGTGTTGAGTCAGATGGTAAAGGCAGGTTATTTATCCGAGACTGACTATCAGAAATATTCGACAGAACCCATAAAATTGAATTTCCATGTGTCTGACCATAAAGATGGTGTTGCAGTTTATTTCCGTGATTTCCTGCGTCGGTATATGATGGCAAAAAAACCTGAACGTAAGGACTATCCGTCATGGAATATGGTAAGATTTCATCAGGACTCTATTAATTGGGAGACGGATCCGCTTTATGGCTGGTGTAACAAAAATCGTAAGAGGAATGGGGATACTTATAATGTGTATACAGATGGCTTGAAAGTATATACAACGATAGACTCTCGTATGCAAGAATACGCAGAACAGGCTGCCCGTGAGCATATCGTGAAATATTTGCAACCAGCTTTTGACAAGGAGAACAGAGGGCGAAAAAGCGCTCCTTATTCGGGTAAACTGTCGGCGGAACAGGTTAATAAGATATTGATGCGCTCAGTGCGACAGTGTGAGCGGTATCGTGTGTTGAAGGAGTCGGGTGCTTCTGATGAGGAAATCAAGAAATCGTTTAATACCAAAACGGAGATGTCTGTCTTTACATATCATGGAGAAAAGGATACGATTATGACTCCGTTGGACTCTATTCGTTATTACAAATCGTTTCTCCGTTGTGGTTTTATGAGTATGTGTCCACAGAATGGTCATGTCAAAGCATATGTTGGAGGTCTTGACTTTATGCATTTCGCTTATGATATGTGTATGGAGGGTCGTCGACAGGTTGGATCTACCATCAAGCCGTTCCTTTATTCTTTGGCAATGGAGAATGGTTTTTCCCCTTGTGATTTGGCTCCTAATGTGCAAGAGACGTATATCGTTGGTGGGCGAGCCTGGACACCTCGTAATGGTAGTCGGGCCCGTTACGGAGAGATGGTGACATTAAAATGGGGACTGCAACAGTCCAACAACTGGATTTCTGCTTATCTAATGAGTAAACTTAATCCTCAGGCTTTTGTAACGCTATTGCGGGAGTATGGTATTAATAATCCAGAGATTCATCCATCGATGGCGCTTTGTCTTGGCCCTTGTGATATCACAGTCGGTGAAATGGTTAGCGCTTATACTACTTTTGTAAATCATGGCATTCGTACTTCACCCCTTTTCGTGACAAGAATTGCTGATAATGAGGGTAACACGATTGTGGAATTCCAGCCTCGTATGAATGAGGTCATTAGCGAGGAGAGTGCGCATAAAATGCTGTATATGTTGAAAGGTGTTGTTGAGGGGGGTACGGCAGGTCGCTTGCGTTATAAATATAATATTCCAGGAGATATAGCTGGTAAGACCGGTACTACCAACAATAATAGTGACGCATGGTTTATGGGAATTACTCCAACATTGGTCAGTGGGTGTTGGGTAGGTGGTGAGGATCGTGATATC
Organism: Prevotella sp. tf2-5; assembly: GCF_900115435.1. Taxonomy (GTDB): domain Bacteria; phylum Bacteroidota; class Bacteroidia; order Bacteroidales; family Bacteroidaceae; genus Prevotella. Next base: position 163,818 of record NZ_FOWK01000010.1, read on the forward strand.
CACTTTACCATGACTAGTATGGGACAGGGTGCCGCAGGCGCACTTCCTGTATGGGCATATTACATGAAACGTGTTTATAATGACAAACGTCTCGGTTATAACAGCGAGGCAGTATTCGATTTACCTGCAGGGTATAATCCTTGTCAATATGATGAATCAGGATTGGAAGATGTCCCGGAAGAGGATGTAGGTGAAATTTTTGAGTAATATATAAATAAGGTATAGAGGTTTTCGCTTTTTGTCATGGAAAGCGAAAACTTTTTGTTTTTATGTAAAAAAGTTCATGAAAAGTTTTGGAGGTTCAAAAATTTGTTGTACCTTTGCATCCGCTTTCGCTCAAAAACTTGATGCGATGGCAAGGAGAAAGAGCTCTTTGAGAAAATTGCATAAAACAGAGAAGTAGTAGTACAAGAAGCGAGTACCTTTACGGGTACTCGGGTAAGACAGATTTACGAACCGTCAAGAAGATGACAGGTGCTTTATAAGATCCATCTTGACTACCGGATAATGACAGCGTTCTGTGACAGAGACAATCCTTTATTGGATAGAAAGATATTTATACAGTGGAGAGTTTGATCCTGGCTCAGGATGAACGCTAGCTACAGGCTTAACACATGCAAGTCGAGGGGCAG
>NZ_FOWK01000009.1 GCF_900115435.1 Prevotella sp. tf2-5
GGTAATTGACATACGGATTATCAGACAACTTCACAAGACGGCTCCTGTGTTATCTTGAGGTACCGCCACGTCGGTGTCCCCTTTTAACAGTTTGTTGCGTCTTACTATATATTCTGAAGAAGTAAATTGATGGGCGGATACGTCCGTGTCATCTCATAGAAGTTTGTCTGGTAGGTCTGTTGTCGGTAGTCATTCTGTACCCAGCGTGAGGCGTTGGGCTGATAGCTACGACTTCTTCAAAAGCCATCGTACTAACGGACTTCATGCTAAGTGATTGATAATGAACGGTTAAAAAACAATAAATATTTTCCAATTATTTGGAAAGCAACATAGAAGATAACGGATAACAGTTCCGATTTTCTGATTCGGTTTTCAATGATTGATGGCAGTCTCAAATCTCAAATCTCAAATCTCAGTTAATTAATTTGGAAAAACTGTGATATTAAATTTATTATATATATAATATATATATTATATATATAATAATATATATACATAAAAAATACGGTATTTTATGTGTTTACTTTCACTAAACTGAGATTTGAGATTTGAGATTGTTTTTCCTTTTTCGCTAACTGTTATTTGTTATTTGTTTGAAAATCGTTTACAGAAAACTGAAAACTGAAATTCGCTAACTGTAATCTGTAATCTGTAATCTGTAATGCGTAGAGAAAGGAACGAGAAGCCAGTATCTGCGATGGCTTATTCCAGTATCTGTTGTGGGGTATTCCAGTATCTGTTGTGGGTGTATTCCAGTATCTGTTATAAGGGTATTCCAGGCATTGGAAAGGGGGGATTCCAGATACTGGAGTGAGGTGTTCCGTGCAGAATGCTTGAAGTGAGTACTTCAGAGTATAAGTCATGATCAATTTATTTTTTGTTGTATATTTTTTGTTCATTCAGAGAAAAAATGTATCTTTGCACCAAAATTAAATCTAAAACCTAAAAAAGAAATGAGAAAAGTAATTTGTTTGATGCTCCTGTTCGTAAGTATGGGATGCTTCGCACAGGATGAGGTGATTTTCCATAACGGAAATGTTGCCAAAGGAAAGGTCACAGAGGTAACAGATCTGTTTATCAAGTTCCGTTATGAGAACGAGGATGTTGACAATACCATCGGACGTGCCGCCCTCTCAGAGGTGCGTTTCGGCAGCGGTCGTGTGCAGCAGATGTCTCAGAAGGTGTATGTGAACTCACCAGACGACTGGGAGAAGGTGCGCATCGTTAACGATAAGAACGAGGTGCTCGGCTTGAAGTCTCTGGGACAGGTGGAGAAGCACTCCAGTGGTACGTGGTCGTTCTCCATAACGGCAGGTCACTTCAGTGAGAAAACGATGAAAAAGATTCGTAAGGAGGCAGCCAAGCGTGGTGGTTGTATCGTGCTCTTGCTGAGTCAGAGCAGCCAGTCTGGTGGATTCTTCCAGGATGGTCACGCTTCGATGACAGGTGAAATCTATACCTATTGATCATGATGAGAAATACAGTTCTGTTAGTTTTCTCTATCCTCACGATGCTCGCCTACGGGCAGTCAGGTGAGAAGGTGATGTTGGAGGCAGGAACAATCGTTCCTGTGATTGCCAACCAGGAGATCAACGTGCATCAGCTGAAAAATGGTGATATCATCGACTTGGTTACAGCCCGTGCTGTCGTCGTGAAAGGCGGTAAGATTGCCATCCCGATAAATGCCAGGGTAGAGGCACGTGTGCGGACGACCTTGCGTGACTATGTCCCTCAGGTCAGCCGTCGTGTCATTATCGATATCCAGAAAGTTGTTCTTGAGAATGGTAAGGTGATTCCTCTGACCGATGGTGTTATCAGCTTTACCCCTCGTACTGTGAAACCAGAACGTGAGCTCGTTCCCTTGAGAGTGGTTTCCCCCAAAAAGGCATTTATCCCCACGGACTACGAGATGCAACCCAAGGTAGAGGTAACCCAGACACTGGAGTAATCACCCCTCCATCTTGATACCCTGTATATATCCGATCACACCGGCAATGATTAATAAGAATCCTGTCGTTAGGAATGCGTTGGTGGTGTGGTGCAACAGGTAACTAAGTAGCAGGACAAATGTTCCTGCTACTATTAGTATGATACCCATCCATGATACGTGTTTCTTCATCCTTTGGTGTGAATATTTGTTGCAAAGGTAGTATAAATCGGGTGAAAAACCAAAAGAATCCATGCGTTTTATATATTATAATGTGGAATTGGGGTAAAAAAGACCCGGAAAGTTTGGCGGTATGTCTTTTTTTTCGTACCTTTGCACCCGCAATTTTGCAAAATAACAAATAATTATTATTTTTAGTAGTATGAATCAATACGAAACCGTTTTCATTTTAACTCCCGTTTTGTCTGATGAGCAGACAAAGGAAACGGTCGCTAAATTCAAGAAGGTCCTCACCGACAAGGGTGCAGAGATCGTGAACGAAGAGGCCTGGGGATTGAAGAAGATGGCTTATGCTATTCAGAAGAAGTCTACAGGTTTCTATTTCCTGATGGAGTTCAAGGCTGAGCCAGAAGTGATTAAGACTTTGGAGACCGCTTTCCGTCGTGACGAGAAAGTCATCCGTTTCCAGACAGTGAAGTTCGACAAGTATGCTGCAGAGTATGCAGAGAAGCGTCGTAACAAATTTGGTAAAAAAGAGGAGGCTTAAACTATGGCACAAGAGACAGAAATCCGTTATTTGACAGCTCCTTCTATCGACACGAAGAAGAAGAAGTATTGCCGCTTCAAGAAGAGTGGTATTAAGTATGTGGACTATAAGGATCCCGAGTTCCTGAAGAAGTTCCTGAACGAGCAGGGTAAGATTCTTCCCCGTCGTATCACAGGTACCTCGCTGAAGTATCAGCGTCGCGTGGCTCAGGCTGTTAAGCGTGCTCGCCAGATTGCACTGCTTCCTTACGTTACTGATATGTTGAAATAATTAAGGAGGAGGACGACAATATGGAATTAATACTGAAAGAAGATATTATCGGTCTGGGATATAAGAACGATATTGTAAACGTGAAGTCTGGTTACGGTCGTAACTACCTGATTCCTCAGGGTAAGGCAGTCATCGCTTCTCCAATGGCAAAGAAGATCCTTGCCGAGAACCTGAAGCAGCAGGCTCACAAGCTCGCCGCTATCAAGGCTGAGGCTGAAAAGAAGGGTGAGGCTATCAAGGATGTTGCTCTGTGCATCGCCGCTAAGGTTAGTGCTACAGGTCAGCTCTACGGTTCAGTGAACGCTAACATCGTTGCTGAGGAGTTGAAGAAGCTCGGTCATGACATTGATCGTAAGATCATCACCATGACAGACGCAAAGACCGTTGGTGACTATACAGCTATTGTTCACTTCCACAAGGAGGTTGAGGTTGCTATTCCTGTCAAGGTGGTTGCTGAGAATGCACCCGCTGAGAAGAAAGAGGAGGCTGCTCCCGTTGCTGAGGCACCTGTTGCTGAGGCTCCCGTTGAGGAGGCTGCTCCTGCTACAGAAGAATAACCATGCTGTAAAGCAAATCATAGTTATTATACGCAGAGAATCCCGAGTGTTTACTCGGGATTCTTTTTTTTCTAGATTCTCTAGATATTCTAGATATTCTAGATTCTCTAGATTGGCTGGAAAAAAAATAACCGCTGGATTCACATCCAGCGGCATTTCTCTCAATTTTTGTTCGAGTTGTTCTGATTACTTAACGCTATCAGTAGCAACAGAGTCAGCAACAGCGGTAGTGTCAGCGCTATCAACAACCTCTACTGAATCGGTGTCAACCTCAGCCTGCTGAGCCTTGTTACCACAAGAAGCGAAAGAAACAGCTACGATGGCTGCGAACATAAATACTAATTTTTTCATTTTTCTAAGCTTTTTAAATCTGTAAAACAATCATTTGTTTATTAAAACGCTGCAAAGGTAGGCATTTTTTTGATACGTTGTACTTTTTTTTGCGACTTTTTTTTGTGCTTTTTTGTAACTTTTTCGCAAGTCACTTAAAATCAAGCAATTACGAAATGTTAAAAATATCGTCTTTTTTACACTTAATTGAATATTTGCTAAAAAACGACAATAATTGGAAGAATTTGTGTACCTTTGCAATAACAAACACGACACCTTATTATATATATGATAGACTCGTCGATATTTCAAGGCAAGAAAGCCGCCTATTTTACCCTGGGCTGTAAGTTGAACTTCTCAGAGACATCAACCTTCGCGAAGATGCTTCAGGAGATGGGCGTGTTGACAGCTGCCAAGGGAGAGGAGGCGGATATCTGTCTGATCAATACCTGTTCTGTGACGGAGGTCGCTGACCATAAGTGCCGACAAGCCATCCACCGTATGGTACGCCAGCATCCTCATGCCTTTGTGGTGGTGACAGGATGTTATGCGCAGTTGAAGCCGGAAGCGGTCAGTAAGATAGAAGGTGTCGACCTGGTGTTGGGTGCAAATGAGAAGGCTCACCTCATCCAGTTCCTCTCCGATGGTTTCGTGAACCGCAACAGGGTTTCGACCTACAAGACGGAGAAGACGAAGGATATCAAGACCTTCGCACCCTCGTGCTCCCGTGGCAACCGTACCCGTTATTTCCTGAAGGTGCAAGACGGATGTGACTATTTCTGTACCTATTGTACGATACCCTATGCCCGCGGTTTCAGTCGTAATCCCACCATCGCCTCTCTGGTGAGGCAGGCGGAAGAGGCTGTCCGTGAGGGCGGCAAGGAAATCGTGCTGACGGGAGTGAATATCGGTGATTTCGGAAAGACGACAGGGGAGACATTCCTGGATCTCGTGAAGGCACTGGATGACGTAGAGGGTATTGCCCGCTACCGTATCAGTAGTCTGGAGCCTGACCTGCTGACTGACGAGCTGATCGACTTCTGTGCCAAGAGCCGTGCTTTCATGCCGCATTACCATATCCCCTTACAGAGTGGTAGTGATACCGTCTTGAAACTGATGCACCGTCATTACGACCGTCAGTTGTTTGCTGACAAGATCCATCTCATCAAATCAGTGATGCCGGATGCTTTCATTGGTGTCGACGTGATGGTAGGATGCCGGGGAGAGACTCCGGACTGTTTCGAGGAGACGTATGATTTCCTGAATACACTTGACGTGACGCAGTTGCATGTTTTCCCATACTCGGAGCGTCCCGGGACCGCCGCCCTGAAGATACCCTATGTCGTCAGCGATGCCGACAAGCGGGAGCGCAGCAAGCGGCTCCTCGACCTTTCTGACGAGAAGACGCATGCCTTCTATCAGCGATATATCGGACAGGATGCGGAGGTGTTGTTTGAGAAGGCACCACGTGGCAAGGCGATGCATGGGTTCACTAAGAACTATATCCGTGTGGAACTGTCACCCTCTGAGGCTCGTGAGGAATACGATAACCAACTGATACAAGTTCGTCTTGCGGATTTTAATCACGATCAAACGGCACTGAGGGTTGAAAACTTAAAATAATCGTCGCAAGACGCTTTTACAAAGCGAAGCGACTAAAAGAATTGAAGGATTGAAAAAGGTTGCTATTGTCATATTGAACTGGAATGGACAGAAGATGCTACAGCAGTATCTGCCCACAGTACTGCAGTATTCCCGTGAGGAGGCAGTCGTCTATGTGGCGGATAACGCCTCCACGGACGACTCCCTGGAACTGCTCGCCAAGGATTTCCCAGAGTGTAAGGTCATCCGGTTAGAGAAAAACTGGGGTTTTGCGGAAGGTTATAACCAGGCATTACGACAGGTGGACGCGGAGTATTACCTGTTGTTGAATAGTGATATAGAGGTGACCCACCACTGGCTCACCCCCCTTGTTGAGTTCATGGATGTCCATCCGGAGGTGGCTGCATGCCAGCCCAAGCTGCTCTCCATCTTCGATAAGGACAGGTTTGAGTATGCGGGGGCGAGTGGGGGATTCCTCGACCGTCTTGGTTATCCGTTCTGCAGAGGACGTATCTTTGACACTGTGGAACAAGATGACGGACAGTACGACTATGCTATGGAAATCCTCTGGGCAACAGGTGCGGCACTGATGATACGCTCCAAAGACTATTGGGACGCTGGTGGGCTGGATGCCCGTTTCTTTGCCCATAACGAGGAGATAGACCTCTGTTGGCGGCTGCGCATTCGTGGTCGTAAGATATACTGTCTGCCAGAGAGCTATGTATATCATGTGGGAGGTGGTACGTTGCCGAAGGGTAACCCCATGAAGACCTTCCTCAATTTCCGTAATAACCTGACGATGCTTTACAAGTGTCTTCCTGACTCGGAACTCAACCGGGTGATGCGATGGCGGTGGTTCCTTGACTACCTCGCTGCCTGGCAGACCCTGTTGATGAATGGGAACTGGGGAGACTTCTGTGCCATCTACCGTGCCCGTCGGGCTTTCAAGCGATGGAGGCATGACTTTGACACAGACCGTTCGGCTGTCCAGCAGTCACGGGTGTGTGACGTTATTCCAGAGCAGTGTTCCTTCTCTATCCTCTGGCAATACTACGTCAAAGGACGAAAACACTTTCAAAATTTGGTTTTTCATTCAAATTGTACTACCTTTGCAGATTAGAATTAAACAACATAACAAGATATGAAGAAATTATTATTGGGAGACGAGGCGATAGCTCAAGGCGCGTTGGATGCGGGCTTGAGTGGTGTATATGCCTATCCGGGTACTCCTTCTACAGAGATTACAGAGTATATTCAGATGTCACCACTTGCCAAGGAGCGTGGTGTGCACAGCCGCTGGTCGACTAACGAGAAGACAGCGATGGAGGCAGCACTGGGTATGTCGTTTATGGGTAAGCGTGCGTTGGTATGTATGAAGCACGTGGGTCTGAATGTGTGTGCCGACCCGTTCGTGAACGCCGGCATGACGGGTACCAATGGCGGACTCGTCGTACTGGTTGCTGACGACCCCTCCATGCACTCCTCACAGGATGAGCAGGACTCCCGCTTCTATGGTAAGTTTGCGATGATTCCCACCCTGGAGCCCAGCAGTCAGCAAGAGGCATACGACATGATTCAGGAGGCTTTTGAGATGTCGGAGCAGCTGCACCTGCCTGTCCTGATGCGTGTCACCACTCGTATGGCACACTCTCGTGCCGTCGTGAATTGTGTTGACGAGCCACGTCAGCAGAACGAGCTGAACTATGACGCACAGGCTTCGAGCTGGGTATTGCTGCCAGCTTTTGCCCGTAAGCGTAATGATATCGTGACAGCACAGCAGCCGCTGTTGGAGCAGATGGCTGTGGACAGCAAGTATAATGCGTATGTGGACGCTGACGACCGTGAGTTAGGTGTCATTGCCAGCGGTATCGCATATAACTATCTCATGGAGTGCTTCCCTAACGGATGTCCGTTCCCGGTATTGAAGATCTCGCAGTATCCTATTCCCAAGAAATTGATTCGCAGGATGACGGATGATTGTGAGTTCGTGCTGATTGCCGAGGAGGGACAGCCCTTCATCGAGGATCAGGTGCGTGGCGTGATGCCAGGTAATGCCGTCATCAAAGGACGACTGACTGGTGAGCTGCCTCGTACGGGTGAGTTGAACCCAGATTTGATCAAGAAGGCGCTGGGACTCTCTGAGAACACTGAGGACACTGAGTATTCTGACATCCTCTCTCATGTTGTGGCACGTCCACCCGCACTCTGTCAGGGGTGTGGTCACCGTGATGTATATACCGCACTGAACCAAGTGCTACTCGACTATCCCAATGCCCGTGTGTTTGGTGATATCGGTTGCTATACCTTGGGCTTCCTGCCACCCTATAAGGCTATCCACTCTTGTGTGGACATGGGTGCCTCCATCACGATGGCAAAGGGTGCCTCGGATGCGGGACAGTGGCCTGCTGTCGCTATCATCGGCGACTCTACGTTTACGCACTCAGGTATGACGGGACTGTTGGATGCCATCAATGAGAATGCCGATATCACCGTCATCATCAGTGATAACCTGACGACGGCAATGACAGGTGGACAGGACTCTGCCGGTACGAATAAGTTCGAGGCGATCTGCCGGGGTTTGGGCTTGAGCGACGACCACCTGAAAGTGGTGGTGCCACTGCCTAAGAACATGGAGGAGATCACCAAGACGATCCGTGAGGAGATCAACTATCACGGTGTCAGTGTCATCATCCCGCGTCGTGAGTGTATGCAGACACTACAGCGTCATCTTAAGCAGAAGAAGGCTGCTGAGAAAAAGTAAGAATGTAAAAATGTAAAATGAAGATGAAGACAGATATTATACTTTGTGGTGTAGGAGGACAGGGTATCCTCTCTATCGCAACGATTATCGGCGAGGCAGCCATGAATGAGAACCTGTATATCAAACAGGCTGAGGTTCATGGTATGTCCCAGCGTGGTGGTGACGTACAGTCGAACCTCCGTATCTCCAGCAACCCGATTGCCAGTGACCTGATACCAAAGGGTGGGGCAGACGTGATTATCTCGATGGAGCCGATGGAGGCACTGCGTTACCTGCCGTTCCTTTCGAAAGAGGGATGGGTCATCACGTCAAGTACTCCTTTCGTGAATATTCCCAACTATCCTGATATAGAGAAGATTAAGGAAGACCTGAATGGTCTTAAGAATGTCATTATGCTGGATATCGAGCAGGCAGCGAAGGACGCTGGTGTTCCTCGTTCTGCCAATGTCATCCTGTTGGGAGCCGCACAGAAAGCATTGGGTATCGAATACGAGAAGTTGGAGGATGCCATTCGTCGTGTGTTCGGTCGCAAGGGAGAGGCTATTGTTGAGGCGAATATCAAGGCACTGGCTATCGGACGCCAGGCCCAGAAATAGTTCTAGGTTCATAATTCATGGTTATGATGGAGACACCAATTAAGAGAGAGATTGTTGACGGACTTGTTGAGGAGTTAGGTATTGATGATTTTGCCAAGGCGACGATCCGTGAGGTAAAGCAAGTGGCGGCAAAGGCGGAGAAAGCCTCTGGTGTGGAGTTCATCAAGATGGAGATGGGTATCCCGGGACTTCCTGCCGCACAGGTCGGTGTTGATGCCCAGGTCAAGGCATTACAGGAGGGCATCGCCCACAGCTATCCTGACATACAAGGTGCCCCTGTGTTGAAACAGGAGGCTTCCCGTTTCGTCAAGGCGTTCATCGGTCTGGACGTCGCCCCCGAGTGTTGTGTACCTGTTTGTGGCTCTATGCAGGGTACGTTCGCATCGTTCCTCACCTGTTCGCAGGCAGACAAGCAGAAGGATACCGTATTGTTTATTGACCCGGGATTCCCTGTTCAGAAGATGCAGCTGCAGGTGCAGGGCGTGAAGTACGAGACTTTTGATGTCTATGACTATCGTGGTGAGAAATTAGGTCCGAAACTGGAGAGTTATCTTAAGAATGGAAATATCTGTGCCATCGTCTATTCGAATCCTAATAATCCCGCATGGATTTGCTTGAACGAGGATGAGCTGAAGACGGTTGGTGGTCTTGCTACCCAATACGATACTATTGTGATGGAAGACCTTGCATATTTCGCGATGGACTTCCGCAAAGACCTGAGTGTGCCTTTCCAGCCACCTTACCAGCCGTCCGTGGGACGCTATACGGATAACTATATCCTACTGATCAGTGGCTCGAAGGCTTTCAGCTATGCCGGTGAGCGTATTGGTGTGACTTGTATCAGTAACAAACTGTTTCATCGTCATTATCCCGACCTGGCAGCACGTTATGAGGGACTTCCCTTCGGACTGGTATTCTCGACTCGTATGCTTTACGCCTTGTCGTCAGGAACGAGTCACTCGGCACAGTTTGCCCTGGCGGCGATGCTGAAGGCGGCAAGTGACGGCACTTACAATTTCCGGAAGGAGGTTCTTGTATATGGTGAGCGAGCTCGTAAGTTGAAGGAGATTTTCTGTCGTTATGGTTTTCATATCGTTTATGACAAAGACCTTGATGAGCCTGTTGCCGACGGTTTCTATTTCACTATTGGCTATAAGGGGATGACGAGTGGTGAGCTTGCCAAGGAACTGATGTATTATGGTGTGAGTGCTATCTGTCTGATCACAACGGGTTCTCATCAGGAAGGCTTGCGCGTTTGTACCTCGTTCATTGAGGATCATCAATATGCCTTACTGGAGGAGCGTATGAAGATGTGGAAAGCCAATCACGAGAAATAAAATAAAAAAGGAACCAAACGGTTCCTTTTTTTATTCACTCATATCTACTGGCTGGAAATGAAAATCCGCTGTCGTCAGATACCTCACGTCGTATTTCCCTTTCGCCTTGATGGTGTATTCCTTACGTAGCTTGATGAATTTCTTCTCAGCTTCTTTGCGGGTCAGCGCATACATCACCACACAGACACGGTTTGGTTGTTGCATGTTGTTGGCAAGGAAGTCCTTCAGCTGATAGGAATAGTGCTGACGACCCATCAGGAATTTTGTCTTCGTGTCATACCACGCACCCTCTACCTCCTGTACGTCTGTCATATAGACGATGGAATCCTGGAAGGATGCGGAGAAACCGAACATATACATCTTCGGTGCTTTCATACGCTTCGCCTGCATCTCTGTAGGTATCGCCACAGCTATGAGCAGGGAAAACAGGATATACTTTAAAATCTTCATTGTCCTAAATATGCTTTTAACATTTTGTTCTTTGTATTACTACGCAGACGACGGATTGCTTTTTCCTTGATCTGACGGACACGCTCACGGGTCAGCCCGTATTTCGTACCAATCTCCTCAAGTGTCATCTCTGGCTGATTGATGCCGAAGAATGCTTCGATCACTTTGCGCTCCCTGTCATTTAGCATCTTCAGCGCATTGGTGATTTCTGCCCTCAGTGACTCTATCACCAGCTGACGGTCAGCCATAGGAGCGTCATCGTTGACGAGGATATCCAACAGACTATTGTCTTCTCCATCCACAAAGGGAGCGTCAACGGAGACGTGATGTCCACTCACATGCAAGGCATCGTCAATCTTGTCCTCTGGCAAGTCGATTTTCTCAGCAAGCTCCTCTGTGGAGGGGCGGCGCTCATGCTCCTGTTCAAAACGGTTTGCCTCACGATTAATCTTATTCACCGCTCCTACTTGGTTGAGGGGCAGACGGACGATACGGCTCTGTTCGGCAATCGCCTGCAGGATGCTCTGACGGATCCACCATACAGCATAGGAGATGAACTTAAAACCACGAGTCTCATCAAACTTCTCTGCGGCTTTGATGAGTCCGAGGTTTCCCTCGTTGATCAGATCGGCAAGTGACAGTCCTTGGTTCTGGTACTGCTTGGCTACGGAGACAACAAATCGGAGGTTCGCCTTGGTCAGTTTTTCCAGTGCCTTCCGGTCACCTTTCCTGATGCGTTGCGCCAATTCCACTTCTTCGTCTGTCGAGAGGAGTTCCTCTTTACCTATTTCCTGTAAATACTTATCAAGAGATTCACTCTCTCGATTCGTAATGGACTTCGTGATTTTTAGTTGTCTCATTTAGTAGTTTTTTATAAGCCGGATGCAAAAGTAAGGTATTTTTTCGGAATAACCAAAAGAATACCTTACTTTTTAATATGGGAATGTCAAATATTACTCATTCTGCAAGTAGACTACAAAACCGCCACGTTTACCAGTGGGGTAGAGTCCCTTGATGACAAGCATCTGATCCTTGGCATCCTTGACGGCTTGCTGCAGGTCATCGAAGGAACGCATAGGCTGGTCGTTGACATTCTGGATGATGAAGCCCTTTGGAACACCTGCCTCTTTCATCTTACCTCCACTGACTTTCAGTACTTCCAGTCCATAGCTGATCTCCAGTTGTTTCTTCTGGGAGTCAGTGATAGGACGTACGTCAATACCGAGGATGTCTACGTCAGCGTTCTTCACCACCTTCGTCGTACCCTGCTCGTTCTTGAGCGTTAATGTAGCGGTCTTCTCCTTTTTGTTACGCAGATAGGTAACACTCACTTTGTCACCAGGACGCTTCTGAGCCATGATACCTTGGAGCTCACCGAACTTCTTCACCTTCTTTCCGTCGATGGCTGTGATGACATCACCCTTCTGCAGACCAGCGGCTGCGGCAGCACCGTCTTCCACTACTTCTGCGATATAGATACCTTCCATAGTACCGAGGTCAATCTCATTGCCCTTTTCTTTCTCCATATCCACGTAGTTGCTGACATCGGAGCCCTTGATACCTATCATGGCGCGCTGTACGGCACCGTATTTCTTGATATCCTCGACGACCTTGTTCATAATAGCGGTAGGAATGGCGAAACCATAACCGATGTTAGAACCAGTCTGAGAGTAAATCATGGCATTGATACCAATCAGCTCACCACGGGTATTCACCAACGCACCACCGGAATTACCCTGGTTGATGGCAGCGTCTGTCTGGATCATGGAGGCAACGCCTTCACCCATCTGACGAGCCTTGGCGCTGACGATACCTGCTGTTACTGTGTTGTTAAGCCCCAGCGGGTTACCTACGGCAAGTACCCATTCACCAATCTTCACATTGTCCGAGTTGGCAATGACGATGGCAGGCAGGTCTTTGGCGTCAATCTTGATGAGTGCCAGGTCCGTCGTCTTGTCGGCACCGATGATACGGGCAGAGTACTCCTTGGAGTTCTCGTTTAAGGTAACTGTCAACTCATCGGCTCCATCTACCACATGGTTGTTGGTGACGATATATCCGTCAGCGGAGATGATGACACCACTACCGGCAGCGGCACGTTTAGGAGTCTGCACCTGACGCTTGCGGGTACCATTGTTTCCCTGTCCACGTCCGAAGAAACCACCAAAGGGGTCTGAGAAGAAATCCTCGAAAGGATCACTGTATTCTACGGTCTGTGTCTTTGAGTTGATGACAGATTTGATATAGACTACTGAGGGCAGCGACTTCTCGGCTGCGTAAGTCAGGTCTACGGGTTGTCCTGGTGCGGCGGCAGGAGCTGCCTGTGTCTTGTTGCATGATGCCGCGGAGAATGCGATAACTACTAAGTAAATCGCTGGAAATAAATTCTTCACAATCTTTTTCATTTGTCTATTCTGTTAAATGTTTATATTCATTGTTCGTGAAATCGAGTGCAAATATAGACGCAAAATTTGGTAAACTGCCAAATTGTCGTATCTTTTTGTCGCAATTTAACAATTCCGTCGCCTTACTTAACGGCTATTTGAAATTAACGCTCCAAAGTTGAAATACTGATAAAATTAACGGATGTCAGCCCAGATACTTCCATATAGTTAATTAACGGAGATTTCTCCCCGGATACTTTGTCGCATCAGTTCACGTACCTGTTCTGGATCTTGATAGTGGGATTGTAAAAACATCAGTTTTGTGACAGCACTCTCTACCGTAGAGTCGTAGCCACTGATGACACCTGCTTCCTGTAACTGATATCCTGTGTCGTAGCGTCCCATCTCCACCATGCCTTGCATACACTGGCTGATATTGATGACCACCTTACCGTTTCTGGTGGCTTCTCTCAATGCTTGCAGCACCCAGGGAAGCTGGGGGGCGTTGCCGCTTCCGAAGGTGCGCATCACGATACTCTTCAGATTTGGTGTGGCAATGATATGACGTACCAGGTCCTCACGAATACCAGGGAAAAGGGAGAAGATGATGACATTGTTGTCGAGTCGGAAATGAGGCTTCATAGGTTTGTCCCATTTGGGGGTGAGTATCCTGTCGGTGTGATAGGTGATATTCACACCGGCATCCACCAGATGCGGATAATTGAACGACTCGAAGGCATTAAATTCTTCGGCACTCTGTTTGGTTGTACGATTGCCACGCAGGAGATGACCATTGAAATAGATTCCAACCTCTGGAACAAGGGCATGTCCTGTCTCATCTTTAGCAGCGGCAATCTCTATAGATGTGATAAGGTTTTCCTTGCCATCCGTTCGCAACTGTCCGATGGGCAGTTGCGAACCAGTAAAGATGACAGGTCTTGTCAGGTTTTCCAACATATAGGAGAGGGCGGAGGCGGTATATGCCATTGTGTCAGTGCCATGCAAGACCACAAAGCCGTCGTAGTCAAGATAATGGTCAGTGATGACATGGCTCAGTTCTGTCCATCGTGCAGGTGTCATATCACTGGAGTCTATTGGCGGGTCAAACTGATAGGTGTCGATGACGAGTTCGAATTCCCTAAGCTCCGGGACATTCACCAACAGGTGTTCGAAGTCGAAAGGCTCCAGGGCCCCGGTCTTAGGATTACGATTCATCCCGATGGTCCCACCTGTGTAGATCAACAGCACTTTATTAGCCATAGAAATCTCCTCTTTCCTCTCTTCTTTATTATAATTGTATTTGCAGCATCACGAAGGAGTAGGGAGCCAGTTCCATCGTCGTCTTGCTCTTCAGACTGATCGTCTCTGTCTTGGGGGCGATAGGCTGCTGATCGTAGTTGTTCTCAGCATCCGGCTGACCCGTCAGCGTTGTCTTGACAGCCTTCTTCACACCCTTGAAACGAGAGAGGTTGATAGTTGCCTTTTTCGCTTGGTCACCAGCATTACAGAGTTTCACGAAAAGCTGACGAGTCTTTACGTTCAGAACGACACTCTGTCCCTGCAGGTATCCACTTTCCTGACCTTCAGGAAGTCCCTTCCAACGAGGTGCGACATCGGGATTCTCAATCGTCACACAGTCACCATAGTAGTACTGTCCGGCACTCTGTCCGAACATCTGCTGTATATAATAGCTGCAGGTAAGGAACGGACGCTCGTTGTCGAAGTAAATGAGGTCGGGGTTCCAGTTGGTGGCATTCTTGCGGGCAAAGAGAGGAGCGTAGGATGTCATGCATACGATATCGCCGTTACGCTCTACATTCAACAGGTACAGTCCTTCTGCAAGGGCATCAATGAGTTTCTTGTCCTTAGAAGCGTATTCTCCAAGATAGACCTTAGTCTTGCGGTCGCGAGGATAGTAGTTGTACTGGCGGCTGCTAAGGAAATATTGGTTCGGCTCATAGTAATGCTCATCAATGATAGGCATACCCAGCTCGTCAGCCAGTTTCCAACCGTTCTCCAAGTCGGGGTTGCCGGGATGGGAACCAGGACCTGCTGTTCCTACGATAACGATTTGCGGATATTTCTCCGTCACTTTCTTGTAGATATACTTGAAACGCTCACAGAACTCAGGAGAGATACGCTCCTCGTTACCCAGTCCGAGATATTTGAGGTTGAAAGGTTGTGGATGACCTGCCTCTGCACGCATCTTCGCCCATTTGTTGGTGGCAGGGTCACCATTAGCCCACTCAATGAGGTCGATGGCTTCCTGTACCCATTCGTCCATCTCTGACATCGGGACAACATCCTGTGCCTGTTCTTTCATACCCCATCCGCCGTTGGTACCCTGACAGCTCACACCACAGGGGAGAATGGGCAGCGGCTCCATATTTAAATCCTCACAGAACTGGAAATACTCATAGTAGCCCAGTCCCATACTCTGATGGTAGCCCCATGTGTTCTTCAGACCACGACGCTGCTCTTTAGGACCGATGGTCGTCTTCCAGCGATAGGTGTCCCAGAATCCGTCACCACCTCCATGGACGACACAGCCGCCGGGGAAACGCATGAACTTGGGATGCAGGGCAGCAAGAGCCTCGGCGAGATCCTTACGCAGACCATGTCCTTTATAGGTGTCCTCGGGCATCAGCGATATCATGTCGACATCGATGGTGCCAGTCTGTAAAACGAGTATCTGTAAAGCAGCGTTCTGTACTGTCTCTGTGGCAGTCAGCTGTGCCTCGTATTTTTTCCAGTTGGCAGCGTCAGCAGTGATGGTCGCCTCTGCCAACAGCTTGGGGTCCTTTCCCCATCCTTGTGGCTGAACAAGGGCGACGCGCACCTGTTTTGCCTCTCCCTTCACATTACGGAGGAAGACGGAGAAGTCGTATTTCGCACCAGCCTTGACGGAGATGCCGTCGAAACCGTTGTTCTGGAGTCCGAAGCCTTTCCATCCTGTATAGTCATAGTACTCCTTCGTCCTTTCAATGTTGAGTCGCATGTAGGTTGGGTTGTTAGGATGGATAGGATTGTCCATGCGTACCTCTGTGTAACCCAGAGAATGACCCGGACGGACGGTCTGCCATGCAGTACCTGCTCCCCAACCGTCACGCTCTGACAGGTTATACTCAAATGAGCCGTTTTGTACCAGTTCCGCATACAGGCCACCATCTGCAGAACTACTGATATCCTCAAAGAAGATACCTATCAGTTCGTCACTAATCACCTTACCGCCTGCAGGAGCTTTAATGGCTTTCTGGGCATTCATACACAAAGAAGCTGACAATAAAAATGCCCCACAAATTAATTTTTTGTTCATACTTATAGTTGTTTTGTTTAGAAATCGTGCTACAAAGGTACGCATTTTCCTTTATACCTCCGTCATCGTTTACGTTAATTTTTCTTCATTTTTAAGTATAATATGTGTGAAAGATGAAAATAATTAGTATATTTGCAAAGATTTTGCGAAAACAATCACTAAAACAATAAAAAGAACTATGAAACAATTTAATGACAAGAACTTCGTGTTGGATAACGAGGTAGCTCAGGATCTGTTCCACAACCATGCGGCTAAAATGCCTATCATTGACTACCATTGTCACCTGATTCCCGAGATGGTGGCTAATGACCATCGTTTCAAGAGCATCACAGAGCTCTGGCTGGGTGGTGACCATTATAAGTGGCGTGCTATGCGTACCAATGGCGTGGATGAGAAATACTGCACTGGTAAGGATACCAGCGACTGGGAGAAATTCGAGAAGTGGGCAGAGACCGTTCCTTATACACTCCGTAACCCATTGTATCACTGGACACATCTGGAGCTGAAGACAGCCTTTGGCATTGACAAGCTGCTCTCTCCCAAGACGGCTCGTGAGATTTTCGACGAGTGTAATGAGAAACTGAAGCAGCCGGAGTTCTCCGCTCGTGGACTGATGAAGCACTATAACGTAGAGTGTGTCTGCACGACGGATGATCCTGTAGACGACCTTCATAATCATATCGAATATGCCAAGCACAAGGCAGCGGATGATCCTATGATGATTCCTGCGTGGCGTCCTGACAAAGCGATGAATATCGAGAAGCCCGAGTTTGGTGCTTATGTTCATCAGCTGGAGCAGGTGAGTGGTGTGACCATCACTAAGTTCGCTGATATGGTAGATGCCCTCCAGAAGCGTCATGACTTCTTTCAGGAGCAGGGTTGTAAACTCTCCGATCATGGTATCGAGGAGTTCTATGATGAGGATTATAGCGACTCACAGATTGAGACGATCTTCGAGAAGGCAATGCGTGGTCAGCAGCTCTCTAACCTGGAGATCCGTCAGTATAAGAACTGTTTTCTGACCATGATGGCAGAGATGGATGCTGATGCTGACTGGACACAGCAGTTCCACTATGGTGCTATCCGTGATAACAACACGAAGATGTATAACGCCCTTGGTCCTGATACTGGTTTCGACTCTATTGGTGAGTTCAACACAGCCAAGGCAATGTCTAAGTTCCTGAACAAGCTGAATATGGAGGACAAACTCACGCGTACCATATTATATACGTTGAATCCTTGTGCCAACGAGGTGATTGCCACGATGCTGGGTAACTTCCAGGGTGGTGAGCCGGGTAAGATCCAATTTGGTTCCGGCTGGTGGTTTAATGACCAGAAGGATGGTATGGAGCGTCAGATGAACGCGCTCAGCGTACTGGGCTTGCTGAGTCGCTTCGTAGGTATGCTGACAGACTCTCGCTCATTCCTCAGCTATCCTCGTCATGAATACTTCCGTCGTATCCTCTGTAACATCCTCGGCAATGATGTTGAGAAGGGCTTGCTGCCTGATGACCGTGAGTTGCTGGGTAAGATGGTGGAGGATATCTCCTACAATAACGCCCGTCGTTATTTCAAGTTCTACTAAACCATACGGAACTCAACATAACAAAATGAGGGAGCCAGGTCGGCTCCCTCATTTATTTTGTAACTTTTCCCCTTATTCTTTTGTGGTTTTTCAAATAATTATTATCTTTGCCTCGAGTAAACCATTCACTAACCATTTAAGATTAAAGAAATGAAATTAAGGATTAAGTTTTTGCTTTTAGTATTGGCAGCCATGTTCTCTTTCAGCACACCAGCTGACGCACAGTGGGGAAGCCTTATCAAAGGTGCCCGTAAGACGTTGGGTATCAAGACCAAGAAGGAGAAGGCACAAGAAGCGGCAATGAAAGAGGAACAACGTAAGCGTGACTCTGTTCAGGCAGTCATCAAGAGTATTACGCCCACTATCCCGCAGCCTGCACCTGAGGGCACCAGGGAGTTGGCTGTTCTATGGCAGGGCAAGAATAAGATTGCCACATGGAATCCTGTGAAGCTGGAGATGACTTTCAATAAGAAATATGAAAGTGGTGAGCTTGCTGGTCAGGATATCAAATATATTCTTGACCCGAATACAGGTGTCGTGAAGAGTAGTCTGGGTAATGAGGTGGGACGGATGAGCAACGACGGCACCATCGTCACCTCTAAACTTGGTACGTTTAATTATGACTCAGCCACAGGCAAGGTATCGTATAACGGTGAGGTGATTGGTAATGTCACGATGCAGGAGGCGAAATGCTATTATCAGAATCTTGGGAATTTCGATGGGCACGTGAGTCCGTTGCTCGTTGCGTTTACCTTTATCGGAGCCCTGCTGTCACCAGAACAGGTCGAGGAGTTCCATGCTGCGAAGATCAAGGCAGACCAAGAGGCTGCCGCCCTTGCTGAGAAGCAACGCCAGGAGCGGAAGGCTCGTGAGGAGGCTCAGCGTAAGGAATGGGAGTCTCTGAATTGTGTCATCATGAACAGCAGTGGCTCGACAATAGGCTATGTCAGGTCGAATGGTGTCGTTGAGTCATCGAGTCATTTGACGATCGGCTATATTCATCAGAACGGTGTCATTGAGCAATCGAACCATCTGACATGTGGCTATGTACAGTCGAATGGTACGGTGGAGCAGTCTAACCACCTGACGCTCGGCTATTTTGACGGTCGCACCTTCGAGAAGTCAAATCGTATCACCTGTGGCTATTATAGCAGTGGCACTTTCGAGAACAGCTCTCACATAACCATCGGAAGATTCAGTGGGAAATACAACCGGACGGTCATCGCGGCTTGTTTCTTTTTCTTCTTCTTCCCAGATGAGGTGAATAAATAAGTCATCTCTTTCGCTGGAAGTCAACTCATCCATTCCTTGCGCTCACTCTCCGGCATCTTCTCGATGGCATAACGGAGCATAGTGCGGGGCATCTCATGGACATGTTGGCGGAGGAACTCACGGAGAAGACTCATACTTACCCGCTTACCCATCTCACGAAGCATCCATCCCACGGCTTTATGCATCAAGTCGTGTGGATGGTGCAGGTGTATCTCAGCATAGCGTAGGCACCACGACGGATCGCCCATCTGTGAGGTCTTCCACGAACACACTATACTCATACGTTGTTTCCATAGACAAGGACTCTGGGCTAACTCGTCGAGTACGCTCATCTTATAGTTGCTGTCACCTAAGTCCGAGGGCAACAGCAACCAATGTCCTAATATCTTTGGAGCCGACAGGTCCACCAAGTCCCAGTTATTCGCCTGTTCCGCATAGTGCAGATACATCGTCACGATGTCATCACGTCCTTGGATGGCTGTCTCGTCATTCTCCAGTCTCTTGGTGGCTAGCTTCTCAAACTTCGATACGAGGATCAGCAGTCCGCAAAGTCTTACCTCATGCCAGCGATTCATTAACAACCTTGGCACTTCACTCAATGGGAGATCCTTGCCCGCTGCCTTTACGACCTCTCGTGTCTGTGGCACCTTCAGTCCCAGGAACTCATCCCCCTCTCCATACTCCCCAGGTCCCGTTTTAAAGAAGCCCATGAGTATCTTACGCTGTTCCTCATTGCGCAGCGACTCCATATAAGTGATTATTTCTTGTGCTGTCATCATTCCTTGTTCTTGTTGCTGTTTCGTCTTGCAAATATAATAAATATATGTGATATGAAAGTAAATTCAGTGAATTTACTCACTAAATTCAGTGTGTTTACTTTGCAAATTCAGTGAATTTACTCACCAAATTCAGTGAATTTACTGAGAAAGGAGAGTTTTTTATATAAGATAATGTCTGTTTGTAACAGATGAAGAAATGACATAAAGAAATTTCATTTTTTATTGCGAGATTCGAAGAAAACTATTAACTTTGCAGCGTCAAAAACGAAACAAGATGAAAAAGGTAGTTTTTTTATTTGTGACGATGATGCTGCTGGTGGCATGCTCGAAGAACGAGAATCCCTTTAACTATCGTGGTCTTCCGTTGTCTATGACAACAGCACAGTTCGTTGACTCCATGAATGCTCGTGGCTTTGCCGTTGACAGTGCCGCCTCTGACAGTGGAAAAACATTGGTGTTTGCCAGTGCCGTCCATAAATATCGTGTATTGATGGCGTTCAAAGATGACAAGATTGCCGCCGTGCAGGAGAATTATTCCTTCTCTACGAATGACAGTACCCGTCAGTTGTGGCAGGAGATACGCGACGGACTGGAGAAGGAGTTAGGTGCCTGGCCCGATTGTCCGATTCTGAAGGACGATCATAAGGTGGCCAAGTTCGATGCCTCTGACGGTCTCATCTCTGTGATATTGGAGAACACGTACAAGCCGACATTGTCTGTCCGTTACGATCCGAAGAAATAAGAACACAATAATAACACAACACAAACTTACGAGAGAACAATATGTGCGGAATAGTAGGATATTTAGGTAGGAAAGAGGCTTTCCCTATCCTGATAAAAGGTTTGCGACGCTTGGAGTATCGTGGTTACGATTCTGCGGGTGTCGCATTAATTAATGATAACGGCAACCTGAATGTCTGCAAGACGAAGGGTAAGGTAGACAATCTGGTAGAGTTCTGCAGTGACAAGAATGTCAGCGGAACGGTAGGTATCGCCCATACCCGTTGGGCTACCCATGGGGAGCCCTCGGCAGTCAATGCTCACCCTCACTATTCTGAGTCGAAGAACTTGGCGATTATCCATAACGGTATCATTGAGAACTATGCCGACCTGAAGGAGAAACTGAAGGCGAAGGGTGTGACATTCCGCTCAGATACTGATACAGAGGTGCTGGTGCAGCTCGTCGAGTATATCATGGAACGTAAGGAACTCGATCTGCTGACTGCCGTGCAAGTCGCACTCTACCAGGTTATCGGTGCTTATGCCATTGCCATTATTGACAAGCGTCATCCCGACCAGATTATTGCGGCACGCAAACAGAGTCCGCTGGTAGTGGGTATTGGTGACGATGAGTTCTTCCTGGGTTCCGATGCCAGTCCTATCGTAGAGTATACGGATAAGGTGGTCTATCTCGAGGACGGTAATATCGCAGTCCTCAAGAGAGGGGAGGACCTGAAGGTCGTCAGTATCTTGGGAGAGGAACAGGAGCTTGTTGTCAAGAAGGTGGATATAAACCTCGGACAGTTGGAGAAAGGTGGCTTCGCCCACTTCATGCTAAAAGAGATCTTCGAGCAGCCAGAGTGTCTGACAAACTGTATGCGTGGACGTGTCAATGTGGACACAGACAATGTCGTCCTCTCCGCTGTTATTGACTATAAACAACAACTGCTGAATGCCAAGCGTTTCATCATCGTTGCCTGTGGTACCTCCTGGCATGCGGGACTGATTGGTAAGCAGATGATAGAGCAACTGTGCCGGATCCCTGTGGAGGTAGAGTATGCCTCAGAGTTCCGCTATCGTAATCCTGTCATCACCAAGGAGGATGTCGTCATCGCTATTTCACAGAGTGGTGAGACTGCCGATACTCTTGCCGCCGTGCAACTGGCAAAGGAGGCCGGTGCCTTTATCTATGGTATCTGTAATGCCATCGGCTCCAGTATCCCACGTGCCACAGATACTGGTTCCTATATCCATGTGGGACCAGAGATCGGTGTCGCCTCTACGAAGGCGTTCACAGGACAAGTCACCGTGCTGACGATGCTCGCCCTTGCCTTGGCGAAAGAGAAGGGGACGATCTCCAATGACGATTATATGCATATCGTGAAGGAACTGCATGAGATACCTGCTAAGATAAAAGAGGTATTGAAACTCAACGACCGCATCGCTGATCTGAGTCGTACCTTTACCTATGCCCGTAACTTCCTCTATCTGGGACGTGGATTCAGTTATCCTGTCGCCTTGGAGGGTGCTCTGAAACTAAAGGAGATATCCTATATCCATGCGGAAGGGTATCCCGCTGCTGAGATGAAGCATGGTCCGATAGCCTTGATAGACTCCGATATGCCAGTAGTGGTCATCGCCACCCATAACGGTATGTACGAGAAGGTGCTCTCTAATATACAAGAGGTGAAGGCGCGGAAGGGTAAGGTCATCGCTGTGGTCAGCGAGGGCGATGATACCATCCGTCGGATTGCCGATGAGGTCATCGCATTGCCGGATACGATAGAATGTCTGGAGCCGTTGTTGGCAACGATACCCCTTCAGATGCTTGCCTATCACGTTGCTGTTTGCAAAGGTCTCAATGTCGACCAGCCGAGAAACCTTGCTAAGAGCGTTACCGTTGAGTGATATAAGGGCGATTCGTCATTGACGTTTCGCCCTTCTTTTTTAAGATATAATACAAATACAAAATAGAATGAAAGATGTGACATTGGTTCTGGAAGACGGAACACGGTTCAAAGGGAAGAGTTTCGGGTATGATGCTCCCGTTTCTGGTGAGGTGGTCTTCAATACGGCAATGATGGGATATCCCGAGTCGCTGACAGATCCCTCGTATGCCGGACAGATGATGGTACTGACCTATCCGCTGGTGGGTAACTATGGTGTGCCTGCTCATACGGTAGGAGGTGATCTGTCAGCAGATGGCGGCAAAGGTGTGATCTATGACTTCTTCGAGAGTGATAAGATCTATGCCTCAGCCATTATCGTCAGTGACTATAGTGAGGAGTACAGTCATTGGAATGCCTGTGAGAGTCTCGCCGACTGGCTCAAACGAGAGAAGGTACCTGGCATCACAGGTATTGATACGAGACAGTTGACGAAGGTGCTGCGTGAGCATGGTGTGATGATGGGCACTATAGAAACTATAGATACTATTGGCACTATAGGAACTATAGATCATTATAGTACCACCAACTGGGTTGACCGTGTCAGCTGCAAGGAGATTATCCGATATAATGAGGGTGCTGGCAAGAAAGTAGTGCTGGTAGACTGTGGTGTGAAGGCGAATATCATCCGTTGTCTCATTGACAGAGGGGTGGAAGTGATCCGGGTACCTTGGAACTACGACTATACCGGTATGGACTTTGATGGACTCTTCCTCGCCAATGGTCCTGGTGACCCGGATACCTGTGAGGATGCGGTGACTATTATCCGTAAGCAGATGTCACAGAGCCGTAAGCCCATCTGTGGCATATGTATGGGTAACCAGTTGTTGGCGAAGGCTGGTGGTGCTACTATCTATAAACTGAAATACGGACATCGCTCGCACAACCAGCCTGTCCGGGAGGTCGGTACCAACCGTTGTTATGTGACCAGTCAGAATCATGGCTATGCTGTGGATGCATCTACACTGGGAAGGGAATGGAGAGAGCTCTTCGTGAATATGAACGACGGCTCTAACGAGGGTATCCGTCACCAGACCAATCCTTGGTTCAGTAGTCAGTTCCATCCAGAAGCCTGTTCTGGACCAGTAGATACCGAGTTTATGTTTGACCGTTTTATAGAAGCATTATAATTATGAAATACGATAATATCAAGAAGGTCCTGTTATTGGGATCAGGTGCCTTGAAAATCGGAGAGGCAGGTGAGTTCGACTATTCTGGCTCACAGGCACTGAAAGCATTGCGTGAGGAGGGTGTGAAGACCGTGCTCATCAATCCGAATATCGCCACCGTTCAGACTTCGGAGGGTGTTGCCGACGAGATCTATTTCCTACCAGTGCAGCCCTATTTTGTAGAACGTGTGATAGAGAAAGAGCGCCCAGACGGTATCTTGCTCTCATTTGGTGGACAGACTGCTCTGAACTGTGGTGTGGAACTTTATAAGAGTGGTGTGCTGGAGAAATATGGGGTAAGGGTACTGGGAACCCCCGTTCGGGCTATTATGGATACGGAAGACCGTGAGCTTTTCGTGGAGAAACTCAACGAGATTGACGTGAAGACCATCAAGAGTGAGGCTTGCGAGACCATCGAACAGGCACGTCATGCTGCTAAGGAGTTGGGTTATCCTGTCATCCTCCGTGCCGCATATGCCTTGGGAGGTCTGGGCTCTGGCTTCTGTGATAACGAGGAAGAGCTTGACAAACTGGCTGAGAAGGCCTTCGCATTCTCTCCGCAGGTGTTGGTGGAGAAATCACTGAAAGGATGGAAGGAGATAGAGTACGAAGTGGTGCGTGACCGTTATGACAACTGTATCACCGTCTGCAATATGGAGAATTTCGACCCGCTGGGAATCCATACGGGAGAGTCCATCGTGATCGCACCATCCCAGACGCTGACTAACTCCGAGTACCATAAGTTGCGTGCCCTTGCTATTAAGATTATCCGTCATATCGGTATCGTGGGAGAGTGTAACGTACAATATGCCTTTGACCCACAGTCGGAGGACTACCGGGTCATTGAGGTGAATGCCCGTCTGAGCCGCTCCTCAGCATTGGCAAGTAAGGCGACAGGTTATCCGTTGGCTTTCGTCGCTGCCAAACTGGGAATGGGTTATGGACTCTTTGAACTGAAAAACTCGGTGACGAAGACGACCTCCGCATTCTTTGAGCCTGCCCTCGACTATGTGGTATGTAAGATACCTCGTTGGGACCTCTCGAAGTTCCATGGTGTCGACAAGGAGTTAGGGTCGTCGATGAAGTCGGTCGGTGAGGTGATGGCGATAGGACGTACCTTTGAGGAGGCAATCCAAAAGGGACTTCGTATGATCGGACAGGGTATGCATGGCTTTGTCGAGAACAAAGAACTGGCAATCGCTGATGTGGATGCCGCCCTGCGTGAGCCTACTGACAAGCGTATCTTTGTCATCTCGAAAGCGATGCATCTGCCACAGTATGATATCGAGCGTATCCATGAGTTGACGAAGATAGACAAATGGTTTCTGTATAAACTTAAACATATCGTTGATATCGACGAGAGATTGAAAAGTTTAAGAATGGAAAAATTGAAGTCAGGAGAGACTGCTGTTCCTTCAATTCTTCAATTTTTGAATTCTTCAATTCTAAAAGAAGCGAAGATCTATGGCTTTACGGACTTTCAGATAGCGCGTGCCATCGGATTGGAGGAAGAGATGGGAAACATGCACAAGGCGATGCTGGAGGTACGACGTGTCAGGAAGGAGATGGGAATAACCCCTGTCGTCAAACAGATCGATACCCTTGCCGCAGAATATCCCGCTCAGACCAATTATCTGTATGTCACTTATAGTGGGACTGCCTCAGATATACCCTTTGAGAACGACGGTAAGAGTATCATCGTATTAGGCTCTGGTGCCTATCGTATCGGTTCCAGTGTGGAGTTTGACTGGTGTGGGGTACAGGCTTTGAGCACCATCCGTAAGGAGGGGTGGAGGAGTATCATGATCAACTACAACCCTGAGACGGTGTCTACAGACTATGATATGTGTGACCGCCTGTATTTCGATGAGTTGACTTTCGAACGTGTGATGGACATCATCGACATGGAACAACCACATGGTGTTATCGTCTCTACAGGTGGACAGATTCCTAATAACCTCGCTATGGCATTGGATGAGCAGCAGGTACCAATCCTCGGGACTTCGGCACAGGACATTGACGGAGCGGAGGATCGTGCGAAATTCTCACAAATGCTGAATGAGATCGGTGTCAACCAACCTGAATGGAGTGCCTTGACCTCGATGCAGGATATTGATGCCTTCGTGGAGAGGGTAGGTTTCCCAGTACTGGTACGTCCCTCGTATGTGCTGAGTGGCGCTGCCATGAATGTATGTTCTAATAAAGAAGAGCTGGAACGTTTCTTGCAACTGGCAGCCAATGTGAGTGTGGATCATCCTGTCGTGGTGTCTAAGTTCATAGAGCATGCTAAAGAGATAGAGATGGATGCTGTGGCAAAGGATGGAGAGATACTTGCCTATGCCATCTCTGAGCATATAGAGTTCGCGGGTGTCCACTCCGGTGATGCCACCATCCAGTTTCCTCCTCAGAAACTGTATGTGGAGACTGTCCGTCGTATCAAGCGTATCAGTCGTCAGATTGCGAAGGCACTACATATCAACGGTCCTTTCAATATCCAGTATATGGCTCGCGACAATGACATCCTGGTTATTGAGTGTAACCTGCGTGCCTCCCGTTCCTTCCCCTTTGTATCGAAGGTGTTAAAGCTGAATCTGATAGAACTCGCTACGAAGGTGATGCTGGGACTGCCGGTAGAGAAACCGCATAAGAACCTCTTCGATTTGGATTATGTGGGTATCAAGGCAAGTCAGTTCTCCTTCAACCGCCTCCAGAAAGCGGATCCTGTCTTGGGTGTGGATATGGCATCGACTGGTGAGGTGGGATGCTTGGGCGATAATACCTCTGCCGCCTTGTTGAAGTCAATGTTGAGCGTGGGACACCGTATCCCTAAGAAGACGGTGTTGCTCTCTACGGGTAGTGCCAAGCAGAAAGCAGAGATGCTGGATGCAGCCCGTATGTTGGTGGAGCATGGCTATGAGCTCTATGCCACAGGCGGTACCTCTAAGTATCTGGAGGATAATGGTATACGGAACACGTTAGTGCATTGGCCCAGCGAGTCCAATCAACAGCCGCAGGCATTGGATTTACTACATGACCATAAGATTGACATGGTGGTGAATATCCCCAAGAACCTGACGACCCATGAGTTGACGAACGGCTATAAGATACGCCGCGCAGCCATTGACTTGAATGTTCCTTTGATAACGAACAGTCGTCTCGCATCG
Source organism: Prevotella sp. tf2-5 (assembly GCF_900115435.1). GTDB lineage: Bacteria > Bacteroidota > Bacteroidia > Bacteroidales > Bacteroidaceae > Prevotella. The sequence continues at coordinate 26,893 of NZ_FOWK01000009.1, forward strand.
GCATTCATAAATGCCTTTTGTACAATACAACTCGATGAGATTGATATTAAGTCATGGAATGAGTATTAAATAATCACGCAAATATTTGGCGATTCGCCAAATATTTGCTAATTTTGCAGTTAATAACTTAAGAACTGCAAGGAAAATGGAGTTTGGTGACACCTTTGAATCTAAGATTAACCGAAGCGATTATAAGATTCTCATCGTTGACGATGTAGTCAGTAACGTCTTGCTACTCAAGATATTACTGACAAATGAGAAATTCCAGGTATGTACTGCGTCAAATGGTAATACCTGTATCGAACAGGCAAAAAAAGAACATCCTGATTTGATTTTGTTGGATGTGATGATGCCTGATATCAGTGGATTTGATACTGCCGTTATTCTGAAAAAGGATCCAGAGACACTGGATATTCCTATCATTTTCTTGACTGCTTTGAATAATCCCAGTGATCTGGTTCATGGATTCCAGGTGGGAGCCAATGACTTCCTGACGAAACCCTTTAACAAAGAAGAGCTGGTGATGCGTGTGATGCACCAGATCAGTCTGGTCGCTGCTAAACGTATCATTGTTCAGCAGAATGAGGAACTCAAACGCACTATCTCCAATCGTGATAAGATGTATTCGGTGATCGCTCATGACCTGCGTTCTCCTATGGCATCCATCCGTATGGTCTTGAATCTGGCGGTGAATGTTGTCTCCCCAGAAACGGTGGGAGAGGAGATTTTCGGATTATTGGATAAGGCAAACCGTGAGTCTGAGGAAACCCATGACCTGTTGGACAACCTGTTGAAATGGACGAAGAGTCAGACAGGACGTCTGAATGTGGTCTATCAGGATATCGACTTGGATGATATTGTTCCTGGTGTCGTAGACATCTTCAGGATGATTGCTGAGATGAAGAAAATCGTTCTCCAGTACATTCCTAGTGAGGAGAAACTGGTCGTCCACGCTGATAATGACATGATCAAGACAATCATCCGCAACTTCATGTCTAATGCCGTGAAGTTTACACCAGAGGGAAAGAGTATTGAGGTGTTCTGTAAACGTGAGGGTGACTTTGCCAAGATCAGTGTTCGTGACCATGGCGTGGGTATTGCCCCGGATCGTCTAGAGACTATTTTCCATAAGGGTGAGACGACTTATGGTACAGGTGGTGAGGAAGGATCTGGTCTTGGCTTGCAGCTCTGTCAGGACTTTGCACGTAAGAATGGTGGTGACGCCATGGTGGAGTCTGTATTAGGAGAGGGTTCCACATTCAGTGTTCTGATACCATTAAAGAAAGAAGAATAAATTAAATAATCATGAAACAAACAATACTTGTAACAGGAGGAACAGGCTTTATAGGTAGTCATACAACCGTTGAGCTGCAGAATGCAGGCTATGAGGTTGTTATTGTTGATAACTTGTCTAACTCAAATGAGAAGGTCCTTGATGGCATTGAGAAGATCACTGGCATCCGTCCTGCTTTTGAGAAAGTTGACTGCTGTGACTTTGACGCAATGGAACAAGTGTTCAAGAAGTATCCAAAAATCGAAGGTGTTATTCACTTTGCCGCCTCTAAGGCTGTCGGTGAGAGTGTGGAGAAACCTCTGCTCTATTATCGTAATAATATCGTGAGCTTGGTGAACATCCTTGAGTTGATGCCCAAATACAAGGTGAAAGGTATTATCTTCTCGTCCAGTTGTACGGTATATGGTCAGCCGGATCCAGAGAATCTTCCCGTCACAGAGGAAGCCCCCATCAAACCTGCAGAGAGTCCTTATGGCAATACCAAGCAGATTAATGAGGAGATTATCCGTGATGACATCAATAGTGGTGCTCCTATCAAGGCAATCCTGCTGCGTTACTTCAACCCCATAGGCTCCCATCCCTCATCTATCATCGGAGAGATGCCGAATGGTGTTCCCATGAATCTGATTCCTTATGTGACGCAGACAGCGATGGGTATCCGTGAACAACTGAAGGTGTTCGGTAACGACTATAATACTCCTGATGGTACATGTATCCGTGACTATATTTATGTGGTAGATTTGGCAAAGGCTCATGTGAAAGCAATGACACGTGTGTTGGATACAGACAGTGAGAAACTGGAGGTGTTTAACGTGGGTACTGGTCATGGTTGTACTACGAAGGAAATTGTTGACGCTTTCCAGAAAGCAACAGGTGTGAAACTCAATTGGACTTATGCTCCTCGTCGTGCTGGTGATATTGAGAAGGTTTGGGCAAACCCGGAAAAGGCAAATAAAGTACTGGGGTGGAAAGCCGAGACTTCTCTTGAGGACACTCTGAAGAGTGCGTGGAACTGGCAGAAGAAACTGCGCGAGGAAGGTATTCAATAGTGACATATAACCAGTCGTTGTAGACTGTGTTTATTTTGTGTTTGTGTTGTTATGAGCCCCCGATGCGAATCGAGGGCTCATTCTATCCAAAAAATGATGATGATGAATGAGAATCTCTTAGAACAATTAAATGAAGGTCAGCGTGAGGCTGTCGTATACTGTGATGGTCCTCAACTGGTCATTGCCGGGGCAGGTTCCGGCAAGACACGTGTGCTGACTTATAAGATAGCCTATCTATTGCAGCAGGGGATGGATCCCTGGAATATCCTCGCGCTGACATTTACCAATAAGGCAGCAAGGGAAATGAAGGAGCGTATCGGCAGACTGGTAGGGTCGGAGCGTGCCCGTTATCTTCAAATGGGTACCTTCCATTCGGTTTTCGCAAGGATATTGAGAGCGGAGGCTGCCGCATTGGATTTCCAGTCGAACTTCACGATTTATGACCAGAGTGATTCTCGTTCTTTGGTGAAGAGCATTATCAAGGAGATGCAGTTGGACGATAAAGTATATAAGCCTGCCTCTGTAGCCGACCGTATCTCTATGGCAAAGAATCACCTGTTGCTTCCACAGGCTTATGCGCAAAGTTCTTGGGCGACGGATGATGCACAGCATAAACGTCCGGCGTTGAAGAATATATATATAAGGTATAGTGAGCGTTGTAAACAGGCGAATGCTATGGACTTTGACGACCTGCTGGTATATACCTATATGCTGTTGAAGAACCATGAGGATATCAGACAGAAATACATAGAGCGTTTCCAATATGTTCTGGTGGATGAGTATCAAGATACTAATTACGCGCAAAAAGAAATATTAGTGTATTTGTATGATAAAAACAAGAATAATATTTGTGCAGTTGGTGATGACGCACAAAGTATCTATAGTTTCCGGGGTGCCCAAATAGATAATATTCTTAGTTTTTCAAAGGAATTTGATGGAACACAGATATTTTTAGATATTAATTATAGATCTACAAAGAATATTATTAATGCGGCAAATAGTCTAATAATGAAGAATAGTTATCGCATTACTGACAAACCGACTATTCAGGGTGTAAAAGAGAATGGAGACTTTTTGACTCTCAAGCCCGCCTATAGTGATAAGGAGGAGGCTATTATCGTTTGTAATGATATCCAGCGAATCAAGCGAAAAGACCAATGTCATTATAGTGATTTCGCTATCCTTTATCGTACCAACTCACAAAGTCGTTCCTTTGAGGAACAGATGCGCAAGGATGGTATTCCATATCGTATCTATGGTGGACTGAGCTTCTATCAGCGTAAGGAGATAAAGGATGTGATAGCCTATTATCGTGTGGTGTCTAACCCGAATGACGAGGAGGCTTTGCGACGTATCATCAATTATCCCACACGAGGAATAGGGGACACGACTGTTAATAAGATTGTAGAGACCGCCAACACCTATGGGGTGAGTCTGTGGACGGTAATCTGCCAGCCTGTACTTTTCCATCTTTCCTTGGCAAAAGGTACTGCGACAAAGATAGAGGCGTTCCGACAACTTATTGAGAGCTGGATTACCCGTGTTGATAAGGAGGATGCCTATGAGCTGGGGCATGCCATTATCATGGAGAGTGGTATCAGTAAGGAGATTTATGGTTCGAATAATCCCGATGACTTGTCACGTCAGGAAAATTTAGAGGAGTTCCTGGGTGGTATGCAGGATTTTGTAGAGGGTCGTCGGGAAGAAGGTATGGAAGAACAGGTATTTCTCTCTGATTTCCTGCAGGAGGTCGCATTGTTGACAGACCTTGACAGTGATGATGGTGATGCTGATGATAAAGTGGTGTTAATGACCATACATAGTGCGAAAGGCTTAGAGTTCCCGACAGTCTTTGTGGTGGGATTGGAAGAGAATATCTTCCCGTCTCCTATGTGTACCAACTCCATGCGTGAGTTAGAGGAAGAACGTCGGTTATTGTATGTTGCCATTACCCGTGCGGAGAAGCATTGTATTCTGACCTGTGCGCAGAACCGTTGGCGTTATGGGAAGATGGAGTATGATACTCCTTCAAGGTTTATCAAGGATATTGACAGTCATCTGCTGCAAGTGGAGTCGGAGAGGGGAGGCATTGCTCCTGCCGTGTCTGTTGCTAGACGTCCTGTCTCACGGATGCAGAATCCACGACCGGTGGCAACACAGTTTATGGCTGACCCCAAGCCTCGTCTGATTCCTGTCCGACAAGAAAGTCGCCTGCCGCAGTCGTCTGTCGGCGATATTGGCTTAAAGGAGGGAAATGTGATAGAGCATCAGCGCTTCGGAGTCGGAAAGGTCATCAGGATAGAGGGAAGTGGAGAGAACACCAAAGCCACTGTTGAGTTTAAGAATGCCGGTACGAAGCAGTTATTACTGAAATTCGCTAAATATACGATTATTGGATAATCCGTTAAAGAGCCTCATCCTCTGGACGTTCCAGAAGATGAGGCTTTATTTTGGGAAGATGTTTCTTCTTACGTAGAAAAGCAGCCTTACGGGCTTCATATTCCTCGAAATGTTTCTCCAGGAAGTTATCCGCCATACTACTTGTTCTTATTGTAGATGATGCTGATTCTTACTGGGTCATGTATGTTCTCTGACCCACCTACCAGTCTGGAACTGGTTATCGACATCTCATGATGGACGGCACTGATAGATGATGTCGTAGTGGAATAAGAGGTTGTCGAGGTTGTTGAGGTCTGAACAGGTATTAAGACGACTTTGTTCCAGTCAGGATGTTCTGTGGTATAATTAGCACCTCCTCCTTGCTTGAAATCATATAAGACATTGATTAACGTGGAGATATTATTGAAGGTGTAAGAGTTGTATGCTGTGTTTAACGTTGCCAGATAGGTGGTGACGTTATCGGGGACTTGATGTTTCTCAAAGAAAGTTGTCACACTGTCTTTCGGCACCATCAGTAGTGTCGTAGGGTCTTTCAGTAACTTCTCTGCCAGCTCCGTCTTGTCGTTCATCTTATGGAATATCACTTTCGCGGAGGAAATGGTGTCATTCTCATGATGAAGCTTGATTTCATCGATAGGGAGTGTCACCTCTGTGAAGATACCTGCGGGAGTCTTGAGGTAGGTCCACCCTGTCTCCTTAGCCATCTCTGAGATGAGCTCCTCGTTATTAGTGATATGGGTAGTCTGCATGACCTCTTCTGTGCTATAGAAGAACGACATGTCGTAATACTCATTCTCGTCATCATCATCATCTTCTTCATCATCCATGTATTTATAATACACCGTCATGCGTGTGGTAGCGATTTCTGACATGACACCGACACCATCCGTCGTCTTGAAATAGAAACCAGGACAAACGTTTTTGATGAAAGACTGGGAGTTCTTGAAATATTCCGGATGGTCGTAATAAGTCCGCATCAGGTACGTGCCATAGTTGCTGTACTCCTTGTTGTTCTTGTCCTTATAGGGCTTGTTTAATACGAATTTGATGACGTTCCTGCCTTCGTTCGCCTTTCTCGTGCTGTCATTCTGCTGCATATTGGTCACGCTGTACATCACGTCGTACTTTAAACCGTCTGTTCTGACATATCCCTCTTCTTCCGGGTCAAAGTTGGACAAGTAGTTTCTTCCTTCCTCAATAGGTTTGGCTAACTCGTACATCGTCATCTTCATGGCGGCGAGAGAGTCTCCTGTGAAATTGGAGAGGTGAATGGATATGACACAAGAGTCAGCAACCACATTACCATGCTCATCTAAAGAAAGGATTTGATCCTCAGGAAAGAAGATACTGTCAGCATCATTCTCCAAAATAGTAAACTGGGTCGTGTAATCTGCTGTTATATAAGCACTCGTCTCCGGATCCTTAATACGACCAAGGTAAGTGTGGATGTTTTGTGCCTGCACGGCATCAACAATCATTGATCTCGTAGCGACATCAAAAGTGTCAGTTTCAATGGAAAATAAGTCAACATTGCTTGTTAATGTCTTACCAATACCTACCGTGTCTTCATCACATGAAGAGATCGTTGCCATCATGGCGGATACAATCCCTATCAGCAGTAATTTTCTCATCATTGAAGTCTTAGAATCTTAATGATATTATCCTTATTTTTTATACCTTATTTTTAAATCTGCTCATAAAAAGCCTCGTATGCCTTCCCAAAATCCTCTCCCGGGTATGCCAGTGTCGGAATATTGTTCGATTGAGCGTATGCCAGCAAACTTTCATTGACATCTTTATGGGCGGCTATGACACCATCGCTATAGTCAATGGCAAGCTTTCCCAGTTCTTCAAAGTCAAAGTGCTTGTTGTATTTGTCCAGCAATTCCGCTTTGGCTTCTCTGAAATCAACACATTGCTTGAAGTTTGTGCCTAAGTCGGAGTTCAAGCTCTTCGTGAAAAGGGACGTGACAACTTTCGTGTTGGCAAACGAAGGCTCTTCATGGTAAGCTGTCTTGATATAGAGTGGGACTACGGCACCCATCCAGCCTTGAACATGGATGATGTCGGGGACCCATCGTAATTTCTTGACGGTCTCCAGTACGCCTCTTGCGAAGAAAATGGCACGCTCACCGTTGTCGGGATAGTCCTCTCCCTTTTCGTCCATCGTCATCTGGCGTTTGGAGAAATAGTCGTCATTGTCTATAAAGTATACCTGAATACGGGTCTGGGCAATAGATGCCACCTTGATAATCAAAGGGTGGTCTGTATCATCAATGATCAGATTCATTCCCGAAAGGCGGATCACTTCATGCAACTGTCCACGACGCTCGTTGATGATTCCCCATTTGGGCATGAATGTACGTATCTCGTGTCCGTTCTCCTGCATGACCTGCGGGAGAGCTTTACCCATCAGTGAAAGATCGCTGTCGGGTACATAGGGTACAATCTCTTGATTGATGAACAATATTTTTTTTGCCATATTCGGTATAATTTATCTGTGCAAAGGTACGAAAAATAATTCACAAAAACGTAGAATCGTGCAGATTTAAGGATTTTTAGTCTCGAAATTGGCATATTTTCACGATATTTTTTCCTTATTTGATAAAAACGTTGTTATTTTGCACCCGATTTGTACACAAGCGAATAGATAATGATAAAAGTATTCAATAAGATTGTGGATCTTCAGAATCAGCTTTTTGAGGACCGCAAGCAAGGAAAGGAAATAGGTTTTGTACCTACCATGGGGGCACTTCATGAGGGACATGCCTCCTTGGTGAGACGTAGTGTGAAAGAGAATGCGATAACGGTGGTTTCTGTGTTTGTAAATCCTACGCAGTTTAATGATAAGAACGATCTGAAAAACTATCCCCGCACTCTTGAGGCTGATTGCGAACTGTTAGAGAAATGTGGTGCGGATTATGTCCTGGCTCCTTCAGTGGAAGAGATGTACCCGGAACCAGATACTCGTCAGTTTGAGTATCCTCCCGTGTCTACTGTCATGGAAGGCGCTCATCGCCCCGGACATTTCAATGGTGTCTGTCAGGTCGTCAGTCGCCTGTTCTATATCGTCAAACCGACTCGTGCCTATTTCGGAGAGAAAGACTGGCAGCAAATTGCTGTTGTCAAAGCGATGGTTCGTCATCTGGGAATTTCTGTCCAGATTGTGGAATGTGAGATTGTCCGTGATGAAGACGGATTGGCAAAGAGCTCTCGTAACACCTTGCTCTCGGCTGACGAAAGAGCCATTGCGCCAAATATCTATAAAGCCTTGAAGGCAAGTGTCAAATACGCTGAGAATCATACGCTTAAGGAAACGCATGACAAAGTAGTAGATGACATCAATAAGGTGGATGGACTGGACGTGGAGTACTTCTCTATAGTCGATGGGAACACCTTACAGGACATTGAGAATTGGGAGGACTCTCCTTATGTGGTAGGATGCATCACCGTCTATTGTGGTAAGACTCCCATTCGTTTAATTGATCATATAAAATACAAGGAATCATGATGATAGAAGTAATGAAGTCCAAGCTTCATTGTGTGACAGTTACCGAGGCAAATCTCAACTACATGGGCAGTATCACCATCGATGAGGATCTGATGGATGCAGCCAATCTGATAGCAGGTGAAAAGGTTCAGGTACTGGACAATAACAATGGAGAGCGTTTTGAGACCTATATCATCAAAGGTGAGCGGGGTAGTGGTTGTATCTGTCTGAATGGTGCTGCTGCCCGGAGGGTTCAGGTCGGTGATGTGGTGATCATCATTTCCTATGCCCTGATGGATTTCGAGGAAGCCAAGACCTTCAAGCCCAGCGTAGTATTCCCCAAGGAAGGAAACAGGGTATAACCATCGTATTCTTAATACTTTTAAAACCAGTACCCCGATTCGGGGTACTGGTTTTATAGTGATTCTTTTTTCTTTATATTGGGATTAACCTGAGGGATATTTAGGATAATATTTATACGTTTTGTTAAGTCATCATCTTATCGTTTGTGCGATGGTTCCACACCTAGCCTGCGCCCGGAGCACGTAGGCTTAGTGCCCGTTGGTGTCAGCAGACATGATTATATAATAAGGAATTAAAAATATATGTACCAAGTAATTAAAGTACAAACGACGATGATATGGAATCAGCACTTACTTTCCGCTCAGTTCTGTCAGGAACTCTGCTGCTGTCAGAAGAGGCAAGTTGCAAAACTCTGCAAAGTCTCTTCCGTTATTCGTCACGATGACATCACAACCTGCCGCCTTTGCACACTGGTATTGCAGCATGTCCTCAAAATCGCGAACTCGTTGTCCCATGGCAGCCACCAATTGAGCATCATCGGTGGGCAATACGGCAATGTATTCATGAAGATTATGGAACAAACCATAGACATCTGTTTTCCCCTTCAGAATATACGCCATATTAGCGAAAGTAAGATAAGAGGCAGAAAGGCTCACTGTTCCATTTTTCCCATGCTGCAAAAGTTGCTCAGCATCGTCACCATGTTCACGGCCCAGTACATAATCCACCAGGATGTTCGTGTCGAGGAATACGCGTTTCATCGGCTTAACAGAGCTTTAAGACGTGGGTCACTTTCAATCTCATCCTCTGTGAACGATGCGCAGCCACTCCATTTTCGGATATCTGATGATACAGGAATCGTCTTATACGGCTTCTTTGTACTTGCCACGACTTTTGTCTTTTTGGCAGGTGTCAGCGTCTTCACGAAAGTTAGCACTTTTTTCAGCATACCCTCATCTTCAGCAATGATGCTCAGTTCGCGAAGCAGTTCCGCATTCAATTGTAGTGTCGTCATAATCCTAATATGCTTGTTTCTTGGGTGCAAAGATAAACAATTAATTCGAATAAACAATATTTTATTAAATAAAAACATTAGACGCTTATGAAACGAAGTAAACTTTTAACCATTCCGCGGGCGGCAACCAGGATGCGGGCGCGGCAGGGACGGATTGCAGGAATCTGCACTTTCACCGCCCCCGTTGCAGCCCGTTTTTCTGGAATCGGGCGCCTCTCATGCACAATTATATTATTAAATAGGTAAAAATGACTAAAAAAAGCATCCTCCGTGACCAATTTTCATGGAAAGTTCGTACCTTTGCACCCGTGTTCTCGGAACACGAATCTTTTTATTGCTCAATTATCCTGCCGAACTGCAACCTCGTAAGGGATTTAACGAGCAAATCCAAATATCCATTGGAGCTGCGCACCATAGCGCAGACTCCACCATAGGATATTTGGGGCTGTTGCAGGCCTGGCAGGATATATGGGACGGGGTCTGCGCTTTCTTTATGCCCATACCGATAGTGCTTCCCCCTACCAGACTTTGATGAAAGAATTATAAAGTAACCATAATACAAGAACAATTAAAAAAGAAACAAAATGAGAAGTATGATCAGGATTAAACGAACATTCCATCTCATCCTCACCCTCGCCGCGATGCTCACGATGGCGCAGACGACGTGGGCACAGGAAGCAGCAGTTTATGACCTCGTCACCGAGGTGCCTACCGTCGATGGCGGACAGTCGACGAACTGGAACACTGAGTATGACTATTACAGTTTGGTTGACGGAAACACAAGCACGGTTTACGGCATCAGCAATGCCAATCCCTGGGTGGAGTTCCATTACTCACGTGCCTTCGTCCCCAAGAAGTATTTCCTCTGGACGGGTGATAGTTGGTCCTTTGCTTACAATCCAGCAACGTGGACTATCAAGGCGAAACTGAACAAGACCGACGAGTGGACGACTCTTGCAACCGTTGACAACAGCAACGGTGACCAACTGCCAGAGGCCGACCGCACCTCGAAGGAATTCAGCATCGAAAGCAACACGAAAGCCTACAAGTATTTCCGCTTCGAGGCAACAAGAAAAAACAACGGTACATTCCAGCTTGGCGAGTTGCAGTTCAAAGAGGCAACAGAAAAGATGGAATTGACATGGAAGATGTACAACGGTGGCGGAACAAACCGCACCGAATCCGGCAAGTCTGCCGACTTTGTCAGTAACGGCAATACGATGCGCTACTCATGGACTGGCAATCCCAGGCTCAATGTATGGAGGAATGATGGATGCGTGTTCGAAAAGCCCATCAGGGATGGACTTTCAGTATCTTTCCCATACCTCGCGGGCAAAGTGACCAAGGTTGAAATCAATCAAGTCTATTTCGAGAACGCTGGTATGAATCTTTCTATCGGTAATGGCACCGCGAACGGGAAACTGAAGACAGGTAATAACAATAGCGAATACTATGCGTCAAGTAATGAACATAATCTGAAAAACATCACCTTTACGGGCGAAATAGACGTTGATGCCACCAATTATTTGAGATTCACATTCAGCAGAAATGGAATCAGCGACGACGAAAGTCAGATGTTTTGCTTTGGGGGAACCAATGCTGCTGTCAAGGTGACCTTGGTGAAAGCGAAGAAGGCTGCCCTCGGCCATACGTTCACAACATCGTCCATCACCACCAGCGGCAATGTGCTGACCGCCACCTGCACCAGCGACGATGCCGACCACGTGGCCCTTTATGGTGCCAACCATCGGTACACGCTGACGCTCAACGCCGCCAACGGCATGGCCAACCCTGGCGTTCCCGTCACAGCATGGCTGACCCCTGCGGTTGGCGACTTCAACGAGGATACGCAACTCGGAGCCACGTGTACCGTCGAGTACGCTCCGCAAGGCACCTCGCAAAGCAGCAGCAGTTGGACAACGGCCGCACCTTATGTCGCAGGCAACTACACCGCCCGCGCCACCATCAGAATCAACAGCACCAACTACGTGCTGACCACGAACTTCAGCGTCATAGAAGGACACTATATTACCAACGACTACTCGCAGTTCACTATCAACAAGGCTGGAGCCATGGCGGGCGAAAACATCACCGTCACCTTCACGCCGAAGATGGGCGAGAGCCTTGCTACGCTGACCGTGACGGGCGACAACACAAGCCTGAGTCTCAACAGCGGCATCAGCGACAACGGCGACAATACCTACACCTTCGCCATGCCGAATGAGAACGTGACCCTCGGCGGCACGTTCACGTTCCCGATGAACGCCGACAACTTCGCGCAGGACGGCGACACCTACACCATCAAGAACGCCGACGGCTGGAACTACTTCTGCCAGCGCATACAGTATGATGCCAATCTCGACGGCTTTAGCGGAAAGACCGTAGAACTCGCCGCCAACATCAGCGTGACAACGATGGCGGGCATGGTGCATCCGTTCAAGGGCACCTTCGACGGCAAGGGCAAGACGCTGACGTTCAACCGCACTGCCGATGCCATGTACACCGCCCCCTTCCAGAATACCAACGGCGCCACCATCAGCAACCTTCACGTTGAGGGCACCATCACGGGTGGCACCAATTCCTACATAAGCGGCCTGGTGGGCAGTGCTAACGGCAACCTCACCATCCGCGACTGCCACGTGAGCACCCAAATCAGCACCACCTTCGACAGCAATACCCTCAGTTCAAACGTCGGAATCGGCGGATTCGTGGGTCTCCTGAGTTCGCAATACAACCAATGCCACATCACGGGCTGTGTGTTCGACGGACTCATCTACAACCCCAACTATTCCGGCACGACCTATGGCTGCGGCGGATTCGTCGGCTGCCTGTCAGACGACGTGTATGTTGAGCTCACCGACTGCCTCTTCATCGAAGGCCAGTACGACAACAACGGCGGCAAGCACGAACTACTGTGGGGACATGACAACAACAAGAACAGCACCTTCTTCCACCGCACCAACAACCAAGGCGAGGGCAAACTGACCAACTGCTTCTTCGTCGCCACGCACTTCCTGAAGCAAGGCTCGCCCGCTGTGGAATCGGCCACTGCCCCCACCAACTTCGCCCACTTCGGCGACCCGACGACCGACTACGGCTTCCTGAAGGTGTATGGCCACACCATGGTCCTCGGCGGCAAGTACTACACGCCGATATATGGCGACCTGGTGGAGGAATACGACTACGGCGGGGGAAAGAGTTACAACATCGAGTACGACGACAAGCCCCTCGGCATCCCCGACATCACGTCGCAACTGACGACGTCCTTACTGCGCTACAAACGCAAGTTCACCGCTGGAAAGCCCGTGACGGTGATGCTGCCGTTCAACTTTGAGCCAAACGACTTCAGACGAGGTGGTGAAGGCGACGTTCTGACTGGTCATTTCTATGATTTCGCGGGCATCCATCTGGACCCGCAAACGAGCAAATGGATGGCCGAGATGAACGAGGTAGGCAGCGATGATGCCAACGAAGTGACCACGATGAAGGCCAACCATCCGTACCTCTTCGTGCCCACAATGAGCACGGTGCTACATCCTTATATGAACAACTTGGAGTACATCTACATCGAGAAATACAGCGACGGCATCTCCATCTTCACCCAGGACAACGAGGGCGGCAATAAGGTGACCCAGTATGACGGCAGCAACGAGTCATTCCGCTGGAACAAATGGGACTTCATCGGCACCTACCAGCCGCGCTACTGGTACGACGGCTCGGACAGCGAACATCCAGCAGAGAACATAGGCGAACTCGGCAAGGTGTATGGCTTTGCAGGAGCGACCAAGGAGGTGCAAGGAGTATACAACAACACGATTACCGTCGAGGCTGGCGATTTCGTGAGGGCGAAGAGCGGCGCGAAGATACGCCCCACGTCGTGCTACCTGATGTGGACGGGCTACGAGCCCGACTATGCCCGCACTCTGAACCGCGCAGCAGCGAATGACGACACGGAACTACCGCAAAGCATCACCGTGAAACTCATCTCTGCCAACGGTGACATTACCGGCATCGGCGAGATTGACACCAAGACGGGCGAGATATCATTTGACGGATGGTACACGCTGAACGGTGTGCGACTGAATGGCAAGCCCACGAAGAAGGGCATCTATATCAACAATGGAAAAAAGATTGTAATCAAATAACGAATGGAGGACACAGCAATGAAAAAGAGAGCATACGAGAAACCAACCTGCAGGGTCGTAGTGTTGCAACATAAAGCAAATATCTTGGTAGGCAGTCCCTACGACGCCACCCCGCCCAACGAAATCCCCGACTATGACGGCTGGTTTGCTTGATTAAATGCTAATGAAAATTTGGGGACTCTTGCTCTGGCAAGCGACTTCGTCGATGACTGAATGATCCACAAATGATAATAATCTCACGACTGGCAGGACTCCAATTCTGTCAGTCGTTTTTCAATCTCCATAACACAAAAACAAAAAATCCTGCTATCCCTGCTACAATGTGATTGAAATGCTTCCTTTTATAAAAACCCCTAACCTCCAACTGATTTCTTCTGAAACGCCGATGTACAGGGTGTTTGCGGGCAGTTGGAGGTTGCTCTAACCTCCAACTAAGCTCTCACTAACCTCTAACATAGTGGGAGGTGGGTTGGACGTTAGTGGGAGGTTGTCAGAACCTCCAACTGGTCTTGCGCCCTTTATTTATCGAGGTTTGCGGGATTTTTAGTGGGAGGTTAGGGGTATTATCGAAAGTTCCCGGTTTCCTTCTACATGTAATTTTTAAAACCCTTGTCACCGTTGCCGACTTGCAAAAGTATTTGATTGTCAAGGGATTGTGGGTAACAACATAGCGGCAACGGTGACAACGATATCTCCTATGAAAGTAAATTCAGTGTGTTTACTCAGTAAATTCAGTGAATTTACTTACCAAATTCACTGAATTTACTGAGATAGGAGGCATCGGAATAAAAAGCATCTAACAGGGGTGTGTTACGAAGGCGGCACCTCCTGCCTGCGAAGGTGCCGCTTCCTCGGGTCGAAGGCGGCACATTCAAGGGTCGAAGGTGCCGCCTTCATAGGGGAAGGGGAAGGGGTCAGGGTTAAGGGTTAAGGGTTAAGGGTTCACGGTTCATGGTTAAGAGTTAGGGTGATTAGCAAATGAAGGCTTTAATCGGGTCGAATAAAGCCCTTAATCGGTATGAAAGTGGGCTTTAGTCGGTAACAAAACAACAGTTAGTCGGTAACAAAGTGGGCTTCAGTCGGTAACTGATTTATATGTTTTTCTTTTTGGTGTTGAAGGCTTTTATAATTATATACATGCAAAAGTACACAAAAGTGAGCAATTTACCAAGAATAACACACCTTTTTTACATTCTGAATAAATAAAGGACGGTTCTTTGACTCAATAGTCCAAAGAACCGTCCTTTTGAATGGACAGCCATGCTTGTTGTTATTAGTATATTCGCTGAGGCTTATTCGATAACCACCAGTGCATCGTCCTCCATGACAGACTGACCAGGATTAACGCATACGGCAGTCACCTTACCAGCTTTCTCTGTCTCAATATTATTAGCCATCTTCATCGCCTCTAATACGACAACGGTATCACCGGCTTTCACTTCGTCGCCTACGCTGACACACACTTCTGTGATGACACCGGGAAGGGGAGCCTTAATGGCGTTGTTGGAATTGATGCTGGCAGAGCTTCCGGAGTTCTCAGAGTTCTCGGAGCTTTCTGCGGCAACAGGCTTGCGCACAACAACTTTCTTCTCCTCTACAGGTTCAGGCTCCATCTCCACCTTATATACCTCACCATTAACGGTGACAGTAGCGGTATTCTCGATAATATCATCAATGGCTACCTCATATTTGTTACCATTGATGGTATACTTATATTCTTTTTTCATAATGAATCTGTTTTATGGGTGTTCTGTCATAGTCAGGGCATATCCGTTCCATTGAGTCTGTTTCTCTTGTATCGTAATGATACCAGGTTCCTTGTCATGGACATTGTTCCCCTTGTACTCATGAAGAGCAAGAGCTATGGCAGCATAAATTTCATTCTTCATATGTCATGTCTTTAAAGGAGTCCTGGATATCCTCATACCCAGGACTCCTGTTTATAATTACATAGGAATGTTACCATGCTTCTTAGCAGGCAGTGCATCACGCTTGGTGGCAAGCTGGGCAAGGGCACGACAGATGCGGAAACGAGTGTTGCGTGGCTCGATGACATCGTCGATATAACCATACTTGGCTGCCTGATAAGGATTGGCGAAGAGCTCGTTGTACTCTTCCTCCTTCTCAGCGATGAATGCCTTCACATCCTCACCAGCCTCTTTCTTTGCCTTTGCCTCCTTGGCATAGAGCACAGCAGCGGCGCCAGAGGCACCCATGACAGCGATCTCGGCAGAGGGCCAAGCGTAGTTGAGGTCGGTATGCAGCTGCTTAGAACCCATCACGATGTGAGAACCACCGTATGACTTACGCAGGGTAACGGTGATTTTGGGTACGGTAGCCTCTCCGTATGCATACAACAGCTGTGCACCGTGCAGGATGACGGCATTGTACTCCTGACCAGTACCTGGCAGGAATCCCGGTACGTCGACCAGTGATACGATAGGAATATTGAAGGCGTCGCAGAAACGTACGAAGCGGGCACCCTTACGGGAAGCGTTCACGTCGAGTACACCAGCATAGCAAGAAGGCTGGTTGGCGACGATACCTACACTCTGACCGTTGAAACGGGCAAAACCGACGATGATGTTCTTGGCGAACTTAGGCTGTACCTCGAAGAACTCGTTGTCGTCGACAATGGCACTGATCACCTTATACATATCGTATGCCTCATTGGGGTTCTCTGGGATAATCTCGTTCAGAGAGTCCTCCAGACGGTCGATGGGGTCTGTACACTTCTTGCGGGGAGCCAGTTCCATATTGTTAGAGGGAATATAGCTCAACAGGGTCTTCAGCATCTCAACAGCCTCTTCCTCCGTCTTGGCGGTGAAGTGTGTCACACCAGACTTGGAGGCGTGTACGCTGGCACCACCCAGATGCTCTTGGTCAATATCCTCACCCGTAACGGTCTTCACCACTTTCGGACCTGTGAGGAACATATATGACGTACCTTCCATCATCAAGGTGAAGTCAGTGAGGGCAGGGGAGTAAACGGCACCACCGGCGCAGGGACCGAAGATACCTGAGATCTGTGGGATGACACCTGATGCAAGGATGTTACGCTCGAAAATCTCTGCATAGCCGGCGAGGGCGTTGATACCTTCCTGGATACGGGCACCGCCTGAGTCGTTGATACCAATGACGGGAGCTCCCATCTTCATAGCCATATCCATGACCTTACAGATTTTCTGGCTCATGGTCTCTGACAGAGAACCGGCATGTACGGTGAAGTCTTGTGCGAAGATGAATACCAGACGACCGTCAATCGTACCACTACCTGCTACGACACCATCACCAAGGAACTGTTTCTTCTCCATGCCGAAGTTATGGCAACGGTGCTCCTTGAACATGTCGTATTCCTCGAAAGAACCCTTGTCGAGCAACATCTCAATGCGCTCACGTGCTGTATATTTTCCTTTGTCATGCTGCTTCTGGATGGCTTTCTCACCACCGCCGAGACGAGCTTGTTCACGCTTCTCAATAAGCTGCTTGATTTTCTCTAATTGCTTACTCATTGTTGTTTTTTAATTTATTTCGATATTACGAGATGATGATTTACTCAGGATGCTCGCAGAGCTCTGTCAGCACACCAGCTGTTGATTTGGGATGCAGGAAAGCGATATTGAGGTTCTCGGCACCCTTACGTGGCTTCTCGTCAATCAGACGGACACCCTTCTCGCTGACCTCTGCAAGTGCGTTGGCAACACCGTCCTCTACGCAGAAAGCAACATGGTGTACTCCCTTGTTGCCTTTGTCCAGCCATTTCTGGATAGTGCTCTCAGGAGATGTGGGCTCCAACAGCTCAAGTTTAACCTCGCCGCACTTCAGGAAGGCGGTCTTTACTTTCTGGTCCTCTACCGTCTCAACGGCATAACACTTCAGCCCCAGTACATTCTCAAAGAATGGAAGGCTCTCTTCAATGCTCTGGACAGCGATGCCCAGATGCTCAATGTGTGAAATCTTCATATGTCAATAAATTGAGTTTTAAATTACTAAGGTGCAAAGGTACACAATTTAATTGACAATTGATAATTGATAATTAAGAATTAAGCATTATTAAAACTCGACAATGACTTTTCCGTTGATTTGTCTGCCGGTAAGGTAGTTCGGAACGGCATATTGTTGGTTAGTCACGTCGGTTACCCAGTAATAGCTGTTGACATTGGAGATACCGAGGATATTGAGTCCTTCCAGACTCACCCATACCCGGCGCAGTCCAAAGTTGCTGCGATTCTCGTTGTGGTAGGCGAGGAAACTCATACCGATATCAGCGCGCTTATAGGCAGGAGCACGGAACTGCTGGTATTCCAGTCCCCGGTGTGGGGCACCGAAAGGCAGTCCGTCGGCAATGGCAAGTCGCAAGGTCATCTTCCATCGCTCTGTGCCAGGAAAATAGTCGGTGAAGTGCAGGTTGACACCCCATCGCTGGTCTGTAGGCATCGGTATGCTGACCCCGTTTATCTTCTGACGAGTGCTCATGATAGAGAATGTCAGCCAAGAGTCAGTGCCTGGTACAAACTCTCCAAACAACTTTAGGTCCAGTCCTGCCGCATAGCCTTTTGCAAGGTTCTCGCCATAGTAAACGACCTTCATATTCTGGACATTATACGGCACGAGGTTGTTCATGATCTTATAGTAAGCCTCGGCAGTGAAGCGGAAAGGACGGTTTGCCATACGGAAACGGTAGTCAAAAGCACCGACGATATGGATGGAACGCTGACTCTTGATGTCGCTGTTCAGGGTCACGATGGTTCTTCCGTTAATAGTAGTGGTGTCACGCAACTCCTTATAGAATGGTGCCTGATAGTAGAGTCCCGTAGACAGACGGAACGTCATATTCTCATTGAAACCAGGAATCATCGCCAGTGATACACGTGGTGAGATAATGGTCTCCTTATTGTAGCTCCAGTTGGCGAGTCTGACACCCATGTTCAGCGTCCACAGGTTAGGTTTCTCAGCATTACCCGTCTGGAAACGGTAGGTGTCTTGCAGGAAAGCCTCCAGTCTTGTCGATGATATCTTGTGGTTGGAGACAAGGGAATAGATCATATCCAGTCGCTTGCCCGTATGAGGGATGCTATAGCCGCTGGAGTCACGCATCTCGTATTCTCTGGCGTTCTCCTCTATCTCCTCCCATTTCATGGTCAGTCCACCCTCAATGTCATGATGTCTCATCTTGTGGTTGACAGTCAGTTTGGCACTTGCCACATTAGCGGTCAGGTAGTTACGGGCATGCTCCATATAGGTTCCCACACCTAGGTTCTCCGAGGTCTGTGTGTCGTCCAACCAATACTGTCCCTGGATGTCGTAGGTCTCCTGCTCCTTGGTATGGAAAGCGGCAGCCTGCAGTTTGATGTGTGTCTTCTCCGTGGGATGGTAGGTGATAGCCGCCGTCCCGAACAAGGTGCGGAAAATATCCTTTTCCTGTCCGTCGAAATATACCTTGAATGATTTCACGTCCTGCATGGTTCCGAAGGAGGTCTCTCTGTCGCTGGGCGAGAAATTATAATGGTTCTCCGAAATATTTCCAATTACCTCCAAGTCCCATCGCTTATTGGGACTCCAGGTGATATAGGTCTGGTAGTCAAGGAAGTTTGGCTTGTACTCACCTTTCGTCTCCAGGGAACCAAGCAGGTAGCGGTTGGTCTTGTAACGCACCCCATGACTCATCGAGAACTTCTTATTACCATAACCCACAAAGATGCTGCCTCCTAAGAGGGATGCCTGGATGTTGCCTTCCAGACGTGTGGGCTTACGGTACTGGATATCTAGGGCACTTGACATCTTATCACCGTATTTTGCCTCAAAGCCACCTGACGAGAAACCGATTTTCTCTACCATGTCACTATTGATGACGGAGAGACCTTCTTGCTGTCCACTGCGGATGAGTAGGGGACGGTATACCTCTGTGCCATTGATATACACAGAGTTCTCATCGAAGGAACCACCTCTTACGTTATACTGGCTGGACAGTTCGTTATGGGTTGACACACCTGCCTGTTGCTGTACCAGCTCCTCCACGGCATTACCTGTCGTAGAGGGGGTGTTCCTGAGGTTCTTCGTGTCTAATTGGTCCGTACCTGTTGTCTGTCTGCGTTTCTCTGTTACGATAACCTCATCGAGTTCTTTCATCGGATACAAGGTGATGAGCAGGCGTTGTTTACCTTTTGGGTTACGAAGCACACGGGTACGGGTCTGAAAACCAATCATCGAGAATTTCACGACGACCGAGTCGGCTGATTTCAGATTCAGCGAGTATTCGCCTTTAAGGTTTGCTACTGTCACAGCACCTTGTTCCAGACAACTTACCGTGGCAAGCTCAATGGCATTACCTTCTTCATCGCTCACCACACCTGAGAGGGTAAACGACTGCGCATGCAACATGATACTGCCGAAGAGCAGCATACATAGTGTCAGAATATGAAATTGTCGACTCATACTCCTATATAACGCATAAAATCCAGATTTATTACTTTGTCTTACCCTTAACCCTTAACCTTTAACCATTAACCGTTTCTTACTCTCTCCACCACCAGGAGGCAAGGGTGTTCACCCAGCGGATACTGATACGGAACCAACGGAAGGCTGTTACTTCCTTACCGCCGAAACTGAGGATGAAGTCACGGTAGATGTTACGTCGGAAGGGTAAACCGACATCGATGAAACGGAAATGCTGCATCCCTTCCGCATGGGCATGTTTCATGGCATTCCATATCGTGATGGCATTAGGGTGCAACATAGCGTAACTTTTTCTTCTTGAAGCGGAATACCATAAATAGAGATCCCCATCGGAATGAACACAGGCGCAACAACCAATCACCTTCTCGCGGTATTTCGTGATAAACAACCGGCATCGTTTACTTTCCATCATTCCTCGGAAGAAATCATCAGCAGGCAGGTAACGTCGTGGTTTCAACCAATTGTGGTGGCGTAACAGCTTGGAGAATTCCCGGAACTCCTCATTGGTCTCCACCAGTTTGGTGACGGCACCACGCTCCTGGGCAGCCTCGATACGTTTCATCTGGCGTTCTGTGATACGTTCCTCTGGTGTACGGGAGTGCAGCGAGTTGTGGATATTCATCCATTTCACATGGAAGAATCCCATACGTTTTAGCTCCTTATAGCCAAACATCTTCTGGGAGAAATGACTGAACTCGATATACAACGCCCTGTTTTGCATCCGTTCGGTAATCGCTTCCGCCATCAGTCCAAAGAGTTGTTGCTCGTGATGCTCCTCATCTTTGACATGATAGACACCTTCGCCCATCACCCTGACATTCATATATATATAAGGTGGAAGCCATGACCTCCTGTGGTAGACGACGGCAAGCAGGTGAGACACCACGGTTCCGTCACTCTCTGTCACCACAGCCATAAAAGGCTTTTGGCGAGGCGTATGCTCGCAGAGTTCCATCAGTTCCGGACTGTGGAAATAGTTGCCCTCAAGGATGGTCGGCAACTCCTTGGCGTGCTCGTATATGGTGACTTTCAATTCCCTCATGGGGTGTAAAGTTACAAAGTTTTATGATAAACACCAAATTTATTTGGAAAATTCATCATAAATTCCTATATTTGCATCGTCAAATATAAATCTTAAACAATGATGAAACGAATACTCCTTTCTTTTGGCTTGTTGCTGATGTGTAGTGCCTTATGGTCACAGAAGACCATCACACCCGATGTGTTAACAGTAGTCTATGCTACTTCTGATGACGGATTCCTCAATGTTCGTGAGCGTCCATCCAGTAAAGCAAAGATATTGGATCGACTGCCCCTGCAGTTCCATGGTCTTGGTCGGGGTATCCTGCTGGAAAGCGGAGAGCGATGGAGCAAGGTCAGGAGTAACAATAATGTTGATGGCTGGGTATATAATAAATATCTGGGCTATCAGACATGGTATTCTGGAGATGGGAAACCCACGCTCATCGCCAAATGGGCCTATACACCTCTTTATACAGATAATTATGCGGACGAGGGTCCTCAGTTCATCCCCTTTGGTACGGTGAGGGAGGGAACAATCATTGCCGATGAGTATGACGCCGATGAGGTGGAAGGCTATTATGTCCTGAAGACAGGACATGACTATCTCTTCGTCAAGAAAGAGGACGTTATTGTCAAATAGGTCTTTTGCCGCCTCCCATAAAGGCGGCATTTTTATTATTTAATGTTTACAGCACTTCCTTCATGGTGTCCAAGACCTCCTGTTCCGTCAGCAGGTTGAAGTCGCCTAATACAGTATTCTTCATCGCTGCGGCAGTCAATGCGTAGTTCAAATGTTTCTGATGCTCACCATGCCAACGGAAGTGGGCGTGCAGGTAAGCGGCGATATACGCATCACCGACTCCTATCGGGTCGAGTACGGGGTTGATGTCCACGATACCGGTATGGTAGAGCTTGCCATCCGCATAGAGCACACCAGTCAACAAATGATGACTTGCCGACAGGACGTTACGGATTCCCATGATAAAAGACCTGCCTTGGGGTAATAGCTCTTGTGTTTTTTCGAAATACTTCCTGTAAGCGTCAATGTCTAACTCATAGGAAGTGTCTTTGGCATCAAAGGGTGGGGGTGTCATCCCTGTAATAAGTTTCCATTCCCCCGTATCCCCGAAAATGATATGACAGGCCTTGAGGGCGGGAAGCATCACGTCATGCGCCTCTTTCCCGTATTTCCAAAGGTTCTTGCGATAGTTGATGTCGCAGGAGATGCAGATACCCCTTTGCTGAGCTTCTTTGAGTCCGTTGAGTGTCGTGTCACTGGCACCCTCAGAGAGTCCACAGGTGATACCCGTCCAATGGAACACGTCCACATCCTTCAGAATATCCTTCCAGTCAATCATGTCGGGTTGCAGTGTCATCATAGACGATTGGTCACGGTCGTAGGCGATGCTGGAGCCACGGAGTGATGCTGCCTGCTCGTAGAAATACTTGCCTACTCGAGAACCGCCCCAGAGGATATGACTTGTGCCCACCTGATAGCGGCGTAACTCATTCCTGCAGGCAACACCCAGCATATTGTCAGGCAGGCGTGTCACATACTGGACGTCATTACCCATCATTGCGAGTGATACGGCAACATTCGCCTCACTGCCTCCATAGAAGCCGTCTATCTTATTACCTTGTATGATGCGTTGGTAGTCGGGTCGTGTCATGCGTAGCATGATCTCACCCATTGTCACGAATCTCATCTTTTTCTCCATCTTCTCGCAGTTAAATTCTTCCTGTGATTCTGCAAAAATAGTAAAAACCTTTTAAATAGCCAAACGGCACGCAAAATATTGTCAAGGGTTTTGTCTGTTTCGTCTTTTTTGTGTATTTTTGTAGCCAAATTAGAAAGAAGAATGGATTATATATTATTTAAAAATCGCAGTTATCGTGGCGTAATCTCCAAGGGACTCGGTTTATATTTTACTCATTTCCGCCTGTTTTTCAAGGCGTCATGGTTGACGGCGATAGTCTTTGCGCTTGTCTTTGCTGCTATGGAGACGTTGTTATCCATCCAGTTGCCGGCACTGTCGGCGACGATTATGCGACAGGAGCTGGTGCTGAAAACCGCGTTATCACCAGAGGTCGCCCAGCAGTATTTGGCAACGTTAGGTATTACCTTCTTCCTGATATTGTTGTATGCTGTAGTGGAAGCTCTGACGGCAGCGACGGTACTGAATAAGTTGAAGGAGCATCACGACACGAATACAATGATTGTTCCCAAACGTTGGTTCGCCATCTCCCGTCGTATGATGGGACGTACGCTGAAAGGTTATTTCTTCACGTTTCTGACTGTGATGGTGCCAGTACTGTTGATAATGGTCGTGATATTTGTGTTGCATCAATTGATGCCTGCTGCCTCAATGACGATGATGGTGGTAGCAGGTGTGCTTTGCATATTGTTGGGACTATTGTATTTCCCGATGCTGTATGTGTTTATGAAATACATGATGAACAAGGGAAAGTCGTATTTCTCCCAGCTTCGTTCCTCCTATGCGACGGGACTGCGCCATTGGGGACATATCTTCACCACCTGTCTGATAGGCGGACTGATTGTCTGTGTCTTAGCGGGTATTTGTTGTATGCCTGCCATCATCTTGGCACAAGCACACTGGATCTCTCAGGAAGGTGTCCTGAATGGTGACCCGCAGGGAATGCCCGACTATATCAACAGCCTGTCGTTCATTACCTATTTCCTGACAGGTTTCGTATTGGTCTATCTCTGCATGCCGATACTGCTGATGATCTATTATATGTATGGTTCGATAGAGACCTATGAACAAGAGAAAAATAAGCTAGATATATGAAAAGATTGTTATTCATCGACCGCGACGGTACCATCATTGAGGAACCAGCAGACGAGCAGATAGACTCTTTTGAGAAACTGAAATTCGTAGAGGGTGTCATCCGCAATCTCGTGTTCATCCGTCAGCGACTCGACTTTGAGTTGGTGATGGTCAGCAACCAGGACGGACTGGGTACGGACTCCTTTCCGGAAGAAACCTTCTGGCCCGTACATCACTTTATCCTTCAGACATTGAAAGGTGAGGGGGTGGAGTTTGACGACATCCTCATAGACCCGCATTTTCCAGAAGACAACGCACCGACCCGCAAACCTAACACGGGACTGGTGGAGAAATACATGAAAGACCCGGAATACGATATCGCCAATAGTTATGTGATTGGTGACCGGGATACCGACCGTCAATTTGCGGAGAACATTGGATGTAAGTTCCTGCAGATAGGTAGCTGGGACAAGGTTGCAGAGACCCTTTTTGCCGGAGAGCGTTATGCGGAGGTGAGACGTACTACCAAGGAGACGGATATCGATATCAAGGTATGTCTTGACGGCACCGGGAAGTGTGATATCTCCACGGGATTGGGCTTCTTCGACCATATGTTGGAGCAGATAGGAAAACATGGTATGATGGATCTTACCATCCATACCAAAGGAGATTTGGAGGTCGATGAGCACCATACCATTGAGGATACCGCTATTGCACTGGGTGAGTGTATCTTGAAGGCATTAGGTGACAAACGAGGTATCGAGCGCTATGGTTATTGTCTGCCGATGGATGACTGCCTCTGTAGTGTCGCTCTCGATTTCGGGGGGCGTCCCTGGCTGGTATGGGATGCCGATTTCCATCGTGAGAAGATTGGGGAGATGCCCACGGAGATGTTCCTGCATTTCTTTAAGAGTCTGAGTGACGCTGCCAAGATGAACTTGAATATCAAAGCGGAGGGAGAGAACGAGCACCATAAGATTGAGGGTATCTTCAAGGCATTGGCACGCTCCCTGAAGATGGCAGTGCGTCGTGATATCTATCATTATGAACTGCCCAGCACTAAAGGTTTACTATGAGCACTGAACTATGAACTATATCAAGTGGGGATTTATCGGATGTGGCGAGGTAACGGAAATTAAAAGCGGACCCGCCTTCTCGGAGGTTGACGGCTCCAGTGTCGTTGCTGTGATGAGCAGGACGGAGGAGCGTGCTCGTACTTATGCTGTCAGACATGGTGTCCCTAAGTGGTATACTGATGCACAGGAACTGATTGACGACCCCGATGTGAATGCTGTTTATGTGGCAACACCTCCCTCTAGTCACGCTACCTTTGCCATTATGGCAATGAAGGCAGGGAAACCTGTCTATGTGGAAAAGCCATTGGCATCAACCTATGAGGACTGTGCGAGGGTCAATCGGGTCAGTGAGGAAACGGGGGTTCCTTGTTTCGTGGCGTATTACCGACGCTACTTACCTTATTTTCAGAAAGTAAAGGATATCGTGAATAGCGGACAAATAGGTAAGGTTGTCAATGTACATGTCCGCTTTGCCGTTCCTCCCCGTGAAGAGGACCAGACCGGGAAACTGCCCTGGCGCTTACAACCTGATATTGCGGGTGGTGGCTATTTCTATGACCTGGCACCTCATCAGTTGGATATCCTGCAGGATATTTTTGGGGTGATTATTGAGGCACGTGGTATCTGTGCCAACCGTGGAGGACTCTATCAGGCAGAGGATAGCGTGAGTGCCTGCTTCCAGTTTGAGAATGGGCTCCCAGGTAGTGGATCCTGGTGTTTCGTCGCTCATGAGTCGGCACGTGAGGACCATATTGAACTCATTGGTGAGAAAGGATCTGTGAGCTTCTCGGTATTTGATTACAAGCCTATCAGGTTGCATACCAGTGACGGTATGGAGAGTATCTCTGTACCGAATCCTCCATACGTGCAATATCCTCTGATCAAGAAGGTGATAGAGCATTTGCAGGGACTTGGCATTTGTGAGTGTACGAGTGTTTCTGCTACACCAGTCAATTGGGCGTTAGACCGTATATTAGGAAAATTCTGAGTGATGCGAAGAGCGGTAACCATATTGCTGTTATTACTGTTTATATGTCTGGGGGTGAGTGCCACAGACTCATTGAGTGTGGAGAAACCCCGTCAGGGGTGGTTCTCACGACTGATTGACAGTTTCAGTGAGGTGGACACCAATTATGTGGAGCCGCAGCATTACAACTGGGCATTGATGCTCCAGTCTATCAACACCTATGACTATTATCGGCTGAGTACTTCCGGGAGTGCCAGCCAGTCAATCTCCTTCGCTCCGACGATAGGTATCCGTATGGGACCGTATTTCGGATGGCGCTGGATTTTCTTAGGATATACCGTTGACCTACGTAACATACACTTCTTCAGTGGAGCCCGTAAATTGGAGATAGACGGTAGTATCTACAGTTCACGTTTCTGTGCCGATGTCTTCTATCGACGTTCTGTGGACGACTATAAGATCAGGAGTGTGAACTTAGGGCAGGGTATTAATACCGAACCATTGGAGGGTCTTGACTTTGACGGATTGAACGTGAGTATTACAGGTATCAACTTCTATTACATCTTCAATCACAAGCGGTTCTCTTACCCGGCAGCCTTTGCACAGAGCACCTGTCAGAAAATCAGTTGCGGCTCCTGGATGGTGGGTGTCGGATATCTGAAGAACGACATCGAGTTCGACTATAAGCGATTGGAGACCATCGCCAAGGAACGGTTAGGACAGGATGTGAAACTGGATAGCAGTCTGATGTTCAACAGGATCAAGTATACTGACATCAATGCCTCTGTTGGATATGCCTATAACTGGGTCTTTGCCCGTAACTGGCTGTTATGTGCCAGTCTGTCGATGGCACTTGCCTATAAGACATCAATGGGTGAGACGGAGAGAAATTACGACACTCAGAAAAACGAGGGATTCGATTTCGGCAACTTCAATATAGATGGTATTGGTCGCTTTGGTGTCGTATGGAACAATACAAAATGGTATGCAGGTGCTAGTGCCATTGTTCGTGCCTACAATTATCGTAAGTCACGTTTCGCCGCCAATAATATCTTTGGCGACCTGAGTATCTATGTGGGGTTGAACTTCGGTCCTCGCGGACCCTATAAAAAGAAGAAAAATAAAGAATAATCAATAAAAATCAAGAACAGACATGGAATTACCTGATTTTATGAGTTATGCCAATAAGTTTTCTCAGTCGGATTTCGTTGAGAAGATTTCCCGCATTGCCAGGCGGGCAGGCTCAAAACTGGTGTATGCGGCATTGATCCTGTACTATACGCTGCAGAGTGATAAGATCAGCAAGAAGGACAAGGCGATGATTATTGGTGCACTGGGTTATATGATTAGTCCACTGGATGTGCTTCCCGATGCCATTCCCATTGTAGGACTGACAGACGACCTCGCCGTATTGCTTTATGTATTGAAAAAAGTATGGACGGAGGTGGATCCTGAGATTCAGGAGAAAGCAAAAGGCAAACTCTCCAAGTGGTTCGACGAGGATGAGATAGAGGAGATCAATGATCTCTTTAAGGAAGGCGAATGACGCAGGAATACGACATTAGGGTTCTTCCGCAAGTGGCTGCCAACGAACAGTCGCTGAAGGATTATTTCGCCGAGGAGAAAGGTTTTGATGTCCGTACTATCACACACCTCCGTGTCCTTCGGAAGAGTATCGATGCCCGTCAGCGTACCATCTACGTCAATCTGAAGGTACGGGTGTATGTCAACGAGATGCCAGAGGATGACGCCTATCAGCATACGGACTATCCCGATGTCTCTGACTGTCCTCAGGTTATCGTGGTAGGTGCCGGACCGGGTGGTCTCTTCGCAGCCCTTAAACTCATTGAGTTGGGGTTACGCCCTGTTGTCCTGGAGCGTGGTAAGGATGTCCATGAACGTAAGAAAGACCTCTCGATGATTACCAAGACGCAGCAGGTGGATGGAGAGAGTAACTATTGCTTCGGAGAGGGTGGCGCTGGTGCCTATTCGGACGGTAAGCTATATACCCGTAGTAAGAAACGGGGCAATAGTGAGAAAATCCTCCATGTGTTCTGTCAGCACGGTGCGTCGACGAATATCCTTTCTGATGCTCATCCGCATATCGGTACGGACAAGTTACCGAGGGTTATAGAGAATATGCGTAACACAATCTTACGCTGTGGTGGTGAGGTGCATTTCCAGACAAAGATGACACGCCTGCTCATAGAGCACGATACCGTAGTAGGGGTAGAGGCAGAGAACTCTCAACTCTCCACTCTTAACCCTCACCTTTCTTTCAAAGGTCCCGTCATCCTCGCCACAGGACATTCGTCACGTGATGTCTATCGCTATCTTGCAGAGGCGAAGATAGAGATAGAGGCAAAAGGTATTGCTGTCGGTGTACGTTTGGAACACCCGTCAATGCTGATAGACCAGATACAATATCATAACAAACAGGGTAGGGGAAAGTACCTGCCAGCAGCTGAGTATTCTTTCGTCACGCAGGTGGATGGTCGTGGAGTATACTCTTTCTGTATGTGCCCAGGTGGTTTTGTGATACCTGCAGCTACAGACAAACAGCAGATTGTCGTCAATGGCATGTCACCCTCCAACCGTGGGGGACAGTGGAGTAATAGCGGAATGGTGGTTGAGGTACGCGCTGAGGATATTGATGGTCATGATGCACTGAGGGTCATGACCTTCCAAGAGCAGTTGGAAGAGAATTGTTGGCAACAGGGAAACAGAAAGCAGACAGCCCCTGCCCAGCGTATGGCAGACTTTGTCAACAAGCGTTTGAGTTTCGACCTGCCTAAGAGCTCTTATGCGCCGGGACTCATCTCGTCACCACTGCATTTCTGGATGCCTGAGATGATTACCAAGCGGTTGCAAGAGGGTTTTAAGTATTTCGGGAAACACGCTCATGGCTTCCTGACTAATGATGCCGTGATGATTGGAGTGGAGACACGTACCTCCTCACCAGTGCGTATCATCAGAGATAATGAGACATTGATGCATGTCCGTATTCAGGGACTGTTCCCGTGTGGCGAGGGTGCTGGCTATGCCGGTGGTATCGTCTCTGCGGGTGTCGATGGAGAACGGTGTGCGGAGATGTGTGCGGAATATATGAAAAAAGGAGCGTGACTAACGCTCCTTTCTGTTTGTTATTACTTTGGTTGAACTGGCATCTTGTCGATACGCTTCTGATGACGACCTCCTTCGAAAGTCGTCTTGAAGAACTCATCCATGATTTTCTCCGCCATCTTATTATCAATGAAACGTCCTGGCATCACCAGTACGTTAGCATCGTTATGCTGACGAATCATGTGGGCAATCTCAGGAATCCATGCCAATCCGGCACGGATGCCCTGGTGCTTGTTCAGCGTCATAGCGATACCCTCGCCAGAGCCGCAGATACCAATGCCGGGATATACCTCACCGCTCTCCACACCTTCAGCCAAGGCATGACCAAAGTCGGGATAGTCGACGGAGGCATCACTCCATGTTCCATAATCCTTGTAAGGATAACCATGCTCCTCCAGATACTGGAGCACATATTTTTTAAGGGGGTAACCTGCGTGGTCGCAGGCTACTCCAACAGTCTTAATCTCCATTAGGCAAGCAACTTTTTAACTTGTTCATAAACATTCTGTCCAGTGTAACCGAGTTTCTCGTCAAGAACCTTGTAAGGAGCAGAGAAACCGAAACTGTTCAGACCCCATACACAGCCGTCAGCACCAACGAGACCTTCCAAGGTCACGGGCAGACCAGCTGTCATACCGAACTTCTTCTTACCAGCGGGCAATACACTCTCCTGATACTCCTTTGACTGACTGCGGAACAGCCCCTCAGAAGGAACGCTGACAACACGAACCTTGATACCATCCTTGCGGAGCAGATCAGCACCAGCCTCCAAGGTAGATACCTCAGAACCAGAAGCAAGCAGGATAACATCATAGTCGGCATCAGAGCCAGCTACCACGTAAGCACCCTTTGTTGCCTGGCTGTAGTCATTGCCGGCTGGAAGCATGTCGATGTTCTGACGAGAGAAGATAAGTGCGGTAGGAGTCTCGGTGTTCTCCATTGCCATACGCCAGCATACGGTGGTCTCCTCTGCATCGGCAGGACGTACAACGAGGACGGAGTTCTTACCGTGGTGGTTCTTCAGCTTCTCCATCAGGCGGATCTGTGCCTCCTGCTCAACAGGCTCATGGGTAGGACCATCCTCACCGACACGGAATGCGTCGTGAGTCCAGATGAACTTCACGGGAAGCTCCATCAGGGCTGCCATACGTACGGCAGGCTTCATATAGTCGGAGAATACGAAGAAGGTACCACATGCAGGGATGACACCACCATGCAGTGCCATACCGATACAGCAGCATGCCATCGTCAACTCTGCGACACCAGCCTGGAAGAAAGCACCGCTGAAATCACCACGTACGATGTCGTGGGTCTTCTTCAGGAAGCCATCAGTCTTATCAGAGTTAGAGAGGTCTGCGGATGCACAGATCATATTAGGAACCTGCTCAGCCAATACACTCAAGACAGTAGCACTGGCACCACGGGTAGCGGCACCTGCCTTCTGCTCAACCTTGCTCCAGTCAATCTTTGGAGCCTTGCCGCTGAACCAGTCTTTCAACTGCTGTGCCTTCTCAGGATTAGCCTTTGCCCATGCCTCTTTCTTAGCGTAACGCTCAGCACAAATCTTCTTCAATTCCTCAGCACGCTTAGCATACATCTCTTTTACTTCGGGGAAGATCTGGAAAGGATTCTCAGGATCAGCACCGAGGTTCTTCATGGTGTTGATGTATGCGTCGCCACCGAGAGGAGCACCATGAGTAGCACAGTTGCTCTCGTAGCTGCTGTTGTCAGCCTTACGGGCACCCTTACCCATGACACAGTGACCGATAATCAGTGAAGGACGGTTCTGCTCCTTCTGAGCGTTCTTGATAGCCTCACGGATCTGGTCAACGTCATTACCGTTGATTTTCTGAACATACCAGCCCCATGACTCATACTTCTTAGCAGTGTCTTCTGTCGTAACGACCTCTGTCTTGGTACTGAGCTGGATATCATTAGCGTCATAGAACATGATGAGGTTGTCGAGTCCGAGGTTACCGGCGATACGGCCTGCACCTTGGGAGATCTCCTCCTGGACACCACCGTCGGAAATATAGGCATAGATGGTCTGACCCATTACTTCCTCACCGAGCTTTGCCTTCAGGAACTTAGCGGCAATAGCGGCACCGACAGCGAAAGTGTGTCCCTGTCCGAGCGGACCGGAGGTGTTCTCAATACCACGGGCAATCTCACGCTCAGGATGACCAGGGGTCACTGAACCCCACTGACGAAGGTTCTTCAGATCCTCCAAGGTAAACTTGCCAATGAGGGCGAGCTGGCTATAGAGCATAGGAGCCATGTGGCCGGGATCAAGGAAGAAACGGTCACGGCCTTCCCACTCGGGATGCTCTGGGTCATAAACAAGGAATTCACTGTAAAGGGTGTTGATGAAATCTGCACCGCCCATTGCACCACCGGGGTGACCAGACTTTGCTTTCTCAACCATCGAGGCAGCCAGGATTCGGATATTGTCCGCTGCCATGTTCATAACTTTGTTGTCGTTCATAATATAAATATAGTTATAATTGTATTGCGTTAGAGAGTAACGTAGCCGCAAATTTACTCATTTATTTTCATATAATCACCTTTTCTTTGGAATATTTAGCAAATTAGCGAAAGATTTATCTCAAAAACAGGAGAAAAGCACCTCTTTGGGAGCGGTAGGGATGCGACAGGTCACCGTACGTGTCTCACCAGGAGCCAGTGTCAGGTAATTGTCTGACCAGTAGGCAGGACAGAGCAGTTCTCCCTGTGGGTTCTTCGCTGTCAGGCGTGTCATGAAGGCTACTTTGTCGGAACGGTTGATGACGGTTGCCTCATAGACTCCTTCCGCAATTTTTTTGGTGGTCATCTGGCAAGACTTGTCGCACATATTGTCAAGCATGGCATAGGAGGCATACCGGGTGATGGGCGTATGTACCCAGTTTGTGTTAGCCCAGTCGTAGGTGTCATCCTCCGCTGGCAGGAAATAGTCGTTGGTGGCAATGACGGTTCCATTGTCATCCGTCAGTTGGAGGAACAGGAAGGCAGCGGGAGAACCAGTCAGGTCGATGTCGAACACCTTCACAGCCATAGCAGGAGACACCTCTGTCTGTCGGCTCTCCTGTATTGCCCGCTGTCCTTTCAATAATCTCATGGAAGCCTGGAGGCGGGCGGGAGATAAGGTCTCATTGACAGCATATACCGCCTTGCTATGGTAATCATAAATCAGTTGTAGCGGGGCATTGGCTCTTTTGACGGCGTAATAGGCGGCATTGGGTTGTTTGTAATAGTCATAGAGTTGCCAGTAGATCCCTGGTCGCGCTCCATTCAACATCCATTGGATGATACCAGTGGTATGGGAGCGGCGCACACGGAAGGACTCGAACATCGCCTTGGTACTCTCTGCACTCAGCATGTCGGCTCTGTACAGATACTCGTCGATGTCTTTGGCATCTCCGAAGCGGTAGTGGATGACCTCGTTCAGTTTCTTCAGGGAGTTCATTTCCGAGGAGGAGGCAGTGCATAGGATGTCCCAACGCCGGTCTACGGGAAACAGCTGGTCACCCAGCATCTTCTGGAGGGACTCCTTCACAGGCAACTGTGCTCCGATACCTGTCTCTGTGTTAAAGCCGAAAGCACCACCGGGAGCCTCAGGCAGATACCAGTATGACGGACCGACATACTCATAGGGACCTTCCATCTTAGTGCCTGACGGACCAGACAGTTCACTGACCTGTCCCTTGGCGGATATCAGGTAGTCACGGTCGTCCTCCTTGCTAAGAAACTGCCGGTAACACTGTTCCAGCTCTGGCTTGGGTATCCTGTCACTGCCCACAAACCAAGCGATGATGGAGGGATGGCGGCGCAGCCACATCACCTGGTCCTCAAACGACTGGGCGACGAGTGCGATATTCTCTTTGCTGATGATACCGCCATAAGGTTCTTCGGTGGGAGAACCGAGATAGTCTTCCCACTCCCAGTGGCAGCTCCAGCCGACGAGAATCATCAGTCCTAACTCATCACAGAGGTCATAGAGGTTCTGTGAGTTACCCCAGAACCCTTCCAGCCGCACGGTATTCATATTCATGTCGCGGACATACTCCAGTTGCAGGCGGTTGGTGGAAGGGGTGTCGCGTAGATAGATCTCGTCAGTCCAACCAGCTCCGCGGAGCAGTACCTCCTTACCGTTCAACTGGAAGGCGCGATAGCCCTCGTCCGTCAGATAACTGCGGATCTCACGAATTCCGAAACGGATATCCTCCGCATCAGACACCTTGTCATTCTCCACAAACTCCAGATGCAGGTCGCAGAGCTCAGGTGTTCCCATGTGGTGGCACCACCATAGACGGGGGTGTTCTATATGGATCTCCGTGGGGATGGTGAGACGACACTTCTCACCAGCGGCGAGACGGATAGGATAGCTGAACGGCTGTCCGTCGGCTGTTCCTTGGATACTGCCGGATACTTCCTTGTCAGTGAGATTCCTCAGTTCGGTGGCAATGGTGAGCCACGCTTCATCAAGGGTTTGGGTATTTACTCTTGAGCGGACGGCGGAATGTGATATCGCCACGTTACCACAGACCTTCACCCTCACCTCACGGAAGATGCCCATGTTCTCATCGGCAGGACGCGGGTTCCAGTCGGCAAAACCAATACTGGGCTCCCCAGGCTGGGCGCGGAACACCTCCACAGTAAGCTCGTTCTCCTTGGCTGTCTCCTTGGTGATATCAAACTCAAACTGGCGAAACGGTCCTGCCATCTCCTGTTTGTCGGCAATCAGTCTTCCGTTGAGCCATACATTGGCGCGATAGCAGATACCGTCAAAGCTCAGTAATACGTGCTCGTCTTTCTTCAGTGACGGTATGTGAAAGGTTGTACGATAGCGCCAGCTCTTCTCAAACTGTTTCTTGTCGATGCGGGCATAGTCGGCAGCTGTCAGCGCCTCAGGCTCCATACCATTTGCTGTCAGCACCCCCATCAGGGTAGAGGGTACCTGAGCCGGTATCCATCCGTTGACGGTCTCTACTTGCCAGCCCTCTGTCAGTCTGAGTGTCTGTGCAGAAGCGAAGTCACTCATGGTTAATGTACCAATCAGTAGTAATAATCTGTATAGTTTCATGATGATGGATATAATAAGCAATGACAAATATACTCATAATTATCCAATGGTTCATCTTTTCTTTGGAATAATTAGCAAAATTACCAATATTTTTCGTATCTTTGAGACTGCGTCTCGAAGTGCCCCACGTTCGAAAATCCTCAAATATATTTGGTATTTTGCTCACTTATTCGTACCTTTGATGCGCTATAAACAAAGAATACGTGTATGAGAAGAAGATTTTTCCTCTGTTTCCTATGGCTGCTTGCCTGTGGAACGGTTGTTGCGGAGGAGGTACCTCAAGTGGCTAATATCCTCTCTCGTCAGGTGACTTCCCTGAACGGAGCGTGGCATTATATCGTGGATGTTCAGGAGGAAGGCTATTATGACTATCGGATGAATCCTACACCTTGGGGATTCTTCCGTAATGCCAAGCCACAGCGTCCAGAGGATCTGATAGAGTATGACTTCGACAAGGCTCCTGTGATGCAGGTGCCTGGCGACTGGAACACGCAGGACTCTCAGTTGTTCTTCTATGAAGGCACCGTGTGGTTCTATAAACAGTTTAGGTTAGAGAGGAAAGAACAGAGAGGAGGGAAGAGAACTCTTCTTTACTTCGGTGCCGTCAACTACGAAGCGTATGTCTATGTCAATGGTCAGTTAGCTGGTCATCATGAGGGTGGTTTCACTCCTTTCAACTTCGACGTCACGGACCTGTTGCAAGATGGTGATAATGTCGTCATTGTAAAGGTGGATAATAAACGCCGGGCAGCACATGTGCCGACCTTGATTTTCGACTGGTGGAACTATGGCGGTATCACCCGTGATGTCTTGTTGGCGGAGGTGAACCCGGTATATATTGAGAACTATAGCTTGCAACTTACCAATCTGAAAACCAAAGAGTTGTCTTTCTCTGCTCAACTGAATCACAAGGAGTCTGACAAGGAAATAACACTCTCCATTCCAGAGTTGAGAATCAAGAAAACCTTCAAGACGAATGCTGAAGGAATAGTTCATAGCTCACAATTCACAGTCCATAGTCCCCAACTCAAACTATGGTCTCCGGAGTCCCCTATATTATATAAGGTGGAGATCCAGATGGGTGATGAGGTCATCCGTGACGAGATAGGCTTCCGTACCATAGAGACACGTGGTAAGCAGATACTACTCAACGGCAAACCTGTCTATCTGCGTGGTATCAGTATCCATGAGGAGAAAGCCTATGGCGGCGGACGTGCCAACTCCACTGCCGATGCCCATACCTTACTCTCATGGGCGAAGGAGTTAGGATGTAACTTCGTGCGCCTTGCACATTATCCACATAATGAGTATGCGGTCCGTGAGGCAGAGCGTATGGGACTGTTGGTGTGGTCGGAGATACCTGTCTACTGGACCATCGCATGGACGAATCCGCAGACCTATCAAAATGCGGAGCGGCAGTTGACGGATATGATCCGTCGTGATCAGAATCGTGCCAATGTCATCATCTGGTCTATCGCCAATGAGACACCTCATAGTGCGGAGCGTGACACTTTCCTCAGCCGGCTTGCCACGAAGGCACGCTCATTAGACAATACACGTCTGATATCGATGGCGATGGAGGTCACCTCAGCTTCCAACTATAAGAACCGCCTACAGGACAATATGAACGAGTATGTCGACGTCATCTCTTTCAACGAGTATATCGGCTGGTATCGGGATGTCAACGACGCATCGAAGATGGAGTGGGAGATACCTTACGACAAACCTGTCATCATCAGTGAGTTCGGTGGTGGTGCGAAATATGGGCTGCATGGAGCCAAGAACCAACGGTGGACGGAGGAGTTTCAGGAGAACCTCTATCGTGAGAATATCGCTATGCTGGAGAAGATTGACGGACTGGCTGGCACTACCCCCTGGATTCTGAAGGACTTCCGTTCGCCCCGTCGTGTCCTCAATGGCATTCAGGACTACTACAACCGTAAGGGTCTCTTCTCTGACCAAGGGGAGAAGAAAAAGGCTTTCTATGTCCTGAGGGATTGGTATGAGAAGAAAAGAGGGCAAAAGTAAGATACTGTTTATATTAGAAGAAACAAGACAAAAAGATGAGACACTGCTTATATATAGGGATGTTACTGTTGTTGCTGAGTGCCTGCGCTCGCCATCATTCCGGTCGCACGGACATGGCGCTGATAGACAGTCTGACGAGTGTGGTTTACAGTATGATGGATGACCAGCCGGAGCAGGCAATGGCGTTAGTTGACAGTCTGGAGCGGGAGGGCATCTACTCATCCGTTATGGCAAACTGCCGCCGGGCGCAGATAGCCTCCGAACAGTACGAGCCCAGCAAGTCGGAAGCCTATGCCCTGCGTGCACTGAACGACAAGCGTCTGAAGGATGAGAAGACAGAGATAACCTATTTTATATATAATCTCCTCATCAATTCCGCCTCTAATGTGGGGAATACCGAGCAGGCGCTGAAGTACGCCACCGAGGCTGTCCGCATAGCACATAGCGACAGCAGCAGGGCGTCGAAGCTCTATCTTCCTGACTTCCTGACGAGTATAGGCAGTTGTCAGTTTAAGTTGAACCGCAATCACGAGGGTAATGAGAACTATGAGCGAGCATGGCTCGGCAACGAGGAACTCCTGAAGAATGCCAAGAGCTTCACATGGTTCTATCCAGCCTTCATGCTGGCTGTCTCCGCCATTAACGACAATGCCGCCACTGACAGCCTTGATGTCGCCATGCGGTGGTTGCCCAGACTGCAGAATATTTATCAGCGGACCATCACTGCCGAGGATATCCCTGACCATGTGAAAGACAACTGTACCGCCGAGATGGAGATGACGTTAGCCCGACTGTATGTCCTTCTCGGTCAACGACGGGAGGCGGAACAGCATTATAAGGCGTTTCTCGCCACCAACTTCGCTAAGTGCTCGGCAGGTCAGAAATACTCCGCCTCTTATCTGGAGAAGACAGGTCGGTGGGCAGAGCTGGCACAATGTGTTGATCTGTCGGAAGCATATTATGTGGAGAATCACTCGCAGTACACCCATGAGTATCTGAACACGGTGCTTGCCCGTAAGTTCAAGGCACAGATGCAACTCCACCAGCATGAAGCCGCACTGAATACTGCCGCCAGTCTGATAGCGATGCTGGACACAGTACAGGAGTTGGAGAACCGTGATGACGCCGCGAAACTTGCCGTGGTCTACGAGACTCAGGAGAAGGAGCAGAAGATAGCCCAGCAGGAGGCTGACCTGACGAAACAGCGGCTCATAGCCATCATCGTGGCTTTTGCCCTGACTGTCGTCTTCCTTGTGATGTATGTCGTTTTCCGTCGTCAGGCTGCCCGCCGTCTGGCATTGGTGTCTGCCCAGAAGGAGCGCATCGAGTCGGAGCTGCGCATTGCCCGTGAGATCCAGATGTCAATGGTGCCTAATGACTTCCCCCAGCTTGATGGACTAGACCTTTACGCTCAGATGACACCTGCCCGTGAGGTGGGAGGTGATCTGTACGACTACATCATACAGGACGGCTATCTGTTCTTCTGTGTGGGTGATGTCAGCGGCAAGGGTGTTCCTTCCTCTCTCTTTATGGCACAGACGCTGCGACTGTTCAGGGCGTTTGCCAAGCGTCGCTATGCGCCTGCTGAGATAGCCACCCGCATCAATGACGAGTTGACGGATCATAACGAGAACGGTATGTTCGTGACCATGTTTATTGGTAAAATCAATTTGCGGACGGGCAGTCTGGAGTTCTGCAACTGTGGTCACAATCCTCCTCTGCTGTCTGGACAGGTGATGGAGGTCAAACCCAACGTGCCTATCGGTCTGTGGGAGAACTTCGTCTTCGAGGGTGAGGAGCGTGAGAACGTGAAGGGCTGTCGCCTGTTTGTATATACCGACGGATTAAACGAGGCGGAGAATCCCTTCCAGGAGCAGTTCGGCGAGGACCGCCTGACGTCAGCCCTGCGTAGTCATCCGGAAGGAACGTCACGCCAGTTGATAGAGTATCTGTTCGCCCAGGTGGCTCTTTTCCGTCAGGGAGCAGAGCCTAACGACGACCTGACGATGCTCTGTCTCAACATCCTATAATACATTGAACTTTACTAAAGTATCTGTAACAGGGGTAAAGTGCCTTTGTAACAGGGGTAAACAGCCTGGGAAACAGGGAGAAAGGTAGCTCCTTTTGAGTTTTTGACGGGCGGTCAATTTATTCATAGCGCCCGCTACAAATATTTGTAGCGGGTGGCAAAAATATCCGTAGCGGTCGCTAAAAACCTTTTTTGACCACTTCCTTCCTCTTTTTTACTTGAGCGAGAGTACAATGATACTCTTGGCAGGAACCTTCAGGGTAAGGATACCCTTCTTCAGTTTGGCATCCTTGAACTCCTTTGGAGCCACGATGTCCGGATGCTGGAAGTCGTTGAAGTCGGCAACGTTCTTCGAGGTGAGGATACGACCGCTGACCGTCTTTGCCTCCATACCGTTCAACTGGATCTCGATGGTCTTATCCTGGTCGAGACTGACATTGGTGAGAGAGAGTACGACACTGCCGTCCTTCGTCTTTGCCGCAGAGGCGGAGAGAAGAGGGCAGGGGCGATAGCCTGCATCCTTGGCACCTTCCTTCTCCTTGAAATATGCCTTGCTCACCTGTATGATCTCACTCTCGATGTCGATAGGAAGATAGGTGGCCTCCTGGAACGGGGTGTACATCTCGAAGACATGATAGGTCGGGGTGAGTACCATATGGCCAGTACCTTCCTGGTCGGTGAGGATCATCGACTGGAGTACGTTGACGACCTGTGCGATATTCGCCATCTTCACACGGTCGGTATGACGATGGAAGACATTGAGCGACAAGGCAGCGACGAAAGCGTCACGCAGGGCGTTCTGCTGATAGAGGTGTCCGGAGATTGTCCCAGGCTCCTCGTCCCACCATGTTCCCCACTCATCGACGAGCAGTCCTATCGTATTCTTTGGGTCTTTCTCATTCATGATAGCCTTGTGCTTCTTGATGACTTCCTCAATCTCCAGACACTTACCCAAAGCCCAGTAGTACTGGTCGGTATTGAAATTGATGGCAGAGCCTTTCGAGCCATCCCAGCCAGAGCATGTGTAGTAATGCAGACTGATACCCTGCATGCGGTTGCCGATATTCTCCATCAGAACCTTTGTCCAGTCATAGTCATAGTCGCTGGCACCTGAGGCGATGCGGTAGAGTTTGTTACTCCCCTGGTCACG
The DNA here is from genome assembly GCF_900115435.1 of Prevotella sp. tf2-5. Classification (GTDB taxonomy): domain Bacteria; phylum Bacteroidota; class Bacteroidia; order Bacteroidales; family Bacteroidaceae; genus Prevotella. The sequence continues at coordinate 66,310 of NZ_FOWK01000009.1, forward strand.
CAGGTAAGTGTTATACTTACGGAATAAGTCGGAATAGTATTGGGGTGTCATGTTACCGCCACAGCCCCATGCCTCGTTACCGATACCGAAGTACTTCACGTGCCAAGCCTTGTCACGTCCGTTCTGACGACGCAGACGAGCCATCGGCGTATCACCGTCACTGGTCATATACTCCACCCACTGGGCCATCTCCTTGACGGTACCGCTACCTACATTACCACTGATGTAAGGCTCACAACCGAGCATCTCACAGAGATTCAGGAACTCATGGGTACCGAAGGAGTTATCCTCGATAGTACCACCCCAGTTGTTGTTACGCAGAGAGGGACGTTGACTCTGAGGACCGATGCCGTCCATCCAGTGATAGTCGTCGGCGAAGCAGCCGCCGGGCCATCGCATCACAGGAATCCTTAAAGCTTTCAATGCCTCGAAGACATCCTTGCGATAGCCGTTGATGTTGGGGATAGGGGAGTCTTTTCCCACCCAGAGACCGCCATAGATACATGAGCCCAGGTGCTCAGAGAACTGTCCGTAAATCTCACGGTTGATCTTCGCACCAGGCTGGTCGGCATGTAAGGTCGCCTTGACAGCGTCAGCCGCTGATGCGGAAAGAGTCATCGCAGAGGCAATGACCATCATTGTCAGTAACTTTTTCATCATTTTAGTTATTGTTGTTGTAGGTTTAAAATCTTATACCGAATTGGGTGTTGACATACCAGTCGTACATCTTCACATTCGTATTGTCGTGGTTATAGGTGAAACGGTGTACCTGTCCATAGACATTCACAAAGAAATTCTTGGTATTATAGGTAATACCGGCGCGTCCGTTGATATTCAGTTTCCAGCGGGTCTTCTTGATTTCCTCACCCGTCTCCCACAGTTCGACATCATTCTGCCAGGATAAGTCTTTTTCATCTATAGGCATGGGTTTCTTCGCCTTACCATTCGACCATTGATGTGTCTCAGCATTCCATGTGCCATAATCCTCTATATTATCAGACGATTCCATGAACTCGTAATTGCTGTCATACTTGGTCACCTTCACACGGTTATAGACACTGATGGTTGGCATAATCATGATGTTGAATAACCATCCTCTGGCTGGAACCCAGTTGTAGCCGTAACCGACACCGATATTTGCCTGCTGGACCTTGATTTTACCGATATTGTTGGCTGCAGCGACGAACTCACCGTTCAACTTGTCAGAGTAATCAAGAGACGACTGGTACCAAGAGAGTCCTAAGAGCAGGGAACCTGCTGAGCGTCGCTGGATGACGGACTGATTGTAGGCAGCGTCCTGCGAATAGTGTTTCCCATTGAATACATAATAACCGTCGATAAAAACGGAACGGACCCAGATGGGAGCGTAGCTCTGATAGGGCACCCCTTTCTCATCCATCTCTGCATCATAAAATCTTGCATGGGCATCAAGTTTGATGTCCTGTGTCTTAAAACGTCGCAGACTGAAGATGAGTCCGTAGTTGGTACCTGTTGAGCTCACCGTCCAGTAGCGTCCCGCATTCCTGATTAAAGGGAAGGAATAGCCGATACCTAATCCACGATAACCGACCCATACCCCCAGGTATGTAGCCAGTGGTGGATTGATATGCATGGACCATGATAATTGAGTCGCGTCTTTCCATATCTCTGAATTGATACTGTTGAAATCGAAATCGGAATTCATTCTTACGGATACCTCGTTGATTTTAGGATAGACGACGACACGCCAAGGCTTTTTAGGTACCTCAATATAATTGGGGTCAGCCTTGTTCTCCCAGAGGGAGTCAATATAATTCATGCCCTTCCGCAGATTGCGGGAGAGCCATGAATCCTTTTGGGCATGAATGCCTAGTGCCGTGAAGGCACTAAGCATCATGACAGATATGATCCGTTTACCAATCATTTCTTATGGTCAACGGCACTTTGTTCTACGGGCAGACAACGTTTGTAGTTCTCGGTATATTTCTCAAAGCCGGCAACATCCTCGGCAATGGGGGCAACTGATGTTCCCTTGTTGCCTGCGAAGACAACCTGCTCCAGATAATCCTCGAGAGACAGATGTTGTGGGTTGCGGGTCTGGAATGCCGACAACAGGGCGATACCCCATGCGCCACCCTCACCGGCAGTCTCCATAACGGAGATGGGGGTGTTGAGTGCGGCGGCGAGGAAACGCTGTCCTACGCCTTTGGTCTTGAAGAGACCACCATGTCCTGTGAGACGGTCCACCTTGATCTTCTCCTCTTTAAGAAGGATGTCATTACCGATCTTCAGTACGACGATGGAAGAATAGAGCTCAGCACGCATGACATTGGCAAGGGTGAAATTGTCATCAGGACTGCGGAGGATCATCGGGCGACCTTCTGCAATACCTGTCACGGGCTCACCAGAGATATAGTTGTAGGCGACGAGACCACCACAGTCGGGGTCACCGAGGAGAGCATGGGTATACAATACCTGATAAACCAGGTGCTTCTCCTGTACTTTGTCAATCAGTTGCTCGTAGTCACGGAACATCTTCACCCAGTTGTTGAGCTCACTGGTGCAGTTGTTACAGTGTACCATTGCCACGAGAGAACCATCAGGTGTCGTCACCATGTCAATCATCTCATAAGGCTTGCTCAGTGGTTTCTCCAAGACGATCATTGAGAAGGAGGAGGTACCGGCGCTGACATTTCCTGTGCGCTGCTTGACGGCATTGGTTGCCACCATACCTGTTCCGGCATCACCCTCTGGAGGACAGACAGGGATACCTGCATTCAGGTGTCCGCTGGTGTCAATCATCGAGGCACCTTTGGGTGTCAGGAAACCAGCATCCTCTCCTGCACTCAGTGACTTAGGAAGGATGTCTGACAGTTTCCAGGGGTAGTTCTTCGAACTTACCAGCTCATCGAACTTTTTGACCATTTCCGCATCGTAAGACTTGGTGGCGGGGTCAACGGGAATCATACCAGAGGCGTCACCGACACCAAGGACAAACTGACCTGTTACCTGCCAATGGATATATCCTGCCAATGTGGTGAGGAACCTGATGTCTTTGACATGCTTCTCGTTGTCAAGGATACACTGGTAGAGATGACTAATGCTCCAACGGAGGGGGATGTTATAGTTGAAGAGCTTGCTGAGCTCGGCAGCAGCCTTGCCAGTGTTCGTATTACGCCAGGTACGGAAAGGCACCAGGATCTGCTGGTTCTCATCAAAAGCCATATAGCCGTGCATCATAGCGGAGAAACCAATGCCGGCAAGGTTTGTGATCTCACATTCGTATTGGTTCTTCACACTTCTCCGAAGGTCAGCATAGCAGTCCTGGAGTCCCTGCCAGATGTCATCAATGGAGTAAGTCCACAGTCCGTCAACGAGTTGGTTCTCCCACTCGTGAGCTCCCTGTGCGATGGGTTTGTTCTGCTCGTCGATGAGGACGGCCTTGATACGGGTAGAGCCAAACTCGATACCGAGAGTCGCCTTACCAGCTTCTATCGTTTGTTTTGCTTGTTTGATATCCATAGTTTAACGCAATGCTTTGTTTAACATATAGTATACTTCGTTGCTTTGCAACTGTTGCTTGAACTCGTAGGTCTTCGTGTCCTTGTTGATCTTGACATACTCGATACCAAGAATCTCGGCGAAGTCCTCCCAGTACTCCTCGGTGATATCATAGGAGAAAGCACTGTGGTGTGTACCACCAGCGAGGATCCATGCGCCGGCGCCAATCTCGAAGGTCGGCTGTGGAACCCACAAAGCGGAGGCGACAGGCAGGTTAGGCATGGGTTTCGGCTCGATGCACTCTACTTCCTGAGAGATCAGGCGGAAGCGGTTGCCGAGGTCAACCACTGTAGCCTTGATGCCACGTCCTACTTTGGAAGTGAATACCAGACGGGCGGTCTGTTGCTTGCGGATACCAATTCCGAGGAAGTGAACCTCCAGTTTGGGTTTGTCGACAGCGATCAGCGGACAAACCTCGAGCATGTGGCTCTGCAGACAAGAGCTGCGGTCGCCGGCGAAGTTGAGGGTGTAGTCCTCCAGGAACGAGCAACCAGTAGGCAGTCCCTGTGAGATGACCCAAAGGGTGCGATAGAGACAAGCGGTCTTCCAGTCGCCCTCTGCACCAAAACCAATACCCTCAGCCATCAGACGCTGGGAGGCAAGACCCGGAATCTGGTCGAAACCACAGAAGTCTGGCTGGTTGATATCAGCATCACCAAGGTCATCGAAATTGGTGGTAAACGCGGTGGCTCCCTCGTCTTTCAGGACACGGCGAAGGGCTATCTCTGCACGGGCGGCATTACGGACTTTCTGCCAGTAAACCTCCTCGCCACTCTCGTCAATCTTAATGGTATATTCTTTCTTATAGACTTCCACGAGCTCGTCAACCTCCTTGTCGGTGACCTTCTTCCAGTAGTCCATCATGGAACTGACGGGGTAGTAGTCGACATGATAGCCGAGACGCTGCTCGAACTCCACACGGTCACCATCCGTGACGGCAACATTGTTCATGTTCATACCGAACATCAGACAGCGTACGTTCTTGGCATCGGCAACACCGGCGGCGACACGTGCCCAGACGGCAATCTGTTTCTGGGCAGCGGCATCCTTCCAATAGCCGCAAACAACCTTACGGGGAACACGCATACGAGTACAGATATGTCCGAACTCGATATCACCATGAGCACTCTGGTTGAGGTTCATAAAGTCCATATCCATCGTCTCCCAGGGGATCTCCGCATTGTACTGGGTGTGGAAATGAAGCAACGGCTTCTGTAAGTCTTGCAGACCCTTGATCCACATCTTAGCAGGTGAGAAGGTGTGCATCCATGTGATGATACCCACACACTTCTCGTCGTTATTGGCAGCTTTCATGACATCTTCCACCTCTTTCGAGCTGTTTGCCGTTCCTTTATATACTACCTTAATAGGGATGATACCGCTGTTGTTCAGACCTTCTACCATCTCCTTGGAGTGACCGTCCACCTGTACGACAGCGTCACCTCCGTATAACAGCTGGGCACCAGTTACCCACCATATCTCATAATTATTAAATGCTTTTGTCATTGTTTTGTTAGTTACTTTTGGTTTTATTGTTTATTTTTTCTTCTGTCCATAGTAGGCGTTAGGTCCGTGCTTGCGAGAGAAATGCTTCTCGATGAGCAGGGGATTCATAGTCGTGTCCGGATTGACCGAGAAGGAGACAAATGCCATCTTGGCAACCTGTTCCATGACGACAGCGTTATAAACGGCATTGTCAGGATCTTTTCCCCAAGAGAAAGGACCATGGTTCTTGACCAATACACCGGGGGTGTGGACGGGATTGATATTACCTGCCTCGATGCGGTTGACAATGACCACACCAGTGTTGTACTCATATTCCGCCATCTGGTCTTTTGTCATATCGAAAGTACAGGGAATCTCATCATGGAAATAGTCAGCATGGGTAGTACCGATATTGGGAATGTCCTTGCCAGCCTGTGCCCATGCTGTCGCATAGGTAGAGTGGGTGTGTACCACACCACCGATTTCAGGGAATGACCTGTATAATACTAAATGGGTGGGGGTGTCGGACGAGGGATTCAGGTCTCCCTCTACAACCTGACCTGTCTGCAGGTCGACAACGACCATGTCGGATGCTTTCATCACGTCATATTCAACACCTGAAGGCTTGATGACTACTAAGCCTTTCTCACGATCAATACCAGATACATTGCCCCATGTGTAAATCACAAGATTGTGTTTCACGAGGTCAAGATTGGCACGAAATACTTTTTCTTTCAGTTCTTCTAACATAATATTATAATTTAAAGTTGGGATCTTCGTCGTATACTCTTCTGTTAAAGCGATAGAGGAAAGCACCGCGTTTGGAGTTTGTCTTGTCAATCAACTCCGTCTTCTCAATAAAATCCATTTCCTTGACGCGCTTACGGAAATTACGCTTGTCAAGTTCCTCGCCGTTGACAGCCTCGTAGAGACGCTGCAACTGGGTGAGGGTGAAAAGACTGGGAAGCAGACGGAAACCGACAGGCTCTGTCTTGATTTTTTCTCTCATCATCATACGGGCTTTGTTGACCATTTCACGATGGTCGGAATAGAGCGGAGGCATTTCCTCTATATTCACCCATTCTACACCATGCTCTTGAAGTAAATGGCTGTCATAGTTCTTTACGTTGATCAGTGCATAATAGGCGATGGAAATGACACGCTCTCCAGGGTCACGGTCGATGTCTCCGAAAGCACCGACCTGTCGCATATAGATATTACGCATTCCTGTCAGTTCGAAGAGGGTTCGGTTGGCAGCGTCATCAACACTCTCGTCGATGTGAACGAAGCCTCCGTAAAGACTCCATTCATCTCGACCAGGATCCATCTTACGCTTGCCAATCAGTATCTTCAGCTTGCCTTCGTCAAAACCGAAGATGATACAGTCGACAGACACGTATATCTTTTGATATTCTAAATAGAAAGATGTCATCTCTTATCTTACCAGAAATAGATATAGAAAGCGGCAGTAAAGCCAAGGATAATGATGGTGTGGATGATATCCCATTTGTTCCAACTGGCACGGGTAGCGGCAATCTGCTCAGGGGTAGAGGTACCGAATACCAGACCTTGGATCTTCTTCTCGTCAGGAGCCTCGGTGCAGAGGGAGACGATGATGACAATCAGACAGCAGACAACCAGCATGACTCCACAGAAATAGAGCCAGTTGAAGTCGTAGAATACTGCCTTGAACCAGTTGTCGGCAGCATCTGTTACATTACTGTAGTAAACCTTGGCACCCAGACGGGTCAGACCGATGATGATACCTGAGAGCAGTCCCCACATACCACCTTTGGCGGAGGCACGCTTCCAGCAAATACCCAGCAGGAAGGCTGAGGCGATACCAGGAGCCAGTACCGACTGTACATCTTGCAAATAGTTGTAAAGTACATCACCAACAGAACGCATGATAGGGATCCACAAGATACCAAGAATCACGATGACCACTGTAGCCACCTGACCGATACGGACAAGCTGCTTCTCAGGGGTCTCAGGCTTCAGACGCTTCCAGAAGTCGATGGTGAACAACATCGCTGAACTATTGAACAGGGAAGCCAGTGATGACATCAGGGCGGCAAGGATACCGCAGACAACGAGACCTTTCACACCGGCAGGCAGAATCTTTGCCACAAGGGTGGGGAAGGCAGCATCAGGAGTTGACAGTGTAAATACCTCACCATTGGGGAGTGTGATACCCTTGGTAGACATCGCATAGGCTATCATGCCAGGGATAAGGAACAGGAATACGGGACAGAGCTTCAGATAGGCACCGAAGATAGTACCACGACGACTCTCTTTCTCGTCCTTACCAGAAAGGACACGCTGGACAATAAACTGGTCTGTACACCAGTACCAGAATCCAATGACAGCGGAGCCTACCAATGCTCCCAACCAAGGATACTGCGGATCGCGCAGATCACGCATCAGGTTGGTCATGTGGTCGCCATACTCGTTGACGGTCTGGATGGAGCATGTTGCCATCATCTCATCCCATCCACCGAGTGCTCTCAGTCCTAATACCAGGATGATGAGTGAGCCTAATAATAAAATAGGTGTCTGGAGCACAGAGGTGTAGAGCACACTCTTCATACCACCGAATACGGTATAAAGGGCGGTGATAAGCACCAGACCGATAGCGGCAATCCAGAAGAAATCAATACCCCAGAGCTCCTTGATGCCAAAGACCTGCTGGAATACGAGTCCGCCAGCATATACTGTTACGGCAACCTTGGTCAGCACATAAGAGATGAGCGAGATGACACTCAGGATGGTACGTGACTCTTTGTTGAAACGACGCTCAAGGAACTCAGGCATCGTATACACCATGGAGCGGGTGTAGAAAGGTACGAAGACCCAGCCCAGAATCAGGATCATCCAACCCTGGATCTCCCAGTGTGCCATCGCCATACCTGACGAAGCACCGGCACCAGCCAGTCCAATGAGGTGTTCTGAACCTATATTCGACGCAAAGATGGATGCACCAATCGCAATCCATGTTGCATCTTTACCACCCAGGAAATAATCTGCCGAGTTGTCGTTCTTCTGTGAAACGACCCATACTACAATACCAATCAGCGCACAGCAGAAAACGCCAATGACAATCCAGTCTAATAATGCCATATTATTTACTATTTTCTATGTTATGATTTGTTATTTATTTCACAGAGAACTTATAAGCGGCGTGGCTATAGTATTTCTCTCCAGGGTTCAGCACAGGCTGTGCCCAGTCTTTCTGGTTAGGACTGTCAGGATATTTCTGACTCTCCAGACATACGCTGACATGTTTGGGATACTTGAGTCCGTGTTTGCGGATAATCTCAGCATCACGACCAACACCTTGGAAATTTCCGGAATATACTTGAACACCGGGCTCATTGGTGAACATCTCCATGAAGATGCCTGTCTTGGGGGAATAGAGGCTGGCACATACTTGTGTATCATCTCCCTTTCCGTCTTTATAGGTGTTTAAGCAGAAGTTATGGTCATAACCTGTAGCATTCTGAATCTGATCGAAAGATGATTGAATACTGTCGCCAAGGGCGTGAGGAGTACGGAAATCCATTGGTGTGCCCTCTACAGACTTGATCTCTCCTGTCGGGATATAAAGCTTGGTGCTGGGTGTGAAATTGTCTGCATTCACATACAATATCATGTCATATCCTGGCTGTGTGAAATCACCGCTCAGATTATAGTAGTTGTGGTTGGTCTGATTGATGATGGTTGGCTTGTCTGTCTCTGCCTCCCATGTCATATCTAATGTGTTGTCGGATGTCACTTTATACGTGGTGACAGCTGTCACCTTACCTGGGAAACCGTTCTCACCGTCTTCTGCCACAATGGTCAGTTTCAGGATAGAGTCACCAATCTGCTCTGCGTCATATACCTGATTCATCCAACCTGTTGTCCCACCGCCATGAAGACAGTTGGGACCATCGTTTTTCTTTAACTGGTAGGTGGAGTCGTTCAGTGTAAACTTACCATCCTTGATACGATTAGCATAACGACCAACAGAAGAACCATAGTCTGAGGGTGAGTTCAAAGTATCTGCATATTGGGCAATATTGTCAAAGCCCAATACCACATCCGTAGGCTTACCGTCTTTGTCTGGTACCACCAAACTGACGACTCGTCCACCGTAATTGGTGATACAGACTTCCATACCATTTTGGTTCTTTAGCGTGTAAAGCTTTACAGGCTTCTCGTTGATGATAGTGTCAAATTTTGCTGGATCAAGACCAGATAATGTCAATGTTGACTCGGTCTTCGAACCACATGCGGAGAATATGGTCAATGCGATACCACATCCCATCATAGTTTTCATTAGTTTCTTCATTGTTAGTATGTTTTAGATATTATATATGTTAGTAATTTGTGTGTAAAGTTACTACTTATTTTTGATATAACAATGAAAAGAAATAGCCTAAAGTGTTATTTTTACACTTTAGGCTATATATTTAACCTTTATTAGCGAATCAGCTATTTAACAAAGCTTACGGGAGCCATCTCCAATGACCACGTCATAAACCTTTGGTTCATGTCCGTATTTAGCATTGAATTTCTGCTTGGCATCAGCGATAAACTGTTTATAAAGGTCGTTACGTACTAAGTTAATGGTGCAACCACCAAAACCGCCGCCCATGATACGTGAACCAGTAACACCGTTCTCTTTTGCGATGTCATTCAGGAAGTCAAGCTCCTCGCAAGAGACTTCATAGTCTTTTGAGAGTCCCTCATGGGTCTTATACATCATTTCTCCTACTTTCTCGTAGTCACCCTCGTTCAGAGCATCACAGACAGCGAGGACACGGTCTTTCTCACCCAGGACGAACTTAGCGCGTTTGTAATCCTCGTCACCAACTTCTGCCTTCACTTCCTCTAACTGCTCCCAAGTACAGTCGCGTAAGGTCTCATACTTACCTTCTGGATGTTTGGCGGCAATATGCTTAACAACATTCTCGCAGGAGTTGCGGCGATCGTTGTATGGGGAGCCTGCCAGCTGATGCTTTACAACAGAGTCAAGTAATACCAGACGGTAGCCGTCGGGCTTGAAGGGGAAATACTCAAACTCGCGGGAGCGGCAGTCAAGGCGCATCAGACAACCTGCCTTTCCGAATACAGAGGCGAACTGGTCCATGATGCCACAGTTTACACCGCAATAGTTATGCTCTGTTGCCTGTCCTGCAAGAACCATATCCCATTGGCTGACTTTGTTGTCACCGAAGAGGTCGTTCAGACCACAGGCGAAACAACTCTCCATAGCGGCAGAGGATGACATTCCCGCACCAAGAGGTACGTCACCGGCAAAGGCAATATTAAAACCTTTTACGGGAACTCCTAATTTCTTCATCTCCAAGGAGATACCATAGATGTAACGTGCCCATGAAGCCTTTGGCCCATTAGGGTCGGAGAGCTTGAAGTCCACACGGTCTTTGAGGTCAATGGCATATGCCATCACTGTATCTTCAGTCCCGTTAGGACGCATCTCTGCCATGATACCCTTATCTACGGCACCAGGGAATACAAACCCACCATTATAGTCAGTGTGCTCACCAATCAGGTTGATACGACCCGGTGAGGCATATACATTTCCTGTTTTACCATCAAAATGCTTGATAAAACGGCTTCTTACAAATTCAATATCCATCATAATAATTTTTGTTTTAATCCACAGGAATGTCCTTATTCACATTCTTTGAGCCAATAAGAGCGTACCAGAACATATACGCCATAGCCAGAAGGGGTACGAAATAACTAATCATATAGCCAGTATTGTCGGCAATATAGTTCTGAATCAATGGAAGTACGCCACCACCGACAACCATCATCATGAAGATACCAGAGGCTTGTGCGGTGTACTTACCTAATCCTTCTGTGGCAAGATTAAAGATAGAAGCCCACATAATGGAGGTACACAGACCGCAGAGAACCAGCAGCATAGCACTGACAGGAACCTCTGTCATTTCGAATGAAGAGCCAGTGAACAAAGGCATTGATGTCATGACGGTCTTAGGAATGAAGATTGCCAAAAGGATCAGGATCATTCCCATACCATTGGTCACCGTCATCATGGTCTTTGATGAAACCTTATCAGCGATGAAACTGGAGCACAGACGACCGACTAGCATCAGGAGCCAATAGGTTCCTGCAACGAAACCACCGATGGCAGCAGCGTTAGCAAGTAATCCCGCGCCTTTTTCTGTGGTGTCAGCGATATAGAAATTCAGTGTTCCAGGAATACCGACCTCTACACCAACATATAAGAAGATAGCAATGACTCCCAGTGTGCAGTGGCGGAACGACCATGGGGTGTGCTCGAACGTTGTGGCAGCGGTAACCCTACCCATCTCTGGATCTTTGATGGGGATAAGTGCCAGTGCGATAAACGCGGAAGCAAAGACAGCCATCGCAATATACAGAACAAGGTTGATTTGTACAAAGTCTGTTTCCTTGGTCACTGTACCAATCAGGGCACCTACCAGCATGGGGGTCAGTGTTCCTGAGAGTGAGTTCAGCGTACCGCCCATCAGGTTCAACTGGTTACCGCGGTTACCACCGCCACCCAGCAGGTTCAACATGGGATTGACGACGGTATTCAGTAAGCAGACGGAAAGACCTGATACAAACGCACCCAACAGGTAAATGGTGTTGTCCTGATAACCTTCCAGTGCCTCGAAACCAGAAATCCACTGGATGGTAACACCGATGAAACCTACCAAAATACCAAGAAGAGCCGTCTTCTTATAGCCGATGCGTGTCAGCATCTTACCTGCAGGGATACCCATGAACAGATAGGCGAAGAAATTCATAAAGTTACCTAACATGGCAAGCATGTTAGAGCCACCTACCTCAGGGTCGTTTTTCATCACGACACCGATGGGCGCTGCCAGATTGGTGACGAACGCAATCATGGCATAGAGGAACATCATTGTGATAATGGCAATGATACTTCCATTCTGTTTTTGATTACTCATATTTATATATACTAATTAATGGTTATGGTCCTTTATTCCACGCCAAACTTATATACTGTCTTCTGCTTGTATTGCTGACCAGGATTAAGGACTACAGATGGGAAGTAGGGACGGTTTGGTGTATCGGGGAAGTGCTGTGCTTCCAGACATACCGCGCTTCTGAATGGGAAGGTGCATCCGTTGGCACCCTTATAGCCACTGGCGTAGTTTGCCGTGTAGAGCTGCAGACCCGGTTCTGTGGTGTAACACTCCATCGTACGACCGCTCTTTGGTTCGGTGATCTTGGCGGCAAAGCTCAGTTCTCCCTCTTCACGCTTGTTGAGTACATAGTTATGGTCAAAGCCTTTTCCGAACTTAATTTGCTCGTTATCGGCATTGATGTCCTGACCAAAAGACTTCGGGGTACGGAAATCGAATGGGGTACCCTCTACCTTCAGGATCTCACCTGTTGGAATAGCTGTAGCGTCAGTAGGAAGATAGAAGTCTGCATTGATCTCGCAAATCTGGTCCTCGATAGTGGGAGTAGGATCTGCAGTACCTGCCAAGCTGAAGAAAGCGTGATGTGTCAGGTTGACAATAGTCTTTTTATTAGTGGTGGCAAGATATTCAATCACCAACTCGTTCTCGTCAGTGAAGGTAAACTCTACTGTAACATCCAATTCACCAGTAAATCCTTCCTCACCATAAGAGGATTTGCGATGCAAAGCCAGGGAGCGAGGTCCCATCTGACGGGCGTCCCATACTTTGGCATTGAATCCCACAGTACCACCGTGCAGGTGGTTTGGACCATCGTTCAGTGCTAATTGATAGTCTTTGCCATTCAGTGTGAATTGTCCCTTGCAGATACGGTTGCCCCAACGACCGATCAACGTGGAAAGATAAGGCTCTTTGCCACTGGTGAGTTGTTGGATACTACCATGTCCCTGGATGACGTTAGCGACCTTACCATCTTTGTCTGGTACCATAATAGCACAAATGGCACCTCCATAGTTAGAGATAGCCACTTCATAGCCCTTGCGGTTACGCAGGATGTACAAGTCTGTTTTCTTACCATTGATAGTGGTCTGAAAATCTTTACGGTTCAGACCACACAAATTCGCATTTTCGGTTGTGTTCGCCATAATTGATTGTTTTTAGTTACATATATGTATCTAACATGCAAAGTAACCAAAAAAAAACGAATTTAACGAAAGAAACGAGGAAAAAAACGTTTAATGGAGTGTTAAAAACAACTAAATGCACTTTTTCAGGAAATCGCCCACCAGATAGCTGCTGCCTCCAATGAAGATGAAATCCTTGAGGGTTGCTGCCTCTTTGGCAGCTCTATATGCTTCAACCACAGTGGGATAACACTCTCCAGATAGTCCGTGCTGGGCAGCCATCGTCTTTACGACACTTCCATTAATGGCGCGTTTGGTGGCAGCCTGTGTGAAATAGTAACAAGCGTCTTTGGGTAACATATCCAGCACCTGATTGATATCTTTGTCCTCCACCATGCCAAACACGATATGGCGTTTGGCACACTCCACTTGTGCTATCTGTTGGCTCAGGTATGTCCATCCTCCGACATTGTGTCCAGTGTCACAGATAGTCAATGGGGCTTCGCTGACAACTTGCCAGCGACCAGTCAGTCCCGTCAGTTTACAGACATGAGCCAGAGCGTCAGCCAATTCCTTCCTGAATTGCTCATGACTCTGTGGTGTGGAGCATGCGGACAGGAATCCTTTCCGGGACAACACCTTCAATACCGCAAAAACAGTATTCAGGTTCTTCTCCTGGTAGATACCTCCTAGTTCTCCTTCTATCTCTCCCCAATGACGGGTGGTATAGTGCATCTTGCCATTTGCAAGGGGAGTCGCATTGAGAACCTCTGGGTTGTCATCAGCGAATAAGATGTCACTACCTGTCTCCTGGGCTTTCTTCTCAAAGACAGGACGTGTCTCCTCATGGGTCTCGCCAATGACTACGGGGACACCTTTCTTAATAATACCAGCTTTCTCTGAGGCAATCTTCGCAAGGGTGTCGCCCAAGAACTGGGTATGGTCAAAACTGATATTCGTGATGACAGAGACGAGGGGGGTAATGATATTCGTACAATCAAGTCGTCCACCCAGTCCGACCTCTATGACGGCGACATCTATCTTCTTGTCGGCAAAGTATTTAAAGGCAAGTGCCGTTGTCACCTCAAAGAAAGAAGGGGAGAGGGGCTCAAAAAAGCCACGCTCCTGTTCTACGAAGTTTATCACATATTCCTCAGGAATCATCTCCCCGTTGACACGGATACGCTCCCTGAAGTCCACCAGGTGGGGGGAAGTATACAGTCCCACACGATAGCCACATTCCTGTAAGAAGGCGGCAAGGGTATGGGAAACAGAACCTTTTCCGTTGGTTCCACCCACATGGATGGTAGCATATTGCTGATGCGGATGTCCGAAATGCTCGTCCAATGTCCATGTATTACTCAAGCCCTCCTTATATCCTGTTGCCCCTTGTCGTTCGAACATGGGCATTTGGTGATAAAGATATTCGCAGGTCTCTTGGTAATTCATGGTGAAAGCGGATTAATTGAAATAGTTCTTGAAACGCTGGAAGATAGAGCGCTTGGTAGCGGCGTCTCCTTGGAAATGATCGCTGTGCTTGAAACGCTCAATAGCTTCCTTCTCCTCACGACTTAAAGTTTTCGGGACATAGACACTGACATTGACGACCAGGTCACCGTTACCACGGCCATAACCCTGTACGGCAGGTAGTCCCTTACCTCTCAGTCGGAGCGTCTTACCAGGCTGTGTGCCCGGCTCCATCTTGACTCTCAGCTTAGTACCTTGTATGGTAGGTATCTCTACGTCGCCACCCAGTGCGGCTGTCGGGAAATCGAGTAGCAAGTTATAAATAAGGTCGTTGTCATCACGGATGAAACGCTCGTCCTCTATCTCTTCGACAAACACCTGGATGTCACCATTGATACCTTTGTTGTGTCCGGCGTTTCCTTTGCCTGGAACATTGATAATCATACCCTCTGCCACACCTGCGGGAATCTTGATCTCAACGACTTCCTCACCTTTCTCAACACCAGTACCGCCGCACTGACGACATTTGTTCTTGATCACATGACCGGAACCGTTACAGTTGGGACAGGTGCCTTGAGTCTGCATCATTCCGAAGATGCTCTGTGTGGTATGGGTGATCACACCGCTTCCGTGACATGTCGGACAGATCTCTGTGCCACTGCCATCTTCCGCACCAGTACCATGACAGTGAGAGCAGGGGATGTCCTTGCGGACCTTGAACTTCTTGGTGACACCAGTGGAGATCTCCTCAAGGGTAAGACGAACCTTCAGGCGAAGATCACTACCACGATGCTGCTGAGGACCACGATGGGAACTGCCGCCAAAGCCGCCGAAACCTGCTCGACCGCCAAAGATATCGCCGAACATCGAGAAGATGTCGTCCATATTCATACTGGTGGCATTGAATCCTCCGAAACCGCCTTGCGGTCCGTTGAATCCAAACTGGTCGTATTGCTGACGCTTCTGTGGGTCGTGCAATACGTCATATGCCTCGGCTGCCTCCTTGAATTTCTCTTCAGCTTCCTTGTTGCCGGGATTGCGGTCGGGGTGATATTTGATGGCGATGGTGCGATACGCCTTCTTGATCTGGTCTTCTGTAGCGTTCTTATCAACGCCAAGCACCTCGTAATAGTCTCTTTTTTGTGCCATAGATTACGTTTACTTCTTACATCTTACATCAGACATCTTACATCAGACATCTTACTGTCCTACTGCCACTTTGGCGTGGCGAATTACTTTTTCGTTTAACTGATAACCTGTCTGCAGACAGTCAATCACCTTGCCTTTCTTGTCGTCACCCATTCCAGGTACCATAGCGACAGCCTCATGCAAGTCGGTATCGAAATCTGCATTCTCAGTCTCTATCTTCTTTACACCCAGTCCTTCGAGTGCCTTCATGAACTTATGATAGATGAGTTCCATCCCTTCACGAAGCACGGCGGGGTCGT
Source organism: Prevotella sp. tf2-5 (assembly GCF_900115435.1). Classification (GTDB taxonomy): domain Bacteria; phylum Bacteroidota; class Bacteroidia; order Bacteroidales; family Bacteroidaceae; genus Prevotella. The sequence continues at coordinate 82,321 of NZ_FOWK01000009.1, forward strand.
CTGTCTTCTCTCCATTCTCCATCGCACGCTCCATATCGTCGATGACGGGCAGGATGGCGCTGACAGCTTTCTCGCCGCCATTCAGGATCAGTTCGGCCTTCTCTTTCAGGGTGCGCTTGCGGTAGTTGTCAAACTCAGCGGTCTTATAGAGTATCTGTGTCTTCAACTGCTCGATCTCCTCCTGTGCAGCCTCTAAAGGGTCTTTCTCCTCGGAGTTCTCGGAGTTCTCGGAGCTCTCGGAGCTCTCAGAGTTCTCGGAGTTCTCAGAGTTCTCGGAGTTCTCAGAGTTCTTTAAATTCTCAATCTCTTCCTCTTCCAGATGATTCTTTTCTTCTTCTTTCATAGCTTAATATTATTTATAGGTTATACAGCAAATTCCGTGCCATGATTATGAATACAGTTCTGCTTTCCTCTCCTTAATAGCCTCGTCATAGATGTAGTCATCGTAAGTCATGAGCTTGTCAATGGTACCTTTAGGTGTCAACTCGATGATACGGTCGGCAACGGTATTGATGAACTCGTGGTCGTGGGATGCAAACAGGATATTACCCTTGAAGGAGATCAGGTTGTTGTTGAAAGCCTGAATAGACTCCAGGTCCAGGTGGTTGGTAGGTGTGTCGAGGATGAGACAGTTAGCGTTCTTCAACTGCATACGGGCTATCATACAACGCATTTTCTCACCACCGCTGAGCACATTGACATGCTTCAGCACATCCTCTTCCTTGAAGAGCATACGACCTAAGAAGGACTTCATCATCACTTCATTACCTGTGCCGTACTGGCTGAGCCAGTCTACCAGGTTCATCTCACTCTGGAAGAAAGCGGTGTTGTCGAGTGGGAGATAGGCTGTCGTGATGGTGACACCCCATTTGTAAGTACCGGCGTCTGCCTCACGATTACCGTTGATAATCTCGAAGAGCGCGGTCATCGCCTTGGGGTTATGTGACAAAAATACAGTCTTCTGTCCTTTCTCTATCGTGAAGTCCACATGGTCGAAGAGTACGGTGCCGTCAGCGTCTACAGCCTTCAGTCCTTCCACTTCCAGTATCTGTGTACCAGGCTCACGCTCCATCGAGAAGATGATACCAGGATACTTACGGGTAGATGGGGTGATCTCCTCGACATTCAGTTTCTCCAACATCTTCTTACGGGATGTCGTCTGCTTGGATTTTGCCACATTGGCAGAGAAGCGACGGATGAACTCCTCCAACTGCTTGCGCTTCTCCTCGGCTTTCATCTTCTGGTTCTGCTGCTGACGAAGGGCGAGCTGACTCGACTCATACCAGAAAGAGTAGTTTCCTGAGAACAGGGTGACCTTTCCGAAGTCGATATCTACGGTCTGGGTCGATACGGCATCGAGGAAGTGACGGTCGTGGCTGACAACCAGGACGCACTGCTCTAAGTTAGAGAGGTATTCCTCCAACCATTGTACGGTGTCGAGGTCGAGGTCGTTGGTAGGCTCGTCGAGCAACAGGTTGTCGGGATGTCCGAAGAGTGCCTTGGCAAGCATCACACGTACCTTCTCGTTATTGGAGATCTCTGCCATCTGCTTGTAATGCTGTCCTTCTGGCACACCGAGGTTCTGCAACAACTGTGCTGCCTCGCTCTCTGCCTCCCAACCGTTCATCTCTGCGAAAGCCATCTCCAAGTCGGCGGCACGGTTGCCGTCTTCCTCCGTCATCTCGTCTTTGGCATAGAGTGCCTCACGCTCCTTCATGTTCTTCCACAGGGGCTGGTGACCCATCAGTACTGTGTCCATCACAGTAAACTCATCGTATTTGAAGTGGTCCTGTTCCAGTACTGACAGACGCTCGCCAGGAGCCAGCTCCACAGTACCCTTGTTGGGTTCCAGTTCTCCACTGATAGCACGGAGCAGGGTAGACTTGCCGGCACCATTGGCGCCGATGATACCATAGATATTACCACTGGTGAACTTCAGGTTAACGTCCTTATAAAGTGTTTTCTTGCCAAATTGAATAGCGAGATTTGTAACTGTTATCATATATTCCTTATACCTTATTAATATAATTATCACATAAAACGGATGCAAAGGTACACATTTTATCTGAAAAGACAAAATGTGTACCTAAAAATTGATATTGTTAGTTACATCCCTTACCAGTCCCATGACATATTTGCTTCTATATTCATTTAAAGCCTTTAATTAATTCGTTTGGAGGCTTTAATCACCTCGTTTGAAGCCTTTATTTATCGGCGTTTCAGCCACATCAGGTGATTTAAGTGATTCTATAATACACGAATTTATATATATAGCAAAAATAATTATGGGGATAATTAATTTAGTAATATATAGATTTACAAAAAATACAATCACTTAAATCACTTTTTTATTAAAAAAGCGATGCAAATCACTCATTATCAACAAGTTTCGAAGTTTCTGCATTTATCGTTTTAGATGACCTCATAAATTAAAATCGGGACGATTCTTGCTCTGCTCACAAGGGGATTAGTTCCCATGTGAGCACAGATCATGCGGATTCATATGTCACTTACCCGTCCTATGACATATTCTCACAATCCTCATGTGAGGTTTACTTACGATTCCCTGATGAATACATAATGGAATGAAGTTCCGTTGCTGGCAGTTCCATTCCACGTCATCTTATCGCCACTAATAGTTACTGTTACCACGAATGTGTCACCATTTTCACTCTTTGCTGTAATAGAGTTACCCTTTATGGTGTAAGTACCAGAATAGCCAAAAGTAGATGCTGTGGAAGTATATGTCCCATTATTATTAATTGTAATCTGTTTGCCCACCATCAATCCATCAACTGAAGCACCACGAGCACTATCCGTACTCGAAGTACACATCCACGTGCCAACAGCTTTCGTTACCAGTTCATTTCCTCTAGACCCGTCATCTGAGTCATCACCACCGCATGATACCAACATCAGTGACATCATCACTACGATCATCAACTTACTCCAAATAGTTTCGTTCTTCATAGCTATAATTTTTTTTGAATTAAGTTTCTACCTGCAAAGATACGATTAAATTAGGAGAAAACCAAACTTTCTTCGCTTATTTTTCAAATGCCAGGAACCAGTAACTATGGCATTTATAAGAAGTTGAGAGCTCAGTCTTCCTTTACTCGTCAATCAATGGCTAATACATGTCCTCGGTATGAACTGAATCAGGAACTTATGAATCATCCACTTTCTGAACTATAGAGAGAAGTATCAGAAATACCTATGTATAAATCTCAGAAGTCTGCAATTATTCCTTATAATGATTCAAATAATCTTTCTTTGAGATCATATTACTACACCCACTCCTATTTGGCTTATAATTAGTGCAACCTAAGAATGGATCACTGCCATTTTTACCCTGCTTGACAATCATATAGCCATCACGACATTTATCACATTTCATAATTGGCAGAATACCACCTTTTAAGTCGTTTGTCATAAAGTCGCATATCTCTGGTTCGTTAGAACATATCCAAAGTTTTAATCCGTATGCTTTCTTATAACGTAATTGTAATGGATAGCCACAGATAGGACAACGCTTATCTATTGGATTCTTTGTTTCTTCCATTACAAGATCGCCATTGACTGTAACATTAGGATAATCAAATAATATTTCCGTTACAAATTCTGATGGATGCTCTTGGGGAGTTACAATATAAACACGATTCTTTGTCCTTGTCAAAGCAACATAGAATAATCTTCGCTCTTCTGCATACTCTATGGAATGGTCGTCTTTTATTACATATTTTAGTACTGGATCCTCTTCAACCTGTGAAGGAAAACCATATACTTCATTTCGAGCATTAATAATTATTACATTGTCATATCCCAATCCTTTAGCACGGTGAACCGTCATAAATTCTATTGGCTGATGTGGAAAAGCATTTGATATCACATTACCTGTTTTCTCATCATACATAAAATCTGCTGATTTTCCTAAATTATACGCATCAAAGCCATATCTTCCTAGAAGTAATATAGAAGATTGAGGATTCTCTATAACAATCTGTTTAATAATGTTCTCTACTGTTTTTCCTATTAAAAAATACTTACCTCCTTTACCTTCGTATTCCTGTCTAGGAACTTCCTCTGTATATGTTTCTATCACAATCGGATTTTGAATGTGTTTGGAAGAAATAAGAGCCTTTTTTATTTGAGATGAGTTCTTTTGGATAAAACCACCAGCAATATCTATGACTTCCTGAGCATTTCGATATGTTTTTGTGATACTTAATTCCAGTCCATATCCAAATGTCTCTTTAAAATGAGTAAATAAAGTAATGTCTGATCCTGCATACGCATAAATAGATTGCCAATCATCACCCACAGCAATTATCTTTGCATTGCAAAGTTTGCTCAATTCTTTTGTCAGGTTAAAACGTTGTCGGGAAATATCTTGATATTCATCCACTATTATGTATTTGAAATCGAGTTTTTTCCCCTTTATTTGCTCTTCCTTGATAATTTTTGTCGAGTCATTGATCATGTCCTCAAAGTCAACGGCATTTTTTTCTTTTAGTCTTTTAGCATACTCATGATAGCATTGTTCGCATACGTCTAAAAACAATTTTGTCCTAACATTCGAAGAACGAGATTTAAAGCGATAGAATTCATCAACCGTGTATCCATTAGTTTTAAAATTCTGAATAAAAGTACAGATTAATTTTACCAATTTAGCTATATACCTGTTTTCTTCTGTACTTATTATTTTATCAAAGACTTCTCTTGAAGGCCTTGGGACAAGAGAGAATCCATGATCAATCAGTAATTCTTTCAGATGTTCTAACACATCTCTTCCATCGTTATACTTTGAATATGTGTAAATTAAATCTGTATGATGTGTCTGATGTAAGGCTATTTTATCTTTTATTGCCCTATTGTATTTATCTAATTCTTCTTGCGTATATCTATTATTCCGCCCATCTTCAGTGATACCAAAGTGTTCAATATAGGCAACTTTTTCACCTTGCGTTATAGTAAAATCTGGAGTGTACGGTTTGTGAGAACGTAAAATGTTGTATGGATAAGGTTTTTCATATACATACTCTATGTTGTTCATGAAAAGAAAATTAGCAATACGAACCTCTTGAGAAGAACGTAATGTTTCACGAACAATACTAACACACCTACCTGTTCTTTGGCTGATTATCTTTTCCGTGTACTCATCTATACTACCTTTCATTGTAGAAAAGTCTGCCTTTACCACATAATTAAAAAACGCATTAAGATCATCTCCTTCATAAGGAGCATCAAAATAGCTACCAAAAAATAGAATTAGTTTATCAACCAGCTCCGGATTCTCTAATATGTTCCCTTTTAGATAATTGCTGACTACATTAAACATAAAGCCACCATCAACAACTAACTTCCTTTCTTCTTCTTGTCTACGAACTATAGCGTATCCTGTTTTATGGAATGTAGTTACAGGACAGTCTATTTTCAGCGCTTTGTTAATCTTTGAACGCAATTCCCCAACAGCTTTGTTTGTAAAAGAGATAACTAGGATTTGTTCAGGAAGTATATGTTTCTTTTCAACTAGATATTTAACCTTTGCAGCTACAGTGGTAGTCTTACCAGCACCTGCACCAGCAATAACCAATGTGTAATCTTCATCTGAGAGCACAACTTTTCTCTGTTCATCATCCAGAAGGACATTGGGGTCTACTCTTTTAAGAATATTATCTAAATACTCTTTTTCAGAAATGAGATGAGATGAGACGAATTTGTCGTTATGCTCTTTAATAGTAGTTGAGCTATTTTTATTCAGCAAATCTCCATATGTAGCAATAAAGTCGTCTATTCGCTTTGTTTCCACATGATTTTGTGAACAATAATAATCTAAAGTTTTTGAGTTCTTTAAAGTACAGAAATGATTATAAATATCAAAATTTTCTTCCAACAGGAACTGATAGTCTCTTCTTGCAAGAAATGAATTTTTATCTAATAGACTCTTCAGGTTGTTTTCAAATTTAGCAAGTTTCATTAATTCTGGAATACTCTCTATCCCAGAATTATTTCTTATGTGTTTAAATCCAAAAAGTTTGTCAAGTAAAGACATTCGATTTTCATTTGAATGCAAAAATAGCATATTCCTTTGAAAATTCCAAATAATTACAACTTTTATTGCATTCAAAATTAATAAATGTCATATTGATTATGCCAGTCGTCTCTCCAACAAAAACAAAAACCCTGCTATTCCTGCTACAATGTGGTTGAGATGCCGATGTATAAAGGGCGGAGCCTGTAGCACGATTGGGATTTATCGTGCTACAATGGTGCTACAATCCCACTACCTGACAGCGACTGTTTTTTGAGCGGTTTGCTTTCGGCTATAGGCGTTCAGTTGTTTGGCTGGAGCCGTTCAGTCGTTTGGCTATAGCCGAACGGTTGAAAGAGCGTACCTAACTCCCTCGAAGGTAGGCACTAACACCCCATTACCAGTAACCTTTTACCCTTACGCAAGGCATCAGGAGCACAAAGGGACAGTCCCCCTGTGAGCATGTTGTACCAAGGAACGGAGCTTCTCGAATACGCGGCGGACGTCTGCCGTGCTTTCGGATTCTTTTTCCTTCACCCATCGTTCCTGCACTTCGCTCTGACGGACGTTGGTGACGAAATCGGACACTTCCTCGTGCGTGAGGCGGCGTACGGTGCAGCCTTCATTGCTCAGTTGCTGAAGCATCTGCTCGTAACTCTCATCCATCGTCTTGCCCATCGCCTTGTAGGTCTTGCTTGCCGCACGCTCGATGGCTCGCTTGTCCTTCGGGGGCAGGGCATTCCATCGGTCGAGGTTCATCGCCACTAAATAGATGTGCCCTAACCAAAGTTCCTGCGACACCAACAGGTGAGGGGCGGCACGGTGGGCACCGATGTCCCATCCGCTGTCTATGTTCACCATGATGCCGTCGATGGCTCCGGAGCGCAGCGAATCGGAAACTCGCTCTCCCCAGGGGATGCGTTTGTTCGTTGCTCCTGCATTCTCCAGATAACTGATGTGCCAGAAACTGGCAGTTCGCCACGTCTGCTCTTTCAGCGCATTGAGGTCTGCCATCGGCTCTCGGCTATAGAAGCCCACGGGATAGCCCGTAGCTACGAGCACGGGGTGGATGCCCGCATGGTGCAGCTCCTCTGTCAGTTCGGGAATCGTCTTGTAGGCTTTGCGGATAAGTGCGACCTGTGCCTCGCCCGAGGGTCCTGCCAGGAAACTCTTGAACAACTGGTGGAGTGGCATCCGCTGGCTATCGTATTCGGGTACTACCGTAGCCATGTCGGCTTTCGTGCCTTCGCGCACCGTCTCGTAGGCATCATAGCTCGATGAAAGTTCGCCGTTCCAATGGTGGTCAATGCGGATGCGCCCCTTGCTTTCCTGCTCTACAAGGCGGAAGAACTGCCGAGTTACCTGCGTCCGCATGTTGCCCATCGGCTCGTGGTCTGTGAAAGTCAGCGTCTGCGCTCCCACGAACATCGGGACGCAAAGCATCATTAGAAATATAATTTTATTCAAATCCATCTTTATAAATAGGAATTTACTTGTCTAAAACGACCTCTAAAGTTTGACGCTTATAATTTAATACAACTGCGTTACCTCCGAACGAATATGCATTCAGTACCCCATCGTCATGCTGACCATTAAAGAAATCATGAGTAAATTCATACTTGCCTATTTTGAAGTGAACATTTCTGGTCAGTTCGGCTTCCACCATTTGTAGGCTGTGTATCTCGTCCGCACTTTCTTTTCTGACGGTTTCCGTTGGCCCTGCATCAAAGCCTTTGGGAAATTTACAGTGTCTACTCCCTGTATCAAAGAGGAAACTAAGCTTATCTTTTCCAATGACACCTTTAAGTCTAATTGCATTCACATGCTTTTTTTTAGGGTAATAATTCCAGTGAATGACAGTTCCTGTTGGTTTCCGTTTGGTGTCACATAGCTCAACAGAATTGTTTTTCAAATCAAATTTCCAGACTCCTTTTATAAGGATATTCCCACCTATGATGAACCGTGGAGCATAGTCTAAAAACTTTCCCGACAAATCCATTACCATGCAATACACTTTGCGATAAGTAATACCGCAAAAACTCAAAGAGTCAAGAACAATGTAGTTCCTTTTCTTTCTGTATCCTAGTTTGTTATATTCATTTTCCTTAATGTTGAAGGTTTCTGTGGCATAAGCAGAATCAATGACACAAAATGAGCATCCTGTATCCACCATGGATTTTACTGACTGTGTTTGTGCTCCTCTTGATAAAGATATGTTACTGTATATCCATGATTCAACAAACTTCACCTGTGGCATTGCCCTCAGACAGGACATAATGCAAAACACCAATACCAAAAGATATTTCATATTGCTAAATTCCGATTTATCTGTCTTTTATCTCTATCTTTTTTATCACCTTGGCTGGCACACCGCCAACAATCGTATTCGGTTCAACATCTTTTGTCACGACAGCACCTGCAGCTACTACGGCACCATCACCGATAGTAACGCCTGCAAGCACAGTGGCATTGGCTCCAATCCAGACGTTCTTGCCGATGTGGATAGGGGCATAGCTCATACTCTGGCGGTTGGCTGGATTGAGATCATGGTTGATGGTAGCCAGCACGACGTTGTGACCGATGAGTGCACCTTCGTCAATGGTGATACCACCCTGATCCTGAAACTTGCAGCCCATGTTGATGAAGACCCGCTCGCCAACGACAGTGTTCTTACCGCAGTCGGTATGGAATGGTGGAAACACGCCTACCGACTTGGGGACCTCACGTCCCCAAAGCTGTTCCAACAAATCGTGCAACTGCTCTGGAGTATGATACTTTCCGTTAATCTCAGCCGTTATCTGCAAAGCCTCTTGTGACAGCTTATGAAACATCATGTGGACTTCACCGCCTCCAATGACGGGTTTGCCCGATGCCATGTAATCACGAAATTCTTGTATTGTCATTGTTCTTTATTTTCATTTTGCTACTTCTAAATCTATATACTTCGCCCGAATAGCCTTTGGAAGTTTCGATGCAATGAGTTGGTATGACTCTTTAATCAACCCTTCTACTATTGCTTCGTCCATTTCTTCGTAATAAACGTCGCTCCAGTGCGTCTTGTTCCAATGGTAGGCTGGCGTCACGGCAGAGAATTGTTCTCTAAGTTCGATATTCCTGTTTGGTGACAGTTTCAAGGCAATTCTTGAAACTCCGTCCTTCATATCATACCTGCCACCGCCTAACCATAGGCAGACGAATATCTTTCCTTCCAAGCGGAAATTAAGGATGTCTTCACCAAACGCCTGGTCTTCGGTCACTCCTGGGAGTGACAACGTGTACTCTCTGATCTGCTCAATGTTCATACCGACATACTTGTTTCGGGTACAAAGGTACTGCTTTTTTTCCGCATTACTTTTATTTTGTTACTATTTCTAATTATTTTGAGTATTACGAATCTAACAGGTGCTCTCCAAGTTTCATTGTCAACCCAAGTTTGCATATATGGGAGCACAAAGGGACAGTCCCCCTGTGAGCAGGGAAAGACATTAGGCAATATTTTGAACAGAATCCTAATGGCGTGGAAATAATGATATTAAAAGGAAGTCGACAAATAATTATGGAGCACAAAGGGACAGTCCCCCTGTGAGCAGGGAAAGACATTAGGCAATATTTTGAACAGAATCCTAATGGCGTGGAAATAATGATATTAAAAGGAAGTCGACAAATAATTATTAAGCGAAAATATGCTCTTAAAGTAGATTTCGTTAAGACATTCATGATGCGATATAATAAATAGAAAAGCCGCTAAATCGCGGCTTTCAAATGGGCAGGGGCGGTGAAGTCTTACCCTCTCGGGATTCTACCCGGATAGCCAAAACATTGTTTTGACATTGCAAAGATATGAAATTATCTGATTACTTCCAAATAAAATAGTACTTTTTTTACTTTTTCCTCCCCCTCAATGAATCATTCAGTCATCGACGAAGTCGCTTGACAGAGCAAGAAACCCAGCTTTCTTGTCATAAAAGAGATCAAGAGATGTACTCCTAATTCATTTAGGGCAGCATCGCGAATTGCGATGGTGCTTATGAGGCCCGAGCCATCATCATTGTTTTCCAAGTGAGACAGGTACAAGTCCCTGAGTGTCTGCCGATTATGCAGGTTGCAATCCACAGACTGCTAAAGATTTTTGCTCAAATTAAGAATTGTTTGCAAAAAAAGTTGTACCTTTGCAGGCGTTTTTAAAAAAGATAAGCAAATAAAAAAGACACTAATAAAATGATTTGCAAATGAAAAGGACATTAACAATGCTTGCGCTCATGCTGCCTATGATGGCGTTTGCCCAATGGCGCGTGGGTGTCAACTGTGGTGCAGACATGAACCACTTCATTATCGACAAACAGTATCAGACCGACTATCAGTACAAGGACCGCTGGGGTGTCACCATGGGTGTCATGGGACAGTACGACATCACCGACTGGGTCGGAGTACGCGTAGAGTTGGACTGGACACAGAAGAACTACCGCCAGAAGCGCGAGAACCTGCAAATCTGCGACTACAAGTACGTCAACAACTACCTGCAGTTGCCCGTCATGGGCTCGTTCAGTTTTGGCGGTGAGAAGCTGCGCGGCTTCTGCAACCTCGGTATCTACACAGGCTACTGGCTGAACAGCAACCGCAAGGGTACAGACTTCAACACCCTCACTGAGACGAATTACGACTTCAGTGAGAAGGTGGAGTTCATGGATGAGCGCGACCGTCGCTGGGACTTCGGTTTCGTGGGCGGTGCCGGTGTGGAGTACCGCTTTGCCAGCCACTGGGCAGCCCAGGTGGAGCTGCGCTACTACTACAGCACGGTAAGCACCGTGAAGGTGAACGACCTGGTCAAAGACTATCGCTACAACTCAACGATGGCCTTGCAAGCCGGCATTTGGTACAGATTTTAAGTGAAAAGACAATGAAAAACAGAATCATGATATTAGGAGCACTGATGTTGACACTGGGTATCACATCGTGCCACAAGGACAGTGACGTCGTGCTGAACTACGCCTACAACGACGAAATGGCCTTCAACAAGGCTAAAGACAGTTATGCCGAGAAGTTTAAAGTATTCTGGCATGGTATGAACAGCACCTACTCGCTTTGGGACTATGAGAAAGAGTGCGGTCTGGACTGGGACGAGTACTACAACGTGATGTTGCCGAAGTTCGAGAAGCTCGACGAGCTAGGCGGGGTTAGCGACGAGGACTTGGAAAAACTGATGGAAGAGATGGTTGCCCCGCTGCACGACGGCCACCTGAGTGTTGAGTTCTATAACCATAAGACTGGCAGTTTTGTGCGTGCAGAACCAAGTATGCTTCGCAATATGTCACGTCCGGACTTCGCACTCATGTCATTTACCCCCAACCTGAAGCCCTACGTCAACAATACCAAGTATAAGTTGAAGGACTGGAAAGAGACCAACACGTATGCCTCGGCACAGTTGTACTACGTGATGAACACGCCAGGTATCGGCTATCAGTGGGCAGTTGCTAAGCAGAAAGAGCTGTCGAGCAAGGAGAATCCTACGGAGATGGAGGCCACCACACTGGCCTACCTGAACAGCTTCATCAAAAACATGGCAATCCTGCAAATAGAGGGTGTCTCGGATAAATCCATTCAGATGTACAACAACCTTGTTTCGATGTATAGCTTCCTGAACGTTCCGTTCCTGGAGCCAATCAACCCAGAGCTCGTCGAGGGCGGTATCGACATCAAGTACGCTTTGTTCGAGGACAACATCGCCTACCTGTACATCAGCGACTTCTCCCTGACCACCTACCTGAATGACCTCTATTTCGAAAAGTACTTCAGCGGCTCCAAGCACGACACCGAGGTCGCCACCAGGGTAAAAGACGTCTATAACGCATGGTTCGGAGCCATCCAGCGCCTGCATAAGCAGAAGCAGCTGAAGGGCGTTGTCATCGACCTGCGCTCCAACGGCGGCGGTATCGTCTACGATTCCAATTACGTGCTGGGCAGCCTGGCTCCCCAAGGCGGCATCCAGTATGGCTATGCACGCTTCAAACGTGGCGCCGGCCGCTACGACTATTCACCCTTCATGCCGCAGTCGGCTTCGACGATGGCTGATGAACATGAGATCATCGACGATGTTCCCATCACCATCCTCATCAACTGCTGGTCGGTCAGCATGTCTGAAACGACGTCGCTGTGCGCCAAGCAGCTACCCAATGCCCGTTTGATTGGTACGCGCTCGTGGGGCGGACTCTGTGCACTGACTGGACAGGAAGAGTTCACCGTCAACTACACCGGTCACATCGGCGTGAAGCGTCAGACTCCCGTTTACGTCTACCTCCCCATGGTTGCTATCCATGATATGAACAAGAAAGTGCTGGAGGGCTACGGTGTCGAGCCTGACATCGAGGTAAGCCTCGACGCCAAGCACTTGGATGAGTACGACACCCAGCTGGAACGTGCCCTGGACTACATTCGCACGGGAAATTAAAGTAGTATTGAAGAATAAAAAGTATTGAACTATGAAACAAATCAGATATTACATGCTGGCCGCACTGGCCACGATGATGCTTGTCGGCTGTACAGAGGACAACAACATGGATGCTATTCCTCAGCCCGTCCCTGCGGGCATTCCTGAAACCGACGAAGTGATTAAAGCCTTGTCGGACATTCCTGGAGTCACCAATGTCAGACTCGTCGACGAAGAGAATACCGACGACTACAGCGGAGCCGGAGAGACTGAAAGCCTGGAGGCTAACCGCAGAGCCGGCGCAACAGCCAGTGCACCCTGCTACGCGTTCAGCTTCGAACAGCCCATCGACCACAACAGACCCGAGCTGGGCACCTATCTCCAAGCCTGTCGGCTCAGGTACAAAGGTGCGGAGAAGAATGTCGTCGTGCTGACTCACGGCTATAACATGGAGTACTACGACACCGACCTGGCAACCCAGCTGGATGCCAACCAACTGAATATTGAGCACCGTTACTTTGGAGAGTCGCTGCCCGAGCCCGTCGACAACCTCGACTTGACCTACCTGAACTCCAATCAGCAGGCCCGCGACATTCACAACATTGTCAGCGCCCTGAAGGAAAACCTCTTCAAGACCGGCAAGTGGGCCAGCACAGGTACCAGCAAAGACGGCATCACCACCGCCCTGCAGGCCTACTGGAGCGACTACTACAAATGGACTGACTTCGACGTGTATGTTCCCTTCTGCGCACCCTTCATGATCGGCACCGACTACACTGACGGCACCCACAGCTGTAACGACATCACGCCGGGTACCTACCTGAAAGACATATGCGGCTACGGCTACGAAGCCGGCTCGAAAGAAGCCATCGCCTACGAGCGCCTGAGAAAGATTCCTCAGCTGATATGCACCAACGCGAAGATTCGCGCAGCAGCCAACAAGGCCGTCTATCAGGCAGACCCTGCATCATATCAAAAGATTCTTGAGCAGTACAACGCCAAGAGCCCAATGAGCACAGGCGACCAGACCAAAGACGTGACGGCGTTCACCCTCTATACCTATTATGACGCATTGTTCTCCAAGTTCTCGTATGTACAATTCTACACGTGGGCCGATATTGTTCCCGACTTGAAGCCCCTGGAGGACGGCACGGCAACGGAAGACGAGTGGACCTTCTTCATGCAGTTCATCGTCATGGACGACAAGGCGCTGGACAAATACCTCGCCGACCAGCAGAAGGAGAAGACTTCCCAAGCCATGAGAGGCGCCACCAAAGAAGAAGAGCAGTGGGACTACCTGCGATTCCGTCGCGAGTCGCCCAGAGCTCCCTACAACATCCAGGCCTTCACGGAGCTGGGAGCTGCCGACAACGACTACTCCATAGCCAATACTCCAGGAAGCATTCTGACACCTGCTGACTGCGAGAAAGTCAACTACATGTTCTCCACCCAGGCCCTATACGAACAGTGTGGAAAGGCAGGCATCTACAAGCAGGATGGAGGCTACCTGATGAAAGACTTCCGTAAGTGGGCGGAGACTGAGAACACGCAACCCATCATCTTTGTCTATGCCTACAACGACCCCTGGACGGGTGGCGGCATCGACGACGAGACTGTTTCGCAGAACGATATGTTAGTAAAGGTTGTTGACGGATTAGCCACACACACTGACGTGTTCCTGCACCGCGAATTCTACACGAAAGACTCCGAGACCAAAATCGTCAACGCGCTCAACAAGTTCCTGAAACTGAAATAAAAGGAGACGTCAGACGACAACACAAAAAAAACAAGCCTGCTCATTCCAGCGGGCTTGTTTTTTGCTTACAGCGCATCAAACGTTCCCTCGTCGGGATTCATCTGGAAGTCATCCAGCGGAATGTCTATCGTCTCTTCCCACAAATCTTTTCTTTCCAATTTACCAAATGTATGATCTGCGTTCCACGGGCAGGTATAACAGGTGGTTCCGATTGACGTTGTATAGGTTGTACCACATGTCGGTATTCATCACCACACCATTGACTCTAAGGCGGCCATGGGCGTGCACGTCGTCATGCTTGAGGATTTCGAACGTATTACTACCATACTGGATGCACCAAAGGTGGGCATAGGACTCATAGAACTTGCGGAGCTGCTCGTTGCGTGTCTCACCGGTGAAGCCCTGCTGGTCGAGGCGCTCCTGGTAGGCGTCGAGGGCAGTGAGGAAACCACCCAGGTCGGCAATGTTCTCACCGAGTGTGCGCACACCGTCACAGTAGACCAGCGGATCGCGCTCGGGGTCGAGCTCCAGGAGGTTGAAGGTGCGGACGAGGGTCTCGCTGCGCTCCTTGAAATTCATCTTGTCGGCAACGGTCCACCAGTTCTTGCGCTCGCCATACTTGTCCCACTCGGAGCCGTTGTTGTCGAAACCGTGGGTGAACTCATGGCCGATGATGGTGAAGACGGCATAGTAGCAGGCCTCGCTGACGTCGCCTGTGGGCATGAGGGGCGGCAGGAGCATGGCGGGGTAGATGGAGATGGAGTTGTCGGAGAGCATATAGAGGGCGTTGACCAGTGTGAGGTCGGAGGGGATGGGTTCCTCGTCGGGACCTTGCATGGAGCTCATAATCCTGACAGCGAAGAGGTCGTCGGTGCCCACGAGCTTGGCCGTCAGTCGGGCATTAGCAGCCTTCAGCCGATGCAGAGCCTCTACCATGGTCTTGCAGTCGGCGAGTGCGGGGAGACACTCCTTGTGCCAAGTGTCGGGGTAGCCGACGCACATGTGGCAGTTGTTGAGCTTGTCGATGGCATTGTTCTTGGTGGTCTCGCTCATCCAGTCGACGCGAGCGATGCGCTTGCGGAGGGATGCCTGGATTTCCTTGGTGATGTTGACGAACTTGTCCTTCAGGCTCTGCGGCATGTATTTCTGCTGCACGTGGTAGGACATGAGGTAGTTCAGCTCCATTCGGGCATCAATGCGCAGCGACTTCAGCGTGGCCTGGTCCTTGGCAGGCAGTGTCTTGTTGAACTCGGCCAGTCCAGCCTCGTCGGCAAAGGCCTTATAAGTCAGAAAGGCGCTCTGCATGACATGATAGAGGTCGTCGACGCTGTGGCTGTCCCAGTAGATGTTCCAGCGCAGGATTTCTACTTCGGACATCTGCAGCATGGCAGGGTCTATACCCATTCCCTCGGCAACGAGTGTGAGTGCCGTCTCGCCATTTTCCCCCCTGGTGGTTGACAGGCTGCGGCGTGGCTGTGACTTCATGCGCTCTATGTTCTCCTGGGTGTTGATTCTGTACGCTGACATGGGCAGGATGGTGAGTTTCAGCCTGTCCTTGTCCCAGATAGGGGTGGCCTGTACGACGTCGATACCGTCCATGAACATCTTGCCGAGGGTGCGGTAAGCCTCTTCCTTGGTGGCGGGCTTCTTATATTTCGCAGCCAATGCGGTGATGTAGTCGCGTGACTCCTTGGAGTAGTCGTGCATGTGGTCTGAGAGGGTGAAGAAGCGGCCGATGTCGGGAACGGTCTTCTTCAACTCCTGTACCCTCACTTCCATGGCTTCCTTGGCGGCATAGATTCCGCCGATGTTCTTGCTCAGGTCGTCGGGGATGGGGTTTTCCTTCAGCCACGTGCCGTTACAGTAGTCGAAAAAACTGTCGCCGGGCTTCACCGAAAGGTCCTTGTTGGCTAAATAGTCGTCAGGATAATGATACGGATCTGTCGCCGACGACGCCTCACCATCATCCTTCGAACAGGCGGTAAACAAACTCAAACTGCTGAAAGCTAAAAAGGTAATAAATACCCAAAGATTATTGCCCTTCATATACTTATAAATTATACATTTTAATTTCCATCAATTGTGCAAAGGTAGTCATTTCTTCTGAAATAAATGAATATATTCTTTATTATCTACAAAGTTTCCCATCGTCTCTCTTTTCCTGACTTCGGCGATGCGTCACCCTGTTCGCGCGTGCGCCTGTTAGTTTAATTTTGCTTCTTGTTGAGGATGGCCCTGATGTCGAAGAGAGGATTCGCAAAAACTACTCCCGTCCCGAAACGCCCTGTACATGAGTATTTCAGAAGGAAACGGGAGAAGGGGAGTAGTTTTTTGAAATCCTTGAATTTCTATCAGTACACAGTTTACAGATTGAATAACAGTTAACAAATAACAGTTCCGATTTTCTGATTCGGTTGGCAATGATTGATTTCAGATTTCAGATTTCAGTAAGTCAAAACGTTGAATGCTATGACAAATGACGGATGACAGTTAGTGAAAGTCAACCTTTCTAGTAAAAGCGTCAACGATTCCCAGGGTAGGGTGTCAACTTCTTCAGTATGGTAATGCAGTCTCAGTCTCAGAATCTCAGTTTTTTAAAGCGAACGAACGAACAGTTGAACAGTTATTCCATTTGCCCAAAAATGTTGACCACTAATTTTATTATATATATATTATTTATAATATATATATAATAATATAATATATAGACTTTTATGTATGTTCCTACTTTAGTAAACTGTTCGCTGTTCGTTCGTTCGCTTACTGAGACACTGAGACTGAGATTGTTTCCCTCTTTTTCGCTAACTGTTATTTGTTATTTGTTTGAAAATCCGGTCAAATGATAAACTGTCATTTGTCATTTGTCATAGATCACTTACTGAAATCTGAAATCTGAAATCGCAAACTGTAATCTGTAATCTGTAATGCGAGAGATTCCAGTATTTGCGATGGCTTGTTCCAGTATCTCCTTCACCTTGTTCCAGTATCTGTTATAGGGTGTTCCAATATCTGTTATACCCCCATAGTAATGCCTAATATCACTCATAAGTTTGTAGTATCAAAATTTGGTGGCTGGTGAAAAATGTAGTACCTTTGCAGTCAGAATAGGAATGTAGAGAAGCTATGAGGTATAACCCATATAACCAGCAAGGCGAATATGACCATTTTGTCGTCAGCGAGGAACAGCCGTTATTGGAGTTCTTGTTAGAAAATGTCAAGCAGAGTCGTAACAAGATCAAGTTGACACTGCAGGGCAGGGGAATCCGTGTGAACGGCAAGACAGTGAGTCAGTTTGACTTCCTGCTGAAACCGGGTATGAAGGTCGCTGTCAGTAAGACCAAGCGTAACCAGACACAGTTCAAGAGCCGTTGGTTGAAAATCGTGTATGAGGACCGTTGGATCATTGTTGTTGAGAAGCATGAGGGAATCCTGTCCATGGCAGCTGGTCATTCCTCGTTGAATGTCAAGACGATCCTGGACGACTATTTCAAGAAGTCACGTCAGAAATGCACGGCTCATGTGGTGCATCGCTTAGACCGTGACACGTCAGGACTGATGGTCTATGCGAAGGACATGGATACGGAGCAGGCGTTGGAGCATTACTGGCATGATATCGTGTATGACCGTCGTTATGTCGCCGTGTTGAGTGGGGAGGTGGAACAGGACGAGGGAACCATCGCCAACTGGCTGAAGGACAACAAGGCGTATGTGACATACTCTTCACCTGTTGATAATGGGGGAAAATATGCGGTGACTCATTTCCATGTCCTTGACCGTACTACGGACCACTCGCTGGTGGAGTTCAAGTTAGAGACGGGCCGTAAGAACCAGATCCGAGTGCATGCCGCTGATATGGGACATCCAGTATGTGGTGACGTGAAATACGGAGATGGAAACGACCCGATACACCGTCTCTGTCTGCATGCTTTCCTGTTGTGCATGGAGCATCCGGTGACCCATGAGCGGATGGAGTTCGAGACCCCCATCCCCGTAGCATTCAGACAACTGTTTAAATAGAATTGAAGTGATGGAGAATTTGACCTATTATATCGTATTGCTGCTGATGGTGGTCATCGGCTTTGTGGTGGTGAAGAAGATCGCGGGCTGTCTCTTGAAGTCCGTCTTTACCATCATCCTCATAGCCATTATGGTGGCGTTGTGGTATTTCTTCCTCAGAGAAGGAGCAACCCCGCCGACACTGTAAGTCCGTAGACGAGGATGTTGCGAGCTGTCTCAGCCAGACACTCATTGAGTTGTTTGCCCTGATGGATACGTCTCATCTTCAGCCATGTGAAGAAATGGAGCATGAGATAGATGAAAGGAAGGATGAAGGCAAGGACATGCTGGTTCATCCAGAACACACCTCCCATCAGACAGGCAGCGACCCCTAATCCCAGATAAAGATACTCCGTATAGTGCTCACCGATGCGGACCACCAGTGTTATCTTCCCGTCCCTCTTGTCATTGTCACGGTCACGATAGTTGTTGACTATCAGTAATGCGTCAATGACTAAGCCACAGGCGACAGAGGCTACGAAGACCTCTGTGGTAACCAGGTGCAGTTGCACATAGTAGGTGACACAGACGGGTACGATACCGAAGAACAACAAGACCAGTACATCCCCCATGCCGATATAGGAGAGGTGAGTGGTATAGAGAAAACAGAATACCACACAGAGCAGTCCGACGAATATCATCTCCAACCCGCCGTAATAGATCAGGGGAAGTCCGATGACACAAGCGGCACAGGTCGTGGAGGCTATCGCACGTTTCATGGCATCCGTGGTGACCCAGCCCTGTGTACAGGCACGCAAGGGACCCAGTCGTGTCTCAGCATCATCATTCCCTTTGGCATAGTCGAAGAAGTCGTTGATGAAATTAGCGTCAATCTGCATCACGACGGCAAAGAGCATGCAGAGAGCTGCCGCCGTCCAACTGAACACGTCACCCTCATACTGTTTAGCGTCCATATATGCCAGAGAGAGTCCTATAAGCACAGGTACAGCGGCGCCAGAGAGGGTCTTGGGACGGGCTGCCAGGATCCATGCACGGAGGGAGTTCTGTTTGATGATCGTATCGCTCATAAATACTTTTTTACTTGATTCTTCTTGCAAAAGTACGGAATAATACGTATATTTGCAAAAATTTTCACTGTTTTCTGATGATAAACAATACGGCAAGTCTCGATTTGGTGGAGTTCGTGGAGACACAGATACTACCGCGCTATGCAGAGTTTGACAAGGCTCACAACCTGAGTCATGTCACTCGTGTCATCCGTAATTCCATTGCGTTGGCACGTCAAACAGGTGCTGACATGAATATGGTATATGTCGTCGCTGCCTATCATGACTTGGGACTCAGTGGTCCTCGCGCGATCCATCATCTGACAAGTGGTAAGATACTGATGCAGGATGCCCGACTGAAACGCTGGTTCTCGCCAGAGCAAATCAAAATGATGAAGGAAGCGGTGGAGGACCATCGTGCCTCAGCCTCTCATGCTCCTCGCAGTATCTATGGGAAAATAGTGGCGGAGGCGGATCGTGACCTTGCCCCGGAGACCGTTATCCGTCGCACCGTCCAGTTTGGTCTTGCCAATTACCCTGAGATGGACAGGGAAGGACACTGGAGGCGGTTCTGTCAGCACATGGCGGAGAAATACTCCGTTAACGGATATATCCGTCTTTGGATTCATGGTTCAGAAAGCGAGCGTAACCTGAACCAGTTACGCTCGCTTATTGTCAATCCTACTGAGATGCGGAAAGTCTTCGATAAGATATTCCTGGAAGAATCAGGAACGCTTTAGCTCCTCCAGGGATATTAGTTATAGAAATTCCAAGAGACTCCGAAGCGCAGCACGTTACCATTCATAGGATAGTGAGGAGCCAGGAACATCATCTTATTACCTGATGAGTTATTGACATGACTCATCATCACGAAGAAGCGGGCTCGCTTCAAGTGGAAGTTAGCATAGACATCCACAAAGGGATAGCCTCCCAGTTCCACACGGCTGTTCTCATTCTTCTGAATGGCAAACTGTCCTAGTTGCGGGACATAGTCTGGCGCATAATATTTCGTGAAGTAATATGCGTCGGTACCCAGTTCCACACTCAGCACCTTCGCAATCTTGAACTTCAGATAGAGGTTCGTGAAGATGTTCATGGTGGGGAGCGGGAGCACGTCCTTGTTGGTGGAATTCTGGTAGGTTAACACATTCTCCCAGTTAAGGATACCCACTCTGAAGTCCTGACGGAGTTGTGCCGTAAACACATTGATATTACCACCCTCCTGAAAGACACCAGCCGTCAAACCACTGCGTCCATTGGTTTCCGTCATGGCATAGCTCATACCGAAATAGGTGTAGTTCTGTATTCCGTCAACGGCGATACGCAGTTGGGTGTGGGTCTTGGGATAAGAAAAGAGTCCTTCGATATGGGTATGGGTCTCCTTGGAAAAGTCGGGGTCGTCCCACCAAAGATGCTTGGAGTGGAATTGTCTTTGGAAGAATACGGGATTGAGACGGTGGAAATATGCTTTGGCAGCCAGTCGTACCGTATCACCGAATAAGGGGAAGTTCAGGTCTGTGCCGAAATTCACTTTGAGGGCACCGGCATCCGCACCAACGATCCAAGCCTCTAATGCAAGGTTATAATGAAGGGTCTTTCCTTGTGTCTTGGAGATCTGTCCACCAACACTCACATGTCCCTCTGACCATTTGTTCATGTGATAGATGTCGCCATCATCATTCAAGTCAGGCATTTGGAACTTGCGGTGGTCATAGCTGATGAATCCTTTGAGTCCAGCCTTTGCCCATTTGTTGAAACCTTCGAGGAGGGCGATGGCAAAGGTGTTCTTGATAGACAGGTATTTGGTCTTGTCATAAATGGAGTCATTACTATATTTCCCCTCGTCACTGTAATTATAATAGGTGTTCAGATAATAGTCGTCAGGGGTGTTGTACGCCTGGTAGATACGGCTATGACTGTTGATGTCGAGGGTGTGGATGAAACTGGTGACAGGGACGTACACCCGTTTCATCGTGGCATCGATAGAGTCCTGGTGAGCCTGGGCAGCCAACAGACTGTCCATCTTTTCTTGAGACTCCACTTTGATACGGGTGGAGTCTGCCATCTGTGGCTTCTCCCCGCTTTTGGGGAGGTCTCCGGCTATGCGGGCATTCTCTGGACGACCGCTGGGCATGTTTTGGGAAATCCTCTCTCCCCGGCGTCCAGGTGCCGCGTCTTTCTCCTTGTTCTCCCGCTCCTGTTTCTCTTTCGCAGAGGCAGCGGCAAACTGTCGTGCCTTGATCTCCGCCTCTGTCATTTTCACCTTACGGTAGAAACCGAGGTTATAACGGTGGGAGAGGAAGAAATGGATGGAGTTGTTACGGTTCCAGTTCTTGGAGAGCACGGTAGGTATCTCCTCCTCACTGAACTGGTCGTCGAAACTCTCGGGATGGGTGATATAGTTGTCGTTGGTGATACCTCCGTTCTCCGCCATCTTACGATGGTAGGTGGAGAAAAGGGTATGCATCTGATAACGGTCTCCGATATAAGAGGCGAAGAAGGAAGCCCTGAAATGGGAGTTGCTTTGGTTCTGGTAATATCCTCGGGCATAATGATAGTCCAGGTCGAATCCCATACCTAACCGCTTGTTGGCATTGATGGCAAATTTAGCGTCGATATGGTCCTCACCGTTCTGCTTATTACCACAGTTGTCGTAACTGATATTGGTATAGGGTGAAAGGGTATTGACAAACAGGAATTCGTCAGGCTCTTTCGTCGTATAGTCGTATGGCTGGGTGAAGAAAAAATCACTGGTGATCTTGCGGTCGATAAAGATACGGCTCAGCCGGGGGGTATAGTTACTACCTGTCGTGTTATATTCCCCATAGACACCCGTGTTGAAGATCGTGTTCGGATAGAGGTGGGGCATGGTGTCCAATGCCGCAGGTATGACATCTCCAAAGCGACGGTCAACCGTCCATACATGAACGCTACGAGGTATCTCCTTGTTCTTGACAGAGTCGCGGCGGTTGGGGTTGAAATTACCATTGCTCTCGTCCCGCTGGGTAATCCTGCCGTTCTCGTCGATCTGATTATAAACTTGTGCATGCATAGCGGTTGCCATGCATGCCAGGGTGATCAGTGTATATAACTGTTTCTTCAATTTCTGTCTTCCAGTTTAAGAAGGCGTACCACGACCTCAATAAACTTGAATGCCATGGCGCCGATAATAATATAGGTACCAGTCTCCCGCTGTCCCATGTAATATAGGATCATACCGACAGCAGCCCCAATGACAAATATCGTATTGAGGATGTTACGTAGGAGTCTCATCGGAGTAAGTCCTCAATCTTGTTGAACAGATAGTCCTTGCGGTCAATGGTCTTGCGACGGAACTTACCTGTGATGGGCAGCAATTTGGTGTTCTTCTTGTTGACAGCCTCCTCGTCAGTAATCCATTCCTCTGCTTTATAACGCTGAGGCTTACGCTCCTCCTCATAGAAATATTTGATATGTGACATCTCTACGGTGACTTTCCCGTTCTGGCAAACGGCTTTCAAGACATAATAGAAACGTGTGCGGTCAAGGGAGATGGCGTTGCTTTGGAACACCAGCCACTCCTCGTAACTGGCACCGAGCTCGTAGTCGGTGGTGTCAGCCTTTACGATCTTGCTGTTAAGCTGGTTGGGCTCACGGGTGACGTCTTGAAAGAACTTGCCGATGATATTGTATATGTCGAAGGCAGACTTGCCGGGAGCCTCGAAAGTCTTACTGAAGACGACCTTTCCGTCAACTACAGGAACTGCCCCTTTCAGGTATTTCTGGTTGGGATTCGGCTTTACCACAACGACTTTCTCTACCGTCTCTTTCTTTGTCTCAGTTTGTTCCCAGGTGTTTTGGGCAAATCCCGTCATTGGTATGCTTATCAGGAGCATAGACCATACAAAATGTTTCATAGCTATTGTCTGTTTATAATTATTTTGGATGCAAAAATACAAAATAATGACAGAACAGCCTAATAAATTATGATAATTTATTTTAATTCCAGCTCTTTCTGTAGACGAATAATCTCATCACGGTACTGGGCAGCCTGGAGGAAATCGAGTTTTTTGGCAGCTTCTTTCATCAGTCGTGTCGTCTCCGCAATACTCTTCTCCAGTTGTGGACGGGTCATGCGCTGTACGATAGGATCGGCGGCAAAGGCTCCTTGCTCCATCGGACTGATATAAGCGGTCTGTGCTTGTCTCCTGGTTTCCTCTTCCCCGGCAAACTGTCGGAGATCGCTTTGCTTGAGGGCTTTCTCTATCTGCTTAGGGGTGATATGATGCTCCTCATTATAAAGCATCTGTTTCTGACGTCGCCGTGCTGTCTCGTCGATAGTGAGTTGCATGGATGCCGTGATCGTATCGGCATACATAATCACTTTTCCGTTAATATTACGTGCCGCACGTCCTGCCGTCTGGGTCAGTGAGCGGTGGGAACGGAGGAATCCTTCTTTGTCCGCATCCAGTATCGCCACCAATGATACTTCCGGCAAGTCGAGTCCCTCACGTAACAGGTTGACACCCACCAGTACGTCATACACCCCGTTTCGCAAGTTCTCCAGGATCTTCACACGGTCCAAAGTCGTCACCTCACTATGAATATAAGCTGTCTGGATGTCATGATTCTGCAGGTATTCACTCAACTCCTCTGCCATCCGCTTGGTGAGGGTGGTCACCAGTACACGCTCTTTCCGAAGCACACGTGTTTGTATCTCGTCCATCAGGTCGTCAATCTGGTTCTCCGTAGGACGCACCTCTATCTCTGGGTCAAGAAGACCGGTGGGTCGGATGAGCTGTTCCACGACAATGCCTTCTGACTCGTTTAACTCATAATCAGCAGGTGTGGCACTGACATAAATGACCTGATTCGTCATCTGTTGAAACTCCTCAAATGTCAACGGCCGGTTGTCAAATGCGGCAGGCAGGCGGAACCCGAATTCCACCAGGTTGGTCTTCCTGGCACGGTCACCTCCGTACATCGCTCCAATCTGTGGGACACTAACGTGGCTCTCGTCAATGAACATGAGATAATCGTCCGGGAAGAAGTCAAGCAGACAGTATGGGCGCTCGCCAGCTTGTCTGCCATCAAAATACCGGGAATAGTTCTCGATACCAGAGCAATGTCCCAGTTCCTTGATCATCTCCATGTCATACTCCACACGTTCTTTGATGCGCTGTGCCTTGATACCGTCACCCAGTTCCTCGAAGAATGCTACTTGCTTCACCAGGTCGTCCTGTATCTGCCGGATGGCGATATTTGTCTGTTCCTGTGAGGTCATGAAAAGATTGGCAGGGTAGAGCTTATACTCCTCAAAGGAAGAGAGACGGTCCATCGTGACCGCATCCAGTTCTTCTATACCATCAATCTCGTCATCCCAGAAGGTGATGCGTAGGATCACCTCATTATATGCCATCGCGATATCCACCGTGTCACCTTTCACACGGAAACATCCTCGCTTTAACTCAAGGTCGTTCCTGACATAGAGCGCGGCTACTAATTTTCTTAACAAAGTATTACGGTCGATGATCTGTCCTTTATGAACCTCAATGACATTCTCATGAAGGGCGACAGGACTTCCCATTCCGTAAATACAACTAACTGATGATACAACGACAACGTCTTTTCTTCCTGATAACAAAGCACTTACCGCACGGAGTCTCAGTCTGTCTATCTCCTCGTTGATGGCAAGGTCTTTCTCAATATAGGTGTCGGTCGTCGGCAGGTAAGCCTCTGGCTGGTAGTAGTCATAATAACTGACATAATACTCTACCGCATTATCGGGAAAGAAACCCTTCATCTCCTCATATAACTGGGCGGCAAGGGTCTTGTTGTGGGAGAGGATAAGGGTAGGGCGATTGATCTTCGCAATAACATTTGCCATCGTAAAGGTCTTTCCAGAGCCTGTCACTCCCAGCAGCACCTGGGCTCTGTCTCCTCTTCTTACTCCGTCCGTCAGTTGACGGATAGCCTCAGGCTGGTCACCTGTCGGCTTGTATTTTGATGTCAGTTGAAAGTTCATATCCTGCAAAGGTACGAATAAACGGGTAAAAAACAAAATTTCTTCGTAACAAACGTTATAATCCTACGATAATTGCTAAAAATCGTTCGTTTTCCTTTGTTATTAACGGGAAAATGACTAATTTTGCACGTCAAATTTGATTATAGGATGAATAAAGGCAATATCTTGACGCTCTGTATGGCTGTTCTTCTGAGCAGTTGTGCCTCTGAGTTTAATAGGGTCTACAAGAATGCGGATAATGACTATAAGTATGAGTACGCTAAGCAGTGCTTTGCTATGGGTAAATTCCAGCAGGCTAGTTCGTTGCTACAGGATTTGGTGATGATCCAGAAGGGA
This sequence comes from Prevotella sp. tf2-5, assembly GCF_900115435.1. Lineage (GTDB taxonomy): Bacteria > Bacteroidota > Bacteroidia > Bacteroidales > Bacteroidaceae > Prevotella. The sequence goes on from NZ_FOWK01000009.1 coordinate 107,935, forward strand.
AGGGATAATGCCCAGGAATGTTTGTATTTGTTAGGCATGTCCCAATACTGTAACAGAGATTATGAGTCAGCAAGTACTACTTTCAAGAAGTATTATGCCAGTTATCCGAAAGGCAATTTCTCCGAGCAGGCTTCCTTCTATGTGGGACAGTCTCTCTATAGGAGTGCTCCTGAGCCCCGCCTTGACCAGACTCCGACCATTGGCGCCATCAATGCTTATCAGCAGTTCCTGGATTTGTATCCTGATTCAGAATTACGTCCTATCGCACAGCAGCGTCTGTTTGAGTTGCAGGACAACTTAGTACAAAAGGAGTTCCTCTCTGCCCAGCTGTATTACAACCTGGGAGGATATTTCGGAAATATCAATGCCAATACGGAAAGTAACTATGAGGCATGTATCATCACGGCTCAGAACGCTCTGAAGAATTACCCTTATACAAAGATCCGCGAGAAGTTCTCCGTGTTGATCATGAAGAGTAAGTTCTATTTGGCGGAGAACAGCTCCGAGGAAAGGAAGCTCGAGCGTTACCGTGAGGCAGAGGATGAGTGTTATGGATTCCTGAACGAGTATCCTGAGTCTAAGGAGAAAGAAACAGCGGAGAAGTTTATCATTAAATGTAAGAAAATAACAAAAGATTAGAATATGGATTATAAGAAGTCAAAAGCACCAGTAAACACAGTGACACGTAATATCATGGATCTCTGTGAGGAAACTGGTAACATCTATGAGAGTGTTGCAATCATTTCTAAGCGTGCCAACCAGATCAGTGTCCAGATTAAGGAGGACCTGAGCAAGAAGCTGGCAGAGTTCGCCTCTTATAATGACTCTTTGGAAGAGGTATTTGAGAATCGTGAGCAGATAGAGATTTCCCGTTATTATGAGAAACTTCCAAAACCTTCTCTTCTGGCAACACAGGAGTTCGTGGAGGGTAAGGTCTATTGGCGTGACCCTGCTCGTGAGCAGTCTATGATGCAGGAGGAGCGTCTCTGATAAAGATTATGATACAACGTAAGCAAACGATATTCCTCTTCCTTGCCGTCGTCTTTGGTGTACTTTCTTTATGTATGCAGTTGGCAACGGTGTCTTTTGAGGGACTTACCACTTACCGGATATTCAGTCTCTGGGCATTAGGACAGAATAACACCAGCAGTTTTATTCCATGTCCTTTGTTTATACTGATGCTCTTATCCACGACACTGAGTGCATGCACGATATTCCTTTATAAGCGTCGCCCTTTGCAAGCTCGCTTGTGTATGGTCAACATCTTCATCATGGTGTTGTGGTATGTCTCCATGATTGTGGTCAGTAAGCAGCTGGCGCCAGATGCGGCCAATTTCCGTTTGGAGATAGCATCCTCGTTCCCGGCAGTCATCGCGATTCTGCTTTTTATGGCTCGCAAGGGAGTTCTTGCTGATGAACGGTTGGTGCGGGCAGCAGACAGGATCAGATAGGTATCAAATAATCAACGAATAATTTCATAACGACAAAGGCACCCTCCCAATTGGGAAGGTGCCTCTTTGTTTACTAGAAACTCTTTGTTAGTATTCGAAGGTGCCGAACTCACTCTGGATGGTCAGGCTCTTCTTACCTTCCTCGATGTGTCCGATAACCTGTGCGTCGATATTGAATGACTTCGACAGGGCGATGACTTTCTCTGCCACCTCAGGACGGACGTATATCTCCATGCGGTGTCCCATGTTGAATACCTGATACATCTCCTTCCAGTCGGTGCCGGAGCACTCATGGATGGCATGGAAGAGGGGAGGTACTGGGAACATGTTGTCCTTGATGACACGACAGTTGTCGTTGACGAAATGCAGCACCTTTGTCTGGGCTCCACCAGTACAATGCACCATACCGTGAATCTCAGGACGCAGCTCGTCGAGCAGTTTCTTGATGACGGGAGCATAGGTGCGGGTGGGGGAGAGAACGAGTTGTCCCATATTGGGGAGGGCAGCGTACTCCGAGTCCTCAGAGTACTTCGAGAGCAGTTCATATTTCCCGCTATACACTAATTCCTCTGGTACGGCATGGTCAAAGCTCTCAGGATATTTCTCTGCCAGATATTTCGCGAAGACATCATGACGGGCGGAGGTGAGTCCGTTAGAACCCATACCACCGTTGTAACGTTTCTCGTAGGTAGCCTGTCCGGTGGAGGAGAGTCCGACGATGACATCCCCTGGACGGATATTGGCATTGTCGATGACATCACTGCGTTTCATGCGACAGGTGACGGTAGAGTCAACGATGATCGTACGTACCAGGTCACCCACATCGGCAGTCTCACCACCTGTGGGATAGATACCAATACCCATCTCACGGAGTTCAGCAAGCAACTCATCCGTCCCGTTGATGATGGCACTGATGACCTCACCAGGAATCAGCATCTTGTTACGTCCGATGGTACTCGATACAAGGATATTATCTACGGCACCCACACAGAGCAGGTCATCGGTGTTCATCACGATGGCATCTTGTGCGATACCCTTCCATACGGAGAGGTCACCTGTCTCCTTCCAGTACATATAGGCAAGGCTCGACTTCGTACCGGCTCCGTCGGCATGCATGATGTTACAGTATTCCGGGTCACCGCCCAGGATGTCAGGGATAATCTTACAGAAAGCCTGTGGGAAGATTCCCTTGTCGATGTTCTTGATGGCGTTATGAACGTCTTCTTTGGCGGCACTGACACCGCGCATCATATAACGATTGTCTGTCATATCTTAGAATTTAACTTGTGGTGCTTTCTCTGCTCCTGCCTCAGCCTCAAACTTGTCCATCTTGGCGAATCCGAAGATACCGGCGAAGATGTTCTTGGGGAAAGAGCGAATCTCGACATTATAACCCTGAACAGCCTGGTTATACTTGTTGCGAGCCTCGTTGATGCGGTTCTCCGTACCTTCAAGTTGTACCTGTAAATCACGGAAGTTCTCGTTAGCCTTCAGGTCAGGATAGTTCTCCTGAATAGCAATCAGACGACCGAGGGCACTGCCCAGTTCTCCCTGAGCCTGCTGGAACTCCTTCATCTTCTCTGGAGTCATGTTCTCCGGGTCGAGGGTGATCTGTGTCGCCTTGCTGCGTGCTGCCACCACATCCTCCAGTGTCTGCTTCTCATGAGCAGCATAGCCCTTGACGGTCTCCACGAGGTTAGGAATCAGATCGGCACGACGCTGATAGGCAGACTGTACGTTAGACAGTGCCGTTGTTGCGGTTTCCTGCACCTGTACCATAGAGTTGTAAGCACTTGCAGCCCATGCGCCAAGGATGACGACCACTGCGATAATTGCGATAAGTCCTTTACTGATTTTCATAATTCTTTTATTTTTGTTTATTTCGTTATTCCGACATTCCGTGATTCCGACATTCCGACTGGGGCTCACCATCGTGACGTAGCACCTCCACCACCGAAGGAGCCTCCTCCGAAACTGCCTCCACTGAAGCCTCCACCTCCCCACGAGCTGTGTCCGCCTCCGCTGGAACCTCCCCAACTGCCACCGCCAGACGAGTTGTAATCGTAGAAGGGGTTTGAGCGTAGAGAGGCAACACCTAATACAGCAAGCCACTGGTACTTACGGTTGAGATGCATGAAGAAGGCTATCCATGCTATCATGAAGAGCATGTAAAGCCCCGTCGTGGCGATAATCTCATTGTCTATCTCATCACTTTGACTGGTCAGTGACGACATCTCCGGCAGTTCTTTCTTCTGCATGGTGGCATAGATTGCTTCAGTCAGATAGTACATCGCACTGTCGGGCATCTCGGCACGCATGGCTGGTACGACATATTGTTGTTGCAACCGGTGGCACTCCGCATCCGTCAGGTCTGCCTCCAGACTCCTGCCTGGTGACATATTGATGCTGTGGTCCTGATACCCCACAACAACGACCAGTCCCCGGTCGTTTCTTCCCACTCCGTATTTGTTTCCCACATCCTGTGCAAAGCGGAAAGGATCGTCATTCTCGATATGGTTGACGACGATGACGACACTCTCAATACCCAGTTCTGTGTCCAGACGTTTCAGTGTCACGTTCATCTGGTCTACCGTGTTCTGTGCCAGCACATGATCCGGGTTCGACACATACTGGTTGGCATCCTTCAGATGCGGTATGGGGATGTTCTCCGCATTCCAATACCGCTCCTCGGTACTGCTGCTGACAGTTGATACGGCAGGCTCGTCTTCCTCAAAAGGCATGGAGAAGGAGCAACAGCTGAACGCACCCATCATACCAATGGTGAATATCCATCCCCATATATTCCGAGCCTTGCACCATGCTGGGTTCATCTGTTCCCAGACCCTTGTCATCTGCCTGCGCTTGCCCTGATACTCCCTTTCCAGAGCCTGATAGCGTTTGGAATACTGACGCCTGATGCTTGAGACATTCCAGAAAGACTGTTGTTTCTTCTCCATCTTATAGGAATTCTCCAGTGCGATGATGGCGTCATTATATTGATAGGTGAGGGCGTTGAGGTCTGACGACTTCTTCATCAGGGCATTCTTCGGGGTATAGTCATACTTGCGTGTGACCGTATAGCCTCCCCCTAACAGGAGGATGATGAATCCGAGGAAATAGAAGAAAGTCGTCGTCATAGCGGATTATTTCTCGTGCCAGAACTCCCATGAGGCGAAAGCCTGCAACAAGAGCATCTCCAGTCCGTTCTTTACATTGGCTCCATATTCGGCACCCCGTTTCATGAACAGTGTCTCGTCAGGATTATAGATAAGGTCGTAAAGGATGGTGTGACTGTCCATTGCCTCATACGGCAGGTCGGGACATACCTCGGTCTTGGGGTACATACCCAGAGGGGTACAGTTGACAATCACGTTATACTCTTTCACCACCTCCGGCGTGATACTCTGATACTGAATCGTATCCGGACGCTCATAACGGCTGACGAAGACAGTCTCTAGTCCGAGACTGCGCAGTCCGTAGTCTATCGCCTTCGAGGCTCCGCCCGTTCCGAGGATAAGCGCCTTTTGGTGCCATTTCTTATCAAGCATCGGCTCAATGCTCTTGGTAAAACCGATGACATCCGAGTTATAGCCCTTCAGCTCCGTCTTATTGCCACGATGGGTGACACGGATGACATTGACGGCTCCGATGGCACGTGCCTCCGGAGCGATGCTGTCCAGGAAGGGTATCACTTTCTCCTTATAGGGGATGGTGACATTGAGCCCTTTCAGTTCGGGGTTAGAGCCCAGCACTTCGGGGAGTGCGTCGATATTGGGGATCTCATAGTTCTCATACACGGCATCGATGCCTTCATCCTGAAACCTCTGGTTGAAGTAACTGATGGAGAACGAGTGTCCCAACGGGTAACCGATTAGTCCGTACTTATCCATAATTCTTTTCCATTTATTTTGTTGCGAAATACATCGTGCAGATACCGAACGTCAGTCGTTTGAACTGTGCGGTCTGAAAACCAGCCTTCCTCAGTATCTCCACCATCTGCTCTCCCTGCGGGAATGCCTCGATGGTCTTGGTGAGATACGAATAGGCGGCAGTGTCCTTGGAGATGAGTCTGCCATAGACGGGCAGTACCGTGTGGGCATAGATGTGGAAGAGTTGTTTCATGGGGAAAGACACCGGTGATGTCAGTTCGACAATACTCAAATGTCCTCCCTCCCTCAATACCCTGCACATCTCCTGCAGCCCTTTGTCGAGGTCGGCGAAGTTGCGGATGCCGAAGGCTGCCGTGACAGCGTCGAAGGTATTGTCAGGGTAGGAGAGCGCCGTACAGTCTTCTTTCTCAAACGAGATGACATCCTGCAAGCCCTGTCTCCTCACTTTCTCCCTGCCGATATTCATCATACCTTCCGAGATATCCGCTCCGATAAGTCGCTGAGGCTTGAGCATCTCTGCGGCAAGGATGGCGAAGTCACCCGTTCCTGTTGCGATATCAAGCATCGTCTGTGGCTGGTAGGGCTGGAGTTGCTGGATAGCCTTCTTACGCCACCCACGGTCTATGTCCCATGAGAGACGATGGTTCAGCGTGTCGTAGGTAGGGGCGATGTTATCAAACATCTGCTCCACCTGCGTAGCCTTGCTGCCCTCATGATAGGGCTTGATCGTCTCTTGCTGGTAACTCATTTCAGTTGTTCTAGTTATTCAAGATTATCTAGAGTTTCTAGTTTATCTAGTCTTCAAATACTCGCTGACATTCTTCTCGATACGGGCGGCGATATCGTCATTGTCGCTTGCCTTCTCGAACTTCTCTCCGATGATATGCTCGTAGAGCTCGATATAACGGTCTGAGACGCTCTCTGCATACTCGTCGGTAATCTCAGGCATCACCTGTCCGGGCTCGTTCATGAAATCATGCTCGATGAGCCATTGGCGCACGAACTCCTTCGAGAGCTGCTTCTGGGGCTCACCCTTGGCGAGCTTCTCCTCATAACCGTCGGCATAGAAATAACGACTGGAGTCCGGGGTGTGAATCTCGTCGATGAGATACACCTTACCATCGCGCTTGCCGAACTCATATTTCGTATCCACGAGGATGAGTCCGCGCTTGGCGGCAATCTCCTGTCCACGAGCGAAAATCTTGCGGGTATAGTCCTCCATCACGGCATAGTCCTCTGCCGATACGAGTCCCTGGGCGATAATCTCCTCTTTCGAGATATTCATGTCATGACCCTCGTCAGCCTTGGTCGTCGGGGTGATGATAGGCTCAGGGAAACGCTCGTTCTCCTTCATACCGTCAGGCAGTTTCACACCGCACAGCTCACGGCAACCGTTCTTGTACTCACGCCATGCCGAGCCTGTCAGGATGCTGCGGATAATCATCTCCACACGGAAACCCTCGCACTTCAGACCTACTGTCACCATCGGATCGGGGGTGGCGAGCTTCCAGTTCGGACAGATGTCCGTAGTGGCATCCAGGAACTTAGCGGCAATCTGGTTGAGCACCTGTCCCTTAAAGGGGATACCCTTCGGCAGAATCACGTCGAAAGCCGAGATGCGGTCGGTAGCCACCATCACCATCAGGTCGTCGTTGATGTTATACACGTCACGGACTTTTCCGTGATACACACTCTTTTGTCCTTCAAAATTGAAGTCAGTCTTTGTTAATGCTTTCATTGTTATCTTTGTTTTGTTTCTCTTTGTCAAAGCGTTCGTAGGCATTCACGATACGTGTTACCAGTTTGTGGCGCACGATGTCCTTGCGTCCCAGTTCCACCACACCGATGCCCTCTACGTCCTTCAGGATGCGCAGCGCCTCCACCAGTCCTGAGAGCTGAGTCTTCGGCAGGTCTATCTGCGTCATGTCACCCGTGATGATCATCTTCGTGTTCCATCCCATACGGGTCAGGAACATCCTGATCTGCTGCGGAGTGGTGTTCTGTGCCTCGTCGAGAATGACCACGGCGTCACTCAGCGTTCTGCCTCGCATGAAGGCGAGAGGGGCTATCTGGATGATATGTTTCTCCATCATCTCCTGCAACTTCATCTGTGGCAGCATGTCCTCCAGTGCGTCGTACAGCGGTTGCAGATACGGGTCAATCTTATCCTTCATATCACCGGGGAGGAATCCCAGCTTCTCACCAGCCTCTACGGCAGGGCGCGAGAGGATGATCTTCTTCGCCGTCTTCTCCTTCAGAGCCTTTACGGCAAGGGCGATGGAGAGGTAGGTCTTTCCCGTTCCGGCAGGCCCTACGGCAAACACCATGTCGTTCTGCTCGTAGGCATCGATGAGCCGCTGCTGGTTCTCCGAGCGTGCCTTGATAGGTCGCCCCGACATGGTATAGCATACGACACCCTCCGGCACCTCGTCCTTCGTGCGATGTCCCTTCACGATGTCCAGGATGTCCTCCTCGTTCAGCGCATTAAACCGCAACACGTGCTGGCGCAGTTTCTCGGCACTCTCCTCGAAGGCAGCCATCTGCTCCTCGTCACCCAGGATGCGGATGACATTGTCTCGTGCCACGATGCGCAGCTTTGGATACAGAGCCCGCAACATCTGCAAATGCCCGTTCCCTGTCCCGTAGAACACGACAGGGTCAATATCCTCTAATACAATATGTTTCTCTATCATAATAATGGTTGCAAAGATACGAATAAGTGAGAAGAAAACCAAATTTTATTTGGGTTTTCTCGAACTGAAGTATCTTTGGTGAAACCAAAGTTACGAATATTTTGGGAGAAATTCGTTTTTCCGCGAGAAAATTTGTACCTTCGCAGCCAAATGAAGATAACGAAGAATAAATATTTGCTTGGATTCGCCGTGGCAGTGGTGCTTTTAGCCATTATTAGGGCGGTATTTCCAGGGGTTGACAATAGTCAGCAGACAACAGATAATAGTCAACAGACGGAAATTGACAGTCAAGAAACGTCAACAGATAACGCTCCCTTGTCAATTGCCAACAGTCGACATACTATTTTTACAGGCAAAAAGCACCGCATTTTAGGTGTCCATAATTATAAGGAGTCGTTTCCTGACAGTCAGGCAGTGCAGATCGTAGCCGCGGAGAAATGGGGGGTGCGTCCCGTCAAGAACCGTGAGGATGCGGAAAAGCGTATGAAGGAGTTGGTGTATGTGGGGGCAAGTCCGTACTATCATATCGACCCGTTGTACAGCAGTATTCCGTATCTGGTGCCTCGTGCCGCTGTGTTACTGCAGGACATCGGTCAGGCATTCTACGACAGCCTGTATGTGAAGGGTGTCCCCTTCAACCAGTTGATAGTTACCAGTGTGCTGCGTACGGAAAACGATGTAGTAAAACTGCGCCGAAGAAACGGCAACGCAACGGAGCGCAGTTGTCATCTCTTCGGCACGACTTTTGATATTTGCTATAACCGGTATCACCCTGTTACTCAACCTGTTCGTGACGACACGTTAAAGTGGGTGTTGTGCGAGGTGCTGAGGGATATGCGTGAACAGGGACGCTGTTATATCAAGTATGAGGTGAAGCAAGGTTGCTTCCACATGACCGTTAGGTAAAAGCCTCACCCCCAACCCCTCTCCTTCTGAGAGGGGAGTGATTATCTTGACATGAGGAACGCCTTGAAGTCTTCGAAGTTCTTACTGAGTTCAACACTTTGTTTCTGACCTCTCATGAAAGCGGCAAGGCGTTCAGGTATCTCAACGTCACCACCGATGATGCGGTCTACAGTCTCCTTGAACTTAGCAGGGTGGGCAGTCTCGCAGAACACTCCGACCTCACCATCTTTCAGTCCTTCCTGTAAGGCACGATAGCCACAGGCACCATGTGGGTCGAGGGTATAGCCCGTCTCCTGATAACACTGGCGCATGGTCTCCTCAATCTGTGCGTCACTATAGGTGGCACCACTGATCAGGCTGCTGATGCGCTCGTGGCTCTTGCCGTAGAGGTCGTAGATACGGGCGAAGTTAGAAGGGTCGCCCACATCCATCGCATTGGCAAGGGTCTGCACGGAAGGTTTCGGCTCGTACTTTCCTGTCTGCAGATACTTATAGAAGATATCGTTGGCATTATTGGCAGCAATGAAACGCTTGATGGGCAGTCCCATGGCATGTCCGAACAGAGCGGAACAGATATTTCCGAAATTACCAGATGGCACACACATCACGAGGTCTTCCTCAATATTTACATTATTACATTTTCCAGTTTTTACATTTTCCTTCATGCGGGCATAGGCATTGAAATAATAGAATGCCTGTGGCAAGAAACGGGCGACATTGATGCTGTTGGCAGAGGTGAGTCTCATGTGCTTGTTCAGTTCCTCGTCCATAAAGGCGTTCTTCACCAGTGCCTGACAGTCGTCGAAGACACCGTCCACCTCCACGGCAGTGATGTTCTTGCCAAGGGTGGTAAACTGGCTCTCCTGAATCTTGCTGACCTTTCCCTTAGGATAGAGCACATAGACGTGGATGCCGTCCACTCCGAGGAAGCCGTTGGCAACAGCACTTCCCGTATCGCCGCTGGTGGCTACGAGGACGTTGACCTCTTTGTCCTCCTGACTCCTGTCTCCTGACTTCTTGATAAAATACTGCAACAGTCTTGCCATGAACCTGGCACCCACATCCTTGAAGGCGAGGGTAGGACCATGAAAGAGTTCCAGCGTGTAGATATTATCTTTCACCTTCACTACGGGGCAGTCGAACGACAGTGTGTCATAGACAATCTTCTTCAGTGCCTCTGCCTCTACATCCTCACCGAAGAAAGCATCGGCAACGGTATAGGCTATCTCCTGGAAACTCTTCGTCTCGATGGTGTCGAAGAACTCTTTGGGCAGTTGTTTGATACGTTCGGGCATGTAGAGTCCCCGATCTTCTGCCAGTCCTTTCACGACGGCTTTCTGCAGGTCGGCAATGGGTGCCTTCCCATTTGTGCTATAGTATTTCATATCTTCATAAATTCGTTCATAAATTCATTTAATCTCAGCAGACCGTAGGAACCATTGACACATGAAACTTCGTCATACTCTTGTACGTCATCGGGCTCAATGCCACGATGCCATATCAGGAACGGAACGGGCTGACCGACGTGGATGCGCTGCTCAACAGGTGTCAAATGGTCGGGGAGTACAGCGATACAGACATCATCCTGCCAGTCCTTCACCTCATGATAGATAGGGGCAATAAGTCGTTGGTCAAGATACTCGATGGTCTTGAGTTTCAAATCAAGGTCACCATCATGACCAGCCTCGTCACTTGCCTCCACATGAACAAAGACGAAATCGTCTTGTCGGAGTGCGTCAATAGCAGCCAGTGCCTTTCCTTCGTAGTTGGTATCAGCGAGTCCTGTGGCACCAGGAACTTTGATGATACGCAGACCAGCGTATTTGCCAATGCCTTGGATCAGGTCGACAGCCGAGATAACAGCACCACTCTTGATCTCAGGATATTGCTGCATCAGTGTCTCCATGGACGGACGATAACCTCCGCTCCACGGCCAGATACTATTTGCCTGTCGTTCACCCTTGGCAGCCTTTGCAAGATTGTAAGGGTGTTTGGCAAGAAGTTCCTGTGATCTCAGGATGAGGTCATTGATGAGGTCGGCAGTTTGTTGAGGGGTGAGACGGGAGTTCTCAGAGTTCTCAGAGTTCTCGGAGTTCTCTGGTTTTACAAGTAATGGTCTCCACTCCTCATTCGGATGGTCATGGGGTGGGGCACAAACGATGTGCTTGTTACCTCCCTTGATGACCAATAGGTGACGATATTGAATACCGGTAATGAACCTCACACGGTCACTGCCTAAGTGTTCGTTGAGATACTCAATGAGAACACGGGCATCATCTGTCTCTAAGTTGCCACCATTATGCGTGATAATTTTTCCATCCTCAATGGTGATGATATTACAGCGGATGGCGAAATCGTCATCAGCCATCTCATAACCGATAGAGGCAGCCTCCAAGGGACCACGCCCTTCATACACTTTATTTAAGTCATAGCCAAGAATAGCGGTGTTAGCCACCTCACTACCGGGAGGAAACCCTTCAGGTACAGTCACTAATCGTCCACAACGACCTTCCTTTGCCAGTTGGTCCATCATCGGCTTATGGGCATATTGCAGCAACGTCTTTCCACCGAGTCGCTCGACGGGAAGATCTGCCATACCATCTCCTAAAATTATTACTCGTTTCACTTCGTAATGATTTTACAATTTAATAATTATAAAATGTAAAAATTACAGTTTGGCATTCTTACATTTTTAAATTATATCATTTTTACATTGTCAATCGCTAAATATTAGCGATTGACATGATGTTGGCGAAGACACCAGCGGCAGTCACAGCGGCACCGGCTCCATAACCCTGGATCAGCATCGGGTACTCCTTGTAACGCTCAGTGGTGAGCAATACGATGTTGTTAGAACCTTCCAGTCCATAGAAAGGATGACCATAAGGAACTTCCTTCAGTGCGACGCTCGTCTTGAAATTCGATGGGTCGTTCTCGTCGGCTTCCATCGTTGCGACGAAACGCCAGCGCTTATTCTCGGCTTCCAGTCTCTGACGGCGAGTCTCGAAGTCAGCATCGAGTTCCGGCAGTTTAGCCCAGAAGTCATCGAGACTTCCCTCAAAGTAACTGTCAGGAACGAAGAGGTGTTTCTCCACGTCAGCCTGTTCCACTTTATAACCAGCCTCACGGGTGAGGATCACCAGTTTACGGATCACGTCCGTACCACTGAGGTCTATACGTGGGTCAGGCTCAGAGTAACGCTGCTCCTTGGCACGACGTACCGTCTCAGAGAAAGGAACGTCTGCTGCTATCTCGTTGAAGATGAAGTTCAGCGTACCACTCAGGATTGCCTCAATCTTCAGAATCTTATCACCAGAATTACAGAGGTCATTGATGGTACCGATAATCGGCAAACCAGCACCTACGTTCGTCTCATAGCGGAACCAGACACCACGATCACGGGCCGTCTGTTTCAGTTTCAGATAACTGTCGTAGTCACTGGAGGCGGCAATCTTATTGGCAGCCACCACGGATATATTATGCTCCAAGAATGTCTGATAGAGTTGTGCGATCTGACGACTTGCCGTACAATCGACGAAGACGCTGTTGAAGATGTTCATCTTGATAATCTCCTCACGCATGTGCTCTGTGTCTGCCTTGAATCCTGCACGCAGGATCTTCTCATAGTTGTCAAGGTCAATACCATCGCGATCCAGTACGAAGTTGTCCACATCGGAGATACCCACCACATTCAGTTTCAATCGTCTTGACTGCATGAGGAACTGCTGCTGGGTACGAATCTGTTCGAGCAGCATACCCCCCACGGTACCAATACCACAGATGAAGATGTTCAACACCTTGTATTCTGACAGGAAGAACGAGTCGTGCAGTACGTTGAGTGACTTGCGCAGGAACTTGCCGTCCACTACGAATGAGATATTCGTCTCAGAGGCACCCTGAGCACAGGCGATCACACTGATACCAGAACGTCCGAGGGTACCGAAGAGTTTACCAGCGATACCTGGTGTCTGTTTCATATTCTCACCCACGATAGCGATGGTAGCAAGACCGCTCTCCACCTGCATGGGGAACATGGCACCCGTCTCAATCTCCTTGGCGAACTCAGCGTTGAGTACTTCTGCAGCGGCAGCGGCATCCTCGTCACGTACACCAATAGAGGTGGAGTTCTCAGAAGAAGCCTGTGATACCATAAACACAGAGATGCCTTTATTGGCAAGGGTGGTGAAGATACGGCGGTTCACACCGATGACACCCACCATCGACAGACCAGTGACAGTAATCAAAGAAGTACCCTTGATACTGGAGATACCCTTGATAGGTTTCTGGTCGTCGTCAATCTTTGCCTTGATAAGTGTTCCCGGATGCTCGGGATTGAAAGTGTTCTTGACCCTGATAGGGATATTCTTGACACAGACAGGGTATATCGTCGGGGGATAGATGACCTTCGCACCGAAGTTACAAAGCTCCATCGCCTCGATATAAGAAAGCTCATTGATGGTATAGGCTGTCTTGATGACTTTCGGGTCGGCAGTCATGAAACCGTCCACATCCGTCCATATCTCCAGACATTCAGCATTCAATACAGCGGCTATGATAGAGGCGGTATAGTCTGAGCCACCACGTCCCAGGTTTGTTGTCTCATGGGTATCACGGTCGCGGGCAATGAAGCCAGGTACCACATACACCTTGTTTGTTGCGGTAGGGTCGCTACCTACTGAACTGAAAGACTCCTTTACCAGTTGTGTGGTCAGGTCAGCGTCAATCACATGCTTGCCCTGTTTACGCTCTGTACGGATGAAGTCACGGGCATTCATACGGATACCGTTCTTCACCATGGCGGCGACGATGTGTGACGACAGACGCTCACCATACGATACGATGGTGTCCTCTGTCTTCTTCGACAGGTCGTGAATGAGATACACACCATAGTAGATACTCTTCAACTGGTCGAAGAGCTGGTCTACATTGTTGAATAAGTCTACGCGCTTTTTGTCATCGGAGATGATGGCATCAATCATCTGGTGGTGGCGTGTCACCATCGCGTCGAATTCCTCACGATAGCGGTCGTCGCCCTGTTTTGCCATCTGTGATGTGGCGATCAGTTTGTCGGTGATGCCGTCAAGTGCACTTACTACTACTACGACAGGTTGCGTCCGAGCCTCTGTCTCCACAATTTTCTTCAAGCTAAGAATGCTTTTTACGGAACCTACGGACGTTCCGCCGAATTTCATTACTTTCATATCTCTATGCAATTTATCTTGCCAGACGGTACCCTTTAACAAGCAGGGCTTACTCCATTGGCGGTGCAAAGGTAATGAAAAATGTAATAATGTAATAATGTAAAAATGTAAAAAATGTAAAAATGCGAGTTTCCCCGCATTTTTACTTATTAATTATTGCCTTTTATAATTTTCTAATTTTTACATTCTAACTATACAGGAAACGTTTGATACTACGCTTGGGGGTCTTGGCGAACTCCTCCGTGCGGATCTCTATTTCCGTAATCTTCTCATAGGCAGGCAACTGTTCGTTCAGTTGCTGACGGTTCTGTTCCATGATATTCTTGATATCCTCCTCGTTGAAGTTCATGTTCTTCGCCTCGTCATAGTCGGGATATACCAGTCCGACGAGTTTCGTGTCACGCTGTACCACAACACTCTCGACGACCAGTGTCAGAGAGTTCAGCTTGTCCTCAATCTCCTCTGGGTAGATATTCTGTCCATTAGGACCTAACAGCATGTTCTTTGAACGTCCGTTAATAAACACATTTCCGTCATAGTCCATCGTGCCGAGGTCACCAGTATGGTACCAGCCTTCCTCGTCGAGCGTCTCCTTGGTGGCTTCCTCGTTCTTATAGTAACCCAGCATCACATTAAGTCCCTTGGCGAGAATCTCACCAGGTTTATGGGCAGGGTCGCTGGAGTTAATCTTCACCTCCATGTGGTAGGCAGCCTGTCCACAGGAGCCCTGTGCGAAGGTCTGCCAGTCACGGTAACAGATAATCGGGGCACACTCTGTAGCGCCATAGCCGACAGTATAGGGGAACTCGATTTTCTTCAGGAAAGACTCCACCTCCTGGTTGAAGGCAGCGCCACCGATGATCACCTCATAGAGCTCGCCGCCGAAAGCCTTCACCACCTCTTTGCAGATCATCTGTCGTACCTTCTTCGAGATGACAGGCATCGACAGCAGCAGTCTCATGCGGTTATTCTGTATCTTGGGGAATACCTTCTTACGGATAATCTTCTCGATGACCAGTGGTACGGCGATGATAATCTTCGGTTTGATCTCCGCAAAAGCCTGTGCGATGATGGCAGGTGAGGGGATGCGGTTGAGATAATATACATGACAGCCATGCAGGAACTCAAAGATAAACTCGAAAGCCATACCGTACATGTGTGCCATCGGGAGGATGGAGATGATACGGTCTCCCTTGTCGATAATCTTGCCTAACACATACTCCGCGAAGTCGTAGTTTGACCAGAGGGCACGATAGGGTACCATGACACCCTTCGAGAAACCTGTTGTGCCGGAGGTGTAGTTGATCATTGCCAGTTCCTCGCCACTCTCCTCTATATAATAATGTACGTGTTCCTTACGGAAATATTTGGGGAATTTCTTGCCGTACAACTCATTCAGATGCTCTCGGGCATAGGTCAGCTTGTCCGTGCGTGACAGCATCAGCGAGTAGTCGGGGTTGTTGATGATACCCTCCAAATGTGGCATCTGTGTGGGGTCAATCTGTGTCGCTACATGATCACCTACGAAGAGCAGCTTGGAATCCGAGTGGTTGACGATATTATGAATCTGGTCTGCCATGAACTCATGGAGGATAGGTACGGCGATAGCTCCGTAGGTCAGGGTGGCAAGGAAAGCCACAGCCCACTGACTGGAGTTACGTCCACAGAGGGCTATCTTGTCGCCCTTTACCACACCACAGTTCTCAAACAGGATGTGCAGTTTCTCTATCTTACGTGCCACGTCATGGAATTGCAGGGTGGCTCCTTTGTAGTCAGTCAGTGCATCGAGGTCCCAATTGTCGATGATGCTCTGCTGTATAAGTTGATTAAAACTGGGTACGTTTTCCATATCGATTACGGTTATTTGTATAAGTAACGTTTAATGCTCTTCTTCGGTGTTTTCTCGAACTCCTCCTCACGGAGCTCAATCATGTTGAGACGACTGTATGGTGGCAGTATCTCATTGAGTTGCTGACGGTTTTGTTCCATCACGTTCTGCAGGTCCTCCTCAGAGAATCCCATCTCCTTTGCCTCGTCCATATCAGGGTAAACCAATCCGACGAGATGCTCACCACGCTGTACGATGATACACTCACTGACCAGTGTCATGGAACCGAGCTTATCCTCGATCTCCTCCGGGTAGACGTTCTGTCCGTTGGCTCCCAACAGCATGTTCTTCGAGCGTCCACGGATAAACAGATGACCATCCCACGACATCGTGGCAAGGTCGCCGGTATGATACCAGCCGTCCTCGTCGAGTGCCTTACGGGTAGCCTCTTCGTTCTTGTAATAGCCCAGCATCACGTTGGTGCCTCGCGTCACAATCTCCCCGGCAATCTCCTGTGGGTTGCTGGACAGGATCTTCACCTCCATATGGTCTACTGCTGTTCCACAGGAGCCAGACACAAAGTCATGGTAGTCGCTATAGGTAATCAGTGGTGCACATTCTGTGGTGCCATAGCCGACAGTGATAGGAAACTCGATGTCCATCATGAATTTCTCGATCTCCTGGTTCAGAGGAGCACCACCCACGATAACCTCATAAGCCTCACCACCAAAGGCGGCATATACCTCCTGACAGATACGCTCCTTCACTTTCTTGGAGACGACGGGCATCTGCAGCAGGATCTTCACGGCATTGCTCTGTATCTTTGGGAATACCCGTTTGCGGATAATCTTCTCGATAATCAAGGGAACGGCAACCACCAGATGGGGTCTTACCGTCTTGAAAGCCTCTGCGATAATAGCTGGGGAGGGTAGACGAGTCAGGAAAAACAGGTGGTAACCTGAGCAGAAGGGGAAGAGGAACTCAATAGCCTGTCCGTACATATGTGCCATAGGCAGGATACTCAGCATACGACTGTATTTCGGTATCTGCATTCCTAAGCGTTTGATACAGAAATCCACGTTACCCCATAGAGCACGGTAGGGTATCATCACACCCTTCGAGAACCCAGTCGTACCACTCGTATAGTTGAGCATACACAACTCCTCTGGGTCGTCGACGTACCAGTTGATATGCTCAGCACGGAACGCCATGGGGTATTTCTCACCGAACAACAGGTTGAGGTGCTCACGGGCATCCATCAGTTTCTCGTTTCTGCAGGTGTGTAGGGAGAAGTCAGGAAGGTTGAAGATTCCCTCCAGTTCTGGCATCTCCTTCGGGTCGATGAGGTTGACCACATAGTCGCCTACGAATAACAACTTGGATTCGGAGTGGTTGACGATATTATGTATCTGCTCTCCATTGAACTCATGGAGGATAGGCACGATGATGGCGCCATAGGTGAGGGTGGCGAGATAGGCTACAGCCCAATGGGCGGAGTTACGTCCACAAACGGCGATGCGGTCACCTTTCTCTATTCCCGCAGCCTCCATCATGATATGCAGTTTCTCTATCTTGCGGGCTACGTCGTGATACTGCAACGTAGAACCTTTATAGTCTGTCAGCGCGTCGAGCAGCCAGTTCTCCTTAATCGTCTTAACGATATAGGAGTTGAAACTTGGTATGTCGTTCATTGCACAATCTTCAAAATTTTGTGCAAAGGTAATATCTTTCCTGCACATTCGCAAAAATTTTGTGCAGTTTTTTGAAGGTTCAGGTAAAAATATTACAAAAAAGGTAAAATGGGACAAATAATCCTCACAATCGTATGACCTCGTCGCATAATTCACTAACTGTTTTGCGATGGGTGATAAACAACATGGTCTTCTCCTTGCAGTTAGTGAAGAGTCGTTTGTATAGCTCTTGTTCCGTAGGTCCGTCGAGACTGCTGCTGATCTCGTCAAGCAACAGGATATTACCGGGACACAGCAGTCCACGGGCAATGGCGATGCGTTGGGCTTGTCCCTCACTGAGTCCCTTGCCCCGTTCTCCCAGCTCGGTACTGAGTCCTTGTGGCAGGTCATTGATGAAATCAGCGCAAGCGGTATGGAGCACAGCCAACAGCTCATCGTCTGTGGCATTGGGCTTGGCGAGTTGGAGATTATAGCGGATGCTGCCGCTCATCAAGGTGTTTCCTTGTGGTACAAAGACGAAGTTAGGACGTGTCTGGATACCTATCATGTGCTCCCTGTCGTTGGTATACAAGGTGATACTCCCTTCTGTGGGCTTGATGAAACCGAGCAACAGTCTGAAGAGTGTTGTCTTGCCGATGCCTGTCTCTCCCATGATAGCGGTCTTGCTGCCTGCTTTGAAGTCATGACTGAAATGATCGACCACCAGACGGTCGCCGTCAGCATAATGGAATGACGTATTGTTAAAACGGATACCTGGTACCTCTTTCTCTGGTGTGCGCCCCTCAGTGGTAAACTCCTGCTCTGTCTGGTCCAGTTCCTCCAGCCTGTCGATACTTGCTGTGGCGTGGATGATGCCAGGAACCATGTTCAGCATCTGCAGGATAGGATGTTGTATCATACCCACCAACTGCAGGAAGGAGGTCATCACACCAAAGGTGATGGTACCGTTTCGCAGTCCGATACCTCCCCATACGAAAGCCATCAGGTAGCCCAGTCCGAAGACACAGCCCATGATCAGTCGGGTGATGACGGTGAAACGGGTCCGTCGCATCACATTACCTTGCAGACGTTGCTGCATCGTGTCCAGGCGCTCTGTCACCCATTGCTCACTGCCCAGGGAACGTAACACGGCATTATGCTCCATGGTCTCCTGCACCTGCATCTGTATCTTACTCTCGTCTTGTCTGATGTCGAGAGTCATCTTCCGTAATTTCCTGGCGATGAGCTTTCCGAAGATGATGGCAACGGGGGTGAGTATGAGCAAAGCCCATGCGAGACGGGCGTCAAACCATCGCATCATCAGGAAGGCACCACAGAGCTGTATCATGGTGACACTCATCTGGGGTATGGAGTCTGTTGTCACAGAGCTCACCGTGTCAATGTCCTTGGCAAGTCGTGAGGTGATATCCCCGGAGTGCATGGTCTTGTCACCAAAGAGCTGACGGTGGAAGAGTCTGCTGAATATCCTGAGGCGCAGCATATTGGTCTGGCGCACATTGGCGGTGGTCGTCATGTAGTAATATACCTGTCGTAATACCACACCGCCTACCACTGTCATGACCAGCCATAATACCATTTGCATGACATCCTCGGCGCTCCCGGAACGGATGGTCTTGTCAATAAACACACGGCTGAGCCATACCATCATCAGTCCGAGTCCTACTTGCCCGATACCGATGATGACACGCATCGCTGTGTTCCAGCGGATGCCCCTCATGTTAAGCCACAGCCATGTGACGTATTTCATTCAATAACTCCTTCTTTTTGCCATTGATTGATGATTTTGGCAACATCCTCTTTTGCGACATCGTTGCTAACCTCATATTCCTCGCAGAGCTTGTCGGCAAGTTGCTCGACGGTGAAGTCGCCCATGGCGTCTGCCTGCTTCCACAACCATGCCGCCGTCTCATTGAGGGCAAGCAGTCTGCCGAAGTTGACAGCGGCAAGTCCTTCACCAGTGATGACGTGCTCACCACAAACCTCACGTAGTACAAATTCTTTTTTGATTCTCATAATCTTCTGTATATTGCTAATATATATCTTCTAATAGGTCGCAAATACCACCAGAGCCTGGTGGCACGCATGCGCCATTTGCTGTATAAGTCATGTCGCTTGCCGTCAGCACTTACCACATGAGTGGCTATCGCACAGATGTCGTCAATCTTACAGTGTTCTGTGCCGATGATGTTGCCATCACCCATCAGTACCACGTCATGACCGTCGATCTTGATGATGCGGTGTACCACATAACGACAGTTCTCCACCCAGGCGAGTACCACATCACCCACCTTGGGATGATCTGGTTTCTGGAGGATGACACTCTCCTTGCCACCAATAATAAAAGGAAGCATGCTGTTGCCTTTGACGGGTAACGTCACACTCAGCCCCTCTTTTGCCAATCGGGTCGCCTCCTCTAATATCTCATGATCACTAATCATCTGTCAACTCTCAACTGCCTCCTGGCAAACCTTAGCCGCTTCCTCATCGGGCAGACACTCAAGATGGAAGACGGGTGTCGTCATGGCAAGGGCATTCTCTGTCTGATGCAGTCCGTCAGCAACATGCTGGTCCCACCGCTTACCACTAATACTGGGTACTAATGATGCGTAGGCCTCGATACCTTTCAGACGACGTATCTTGTTATAGGGTGCCTGACTGAGCAGCACGATACCACCCAACGGGTAACAGACATTTCGATAACAGGGGGTCTTGCCGCTCCAAGGACTGCCATAGACCGTTGCGCCATCATGCTGGATGCGTACCACAGGGTTGTCGTCGTTTACCAATGCCGTCCCCTCAATATATTTCAGCCATAGACGGGCATGGGTGCTCTTCCCCGTACCGCTCTTACCTAAAAACATATAAGCCTTTTCTTTGTGACTCACGACAGCGGCATGGAATAATACGGTGTCATGCGGTGCTGTGGCAAGAGCGTATAACACCATCAGCGCATTGTCAATGGCGAGCTTGCGATATTTACCTGTCATCACCAACAGTCCTTCGTGGTAGTCGTCAGGACATACCAGCCAGCCGGCTGTCTCGTATTGCCAACGGAACTCAAATACCGACTTGCCATCGGCTGTCTTGCCACAGAAGATTTCCTGACCTTCCTCTTCCTGACGCAGCTCCTCGGTATAGTCGATACGCTCACCGTCCTCGATGGTCAGAATGAATAATGCTGTGTCTTTGTCCCAACAGAACGGCTCATAGTTCCGCATCAGCGCAAAGTCCTCAACAGCTGTTTGTATGCCAAACACATGGTCAGCAACCTTGTAATATCTGGTCGTTATCATTGTCATCATCACTGCTGCACGATGTCAGCATACTTGCGCCGCAAATCATGAGGATGGCGGCTATCGTCCAAAACTTTATTTCTCTCATAATGTTTACAAACACGCTTTTTATGCGCTTTTAGACCGCAAAGGTACGAAATATTTATGAGAACATCAAAAAAATAGAGTAACTTTATGACATTCGACTTGTAACCTGTGAGCACAGATTATGCGGATTCAAATGTCACTTACCCGTCCTATGACATATTCTGCAACTATGTGGAACCATATATCTTTAAAAAATCCATTGAAAGATTTGCTACTTTCAGAAATAATCTTTATCTTTGCACTAAGCAATAACTTAAAACAAATATAATACTATGTTCCGAATACTTACTTCCCCAAGTGGATAATACAATCATCGACAAGGGCACTTACTAGAGCAGAAACACCTTACGCTTACCTCATAAAGATACATCCCTATGAGCATATGAAAAGGAGTGAAACGCTCACCTGTCCCTAGTGTTCCAAGCATCACTGACTATGGGGAAAATAGTATATTTGTGCTATGATTAATTAAAACCTGAATATGAAAAAGTTACTACGAAAATCGTTTTTAGCATTATTGCTGTTTACTTATGGAGCGAATGCATTGGCTGATGACTTTACTGTGGAGCGTGCAGTAAATTTGAGTCAGTTGGATTCATGGACAGACATAAGTAAGTTCCAATGGGAGGAAATCAATCAGTTCATACAGGACAACGGCGCCGAGATGGATGCCCTCAAGGAGGTCTTCCGCGACCCTGCTCCAAAGGATACCGTGGGCTTCTACAAGCAGATCTTCGACGCCCGCGACAACCAGTACATCGTCTTGCGTCTGGACAAGGCTCAGGGCAACCGGCCTTTCCACGTCCGCGTGACCTGCATCAAGAGCACCACAGACCCCTCGCTGAACAACACGAAGGTGTTTTCCGCCAATAACTATGCCTACATCATGCCGCCCATCACCGAGAACCAGATTGAGGTGAAGATATGGCCGCAGGGTCAGGGTGAGGAGACGGCGAAGACCTTCACCTTCAAGAGCCACAGCTACGGTTCGGCCTCCGTGCGTTCGGTGATGCTCGACAAGAGCCGCATCGTCGATGGCGACTATACCCTGCAGCTGATTCGCTACAACAGCGACACACAGTTGAGCGACACGGCCTACATTAAGAACATGGTGGTGGACAAGCTCTACACCTTCTACGACTACGACGGCGGCGACCTGGTTGAAGCCTATCTGATGGCTGACAATTTCAAGCGCATCAAGCTCAACCACGAATGGTGGGCCAGGGACGCCGTGACCCATGTGAGTGACAACACAGTGTCGGTGTCGACGGGTGCGAGTATGCCTTATAACAAGCACAAGCATCTGGAAGCACCGAACCCCACCTATTTGGATTCGCGACTCTTCTCGTATCACGACACACTGTGGGTGCATCTCTTCTGTGATAACGAGCCTTATTACGATACGGACGACCTGACAATGAACGCCGTGCGCTCCGACACAATCAACACGCCGATTGGTGAGCAACTGCTCAAGTGGGGCAAGGATCCCATGACGGGCCGTCTGTATGTGCTCACTGAAGGCGAGCCCGCCACCATAGAGTGCTACCGCGACGGCTTCCTGCCGAAGCTCTGCATGTATCCCGGCTCATACAACCATGCGACGGGCATCATCGACAGCGACAGGGAGGAGGTGGACATCTTCCTGGAGAGCATCCCCGAACCCGTCACTTCGCCCAGGGTGACCTCGTCGATACTCTCGACGCTGACGCCTACGCTCGACCGTCGCGGCGACTTCTACGTGAGCAGCATACAATCTTCGGACATCCTGCCCGTTCAGACCACCGAGACGGTTTACTACGACGAGTATGCCTCACACAAGGACACGATGAAGCTGGCAGACGACAAGATGTATTATCGCTTCGCCCGGATGGAGGTGGCCATCGTCGCACCCAAAACCTATGAAACCTCCGCTGCCATCACACTCATGAAGGCGAAGAACGATGCCGAGGAGAACGCCATCCTCAATGATAACCTCTCCGGCGACACGAGGCCTATCACCAGCCCACTCTTCGACTACAAATACTGGATCACGAGGTTTAATCTGAACGGATATCTCGACATCAACACCTCAGGCCGTCCCGCTGTTGCCTTTGCCGGCGACTCAGTGCGGGTTCTGCCCATCCTCTACAACAAGTATCTCGACCTGGAAAAGATGAAGGCTGACGCCCTCGCTAACGCTGCGGAGCGCCTCCAGGGAGACGAAGCGCAAAAGGCGGCAGAAGACTGGACGAAAGAAATGGCGCCAGCCGCCTATCCTCAGTTGACCTTCAACGTTCCCATGAAGAAGCCGTTCTACGCCCGCATCGGTCTCGAACTCGATTTCTTCAAGACCAAGAAGCTTCAGACGACGCTGACCCTCGGCGTCGGCACCGAAGAAAAGTACGACTTAATCGAAACAAGGAGCAGATGCTGGCCTAACGAGATGGAATCGAGCAAGTTGCAGTTGAAAAAGGCCGGTGAATACGATTTCGAAAATCAAGACTTATCGGCCGACCTGGTGTTTCTGCAGAGAGGGTCTGCTAGAGATGAGATATCGAGACCCGTGGGCGACCTGCAGTATAGTGCCTATGCGGAGTTGTATAGTAAGTTCTCCCTTCCGCTGTCGTTGGAGGGCAACGACTGGAAACACTGGTTCCGCGGCATGAAGTACGTCGATGAGGTCGGCTTGCGTGCAGAGGCTACGGCGAGTGCTAACTTCACCCTCGATTTCAGAGAATTGCTCCAAACCCTCAGCAAAATAAAGGGCATGCCCGATATTGTCAAGAAATTTAATGCTATAGCGAATCTACCGAAGGTGAAAGATCTCGTCGACTTTTTCGTTCCGAGGGTGCAAACCCACGCAGCCGTGAATGTCAGTGTTAACACGGGGCTCTATTCTTTCCAAAACACGCTGAATCTCCCCGACCCGCTGAAGAACCACGCCTTGGCCTTCAAGTTCTTCGGCCAGGCAAGCATCAACGGCTCCACCGGGACCGAAGTACCATATATCGTGGCGGTGCCGGCTGCTATTCCTTTTCCCACCCTGATTCCAGTATTTGGCGACGTTGGTTTCGAACTGAAGGCGGGTGCCGGCGCTGGCTTCAAGTATGCCCTAGGCTCCCGATTGGATTTCCAGAACGAATTCTCGGGCAGTGCCTGGAACTGGTTTGCCAACGCAAGTGCCAAATACTGGGTGAAGCTTTTCTTCTGGAAAGTACACCAACAGAGTTATGGTTGGGAAGGTGGCAATGAGCATCTCCTCACGCCGACAGACTTCTCGAACCCCTTCCACAAGAATTTTGCCTACTACCTAAGCGATGATGTCGATCCCGACAATAATCAGGCTCGCGCCGCCGCTCTTCCAGGCGATGCAGTAAGCAGTCAAGCCGACATAGAAATGCCGGTGAAGTTCATCTCAGGCGGTGAGAACATCATCTATCAGGGCAACCAGGGCGATCCCGATGACCCAAACAAGACGACGGTTGAGGTGGCCTCTCTGGGCAACCCCTCCATCATCTCCGACTGGCGTACGGGCGGATGCAGCGACTACGATGCAGCCTCAGTGCCCGGTCTTGACCTGGCGGTGATGGAGCAGGCTACTGCGACAGTCACCAAGGAGCAACTCGAGGATTCGCTGACGCTTGACGTGACGGTGAACCAGGTCAGCCGCGTCTATGACCTCTACTACACCAAGAAGACCTCCGGCACCAAGTGGTACCAGCCCAAGCCTATCTACAGTTCTCCCGAGACCGCTTCCTACAGGCCGCGTCTGGCTATGGCCGACGATGGCAAGGCTATAGTCATCTGGCAGGAGGGCACCATAAAGAAGGGCAGCTGGGTGCAGGAAGGAGACACCGTGCAGCTGTCCGACCTCATGATGAACGGCCATCTGATGATGTCGCGCTTCGACGGCAATGAGACATGGTCGGAGCCCGTGAAGCTGGTGGAGCTCAACGAGGACTTCTGCCTGAAGGACTACCGCGTCGCCTACGACGGCACTTCGGCCTTCATCGTGGCGCGCAGAAGTATCTCCAGCGTTCAGTATGAGAACGTCGGCATCATGGTGGACGGCAATAATATAGTTACGACGCAGACCATGGACGACATCGTAGGGGCCGTGGGCATGCACCGTGTGGGCGACTACAACTTGGTGAGCTGGATGACGATAGCTGACAGCACCAAGAACGAGATGTGCGTACGCATCAAGAGCTTCGGCATTGACGGTAAGGAAAAGAAAGGCATCAACTCCTCACTCATCATGAGCGGCTCCAACATCGACGAGTTCGTCATAGTACCCGACATGGAAGCCAAGTCGCTGAACAATGTGGCGCTGCTATGGCGTGAACAGGTTCTCGAAAACGACACCGTGCGTATGTGTATCCGTGCTTCGCGTCTGGTGCCCAACCAAGACGGCAGCTTCCATCTGGGTACACCTGTCACCGCTGTGCAGACGGAGGCGAACGGCATCATCCACAAGTTCGATGGCTACATGACCAAGGAGAAGATTGACGTATGCTTTGTGGGAACCGACCAGGAGGGCAACACCCAGCTCAACCGCAAAGCGGTTTACTTCGGCAACGCCTTTGGCTACACCGTTGACTTCGACCCGCAAGAGAACCAGGGCTTCCAGAGCCACAAGGATTTGATCACGCTGCTCGTCACCGTCACCAACTACGGCACCTCGACCATCAAGAACTGTGTGCTGAAAGTGGGCAATGACAAGACCTATCCGCTCAATATGACCGTCGCTGCCGGCCAATCCGTACCGGAGCGTGTTAATATACCTTATACTATGGGCGCCGGCATTGACACCAAAATGACGGTGGAGTACGACGATGTGCTCGGTCTCAACGACAAGGAGGAGATATCTAATAGTTCATCCAGGGCAATGGCTGAAGCAGGTCAGCGTGGGGAGAACATCCGCGAGCAGAACACTGCCCTATTCTTCCCCTACAAACCGAAGCTGAAGTGCTTCGTGGTGGCTCAGAAGGTAGACAAGAACGGCGACAACTACATCACCATCTGCGTGCGCAACTACTCCCGCCGCCGCCTGCCGAAGAACTTTGCCATCATCGTGGGCCTGAAGGAAACGTCCTACGGCTCGATTGTTTACACCACGAAGGGCAACGACCACATCAAGTACGAGACCAAGACGCTGCTCTGCAACTTGGAAGACACCAACAAGGGCGACGGCTACATGTACGACTGCGGCAGCTACCGGGCTGGCTACGTCACGCTCAAGGTGCCCGGTGTCACCGAGAAGGAGAAGATGTATGTCGGCGCCACGCTGGGCTACAAAATCCCGCTCATAGACCAATACGTGGGTCTTAGGGGAGGCACCTTCTGCGGTAGCGACAACAGCGGCGTGGTAACGCTCAGTCCCTCGTCCCAGGTGGTGTCTGTGCAGCACGTCTTCAGCAACGGCGACAAGGCCTCCCGGATGCACGTTAGCCGCAGCGGCGACCATCTGGTGGTGAGCGGCGTAAGAACTGGTGAGAATGTACGTCTCTACCAAGCCAACGGCACCGTGCTGGCTCGCAAGACAGCCGGAGAGGACGGCAAGGCAGTCTTCCCCATGATGCAGCACCGCGGGGTTGTGCTGATTTCGTCCGGCGACGAGACGGTGAAGTTTGCGTATTGATAAAGGATAATTGAAACCTGATAATTATGAAAAAGATTATATTGACATTTTTAATGACAGCTTTGGCGTTTGTGTCGGTCGGAGCGGTGGACATCACCGACCCCAATCTGATCTGGGACGGCAAGAAGACAGAGGATTTCAAAGCGTATAATGACACCAAGACCATCTACATTTATACGCCCGGCCAGTTCATTGCCCTCCACCACAAGGCGGAGGACTTTGAGAACGGACACCACAGTTACGACGATTGGACCATCTACCTGATGAACGACATCGACCTGAACAACCACAACATCCAGCCCTGGACCATCGGCTGGACTGACAGCCACCGCTTTGCCGGCCGCTTTGACGGGCAGGGCCACACCATCAAGAATATCTATATCGACGGCGGCGTGGACAACCGCGGACTCTTCGGATGGATATGCGGCGGTGATATTGTGAACCTCAGGTTGGAGAATGTCGTCATCAAGGCCGGCGACGGCGGTAACGAGCATGTGGGTGCCCTCTGTGGCAGGATGGATAACCACAGTCTCATCTCCCACTGCGCAGTGGTCAACTGCACGGTGAAGGCGATGGATGTCAACGACGGCGATGAGATTGGCACTTTCTGCGGCTATGTGGCCAACGACTGTAACGAGATTGAATATTGCTACACCGACGGCTCCGTGGAGGGCAGAAGCCAGATAGGCGGCATCGTGGGCAAGATGGAGAGCGGCGGCGACGGCTCCAGTGTGCAACACTGCTACTTCAACGGTAAGGTCATCGGTCACGACAAAGACTACCGCTACATTGTCGGTGAGATTAACGGACAAAAGGTGGCTAATTGCTTCTATCTTAATCGCCACGACGGCGTCGATGGTGGCGGCGGCACGGCATGCACGGAGGAGGAGCTGAAAGCGCCCATGCTCTTCGGCGAAAACGATGCCGAGTGGGTCTATCCTATTAACGGTTATCCCGAGCTGAAGGTGTTCTTGCGCTATAATCCAGGCGACTCGTTCTACACGACGAATGTGGGCCACATAGACAATTACGAGGCTATCGACCTCCCTGGCTACCTCAGTGTGAGAAGCAAGACGGAGGTGGAGAGGATGAAGTATGTGGAAGAAGACATTATCAAATGGACGGAGGTCACCTCTGCCAACGTAGTCCTAGAGAAAGTCATCGGTGCTGCGGCCTACGACGACTTTATCGTCAACAGCAACCAGCAATCCTATTTCAGCCCTATTACGCTCACCAACACCGCTCTCGGCGCCAACGCTTTCGAAAAACTTAGAGCAGTGAATGGAGTGTCGCTTCCTGAAACAATCGACAGCATCGCCTTTCCGCAGCGCCACGAGGTGCAGCATACCATTGTGCTCAGCAACGACCTCTCTGGATGCGCCGTGAAGGACAATGCCCTCTACGACATGAATCACCGCTACCTGCTCACGGCGGTTAAGGCACCGGCCACTCTGACCATTCATCAGGAATTTGCCGATAGCATTGCAGACTATGCCTTTGAGAATATGAAGGATCTGAAGACGCTCTATGTGGACACTTGGGTAGAGGCAGGTCTCGAGGTGGACGACGGTGAGAACCGCCCGCCAGTCCTTAAACTGAAGGGCGGACATGCATTCGACGGCTGTCCGGAAGAGCTCGACATATTTATCAAGGACGGCACCCAGTATCAGCTCTTCCTCGGCTATCAGGCCTCCGGCGGCTACGGCTACAGCAATGCCGACTATTGGAACCTGTTCTACTCCGACTATCAGGACGTCCCCAACCACATGTTTACATACTTCCCCATCAATCGTAACGAGGGCGGCATGTCCACCATGATACTGGGCTATCCAGTGGAACTGCCTGAGGGAGTAACAGCATGGTGGGCCTCCTCACTCAGCAACGGCAATGTCAATCTGCAGAAATTAGGCACACAGATAGTACCCGCGTTGACCCCTGTGCTGCTCACCTATGAGGGCACCGGACCACTCTATCTCTCACACTATGAAGGCGACAATCCAGGCGCTGCAACCGATTATGAAAACAATCTCTTCAAGGGCAGCGTTGATCCAGGTGGCCACAATATGACATCATCCGAACTGATGAGTAACTTCTTCACGTTAGGCCGCCCTGCAGGCGACGACAGCTACAATAAACTGGGCTTCTATCAATATCACCCCAAGAACAACATACTGCCCGCTTATGTCGCCTGGCTTGCCAACAATGACATACCTTCAGAAATGCGGTTGCTGGCTAATTTCAACGACGATGCCACACTGATTAACAACAGCACGCTTAAGCCATCACTCAACGGCGAGAAGCAAGTGTACACCATGCAGGGCATTCGCATCGACCCGTCAACCATGCGCAAAGGTAACATGTATATCGTGAATGGCAAATTGGTAATCAATCGATAAAAAGACAACAGCTATGAAAAAGAAAACATATATATCACCCCTCTGCAACATCGTCAACGTCCCACAGATGACATTACTCAGTGGCTCGCCTAATACAAAAGTTCCCTACGATCCAAACATAAATACAGGCGAAGCCCTGTCACCATTTCTGGAAACAGACGAATTCATCGACATTGAAAAACTGTTGAACTGATAACAAACAAAAAAGCCCTGAAGATATTGCATCCTCAGGGCTTCTTTTAAAGAGCACAAGGGTCACCCCCTGTGAGCACAAACCCCAAGGCACCATCGAAGATGCCACAGCGACAGGTGAGTGACAGAAGATGTGAAGAAAATTTGGGGACTGAATGATCCAAAATAAGATACTCAGTTTTGTTCTTATTGAATAACAGTTAACAAATAACAGTTCCGATTTTCTGATTCGGTTTTCAATGATTGATTTCAGATTTCAGTAAGTCATAAGACATTGAATGCTATGACAAATGACGGATGACAGTTAGTGAAAGTCAACCTTTCTAGTAAAAGCGTCAACGATTCCCAGGGTAGGGTGTCAACTTCTTCCGTATGGATCATGGCAGTCACAAATCACAGATCACAGTTAAGGGTTATATCAAATATCAAATATCAGTTTATTAATTTGCAAAAAACCATGATATTAAATTTATTATATATATATTATATATAATATATATATAATAATATATATATATAGAATATACAGCCTTTATATTGTTTGTGTCTTTCACTAAACTGATATTTGATATTTGATATAGATTCGGCCAATCTCTCAAAACAAATAACTGTGATCTGTGATCTGTGATTGTTTCGCAAACTGTAATCTGTAATCTGTAATGCGAGGAGATCCCGGTATCTGCGAAGGCTTGATCCAATATCTCCTTCACCTTGTTCCAATATCTCCTTCACCTTGTTCCAGTATCTGTTATAGGGGTATTCCAGGCATTGGAATAGGGGGATGGGAGATACTGGGATGAGGGATAGGAAGTATCAAGTTATAGTAATTGTATTGTTACATTAAAAAAAGGGGCATCCGGTAGTGGGTGCCCCTTTGAATATGGATAGGATAGGGATTAGTCTTCCCAGTTCTCCTGAGTCTTACGAACATAGCTCTTGTAACGGAGCTGTGCCATCTTCTGAGCCTCAGCGAAGAGTTCCTCAGCCTCGTTAGGATAAGCCTTCTTAACAGACAGGTAACGAACCTCACCGAGCAGGAAGTCGTGGAAGTTCTCCCAGTTAGGCTCCTTAGAGTCGAGAGAGAACGGATTCTTGCCTTCCTCAGCAAGTGCTGGGTTGAAGCGCCACAGGTGCCAGTAACCGCACTCCACAGCTTTCTTCTCCTCAGCCTGGCTCTTACCCATGCCGCCCTTAGCCTTCAGACCGTGGTTGATACATGGAGCGTAAGCGATGATGATAGAAGGTCCGTGCCATGCCTCAGCCTCGCGGATAGCCTTCAGTGTCTGAGCGTGGTCAGCACCCATAGCGATCTGAGCGACATAGACATAACCGTAGGTGGTAGCGATCATACCGAGATCCTTCTTGCGGATGCGCTTACCCTGAGCAGCGAACTGAGCGATAGCGCCGAGAGGTGTAGCCTTAGAAGCCTGACCACCGGTGTTAGAGTAAACCTCAGTATCGAGCACGAGGATATTCACGTCCTCACCAGAAGCAATCACGTGGTCGAGACCGCCGTAACCGATATCGTAAGAAGCACCGTCACCACCGATGATCCACTGTGAACGCTTCACGAGGTAGTGATCGAGGGTCTGCAGCTCCTTGCAAATCTCGCAACCCTTAGCAGCGCAAGCGGCGATTTCCGCACGCAGTTTAGGAGCAATCTCCTTGGTCTTGTCGGCATCGTCCTTGTTGGCGATCCACTCCTCGGCGAGAGCCTTGTATTCGGGAGTAACGTCGCACTTCTCGCAAGCCTCAGTGAGCAGCTTAGCCACGCGCTCCTTCATCTTCTTGTTACCCAGAGCCATACCGAGACCGAACTCACAGAAGTCCTCGAACAGAGAGTTGTTGAAGCATGGACCCTGTCCCTTCTCGTTCTTGGTGTAAGGAGTAGAAGGAATAGAAGCAGAGTAGATAGAAGAGCAACCAGTAGCGTTGGCGATCATCTGACGGTCACCGAACAGCTGGCTGATCAGTTTCACGTATGGAGTCTCACCGCAACCAGAGCAAGCGCCGGAGAACTCAAACAGAGGCTGTGCGAACTGTGAGTTCTTCACGTTGCTGCGGATGTCAACGAGATCCTGCTTAGACTTAACCTCCTTCACGAGATACTCCCAGTTCTTAGCCTCCTGCTTCATGTCAGCAGCGTCAGGATTGAAGGCTACCATGGTGAGAGCCTTACCCGTCTTAGGATTACCTGGGCAGATATCAGCACAGTTACCACATCCGAGACAGTCAAGAACAGAGGTCTCGATGCGGAAGTGCATACCCTTCATAGCGGCAGGAGCCTTCATCTCGATCGTGTCGTCGGCGGCAGCGAAGCCCTTGATCTCGTTCTCGTCGAGGACGAACGGACGGATAGCTGCGTGAGGACAGATATAAGCACACTGGTTACACTGGATACAGTTCTCTTTGTTCCATACGGGAACGAAAGCCTCCACACCACGCTTCTCGTAGGCGGCAGTGCCAACCTCCCAAGAACCGTCGATAGTGCCGTGCTTAGCGAAGTCAGAGACTTTCAGCAGGTCACCAGCCTGTGCGTTGATAGGACGAACGAGCTCCTTAACGAATGCGGGAGCGTCATCCTGCTTCTCAGCATCGTCTGGCAGGTTAGCCCACTCAGGTTTCACGGTCAACTTCACATACTCACCACCACGGTCGATAGCGGCGTAGTTCTTGTCAACCACATCCTGACCCTTTGCTCCGTAAGATTTCAAGGCGGCAGCCTTCATCTTCTCAACAGCGAGCTCTACAGGGATGACCTCTGTGATACGGAAGAAAGCAGACTGCAGGATGGTGTTGGTGCGGTTGCCCAGACCAATCTCCTGTGCGATCTTCGTAGCGTTGATGGTGTATACGGTAATATTGTTCTGTGCGAAATAACGCTTTACCTTGTTAGGCATGAACTTCTCCAGCTCGTCGGCGTCGAAGATGGTGTTCAGCAGGAACTGACCGTTCTTCTGCAGACCACGGGTAACGTCGTACATGTGGAGGTAAGCCTGGACGTGGCAAGCCACGAAGTTAGGTGTGGTCACCAGATAGGTAGAGCGGATAGGTGTGTCACCGAAACGCAGGTGAGAGCAGGTGAAACCTCCTGACTTCTTAGAGTCGTAAGAGAAGTAAGCCTGGCAATACTTGTTGGTGTTGTCACCGATAATCTTCACGCTGTTCTTGTTAGCACCAACGGTACCGTCAGCACCCAGACCGAAGAACTTAGCCTGGAACATACCAGCACCACCGAGTGCAATCTCCTCAACCTCAGGCAGTGAGGTGAAGGTAACATCGTCTACGATACCAATGGTGAAGTGATCCTTCGGAGTTGGCATAGCGAGGTTGTTGAACACAGAGATGATCTGTGCGGGAGTGGTGTCATGAGAACCCAGTCCGTAGCGGCCACCCACGATGAGAGGACGGTCCTCCACATCATAGTAAGCATCCTTCACGTCGAGATACAGAGGCTCACCATTAGCACCGGGCTCCTTCGTGCGGTCGAGAACGGCGATGCGCTTCACTGACTTAGGAACAGCGGCGAGCAGGTGCTTCACTGAGAATGGACGATAGAGGTGTACACTGATCATACCAACCTTCTGACCGTTAGCGTTCAGATAGTCGATAGCCTCACGGGCAGCGTCGGTGGCAGAACCCATCAGGATAATCATGCGGTCAGCATCCTCGGCTCCATAGTATGAGAAGAGGTGATACTCACGACCCGTGATCTTGGACAACTCGCCCAGATATTTCTCTACAACCTCAGGTACTGCATCGTAGTAGGGGTTGCAAGCCTCACGGTGTGTGAAGAAGGTCTCGGGGTTCTCAGCGGTACCACGGGTGATAGGACGCTCAGGTGACATAGCACGGTCGCGGAAACGCTTGATGTACTCTTCCTTTACGAGAGGACGAACATCCTCCTGGTCGAGCAACTCAATCTTGTGATACTCGTGAGAGGTGCGGAAACCATCGAAGAAGTTAACGAAAGGTACGCATGTCTCCAGAGAGGCAAGGTGAGCGGCAGCGGTCATATCCATTACCTCCTGTACGGAACCCTCACAAAGCATGGCGAAACCAGTCTGGCGGCAAGCCATGACATCCTGGTGGTCACCAAAGATACAGAGAGAGTGAGAAGCCAGCGTACGGGCAGAAACGTCAAATACGCAAGGAATCAACTCACCGGCAATCTTGTACATGTTAGGAATCATCAGCAACAGACCCTGAGAGGCAGTGAACGTCGTGGTGAGCGCACCAGCCTGCAATGATCCATGTACAGCACCTGCTGCACCTGCCTCTGACTGCATTTCCTGAACACTGACGGTCTGACCCCACAGGTTCTTACGACCACGGGCAGCCCACTCGTCAACATGCTCCGCCATAGGAGATGACGGAGTGATGGGATAGATAGCAGCAACCTCAGAGAACATATAGCTCACGTGAGCCGCAGCCTCGTTACCATCACATGTGATAAACTTTTTTTCTTTTGCCATTTGTTTAGTCAATTAAAATTAATAATTTTCGATATTTCGATATTTCGATATTTCGTGATTTCGTTATTTCGGGATTTCGTGATTCCGGGATTTAATAGAGGAACCCCAACAACCATAACGGGATCTGATTGTCTTTCCCTATCTCCGTGTTATAACGGGCATAGATGGTGTCGGGTGCGTACCTTATTTTAAAATGAATATTCGCATCACAGATGCGGAACTTGATTTTCTCGTCTACGACATAGATAGAGTCACGGGCTCCTTGGTTGACCTTATGGTCTTTCCACAGGGAGTTGACGAAGAATGTCTCCATGGCGTTCTGCTTCTCCACATGAATGGGGTAGATGGCATAGAGCAGGTTGGAGTTGTGAAGCATCACTTTCGCGGGCTTCTTGGGGAAGTCCTGTCCAACGGGGTAAATCATATTAAGCAGACGGGCATCCGTCAGGTACTTGATATAGTTCATGACGGTGGCACGACTGGTCTCGATGTCTTGTGCCAGTTTACTGATGTTAGGGGCTTTGGGACCTTCCGCTGCCAGTTCGTAGAACAGTTTTTTGATCTTCGTCAGGTATTTCAGCTCGATCTGCTTGATGAGCAGGATGTCCACCTCGGTCATCATGTTCATTGTCTTCAGCAGGTTCTCGCTATAGTTACGCTGCTCCTGGAAGAAGGGGTAGAAGCCATGATGGATGTAATCCTGAAAATACTTGTTGGGTGATACTTTGGGAAGTATCTGCTTGATAATCTGCTCGTGGTTGTGCAGGATCTCATCAAGGGTGTAGGGCTTGAAGTCATTACCCGTCATCAGGTTGATGAACTCACGGAAGGAGAACCCGCGCAGGTTATAGCTCTTTACAATACCGTTGAGTTCTGGATTCTCCTCTTTCAAGCGCATCACGCTGGATCCGGTGAATACAATCTTCAGTCCAGGATGCTCGTCATAGCATCGACGCAACTCTTCCGACCAGTCAGGCTGTTTGAACACCTGGTCAATCAGCAGGACACGACCGCCATTGTGGTAGAACTCACCAGCAAAGTCGGCAATGCCACGCCCCTGGAAATAAAAGTTGTTCATGTTGATGTAGAGACACTGCTTATCCTGAATGTCAAAATGCTCCTTGGCATACTGGAGCAGGAAGGTGGTCTTTCCTACACCTCTCGTCCCCTTGATACCAATCATGCGGTCACTCCAGTTTATCTCATCCATCAGGGTGCGACGAACAGGGGCATTGACATGCTCTACCAGGTAACGATGCGTACGAAAAAAAGCCTCCATTAAATTAGATTTGTTTTAAAACAGATGCAAAGGTAATACTTTTCCTCCAAATTGCAAAGCAGAGATTGCAAAATCTTGTGAAAATGCATTATTTTTGTTCTATCTAAATAAGAAAAGGAGCCTTTGCAGCTCCTTTCTCCTTAGAATTTATAGCCGATGGTTCCCATGAACCATAGTCCTTTTTGTGGAATCAGACCTGTGGACATACCGCTCTGTGAATACTTGTGATTGAAGAGGTTATGGATGTTGAAGGTCAGTTCCAGGTTATTAATGGTGTAGCGTGCTCCCAAATTGACAAGTAGTCTGGCGGGGTAGTCTTTCTGGACTGTAATCTCTTCCCCTATAACCGATAGACGCTGTCCGATTATTTTTAAATCCTGTTCAATCTCTGTAGTGGGATTAACCATGTATTGCTCGTATAATGTGGCGTAATAGGTTGCGAGTTGTATGTAAGTGGAATAGGATTTAGCCTCCAGGTGGTATTCTTCTTGTTTGCTGTAGAAAGACATATGGGTGTGCAGCTCAAGGTTCTTCAAGGGAGTCTTCCATGACAGTATTGAATTAGCCATGAATCTTGGGGTATTCGTAAGACGATCCAAATCTTTTCCGTAGATTTTGTTTTTGAAGACATCCTGAAAGGTCGTGTTGAAATGAACGGAGAACCGTTTCGCCTGATAGCTTCCTGAGAGTTCCAGTCCATAGGAATTCATCTCACCAGCGTTATCATGACTTGAGAACATCAGGAAGATAAGGTCCTTGGCGCGGTTGTAGAATGTGTTGATCTCGAAATTGAATCCCTTGAACCATTCCACAGCGTTGAAGGTTAGCTGCAGGGAGTGTAGCGACTCTGGGCTAAGGTCGGCGGAGACACTGGTGTCCTCAAAGAATTTCGCTAGTACGAAGTTTGTCTTACGATATAAATAAGGAGCATCGATAAACGATTTCGAGTAACTGAGTTTCAGGTTCCACTTGGGTTGCATGTAGATTAAGGCTACACGTGGTGAGAACTCACGGATATGCGAGTCATCGTAACGTTGCTTATAGTCGAAGCGCAGTCCCGCGTTCAGGATGAAGTTCTTCCATTGGTGCTTGAGTTGTATAAAAGCGTTGAGGTTGCTCTCGTGTCCTGTTCCATAATCCTGGATCTCTTTCATTTCAGGGAGTGTGTTGAAGTACTCATAGCCAAAAGTATAGCGCACGTCCTCCAGCTTGAAATAACTGTATTCCGATCCAAAGGAGAAATTACCTTTATGGTTCTTGTTACTGAGATAGTTCCAGTCTCCCTGCAGTTTGACACCTATGGTGTTCTCCTGACCATTGATATAACGGTAGATGCCTGCTTTGTCCTCCAACATCTTCTGGACGGTTTCATTGAAAGGGAGCAGTGATAAGACGGATGTGGTAGGCTCCTCGGTAATGACCTGGTAATGTGTCAGGTCACTGTTGTCGTATGTCACGGTACCTTTCAGCCATACCTTACCCAGTTGTTGGTTGTAGCTGATATTCGCATGGTGTGAAAGGGTCGTGTAACTGGGACGGATACCATTGAAAGTCTTGTACTTCTCTATATCATATGGTGAGTAGAAGAACATCATGGTCAGGGGGGCTTGAACCTGTGAGTACTGAGTGTTGTAGAAGAATTCCAAATGCTTGTACTTGAGAGACAGTCCAATATCAAATGACGGCTTGTTACCGATACCGCCAATTGTGATATCGCCAGAGTCGAATTTCATACCAGTATCTTCCTTGTCGATATAGCGTTTCTCACCCTTCGCTTTGTATATACTTCCCCATAACAGGAAGTCCACGTCGAAGTAGCGCTTACCGAGCATGGCATCAGCACGGAGTTGTCCGAAATTACCGATACCAGCCTTCACTTTTACTCCGTCGATGTCTGCGCCCTGCCATGTGATGATGTTGACAACGGCAGTCAGTGACACACCACCATAAAGTGAGGATGCAGGACCACGCAGCACCTCTATCTGTTTGACCTTCTCCAAACTGATACTATAGTCAGGTGCGGCGATGTTGGTACAATAGCTGTTCAGACGGTGTCCGTTGACCATGATGAGGATCTTCTCCTGACTATTACTGTAGATGCCACGCATAGCGATGTTGATGTCATCATTACAATCGATGACATGCATACCGGGGACGTAAGCGGCAAGTACTTCCTGCAGGTTTGAGGCTCCGCAGCTGCGTATCATCTCTGTCGTGATCAGGGTGGTGGGCACAGGAACCTCGTTCAATGTCTCCGACTGACTGGATGCCGTGGTGATGGTAGCCATTCGTCCTGACTTGATACGCTCCACCATATCAATAAAACGTTGGGGGTCATTGGCGTTCGTACTGAAGTAAGGATTCTCCGCCAACAGGAATCTGGTCCTTTCCTCAGCCTCCTCATCCTGGTCCTTACCCAGACTGCATAAGGCGAGCAGTCTGTAGGCACTCTGCAGGAGGTTGCTGGGGAATCTTTTCAGATTCTCCGTCAGTATCTTCTCAGCCTCGTCTAATCTTCCGATATTGTAGCTCTCCTCCGCATTATCATAGATACTACGCAGTTGATCGTACTCATTCTGAGCAGAGACATGATAGTGACATCCTATTAATAATAATATGGTGAAGATGATCTTTTTCATGATTTCTTAATTGGTATAGTAATATGGAATGTGGTACCTTGTCCTTCCTGTGTGTCGAAAGACAGTGTCCCTCCATGCTTGTTCTCGATGAGATCTTTTATAATCGCCATACCCAGACCTGTTCCTTGTCCTGCGGGCTTGGTGGTGAAGAAGTTGTCGTAGAGGTGTTGCTTTACTTCCTCTGTCATACCCTCTCCGTTATCCTCCACATCGATGAGCAATGTATCATTGGACATACTCACTTTGACAGTGATGACAGGCTTATAGTCATCACCCAGTCGCTGACTTTTCTTCCATACCGTATAACAGGCATTGTTCATCAGGTTCAGGATGGCGCGGCTCAGGTCTTGCGGAATAACCATGATAAGAGGCATGCCCTCTTGGTATTCCTCATGGATACTGATGTTGAAGCTCTTATTGTTGGCACGCATGGCATGATAGGAGAGCCATACGTATTCCTTGACGATATGTGGGATGTCAGAGGGGATGAACTCATTCTCCTTGCCTCTTGATACCATCAGGATGCCTTGTATGATACTGATGGCACGCTCTCCATGCTCCACGATTTTCGCCATGTTCTCCTTAAGGTCGGCGACAATATCCTCCACCTCCTCACAGTCTTCCTCGGGAAGCTTGTCCTTATTGTCTTCCACAATCTCCATCAGGTCTCTCAGTAACTTGTCTGACATCTTACTGAAATTGATGACAAAATTCAGCGGGTTCTGTATCTCATGGGCGATACCAGCGCTAAGCATACCTAAAGATGCCAATTTCTCTTGTTGCTTTAACTGCTGTTGTAAAGTGTCAATCTGTTTCTCCATAGCCATCCGTTATTTAAGAATTGGTAATATAATGGAAAATTCTGTATATTCGTTTTTCTCTGATGTCACAGTGATGTCACCTCCGTAGTTCTGTATGATCTCACGACTGAGATAGAGTCCCACACCAGATGCCTCACCAGTGGTCTTGGTGGTGAAGAAGGGGTCGAAGATCTTATTGATGATCTTATCCTCGATACCAGTACCGTTGTCACGGATGAGTATCTGCACCTTGTCATCATTCTGTGTCATGGTAAAGTCAATCTCTGGTGTCTCCTGGGCTTGTTGGCGTTTCGACTTTTTAACCACGGCGTATATAGCATTACCCAGCAGACTCATGAATGTCTTGCTGAGCAACTCTGGATTTGCTAGTATATAAATAGGTGTGTCGGGATAATTAAATTCCGTCTTGATATGATATGTTATAATATCTTTCTCATAGTATTTCCTCATCATCTCCATGTCTTGCTTGATCAATGAGCTGATGTCCATCTTGATGACGCCACCGGAACGGTCTTTCAGCATCTCCTCCATCGCCTTCAGGGTACGGGTGGTATTGGCACCATGCTCTCCGACCTTCTTCAAGTTGCCTTTCAACATCCCGAGGATGTCAACGGTGTCCTCGTAATTCTCCGGGTTCATATGCTCTTTCTCATCCTCGATGTTGGCAGTGACATCCTCCACCAAACCTTCAGACAGTTTCGAGAAATTGTTGATGTAGTTCAGCGGGTTGAGGATACGGTCGATAAGACCCTGGGTCAGTTTACCTACCGTCGCCATCTTCTCCTGTCGTACCAGCTCGTTCTGAGTCTCACCCAGTTCTGCCAGCGCCGTCTCCAGTCTCTTTGATTTCTCCTCAATCTCGTCTTTCTGCTTGACGACCTCAGCCGTACGGTCTTGGATGATAGTCTCCAGACGTATCTTCTCCTTTCCTAACTGACGGATACGCCATAGCACGGTGGCATAGATGAGCAAGGCGAACAACAGTAAGTAGAGGATCTGCGTGTACCATCTGAGATAAATAGGAACCTCTATCTCGAAATTCATTTTGATGATGTTCGATAAGTTTCCATAGATGTCACGTGCCTGTACCTCAAAGACGTATTTGCCATAAGGCTGGTTGTTATACTCCGTATATGCGTCATTGTCCCATCCGCTCCATCTGCCGCCATTGATACGGAATCGGTATTGGGTGTGCAGCAACAGGGAAGGATAGTCTACGGCGTATGTGATTGTAAGCTGTCGCTCATCGCTCTTGAAACGGAAGGTACTGGGCATCTCACCGAATCCTCCCCACACAAGACTATCGTCGTTGATCGTCACAGAGCGAAAGAATACTTTCTGTTTGATGTCCCTTGTCGGATCCTTAACGGAAGCGTCTGCCACATAAATACCATTGGAGCCTCCCAGCCAGATCTTATTCTTGTCACGATATAAGGCAAGGATGGAGTAATCCATCAGCGGATATACCAGCTTACTCCATTTGTTGTCGTTGGAACCATCTTGAAGGGCGTAAAGATTCTTTCCCTGACTATTCGTCAACCAGAGGATACCGTTTGGGTCGGCATAGGAGAACAAAGGGTAGGGGAACGGGACGGTCGTACTGGCGGTGATCACGGTAGGCTGATCGTTATATATCACGAGAGTCGCCATTTCCTCCTTTCCTCCATCTTCCGTCACGATATTGAATGAGCCCTTCTGGTTATTCCAAATTCTTCCGTAGAGGTTCTGAAACCAGATGGTTCCTTTCTTGTCTTTGATGATTTTAGTGACTTTCTCTGCGTCAGAGACTTTAACGGGGGAATTGCCAGGGGTATGGAAATACACACCATCCATCTCACCACAATAGAATCCGTTGCCTTCTGGTAATACGGAAGTGGCGGTGGCGGTACTCAAAGGGGTGGTAGTTCCATTGGGGGAGATCCTATAGACACCATTCGAGGTGGCAGCCAAAAGAGACTCACCTTGTGTGGCGAGTTGCCAGCAAGCATGTGTCATCTTCGGAATCTGTTCGAAGGTGTTCCCACTATGGTAGAATATACCACCTAATGTTCCTGCATAGATGCGTCCATTGAGCATAGCAAAGGAGAGAACGGAGTTACGCAATCCGTTGTCTTGAGAGAAAACCGTATAGGCAGAAGGGACAGACACGGAGAAAATACCGTTGTCCGTGGCTCCCCATAGCATGCCATGTCCGTTATAGGCTATACGACTCACGTTGTTAGAGCATAGTCCGTTGTCCTCATGCAAATGAAATAAGACCTGTCCTTTATTGTTAAAGATGAACAGTCCGTTACCATTCGTGGCGACAGCCGTCATGCCGTTGCCGATGACGATTTTCTGTGTGACGATGACTCCGGAAAGAGGAGTGGATAAGTCGGGTTGTGGTATCTGCGCGGTTGGCGATAGGAAGATGCTGTATTGCTTGGCGGTATAGATGTTGCCGTTGCTGACAGAGAAATAAATATCTCCTTTATGTTCCCAGATATTTTGTACCTCTCCCCTGAACGCATGCTGCTCGTCCTGATCTTTCAGTACCAGTTCTCCCTTCTCATTTGCTTTTACATATCCGAAATAATT
Organism: Prevotella sp. tf2-5; assembly: GCF_900115435.1. Classification (GTDB taxonomy): domain Bacteria; phylum Bacteroidota; class Bacteroidia; order Bacteroidales; family Bacteroidaceae; genus Prevotella. The sequence continues at coordinate 148,974 of NZ_FOWK01000009.1, forward strand.
ATAGCCACCAATCCATATCTTTCCTTTGGAGTCCTGATAGACAGACGTGATGCGGGTGATGCCTTTGGTATAGATGATACGCCATTCGGCATTGTCGTAATAGAGTAGTCCCTCAAAATTGGCGACATAGACAATACCTTCCTTATCTATAGTAATGTCAAAATTATATTTGTGTCCTCCATATTCCTTTACGTCAATATTCTGGAAGAACGGTACTTCTTGTGCCGTCGCGCCAATGAGTGTGACAAGGGTCAGGAAGAGGGTCAGTAATAGTCGTCTCATGGTCTTGCCTCCTTTCTGAAAAAGGTCTCATAAGGGATGTTCCTGCCGATATAATAGTTCCATTCCTCTCGTGTCAAGTCACGCTTCAGCTTCGCTTTCAGCTGCTGCTGCATGGCTTGTACGGAGATCAGTGCTCTGGAGACGTTTCCCCCCTGGTCACCTGCCCATATATAGTTCTTCTTCAGGTCGAAGGTGAAATTAATGATCCATCCTCTGGACGTATACAACGTCATCGGTTCTATCTTCGACTGGTTGGTCATCCACATGTTGATCGCCCCGTCATAACTAGAGGATGAGAGTCGGTGGCCATTGACCTTGAGTTTGGTGATCCTTGAACGGTGTCCCACCAGTTTGGAAATCTCTCCTTTCCTGTTAACAAAGTAGATCGTGCCGTCGCTCATCCCGTAGAAGTAAGTCTTCTGGTTCTTCGACTCAGCGAAAGCTGTCACCTGTCCCTTAACAGGAGTCTGTGTTGTCTCCAGCTTATTGAAACTCTTCACCAGATGCATCCTGCCTTGGCGGTCGAAGATGACAGGGTAGTTCTGAAAACGGGAACTGGTCTCTACGACAAAGGGTAATAGTTTTTCTGCTATTATGATCTCCTTTTCCGTGTCGAAAAGCGCCATGCCTCGCTCACCAAAGAGAATGAACTGATTATCGGCAGTGTCCATCGCCTTCAGCTTAGGGATGTTGACTTTGATGTTCTTGATCTGTTTTCCCCTGATGACCAGCAGCTCACCCGTACGACTCAAAGCATAGATGGCATTGGTATTACGATTGATAAAGACATCACGGAAGTCGTATCTGGGATCACTGATGAGGGTGGTGGAGGACAGGTTGTTTCCGGAGATGGTATGTCGCATCACCTCCCCATAGGTGCTGCAGGTCACGATATATCCGTCTTTTGCATCAGAGAAGGCGATATCCGTCACACTTCCCTTGTGCCTGTTCCAGATGGTCTTGTTCTGACTGGTCATCGCCAGCGCTTGGTAGATGCTGGGATGATAGATGTCTCCGTGATAACGGTTCGTAAACTCACAGACGACATTCGCCAACAAATCAGCTAGCTCGTGGTTGCCGGCGTTATATTGGGTGATGGCGGTATTGGCAAGGGTTCGTGATAATGATATGTAACTCAATGTGTCGGCGACACGCTTGGAGTGTTCCGCCTGTGTCCGCTCTTTCTCAGCGATAGCCTGTTGCTTTTTCGCCACCTGTGATGCCTCAAGGGCTTTTTGCTCGGCAATCAAAGCGTTGCGACGTTCCTCCTCAGCTTTCGTCCGTTCCTTCTGAGCCGCTTCAGCCTGCTCCTCAGCTTCCTCACGCTGCTCGTCACTGATGATACGCTGTTGGTTGGCTATCTCCTCCATTTGTGCATTGACACTCTGCATGACGACCGCCTGTTTCTCTTTCTTAGAGAGAATAGCAAGCTGTCGCTCCAGTTCTTTGACCTTCAACTGCTCCTCGGAATAGTTCTCATGCATCTTCCAGGCGGTAACTCCTACTAAGATAAGAGCACAGCCGGCAATGGCAGCAACTATTATTTGGGTGATTTTTTTCATGCTTTACGCTTCAGTGCCATCATGGTGATGTCGTCACTCTGTTCCGCATCCCCTACAAAGGTCTTGACATCCTTCAACTGTTCGTCGATAATCTCTTTACAGGACATGCCGTTAAGGGTTTTCAGCTTTTGTGCCATCCGCTCGTCTCCATATTCCTCGAAGGCATTATTGGTTGCCTCGTTGACGCCGTCGGTGTACAACACTATTGTGTCACCGACTCCCAGCTTGGTGGTCTCTCCATGATACTCCATCCCCTCTATTGCTCCCACAATGGGGTTCTTGCTGAGCGGCAGAATCTCTATCTCACCGTTGGCATGCAGGATATAGGGGGAGTTATGACCTCCGTTACAGTATTCCAGCTCCCCTGTGTCAAGATGGTAGATGCCATAGAATACTGTGACGAACATACTGTCTACAGACTCTGCGCTTAACAACTCATTTGACTTCGTCAGACATTTGCCAGGGGAGTAGTCCTGTAGTCCCACCGTGCGGATGAGGGTGCGGCTGACAGCCATGAAGATGGCTGCGGGAATACCTTTTCCGCTGACATCCGCTATCACCATACCGATACGGTTTGCGTCGATGCGGAAGAAGTCGTAGAAATCACCTCCCACATCCTTCGCAGGTGTCATCTGTGCCGCAAGGTCAATCTCCTTCTCATTCTCCGGGAATGGCGGGAAGATGCGGGGCAGGATCGCCTGTTGTATCTCACGGGCAACGGCAAGGTCTGTTTTCAGCGACTCCAACTGGGAGTGCTCTGCCTGTGCCTTCTTGATATAGTCGATCTGTTCGATGGCTTTCTCGATGGTCACACTCAGGTCATCCAAGTCGATGGGCTTGGTGGCGAAGTCGAAAGCACCGTTATTCATGGCGGAGCGGATGTTCCCCATGTCGCCATAAGCGGAGACCATGATGCATTTCATGGCGGGGTTCTGCATCTCGTTGATCTTGGTGAGCAAGGTCAGTCCGTCCATCTCTGGCATGTTGATGTCGGAGAGAATGATATTGATGTCTTTCTCCCGCAACAAGACGGTGAGGGCTTCCAGACCGTTATGGGCGAAAAAGAACTCATATTCGCCCTTGCGGATTTTCCTTCTGAAATATTGTGTCAAGAGGAGTTCGAGGTCCATCTCGTCGTCCACACTGAGAATTTTAACTGGTGTCATAATTCGGTTTAATTTAATAATGTGGCAAAATTAACGATATTTTTCGAAATACACAAATGTTTTGCCAATAATTTGGCTCTTCTCTTATTTTTTCGTAACTTTGCCATCAGATGGCGACTTTACACATATTCAATCCTGAGCATGATATCGCTTTGGCGAGCAATATCAGCAATTTCACGGCTCCGCATGCTGGCAGACAACTGCGTGCTGACCTGGGGTTCCTCCCTGCCTTGTGGGCGGAAGAGGGGGATGTCGTACTGGTGGAGAATGTGGAATATGCCAGAAAGAAATGGGAAAGACTCAGGCAAAGGTTTGTTCCATGGCGTGGAACAAAGTGTTCCATAGGGTGGAACAACATGTTCCATGGCGTGGAACAAAGTGTTCCATGGGATGGAATAAAAACGATATCCCCATGGGGCTGGGATAAAGCCATCAAGCGAGAGCTGGAGAGGAAGGGCGTGCCGTCTTCGTTACTACCCTCGGACAGTCAGTTGGAACGGATTCGCACCTTGTCCCATCGACAGACAGCGGCGCGTCTGTTGCCTCTCCTTCAGACGGAGGGTACGGTAGGTGAGGCAGTACTGTGTGAGTCGGTGGATGCGGTGGAGCAGCAGTTGAGGCTTCATCCTCGTCTGGTGTTGAAAGCACCGTGGAGCTCCAGCGGTCGTGGTATCCGTTTTATTGACAAAGAAATGAATGACTATCATTACGGCTGGCTTCGTAATCTGTTGAAGAGCCAGGGTGGAGTGATGGCAGAACCATACTATGAAAAAGTAAAAGATTTTGGTATGGAGTTTGAGGCGACAGACGAAGGAATACGTTATCTGGGATTATCTCTTTTCCACACAGCAAATGGTGCTTATACGGGAAATATCCTGGCTACGGAGAATGCGAAGCGAGAAATGATAAGTCGCTATATACCAATTTGTTTGATAGATGAGGTAAAAGAAAAGATTTGCGACATGTTATGGCTTGAGGACTATCGTGGTCCCTTTGGTGTTGACATGATGGTCGTTAAAGAAAACAGTCAATTGTCAAACCGTCAATACTGTCAACTAAAACTACATCCGTGTGTTGAGATTAATCTAAGACGTACGATGGGACATGTGGCACTTGCTTTATCACCTAAGGATGATGATATCCGCAAGGTGATGCGCATCGTTTATGAAGATAATATTTACAAACTACGAATACGAAAACTATGAGAAAAACTTTACTAGCAATACTGTCGTTTGTCGTCTTGACGATGAACGCACAGTATAAGTCGGAAGTATGGTCACCGGATAATGGTGACGGTACCTTTACCAATCCTGTGATCAATGCCGACTATTCAGATCCGGATGTCTGTGTGGGAGCCAGCGGTAAGGATTTTTATATGACGGCAAGTTCCTTTAACTGTATCCCGGGACTGCCCATCCTGCATTCCAAGGACTTGGTGAACTGGGAGATTATCAATTACGCCATTGACGCCCTGCCACCTCTGGAACGCTATAATGTGCCACAGCATGGGAATGGAGTGTGGGCACCGTCTATCCGTTACAACGAGTATAATCAGACCTATTATATATATTGGGGAGACCCCGATCTGGGTGTCTTTGTCGTCACAGCCAAAGACCCTGCCGGGAAATGGTCTGAGCCCGTCTGTGTTATCGAGGGCAAGGGTATGATAGACACCACACCTCTTTGGGACGAGGATGGTCGTTGCTATCTGGTCAATGGCTGGGCAAACTCCCGTTGTCATTTCAATTCCGTGCTGACCGTTCGTGAGATGTCCGCCGACGGTATGCGGCAGATTGGTCATCCCGTCATCGTGTTCGACGGCAATGGAACCCCCAACCGTACCGCAGAGGGACCGAAGTTCTATAAGCGTGATGGTTGGTATTGGATCATGTGTCCCGCAGGTGGCGTTCCCATTGGTCATCAGCTTGCCATGCGTTCCAAGTCACCCTATGGACCCTACGAGTGGAAAGTGGTACTCGACCAAGGGAAGACTGCTGTTAATGGTCCTCATCAGGGGGGCTGGGTACATCTGAAGAGTGGAGAGGACTGGTTCCTGCATTTCCAGGACAAGGAGGCGTATGGTCGTGTGGTATGGTTGGAGCCTGTGACATGGAAAGACAATTGGCCTGCGATGGGACAGCATATAAAGAACTACTGTGGTGAGCCTGTGCTGACCTATAAGAAACCCAATGTGGGGAAGACCTATCCTGTTCAGAACCCTGTGGAGAGCGACGAGTTCAATAGTATCACCCTCGGAAAACAATGGCAGTGGCATGCTAACTACCAGCAGACCTTCGGGATGCCTACTCCGTATGGGGTGTTCCGTCTGTTCTGTCACCAACAGAGTGCCGACTTCAAGAATCTTTGGGAGACAGGCAACCTGTTGTTGCAGAAGACACCTGCCGACAACTTCACTGCTACCACGAAACTGCGTCTCTCTGCGAAAGACGACGGACAGTATGGTGGTATCATCGTGATGGGTATGGACTATTCCTCTTTGGTGTTGCGTCGTGTCGGTGACCAGTTCGAGTTGCAGCAGATCACCTGTAAGAATGCCGACAAGGGGAAGCCGGAGACCATCATGAGTCTTGCCACCCTAAAGCCGACGGCTGTCGATCAGGTCGACTATCAACCAGCCATCCATTGTGACATCTACCTTCGTCTGCAAGTCAGTTATATCGGTGGAAAGAACAGTGACGGCACCAATAAGCACGAGGCTGCCGTTCGTTTCTCATGGTCAAAAGACGGTAAGACATTTACAGAGGTGGGTGATGCCTTCACGATGCGTCAAGGTAAGTGGATCGGTGCCAAGATCGGACTGATGGCTGCCGAGCCTGCGGGGAAGAAAGTACGCGGATGGGTCGACGCTGACTGGTTCCGCGTCACTAAATAGCAGTATCTCGCATATAAAGATTATACTGTCGTTCTTCGGCAATAGTGGTCTGTGGACCGTGTCCGCAATAGACCGTGGTATCGGCGGGGAGTTTCGCAAGTTGTTGCAGGCTCTCCGCCATTTCCTGCCAACTGCCTCCCTCGAAGTCTGTACGTCCGATACTCATACGGAAAAGGGTGTCACCTGTGAAGGCGACATGCTCGTCAGCACAATAGAAGACACATCCCCCTGGCGTGTGTCCGGCAGTATGCAGGATGTCGAAATGATGAGTGCCGAAATGGATCTGCTCCCCTTCAGTGAAATAGTGACCGACGGGAGCCTCCTCTTCGTTGAGGTCAAAGCCAAACAGATCGGACGCCTGCTTACCTAAGTGTGCGATGAGGAACTCATCCTCGGCACGTGCCTCTACCTTCAGTCCGAACTCGTTGAAGAGGGCGATGTTCCCCCAGTTATGGTCGAGGTGTCCGTGTGTCGCCAGCAGATGGACGGGCTTGAGGTTCTCTTCCTTGATATACTGACTGATGGCATCACGCTCCTCTTGGTATTGCGCCCCACAGTCTATGATGACACACTCCTTCGTCTCGTCACTCACCACGTAGCAGTTTTCCTGCAACATGTTACACATGAATCGCTTGATTTTCAGCATGGCAGATAGATGATGTTTTTCTCTTGGAACCATTCCTCGTCGAAGAACTGGTTGATGTCTGTGATATCCACGATGTTACGGTAGGGACGTGTCTCCTCTTGCAAGTCACCGCCCTTCAGACAGATGATACCGTTCGGCAGGGCGTTACGCTGTTCCTGAGAGATGTTTTTACGTACAATCTTATAAAGGTCGGGTAGGGGCATCACGGCACGGCTCACCACAAAGTCGTATTTCCCTTTCTCCTCCTCACCACGCAGATGCTCCGGGTGACAGTTCCTCAGTCCGATGGCATTACATACTTCCTGTGCCACTCGTATTTTCTTACCTGTGCCGTCAATCAGTTTGAAGTCACAGTCAGGGAAGAGGATGGCGAGAGGAATTCCAGGGAAACCGCCTCCCGTTCCGAAGTCGAGGATCTTAGAGCCGGCTTGGAAACGGATGATCTTGGCAATCGCCATCGAGTGTAGCACATGATGCTCGTAGAGATGATCGATGTCTTTGCGTGAGATGACGTTGATCTTCTCGTTCCAGTCACGGTAGAGAGCATCCAGTGCCTCCAGCTGTTTCCGCTGCTCGTCCGTCAGCTCTGGGAAATATTTCAGTATCTGTTCCATAAACTGTCAATTGTCAACGGTCAACTATTTCAGGATTGGCTCTAAAACCTTGTAGGAAAGTGTCAGTTCTGTGTTCCCCTTGTCGTAAGGAGCGATCTCATAGGGGTTATAGATAAAGGTGATCTCGTCGTCGCCGAGGATGAAGTTCTGGGGGGCATAGATATCCATCGTCAAGAGATAACCTTTCTCATGTAACTCATCAAGGGTGTTGGTGTCTGTCTGTTTCCTCAGCTCCTCCAACAACAACTCACGCAGCCTGTATGAATAACCCTGTACGAAGAGGTCGTCATAAGTGATCTGCTTACCCGTCTTCTCATCGAAGTTCATGACGAGCTGTTGACGGATACCGTGGGCACCACCCTCATACATGTCGAGGTCGATGATATACACCAGACAGTCGTCCTTGCCACGACGGGTGTCAGTCTCTATGACATATTTATATTGGTACCATGCTCGTTTCGTCTCGTCGGTACGGTCCTCGCGATACAACGGTGCCATGTTCCTCTGGTACTCTTTCGTGTAAAAATTGGCAAAGGAGTCGACAGCTTGCTGCATCGCCAGACTGTCGAACATAAACAGTCGTTGCTCGATGGCATGGTTGATGTTGCGGGCACGCTCGTCGTCCCCTTTCACGTATTTCACCTGCAGGCTCACCTGGCATTGGGGAGCGTTGCTCTCGTCAATGACACTTGCTACCTTCTGTGCCTTCGCTTCCGCTATGTCTATGCTGGAGCCTCCGAAGATACCCCCGCCGTTACTGCCTCCACAAGCAGAGAACAGTATGGCTGTCAGTCCGATCATCAAATAATATTTCTTCATATTGGCTGCGAAGGTACGAAGAATTTTTCTGAATTCCAAATATTCGTCATCAAATGCGTGTCGATTCGCTGAAGAAATCAGCCAGTTCGCTGAAAACGTTCCCGTGGCGATTAAACTTTCCCTATCTTTGCAACGTCAAACAAATGACTTCGGTCGAAAAGAACATAAATACAAACTTATAAAAATTGATGAAGATGAAAAAGATTGTTTTAACACTGGTGGCACTCCTGTCGATGACAGTGATGCAGGCACAGAACAATGAGAAGTGTGAGTGTAAGAAAGAGCAGAAAGCTCGTAAGCAGATGACCCCGGAGCAGATGACGGAGAGAATGACAAAGACGCTCTCTCTGACGGATGAGCAGAAGACGAAGGTTCTCGCACTTAACAAGGAGTATAAGGATGTACTCGCCAAGGGACCACGTATGCACGGACAGCGTCCTTCAAAGCCTCAAGCTGATGCGGAGACTGGTGCTACGGAGCAGCAGCGCCCGGAACGCCCACAGCTCACCGATGCGCAAAAGGCTGAGATGAAACAGATGAAGGCTAAGCGTGACGAGTACAACAAGAAACTCAAGAAGATACTTAATGACGAACAGTATGAGAAGTACGAGAAGATGCAGAAGCATCACGGTCGTCATGGACATGGAGGACATCACGGACATCACGGCGGACCACGTGGACCTCGTCCGGATTTTGAACCACAGGATTAACGAAAAATTAAGGTGAAAAGATTGTGTATGTCGCAGATATTTCGTATATTTGCGACATATTTTTATAATTGATATGATACAAAAGGTTTGTATATTCACTGGGGCTCGTCCTAATTTCGTGAAAGTGGCCCCGATTATCCGTTCCATCAAGAATACGGAGCGTATAACGTATCAGTTGGTATATGCGGGCAAGGCTGACGACCCCACCTTGGAGAAGTCGTTGTTCGACGATCTGCAGATGCCGCTTCCTGACGTCTTCCTGGGTGTTGACTGTGAGAACCTGAATGAGTTGACGGGCAGGGTCATGTCGGAGTTCGAGCAGTATCTGGAGGCCCATGAGACGGATACGGTCATTGTCGTGGACGACCTCGCCTCAACGATGGCTGCCGCTATCGTGACGAAGAAGAGGGGACTCCGGTTAGCTCATCTGGTGGCAGGAACCCGCTCGTTTGATATTAACATGCCCAAGGAGATTAATCGTCTGGTGATAGACGGATTAAGTGACTTGTTGTTTACGGCTGGAGTCAGCTCAAACAGTATTGTCACTCGTGAGGGCGCCGAGATGCATAAGATTTATATGGTGGGTAATATCCTCATGGACTCCTTGCGATATCATCACGACCGTTGGCAGCGTCCTGCCTGTCTGGAGGGTATCGAGGATGGCAAATACCTTGTGCTTACGATTAACCGTAAGGCTTTGCTTGCGGACAAGGAGAACCTGCAAAAGATGCTGACGGTCATCATGGAGGTGGCTGGTGACATTCCCGTGATCGCTCCCCTGCGTCCATCCGTCAGCACTCAACTCTCAACGCTCAACGCTCAACTCTCAACTGTCAACTCCCTCCCGTATCTTGAGTTCGGTTACCTGACCTCTCATGCTATGGGTATCATTACGGATTCTGGTAATGTGGCAGAGGAGGCGACGTTTAATCATGTACCTTGTATCACACTTAATAGCTATACGGAACATATCGAGACGGTCAAGCAAGGCACTAATGAGTTAGTAGGGGAGGATGCTGATCAGTTGCGTACAGCCTTGGGCAAGATGATTGCGGGGGATTGGAAGACTGGTTCCCTTCCAGACCGCTGGGATGGCAGGTCGGCAGAGCGTATCGTCCAGATCCTGATGGGATAGCCTATCCTTATTTTTAGGTATTTCGATGGAATGATGTTGAAAATATGAGGAATAATTCGTACCTTTGCACGAAATAACTAATTAGGTGATGAAATTATCGGAACTGAAAACAGGAGAGCACGGTGTCATTGTGAAGGTGCAAGGACACGGGGGATTCCGTAAGCGTATCATAGAAATGGGTTTTATCAAAGGCAAGGATGTGGAGGTGTCACTGAACGCTCCTTTGCAAGACCCTGTGATCTATAAACTGATGGGCTATGAGATCAGTCTGCGCCGTCAGGAGGCGGAAATGATAGAGGTGGAGGTACTGCCTCAGACAGAAGGTACAGAAGACCAGCCGTCCTCGTCAGCGACAAAGGGGCTCTCTGGAGATCAGCCGATCAAACTGAAGGATGTCATCAAAGTGGCATTGGTGGGTAATCCGAACTGTGGAAAGACTTCCTTGTTTAACTTTGCCAGTGGTGCTCATGGTCATGTGGGTAATTATAGTGGTGTGACGGTGGACGCCTCGATGGCTCATGCTTCTTTCGAGGGATATGAGTTTGACCTGACAGACTTGCCGGGCACCTATTCCTTGTCGTGTTATAGTCCTGAGGAGCTATATGTCCGTGAACACCTGATGAAGCAGCATCCTGATGTGGTCATCAATGTGATTGACTCTTCGAATCTCGAGCGCAACCTTTACCTGACGACGCAGCTGGTGGATATGAATGTGCGTATGGTATGTGCCCTGAATATGTATGACGAGTTTGAGCGCAGAGGTGACTTCGTACATATCAAGACACTGAGCACCCTGTTCGGTGTTCCCTTTGTTCCCACCTCGTTCAAGTCGGGCAGGGGAGTCCAGGAACTGTTCCATGAGGTCATCAGCGTCTATGAAGACAAAAGTTCGCTGGCACGTCATATCCATATCCCTCATGGTCATGAGCTGGAGGCGGGTATCGTGCATATCCAAGAGCATCTGAAGGAGGACGAAGAGGTACGCCCCTTGTATTCCACGCGTTATCTTGCCATTAAGTTGTTGGAGAACGACACCTCTGTGGAGCGTTATGTCAAACAATTGCCGAATGCTGATGAGATCATCGAGGCGAAGGTGATGGCGGCGGAACGTGTGAAGGAGGAGATCAAGGAGGATTCGGAGACGGCTATCATGGATGCGAAATATGGTTTTATCCATGGTGCGTTGACAGAGGCGGAGTTTCGTAAGGGAACGAAGGAGGACACCTATCGCATGACACATCTTATAGATGATGTGTTGTCGAATAAGTATCTGGGCTTCCCCATTTTCTTCCTGATCCTCTTTGTGATGTTCCAGACGACCTTCTCATTAGGTCAGTATCCGATGGACTGGATAGAGGCTGGTGTGGAATGGTTGGGTGACTTGGTGGGCAGTACAATGCCTGAGGGTCCTTTACGCTCGATGCTGGTGGATGGCGTGATAGGTGGTGTGGGCTCTGTCATCGTGTTCCTGCCCCAGATACTGATATTGTATTTCTTTATCTCTTTGATGGAGGACTCGGGGTATATGGCGCGTGCCGCCTTTATCATGGATAAGCTGATGCATAAGATGGGACTGCATGGAAAGTCTTTCATCCCGTTGATCATGGGTTTCGGGTGTAATGTCCCTGCTGTCATGGCGACTCGTACGATAGAGAGTCGTCGGTCCCGTCTGATTACCATGATGATCCTGCCGTTCATGTCATGCTCGGCGCGTCTGCCTATCTATATCATGATTGCGGGGACGTTCTTCTCTCAGCAATACCGTTCGTGGGCGATGATCTCCTTGTATCTGGTGGGCATCCTTGTCTCTATCATTGTCAGTAAGATATTCTCCACGTTCGTGATCAAGGGGGAGGATACTCCTTTTGTCATGGAACTGCCTCCCTACCGCATGCCGACGACGAAGGCTATTGGTCGTCATACGTGGGAGAAAGGAAAAGAGTACTTGAAGAAGATGGGTGGCATCATCCTCGTGGCAAGTGTCATCGTATGGGCACTGGGCTATTTCCCCCATAATGACAGTCTCAGTGTGCCGGAGCAACAGGAACAGTCGTATATCGGCAGGGTGGGTAAGGCAATAGAACCTGTCTTCGAACCGCAGGGCTTCAACTGGAAACTGGATGTCAGCTTGATAGCCGGAGTGGGTGCCAAGGAGATTGTCGCCTCTACCATTGGTGTGCTCTATAGTGGTGATGACTCGTTTGCCGATGATGACTCGTTCAGTGACGACAATGAGAAATACACTCACCTGCGTCAGTTGATGCTTGCTGAGGGAATCACACCTCTTGCCGCCTACTGCTACTTGTTGTTTATTCTGCTCTATTTCCCTTGTATCGCCACCATCGTCGCCATCAAGAACGAGACGGGCTCCTGGCGCTGGGCAGGATTCGCGGCAGTCTATACCACTATCGTTGCATGGGTAGTCAGTGCCGCCGTCTATCAGATAGGACTGTTGTTGTTCTGAAAAGACTAATGTGATTGATTCCTAAAGGATCACAATCTGTCCTCCATCTTTGCCAAAGATATCGTCACCGATGACTTTGATGGAGGCTGGAAGGTATAAGACTAGATATCCTTCATGGAATAAGAATGCCTGGTCGCAGATTGTCAGCGTTCCGTCAGGAACGATGTATTCACTCTCTGTGAAACCGTATCGTGCATAGAGGAGACGCTTCCGGTCCATCGAATAGACGACATCGTGTTCATCGATGTAAACCTCATAGTCTGACCACGTCTCATTGGGGTCTAGTTCTTCTGGTACATAAGGCTTGTCCCAGAAACTAATTGCTCCAACAGTGTCTGTTCCTCCTAATATGGCATCAAAGGATTCTTCTGGGAGCGTATAGGGTAGATAAAGACATTCTAACTGGTCACACCCAATGAAAGCCAGCTTATCTACACTTTCAGTACCTTCCCTGACCTTGTAACACTTTACATCTGCACATTTCAACAGTCGTTTGCCGTCTTGACTATAGACGGCACCATATTCGTCAACGAACCCGTTAGATATCTCTGCCTCCAACGCTTCGCTGCGAATACAATTCTCTGGATAAGGCCAGTTCCAGTAGTTGACTTTCAATCCTTTTGGCGCATAACGCATGGCTGTATTACTCATGAGTTCGTCAGTATACCATTCAACAGTATAAGGAATATCAACCTCTTTGAGATGAGGGCGGTTTTTAAAGGCCGTTTCGTTTATTTCCTCAACACCCTCTGGAATACGATAGTGAGGGATGTCTGGAACTTTAAAGAGGGTCTTCCCGTCATTGGAAATGATGGCACCGTCTTCATCATACAGGTTTCTATAGATGATAGAGTCCTACTGTCAGGCAGAACTCCTCGCCAACAAGAAAGAGCGTCACCATATCACCGGCTTCTCGGCGTAGTGGTGCGCCCATTTTTGATGAAATTCTTTGTTATTTCATTCAATAAAAACCGATAAATATTTGCAAGTTCATAAAACAATTCGTATCTTTGCCCTGAGTAAAATTACTCACACCACTGAGTAAAATGTTTAGATATGTACAAAAGAGCTGAATATCAGGTAATTAAAGAAAGACTTGAAGAGCCAAGAAAGTTCATTCAAGTGGTTATGGGTCCTCGTCAGGTAGGTAAATCCACAGTTGTCAAGCAGGTACTGCAGGATCTGGACATCCCTTTTCAGCAGTTCTCTGCCGATAATGTTCCAGCCACTAATACCGCATGGGTATCCAATTGTTGGGCAGCCGTTCGTAGCCTGAAAGAAAGCAAAGGTTTTGAGAGTATTATCCTTGTTATCGACGAGATTCAGAAGATCTCCAACTGGAGTGAGGTTGTCAAGAAAGAATGGGACGATGACACTTTCCACGATCGTAATATCAAAGTGTTATTGCTTGGTAGCAGTCGAGTACTATTAGAGAAAGGTCTTTCTGAATCACTTGGAGGGCGTTTCGAGGAAATCCGCATGACCCATTGGAGTTACCCTGAGATGAAGGAATGCTTCGGATTCACACTCGACCAGTTCCTCTTCTATGGAAGTTATCCTGGTGCTGCGGAGCTGATAAACGATCCTGATCGTTGGGAGCAATATATCCAGTCAGCCATCATCGATGCAACGATCAACAAGGACATCCTGATGAATACTCCTATCAGCAAGCCTGCCCTTCTGCGACAGACGTTTGAACTTGGCGCCTCCTACTCTGGCGAATTACTATCATTGACAAAGATGCTTGGTTCTCTACAAGATGCTGGTAACACCGTTACCCTAACAGGTTACATTAATCTGCTTGACGAAAGCGGATTGCTTTGCGGTCTTCAGAAATATAGTATTGATACAGCCCGTCGTCGCGCCAGTATTCCTAAATTCCAAGTTTACAACAATGCCTTGAAGATGGTTTATAATCCACACACCTTCGATCAGGCCATTATGGACCGTAAAGGTTGGGGACGCATCTTTGAGTCTGGCATTGGAGCATGGATTGTCAGTCAAGCTTTCGTTCATCGCTTGGAGGTGTTCTATTGGCGCGATCGTAATGACGAGGTCGATTTCATCCTTCGTAAGAAGGGTACTGTCATAGCCGTCGAAGTCAAGAGCAATGCAGAAAAGAATACCAATGGTCTTGCCACTTTTCGAGAAAAATTCAATCCTAATGCTGCCTTTATCGTGGGTGATGGTGGAATCCCTGCCGAAGAATTCCTGTCAATGGACATCGTATCATTATTCAAGTAAACAATCATTTATCATCAAATGACAGTCAAAGAAATATATGACAAGATAGGTGCGATGCACCTTAGATTTCAGGATGACGAAGACAACTACGTCCAGTTGGTGAATCTTCTGATGGAGTATCAAGAGCAGTCCGACCAATATGGTCAGATGGTTTCTGCGGCACTGAAGGACGGACTGAAAAATTATGAACGCTATTTAAAACTGGATAGTGCTCTTTCACCAAGATCCATTATCATTGAGAAGAAAGGCGATCCCGCGACGAAAAAGGTCAAAAAGTCCGATGCTGAAGGCTATTACCGTGTAGCCTTTATCATGGATGATGGCAGTCTTACGCTTAAGGACAACCTCTGTGCGCGTCCTTGTCAGTCGACCGATTGGAACCTTCGCTACCGCGAGGCACTTGAGACGCTCAAACGTCGTGCAGAAGAGCGTCAGTACGGACTCGGTCGCCTCACCGCAGAACTCCATCAGATGCTTCTCGACGGCTATACCACTTCCGACTTCGCACGCAGTCACAAGCTCACTGAATCACAGATGAAACGCCTCTTCGCCATCCTTCATGAGGAGGCGGCGTCCTCCCTCCTTACTATGGCTGCATAACCATTAAAAAAGCCTGAGCAATATGCCCAGGCTTCCTTCTTTACATGCAACTCGTGACTCCGAGTGTCGTAGCTAATGCGGTGAGTATGCTTATCAGCAATTGAATCACCATTCTCCAACTATTCTTCATAACTCTCACATCTTACATCATACATCTTACATCATACATCACTCTCCACCTCCTCCTTCGGAGGGAGTCTCGAACCCAGCGTACTCCTTCGTCTCCTCGAAGACGACGTCCTTGACGAGGTTCTTTGCTACGGCGAACTTCTGGGCTACGGTGCCGTTGGCACGGTGGGTGACACCCGTCACGACACGGACGGTCTCAGGTGAGAACAAGACTCGACGTGTGGTGATGTTCTGGGCACCTACGTCCTCAGGTTTCTCGGCACCGATGCTGGAGAAGCCCACCTTGAAGATACCGATACCCTCCAGTTTCACCTTCTGACCCATCTCGAAGAAGTGCTTCATGGCACCACCGAGTTCGTCGAGGACGGCGATGACGTCACTTCGTTTCACACTCGCCTGTGTCTGGATGAAGTCCGCAAGACTTTTGGTACCTACGAAGTTCTTGTCGTAGACAGCCTTGGCGAAGTACTTACCGCATGCGCTGGAACGAGCGTTTGTGTTTTTCATTTTAATAAATTTCTGACTCATGGTTTTAAATTTTTAAAGGGTTAATGATAAGGTTGGTTGTCAAGTGCAATTGCGGTGCAAGGTAAATGCAGAGCCGAGCTCGCTCGAGCTATGCTGAGCCGCAGCCCGCAATCGCCGTCGCATCTTTATTGCGACGGCAAAGGTACAACATTCCCATTGCGGTCTACGAATTTTTGGGTAACTTTTTTCAAAAAATTTTGAAAGTGGTCATGAAGGTCATGAATGTCACGTGTCATTAAGGATTTCTGAATTCCCTAAAAATATCATAATATAAATATATATTTATATATATTATATATTATGGCAGAATTTCGCATCAAAAATCCTTAATGACACTCGTGACACATGACACTCATGACCACATTCCGATATTAATACAATAGCCCGAACATCCAAAGGGGGATGATCTGCGGTGTCGCGTATTCTATCTCATCGCGCACTACATAACCATTCTCCACGTCCGAGATCTGTTTCTTTCCTTTCTTCTTGCCTCCCACTTCAAACGTGTAGTCATCAACACAGAAATCACTCACACGAGACGCTATCACATCATGTTTAACATGCAGTTGGCTATAGAAGAATGTCTCGCGCACATTACCTATCTCTGCATTCTCGCCTACCAAGGTATATTGTATATTCGTGTTACCAAGGAAAACTTTCTCCACTTTGCCTAAGCCGCGCATGCCTCCAGTATCGTCCCGCAACTGACCTATCATCTCTGCCTTCTCCATGAACAGCAGGTAGTTCGGCACATCGTTGCGACTGATATGAAGTTCATTAGCCAGCGATTGCGCTTCCGGCTTATAGGG
The DNA here is from genome assembly GCF_900115435.1 of Prevotella sp. tf2-5. GTDB lineage: Bacteria > Bacteroidota > Bacteroidia > Bacteroidales > Bacteroidaceae > Prevotella. Next base: position 165,575 of record NZ_FOWK01000009.1, read on the forward strand.
TGCACTCTGCGCTACAATAGACAACATTTGACGCAACTTGCGACCAGTAGCAGGACTCATTCTGGCATAATGCGGGATATCTGACTCCATCGTTTGACGAATCACATTCTGCATTCGCTCTTGGAAATCACCCTCCAATGCAAAAGGATAATATCCGTCACGCAGATACTGGCGGAAAATCGGTAACGGATGCTCCAACTCCTTCATCTGCACCTTCCCTGCCAACACGTCCTCCAAACGATACACTGGCACATGTATCTTATGCACCAGTTCCAAATACTCTCTGAATGACATGCCGTACAGATGTTTCATAACTATGCGCCTACTCAAGTCAGCCTCTCCATCCAACAAGTCGAGAATGGAAGAACCAGTGATGAACACTTTCAGTGCCGGGTGCGCGTCATATATCTGTTTTATCTCACGACTCCATCTTTCGTACTTATGTATCTCATCGATATACAGATGCTCGCCACCTTCTTTCACGAACTTATCTGCCAGTTCAATCAGCGTATGGGTCGTGAAATAACTGTGATCGGCAGACACATAGAGGCTGTACTCATCAGGAGTCTCTATGATATGCTGCTTTACCATTGTACTCTTACCTACACCCCGTCCGCCTGTCAGGCATAGAAGGCGATTGTTCCAATTTATCTGGTCGTACAGATAACGCTTGAAATCCAGTGATGTCAAGTTCAATTGCTCCCGCATGTACTGCAATAATGCTCCTTCTATCATATCTTTAGTTGTTTAATTTGCACTTTCTAAGGTGCACATTCTTGTATTTTATGCACTATGCACGGTGCAAATTTACCTATTTTATTTCATATATGCAACAAACAATCTAACTTTTTGCAAAAACTTTACCCTACTAACCCCTAACCTCTAACCCTTAAACCATAACCCATAACCCCTTTCCAGTATCTGTTAAAGGGCGTTCCAGTATCTCCCATAGGGGTATAACAGCCTTTAGTATCAGGCATACCAGCCTTTAGTACAAGTGATGGCAGATACTGGAGTGGGGGATAGAAGGCATCGGAATCAATAACCCCATTTTTATGCGTGACAGTGACAGTTGTGACAGTAAGTTTTGG
>NZ_FOWK01000005.1 GCF_900115435.1 Prevotella sp. tf2-5
CTCTCTGTCTCGTTAGTGGCATAGCCAAACATCATACCTTGGTCGCCAGCTCCCTGATTCTCGTCATCCTCACGGTCTACACCACGATTGATGTCCTCACTCTGTTCATGAATAGCCGTCAGGATACCACAGGAGTTCCCGTCAAACTGGTATTCAGCCTTCGTATAGCCGATTTTTTTGATCGTATTGCGGGCGATGGTCTGTAAATCGATATACACCTCGCTACGCACCTCACCCATAATCACCACTTGTCCTGTCGTCACAAACGACTCACAGGCGACTCGGGCATGGTCGTCATAAGCGAGAAACTGGTCGAGAATAGCGTCACTAATCTGGTCGGCAACCTTGTCAGGATGCCCCTCTGATACGGATTCTGATGAGAATAAATAGGACATATCTTTTCTTTATTTTAATTAGTTCCTCTTAATAAAACACTCTTGAGACGATGCGCAAAGAACCCCGTCTGATTAGTATAATTACAATGATAAGTATTAAGAAAAGAAGAGATGACACTCAAATCATCCTTCCGATGGTATGTACAAATGGCAAAACTCACATTACCTGCGTTTGCAAACATCTGGCGACAGCCCGAAAGGGCCTTTCGTTCCATACCTTCTATATCCATTTTCAAGAATAGGTTATTTTGTGGTTTGTCCTTGAAAAAGGTGTCTAACGAGACATTGTTTTCATCGTCTTTATCACTCACGAACTTTTTTATGATAGTGACCTTGTCTTTCCATGGCTCAAAAGTCTTATTTAAAGCATCTATCCAATCCTCTGAGCATTCAAAAAGATATACATGTTTCACTTGCTCGATAGCCATCAAGGACAAGATACCCTCGGCTGCACCTACATCTAAAAGGACTTTATCCTTGAATTCTTCTATATGGTCGAAATACCGATGAGGCGAACGATGGTCTTGCTCCATTAATAAAGTCATGAAAAGTTTCTTAATCGCTTCATGCGTCATCTGCTTACTAAAAAAAAGCCTCTTTTTACTGTTTGGGTGTGGAAGATATACGTATGGAAGTCCTGAAGCCTTATCCTCTTCTATCTTTATTTCCATCATTTCGTACTCATGCCGAAACAGGAATAGATGATGGGAATTGTGATAATCAATCACATACTTATAATATGGGAGACTTGCCGATTGAGGATTAAAAACCTTTGCATAATAGAAAGGTATATATCCATATATTATTTTCTTAAAACCTTGAACAAATTTACTCATTTTCTATGTATTACTTTTAAACGTTATCATTGAAGGATATGATGGGACGATAGTCTTTCGTCAGCATCTCATAGCATAGTTTCAGCCAGATGATGGTAACAGGTAATGCCTTCAGTGCGTATGGCTGTACGAACTCTTTGCGCAGATAGGCTGGGAAGAGGTCGCTGGGCGACATGCTCGACAGGATGAAGGCGAACACCAACAGGAAGATGTCCCATCCGTTGCGCTGCCAGGGGGCTGCCGTATACCAGATGACGATACCGATGAAGGGGGTGATATAACCACTCGACTCACTGCCTGTCGAGAACAGGATGATGAACATCATCACGGAGGCAAGCAGGGTTTGACGGAAAGCCACGTATTTGTATTGTCCTATACGTAGGTAAGGGAGCGCAAACAATAGCATACCAGGCAGTATCAGCCAGAGGTTATTGAATTGCAAGCCCGTCGTGCGATGTACCATTCCTAATAATGAGATATTCTGCATGATAGACTCTGCATTTTGAGCATTTTTGTTCATTAAAGAGATATACCACTCATGATACTGGCTGACAATATAGTCCCACCCATGGAAGAAAGGCATAGGGGCTAAAAACATTACGACAGCCCAGAAAACCAATCCTCCAATCAACTTCCCTTTGTGTTTGGAGAAGAAGAAGAATGCCAGTCCCACGATGCTGTATGCTTTGACGAAAGTACCCAACATGATAAAGAACGCTGCCCAAAAGTCTTTCTCTTTCTCAATAAGGTAGTATGACAGCAGGATTGTGGCTGCAATGGCAATATTGAACTGTTGCATAAAGAGAGCCGTCAGCATCTCATGGGCACAGAACCACAGAATAAATAACTGTTGGTATTTCGTAAACTGCGACTTGCGAATAGCCCAATAGAGGAATAAGGTCAAGGCAATACCCCATAATAATAGCCCTATCCATTTAGGACCGATGGCAAAAGGAGCAAAGAGGAGCGAGAACAAAGGACCGTAATGGTGCATATCGCCATACTCCTCAGGATTAGGCAGATAAAGATTCCAACCCCTTACAGCATTCCAGAACGAGCCCCGGTAGATGTTGTAGTTGTTGGCACGTGTCATCTTTGTCAGCCACATGGCAACGGGCAGTATCATCCACAGTCCGAACAGCGTACGATAGTCGCTGAAGAACGGTTTTGAAAAGAACTCTCGAATCTTATTCATACTCACTGCAAAGATACTGTTTTATTTTTTAAAAAAAAGAGTTAATAAAAGAATTTTTCTTTTCTTTTTTAACTTTTAACCAAGTCGGGATGAAATACTATACAGCAACAAATTTATTTCCTCTAACTATCGTTAATTAAAGAACCTCTAAAATTATTTTTTGGGCAATAGTGTGGTAAAAGATTTACTATTTCCTTCATAATATACATTTTTTTTGTATTTTTGCACACAAAAGAATAAAAACAATGGAAATATCAGTTATCAGCCCATGTTATGGAGCCCCTACCCTGTTGGAAGAGTTGGTGAGGCAGATAGAGGAAACGGTGAGTAAGTTGACCTCCGACTATGAGATTATCCTGGTGGAAGACCATAGTCCCGACAACAGTCGTGAGATTATCACGGAGATCTGTCGGAAGAACAAACGGGTGAAAGGAGTCTTCCTGAGTCGTAACTTCGGACAGCAGTATGCGTTGAACGCAGGCTTCGACCTGTCGACAGGTGACTATGTGGTGACCCTCGACTGTGACTTGCAGAACCCGCCCGCCCAGATCAAAGACCTCTACGAGAAGATACAGGAGGGCTACGACATCGTGTTCGCCAGTCGGCAGAACCGTCCTGACAATTTCTTCATGACACAAGGGTCGCATCTCTTCAACAAACTGATGGGGTTCCTGACAGACACCAAGCAGGACGAGTCGCTCGCCGAGTTCGCCATCTATCGCCGTAAGGTGATTGACGCGATGGCACAGATGGGTGACTATCGCCGCTACTACCCGTTGATGAACCAGTGGGTGGGTTTCAAGACGGCAAAGGTATTCGTCAACCATGATGAGCGGACAGACGGCAAGGAGTCGTCATACTCCATGCGCAAGCGTATCGAGCTCGCCGTGACGACAGCGGTATCCTTCAGTACCAAGTCGTTACGACTGATTGTCTACTTCGGTGTCATCATCACCCTCCTTGCCATTATCGCCGCTCTTGCCCTCGTCATCAAGACCATAGTGAGGGACACACCGGTCAGCGGTTGGGTGACATTGTTCGTCTCCATGTGGTTCATCGCAGGAATCATGATCTCTGTCATGGGCATCATCGCTGTGTATATAGGTAGCATCTTCGACGAGGTGAAGCACCGTCCTTCTTATATCATTGACGAGAAACTGAATTTCGAATGACTAAAAAAATTTTCTCGAATAAGTATTTCTGGTGGGGCTTAGGACTACTGGTCGTCCTCATCGCCACCTCTGTGGAGGTGTTCCGCGGACGTAACACCAACTATTTCGACTACCAGGACTCCACCCGTATGTTCTGGGAGGGACTCTCGCCCTATAACCTGGAATATGCCCAGGCACACCAGATCTATTTCCTCTACTCCCCTGTGTTCAGCGTCCTCTTCGCCCCTATCTTCTACCTGCCGTGGTGGTTGGGACCCTATGTGTGGAACATCGGCAACTACACCTTGTTCTCACTAGCCATCAAATGGTTGCCGCAACAACTTGACAAATATAAGCTGTATATCTTCGTATTCCTATTGTCGGTAGTGTTGCAAACCGTCTTCTGCTACCAGCATAATATCATTGTCGCCTATATCTACCTCTTCGCCTTTATCCTGCTGGAGCGAGGCAAGGGCTTCTGGGCGGTGTTCCTCATCATGCTCTCTGCCACGACGAAGATCTACGGGGCTGCCGAGCTTGCCATCCTGTTCTGTTATCCGAAGACCCTTCGTAGCTTCGGCTATGCCATCCTCTGCGGAGCCTTCTTCCTGCTATTGCCCGCTGTCAACACCAACTTCGACAATGTCTTCGTGCTCTATCAGCAGATGTTCGACATGATAGCCTCCCATCACAGCGACTCCGACTATATCGGCATCCTCTTTGCCGTAGGTCTCAAACCCTTCCTGCTGCCCAACTACCGTATGGCGCAGGTCGTGGTATTAGCGATATTGGCAGTACTCTTCTTCTGGCGGTACAAAAGATGGAGCGATTTCCGCTTCCGTGTACAGGCTCTGGGCGTATTGAGCGGTTTTATGATCCTCTTCAGCGACTGTCCGGAGACCCACACCTATATCATCTGTCTGCCTTTCTACGTCATGGCGTTCTGGTTGCAGCCCAAGCGCAACTGGATAGACTGGACCCTGTTCTGGTCGCTGGTCGTCAACTACATGATTCTCCCAACGGACGTGCTCTGTCCCGCATGGTTGCATAACTTCATCCACCGCACCTTCTGGCTGGATGTCTATACCTATTTCTTCTGCTGGCTCAGAATGATCTGGTGGGCAGTGGGACCTGACAGATGTCTGATGGATGATGTAAGATGTGAGAAGGTTGAGTTAAAAGTTATACTGCCTTTGCTGATGCTGTTGCTGCCATTAGGCACACAGGCACAGTCCAAGTCGAACCTGCGTATCTTAAAAGTGAAAGGTGTCACTTACAAGATGCGACTTGTCGAGGGCGGTCGTTTTATGATGGGAGCCTTGCCACAGGACACCCTTGCCGATGCTGACGAGGTAAGACACCAAGAAACTGTCGGTGACTACTATATCGGAGAGACAGAGGTGACCCAAGCCCTGTGGGAAGTGGTGATGCACAAGAACCGCTCCAAGCAGAAAGGTGCCGATATGCCTGTGGAATATGTGACCTACGAGCAGATCCAGGAATTCATCGTACGACTCAACAAAATGAGTGGCAGGCATTTCCGACTGCCGACAGAGGCAGAATGGGAATATGCCGCACGAGGAGGACGCCAGTCGAAAGGTTATCTCTATGCTGGCAGCAACAACCCCGATGAGGTCGCTTATACGCTGACCCACGACTTTGACGACCATCATAAACGGGTGGCACAACTCAAGCCCAACGAGCTGGGACTCTATGATATGTCTGGTAACGTGTGGGAGTTCTGTGAGGACTGGTACCGTAAGACACCAACGGGTAAGCCCTCTGGCAATTTCCATGTGATGCGGGGAGGCTCCTACGACTGTGACGCACGTTACAGCAGGGTTACCAACCGTTTTATGTACGACGTACGTCGCAGAAGGATGGAAGTAGGATTCAGATTAGTCATGGAGGTGAGATAAATGAAAACACAACGCTCGACAAAGATCCAGAACCTGTCCTTCTTCATGATGCTTGCCATCGTATGGACACACTCCCGGCTACCCAAGTGGGAGATGGTACCCGACTATTTTCACCAACTCTCCATCTTCAATGAGATCGGACAGGATGCCGTAGCGCCTTTCTTCCTGATTACGGGATTCTTGTTCTTCCGCAACTTCCATATGGGCAACTATCTGGAAAAACTGAAAACAAGATTCCACTCACTCGTCATCCCTTATGTCATCTGGAATATCCTCGGGGCATGCGCATGGTTCCTGCTCATCTATTATACCGGTGAGCGGTATATCAGCAACAACTACTCTTTCGACTCCCTCACAGAAGTGATAGGAAACATCTTCGCCTGCAAATATACGGTCTTGTGGTACGTGGGTGTCATCATCGTCTATGCGATAGCGGCTCCCGTCTTCTACTATCTGGCACGTGACCTGCGTATAGCAGTCACCTCCGTCATCATTTTCCTTATCATCGGTATCGCCTTCCACCATCCGTTTGCCAGTCCCTTGGTATGGATGTCTATCTATATGATGGGAGCATTATTAGGAATCCACTATAACGACTATCTATTCAAGGCACAACCCTTATGGGTTACCCTGCTGGCACTGGTATGCTTCCCTGTCACCGTCTATCTCAGTCATCAGCACGACACGATGCTGATGGTCAATCTAAGACAATGGTCGTCCGTCTTCTTCTATATCGGGATCTATGACCTCCTCGACAAAGTCATGCATTTCGGCTCCCACAGAATATACAGGTATTCCTTCTTCCTTTATGCCACCCACTATTTCTTCGTCCATGTGTTACAAAGATATGTGATTGTCAACACAGGAAGTACGTTCGGGTGCTGGGTGGCGTACCTTGTTATTCCCCTTGTGGTGGTCGTCTTTTGCGTGTCGTTAGCCTACTTCCTTGATGAGAAGATACACAAGTTATACGCTTTGCTCACAGGTGACCGCTAATTCCTATTTATTCATGTAATCAGGAAAGGTCACCGACCAGCGCGAGCCTTTCCACTGACGACAAAGTGTCTCGTAGTCAGCAAGTCTCGTATAACGCAACGTTTTCTGTAACCAAGGACGTCTGACTTTCTCCTTGACGAAGTTGCCATATAGCTCAAACTCCGAGAAACCCGCATGACTATGACGGTCATAGTTCTCAAGGATGGTCTTGACCCACTCCTCGCCCCCTAATGTCTGATGTAACGCCTCCAGCTGTTCTTTGTCAAACAACATCTTATGGTCGACATACGACAGGGTATCCAGAGGCAGGTCAGGTATCAGGCGATGGATATTGTCATAGTAAGGCTGGTGCTCCTCATAACTCATATAGAAGACCGTCTTATTCTCTTTTGTCAAGAACACATGCGGATGAATCAGCACATGGTCGGCGTCAATACAAAGATAATGCTGACAAGTACCTACCTTACCGCTTAATTTTACCAGTTGCTGAAACAACCAGCCGCTGCGGTCCCTGACCTCACCCTTCTCGCTGATATACTGGATATCCAACTCATTAGGACTGAATCCGAAGATAGTGGTCTCGTCGACGAACTGCAGACGGTGCTCCTTACAGAAGTCCAGGATCTCCTGCTGGGCTGGTGCCACGATATAGATCTCCTGGATAGGATGAGCCACACATTTCCTGACGCCCTCCAGACAAAGGGGCAGGATATGAAGGTCTTTGGCAATGATAGGTATCACCACGTCAATGGGTTCCTTGGAAGGTTCCAGATCAGGAAACCACCACCATGAGAACAAACGGTATCTTATCTTACGGAGCTGGGACATATCTACACCATATTCTGAAACCAGTAAGCAAAAAGTTTGAAACCCTCCTTTGTCATTTGTGACGCGTCAGCAGTATCCATGCGATAAAGGGGGATGTCCCGATACATCGCGGCGACTAAGGAGAAAGTGCTGGGAGGACCTATCAGATAGTCACACTCGGAGAGCATAAACAGGTCTTCCGGGGCACTTCCCTGAAGATGATGGATGACCACCTGAGGACAAAGCTGCTGGAAGTCTGTCGCAGACACCTCCGGGTCGTTCGTAGAGAGATAGACATGAACTCTCTGGTCTGGATGCATCTCCGCAAAACGGTTGATATGTGCCGCATAGACCGCATTGTCGAAATAGAACTGTCCGTCACGCCACTCGGCATAGTCACCACGACGGATATGGACACCCAATCTTAGAGTTGACAGTTGAGAGTTGAGAGTTGAGAGTTTTTCTACCTCCTGCATTTTTGTTTTGACAGGAGTCGTGTATGGCTCGTCCAACGTGAAGAGGTCGCAGATCTCATCCCTGTATTTCAAGAACAAGTCGTAGTAACGCACGAACCAGCCACTGACGACGATATGCCTGTGTCTGAGCATCTTACGCTCCAACGCCTCACGGTCGCAGTCTCTCCTTTTGAAACTGGCTGTGGGCAGGACCTTGAGAGCGGCAAGGTATTTCGCCAGCAGATACCAGCCAAAACCCGTCAGGTTCGTATGACAGATTTTGAAATATTGGTATTTGTAACTGAAACGCATAGAGATGACCTTACGACCATGCTCCTTGCCCCATGCATAGACATGGGCATACTGCAACAGGTTGTTGCACATCTGGGACTTGTCTCTTGCGAATATCATAGGGCAGCGTTTGTTACATCGAAATACTTCTTCAAGACCAGAAGGGAGATGAGTCGCTCACTCTTGGGGTCCATAAACTGAGCCACGAACTCATGGGCATGCTGGATGATCGTCTCTGCCTCTTCCGGGTGTTGGATATAGTAGGTCAGGCGTTCCTCCAAATCGGAGAAATCGGGTTTCACTTCTATATAATGATAGTTGGGAATCAGTGTCCCCTCCATAAACCAGGTCTCACAGGTCAGACGGGGGGTAACGGCTATCGAGTTGGACGACATCACCCATTTGAGATTAGAGGCGACATCATTGCCCTCAAGGGACATCACGAACTTATAGTCCAGATGCTCCCCTATCGTCATCTTCTCTCGTTGCCATTCCGGATGACCATCAATAGAGTCGATAGAGGCGGCATCCACAAGGGGGTGCCCGTACCAACGGTTCATAAAGGCGACCCTGTTGGGCTTGACATTCCCATCCTTGGGGTTACCCACATCCCCGCGGAATATCGTCATGTCTCGTTTCTCACGCCAAGGTTTGGGATCGTTGACAAACAGGAAATGCCGCACCTTGTTAAGATTCAGCACCACAGAGCATTGGTTGTGATCCCCTATGGGACGACTCTTCAAAATGGTGGGTAACGCTTGTAGGTCTGCGACATCACCTGGTTTCAGGATCCAGCGAAGACGCTGGTCGAAATAGCGTGCTGTATCCATCGCGTCGAAATAATACACCTTGGGTTGGATGACAGACTGGTCCTTGAGACTGACTGCCGTCTTGTTGAATCCCTCATGGTCATAGGATGTCTCGGGAGTCAGCTTGCAATAATAGTCGACCCTCCGCAGGATCTCCTCCTTGTCATCACGCGACTGTAACTGTTTCAGTTTGCTCCCCAGCAAGCGGCGGGTGACCCATCCGGGAACACATTGCCGTATATATGCCTTTATAAAGAACTTCACCTTGCTGTTCTTTCCACTATGGAGCAAATAATATATCTTGCGCTTCTTCGACATGCCTATGAACTTATGGATGCAAAAATAGTGTTTTTTTAGCAATTTGACAAAAATTGACTTAATTATTTGCTCATTCACTTTGAATTAACTACCTTTGTGGCACATAAAACCATTTGCTGATGAAATTCTCGTACTATCTCCTGATGGCTGTGTGCTACCCTGTCTCACTACTGCCGTTCTGGGTACATTATCTCTTCTCTGACATGCTCTATTTCCTGATATACCATGTGGGAAGATATCGTGTGAAGGTGGTTCGGAAGAATCTGGCAAGTGCTTTCCCTGAGAAATCTGAAATGGAGCTAAAGGCTATCGAGCGGGACTTCTACCAGTGGTTCTGCGACTATATCGTGGAGAGCATGAAACTGCTGACTATCAGTAAAAGGAATATCAGGAAGCGGATGGTGTTCAAAGGTACGGAACTGCTGGATCCGTTCTTTGACAATGGACAGTCCATCGGTGTTTACTTAGGTCATTACTGCAACTGGGAATGGGTCACCTCCCTGTCATTATGGATTTCTCCCAAAGTCCAATGCGCACAGATCTATCATCCCATCGAGAACAAAGGGGTGGACCAGCTCTTCCTGCGCTTACGTCAGCGACTGGGCGCTGAATGTATCCCTATGGCTGACACCCTCCGTAAGATCCTGGAACTCAGACAGTCAGGACAGATCTCCATCATCGGCTATATCTCCGACCAGAAGCCTAATTGGTTTAATATCCACCACTGGGTAGACTTCCTGCATCACGACACTCCCGTACTGACGGGTGCCGAGCGTATCATGCGGAAATTCAACCATGTCGTGTTCTATCTCGACGTACAACGTGTCCGCCGGGGGTATTATGAGGCTACCTTCAAACTGATCTCCCAAGAGCCTCAGCAATTAGAGGAGTTTAAGTTGACGGATATCTACTATCAGTTGTTGGAGGAGAGTATCCGAAGAACACCCGCTTATTGGTTGTGGAGCCACAACCGTTGGAGCCGCACCCGTGAGGAGTTCGACCGTCGTTTCGAAGTTGTCAACGGGAAGGTGGTGAGTAAACTCACTGAATTTACTTTCATAGGAGATACTTCCATATAAGGACAATTCGAAAAAACTTCTATGAAATCAGTTACCGACTGAAGCCCACTTTCATACCGATTAAGGGCTTTATTCGACCCGATTAAAGCCCTCATTCAAGTTAATTAAAGCCTCATTTGCTAATCACCTTACCCCTGAACCCTTACACCTGAACCATGCCCCTATGAAGGCGGCACCTTCGACCCGAGGAAGCGGCACCTTCGACCCAAGGAAGCGGCACCTTCGACCCAAGGAAGCGGCACCTTCGACCCAAGGAAGCGGCACCTTCGCAGGCAGGAGGTGCCGCCTTCGTAAAATACCCCTATTAGTTGCTTTTTATTCCGATGCCTCCTATCTCAGTAAATTCACTGAATTTGGTGAGTAAATTCACTGAATTTACTGAGTAAACACACTGAATTTACTTTCATAGGAGATATCGTTGTCACCGTTGCCGCTATGTTGTTACCCGCAATCCCCTGACAATCAAATACTTTTGCAAGGCGGCAACGGTGACAAGGGTTTTAAAAATTACGTGTAGGGAATGGTGGGTTCTTTCAATAGCAAGGAGATACCCCTAACCTCCAACTAAAAATCCCGCAAACCTCGATAAATAAAGGGCGCAAGACCAGTTGGAGGTTCTGACAACCTCCCACTAACGTCCAACCCACCTCCCACTATATTAGAGGTTAGTGAGAGCTTAGTTGGAGGTTAGAGCAACCACCAACTGCCCGGAAACGCCCTGTACATCGGTGTTTCAGAAGAAATCAGTTGGAGGTTAGGGGTTTGGAGGAAAACGGTTCTCCCTGATCCACTTTCTTGTGTAAACATTTTGTAGAAAGAGATAATAATACTACCTTTGCAACATAATTAATAACTTACAACAATGAGAACAAAACTGAGTATCTTATTTTGGATCATTCAGTCATCGACGAAGTCGCTTGCCAGAGCAAGAGCCGTCCCCAAATTTTGACATAGATTTTTTAGACCTTATTGAGAAAATGTGTATCTTTTCAACAAAATGAATAAAATGACAATAAAAGAGTTTACCCAATTAAATAATATTAGTACTTACCCTTTATATCCTTTGGGTATTGATGGTTATGCTTATATAAAAAAAGACGCTTTGCTGATTATACATTTTTTTCGTGATAATTGTTTTCCTATAACAGGTGGGAATGTTTATACTATAAGCAAGGAGAAGATTTGTTACACAGAGGGTTACAATGGCTGGTCATGTGATAGATTACAAAATGAACCGTGGAACGATTACGTTCGACGAAGTTATAAAATTGCATATAAATACATCAATAGTTATTCCAGATTTCCTTCTCTATTTAACAGAAAAGAATTCTTATTTAGTATTAATTATGTTGAAACTCCCGATGATTATAATGATATTTACCCCTTAGTGAATGAAATTCTAGCAAAATGGAATCCTATTAATGTGCCACAAAAAATAGCGGATAATGAATACTTGTCTTATGTGCCTTACATTGTGGATTCAATAGATGATGATATAAAGTTAAGATCTTGTTTGCTTTCAGTTCTGAGAAATATGGGATTTGAAGAAGACATAATTTGTCAAAAAAAAACAAGGGAAGATATTGACAAACTTATAAAAGAACTCAAGGAATTAAGAATCACTGGGACAGATTTGATTCCTGGGAGGATTCCCTAATAGAAAGCTGGGGACTCTCAATGATCCATTTTCTAGTGAAATATTTTGTCCTATGTAAAAATTGGGGACTCATTGATCCACTTTCCTGTCCAATCATTTTATCTTTTGAAAGAAATGTTGTACCTTTGTGGTGGATCACTGAGAACCGACCCCATTTTTCAACGTTTAATCCTTCTCTGGAGGGAGTAAAGGCTCGGAAGCCAGCATGGAACTTGACTCATAACTATGAGCCAACTCATTCTGTACTGCACGATTAATGAAATCGTTAATGGTAGTGCCTGTGGATGCAGCAAAAGCGGCAATGCGAGAATGCAACTCTGAGGTCATACGAAGATTGAGTCTTCCACTATAAGGCTTGCAAGGTTCTACTCCGTCAGCCTTACAACCTTCAAGGTAGTCGTCAATACCATCCTCGAAGTCTTTACGAAGTTCGTCAAGTGTCTGTCCTTCATACAATATGAGGGCTTTGCTCAATCCCTGAACCTTACCAAACAGACAATTATCTTCCTTACTATATTCTACGGATCCTTTATATCCTTTGTACTCCAAATAATCCATAACGCTCTTCCTTATATTAATTGATTACCTTTCAAATGTCTATATATCTCTTTCAACATCCATTCTTTCATGATATTTCCTGGATGAGGTCTATGTAAATCTATGTACATTCCTGTCGCTTCATTCTTAAAGCGTATGCGGGAGCCGGAAGTCCTCCCCTTGTTATGCTTTTGATATCCCATAGACTCTAAAAGAGTTACAGTTTCCTCAAAAGTAAAGTCCTTGGGAAGTCTTTTAAACCGTTCTTTTAACTTATTCTTCGCAACCATTTATATAATATGAATCTGTTGCAAAGGTACTAAATATGGTACTAACTTCCAAATAATTACTGGATAAATTATAGATAATAACATAAAGGGGTACTTTAATACCGACAACCGGTCGAAAATCCGGGACTCAGTGATCCACTTTCCTATCCAAATATTTTGTCTTTTGAAAGAAATGTTGTACCTTTGTGGTGAATCACTGAGTCCCCATTTTTCATAGTTTGAAACCTATTTAACACACAAAATAATTACATATTTATTTCGTTGTTTATAATATGAAAGCATTATTTATCAGTGACAAGTTCAATCTCGCCTCTTATGTAGAATTGGAATTAAGAGAAGATGTGTTAGGAATTTTTGTTAAGCGTAACTACTTTATTATAAAGACGGATGTTCTATGCACGGACGCAGAATTTGAGGATTTGCAACATTATCTTTATAAAGTGGCAAAACATACAGCAGAGTCGGAAGTGTGGGTAAACACAAGCATGTCATTCAAAATAATAGTGAAATATGATGCTGTTATTTATGATAATCTGCTATTGCGCTTCGAGATCTTGAAGGAAAACTACATAGGCTCAATCCATGTAGACATAGGTGCAGATTACTTATTAGAATGTCTTACTAAAGAAGTATCATGTTTGATTAACCATGATAATTTAGTCTTTTCAGAGGAAAAGTGGAATAAGGCTTCTATTTCGTTAACGTTTTTGGGGAAACAAAAATATGATACGTGTCTGAATTTCGATTATCAATTAAGTATAATATCCAGTACATTCATTATAGACAAAAAGATTTCCATACTTGATGAAGATCGTTTGGACATCTGTGGGGGGTTGAAAAAGTTGATTTCTGAAGGAACTCCATATACCATAAAATTGCCTGATACTTTTGACGTGTTTGCCATTAAACCCTTAGATGCGAATAATTGTTTAATAGAAGGAGGTTATGTCGCAGATTCGGATTGGGAACAAAATGATATCCAGTTCAAAAAAATAATAGTTTCTGCCAAAGCAGTAGAATCTTTATTGCAATCGGTGAGCTATGAATAAATCATAGTTAATGGGTAATTGGGGACGGTTCTGACTGATCCACTTTTTCTGTCTAAACATTTTGTAGAAAAAAGAAAGCTGGGGACGGTTCTTAATGATCCATTTTCTAGTGAAATATTTTGTCCTATGAAATAAAAGAAATACCTTTGCTACTGAAAAACAATTTATTACAAATATGAAAGTAACAAGAAAACAGTTATTCAAGAAGCTTATTCCATTCTTTGAGGGAATAGGATATACTTATTTCAAGGACACAATCTCTCCTGCTAGTGGTTTATTTGCAAAGAAAATTGATGAGAAAATTTATGTTTGTATAGGAATAGACAAAAGCAACTTGTATGAAAATGCATTTGATTGTAATTATTATATGGGACAATCTCTGACTTATGCATTAATTTATGAAGGAATTAGAGATGCCTATTTGCGATCTTGGCAATTGTTCTCAGAAGAGGAACTAAATAAATATCGTATTATTGGTGCATTTTCTGAGTATTATTGGTGGCACAGCGATGATGACAATTCTATCGAATCGTTCAAGGACGCTGTGCGACTAACCGAACCACGATTTATCAATAATTTATGCTTAAGAGAACGCATTGCTGCTAATGAAGAAGCTAAACATCAGCACGACTTAACAACAAAAGTCAGAATGCTTGTACAAAGTGGAGTACCTGATTTTGAGACTCAATTCGTTCCAGAAAAAGAAAGAGATGGTATCCCTTTAGTTTGGTTTATTGCTGCTGAGTTTGCCCAAAAAGATGAAAAGTATTTCAATAAGCATACAGTGTTAAGACTTGCCGCAGATGCATACAGGCTATATGTACTTGATGAACAGGTAAAACAATAATGATGTAGAAAAAATAGGTAATAAGAGAAAGCTGGGGACGGTTCTAAATGATCCTAAAGTGGTATTATGCTTTTAAATCTGAGAACTTGAAAAAATGATAACAATTAAAAATGAAAAGAAAATGGTGTGTTTTATGAATCACATATTATACGGTTTACATTTGTTCACTCAAAAATTTGAGCCAGTTGTTTACCATAATGGTAAAGTAAGTTACAATGCTATGTTGGCTAAAAAGTTTTTCCTTCTTATGCTAATGAATTATCTCTTATGTATAGGGAATTATATAGAATTAGGCCCTAAATAACATTTTTTATAATACATAAATATGAATAAGAGATTAATTAGGGCAATTATATACTATTTGACCCCAAATAATCATCTATACGTATAAAAGTTCAGCTTTCGCTGGACTTTTTTCGTATCTTTGCTATAGTTTATAAAACAATAGCAATATGATTGATTTCTCACAGTTTGACAGTCTTATTTCAATGACAATGTACTTCAACAACGAAGATACTTGCAAGCAAGCAATCATCGAAACACGTTGGGGTATTGGTGAAGCACAAGACGTTGTTTGCCCCTATTGTGGTGAACACCACTGTGTAACTCGCAAGGATGGTAGGTTTCGCTGCAACCACTGCAAGCGCAATTTCTCTTGCAAGGTTGGCACAATCTTTGAAGATAGCAACCTTTCACTTGTAAAGTGGTTCATTGCTATGTACCTCATTTCCTCACACAAGAAGGGTATATCTTCTTGCCAACTTGCACGTGACATCAAGGTTACTCAGACTACAGCTTGGCATATGCTCCATAAGGTTCGTGCATTGCTTGCTCAAGACGATGCAGAAGGTTTCAGTGGTGAGGTTGAATGTGATGAGGTGTATATTGGTGGACGTGAGAAATGGAAGCATCAGTCAATGCGAACTCCAAACACACAAGGTCGTTCCACAAAGACAAAGACTCCCGTCTTCGGAATGATGGAACGTTCTGAGATTGAGAACGAGGACGGTGAGTTTGAGTTTATGTCATATGTTCGTGCTATGGTTGTGGAGAATACCAATCGTGACACTATCCTTCCCATTATCTCACAGTTCGTTGAGGAAGGTTCTACTGTATTCACTGATGAATTGAACTCATACAATCGTCTTGCTGATATGGGTTATAACCATAAAATTTGCAATCACGGACAGTTGCAGTATGTTGTTGATGGTGAGACGTACACCAACAACATCGAAGGCTTTTGGAGTCATTTCAGACGTATGATTGTGGGCTGTTACCACGATGTAAGTGACGAGCACTTACAGTCATATATTGACGAGGCTGTGTATCGTTGGAATACAAGAAAAGCGTCCCAATCGGAACGATTTGAGGATATGTTCAATAAGTCCATTGGGCTGATTGTTACTTGGAATGAATTGAGATTATGCGAGGTCGCTTAAGTACAGTTCTTCATATTCACGACCAAATCCCATATTTCTTAAATCACGCAATTGCCTATTTGTAAATCCAGGATATTCTTTTGATTCTTGGTCTAACCAAGATTCAATATTACTATCATCTATCACGTTGTCATGATGGAAGTAGCCATTATCCATGTTGTTGAGGTGTCTATCAATTAAGCTAATATCATCATATCTGTCTTTCAACATACCCATTTGTCTGTGTTTACGTTCTTTCCATTTTGGATTTAGCATTCCTTTTATTTGGGATTGCATATTATTTAATTGTTTACCTTTATCGTTATAAAATTGCTTTATGGAATCTGTTGTGTCGAGTGCTTCTTCCAATACTTTATTTACAGACTCTTTCACGATTCTATGAAGGTCTTGTTCTGTTAATCTAATCAATTTCTTATTCATATTCATATTCTTAGATTCATTATTATTCTGTGAGTTTGTTATTTCAAAAGGTACATCGTCAGGATTCTGATTTGTTGGTTTGAATTGTTTATCTGCCTTTATACGTTGCCCTTGAATTGGCTGTAATTGACTAATTGAAATGTGCTGCTTTATGAATGTATCCAAACTATTGTTAATTGTACTTTCAAGAAATGACAACAAACCATTAATGTCATTTATTGACCTACTACCGCCATTTTGTTCTACTGAAGCAAAATATTGTGGAACTTGTTGCTGAAATATCAATTTCAAGTTATTCCATGCGCCCGTTTCATATGAACTTGTTGGGTCAACACTTGTACCTATATTCGTATTTTGATTATTTCCCATATGTTTTTTGTTCATTTTAATAATAAATATTATCTTTGCAAAAAAAATACAGATTATGATGGAGAATTATGTTTTCATATCTGATTTATTCAGACAGCAATTGTTGCAGTTTTGCTCAGAAGATTTTATAACAAACAATATCTCTTGGCAAGGTTTTCACGTAAATAGAATAGAGAATCATCCTATAAGTATTATTGATGTATCATCTTTTATTAGGGATAACACTTATATGGATATTCTTACAAAAGTGCGTTTCTGCCTTGCTTGGCTACAAGCCATAACAGCAAATGTCCAAAACCCTCACAATGGAATCGTTTTCTTTGAAGGGATGGGCTATACTTCAATACGCTTTACAGATTTCTTATGCCATCTAACAAATAGTGGAATTATTACAAGAGAAGAACATATGCAATTAACAAATGAGTGGGGTGATATAACTAATGGATTACCTTATTATCAATAGATAACTATTTACAAGTAAATGCAGCCATTTCTGACTGCATTTATCATTTATTAGGGTCTAATTGTATATAGTTGCCTATGTATATCTTATTCCTTTATGAGTTTGATAAATATGGAAACAACACAGACACTGTTCAGAAACAGCGTCTATAAAATTATTTATTTTAGTATTATTATAGTGCTTTCTTTAATTTTAGAATATTATTGGTTTGAAAAAGATGAAAAAGAAGAAAAATATTATTGGAAATTTGCCTCAAAGCCTGACAGAGAACATTTTAAATGGAAATTAATGGCATGGGGGCTGTTTATATTTTCAATTGTTTATATTATACTTTTAATTATTTAGTGTTCACTGAGGGATCACGGGGTCGGTTCTAGTGATCATTTATTGTAATTAAAGAAAGCTGGGGACGGTTCTGAATGATCCATTTTCTTGTGAATTAAAAGAAAACTGGGTCGGTTCTGACTGATCCATTTTCCTGTCTAAATATTTTTTCTTTTGAAAGAAATGTTGTACCTTTGTGGTGGATCACTGAGAACCGTCCCCATTTTTCAATTTTCTTGGTTATTCCAAGAAATATATTTAACTTTGCCGCAAGTTTTTACTTAAACAAAGCAAGTATTCATCAAATAGAGAAATAAACATTTGAAAAGTATGAAGAGATTTTATACCTTACTTGTATTGGTGGCATGTGTGATGATAGCACAGGCCCAGAAGATTGACAGCCGTCTGACAGAGCTCGTGCAGCAGTCTGTCAGCCGTCGTGCACAGGGATTGGCTCCGCTCGACGCCAAAGCTGTAAACAAGGAAATCGCCGTGCGCTTCAATGCCGACGGAAGTATCAATACGCTGTCGGCTATCGCCACGCTGAAGGCTGGTGCCGAGTGTCCCACGGCGAAACTGGAGCAGATGGGCATTGAAGTGCGCTTCGTGCTGGGCGACATGGTGGTCCTGCGCATCCCTGCCGACAAGCTTCAGCTGCTGGAGCCGCTCGAGGAGTTCATCGAGGTAAAGGCTGACGAGATGAAGCACGTAATGAACGACGAGGCCCGCAAGGCTGTCGGCGTCAATATGGTAGACATCGAAGCTGCCGCCAAGTCACAGGGACTGCCACAGGCCTATACAGGCAAAGATGTCGTGGTGGGCGTCATTGACAATGGTATAGACTTCAATCACGCTGCCTTCAGGGATGCCAACGGCAATACCCGCATCAAGAAAGCCGTTGAATATATAAGCTTCCTTGACATGATGGAGGAGTACGAACCAAGTGACATCAGCGAACAATTGAGCAGCGATTTGGATGAAACATCGCACGGCACACACACGTCAGCTACCGCTGCAGGTTCGGATATAGGCAACAACATGCAGGGTATAGCCCCCGATGCCGACCTGGTACTGGTAGGTCTGGGTGGCGCAACAAGCGATGCCAACATCGTTGAGGGCATACAGAGAATTTTCGACTATGCCGACGCGGTCAAGAAGCCTGCCGTGGTCAACATCAGCATGGCTGGTGTTGCTGGTCTGCACGATGGTAGTGACGAACTCGCTAAGGGCATTGCCAAGCTGACAGATAACGGCACCAAGCCTGGACGTGCCGTCGTTGTCAGTTCCGGTAACTCAGCATCCATGTGGCAGTCGATTATCAAGAAATTTCCCAACACCACCGACGAGCTGAAGACCGTCCTTGGAGCATCAAATTATACCGACAAGGGCTTTGCACAATACAGTGAGACGTATTACCTCTATGCCACTGACTATCAGGACTTCACTCCGACGCTCACGATGGTCGACCTTTCGACAGGCAACTTCGTTGACATGACCGGCCATGTGAAGGACAAGCAAGGTGAAAACCTCACCCCCAACTTCGTGAAACTGAGTAAATCAATCGTGAAGACCATCAAGGGTACGGATGCCATCATCTGGAGAGTATCGTTCATGAGAACAAACGTATTCCTGGATGACATCTTCTACCGTCTGGCGATTACCGTCAAGGCTGGTCATGCCGATCAGACCATCAATATGATCTGTACGGGCGATAACAATCTGGAGCCGTGCTTCGACACGCCAAAGACGGCAACAGGCTACGACTTCGCTGCCAACGGCTGGACGAAGGGCAACAGCGACTTTGCCTGCAACACCGCCATCTGCAACGATGCCGTCATCAGCGTCGGAGCCTATATCACCAAGACATCATGGAAGGACTATCAGAACGAAGAATACAAATACCGCAAGTCCGGCTTGACAGGCGACTATCAGCAGTTGGGCGAGATTGTCGACTTCTCCAGCTATTGCATTGACGATAACGGCCAGCCGCGTCCCACGCTCATCGCTCCCGGACAGGGCGTCCTGTCGGCTGCCAACAACTATGACAAGACCTACTTCGAGGCTTCCGAGCCCGGCTACATTGATCCGAACACATCACGAAAAGCAAGGCTGTGCTCGAATGTAGAGAAGTTCGGCCGTCAGAATTGGTATATTCTGTCGCAGGGCACGTCGATGTCGACACCTGTTGTCACTGGCGTCGTTGCCCTGTGGATGCAGGCCAACCCCAAGTTGACGGCCAAGGAGATTATCAACATCATGAAGGAAACCTGCGACAACGACGAGTGGACTACCAATGTCAACATGATTCCGTCGCACAACAAGGTGCAGGCTGGTTTCGGCAAGATTAACTGTCTGAAGGGCCTGAAGAAGATTACTGGTGCTACCGCCATCGACGTCGTCACCAAGGACGGCCAGCGACAGGCTACCCCTGCCACGATGTATAGCGTCGACGCTCCCGTCTATAACATGATGGGCCAGCAGGTGGACAAGGCTCAGAAGGGCCTCGTGATTTATAAGGGAAAGATGTATCTGAATAAGTAAGAAAGGTATTGAAAATCCGGGACGGTTCTTGCTCTGGCAAGCGACTTTGTCGATGACTGGATGACCCACTTTCTTGTCTGTCCAATCATTTTGTAATTACTTTAATACCGACAACCGGTCTTGTGTCATCCGTTCCATATATTGTTGGATGATCGCCTTCAGCTCCTGCTCCATCTGTTGTTGACGGCTGACGGTTGATGACTGATGCAGGAGGTTGTGTTGCATCAGCGAGTCCTGCAAAGAGTAGAACCCCTTGGTCTTTTGACCGTCAAACTGCAGCACACAACCATGTTTCACGTACTGGTAGACACCATTCAGGTAGTTGACAGCCCAGGTGTCCTCCTTGGGAGTATTCAGCACATCGATGCCAAAGCCGAAATAAGGTTTCTGGTATCCCAGCATCCCCAGAACAGTAGGCAGGATATCTATCTGCTGGGCAATCTTGTCTATCATCTGTCCTTCTGGACGGCTGGGCTCATATATAATAATCGGCGAGCAGAAACCACCTAAGTCGGTTTGATAGTAATCATGGTCACTCATATTCGTATGGTCACTGGTCAAGACAAAAATGGTATGCTCGAACCAAGGTTGCTTGCTTGCCGTCTCAAAGAACTTGCCGATAGCCATATCTGTATAACGGATACATTTCTGGATTGACAGGTGTTCCTCCGGGAACTGTTGTTGATAGGACTCCGGTACTACAAAAGGATGGTGGCTGGAGGCTGTGAAGACAGCCGTCATGAAAGGCTCCTTCATCTGACTCATCTGCTCCGCATAATACTGCAGGAACGGCTCGTCCCAGATAGCCCATGTGCCGTCAAAGTCTTTCGTTCCCTTTGCCGCCTCATACTCCGTACGCCCAAAATAACGCTGGAAACCCGTCTTCTGAGCAAAAGCCTGGAAACCCATCGAGCCGTTCTGTGCCCCATGGAAGAAAGCCGTCTCGTAGCCCTCCTTTCCCAAGATACCAGCGATACCCGTATAGTCGTTCATCGAGGCGGGTGTCAGGATAAACGGTTCGACGAACATAGGGATGCTGGAGAGGATGCTCGGCATCCCGTCAATGGACTTACGACCATTACAGAATGAATAACGGAAAGTAGTGCTCTTGCTGATAAGGGCATCGACGTAAGGGGTATAGCCTTTGTATTTTCCGTCCTCCAGGTCTTTGTTGAGGGCTCCGATGTATTCTCTTCCGAAGCTCTCGACGATGAGGATGACGACATTCTTTTTTATAGGGGGGATAGTATCTATAGTGTGGATAGGAGAATAGATGCGTGACATCTCTTCCTCATTACTATAATATTGGGGGACTACGAAGACATTCTTGCCGATGGAGCGGATCAGGGCAAAAGGTGTGTTTAATGCCAAGGCTGCATCAACGGGACGTGCCGCATATTGGTTGGCGTTAGAGACAGTGATAGGACGCACCGCTGTGGTAAAGCCACCACGCATGCCAGCTATACAGAATGGAAGGAAAGCGATGAATGACAACTGACAGGTTAAGGCATATCGCCACGTATTTGGAGCATGGAGCGTACGACCGTCAAGGTGTGGTCTCGCATAGCAATACCAAAGGAGGAGCATCACCACGACAAAGAGCAGTACCAAGTACCAATGGTTCAAGAACTCCGTGCCTATGATACTACCCAGATTCCCCTCGTTAGAGAACTCCTGGAATACCGTCGTCGTCGTCCGACGCATGGTATATTGGAAATAGACCGCATCCGCTAAGTTGATGGCAAGGGCGAGACCATTGACGACCATATACAACCACTTACAAATCAGATGATAGGTGTTATTCTCCTTTTTATACCAAGGGATAAGCATCATCATGACATATAGTATATTGGTATAGAGGATGGCAGAGGTGTCGAAAAGCAAGCCCCCACGGAAGATATCCCAAGAGTAAGAGAGGTAGTCGCTATTCTCCAGATAATACGCCAACCTTGCCGTCTGGTATACCAAATATGCCAACAGCAGATTCCACAGGACTGCCAGCACAGGAGAATATGTCTTCGTCATCCACCGTCTCATCGCTCGTTCAAGTCTTTAGTCGCTGCCTGTAATATCGCCTGAGCCTGTCGGATGAGTCGCTCACAGCCGTTCCCCTCACTTCTCACAACCCTGTCGCTGATAAAGTCATAATTGACGAAACTGGTAGAGTCTATCATCGTAAAGCCGTCATCATAAGTATGAATGGCAACAGGTCGGGTATAGGTCTTGCTTAGCACGTCACGACTGAAGGTATAGGCATCATGGTTAAGACCTAACTGTCCTAATAACGTAGCAGGCAGATCCGTCTGGTTACAGATCTGCTCGACACGTCGTGGTTCCTTGACAGCACCGCCCACCCATATCATGGGGATATGGTTCAGCAGAGGATTTGACTCGTCAATATCCTGATAAAAGATACCATGATCCGGTAACATGACGACCAGGGTATTGTCCCAGGCAGGACTCTTCCGCAGTCTCTCTATGAAGTTACCCACACATTGGTCGAGATAATAGAACGCGTTGAGTACCTCGTCGTCAAAATGGTGAATGGGCACATCCCAGGGAGAATGACTGCTCAAGGTGGAATAACCTATCAGATAAGGCTGCGGCATCGTGGTGGTCAACTGATAGAGAGTCTCGAAGGTGATATCGTCACGAACACCCCATTTAGCACTCTTCTGCTCGTCAGACGTATAGTCTTCCTTCCAAGTCAGGTTGCTGAAACCGCCAGAGACGAGATAGCTGCGCATATTGGTGAAATTAATATCACCACCATAGAGATAATGCGTATGATAGCCACGCTCCTCTTGTAATGTCCTGGCGATATTGGGCATGGTACGGGACTTAGAAGGTATCTTCATCACCGACATCGTAGGGAAGGAGGGATAGCCGCTCCATGTACATAGCGTCCCCCGGTCCGTACGCCAACTGTTACCATAACAATTCGTAAAATAGATACCCTCTTTGGCAAGACGGTTCAGATTCGGGGTGATATCCGTACGACCACTGATCTCCGTAAACTGTCCCCCACAACTCTCCAACAATATCACGATGATGTTCGGCTGCTGCGTCGACAACAGGGTATCAATACCCATACTCTGCGTGTTGTATAGTTCAGAAACGATCTTCTCACACTCCGCATCCTCCATGAAGTGGTAAGTCACATTGTTGCTTGCCGTCTTCTCGAAAGAGGCAAAGAAAGAGAAGAAGGGATTCACTGCGGAATGGTTCAGGAACTGGTTCTGTGAGAAATACACCTGTCCGATATTCGTCGTGGACTCATCCAGTCCGCCCCTGATACCGATGATGATAAAGGGAATCAACAACAATGCCACTAAAGTGGCTATTAGTTTTGAGAGGTAAGAAGTAAGAGGTAAGAGGTAAGAGGTTAACTTGTCATAAACCCAATAGATAAGGAAGGCTATCAGGAGGAAACTTAGAATGCGGAGCAGGACATACCACACACTGACACTCGCCATCGCCTCTGTAGGGGTCTCCAGATATTGCAGACAAGAGGCGTCTAACTTAAACAACCAGAACTCGTAGAGACTGGTGTCTGCCACGAAAGCCAAGGCAAGAAGGACTGCCGCTATGACATAGTAGACTCTATAGACCCATCTTGGCACCCGGACCCATAAAGAGATGATGGTCAGAAGGAACGGCAGGATAAAGATATAAAAAGAGGTACTCAGGTCTAATGACAACCCATGTCCGATGACCTGCATCATATCCGACAAAGAGAAGTCATGCCCTCCATGATGATAGAGCATAAAACCCACCTTGCCAACCACAAAGAACAAAAGGGTTGCCAGATAGAATCTCAACAGATATAACGCCCTTTGTCTCATAGACTCTGCATATCGTTCAGTTTCTTGTAATAGCCATCAATATTGAGGAGCTCATCATGCGTACCACGCTCTACGATCTGTCCTTCGTGGAGGACACATATCTCATCCGCGTTCTTAATGGTCGAGAGACGGTGGGCAATGGCAACAGTAGTACGTGTCTTCATCAGTCGCTCCAACGCATCCTGTACGAGTCGCTCGCTCTCCGTGTCCAAGGCAGATGTTGCCTCATCGAGTATCAGGATAGGAGGATTCTTCAGAATAGCACGAGCAATAGACACACGTTGGCGCTGACCTCCCGAGAGACGTCCGCCACGATCGCCTATATTCGTCTCAAACTGATGCTCACTCTGCATGATGAAATCGTAGGCATTGGCAATCTTGGCAGCCTCAGCAATCTGCTCATCCGTCGCAGCATCCACTCCAAAAGAGATATTGTTCTTAAAGGAGTCGTTAAACAGGATCGCCTCCTGGTTGACATTACCTATCAGCTGTCGCAAGTCCTGAACACCTAAATCCTTGACATTGATACCATCTATCAACACCTCTCCCTCCTGTACGTCATAGTAACGAGGAATGAGGTCTACCATCGTCGACTTACCACTACCGCTCTGTCCGACAATAGCGATGGTCTTGCCCTTGGGAATCGTCAGATTGATATGTCGGAGGATCCATGTCTCCCCATAACGGAAGGACACATCACGGAACTCTATCTCATGCTCGAAAGAGGCAAGATGCTTGGGATGAGCCGGTTCCTTAATCGTGTTCTCCGCCAACAATATCTTATCGATACGCTCCATGGAGGCAAGTCCCTTGGGGATATTATAACCCACCTTGGAAACCTCCTTCAACGGGTTGATAATTGAATAGAGTATCACCATGTAGTAAATAAAGGTGGGACCTGAAAGGCTATGGTTGTTCAGGACCAGCACACCACCAAACCACAAGACGATGACGATCATACAAGTGCCCAGGAACTCAGACAAAGGGTGTCCGATGTTCTGACGGATATTCACCTTCATGATATCATTGCGATAGGTGGAGTTGATATGATTAAACTTGTCACGCATCTTATCCTCCGCACAGAACGCCTTGATGATACGCAACCCACCTAACGTCTCATCCACCACACTCATGGTATCACTCCATAACGACTGTGCCTTGATACTCTGTGCCTTCAGCTTACGACCAATCCAGCCCATGAACCAGCCGATGGCAGGAATGATGACCACGGAGAAAAGGGTAAGTTGCCATGAGATGACGATCAATGTGGTAAAATAAGAGATAATCAGAATAGGGTTCTTGAACATCAGGTCAAGGGACGACATGATACTGGTCTCCACCTCTTGCACATCACCTGTCATACGGGCAATGATATCACCCTTGCGCTCCTCTGTAAAGAAACCCAATGGAAGACTGACAATCTTGTTATACAGTTGGTTACGCATATCCCGCACCACACCCGTCCGGATAGGTACTACACTGGAAGAGGCAAGGAAATAAGCGAAAGTCTTCAACAAGGTGGCTACGATCAGGAAAATACCAATGAACAACAACGTTGTAGTAGAGCCGACATCTGCGATGAAGTAATTGATGTAATAATAGATGTTGTTGATGAGCACATCCTTAAAACTCCCTTCCCCCCACTCCATCAGTGAGGTGACAACAACCTGGTCACCTGTCTTGAACAGGATCTGCAAGATAGGTATCAAGGCAGCAAAAGAGAAGATATTAAGCAGCGCCGACAAGATATTAAAAACGATAGAAAGCGCTACATATTTTTTATAAGGCATCACAAAACGCCTCAGAACCTGCATAAAATCCTTCATACCTCTTCACCAAATAAAGTTGCACTTGTACTATTCGTTATTCTCACACGGACTGTCTCTCCGATATGGTGGCTGCCCTTGTCGAACACGACCATCTTGTTTTGCTCCGTGCGTCCACAGAGTTGCTGACGACTACGCTTAGAGAAGCCTTCCACCAATACGTCAAACTCCTTACCCTCATCCTTCTTGTTCTGTTGGGCAGAGATCTCTGTCTGTAAGGCTATCAACTCATTCAAGCGACGAATCTTCTCCTCCTCTGGGACATCATCGGGCAGATGTTTGGAGGCATAGGTACCCGGACGCTCCGAGTACTTGAACATAAAGGCTGAGTCATAGCCCACCTCACGCATCAGGTCTAAACTGAGCTGGTGATCTTCCTCTGTCTCTGAATGATAACCCACGAAGATATCTGTCGAAAGGCCACAGTCAGGAATGATGCGACGGATAGCGGCTACACGGTCAAGATACCATTCACGAGTATATTTCCGGTTCATCAGTTTCAGGATCCTGTCAGACCCGCTTTGTACTGGAAGGTGGATATGCTTGCAGACATTAGGCATCTCAGCAATGACCCGTAAGGTCTCGTCACTCATATCCTTAGGATGGGAAGTGGTGAAGCGGACACGCATCTGGGGAGCCTCCTCGGCGACTTTTCTTAATAAAGCAGGGAAATCAGTATCTGGTGCCTGGTAGCTGTTCACATTCTGCCCTAACAATGTCACCTCCTTAAAACCACGATCTCTGAGGTCACGTACCTCACGCAGAATACTCTCCACATCCCTAGACCGCTCACGTCCACGGGTATAAGGTACGATACAATAATGGCAGAAGTTATTGCAACCACGCATGATACTGACGAAGCCTCCTATCCTCGCCCCATGCAATCGCTGGGGAACAACGTCCTTATAAGTCTCTGAGGTCGACAACTCTATATTCATCGCCTTATGTCCTGTCTCTGCCTGCGCCATCAGATCGGGCAGAGAGAGATAGGCATCAGGACCAGCCACTAAGTCGCAATGGTGATGCTCCAACAGATCATCTTTCACCCGCTCCGCCATGCAGCCTAAGACACCAATAATCAAACCACGCTTCCGCTTGATGGCATCTAAGGCATCCAGACGGTGATAGATTTTCTGCTCGGCATTATCCCGCACAGAGCATGTATTCAGGAAGACGGCATCAGCCTCATCAATACTGTCTGTCGTCTCATAACCAGCCATCTGCATAACACTGGCAACAACCTCAGAATCAGCTACGTTCATCTGACAGCCGTAGGTCTCTATATAGAGTTTCTTCATGTATTTTCCCTTTTTGTTTGCAAAGTTACGCTTTTTTTTGTATTTTTGCATCGTTATTAATACTAAACTTCAAGAAATGATGAAATTACTACGTGTTTTATTTGCCGCTTTATTGGTGATGATAACATCTGGAGCTACGGCACAGACGGTCTATAACAGCAACGGAAGCAGTTGCGGAAAGATCGAGAGTAACGGTACGGTACGTAATAGCAGCGGAAGCAGTATCGGCAAGATCGATAGTGATGGTACCGTCCGTAACGGTAATGGTTCCAGCATCGGGAAGATTGATCGCGACGGCACTATCCGTAACAGCAGTGGAAGCAGTATCGGAAAAGTAGATAGCAATGGTACTGTCCGTAACGGTAATGGCTCCAGCATCGGAAAGATAGAGAGTGACGGTACTGTTCGTAACGGTAATGGAAGCAGTATCGGAAAAGTCTCTGGAGTACCCAAGGAATGGGCTGCCGCTTATTTCTTCTTCTTTTTCTAAAACCATCATAAAGATAAACTAACCTTGGAACTGATTAAAGACAAAGAGTTTGGTGGAGAACGTCCGTTGTTCACCATTCATGATACACGTTTGGAGAATATCACCATCACTGATGGTGAGAGTGGCATCAAGCAATGCCAGAATATTGAGGCAAGTCATTGTCGTTTTTACGGGAAATATCCTTGGTGGCATGTTGATGGTGCCCTGATTGAAGACTGCTATTTCGCCTTGGACTCCCGTTCTGCCATTTGGTACACTAACGACCTCGTGATGCGCCGTTGTCGTATTGATGCTCCCAAGTTCTTCCGTGAGATGAGAAACGTAGAGTTAGAGGACGTACAGATTTTCGACGCTGATGAGACCTTCTGGAAGGTAGACGGACTGAAACTGAAGAATGTCTGTCTGCATGGTGGCACCTATCCGTTTATGTTCTCCAAGAACATCTATGTGGAGGGATTGGAGAGCGATTCGAAGTATGTGTTTCAATATTGCCAGAATGTAGAGATACACCATGCCAAGATATTAACGAAAGACTCTTTCTGGGAGTGTGAGAATGTCACCATCTATGACTCTGAACTGGATGGCGAATACCTTGCCTGGCACTCCAAGAACGTGCGTCTCGTCAATTGTCACCTGGCTGGGGAGCAATTGCTCTGCTATGCGGACAACCTCGTATTGGAAAACTGTACCTTTGACAAGGCATGTGACCGTATCTTTGAATATTCGACTGTTGAGGCAGACATTCGAGGACATATTGAGCACATCAAGAACCCTACCAGCGGACATATCACTGCCGACTCCATCGGCTCCGTTACCATCGACGAGAACGTCCGTCAACCGAATAACTGTGTAATCAAGACAAGAGGATGAAGTTTCATTTTGACGAACCGATTGACAGACGTGGAACCAGTTGTGTGAAGTGGGATGAGAGTCCTTCAGCAGACGTGATTCCTATGTGGGTCGCTGATATGGACTTCCCGGTAGCTCCCGCTATTCAAGAGGCGATTAAGAAACGTGCGGAACATAGCATCTTTGGCTACACCATCGTAGAAGAAGACTACTACGAAGCTGTCATCTCATGGTTTCATCGCCGCCATCAGTGGACCATCCAACGAGAAGAGATTCTTTATACCACTGGGGTCATCCCTGCTATGTCCTGTGCCATCAAGGCTCTGACCATGCCAGGAGAGAAAGTACTGATCCTTTCTCCTGACTATAATTGTTTCTTCTCTTCTATCCGGAATAATGGTTGTGAGGTGTCTGAGACCATCCTCGTCAAAGATGGGGATTCTTTTGTGGTGGACTGGGAGGATTTCGAACAACGATGTGCAGACGAGAAGACAACTGTTTTCCTACTCTGTAATCCTCACAATCCGACAGGACGGGTGTGGAGCAAGGAAGAGCTGGAACGTATGAATACGATCTGTATGAAATATGGGGTAAAGGTCATCAGTGACGAAATTCATGGAGAGCTCATCATGCCTGGTTACCTTTTTCAACCCTTTGCGACAGTCAACGACGCCTGTCGTCAAAATAGTGTCATCCTCAACTCACCTTCCAAGTCTTTCAATATCGCAGGACTCCAGACAGCGAATATCATTTGCTCACAACCAGAATGGAGGCGCAGGATCGATCGTGCCATCAATATCCATGAAGTATGCGACCTGAATCCCTTCGGACCTGTAGCGCTGAAGGCTGCCTATAATGAAAGCGAAGAATGGATTGATGAGCTTAACCAATATCTATGGGATAATTATCAAGCACTCTGCCAATTCTTTGAGAAAGAGCTTCCGCTCTGCAAAGTCACTCAACTAGAGGGAACCTATCTCGTATGGTTAGATGTTACTCGTTATAGCAATGACGTGGAGAAACTTTGTGACGATCTCTTGACAAAAGGAAAAGTCTGGGTTAATCCCGGGACGATGTATGGAGCAGAAAGTGGAAAGGGTTATATCCGTATTAATATTGCTTGTCCACGAAGTCGTATGATGGAGGGATTGGAACGAATTAAAGAAACTATCAATCATGAAACAAAGAAGTGAAGTAAACACC
This sequence comes from Prevotella sp. tf2-5, assembly GCF_900115435.1. Lineage (GTDB taxonomy): Bacteria > Bacteroidota > Bacteroidia > Bacteroidales > Bacteroidaceae > Prevotella. Next base: position 29,699 of record NZ_FOWK01000005.1, read on the forward strand.
TGGTCAGTGACATGGGGTGTATTGATGGCTGTGCTCTTCTCAGCAGCAGCAGCTTATCTAGGACTGAAAGTAGGACAAGTCTTTGAGGCAGCTATTCCGATAGCTATCATTGCCGTTGGCGTCTCCACTGCCGCGAAACGCTCTAATGCCCTGCGTGAGAATGTGATTATCCAATCGATTGGCGCCTGCTCTGGTGCCGTGGTGGCTGGTGCTATCTTTACCCTACCCGCTATCTATATTCTTCAAGCGAAATATCCAGAGATGTCCGCTGACTTCCTGAAGATTTTCATCGCCTCCTTACTGGGTGGTGTTCTTGGTATCCTGTTCCTCATCCCCTTCCGTAAGTATTTCGTAGAGGCACCTCAGGAACAGTTTCCTTTCCCAGAGGCTACTGCTACCACACAGGTACTGAAGAGTGGTGACAAAGGCGGCTCACAGGCAAAGCCTCTGTTGATTGCCGGACTAGTAGGCGGGTTATACGACTTTATTGTCGCTACTTTCGGATGGTGGAATGAGAATGTGACCAGTCGTATGATTCCCTTCGGGGAGGATATCGCTGAGAAGGCTAAACTCGTTTTCAAGAATAATACAGGAGCTGCGGTGCTTGGACTTGGTTATATCATTGGTTTCCGTTATGCCCTAATTATCACCTTCGGCTCGTTATTTGTCTGGTGGCTTGTCGTACCAGGTATGGCACTACTCTTTCCTGATACCGTTTTGGATCAGTGGAACCCAGCTATTACCACCGCTGTGGGTGACATGTCACCAGAGCAGATTTTTACATCTTATGGTAAGTCCATCGGTATCGGAGCTATAGCTATGGCTGGTATCATTGGCATCATCAAGTCATGGAGCGTTATTAAGAGTGCAGTAGGGTTGGTGGGTGCTCAGAGCTCTCAGAGTACTCAAAGTGCTCAGATTGCTCAAGACCTTCCTTTTAAATTCATTGCCGTCGCTGCTGTTATCACCCTTGTACTGACATTCCTTTTCTTCTGGTTCGGTGTCATGGATGGCAACTTGTTATTTGCGGCTGTTGCTATTATACTGACTGCCGTGATAGCTTTCCTGTTTACGACGGTAGCTGCTAACGCTATTGCTATCGTAGGAAGTAATCCTGTCAGCGGCATGACCCTGATGACGCTGATCCTCGCCTCTGTAGTGATGGTTGCCGTAGGACTGAAAGGTACGGGGGGAATGGTAGCCGCCCTGATTATGGGTGGTGTGGTATGTACGGCACTCTCTATGGCTGGCTCCTTTATTACCGATCTGAAAATCGGTTATTGGACAGATACCCTTCCTAAGAAGCAGGAGACCTGGAAATTCCTCGGTACACTGGTCAGTGCGGCAACTGTCGGTGGGGTGATGATGCTCCTTAATGAGACCTATGGTTTTGCCTCTGGGACATTAGCTGCCCCTCAAGCGAATGCGATGGCTGCTGTCATCGATCCCTTGATGAATGGCGTCGGTGCCCCTTGGGTTCTTTATATCATCGGTGCCGTCATCGCTATCATCCTGACGCTTTGTAAAGTTCCTGCCCTCGCCTTTGCCTTAGGAATGTTCATCCCTATGGAACTGAATGTCCCGTTGGTCATTGGTGGTGCCATCAACTGGTATGTGACAACACGCTCAAAAGACAATGAAGTCAACAAGGAACGTGGGGAAAAAGGGAATCTCATCGCTTCCGGCTTTATCGCCGGTGGTGCCCTGATGGGTGTTATCAGTGCTCTGCTACGCTTTGGCGGTATCCAGTTTGACTACAGCGGATGGTGGGCAAACCCACTGAGTGAACTGCTCTCCCTTGTTGCCTATGTGCTGTTGATAGCCTATTTCGTACGTGCCTCCAAGAAATAATACTGACCTGCACGGGTCAGAATGTCATACTCATAAACCTGTCGAATAACAGGTACCTGAAAGTCCTTGAGTTCTTTCGAGTGCTCAGGGACTTTTATGATGGCTGGTGCATATAAGTCATTAGGACATGCTCCCTTTGCCTCCTTCAAACCTTTTCCTGTCAATGGGACATAGGAACGGATACGGAGGACACCTCCGATAGTAGACAATATCTCTGCTTTTTGCAGTGCTCCCTCTTTCCACTGCATATTGACCTCAAAGCCACCACGGGCTCGTAAGCCCTTTACCTGACCTTCCGACCACATATCTGGGAGGGCGGGCAACAGATGGACTGCCCCGTCATGACTCTGCAGCAACATCTCTGCGATACCTGCCGCACTACCGAAGTTACCATCAATCTGGAAAGGGGGATGTGCGTCAAAGAGGTTCGGATAGGTACGTCCGTCAGGATAATCTTTCATCTTGGCATCATCAGGAAGAAGATGTAACATATTGGAAAGGATACGGAAAGCGTGATTGCCATCCAGCATACGTGCCCAGAAATTAATCTTCCACCCTAAGCTCCATCCTGTCGCCATATCGCCACGCTGATTCAATGTGTTCCTTGCTGCAGCAAAAAGATCTGGATGACTATAAGGAGATATCTGGTTAGAGGGATAGAGTCCATAGAGGTGTGAGATATGACGATGCTCATCCTTAGGATCATCACCGTCTTGCAACCACTCCTGTAACTGCCCATAACGTCCTATCTGCATAGGAGGTAACTGACTGATGGCATACTGAAGTCGCTGGGCATAAGCCTCATCCTTCTCTCCTATGATACGCATCGCGTTCAGGGTATTCGACAACACATCAAAGACAATCTGGTTATCCATTGTCGAACCAGCAGTGACAGTAGTGTTCTTACCCATCGGACCATGTTCTGGAGACACAGTAGGCACCGTCATCAACCAGCCATACTGTGGATGACGCTGCATATAATCCAGGAGAAAGTCTGCTGCCCCCTTCATCACATGATAATTCTCACGCAAGAATTCCTTATCACCCGTAAACAGGTAGTGTTGCCACAGATGGGTAGTTAGCCATGCCCCACCTGTTGGGAACATCCCCCAGGTAGTGCCATCGACAGGTCCTGCAATACGCCAGAGGTCAGTGTTATGATGAGCTACCCATCCACCACAGCCATACATCGTCCGTGCAGTCTCTGCCCCAGTATGACTTAAATCACGAATCATGGAGAACAACGGCTGCTGTGTCTCGGCGAGATTCCCGACCAAGGCAGGCCAGTAATTCATCTCAGCATTGATGTTAATCGTATATTTAGAGTCCCATGGCGCATTCATCTTGTCATTCCACACCCCCTGCAGATTAGCTGGTTGTCCACCTGGTTGAGAAGAGGAGATGAGTAGATAACGACCATATTGGAACATCAGTGCCACCATAGCCATATCCTTACTATCTGCAAAATTCGCAAGACGCTTATCAGTAGGGAGGTTAGCGGCATCCTGACCTCCCAGATACAGGCTGACACGCTGGTATTGTTCCTGATATTTATGAAGGTGTCGTTTCAATAACTCATCATAGCTTTTATCACGGACAGAGGCTATTGTCTGTTGGGTGAGCTCGGATGGACGACCGCTGATATCGTGGTAATTCACGAAATTAGTAGCGGCAGTGATATAAACGGTCGCCTCTGTAGCGTCTTTGATAACGATCATATCCGGGGTGTTGTCCCATGTGCCATCACTCTTTACCAACACACGGATCTCTGCCGTCAGCCCACCAGGGATACCCTCTTGCTCTACATTTAGCACCGTGGCGACGAGTTCTCCATCTTGCACCCGGCTGCTATTCTTGAGTGCGGTAGGGCACCAATGACTTAGAGAGAACTCAAGCTGGGCTTTCTTGTCTGCCTTCAAGCGCATCACGATGACATTATCGGCTTGTGAGGCAAACACCTCACGGGTATAAGTGACACAATTCTGTTTGTTTTTGTAGATCGTCGTACAGACGGCAGTCTCCAGATCCAACTCTCGACGGAAGCTGGAAGCATGCTCAAAATCGATACCTCCAAACAACTTTAAATTACCCAAAGGCAGGAAGCGCATACCATGAGGACCTTTGAAGAAGAATTTGTCAAGGATTGCATGTGCCGCCTCTTCTTTGCCTGCAAAGATAGAGTCACGCACTTCTTGCAGATGAGCCTTTGCCTCAAGACTATTGTTATGATGAGGAGACCCGCTCCAGAAAGTTTCTTCGTTCAGTTGTATCGTCTCACCGTCAGTCTCTCCATACACCATCGCTCCCAGATGTGAGTTGCCGATGGGTAATGCCTCCAGCCAATGGGAGGCTGGTCGGTCATACCAAAGTTTCTGACTTGTCTGCTGCGCCTTGGCGGCAAACATCACGACAGACAACAATAAAGTTAGCAGAATTTTTTTCATAAATATAATATAATAAGGTATTATGGATTCATTAATTCCAAAGCGCAACAAACAATATCGTTCGCCTCATTCATAATAGCGAAGTACTGACTGGTCTCCCAGAGGTCACGTGCCACCAAGGCTTTAAGTTGCAAGCGCAGGTAAGGCAGTGTCTTCTGCAGTTCTTCTTCATCCTTGGGTTTGATCTTCTGTTTCTCAGCCTCGGCGACAATACCGTCCGTCACTGACTGTGGTATCTCAAACTCTTTTCTAAACTGGTCAAAAGTAGGATACTTCTTCTGTAACTGTTTGCGATGCTGGTCCACATAACGCAGACTGGCATTGATGATATAGGAACGCGCCGACAGCTCACGATGGAAACGGGTATATTTCATGGTGTCTAACGGCACATAATAATCAGGCATGATACCACCGCCGCCATAGACAACACGATGTTCTTTCAACGTATAATATTTCAGTGAGTCTGCGAAATGAATACTGTCAGCATGCATCAGCTCCCCACTCTTCAGACGGTTCATCACATCCATCGCATAGTCTTCTGCCTTACCCTTCACATACGGTTTCTGGATGCAACGACCTGAGGGTGTATAGTAATGAGCGATGGTCAAACGAATCATCGAACCGTCAGGCAGGTCGATAGGACGTTGTACCAGTCCCTTACCAAAGGAACGACGCCCCACTACCAGACCACGGTCATGGTCTTGTATGGCACCTGTCACGATCTCTGCCGCTGATGCGGAATAGCTGTCTATCAATACTACGACTTTTCCTTTCTCAAAGAGTCCACCACCATGTGAGCGATACTCATTACGAGGGGCACGACGTCCTTGGGTATAGACAATCAGGTCATTATTCTTCAAGAACTCATTGGCAATAGCCACGGCAGACTGGAGATAACCGCCTCCGTTCTCCTGCAAGTCGAGAATCAGCGACTGCATCCCTTCTCCTGTCAGCTTCATCAGACTCTGACAGAACTCCTCATGTGTCTGGGCACCAAAGTTACCAATACGGATATAACCGATACCCGGACGAATCATATAGGTGGCATCTATTGACTTCACAGGTATCTTGTCACGGGTGATGACAAAACGCAGAGTGTCAGCAATACCCCTGCGGACAATACCCAGACGGACTTTCGTTCCCTTCGGACCTCGTAACCGTCGCATAATCTCCTCTTTGGGCATGGAGACCCCCGCTATCGTAGTGTCATTCACATAGACGATACGGTCACCGGCTAGGATTCCTTTCTTCTCGGAAGGACCACCAACAACGGGCTGGACGACCAATAAGGTATCCTCCACCATATTAAACTGCACCCCGATACCCTCGAAATTACCTTGCAACGGCTCATTAGCAGCCTTCACCTCCTTTGCCGTCATATAACTACTGTGAGGATCAAGCTTCTCAATCATTCCGCGAATACCGTCCTCCACCAGTTTCTGCTCATCGACACTGTCCACATAGAGGTTAGAGATCGCCATCTCGGCAATCTGCAGCTTACGCATCGGACTGTCCTCTCCCATGTTGATACGGAACTGGGCAGAGGCTGCCAGGGTATGCAACGACAACATCGCCGCAAACAGGATGTGCTTCTTAATCATATTCTTCCTCCTCAGGACGGTCTTCCTCAATGACGAGGTTGTCAATGATGAAGTTCTGACGCTCCATCGTGTTCTTTCCCATATAATACTCCAAGAGTTTCTGCACTTGGTCGTTCTTATGGAGGGTGACTTGCTCCAAACGGATGTCAGGACCTATAAAACCTGCGAACTCCTCCGGGCTGATCTCACCAAGACCTTTAAAGCGGGTGATCTCCGGGTCAGGACCTAACTCCTGTATCGCTTTTATACGCTCTTCATCACTATAACAGTAACGGGTCACGAAATCACCCTTCTTGCCATCCTCACGCATCTCCTTATTTCGGATCTTTGTACGACGGTTACGGACTCGGAACAAAGGGGTCTGAAGCACATAGACATGTCCCTTCTTTATCAGTTCCGGGAAGAACTGCAGGAAGAACGTGATGATCAACAGACGGATATGCATGCCGTCGACATCGGCATCTGTTGCCACGATCACCTTGTTATATCTTAGAGTGTCAAGACCTTCCTCGATATCCAATGCTGCCTGTAGCAAGTTAAACTCCTCGTTCTCATAGACCACCTTCTTGGTGAGTCCGAAAGAGTTCAGGGGTTTTCCTCGCAAAGAGAATACCGCCTGTGTGTTCACATCACGACTCTTGGTGATACTTCCACTTGCCGAGTCACCCTCCGTGATGAATATACATGACTCCTCTTTACGGTCGTTCTTGACATCACTGAAATGGATACGGCAGTCGCGTAATTTACGATTGTGCAGGTTTGCCTTCTTGGCACGGTCACGAGCCAGCTTCGTCACACCAGCCATTGCCTTACGCTCCCGCTCTGTCTCCTTGATTTTCTGTTCCAGCACCTCCACCACGTCTTGATGGATATGCAGGTAGTTGTCAACCTCCTGTTTGATGAAGTCACCAACATACTTATTGATACTCACACCATCTGGTGACATCGTGGTAGAACCCAGCTTGATCTTCGTCTGACTCTCGAAGATAGGCTCCTCCACATTGATGGAGATAGCTGCCACGATTCCCGTACGGATATCACCATACTCATACTTGTTGAAATACTCCTTGATGGTTCGTGCGATATGTTCCTTGAAAGCACTTTGATGTGTTCCACCTTGTGTGGTATGCTGTCCGTTGACGAAAGAATAATACTCCTCACCATACTGATTGGCGTGGGTGAAGGCGATCTCGATGTCCTCGCCCTGCAGGTGGATGATAGGATAGAGGGCGTCATTCGTCATACGGTCCTTCAACAAGTCCTCCAAGCCATGACGTGAGAGGATGCGCCGACCATTATACATGATGGTCAGTCCGATATTCAGGTAAGTATAGTTGCGGAGCATGTTCTCTACGATCTCGTCATGGAACTGGTAGTTGACGAACTTCGTGTTGTCCGGCTCGAAATAGATATAGGTGCCGTTCTCATCCTGAGAAGGTTCCGTCACGTCACTGATAAGCTCACCACACTCGAAAACCGCCTTGCGCACCTTGCCGTCACGATAGCTGTGTACCTCGAAACGACTGCTCAGCGCGTTAACCGCCTTCACACCCACGCCGTTCAGTCCGATAGACTTCTTGAATGCCTTGGAGTCGAACTTGCCACTGGTGTTGAGGATACTCACCGATTCGATGAGCTTGCCTTGTGGGATACCACGTCCATAGTCTCGGACGGAGATACGGAGGTTATCCTCCACATTGACCTCGATGCGCTCACCAGCCTTCATCTTAAACTCGTCGATGGAGTTGTCGAAGACTTCCTTCAACAACACATAGATGCCATCCTCCGGGGAGGATCCGTCACCTAAGCGTCCGATATACATACCAGGACGGAGGCGGATATGCTGCAGACCTGTCAGTGTCTGGATATTCCCCTCATCATATTCCGGGGTATAGGGGGTTTGGGGTTGGTTATTGGTTATTTCTTCTTTCATAGTTTCTTCTTATAGCACCTCCTGCGCTTGTGTAACTCATGCTCCAGATACTGCCACTGCGACTGCACCTTCTCGTTGGTCTCCATCTCCACATTGGTCTCTCCCCACTTGAAACCGTGTTTCTGATAATGGGGGATGAGGTCGTAGAACAACAGGGCATTGGCTCCTTTCTTCTGGTATTCTGGCAGGAAACCGATCAGCAACAGGTCCAGACATTCTGCCTTGTGGAATTTCAAGGCTCTCAGACAGTGCCACCAACCGAAGGGCAACAGTCGTCCGTTCTTGCATTTTTGCAAGGCGCGGGTCATATTGGTGATACTGACACCCACCCCGATGATATCGTGGTCAGGGGTGTTCCAGTCTTCTATCAGACAGAGCATATCCATATCAAGCAGGGGGAAGTACATCTTCAGATATTCGTCAATCTGAGCCTCCGTCATCTGCGAGAAGCCATAGATGTCCTGATATGACTTATTGACAACCTCCAGCACCTTACGACCGATCTGTTCCTTGCCGAAGATCTGGCTGCGCTTAGGGTGTACGGGATGCAGGTTATAACGCTTCATCACCATCTCCGAGATTTTCTTGTATTTCTCGGGCATGTCACCCTTGGGCACGATGAGCTTATACTCCACATAGTCATTGTCTTTCTCCCAACCGCCCAACTGCTCCATGTGGCGGGGGTAGTAGTCGTAGTTATAAATGGTCGACATCGTACCCAACTGGTCAAAGCCCTCGATGAGCATTCCCTCTGGGTCCATATCCGTGAAACCCAGGGGACCCACCATCTCTGTCATGCCTTTTTCTCTACCCCATGCTGATACGGCATCGAACAAGGCGCTTGACACCTCCATGTCGTCAATGAAATCAAGCCATCCGAAACGCACGCTCTTACGGTCCCACCGCTCATTGGCACGATGGTTGATGATACCGGCAATACGTCCTGCTACCTTACCGTCCCGATAGGCAAGGAAATATTCTGCCTCACAAAACTCAAAGGCAGCATTCTTGTCCTTACTCAGCGTATGCACCTCGTCACTATGGAGATTGGGGGCATCGTAAGGGTTATTGCGGTAGAGGTCGTAGTGAAACTGGATAAAGGCTTCCAGACTTTTCCTGTCAGTGACTTTCCTGATTTCTACTGTAGACATGGTATATCCTAATTATGAGAGTCGCCAGAATTTCTTTTGGCAAAGATACGAAAAAACAGAGAAATACGCAAAGATTTAACCTATTTTACGGCAAATAAACAACAGATGGGTGGCATCCGACAGGGTTGTTCCGAAAATGAACATGTCTCCACCGTCCTTGAGCTTCAGTTTCTTACGCAGCGTCTCTGCCGTCATGGGGAAGTTACGTACTGCGACATTCGCCCTCTCGATACCTGTCAGGGCTTTCCTCAACTCCTGCTTGTTCATCGTCGTCATCACCTCCACACGGAACCTCCTGCCTGGGAAATCGCTGACATCATGGTCGGAAAGGAAGAGATGGGAATGGACGGCTGCCTGTTGCACCTCATATTGGTGGGCAAGGACTTGGAAACATCCTGCCTTCATGATACTGGCATTGGGCTCGAAGAGGAAAGAAGTTCCATTCGTAACCTCTACCTTTGAGGGAGGGGGGCAGGCTCTGCCATAGGAGAAACTGAAATACTGATCCTTTTCCTTGCTCTGAAGATTGACACAATGAACTGCCATACTCTCCTCTCCCTCAAGGGGAGGGACTGAGGATACGACCAGCAGGAGCTCTTTACACTCGTTGTCAACACTGACGATATGGACCTCTGATACTCCTCCGAGGTCCTCCACCGCCTTATGCCAGTCGAGCATAGGCGATAGTTTCAGGATGATGGTGCCTGCCTTCTCTTTCAGAAGGGGCAGCAGTTCAATGACATTGGGAGTGCAGTCTTTGATATCATAGGTGCGCCCCCCATGCTCGTCTCTGCGTGCCGGATCAAGGAATATCACATCGGCATGGGACATCGTCGTGAGATAGGACGCAGCATCGTCGCACACCACCTCCGCCTCCAGTTCCAGCATCTGGAAATTGTGCCGGGCAATCTCACAAAGCACTGGGTCGCGCTCGACATAGATCCGTTGGGAACAGGGACGTGACATCAAGGAGAAGTCAACACCAAAGCCGCCTGTCAAATCAAGGAATACCTGATGGGATTTCGGAATCCCGGAATCTCGGGAGACAAGGCTTTCCTTATATCTCGCCGTCGCCTCACTAGAGCATTGCTCCATGTTCAGATGCGGAGGATAGATGATACCATCGACGGCAGCCCATGACGGCAGTTTCGTCCTGGCAGTCTGCCACCCTGCTATCTGACGCAGGGCAAAGGGCATGTCAACCTCTGCCGCCCCCTTTCCTTTGAGAGCGAGTTGTCGGACATCCTCCAGACGGTGGTCATGGATAAACTGCCGGGTGGTGTCGTTCATCATACGTCATCGATAAAAAAGTGACTCAGGGAAGCCCTGAGTCACTATGTTGATCCTTCGTTTATGCAAAAGGATTCTCTGTGGGATAATAGTCACCCTTCGGGAAGTTGTAGTCAATCTCCTCAACGGGGATACCCATGTACTTGAGAACCTCCCACAGATACTTACCAGCATGCTCGAACATGACGGCAGCGTGGTGTGGGTAGTGCTTCTCGATGAGCACGTGACGGTAGAAGCGGCTCATATTCTTGATACCGAAGGTACCGATACTACCGAATGAGCGTGTGGCTACTGGCAGGATCTCGCCCTGGGCGATGTAAGCGCGCAACTTCGTGTCAGCTGTTGACTGCAGGCGATAGACGGTTGCCTTTCCTGGCTTCAGGTCACCCTCCAGCGTACCGTTGGTCACCTCTACAGGCAGGGCACGTGCCATGATGCGCTGGAAGCACATCTGACAGTTGCAGACCTTAGAGGATGCTGTGTTACCACAGTGGAAGCCCATGAAGATCTCCTTGTCTGTGTAGCTGTCGCACTCGAATTTTTTACCCTTGATGCTCTCCTCGTACATATCCTTAGGTACGGAGTTATTGATGTCAAGCAGGGTAACAGCATCCTGTGTGATGCAGGTTCCAATGAACTCAGAGAGGGCACCATAGATGTCCACCTCACAAGCTACGGGGATGCCACGACCTGTCAGACGGCTGTTGACATAGCAGGGAACGAAACCGAACATGGTCTGGAAAGCAGGCCAGCACTTGTTCGCCATAGCCACATACTTACGAGAGCCCTTATGAGCCTCGATCCAGTCTGTCAGTGTCAGTTCGTATTGTGCGAGTTTAGGAAGTACCTGGGGAATCTTGTTACCAGTACCCAGCTCTGCAGCCATATCCTTCACGACATCGTCGATGCGTGGGTCGCCGGCATGCTTCTGGAAAGCCTCCAGCAAGTCGAGCTCTGAGTTCTCCTCGATCTCCACGTCGAGATCATAGAGGGCACGGATAGGAGCGTTACAAGCCAGGAAGTTGTTTGGACGAGGACCGAAGCTGATAATCTTCAGGTTCTGCAGACCGACGATGGCACGGGCGATAGGAATAAACTCATGGATCATCTCTGCACATGCTTCTGCGTCGCCTACAGGTTCCTCGGGGATATAGGCGCGGGTCTTGCGGAGGGACAGCGCCTGGCTGGCATTCAGCATACCGCAGTAGGCGTCACCACGTCCGTCAATCAGGTCGTTCTGTGTCTCCTCGGCGGCAGCGCAGAACATCGTAGGACCCTGGAACCAGTCGGCAATCATGGTCTCGGAGATCTCTGGACCGAAGTTGCCCAGGAAGACACACAATGCGTTACATCCAGCTTTCTGTACGTCTGCCAGTGCCTGCTGTGCGTGAATCTCACTCTCTACGATAGTAATAGGACACTCATAGATATCGGCAGCGCCGAATTTCTCTACATACTTGGCTACCAATGCCTTGCGGCGGTTTACTGCCAGTGACTCGGGGAAACAGTCGCGGCTGACGGCGACAATTCCAACCTTCATTTCAGGTACATTTTTCATGTTGTTCAATGTTATTAATAAGTATTGTTTAGCTACTAATTGCTGCAAAGATACAAAGAAGAAAGTAAAAAACCCCATATTTTAGGTTTTTTAATTCTCCCAATCATAAAAATAGTCAACTTTGCGGTTATTTTCATATTTTTTTCGTAATTTCGCAGCCCATGGCAATCAGATACACACATAAGGAAGAACTATGGAACGCATGGAGCCATGCTGGCGGCATCCTCATGGGGGTCACCTTCGGCATCATATTCCTCGTCATGGCGTTCAAGGGCGACAACCCCTGGGCACGCCTGGGTGTCTGTCTCTACCTCTTCGGGATGTTAGGCTCCTATGCGGCGTCAACCATCTACCACACCCTGCCCCGACGCTCGAAATGGAAGGAGCGGTTGCGTAAATGGGATCATGCCGCTATCTACTGGCATATCGCAGGCTCCTACTCTCCCCTGACGCTGATCGCCCTGCTCCAACAAAACTGTCAACTGTCAGTTGTCAACTCTCAACTAACCATCAACTGGGGATGGAGCCTTTTCATCTTCGTATGGACCTGTGCCCTTGCCGGCACCATCATCAGCTTCGTCAAACTCAAGGAGCACTCTAACATCGAGACGTTCTGTTTCATCGGCATGGGACTGAGCATCCTCGTCGCCTTCAAACCGCTCCTCAACACGGTCTCCACTGCCGCCGTGATATGGCTCATCGCCGAGGGTGTCGCCTATATCACCGGTGCCGCCTTCTATACCCTCCACCGGAAGCGTTACATGCACTCCGTCTTCCATTTCTTTGTCCTTGCCGGCAGCCTCTGCCACATCATCGCCGTCTGGGATGTGCTGATGGAATATCTGTAAAAAAGAATAATTTCTTTTGGCATTTCTCTCGTTTTTTCGTAACTTTGCCATCCATAACCTAAAAGGAAGTGATTAAGACTCTCTATCAACAAATTCGGCAATACCGTACAGCATCACTACTCACCCCCGCCTTCACGGCTTTGGAGGTATTGATGGACGTGCTGATACCTTATGTCACTGCCTCGCTCATCGACAAGGGTATCAATGCCGGGGATATGGAGAGTGTCTATTTCTATGGTGCTGTCATGATGGGTATGGCACTGCTGAGCCTTGTCTTCGGTATCCTCGGGGGGCGTTGTTCTGCCTACGCCGCCACAGGCTTTGCCGCTAACCTGCGATCTGCGATGTATCGGAATATCCAGCGGATGGCGTTCTCGGATATCGACAAATACGCCACCTCAGGTCTCGTCACCCGTATGACGACGGATGTGAACGCCTTGCAGAGTGCCTTCCAACAGATCATGGGTATCAGTGTGCGCGCTCCCTTTAAGCTGTTGTTGTCTATCCTGATGTGTCTTGTCATCGACGCCCGTCTGTCGCTCATCTTCCTGATAGCATTGGTGATCCTGAGCTTCTCCTTATACCATATCATATCACGCGTGGCAAGACTATTCCAACAGGTGTTCGTGAAATACGACGACCTGAACCAGAGCGTACAGGAGAATATCACGGGCATCCGACTGGTGAAGGCTTTTGTCCGCGAAGACTATGAGAATGCGAAATTTGCCAAGGCTGCCGAGAATCTCTATAAGCTCTATGTGAAGGCAGAGAGTCTGATGGCATGGAACCACCCCATCATGAACATGGTGGTATATGGTTGTATCATTGCCCTCTCATGGTTGGGAGCGCATTATATCGTAGAGGGAACGCTGACGACGGGAGAGCTGACATCCCTGTTCACCTATGTCATGTCTATCCTGATGTCGCTGATGATGCTCTCCATGGTCTTTGTGATGCTCACCCAGAGTGCCGCCTCTGCCAAGCGGGTAGCGGAGATCATCGAGGAAGAGCCTGACATCGTCAACCCCGCCAACGGTATCACGACGGTACCAGACGGCAGCATCGAGTTCCGTGGGGTGAGGTTCGATTATCAGTCAAAGGACGAAGGCCAAAGGTCAAAGGTCTCTCCCTTACTCCCACACAAGCGCAGCGCCCTCTATAACATCACCTTCAGCATCAAGAGCGGCGAGACCATCGGTGTGATTGGTGGAACAGGTTCCGGTAAGTCAACCCTCGTCAACCTCATCAGCCGCCTCTACGACCCCAGGGAGGGAGAGGTCTGCGTGGGAGGACATAACGTGAAAGACTACGACCTCACAGCCTTGCGTCATGCCGTGTCGGTGGTGCTACAACAAAATATCCTGTTCAGCGGTACCGTCCTTGACAACCTGCGTTGGGGTAACCCTGATGCCACCTTGGAGGAGTGTTGCTATGCTTGTCAGATGGCACAGGCTGACGAGTTTGTCAGTCAGATGCCTGAAGGTTATGATACCCGGATAGAACAAGGCGGCACGAATGTCAGTGGCGGACAGAAGCAACGTCTCTGCATTGCCCGTGCCCTGTTGAAACACCCGAAGATACTGGTACTCGACGACTCCACCTCTGCCTGCGACACGGCGACGGACGCGAAGATACGGGAGGCGATCCACCACCAACTGCCTGAGATGACGAAGATCATCATCGCCCAGCGCATCCTCAGCGTGAGAGACTGTGACCGCATCCTTGTCCTGGACAATGGTGTCGTGACGGGCTTCGATACCCATGACAACCTGTTAAAGACGAATACGTTATATCAAGAAATCAATGCAATTCAGACAGAGAACATCGGCGATTTCGATGCCTAAGGGAGAGGTGAAGCGTGACGTGCTGTTGCGTATGTTCTCCTTCGTCTTCAGACACTATAAATGGTCTGTAGTCCTGGTCCTGGCGTGTGTGTTCGTCTCCTCCCTGACATCCCTCGTCTCCTCCCTGTTTACCAAGACACTCATCGACGACTATATCGTACCGTTGACACAGGTGGCTAACCCCGAATATGCCTCGCTGGCACAGACCCTGTTTATGTTAGGACTCATCCTTTTCTTCGGTACCGTCTGTTCCTATGCCTATAACCGTCTGATGATTCATGTGAGCCAGGGCACGATGCTCCGCCTCCGTAAGATCATCTTCGAGAAGATGCAGCGACTGCCCGTCAGCTATTTCGACCAGCGTTCCCATGGAGACATCATGTCCGTCTATACCAATGATGTCGACTCCCTGCGACAGATGATATCCACGGCGATGGCACAGGTCCTCTCTTCCCTCATCACCATCGTCGCCACCTTCACCTCCATGGTCGTCATGAGCATCCCCCTGACACTGGTGAGCATCCTGATGGCGGTAGTGATGATGGTCGCCACCTCCCAGCTTGGCAAGCGCTCCCGTACGTTCTTCCGCACCCAGCAGCAACGCCTCGCCCATGTTAACGGCTTCATCGAGGAGATGATGACAGGACAGAAAGTCGTGAAGATCTTCTGTCATGAGGAGCAAGCCATCCGTGACTTCGAAGTCATCAACGAACAGCTACGCACCTCCGCCTGCCACGCCAACCGCATCGCGAATATCGTCATGCCCGTCAATGGCGGCATCAGCAACTTCGGCTTCGTCCTCCTCGCCGTCGTCGGAGCCCTCCTCGCCCTCCACACCCCTCACATCTCACATCATACATCATACATCTCACATCTCACATCATACATCTCCCTCGGCACGGTCGTCGCTTTCCTCCAACTCAACAAGAACTTCACCCGTCCCATCTCACAAGTCAGCCAGCAGATCAACAGCGTACTCAACGCCTCCGTAGGAGCAGAGCGCGTCTTTGCCTTAGGCGATGCCGAACCCGAGATAGATAACGGTACCGTTGACCTGACAGCCCCCCAGGGCGATGTAGACTTCAAAGACGTGGACTTCAGTTATATCCCCGGGAAACAAGTACTCTTCGATATCGACATCAACACCAACCCCGGGCAGAAGATCGCCTTCGTGGGAGGCACAGGAGCCGGTAAGACCACCATCATCAACCTCATCAACCGTTTCTACGAGATACAAGGCGGTCATATCCTCTATGACGGCATCCCCATCACCGATATCCGTAAAGAGTCACTGCGCAAGGGCATGAGCATCGTCCTCCAGGAGACCCACCTCTTCACAGGCACCGTCCTCGACAATATCCGTTACGGCAAGCTCGACGCCACCGATGAGGAATGCGTCAAGGCAGCCCAGATGGTCGGTGCCGACGACTTCATCCGCCGACTCCCCAACGGCTATCACACACCCCTCAGCGGCGACGGAGGCAACCTCAGCCAAGGAGAGCGCCAGCTCCTTGCCATCACCCGTGCTGCCGTAGCCAATCCCCCCGTCCTCATTCTCGACGAGGCAACCTCCAGTATCGACACCCGTACCGAGCAGGTGGTACAACGAGGCATGGACACCATCATGCAGGGGCGCACCACCTTTGTCATCGCCCACCGCCTCTCCACCGTCCGTAATGCCGACCAGATCATCGTCCTCGACCACGGGCGCATCATCGAGCAGGGCACCCATGAGCAACTCCTACAACAAAAAGGGAAATATTATCAACTCTATACAGGAAATGAAATATAAATAGGTATGGAACAACTATTACATTACGTATGGAAACATAAATTGTTTCCATTAGTCGAACTTAAAACAACGGACGGCAAGCCCGTCGAAGTAATTGACCCAGGACTACACAACCACAACAGTGGTCCTGACTTCTTCAATGCTAAAGTGAAAATTAACCATACTCTCTGGGTAGGTAATGTGGAGATTCACGACAAATCAAGCGACTGGTTTTTGCATGGTCATGACAAGGATCAAGCATACGACAATGTTGTGCTGCATGTAACTGGAAAACCTGATGTAGAAGTGACGAACACCGCAGGGCAATATATCCCACAGATGGTATTAGAAGTGCCTTCTACTATCAGGGAGAATTACGAAGAACTGCTACGTACTGACCAATATCCACCTTGTTACCAGATTATCCCTGACTTGACAACATTAAACATCCACGCATGGATGGCGGCACTGCAAACAGAACGGTTGGAACAGAAAACAGAAGCAATCATACGACGTGTCAAACGGATGAATGGCTCGTGGGAAAATGCCTATTTCTTAACTCTTGCCCGTAATTATGGTTTTGGCATTAACGGTGACACTTTTGAGGAATGGGCAACTCACATCCCCTTCTCCGCTATTGCACACCATCGGGATAAACTGTTCCAAATAGAAGCTGTCTTCATGGGTCAGGCTGGGTTGTTGGATATCAATGCGATTCCCGAGCGTTATCAGCAAGAAGCTTTGAACGAAGGATATTATGCAAAACTGCGCAATGAATATCTTTATCTTGCCCACAAATTCTCATTGTGTCCTATGGATTATAAACGATGGAAATTTCTACGACTACGTCCCCAAAATTTCCCACATATCCGATTGTCACAACTCGCCAACCTTTATTATGAGCGTAAAACGGGGCTGTCGCAACTCGTAGAATGCAAGGATTTATTTTCTTTGCAAAGCCTATTGAGTACAAAAGTGACACCATATTGGGAGACCCACTATACATTTGGGTCAATCAGTGACCTCAACGAAAAGAATTTGTCACCATTCTCTATGAATTTGTTGATGATCAACACCTGTATCCCTATGCTCTTTGCATATGGACGACATTCTGCCAAAGAAGCCCTATGCAACCGTGCTTTTGATTTTCTAGAACAACTTAAGGCTGAAAACAATTACATTATCCGACTTTGGAAAGAATGTGGGCTAACTGTAAAGAATGCTGGTGATTCACAGGCTCTTATACAACTAAAAAAAGAATACTGCGACAAAAAGGAGTGCCTGCGTTGTCGCATCGGATATGAATATCTCAAAAAAACAAAGAAATAAATACATTATGAGCAAATACATTTTTGAAGCGAGGATGGAGGTGCGCGACTATGAGTGCGACATCGAGGGGATAGTGAATAACGCGAATTACCTGCATTATACGGAACATACCAGACACTTGTTCCTCAAACATTGCGGACTGAGCTTCGCTGAGATGCATGAGAAAGGGGTGGATGCCGTCGTGGCTCGCATGGAATTGCAATATAAGGCTCCGCTTCGCTGTGACGATGAGTTTATCTCTCGTCTGTGGCTGGAGAAGGATGGGTTTAAGTATATCTTCCACCAGGATATCTACCGTGCCTCGGATGAGGCGATATGCTTCAAAGGGAAAATCATGCTGGTCTGTCTGATCAACGGACGACTGGGGGAGAGCGAGGACTATAACAGGGCGTTTGAACCATACATAAAGGTTAAAGGTTAGAGGTTAGAGGTTAGAGATGAAGGGTTAAGGGTTAGAGGTTAGAGTAATCTATAATAACATAACAATTTTAATAACTATCATGATGAAGAAAATCTTAATGATGATTCTCATGGCGGGAATTGCCATGCAAACGAACGCACAGTGGACGAACTGGAACACGACTCAAGCCGTTAGCGGCGGTATTGGTATCTTGGGCTCTATTATCGCCTCGTCGGAGCGTAAGAAGGCTATGGAGATCTTTGAACGGGAGAAGGCTCAGTATCAGCCTACTTTCGCAAGTGCTTATGATGACGCCAAGAAACTGGAGGCGGAAGAGAAATGGGCGGACGCTCTCGACAAGTTCGAGGAGGCTGCCAAACTGAACTGTGACTACGGCTATACGGACCAGAAGAGCCTCACGCTGAAAATCAACAGTCTCTATGAGAAGGCTGGACGTACGGAGGAGGGTCCCAGCGTGCTCAACAACAAGTCGACGATTCTTCCTGACTACTCTCGCTATCGCTTCTCCTTGCAGAACCCTATCAGCAAGGGTAAGAAGGATAATACTCAAACGAGGATCGTACGCGTGAGCTGCTCGGACACGGAGACGCGTATTGAATTGGAATGTGAGGCGGATATGCCTAACGACCAGCTCTATATCAAGTCGGACACTTACATCAGAAGCAAGGGCGGCGACAAACTGCGCCTGCGCGGGGTGGAGAATGTATCGGTGGCTCCGGTGGTGACGGAGATACCATGGCCGTACCAGAAACTGCGCTTCGCCTTGATTTTCCCAGCTCTGCCCGTCACTGCTGAGGAGTTTGAACTCGTGGAACCTTCAAGTAGCTGGAAATTCAGGAATATCAGATGCAGATAACTGACAACGAGGAGATTCTCTACTCGATGGCGCTGTCACGGCTGGCGGGGGTGAGCCTGCCAGCGGCGGTGCAGATGTACCGGGAAATGGGGGGCGGTAAGGCTGTCTATGAACAGACGAGGCAGCGGTCCCCCTGGGACGAGGCGCTGCAAAGGGCGGAGGCGGAGCGGACTTTCGTCGAGAGGAACGGCATACGGGTGCTGACGATGAATGACAGGGACTACCCTGCCCGGCTGAGGGAGTGTCCTGACGCACCTATTATATTATATTATAAGGGAACGGCGGATCTGAACCGGCAACGGGTCATCAATATCGTGGGGACGCGACAGTGTACGTCGTACGGTCAGGACTTGATACGACGCTTCGTCGGTGACCTGCGACAGCTGTGTCCTGACGTGCTGATTGTCAGTGGTCTTGCCTATGGTGTGGATATCCATGCGCACCGGCAGGCACTGGAGAACGGCTATGAGACGGTAGGGGTGCTTGCCCACGGACTGGACCAGATCTATCCGCATCACCATAGGGACACGGCGGCGGAGATGGTACGGCATGGGGGACTGCTGACGGAGTATATGAGCGGGACACAGGCACTGCCTAACAATTTCCGACAACGGAACCGTATCGTGGCAGGGATGTCGGATGCCACCATCCTCATAGAGAGTGCTTATAAGGGGGGTGGGCTGATCACCTGTCGTATCGCCCAGGAGTACGGGCGTGACGTGTTTGCCTTCCCCGGGGCGGTGGGGATGCCGTTCTCGGAGGGGTGTAACCGTATGATCCGGAATAACACGGCGGCTCTCATCACGTCGGCAAAGGACTTCGTGGAGGCGATGGGATGGAATGTGAGATGTGAGATGGATGATGTAAGAGGTAAGATGTCGGAGGGGGAACTGTTCCCGGAACTCACGGAGGAGGAGAAACGGGTGGTGGCTGTGCTGCGGAAGACGAATGACTTGCAAATGAACTTCATCAGTGTGCAGACGAATATCGCTGTGGGTACCTTGACGGCTGTCCTCTTCCAGTTGGAGATGAAGGGAATCGTGAGGGCTATGGCGGGAGGAACGTATCATTTGATGTATGATGTATGATGTGTGATGTATGATGTAAGATGTAAGATGTAAGAAGTATGAAAATAGGAAATATAGAATTGGGGGAGCGTCCGGTGTTCCTGGCACCGATGGAGGACGTGACGGATATCGGGTTCCGCATGTTATGCAAGCGGTTCGGGGCTGCCATGGTCTATACGGAGTTCGTATCGGCGGAGGCACTGGTGCGGGATGTGAAGTCGACCATCCAGAAACTGACGATCGCCGACGAGGAGCGTCCTGTGGGTATACAGATCTACGGCAGGGACGTGGAGGCGATGGTGGAGGCTGCGAAGATCGTGGAACAGGCGGGTCCTGATGTCATCGACCTGAATTTCGGATGCCCGGTGAAGAAGGTGGCTGGCAAGGGCGCCGGTGCCGGTATGCTGCAGAATATCCCGAAGATGCTGGAGATCACACGCAAGGTGGTGGATGCCGTGAAACTGCCTGTGACGGCGAAGACGCGCCTGGGTTGGAACGCGGAGCAGTTGGTCATCACCGACCTGGCGGAGCAGTTGCAGGACTGTGGCATCCAGGCGCTGACGATCCATGGCAGGACCCGTGCCCAGATGTACACGGGGAATGCGGACTGGACGCTGATCGGGGAGGTGAAACGCAACCCTCGCATCCATATCCCTATCATCGGCAATGGGGATATCAAGTCGCTGGAGGATGCTGACCGTGCCTTCGACACGTATGGGGTGGATGCGGTGATGATCGGACGTGCGACATTCGGCTGTCCGTGGATATTCAGTCGGAAGGAGCTGACACTGGATGAGAAGATTGACGTGTTGGAGGAACAGCTGCGTATCAACGTGGAGCGGATAGATGAGTATCGGGGTATCTTACATACGCGCCGCCATCTGGCTGCCTCACCTGTCTTTAAGGGTATTCCCGACTTCCGACAGACGCGTATCGCCATGCTCCGTGCCGAGAAGGTCGAGGAGCTCCTCCGCATTCTGGAGGAATGCAGGGAGAGGTTGAAAAATTAGTAATTAAAAAAGCCCTGCGGGTCATCCGACTCACAGGGATTTTGTCTATTCTCTCAATTTTCCTAATTGTCTAAATCAAAGCTCGCAGCTTATTTCTTGATCATTGAAATAGTTTTCTTTGCGAGCGAAAGTACTACATAATTCAAAATAATCATAATCCTAACCTTTTTAAATTAATACCTGAAACAATCTCTCTTTTTGTGTTCCTGAAAAACAACCTTTTGTCTTTTGACAGTGCAAAGGTAGTGATTGTGTGCGAACACAGCAAACGTTTTATGCATTTTTTCCCACTATCTGCCATCTTCTTGACAAACATCAAGTCAGGGGAGGTATTTCTGCCTCAGATAGTCGGCAAAAATACGTGCCGCACTCTCCACCTTGGCGGCACAGGGACGTGTCTTGTAGTATTCAGCGGTACGGGGAGAAGCCACATAACTCGACACCGCCTTCTCCACCCCTTTCAGCCCCAGGATCTCCGCACAGATCAGACTGCCGTTCGCCTCCTTGGACTTAGCGAGTAATTCCTGGACGACCTTATAACATGCCGACTTGCCCTCCCGGTCACTGCCCTCCGTCTGTCCACAATCCAGTCCGACGAGGATCACGATGCCCGACACGGCACCACACATCATCCGCATCCTACCGACACCACCGCCGAAGCCTGCCGCAATCCGTTTTGCCATCTCCTCATCCAACCCGTACAGGTCGGCAAAGGCAGCCACCACACTCTGACAACACCCGTACCCTGCCATAAAATTCTCTACGGCACGAGCTACCCGGTGCTCTAAATCATTCATATCTACTTTTGACATTTTCACATGACAAAGTTACGAAGATTCTAGTAACATCACAAATAATAGGTATTTTTCTCTGTTAATTGTTCTTAAATAGGTGGTTTTCGGTTTGGATAGTTGAAATTATCAACGTAATTTTGCAAAATATAGATACATTTATTTAATTCTAATTAGAAATAACAATGATTTATTCAACGGAAGTGAAAAACATGTGTAGTGTCTGCAAAGGCGCTTACCATGGACCTGCTCCTATCCCCGAGGAGGGCAAATGGATTCAGGCAAAGGAGATCAAAGACATCTCAGGTTACACACATGGTATCGGCTGGTGTGCACCTCAGCAGGGTGCTTGTAAGCTGAGCCTCAACGTGAAGGACGGTATCATCCAGGAGGCACTGGTGGAGACCATCGGTTGCACCGGTATGACCCACTCTGCCGCTATGGCAAGTGAGATTCTGCCCGGCAAGACCTTGTTGGAGGCGCTGAACACCGACCTGGTATGTGACGCTATCAACACCGCTATGCGTGAGCTGTTCCTGCAGATCGTCTATGGACGTACACAGAGTGCCTTCTCTGAGGGCGGTCTGGCTATCGGTGCTGGTCTGGAGGATCTCGGTAAGGGACTCCGCTCACAGACTGGTACGCTCTATGGCACGATGGCTAAGGGTACCCGTTATCTGGAACTCACTGAGGGTTACATCACCAAGCAGTTCCTCGATGCCAACAATGAGGTATGCGGTTACGAGTATGTACACCTCGGCAAGATGATGGAAGCTATCAAGAACGGCATGGATGCCAACGAGGCAGTGAAGAAGTTCACCGGCTCTTACGGTCGTACGACAGAGGAGCAGGGTGCAGTAAAGGCTATTGATCCACGTAAAGAATAAAGGAGGATACGACGATGATTAGAAAAGTACAGTTTGAGAGTCAAGAGCGCCGTATCAATCAGGTTCTTGCTGCTCTGAAAGAGAATGGTATTAATAGTATTGAGGAGGCTAACGAGATCTGCGACAAGGCAGGTGTTGACCCCTATCTGATGTGTGAGGAGACTCAGCGTATCTGTTTCGAGAACGCTAAGTGGGCATACGTTTGTGGTGCCGCTATCGCTATCAAGAAGGGTGTGAAGAATGCCGCTGACGCTGCCGAGGCTATCGGTATCGGTCTGCAAAGTTTCTGTATCCCCGGAAGTGTTGCTGACGATCGTAAGGTAGGTATCGGACACGGTAACCTCGCTGCCCGTCTGCTCCGTGAGGAGACAGAGTGCTTCGCCTTCCTGGCAGGTCACGAGTCTTTCGCTGCTGCTGAGGGTGCTATCAAGATTGCCGAGATGGCTAACAAGGTCCGCCAGAAGCCTCTCCGCGTCATCCTGAACGGTCTTGGAAAGGATGCTGCCCAGATCATCAGCCGTATCAATGGTTTCACATACGTACAGACTCAGTTCGACTACTTCACCTCTGAGCTGAAGGTTGTCAAGGAGGTTCCTTATGGCAACAACCCCAGCCGTCTGAAGGTAAAGTGCTATGGTGCTGACGATGTCCGTGAAGGTGTTGCCATCCTGTGGAAAGAGAACGTAGACGTATCCATCACGGGTAACTCTACTAACCCCACCCGTTTCCAGCACCCCGTTGCAGGTACCTATAAGAAGGAGCGCACCCTCGCTGGCAAGCCTTACTTCTCAGTAGCCTCCGGTGGTGGTACGGGTCGTACCCTGCACCCAGATAACATGGCTGCAGGTCCTGCCTCTTATGGTATGACTGACACGATGGGTCGTATGCACTCTGACGCTCAGTTCGCAGGTTCTTCTTCTGTTCCTGCTCACGTAGAGATGATGGGCTTCCTCGGTATCGGTAACAACCCGATGGTAGGTGCTACCGTTGCTATCGCCGTAGCTATCGACCTCGCATTGAATAAGAAATAACGAGATCCCTCCAACCTCCCCTGTTGAGGGGAGGCTATGATAAGACAAAAGCCTCACCTTTTTGGTGGGGCTTTTTCTGTGTCCTAATTATAAGAAGGGAGCGGGCGATATCAGATGCATGTCCTCACCAGTGACAGGATGACGGAACCATATCTGTTCGGCATGCAGATACAGACGATCGGCTTTCGTGCCGTAGAGCTCGTCACCCTTGATGGGGCTGCCAAGTCCTTCAGGATGAGCGCAATGGATGCGCAACTGATGGGTACGTCCTGTCTGAGGATAGAGGGCAATTATATCAGGACTGATAAATTCGTAATCGGTCACTGCCCGCTTACCGTGTTCCAAGTCGACGACTTGGCGCGGACGATTCATCGGGTCAGGACGGAGCGGCAACGAGATAGTTCCTCTTTTCCATTTCTTCATTTCCTCATTTTCATTTCTCATTTCTAATTTCTCATTGCTCATTTGCTCAAGCTTCGCCACATATCTCTTCCGCACCTGATGTTTGATGAACTGCTCCTGTAGGGAGCGATAGACCTCCAACGACTTCGCCACGATAAGCAGCCCTGACGTCCACATATCCAACCGATGGGCGATGTATGAATCCGGATAACGCTGTCGCATGATGGTCTCCACGCTATACTCCTCTACCCTTCCTGGTATACTCAGCATCCCTGAGGGTTTGTCTACCACCAAGAGGGCATCGTCCTCATAGATTGTCTTGACTTCTAAATGTGGAAAGCCCAGCGTCTCTGGGTTCACATCAACATCAAGTCCTTGTAACATCCACGTGAGGATGGGCTTGCATTTCCCTCGACAGGCAGGATAGTAGTTCAGATGCTGCCGCAACTCCTCTTTGGTAGACTGTCCCCACCAGAACTCTGCCATACAGACGGGTCTCAGGTGTTGCTGATAGGCATACTGCAAAAGTTTGGGGGCACAACAGTCTCCTGTGCCACCTGGAGGCAGTGGGAATTTTTTCCGTAATTTGGGACGGTCGTAATAGTCTTGCCAGATATCCACCAAATCTTTCGTCTCTCCTCGTGCATTCAGCAGCTGATATTGATGGAACAGCCACAACTGTAAGTCTTGGGACATCTGTTTTGATGTTTGATGTTTGATGGCTGATGTTTGAGATATCTCGCGTTCCTTCGTTTTGAAATAACCGTCAGGCTGCTGGGCATCATAGACAGGAGGCACGAAATAGTCCCAGTCGTTACGTCCTGCCAGCAATCCGCTATAGGCGGCAAGGAAGGAGACCCCCTCTGACGTATCCACTACCAATACCCCGAACATCTTTCCTTTATCCGCATCTTCCTTAATCTCCGCATGACTGGCGATATACGCCTGCACCTCTTTCGCTGCCAACTGGCACAACGGATGTGGCTCATAGCAGAAAGGATAAGTAAACCGTTCCGGTTTCTGAATGTCAGTATGTAAGGGGTGTAACTTCATTGTTGTGCAAAAATACAAAAAACTATAAACTTTAAACTATAAACTATAAACTTTTTCGTACCTTTGCAGCAGAAAACTAAAACTAAAGCAAATGAAAAAACTACTATTAACAATCATGTTGACAGGATGTGCCTTCACGATGATGGCACAACGAATCGATTTCAGTTTCAGCAACGCACAAGAGGCACAGACACATGAACCAGGCTATATTGAATGGAAAATTCCTAAAGCCGCCTCCTCATCCATGTCTTTCGACAATGGGATGGAAATCACCATCTCGGCAACAGGAAATGCTGATGTCCTGAGAGACCAATGGAACAAGAACACCTGTAACAAGGGAAGAGATACTGAGCAGACAGGACTGCGCTTATTAGGAGATGGTGTGGTGGCTTTCATTGCTGACGGTGACAACACGCCGACAAGTACCAATACCCCTACCTCTATTGAGATCAAGGTCAAAGGGATGACGGCAGGCAGCCATACCGCTATGGCATACCATGTATGGAAAGATGCCAAGTCTGGTGATATGCCGAAAATCAAGGTAGAACTGAAAATCAACGAGGGCGAGTATGTTGTCAAACAGAATGACGTTGACTTTGCCAACGTCAAGAACCCGGTAGAAAACCTGAAGATGGCTGATGCCCCTTTCTCCTACGTCGACTTCAACATTAAAGAAGGAGATGTGGTATACATCAAGTATACGACTATCGTAGAGACGGGCAAGACTTACCAGACCACGAATGTCATGCTGAACGGTCTGCTCTTTGACTCATCACCTTTTGTGTCACAAGACCCAGTCCCCACCAATCGCGACTATCATGTCGATGCCGACCAGGGTTCCTGCACCTTGAAATGGACGGCAGGACCAACGGCGACAAAGCACCGCCTGTTCCTCGGCACCAATGAGAGTGAGGTGGAGAATGCCACATCACCGATTTACGAAGGGACAGAAACGGAATACACCGCCATCCAGCTGGTCTCAAAGAACTATTACTATTGGCGTGTCGACGAGGTGGAGAGTAATGGAACGGTACATAAAGGACTGGTATGGTCGTTCCGCCCCCGTCAACTTGCCTTCCCTGAGGCAGAGGGCTATGGACGCTACGCACAAGGTGGACGCGGCGGCATCGTCTATCATGTCACTAACCTCAGCGGTGACAAGGACACTCCAGGCTCGTTGCTTTATGGTTTGGTGAATATCGACGAGCCTCGTTACATCGTGTTTGATGTCAGTGGTATCATCGAACTCGACTTCGAGTCTTATTTCACCAAGCCCTATGCCTATATCGCCGGACAGACAGCACCAGGCAAGGGTATCTGTATCAAAGCATCCAATATCAATATCGGCTCTGATGTCATCGCACGTCATATCCGCTTCAAGCGCGGACTGGGTATCTATGGCGAGAACACAGGTAACGCCATGGGTATGAGTGGTGCCAACCATGCTATTGTCGACCATTGTACGGCAGCCTGGGGAACCGATGAGACGGTCAGCGGACGTGGCGCCAAGAATATCTCTTTCCAGTATTCCGTGATCTCTGAGGCATTAGGTATCGCTGGTCATAAGAACTACCCCGACGGCACCAATCATGGCTATGCGGCAACGATTGACGGACAGATCGGCTCGTGGCATCATAACCTCCTCGTCAACTGTAACGGTCGTAACTGGAGTATGGGCGGCGGTATGGATGCCAATAACATCCCCATTGGCGGACTGGACCTCTTCAATAATGTATGTTACAACTGGAAAAACCGCACCACTGATGGTAATTGTCACATGGTGAACTTCGTGGGTAACTACTATAAGATGGGCGCAGACACCAGTAGGAAGACGCTCTTCACCCAGGATTTCGAGGATGCCATCAACCCTGCCGGTACTGACCAGGCATATATCAACGGTAATATCCGCGAGAATAAAAACCACTCGCAGACTACTGATAAGAAAAACGATACCTATAATGCCACAGGTAATATCCCCACCACCTATGACTATGTGGTGAACACACCCCTGTTCCCCTCCTATGCCACTATCCACAGCGCCAAAGAAGCGATGAAGATTGTCACCAGCTATGCAGGTGCCACGATGCCTCAGCGTGACGAGCACCACCAGCGTAATATTAAAGAGACGCTGAGCGGTACCTGGACATACAAAGGCTCGAAGTCTGGTATCAAGGGAGAGATAGACAACGAGGCGGACATCACAGAACACACAGGCGGCTGGGAGGCTTATCCTGAGGAAAAACGTGCTGCCGACTGGGATACTGACCAGGATGGTATGCCCGACTGGTATGAGAAGGCTGTTGGCAGCGATCCTAATACCGCCAACCAGAATGATGACCCTGACAATGACGGCTGGACGCTCTTGGAAGACTATCTGGAATTCATGGCACATCCCTATATCATCGTAGAGCCGAATGCCACCAAGGAACTTGATGTGAAGCCTTTCTTTGCCGGATTCTATGGACAGAACGACAACTACGATAAAGGAACACCCACCTACAGCGTTGCTGCCGAGAGCAGTCTCTTTACACCCTCTATAACTGGCTCTGTCGTCTCTGTTCAGGCAAAAGGAAATGGTGGCGTGGGTATCGTCAATGTCACTGTTAATGACAATGAGACTACATGGACACAGAAGTTCTATGTCGCTGTGACAGGAGAGCCCACTAGCATCCCTTCTGTTTGGAGCGAAGACAATATCGAGGTCGCCAAACGTGAGTTCTTCACCACGGATGGCAAACAGGTCCGTCAGATGCAGTCACATGGCATTTACATCATGAAGGTCACAGATACCAAGGGGCATATCCATACGATGAAGATTATCAAGAGCTAATGTCACAACAAGCATCACCCATACAGGCGTTACAACAACAACGGCTGCTGCTCGAGCTGGAGTACCAGACGGAAAAAGAGACTTTCCGCAAGCAGACCGAGGAGATGGGTGTGCAACGAAAGGTAAAAAGGGGGGATGCATGGTATCCCCTGAAGGTCGACAAGAGTTATTATAACTCGTTGAACCAACTCGCCGTTGAGGTGATCCGCACTTCCGATCAGGAGATAGAACATACTTTCGAGTTCGGAAAGACCGTCATGTTCTTCTCCTGTGAGGACAACAAGATCAAATACCTCCCCTTTACGGCTACTGTCAGCTATGTGGATGGAGACCGTATGGTGTGTATCATCCCCAACAACGGATACCTGGTCACTCTGCAGAACACACAGAACTTGGGGGTGCAGCTATCCTTCGACGAGACTTCTTATCGACTCATGATGGAAGCCCTCGACCGTGCCATCAAGGGAAAAAGTCGTTTGGGCTATCTACGTGACCTCTTCTACACCCATCAGAAGGCAGAGACTTTTGTCTTTCCTCCCATGCATTTTCCTTATCTGAACCAGACACAGGAAGATGCTGTCAATATGGTATTGAGGGCTAAGGATGTCGCCATCGTCCATGGTCCTCCTGGTACTGGTAAGACGACAACCCTCGTAGAAGCCATCCGTGAGACACTGATGCGTGAGAGTCAGGTGCTGGTATGTGCACAGAGTAATATGGCTGTCGACTGGATCTCTGAGAAACTGGTTGACAGAGGTATCAATGTGTTACGTATTGGCAACCCTACCCGTGTCAACGACAAGATGCTGTCATTTACCTATGAGCGACGCTTCGAGGCGCATCCTGACTACCCCCATCTGTGGGCGATCCGCAAGGCTATCCGGGAACTGCGAGCCCATCGTAAACGAGGGGATGAGAAATTCCATCAGAAGCTGGAGAGTCTGAAAGGCAGAGCCACAGAGCTGGAGATTCGCATCAACAACGAATTATTCGGAGAGGCACGAGTCATCGCCTGTACCTTGGTAGGAGCCGCCAACCGCCTGTTGGACGGACAGAAATACGGCACCTTGTTTATCGACGAGGCAGCACAAGCTTTAGAGGCTGCCTGTTGGATTCCTATTCGCCGTGTCAGTCGTGTCATCCTTGCAGGTGACCATTGTCAGTTGCCTCCCACCGTCAAGAGCATCGCTGCCCTGAAGGCAGGACTCGACAAGACCCTCATGGAGCGTATCGTGGAGATGAAACCAGAGGTCGTTACCTTGTTGAAGATGCAGTATCGTATGAACGACGATATTATGCGTTTCTCTTCGAACTATTTCTATGACGGACAGGTAGAGAGTGCCCCGAATGTAAAGTATCGCGGCATCCTCGACCTCGATGTAGCAATGGAATGGGTTAATCCCTCAGAGAACTCGGAGTACTCAGAGTACTCTGATAAATCCTTCAAAGAAACCTTCATCGGGGAGTCGTTCGGACGTATCAACAAAGACGAGGCAGAACTGACCCTCAATACCCTCCAACAGTATTTCGAGCGTATCAGTAAACAACGCCTATTGGATGAGCGTATCGATGTGGGGATCATCTCACCCTATCGTGCCCAAGTACAATACCTCCGTCGGTTGTTGATGAAACGTGAGTTCTTCAAGCCCTTCCGTCGCCAGATCAGTATCAATACCGTGGACGGTTTCCAAGGACAAGAGCGAGATATCATCGTCCTCTCCATGGTACGCTCGAATGACGACGGACAGATAGGCTTCTTGCGTGACCTTCGTCGTATGAACGTCGCCATAACCAGAGCCCGCATGAAAGTCATTATCCTCGGGGATGTTGCCACCTTGACCCGTCATCCGTTCTATCGACAGCTTTGGCAATATATCCAGTCACTTTCTAACGCATAGCGAGAGCTTTGTTCTCTGCTGCCTCCATCATTTCACGCTCCCCAGGACCCTTGTCGTTGATTCCACAAAGGTGAAGGATACCATGAATGATGACACGATGCAATTCCTCATCATACTCCTTATGAAAGAGCTCGGCATTGGAGCGTACAGTATCCAGTGAGATAACGAGATCACCATTGAGCACATCACCCTCGTCATAGTCGAAAGTGATGATATCCGTATAATAGTCGTGGCCCAGGTACTGCCTGTTGACCTCCAGGATATGCTCATCATCACAGAAGAGGTAGCCCACCTCTCCCACTTTCTTCCCATAGGTGGCTGCTACCCGACGAATCCAGGCGGTCGTCTCCCGACGTTTGATATTCGGGAAACGGACATTCTCTATGTTATATGTTACCATAGTTTCTTATTAGCAGATTGGGCTTCTACTATCACACGGCGGAAATTCATTCCCCATATTTTCTTGATTTCCGCATCTGAATAGCCTCGTTTCAGCAACAGACGTGTGAAGTTGATGACCTCAGAAGCGTTGGCAAAGCCGCGAATACCACCATCGCCATCGAAGTCACTACCTATTCCGACATGGTCAATACCCATGATCTCAATAGCATGTTCCAGATGGGCAATGGCATCCTCAACGGTTGCCTCTCCATCAGAACGCAGGAAACCATGATAGAGCGTTATTTGCATGACACCACCCTTCTCAGCAAGAGCACGCATCTGGTCGTCTGTGAGGTTACGGGGATGGTCGCAGAGGGCACGACAGTTGCTATGGCTGCACACAATAGGATATTTGCTCATCTTCAGGGCGTCATAGAAACTTTTCTCGGAAGCATGGCTAAGATCCACCACAATACCCAACTTGTTCATCTTCTTGATGACTTTCTCACCAAACTTGCTGACGCCATTATGCGTCTGGTTACCTTTTGCGGAGTCACAGATGTCGTTGTCGCCATTGTGACAAAGCGTCATATACACAATACCACGATCTGCAAAATGCTTCAGGTTGTCCAGGTTGCCATCAAGGGCTATACCGTTCTCTATGCCCAACATGATGGTCTTTTTATGAGCAGACTTATTATATAAAATCTCCAAAGGATTTCTTGAAATAGTCAGATCTTCCTTATGCTGCTCGACAATCTCTTCTATCTTGTCGAAAATCTGATCAGCATAGGCTGTAGGATTCTCTGTAGGCTGAGGAAGGTAGGCTACCATGATGGTAGCATCCAGACGCCCCTCCGTCATCTTATGCAAATCAACAAGTATCCGTTCGTCACGACTGCTGAAATCAATATTCTGGGGGAAGAACATCGGGGTATCACAATGGGAGTCAAGCGTCACCATTTCGTCATGAAGGCTGCAAGCCTCACGGAACAACGCTGCCTCATGGATGAGCCACTCAAAAACAGGCAGTCCGTCAGCAAGACACTCAGGATGCCACTGCACACCCATGATGGCTTTGAACTCCGTACTCTCCATTGCCTCGATGATACCATCCTCTGACTTCGCTGTGACACGGAAACGTTTTCCACAGTCACATACAGCCTGATGGTGGAAGGAGTTGACGCGGAGAGGACTCTGGTCTGTGACCTCTGGATAGAGCTGGGAGAGGATAGAGTCTTTCTCTAAGAGTACCGGATGGGTCGCCACACTACGTTCCTCCGTCTGGGAATGGTTAATAGTGGCGATATCCGTGATGTCCTGTTTGACCTTTCCGTCCAATGCCATAGCAAGGGTCTGGATACCACGACAGATGCCCAGCATCGGGATCTGACGGTTATAGGCAAGACGGGTAATAAACAACTCTGGAAGGTCACGCTCCTCGTTGATCTCTCCCAGTTTGGGATCAGGCTCTTCATTCGCATAACGGGGGTCATAGTCACCACCGCCACTGAGTATCAGAGCATCAATATTCTCCAGCGTATTGATGATCACATCTGTATCAGCAACAGGTGGAATAATAACAGGTACACCTCCTGCTTTAACGACAGACTTATAATAACCTTCTGCCAGTTTACTGGTCAGGTCACCATAATTACCTGTGATACCAATAACAGGACGTTTTGTTGCCTCAGGAAATGTCGCATACACTCGTTGAGCCAATTGCGACTGCCAATCAAATGGATTCATAGTCTATTCACTTATACTAACAGGTATCTCACGTTTGATACTCTGTTCCAAAGAGATCAAGGTCTCTGTAGCGACAACACCAGGAATATCTTGCAGACGACCATTGAGCAGATGCATCAGTTGTTCATTGTCACGGGCATACAGTTTCACCATCATAGTGTATGGTCCTGTGGTGAAATGACATTCCACAATCTCAGGGATATGCTGGAGACAGTCTACCACATCCTTGTACATAGAACCACGCTCCAACGTTATACCCACATAGGTACAGGTGCTGTATCCCAGACTCTTAGGATTGACATCGAACCCACTACCCATAATCACATTAGCTTCTATCAAATGCTGTACTCGCTGATGTATGGCGGCACGTGACACACCACATTCTGCTGCTACATCCTTGAAAGGGATGCGTGCGTTTTTCGACAGAATATTCAGGATTTTCTTGTCGAGCTGATCAATTTTTTCTGTTGTTGCCATATTAAAAATAAGGTCTTTGTTTACAAACTGTAAGCAAAAGTAGGTATTTTTATCGATATGAGCAACATTTTGACAATAAATTTGCAGTATTTTAAACAAAAAGAGCAGATTTTTGTCTGCTCTCCTTGTTTTTTATTTATCTATAATCTCCAAAAGTTCTATTTTGAAGATGAGCATCGAGAACGGCTTGATATCATTGCCAGCACCATTTTCACCATAGGCAAGTTCATAGGGGATATACACCTCCCACTCTGAACCGAGAGGCATGTGGGTAAGTGCCTCCGTCCATCCTTTAATGACTTGGTTGCAACGGAACTCTGTAGGTTGACCACGCTGATAGGAGCTGTCGAAGACATGTCCGTCGACAGTACGCCCCTCATAGTTGACCTTCACTTTCTGCGAGGATGTAGGAAGTGCTCCCTTGCCTTCTTTCAGAACCTTATACTGGACACCACACGGCAGAGTCTTCACGTCCTTCTTCTTGGCATTCGTCTTGAGGAAATCCTCACCGGCCTTCTTGTTGTCACCGTATTTGAGCAGTGCCTGCTCCGTCTTCACTTCTTTCATGAGGGTCTGGGCTTTCTCATTAGCCTCCTTTACCGTCACCAGTCCACCTCTTCCATTGGTACCACTGATAAAGCCTGACAAAAAGAGGTCTGTGGAGATACTCTTGGTGGAGTCGTTGCCATAGATCTCCTTATTGATACCCGGCAGCATCTGGTTGGCTATCTGCTGACCAATCTGCGTACCCATAAAATACGCTGCTTTGTGATGGTCACTACTACTGGCAAACGCCTCACGAAGTCCCAGTATGAAGTCGTCCATACAGTCGATATCCATATGCTGGCGGTTCTTCAGGTAGTCTAGCAGTCCCTGTGTCTGTGCCATACCGACGAAATAACTCAGCGAGTCGATACGGGTATTTAACTGCTGTGCCTTTACACTATTGAAAGTAGCACCCACCATAAGGGTGAGTGCTACCAAGATGATTTTTCTCATCGTTTACTTTCTTTTAGGATTAACCTCCAACAACTCTATCTTGAAAATAAGCATAGAGAAAGGCTTAATGTCATTACCCTGCTGACGTGGACCATAGGCAAGTTCCTGGGGAACATATACCTCCCATACAGAACCAGCGGGCATGTGGACGAGAGCTTCTGTCCATCCTTTGATAACCTGGTTGCAACGGAACTCTGCCGGCTCACCACGCTTGTAAGAACTGTCGAATACGGTACCGTCAAGCAGACGACCCTCGTAATTGACCTTCACACGAGAAGTGTCAGCTGGAATAGCACCATTACCCTCTTTGATAACCTTGTACTGTACACCACCAGCAAGGGTCTTCACACCCTCTTTCTTGGCGTTCTCTGCGAGGAATTTCTCACCAGCAACCTTGTTGGGACCAAACTCCTTCTCCATGTTCTTAGCCTTGATAGACTGCATCAGTCTCTGGGCAACCATCTGGGCGGAGTCAACAGTCATAAGACCACCCTTTCCAGTAGTACCACTAATGAAACCTGCCATGAAGTTCTTCAGAGAAATGGTCTGGGTAGAGTCATTGCCGAAAAGATCATGGTTGATACCCTTTACCATCTGGTTGCTGATCTGCTGACCAATCTGAATACCAGCATAATAAGCTGCCTTCTTCTTATCATCACCAGCATTAGCACCCTCGTTGAGACCCTTGATAAACTCGTCCATATAGGCGGTATCAATGTCCAGACGATTCACGAGATAATCTTTCAGACCATTTGTCTGAGCCATACCAATAGCATAGCTGACAGTATCAACATCACTCTTCAGGTTAGCCTTAGGAGTGCCATTGCCGCAAGAGAACATCGTGGCTGCGGCTACTGCTGCAATAGCAGCAAAAGTAAACTTTCTCATTTCTTTTTTTATTATTTCAATATTTCGATATTACATCACTTGAATCAACTCTACGTCGAAGATAAGAGCTGCGAATGGAGGGATAGAAGCTCCTGCGCCACCCTCTCCGTAAGCAAGACGGTAAGGAATGAAGAAACGGTACTTGGCACCTTCCTGCATCAACTGCAGACCTTCTGTCCATCCGGCAATCACCTGCTGCAGTCCGAAAACGGCAGGTTCACCACGCTCAACACTACTGTCAAAGACGGTACCATCAATAAGGAATCCCTCATAATGACACTTCACACTGTCTTTTGCAGTAGGTTTCTTACCATTACCTTCCTTCAGTACTTGATATTGCAGTCCACTCGGCAGGGTAATCACACCGTCTTTCTTGGCGTTCTCGGCGAGGTATTTCTCACCAGCTTCCTTATGAACCTTGCCTTGCTCGGAACGCTGCTTGTTGATCTTTTCCTCTTGAGCAGCGAAATAGTCCTGTACGATCTGCTGTGCCTCCCGATGAGATACCTTCAAGTCATTGCCTGCTATCACATCCTTGATAGCTGTAGCAAAATCATCGATATTTAACTCAGCAGCACCCATCTGGGCTAATTGACGACCTATGCCCAGACCCAGCGCATAACTAATTTTATCCATTTTCTTTCTCTATAATATTATTAATGTAAACTACTTGTTGATTTTTTCCTGGAAAGAGGTGGGTCGTGGTCCATAAACCACCTTACGCTCCTCTATACGCTTCTTATAGTCCATGATTTTCTGCATCTCACGCTTTAAACCTGCGTTATCTTCTTTTAACGCATCATTCTCTGCTTTCAGTTGCTGAATCTCTTCCTGAGCTTCCCGGTATTTTTGCTGAGACACACAAGAACCGAAACCCAGAGCCACAATGACGGCAGAGAGAGCCAGATTGACAAAACAACGAATCTTCTTCATAACTCAAGCGCTTGATGATTTCGGGTGCAAAGGTACTATTAAGCGAGGACAAAACAAAGAAAATTAATGAAAAAAAGATTATTTAACGGTCAGACTCGGCTCTTGGATGCGTTTTAGATGACAGAGGATGAGGTTACCGTTCCCATCCCGCAGGTGCATACCATTCCCCTGACAGTATCGCCAATAGCGACAATCCTTACATTCACCTTTCCGCATCCATTCACGGTTACGATAGGGCATATAGCGGTTCTCCCACACTTCCATAAAGTCGTCCTCATAGATATTGCCCTGATGATAGTCGGCACGGATACTGGCACAGGCAGCGATGGAACCGTCTGCCATCACAGAACCTACCGTCACCCCTGCCTGACAATTGAAGAACAACTCACGGACCTCACCCTCATAACGTCCGAGGAAGCCCTCACAGCCATAGGAAACATGAATCCTTCCCTCCTGGCGAGTCTTACGGATGAAATCAAGCATCCCACGATATTGCTCATTACTAATCTGCATCACCGGGTCGTTGGCGGCACGTCCAACAGGAAAGATAGAATAGATTCGCCAATAACCGATGCCCTTACTGATAAGATAGTCACGGATAGCCGGTAACTGCTCATAATTACGTTGGTTGACACAGGTGACGACATCAGAAGCAATCTGCGGATGCTGCACGAAGAGATCTAAGACCTGATCGACCATCTGGAAACTCTGGGGATGACGACGCATCCAGTTGTGGTTCTCCTCCAGACCGTCCATACTGACAGTGATACTATGCATCCCTGCCTTCCGCAACGACTCAAAACGCTCTGGGGTCAGGATGAGTCCGTTAGTCACCATACCCCAGGGGAAGCCCCGTTCGAAAATCTCTTTTCCACAAACTTCCAAGTCATCACGCAACAACGGTTCTCCTCCTGTGATCGTCACAAAAACCCGATGTGGATCGGCCCTGCCGGCAATACTATCAAGCACATGGAAAAAATCCTCACGTGGCATGTCCTTGACTTCCGACAGTTTCCTGCAGTCACTACCGCAATGGCGGCAATTCACATTACATCGCAAGGTACATTCCCAGAACAACTGTCTCAAGGGATGTTCCTTGAGGATATTCCGACTCATCAGAGCCGCCGCCTCCAAAGCAATGCGCTTGCGTAAGGTTAGTTCACTCATCCTTTTTAGAGAAGACAGAATAAAGTTTGCTCTTGCCGTCTTCCATGACTACATTATTTTAGCTTGATCTCATTATTCTCCAATGATTCAATGATAGCAAGCGACTCGATACGATGAATACCGTGATCCTGCAAAACCTTTCTGCCATGCTGGAACTCCTTCTCGATGATGAACCCCATGCCGACGATGGTGGCTCCTGCTTGCTGGCACAAGTCAATGATACCCAGTCCGGCATTACCATAAGCCAGGAAGTCGTCAACAAACAACACATTATCCTCACTGGACAGGTATTCACAACTTACCATCAGGGGATATTCACGTTGCTTCGTAAACGAGCGGACCGTAGACACATAGAACTCACCCATCGTTGAGGGCTTTTTCTTCTTGGCGAAGACAACAGGCAACTCCATCAGATAACCCAGCATGACAGCTGGAGCGATACCCGACGCTTCCACAGTAATGATCTTATTGATGTCCTCGTCGGCAAAGCGTCGGATGAACTCAATAGCGATCTGCTTCATCAGGTAAGGATCCATCTGATGATTGATGAAACGGTCGACTTTCAAGATGCCACCATCCAGGCAGCGTCCGTCTTGCATAATTCTGTCACGTAATACTTTCATGAGCTTTTCTGTTTAATTTTGCAAATTTAAAAAATATTTCTCAATTCTCAATTGCCAACTCTCAATTATTTATTATTTTTGCAAAAAATCTAAATATAAAGGCTTATGAAGAAAATTGTTGTTTTGACTGGTGCCGGTATGTCGGTAGAGAGTGGACTGAAGACTTTTCGAGATGCTGACGGACTATGGGAGAACTATCCTGTGGCAAAAGTAGCGACTCATGAGGGATGGGAGGCGGATCCTACCTTGGTGACCAATTTCTATAATATGCTGCGTAAAAAATGCATCGGCACACAACCCAATGAGGGACACCGTCTGGTGGCAAAACTGGAAGAGAAATACGATGTGACCGTTGTCACCCAAAATGTCGATAATCTCCATGAGATGGCTGGTTCATCGAAGGTCATTCACCTGCATGGTGAACTGATGAAGGTATGCTCCAGCCGTGACGTGGATGACCCCCGTTACCAGATCACGCTGACACCTGAGAATTGTGAGGTAGAGCCTGGCACGAAGGCAGGTGACGGTTCCCTGCTCCGCCCATTCATTGTCTTCTTCGGTGAGGGTGTTCCCATGATCAGTGCTGCAGCCGCCGAGGCCATGAAGGCAGACATCTTCATCATCATCGGCACCTCCCTCAACGTCTATCCTGCCGCTGGATTGGTACAGTATGTGCAACCAGGAGTCCCCATCTACCTCATCGATCCCAAACCTGTCTCCGCTGGTGCTAATGTTCAACAAATCCAAAAGGGAGCCAGTGAGGGCATGAAGGAACTTTCCGCCTTGTTGATGAAATAACAAAAACCCCTGCCACGCAGGGATTTTTGTTTTGGACATTTTTGAATATAGAATTTAAATCTCGGTTCGGTCTGATAAGGAAAAATACTCGTCGCATCATTAGTTCGGAATATGGTTCTTGTACACGGTGCAAAGATACGACTAATTTCATAAAAAAAGAAAAATAATGCGGGATTTTTCGTTTTATCAATTAATAATGTGTACCTTTGCAGCCGCATTTGGCATTGCGACTGCGAAAGCAGGCTATACCACAGTTGAAAACAAGATATTCTGCATTCGTTTTGCACTGCCTTTGCACCCTTTATTTATTTTAGATGTTTTTTTACAAGATGAACGTAATTACGAAAAGTATTCAATTGCCTGATGGAAGAACCATCACCATTGAAACCGGGAAAGTGGCAAAGCAGGCCGATGGAAGTGTTATTCTCCGTATGAACAACACCGTGCTGCTGGCTACTGTTTGTGCCGCAAAAGATGCAGTTCCCGGAACAGATTTCATGCCTCTGCAGGTAGACTACAGAGAGCAGTATGCCGCCGCAGGACGTTTCCCCGGTGGTTTCACCAAGCGCGAGGGTAAGGCTTCGGACAATGAGATTCTCACCAGTCGTCTGGTCGACCGTGTGCTCCGTCCCCTGTTCCCCTCCAATTATCACGCAGAAGTATTTGTCAACGTGATGCTGCTCAGTGCCGATGGTGTTGACCAGCCTGATGCTCTTGCCGGCTTTGCCGCATCCGCAGCGTTGGCATGTTCAGATATCCCCTTCGAGTGCCCCATCTCTGAGGTTCGCGTGGCTCGTATCAATGGGGAGTATGTGATTGATCCTACCTTCGAGCAGATGAAGGAAGCCGACATGGATATCATGGTTGGTGCCTCTGCTGAGAATATCATGATGGTAGAGGGTGAGATGAAGGAGGTCAGCGAGCAGGATATGATCGGTGCCCTGAAAGCTGCTATGGCAGCCATCAAGCCTATGTGTGAGTTACAGACCGAGCTGAGCAAGGAGCTGGGTGTGGATGTGAAGCGTGAGTACGACCATGAGGTCAACGATGAGGAGCTACGTGAGCGTATGAACAAGGAGCTGTACCAGCCCGCCTATGACGTGACGAAGCAGGCTCTTGAGAAACATGCCCGTGCCGAGGCTTTCGAGAAGATCCTCAATGACTTCAAGGAGAAATATGCTGCCGAGCATGCTGACCTGACAGAAGATGAGCTGGAGGAGAAATATGCCATGATGGAGCGTTACTATCATGATGTGGAGCGTGACGCCATGCGTCGTTGCATCCTCGATGAGGGTATCCGTCTCGATGGTCGTAAGACAGACGAGATCCGTCCTATCTGGTGTGAGGTGTCTCCACTGCCCATGCCTCATGGAAGCTCTATCTTCACCCGTGGTGAGACACAGTCGTTGACAACGGTCACCCTGGGTACTAAGCTCGATGAGAAACTCGTGGATGACGTGCTCGACAAGAGCTACCAGCGTTTCCTGTTGCATTATAACTTCCCACCGTTCTGTACGGGAGAGGCTAAGGCACAGCGTGGCGTCGGTCGTCGTGAGATCGGTCACGGTCATCTCGCATGGCGTGGTCTGAAGGATATGATTCCCGCAGACTTCCCCTATACCGTACGTGTCGTATCACAGATCCTGGAGTCTAACGGTTCCTCTTCTATGGCTACCGTATGTGCCGGTACCCTCGCCCTGATGGACGCTGGTGTTCCTATGAAGAAACCCGTCTCTGGTATCGCCATGGGTCTGATCAAGAACCCAGGTGAGGACAAGTATGCCGTACTGAGTGATATCCTCGGTGATGAGGATCACTTGGGTGATATGGACTTCAAGACCACTGGTACCAAGGACGGTCTGACCGCTACCCAGATGGATATCAAGTGTGACGGTCTGTCTTTCGATATCCTGGAGA
Source organism: Prevotella sp. tf2-5 (assembly GCF_900115435.1). GTDB lineage: Bacteria > Bacteroidota > Bacteroidia > Bacteroidales > Bacteroidaceae > Prevotella. The sequence continues at coordinate 69,497 of NZ_FOWK01000005.1, forward strand.
AAGCGCTGATGCAGGCAAAGGCTGGTCGTGAGCACATCCTGAAGTGCATCACAGACACCATCGCCGAGCCACGTCCGGAGCTGAAGCCACAGGTACCACGTATCGAGGCCTTCGAGATTCCGAAGGAGTTCATTGGTGCGGTGATTGGTCCTGGTGGAAAGATCATCCAGCAGATGCAGGAGGATACTGGTGCCGTCATCACCATCGATGAGGAAGACGGAGTTGGTAAGATTCAGGTCAGCGGTCCTAACAAGGAGGTCATCGACGCCGCTATCGCCAAGATCAAGGCTATCGTCGCCATCCCGGAGATTGGTGAGGTCTACGAGGGTACGATCCGCAGCATCATGCCTTACGGCTGCTTCGTAGAGTTCATGCCTGGCAAGGACGGTCTGCTCCATATTTCAGAGATTGACTGGAAGCGCCTTGAGACTGTCGAGGAAGCCGGTCTGAAGGAAGGTGACAAGATCACCGTTAAACTGTTGGAGATTGACCCGAAGACAGGTAAGTTCAAGCTCTCTCATCGTGTACTCGTTGAGAAGCCTGCCGACTATGTAGAGCCTCAGCAGCGTCGTCGTGAGCGCCCGGAGCGTGGTCCACGTCCAGAGCGTGGCGAGCGTCGTGAGCGTCCGGAGCGTGGTGAGCGCCGCCCCCGTCCGGAGCGTCGTGAGCGCCCTGAGCGTAACGAGGAGTACCATGAGCCCAGCAATGAGCCTAAGGACTTCACGGATGCCCTTGACAAGATGGACTTCTAAACAGAAAACCTAATATTAAAAAGAGGTCTCAGCCCCCACGGTTGGGACCTCCTTTGACTAAAAATCACTTATGGAACAATCATTTCAGTATCACATTTTCTCACCTTACAGGGTATGTCCCTTAGGTGCCCATGTAGACCATCAGCATGGACTGGTGACCGGTTTTGCCATTGACAAGGGTGTTGACCTTTGGTTTAATACGCGCGAGGACAGCCTCGTGCAGTTGTCGTCAAAAACTTTTGAGGGCGACGTACAGTTTCATGTGAATACCCCCTCGCAGGTGAAGGAGCACCATTGGGGCGACTATGCCCGTGGTGCTAAATATGCGCTGAGGAAACGATTTGAGTTGAAACGAGGTATCGAGGGTGTGATACAAGGCTCCCTTCCTGTGGGTGGGTTGTCATCCTCCGCAGCAGTGCTGATAGCCTATGTGATGGCTTTCGCCAAGGCGAACGATATCGTATTGCAACCTTTCGAGGTGGTGAAGATCGCCTCAGAGGCAGAACGGGAGTATATCGGACTGAACAACGGTCTGCTGGACCAGGCTTGTATCGCACTGGGTAAGAAAGACGGACTGCTGTTCCTCGACTGTGACACCAACGACTATCGTATCATCAAGCGGAATGCGGAGATGCCCGACTTTGAGATCGGTATCTTCTTCTCTGGACTGACCCGTTCTCTGGTGAACTCCGACTATAACCTGCGAGTCTATGAGTGTAAGACGGCGGCATGGAATATGCTTGCCTATACCGAGCAGCCCTTGAAGACCTTCGACAAGACCTTCCTACGTGACATCCCCAAGTCGACATTCGACAAGACACGTATCGCCATGCCTGCGCGTTTTGCCCGTCGTGCCGAGCATTTCTACTCAGAATACAGAAGGGTGCGTCAGGGTGTGACAGCATGGGAGACAGGTAACCTGAAACTCTTCGGCAAGCTGTCCTTCGACTCCTGTGAGAGCAGTATCCATAACTATGAGTGTGGCAGTCCTGAGCTGATCGCTATCTATGAGATCATGCGCTCACTGCCTGGTGTCTATGGCGGCAGGTTCAGTGGCGCCGGTTTCAAGGGTGCTTGTATCGCCTTGGTAGACCCGGCTCATAAGGAGAATATAGAGAAAGAGCTTACCCGTCGTTATCTGGAGGAGTTTCCTGAGTATGAGAAGACCTTTAAAGTCTTCTGGGTCCGTCCCGACAACGGTGCTCGCTTTGTTTAGTTGAGAATTAAAGTTAAGAGTGATGAAGAATATCGTGATTGCGGCAGGATATGCCACCAGACTGGGGGAGTTGACGAAGAATTTCCCGAAGCCCCTGTTGAAGATAGGAGAGAACACCATCTTAGGACGTATGCTTGATGACATCGATCAGATTCCAGAGATTGACGAGCATATCATTGTGACGAATCATAAGTTCGCACCCATCTTCGAGGAATGGAAAACGACGCAGCGTTATACCAAGCCCATTACCATTATGGATGACGGTACCTCCACCAACGACACACGCTTAGGTGCTGTCTGCGACTTGCTGTTTGCGATGGACAAGCTCCATATCGATGATGATATGCTTGTCGTTGCCGCCGACAACCTGTTGTTCTTTTCCTTCCAGGAGTTTGTCGACTTCGCCAAGGGGAAACAGACCTCCTGTATCATGTGCCACGAGCAACCCAGTATCGAGAAACTGCAACGCACAGGGGTCATCGTGGTCGATGAGCAGATGAAGGTGCTGAACATGGAGGAGAAGCCACAAGAGCCGAAGAGCCACTGGGCAGTACCACCTTTTTATATATATATGAGGAAAGACCTCGACCTGGTGCGCCATTCTGTAGAGAACGGCTGTGGCAAGGACGCCCCGGGTAACCTCGCCCATTATATGGTCGACCATACCACGATGCATGCGTGGCAGATGACGGCGGGACGTTTCGACATCGGCAGTCTCGACACCTATTACGAGGCGGTGGAGAAATTCGGATAGAGACCCTCTCCTAACCTCCCCCTGTTGAGGGGGAGGATACTATGGTCATTGGAAATTTTCTGTTTTCAATGACCAATTTTCATTTATTATTTAGATAAATTTCTCACACTCGACAAAAGAAATCGATTTCTTTTGTTGTCGTTTAATCGAAATTATGTACCTTTGCACTCGAATTATCAAGGGGTGCCGTCTGTTGGCGGCTGAGATGATACCCTCTTAACCTGATGCGGGTCATACCGACGTAGGGATGATAGAGTTCGAGATTCAAGATAACACCCCCTTTTTGTAGATGAAAGATTAAAAATTAAAAATGAAAGATTAAAATGAAAAAAGGGATGAAGAAATGGTGCTTTTTAGGTCTGCTGGGAACTGTGATGACAGTACAGGCAGAGGAGATGGACTCACTGAAAAATGTGGAGTTACAAGACGTACAGGTGGTGGCGACACGTGCCACCAAGAAGACACCGATGGCGTTCACCAACATGAACAAGGAACAGTTGAAGGCTGTCAACTACGGACAGGACGTACCGTATCTCTTGTCGCTGACACCCTCAGTGACGATGACTTCCGACGCGGGTAACGGTATCGGCTATACGTCCCTGCGTGTCCGTGGCACAGACCCCAGTCGTATCAATATCACCGCCAACGGCATACCGATGAACGACGCCGAGAGTGCCCAACTGTACTGGGTGAACATGGGCGACTTCGCCTCCAGTGTGCAGTCGATGCAGATCCAGCGTGGTGTGGGTACCTCCACGAACGGTGCCGGTGCCTTTGGTGCCACCATCAATATGCAAACGGAGAACATCGGTACGGAACCGTTTGTGGGCATTGACCTCAGTGCAGGTTCTTACTATAGCCATAAGGAGACCCTGCGTTTCGGCACAGGACTGCTGGGCGGACACTGGGGCATCCAGGGGCGTCTCTCCAATATCGGGTCGAAGGGTTACCTCGACCGTGCCTCGACCAAGCTGAACTCCTATTTCCTGCAGGCAGGCTACTTCGGCGACAATACCATGGTGAAGTTCATCACCTTCAATGGTGTCGAGGAGACCTATCATGCCTGGAACTACACGTCGAAATATGAGCAGGCGTTATATGGGCGCACCTATAACTCATGTGGTGAATACTATGACGAGGACGGTAACACCCGCTATTATGACAACCAGACGGACAACTACCACCAGCAGAACTATCAGCTCATCTGGAACCAGCGCCTCTCTGACGTGCTGAACCTGAATGCCGCCCTGCACTATACCAAGGGTGACGGCTACTATGAGGAGTATAAGCGTAAACGCACCCTCCTTGAGTATGATCTGGACCCGCAGGAGACCTGGGAGAAGAGCGACTTGGTGCGCCAGAAGAAGATGGATAACTACTTTTATGGGGTGGTGGCATCACTGAACTATAACAATCGTAAGAACCTGCAGGCTACCTTTGGCGGTGGCTGGAACAGGTACAACGGTGACCACTTTGGCTATGTGACCTGGGTGAAGAGCCCTGTGGCTCCCTTGCAGCCTAACCATAAATACTATGACGACAATACCAAGAAGACCGACTTCAACGTCTATGGCAAGGTGACCTATGACTTCCTGCCCGGACTGAACGCGTATGTCGACATGCAATACCGTCATGTGGGTATCAAGATGGTGGGTCCCACGGACGAGATCAACTGGAATACCAATAAGCGTATTGTCTATGATATGAAGGTGTCGTATGATTTCTTTAATCCTAAATTCGGACTGAACTATGACATCACCTCCAACCATAAGGTTTACGCCTCCTACGCCATTGCCCATAAAGAACCGACCCGCAACAATTTCCAGAACAGTCTGAACGCCGAGCTGGACCAGCCCAAGGCTGAAAGACTGAACGACCTGGAGGTGGGCTATAAGTATCAGAGTCAGCTGTTTACGGCAGGTGCCAACCTCTATTGGATGAACTATAAGGACCAGTTCGTGCTGACAGGTGAGATCGACAAGATCGGTGAGGCTATTACACGTAACCTGCCCGACAGCTATCGCCTGGGTGTGGAACTGGAGGCTGCCCTGAAACCCGTGGACTGGTTCCGCTGGGATGTCAATGCCACTTGGTCGAAGAATCGTGTCAAAGGGATTACCGTGCAATTGATGGATGGCGGTGTTGCCGACCTGGGTAACCAGCCACTGGCTTTCTCACCTGACTTCATCCTGAACAATATCCTCACTTTCAGCTATCGTGGACTGAAAGCCAGTGTCCAGAGCCAATATGTCAGTGAGCAGTACATGACGAACACCGGTTTCAAGAGCTACCAGACACAGGATGACAACGGTCAGCTCATCAATGTGGGCATGATGCTGGAAGGACATTTCACGACGAATGTAGACCTGAGCTATAACTTCCGGATGCCCAAGCTGGGTATGAAGGATGTCACGGTGGGCTTGACACTCTATAACCTCTTCTCGGCAAAGTACGACAACAACGGTTGGGCAGCCCCTGCCTTTGTCAAACAAGGCGACAAAGTGATTGCCACAGGCTGGGGAGAGAGTGATCAGTATGAGGCAGGCTTCGCCCCCTCGGCACCTTTTAACCTCATGGCTCATCTGTCGGTTAATTTCTGATGATAGACTGGTTAGACATATTCACAACGGTACTCGGGCTGGTGTATATCTGGCTTGAGTATCGTGCCAGCATCTGGCTGTGGCTGGTGGGCATCGTCATGCCCGCACTCGATGTCGTGCTCTATTGGCGGCACGGACTCTATGGCGATGCCGGGATGGCTGTCTACTATACCCTTGCCGCCTTCTACGGTTTTGTCTTCTGGCGATTCAAGAAGACCAGGAAGGAGCATAAGCCATTACCGATCATCCACATGCCCCATCGGTATTACCTGCCAGCGACCGTCGCCTTCTTGGTGGCATGGGGTGTGACATACTATATTCTCATCACATGGACGAACTCCACCATCCCTGTCCTCGACGCCTTTACCAACGCCCTCTCCTTTGTAGGACTCTGGGCTCTGGCACGTAAATTCCTGGAACAGTGGCTGTTCTGGATTGTCGTCGATGCCGTATGCACCTACCTCTATATCACCAAGGGGATTCCCTTCAAGGCTGGTCTCTACGGGCTGTATGTCGTCATCGCCATTGCAGGCTATTATAAGTGGAAGAAGATGACAAAGATTACCAAATATGAACTTAACAATGTTTGATGCCGTCATCTTAGCCAACGGGTCGTTCCCGACGCACCCTGTTCCATTACAGGTATTGCATACGGCAGGTCATGTCGTCTGTTGTGACGGTGCCATCCGGTCATTCCCTGACGCGGATGTCGTCATAGGGGACGGTGACTCCGTACCGGCACAGTATCACGACCGTCTGATACAAATTGACGAACAGGAGGACAACGACTTGACAAAGGCGACGCGCTATTGTGTCGCACAGGGGTGGCGGAGGATAGCGTATCTGGGATGCACGGGCAAGCGGGAGGACCATACCCTAGGGAATATCTCGCTGCTGGTGCGCTATTTCCGGGAATACCAAGTGGAGGGGACGATGTTCACCGACCATGGGTTCTTCACACCGGCAAGAGGCATCAGGACTTTCGAGTCGTTCCCCCATCAACAGGTCAGCGTCTTTAACTTCGGATGCGTGGCACTGTCGTCGGAGGGCTTGAAATGGCAATGTTATCCCACCACGGAATGGTGGCAGGGAACGTTGAACGAGGCATCAGGAGCCACCTTCACCATCCACGCCGACGACACCTTTCTGGTCTTCCAGACATATTCCGCCAAGTGACGGATAAGCGCTGCGGCTGTTAGAAATTCTTTCTCACCCCCTGCCACTCAGGGAACTTCATCTTCAGGTACTCATCATCGAGGAAGAGGGCAGACTGTCCCACTTGTCCCTTTAACTGCCAGTCGAGCCACTTCACCACTGCCTTGGCATAGTTGCCGCCATGCTTCTCATAGTAGGTGCCGCTATGCCCGTCCTTTGAGTTCAGCATCACTACAGGGATATGGTCAGCGATACGCTCATAGTCTTTCTGCGCATTGGCATAAGCGATGTCTGCTGGACCGCCGATCATATAGAACATCGGCTGATGCAGATTCTTCAGCGACTCTTTCGACGCCCCCATCATCTCCATGTCACCGATGCCTGTGTTCAGCATCACACAGGTCTTCAGACGAGGGTCGTAAGCCACTGCCAACACCTGGGCACCGCCGCACGACTGTCCCATGGCTGCCACATGGTCGAGGTCGAGACAGTGATAGTATTCCGAGCCTGCGGCAGCGTTCTGCTCTGTCAACCAATCGAGCACCTCCAGCAGCATCTTAGGATAGGTACTGAACTGCGGGGCGGCAGGCTGTTTCTTACCCTTCTTGGCTTCTGTCGCACGCTGCTTCGCCTGTTCCTCCTGACGGGCCTTGAGCTCCTCTGGGGTTAAGGGCATGATCTTCTCGCCGTTAGCCATCACCACCTCACCCTTGGTCTCAGGATAAGCCGCCTTCAGCACCCCTCTCCACTGTGCCATCACGTCTGCCTCGTCATATGGTCCGATAGCCGCGGCGACATAGCCATGGGATGCCACCTCGCTCAGCAACAGACGCATCTCCACGTTATGATTAAAACAAGCACCGTTGGCATAGACGATCACAGGCAGGGCACCGTGCTTTGCCACCACTTCCTTCAGGTTCTGTGGACGGTACACCGTGAAGCCCGGACAGGAAGCGTCTCCCACCACCTCAGACTTGAAAGGTCCGGTACCTCCTTCTTCCACCACCTGTTTCTGAACTGTCTGGGCATTCATCATCCCCATACTCATTGCGATCATCATTGCCGTCATCAGTCGTCTCTTCATTTCCATATTCACCTTGTAATTTGATTGTACTAACACTCGTGCAAAATTAATATATTTAACACGCCATGTCAATAATTTGGCGGATATTTTCTGTGAAAATCTGTTAATAAAATGCGAATTTCTTGTTAATTTGTGTTAACATATTCTTAGCATTTGATAGTAGTATCTACTATCCCTTATTCCAGTATCTATCATCGCTGATTCCAGTATCTATCGAGGGCGATGGCAGATACTACTATACCCTTTTGTAGGCTATTCCAATGGAGGGATTACAGATATTGCCTGTGTGTGTTGTATCCGAACGAACGAACAGTTGAACAGTTAATGAAAAACAAATTCCGCAACTGCGTATATTTATTGTATATATATTATATATTATATATATATTGAATATATATATAATATATAGATTTCTATTCAAACTAAAATTAAAAAAAATAACTGTTCAACTGTTCGTTCGTTCGCTCTAGAGGCAATTTTGTAATTTTTCTACCCATACGGATTTGGTTGACTCTTCTCTCTGAGAACAGTTGACTACTTTCACTGGAGAGGTTGACTCTTTTCCTAAGAACGTAGACTTCGTACAGATATTGTTTACTCTTCATCTGCTTTGTGGTAGCTCATGCAGTATACCCTTCTCTTACAGCCCCTCCGAGGGAGAGTTTCCGTTGAAATGGGGGATTTTTGACCTTCGTCGAAGGTACTCACGCTTGAGAAAATCCAAATAAAATTTGGTTTTCTTCTCGCTTATTAGATAAATTTCTCACACTCGACAAAATAAATAAATTTCTTTTGTTCTCGTTTAATCGAAATTTTCGTACCTTTGCACCTTCGGTCGAAGGTAGGCGGCACCTCGAAAGAAAAAATAAATGCATTTATTTTGTTCTTTGCTCGGTTAATCGTAACTTTGCACTCGAATATTCAACCATTGCGATGAGAAAGATAGAGGAAATAACAATGAATATTAAGAAAAACTTTTTCGCGCCGTTGGCCTCGGGGCTGGGCGCAATGCGACGGGCAGCCATGCTGCTGCTAGTGATGATGCTCACGACTGCGACGGCATGGGCGCAGGGTCCGTGGCAGCCGGGTCAGGAGACCAGTGGTTCGTGTGGATATAACTTGACATGGGAGTTGACCGGCGAATCCCCCAATTACACCCTCACCATCACCGGAACAGGGGCTATGGCGGATTATGCATCTTCTTCCGACCAACCGTGGAAAGATTATCGTTCTTCTATCAAAACTGTCGTCATCGGGGCTGGTGTGACGAGCATTGGCAATTATACCTTCGCATATTGCACTGGTCTGACATCAATTGAAATCCCTGCCAGCGTGACGAGCATCGGTGGGAGTGCCTTCTGGAATTGCTCTTATCTGGCTACAGTCACTTTTGCTGAAGATTCGCAGTTGACGAGCATTGGTAATAATGCCTTCAATAACACAGGTCTGACATCGATTAATATCCCTGCCAGCGTGACGACCATCGGTAATAATGCCTTCCGTAATTGTAGTGGTCTGGCTACCGTCACTTTTGCTGCAGGTTCGCAGTTGACGAGCATTGGTAATATTGCCTTCAATTACACAGGTCTGACATCGATTAATATCCCTGCCAGCGTGACCAGCATCGGCAATGGTGCCTTCATAAATTGTAGCAATTTAGAAGCAATGACTGTGGATGGAGAGAATGCGGTCTATGACTCTCGCGACAATTGTAATGCGATTATAGAAAAATCGAGCAACACATTGATAGCGGGATGTAAAAACACGACCATCCCTGACGACGTGACGATCATCCGCGATTATGCCTTCAATGGTTGTACAGGTCTGACATCGATTGAAATCCCTGCCAGCGTGACGAGCATCGGTGGGTATGCCTTCTATGGTTGTACAGGTCTGACATCGATTGAGATCCCTGCCGGCGTGACGAGCATCGGTGTTTCTGCCTTCGAAGGATGCTCTGGTCTGACATCGATTGAGATCCCTGCCGGCGTGACGAGCATCGGTGGGAGTACCTTCTATGGTTGTACAGGTCTGACATCGATTGAAATTCCCGCCAGCGTGACGACCATTGGTAATAGTGCCTTCCAGAATTGCTCTAATCTGGCTACTGTCACTGTTTATGCCCCATCTTGCACTTTAGGTGATTTTGCCTTTAGTGGATGCGACAAATTGGCAAATATCTACGTGTTCAGCGACTTAGTGGACACCTATCAAATAAAGAAAAACTGGAAAACCTATGCAGGCAAAATCAAGGGAATAACTGGTGGATATTGCGGCACAACTGATCATGAGACAGACGTGGTATGGGTGTTGACCGGCGAATCTCCCAATTACACCCTCACCATCACCGGAACGGGGGCTATGGCGGATTATGTTCCTTCTGATCAACCGTGGAAAGATTATCGTTCTTCCATCAAAACTTTCGTCATCGGGAATGGAGTGACGACCATTGGCAATTTAGCCTTCGGTAGATGCACAGGTCTGACATCTATCAATATCCCCTCCAGCGTGACGAGCATCGGCTGTTATGCCTTCTATAATACTAATCTGACATCGATTGAGATCCCTGCCAGTGTGACGAGCATCGACTATGAAGCCTTCAGTGGTTGCACTGGTCTGACATCAGTCACATTTGCTACAGGTTCGCAGCTTACGAGCATCGGTGATGCAACCTTCCAAAGTTGCTCTAGTCTGACGTCGATTGAAATCCCTGCCAGCGTGGAGAATATCGGCGATCAGGCCTTCGATAATTGCTCTAGTCTGACGTCGATTATCATCCCCGCCAGTGTAACGAGCATCGGCGATCATGCCTTCGATAATTGCTCTAATCTGGCTACGATCACTGTTTATGCCCCGGATTGCACTTTAGGCGGTTCTGCCTTTAGTGGATGCAACAAATTGACAAATATCTACGTGCTCAGCAACAAAGTGGTCTCCTATAAGTCTGCTTGGAGTGCCTATGCAGACAAAATCGCCGTCATATTCGACGGTACATCGACTACCACGGTGAACTTCGACAATGATGTGACGGTGAATGGTGTACTCTACAACCGCACATTTACTGCCAGTAAGCCATCCACGGTGATGCTGCCGTTCTCGCTTGGCGAAGGACAGATGCTGACGGGCGGCACACTCTACAAGTTCACGGGTGTTACGAAGAATGAAACGACAGGCAAGTGGGAGGCAACGATGACCGAAACGGCTACGCTACAGACAAACACGCCGTATCTGCTGCTGCCAGACGAAAACCTGACGGACGGAAAAGTGACCTTTAATCTCAACAATGGTACAGTGACACTCAACACCAATGGCGGTGGCAACCGCGTGACAGCTGACCCTGGCAGTCACTGGAAGTTCAAGGGAACGTATGAATATATGAAGTGGACTACCGACACCAACGACCCGGACTACAATGCCGATCGTAAAGCGGAGATTGGCCGTGCCTACGGTTTTGCAGGTGTGGCAAAAGATGATATCAACGTGGGCGACTTCGTGAAGGTAGCCAGTGGTGCTAAGATTCGCCCGATGGGTTGCTACCTGCTGTGGAACGACACACCTAATGCGTCCCGTGCCGCAGCACGTAGTGCCGCTACGGAGGAACTGCCACAGAGCATTACCGTACGTCTGGTCAGCGCTGATGGAGAGGTAACGGGTATCGGCGAGATTGACACCAAGACGGGCGAGATGACCTTCGACAGTGAGGCATGGTACACGCTGAATGGTGTGCGCCTGAGTGGCAAGCCCACCAAGAAGGGACTGTATATTTACAATGGACGTAAAGTCGTAGTGAAGTAATGTAACAACGTAATAATGTAACAATTATGAAGAAGATATACGAGAAGCCATCGGTTATGGTAGTGAAGCTACAACACCATGTTTGTCTGCTTCAGGAAAGTAAACCAGATGGTGTGAAAGAATTCGACGACTGGCTAGATTGATCCAACCTCACACGGGGACAGTCCTTGTGAGCTAAGGGGTGAACAAATCGTTCACCCCTGGTGGAAAACAAAAACATGTAGAAGGGCTTAGGCGTAGGCTCACAACGTTTTGAGGGTATCTGCAACATTTTTTTCCACAAGAAGTGTCTGATATCGAAAATTTTATCTAATTTTGCAGCAGATGAAGAGAATAACAGAAAACCAGTCGCGTCATTCGCTGACCACACAAATTGTTTTGTGGGTGGTCGGCTTCGTGTCTGTGCTCTTCGTCACCGCCCTCTTTATCATGTTCCATCATGCCCGTAAGTCGATCTATCAGGAGGCAATGGAGAAGGCACGTCAGACGCTGCGCACCACAGAGTTGCGCATCGACAATACGCTGAACGAGGTGGAGACGGCGACACGCAGTATGCACTGGACGATAGAGAAGCGTCTGAACAGACCGGAGATCATGGACAGTCTCTGTCGGCAGCTGTTGAGAGAGAACCCCCACATCCAGGGGTGTGCCATCGCCTTCGAGCCGGGTGTCTATCCGAAATACGGCACTTACTATGAGGTGTTCGGCTACCGCAGCCAAGCAGACTCGACACAGATACAGGTGACGGTGAACGCCGGCAAGCAGCCATATACCCGGGAGAAATGGTATTTCGTACCTTTGCATCATGAGAAACCCATCTGGATAGACCCTTATGTCGACACGGAGTGCGGAGAGACAACCATCGTCACAGCCTATGGTATGCCGTTGCACGATAAAGACGGAGAACTGGTGGGTGTGCTGTCAGCACATATCTCGATGAAGTGGTTTGCCGACCTGGTGCTCTCGCTGAAGCCATTCCCTAACTCACACGCCTTGGTGATGGGTACCGACGGACACCTGATCATACACCCTGACAATACACTCAAGGAGCATGAGGCGTTCTTTGCAGATGCCTTCAACGATCCTACCAGCGACGGACATCTTGCAGCCATCTCCATGAAGACGGGACATATCGGACATAGCCAGATGCGTATTGACGGCACACAGAACTTCATCTTCTATCATCCCTTTGAGAATGCGGGATGGAGTGTCGCCATCGTATGTCCGGAGAGTGACATCTTCAGTTCCTACAACTCACTCCTGCGCTATACAATCATCATCAGTCTCAGCGGTCTGTTGTTACTCGCCCTGTTCTGTCTCTTCATCAGTCACCACCAGTTGAAGCCGTTGCAGCAACTGGTAGACGCTGCCCACCAGATGGCTACCGGACAGATGGACGAGCCCGTGAAGGTAAGTCACCGCACCGACGAGGTGGGATATGTGCAGAACACGTTCCGGCAGATGCAGGAGAGCATCACTCAGCATATCGCACATATCACGCAGCTGACCGATGTGCTCCGCCAGCGTAACGAGGACTTGAAACTGGCTTACGAGCAGGCTCGTGAGAGTGACCGCATGAAGGATGCCGTCATCCTGAATATGAGTGACCGTATGGAACAGTCGGTGAAAGCTATCCACGCCACCGTCGCTGAGTTCCGCCAGCATGCCGTCGACATGGATGCTGAGGAATGCCGGCACATGGCTGACAAGATACAGCAGCATACCCATACGACCACCGAGTTGTTGAGTAACCTGCTCAGCATCGCTGACAAAAAAGAGGAGGAGAGCGTATGATAGAGATGAGGAAACATATCCGCCAGTCGCTGTCCATCAAGCTCAGCCTCTATATCCTGTTCGTCGTGGTACTGGTGTTCTCGCTGTCGCTAGGATTCCTCTACTGGCAGTCACGTAACATCATCCGGGAAGAGGCGATAGACGAGGCATCACACGTGCTCGACAACACGGCGCTACGCGTCAAGGGATTCATGGTGGAGGTGGAGACAGCCACACGTAACATCATCTGGCTCGTCAACCTTCACCAGCATGACAAGGACTCCCTGCTGAAATTCAGTCATCGAATCGTCGCCAACCACCCTAACACGAACGGCTGCTCCATCACGATGGAGCCAGACTTCTTCCCTGGTGACAGCTACGGCTTTTCAGCCTATTCCGTCCGTCTTGAAGAACAATCGGCTACTGGGAAAGACTCTGTGGTCACCGTCCGGGAAGAGGACTACGACTACTATAGCAAGGTGTGGTATAAGACACCCCGACAGAAAAGGGTAGCCTGCTGGGTGGATCCCTTTGACGACTACAATGCCGGGACACTGTCAAGTCCGGAGATGATAGCGTCCTATTGTATCCCACTCTATGACGACAATGAGAAATTCGTTGGTGTCATCTCCACCGACCTGTCGCTGAAGAGACTCACAGAGACCATCACGGCGGAGCATCCCTATGAGAACTCCTATTTCATGATGCTGGGAGCCGACGGACACTATTTCGTACACCCGGACACCACGAAGCTCCTCAAACAAACCATCTTCACCAATACCGACCCCAGGGAGCATACCGATATCGTGGCACTGGGATACGAGATGATCAACGGACGGACAGGACATATGGATGTCAACATCGACGGTAAGTCGCATATCGTGCTCTACAGACCCCTTGAAGGCACCCAGTGGAGTGTCGCCCTCGTCTGCCCCTCCAACGAGCTGCTGCGCGGCTACAACAGTCTGAACTATATCCTGCTGCCCCTGCTCGTCATCGGTCTGCTGTTACTGGCAATGGGATGCCACCGTATCGTGAAACACTTCATACAGCCGCTGGGACTGCTCGCCGCCGAGTTGCGACAGATCGCCCATGGTGACTATGAGAAAATCCTGCCGACCAGTCAGCGTACCGACCTGATAGGTCAGCTGCAGAATAATTTCTGTCATATGCGACGGAGCATCAGCCAGCATATCCACGACGCGGAGAATACCAAACAGGAGACGGAACAGCGCACCTCAGAACTGGAGCAGGCGACACAGCTGGCACGTCAGGCAAGTGAGCAGAAGACACAGTTCATGCAAGACATGTCACACCAGATACGTACACCCCTTAACATCGTCCAAGGCTTCTCACAGGTGTTGCGGGACGGTGGTGAGATGATGGGAGACGACGAGAAACGGGAGATGGCAGAGACGATGTACGTACAGACTAACGCCCTCGACTATATGGTGAGCAAGCTGCTGACCGTCTCACTGATCGAGAGCCAGAAGACCATCAGCACAGACGATACCGTGGGCTGCAACGACGTGGCGCGTGAGGCTTTCGAGAATGCCAGCAGTCTGACAACTCATACCGTAGAGATGCGTCTCGACAGCCATGTGGGTGACGAGGTGACCGTCCAGACCAACCGACATCATCTGCTCATTGCCCTCACGGAACTGCTCGTCAATGCCCTGCATTTCACCAACGAGGGTGTCATGACCATGCGTATCGAAGCCACCGACACGATGATGAACTTCACCATAGAGGACACAGGACCCGGTATTCCTTCCGACAAGGCTGACTTCGTCTTCGAGAAGTTCACCAAGATTGATATGTTCACCGAGGGACTCGGTCTCGGACTGTTCCTCTGCCGTCGTGTCATCATGCTGATGGGCGGCACCCTCACACTCGACCCCGGATATACCAACGGCTGCCGGTTCATCGTGAGTATCCCATTAAAACAAATTTAATACAGACTATACAATGAAAAGAATCTCAATGATGACGGCTCTGCTGCTGATGGCGGTCATGAGCCTGCAGGCACAGAGCCTCCAAGGGAAATGGACGGCAAACGTAGAGAAAGACGCTGATGGCGACACCTCTAAGTTAGTCCTCATATTCAACCAGGGGAATAAGGCACAGATGGAGATGCAGATGGAGCATAACGAGCCAGAGGTCGGCTCTTTTACATGCACCATGATTCTTCCCGGGACCTATCAGCAGAAAGGTAATAAGGTGACACTGAACTACCAAGTCAATCAATCCACTGTCAGACTGGACAAGATGAGACTTGTGGGGGAGTACGCACAAGCGATAGAGAAGAACCCGGAGACGAAAAAGGCTGTGGAGAGTATGATGCAGGAAGAGATGGACAAGGAGATCAAGAAGCAGTTCAAGGATGAGGTGCCCTTCGACGGAGAACTGACCATCAAGAAACTGACCAATACCACATTGGAGCTGGATGACGACGGAGACACCATGGTGTTTACCCGTGTCCACTAATACCCTGAGATGAAAGAAAATATCAACAGCTTCGAGATCATGGCGCCCGTGGGGAGCCGCGACTCCCTTGCCGCTGCCTTGAAGGCAGGGGCAGGAAGCGTGTATTTCGGTGTGGAGCAGTTGAACATGCGCTCACACTCCGCTAACCATTTCACCATTGACGATCTGCGTGAGATTGCCGCCACCTGTAATGAGTATGGGGTGAAGAGCTACCTCACCGTCAACACGATTATCTATGGCGAGGATATCGAACTGATGCACCAGATCATCGATGCGGCTGTCGAGGCAAAGATCTCTGCTGTCATCGCCTGTGACATCGCTGTGATGACCTACTGCCGGCAGAAAGGCATGGAGGTACACCTCTCCACCCAGTTGAACATCTCGAATATCGAGGCACTGAAATTCTACGCACAGTTTGCTGATGTCGTCGTCCTTGCCCGCGAGCTGAACCTCGACCAAGTGGCAGAGATCTATCGTCAGATAGAGGAACAGCATATCTGCGGACCGTCAGGAGAGCAGATCCGCATCGAGATGTTCTGTCATGGCGCCTTGTGTATGGCTGTCAGCGGCAAGTGCTATATGAGTCTTGACAACACAGGACGCTCCGCCAACCGTGGGGAGTGCATGCAGATCTGTCGACGCTCCTATGTCGTCACGGATCGTGAGACAGGAACAGAACTGGAGATAGACAACAAATACATCATGAGTCCGAAGGACCTGAAAACCATCCGTTTCATCGACCGTATGATGAGGAGTGGCGTGAGGGTCTTCAAGATTGAGGGACGAGCCCGTGGTCCGGAATATGTGATGACCGTGGTACAGTGTTATAAGGAGGCGATACAGAGTGTCATCGATGATACCTTTACGGAAGAGAAGAAGGACGCATGGGACGAGCGCCTTGCCACCGTCTTCAACCGCGGGTTCTGGGACGGCTACTACCAAGGACAGAAACTGGGTGAGTGGAACAAACACTACGGCTCGTGTGCCACAGAGCGCAAGCAGTATGTGGGCAAGGGTGTGAAGTATTTCTCCAAGCTCGGTGTCGCTGAGTTCACCTGTGAGGCCTGTGAGTTCTCTGTGGGTGACAAGATGCTCATCACAGGACCTACCACCGGTGCACTGTACGTCACCGTCGAGGAGATCCATGATGACACCCACGCTGTGCAGACCGCACAGAAAGGCACACGCGTCAGTATCAAGGTTCCGGAGAAGGTGCGCCCGAGTGATAAACTTTTTAAAATAATAACGGAAAAATGACAATTAACGAGATACAAGACGAGATTATAGAGGAGTTCTCTGGTTTTGACGACTGGATGGACAAGTACCAGCTGCTCATCGACTTAGGTAACGAGCAGAAGCCGCTGGACGAGCAGTACAAGATCGAGAGCAACCTGATAGACGGGTGTCAGAGCAGGGTATGGCTGCAGGCTGACTATCACGACGGTGTCATCGACTTCACAGCAGAGAGTGACGCACTGATCGTGAAGGGTATCGTGGCACTGCTGATCCGTGTCCTCAGCGGACATACCCCTCAGGAGATCCTGGACGCGGACCTCTATTTCATTGAACAGATCGGTTTGAAGGAACACCTGTCACCCACACGCAGCAACGGTCTGCTTGCCATGGTGAAACAGATACGGATGTATGCCCTTGCCTTCAAGGCAAAGGAAGGTGCTTAATCCTTGTTCTCGTAAGCGTCGATTTTCCTCAGGTAGTACGCCCGCACATCCTTCCAAAGATAATAAGGTGCCGTCGTACTCTCTATAGGCAGTGTCGCCTCCTGCTCGTTGAGCAGTACCTTCACCATGACATCCTTGTCGAATGGATCCTGACGATAGAACACAAACTGGATGTTGGATGCCATCGGGAATACCATACAAGCCCACCAGCCATGGGACTCCAGCTCTTCCAAGTCGTTCGTCTGATAGCCGAAATGATTGAGTTCCAACAGGCATGTCAGGGGTAATATGATGGTCTCATGACCATAGCGCAGTTGTGCACCGGGTTTCCTCAGCTGTATACAACTGTCTGCCTCCTCGATGATCTTACGGAGGAGACAACGCTGGGTATAGGGCTGGTTACCACCGTTCAGCAAGGAGGGACCATACATAAAATACCACCAGGCATTCTCGTTCTGCCAGAACTGGTGGATATCCTCGTAAGTAAACAAGTCCAGAAAACTAGTCTTGCTCGACATCCGTGTGTTCTGCTGGATCAGCGCCGTCTTCAACAGGTAGTAGTTCAGCCACTTCTCACTGATGTGCTCTCTCACATAAACAGAGTCGTTGAACAACAAAGACAACAGGCGGGGATTATGCTCACGGCTACTGCAATAGGCGTCAAAAGCCTTCTTAGTCTCAAAGGTCATCATACTGTCACGCAACAGCTTGTCCTGATGGTTCAGATACCACATGTCGTGTCGCGACGCGTCCATCTTCACTTGTAGTTTGGGATTCCGTGCCAGCATGGCGTGAATGGCGGAACCCATGGAGAGGATACAACGGGTGACAATGGTACTCTTGGCATCGACATGAGCCTTGCCCTCGAAGACCTCCGGAAAGCGTTTCATCATCCGTTGGGCTATACGGCGGTGCTGTTGTCTGCCTAAGTCTGTAAGGTCGCCCCAATGTCCCTCCGCGTCCTGGATGATCGCTATCAACTGTTGCAGGACCTCCTTTCCTGTGGGTGTCAGTTTTCCCAGCGAGTCAGCTTTCGCCATCATCTTATAGGGGATGTCATAAGCCTTGCGATCACTCAGGTAGCGAGAGCCGTGACGACCGTAGTGACTGATATAGAAAGGGCGTTTCCCTGCTGGTGGAGGAGTGTTCTTTATAGACGGGCTGTCGGGATAGATACAATAGTTACTGGCAGAGAGACGACGGTCCATACTGATGATATCGAAGGCAGAGTGCGACTGGGCATAGCTGCTTGTCACCATGCCCCATAGCATGATGACCACCAACCATAAGCGGCTAAGCGTCAGCTTAGTCTTGGTAGGCATCGAGTTTCTTGAGATAGTAATCACGTACATCACTCCATTTGTAATAAGGTTTCTCATCACTCTTGACAGGAAGGCTCACCTCGTTCTCGTTCAGCAACACTTTAACGAAGACATCCTTGTCCTGGACGTTCTTCCTATAAAAGATGATCTGGATATTACCCGCCATCGGTATCACCTTGAAATTAACCCAGTCCTTACGCTCCAGCGCACCCAGGTTGTCAGTCTCCACCCCATAGTTGTCCAGCTCCATCAGACACGCCAGTGGCAAGATATTCGTATCATGTCCAAAGCGCAGCGATGCACCAGGTTTTTCCAACATGATACAGCTGTCTGCCTCCTGGATCATTTTCCGCAACAGGAAACGCTGACCATAAGGTTGTTTCCCGCCATTAAGCGTATAGGCACCATACTTGATATACCACAGCATATTATTCACCTTCCATGTCTCATAGATGGCTTCATCGGAGAAGAGGTCATAGAGTGTGATTTTCTTGCGTGATTCCGTATTCTGGATGTTAGAGGCAAGGTTGAAGAGCAGTATGGAAAGATTGCTGACATCGATGCTGTCACGGACATATTGCTGGTCGTTAAACAGTTTTGTCATCAGCTCCTCATGATGGTTATACTTGTCGACATAAACCTGATAGGCAGCCTTGACGACAGAGTCCATCCTGTGTGCTTTCAGCGCCTTATCATCATATTTCATATAATAGACATCGGCAGCAGAGGCATCATGACGGATACGGAGGCGAGGATTCATCGTCACCAGTTGTGACAAGGCATTCTCCATAGAAAGGATACAACGGATCACAGGGGTGCTCTTGGCATCGATACAGGGGGAGCCCTCGAAGACCTCCGGGAAGCGCTCGAACATCCTTTTGGCGATTTGCTGATGCTGTCTGGCACCTAATGGGGTCAACTCTCCCCAACGGAGGTCAGCCTCCTCCTTCAGTATCGCCACTCGTTGCAGCACATCTTTTCCTAAATCGGTGAGCTTCCCCAGTGAGTCAGCTTTCGCCAAGACAGCATAGGGAGTATAGTATTGCTCCTTAGAGGTGCAGAACCTTGACCCATGACGACCATAATGACTGATATAGAACGGTTTCATACCTTCCGGTGCCTCTGTCAACCGAACCTGCTGCGGTCCTGGATAGGCATAATGGTTTGACGCAGAACAATGGATGTCTCGTTGTATTTCCTCTTCGGCAGTACGGTAGACTTGGGCATTTAGTTCTGCGACAACACCTAAGAAGGTGATGGTTAATATCAGTTGTTTCAAAAGTTTCGTCATCATTTTGAGTTTGCAAAGATAATCATTTTTGTTCAGAAAGTTGTAATTATTATCCTATTTTCTTTGTTTTTTATCATTTAATCGCTATCTTTGCGGATAATTATATAGATGGACGGAAGACATGGCAAAGAATCAGCAATGGCAAGATGACGACTGGCTGCTCCTGATGCAATTGTATCTGAAAAAGCCTGTGGGTATAAAACCGATGTATAGCAAGGCGATGGTGGATCTTGCTCTGGAGATACATATCGCACCACAGATCTTGTTTAAGAAGATGTGTGAGATTGCCAACATGGAGACACCCCGTATCGAGCGTATCTGGCAAGAATACAGCAAGAATCCCAGTCGACTGAAACGGGCGGTGAGGTTATGGCGTCAGATGCGAGGATTCGGAAATAACCTTTTCTACGAAGGGGTGGATATCCAAGAGACCTTCGAGCGTGACTTCCGACCAGTCTGCGAGGACAGTCCTGTCACTCCTATCATGTTGATCATCATACTCGACCAGTATTTCCGACTAACACCTGTCACGATGGTTCCGGAGACACCAGAGATACGACAGATAGGGAGCCTGATGAAGATCTCTACCAAAGAGATTGTCGATATCATGGTCCTTTTCCAGCATTGTGACCCTTATCTCAGGAGGAAAGATACGGTGACCAGTCCGCTCTTCCCTGCCTGTCAGGAGATATGGCAACGCTATGGTAACAGCGACACCGAACAGTTGGCGTCTTATGCACAACAACTGAAAGAATACTTTAAATAATTGTCGCGAATGATAATTATTTCGTAATTTTGCAGACGAAATGGCGCAGGAGCAGATTCAGGAACAGCAACAGACCCTGGCGTTAAAACAGACGCAGAGTATCACGCAGCAGCAGTTGTTGCAGGCGCAGCTGATAGAGCTGCCCATCACACAACTCATAGAGCGTGTCAATACGGAGATGGACGACAATCCTGCCTTGGAGTTCAACACTGGTGACGATTCAGATTATTCTGAGTTCTCAGAGGATTCCGAGTACTCAGAAAACTCCGAATCCTCCGATGACTATGAGAAAGATGAGAGGCAGTCGGCTCTGGACGCTGCCTTGGAGAATATCGGCAGGGACGACGAGGAGCTGCCTGTATATCAAGGAGGACAGGATTACCATGAGGAAAGGGAGGAGATGGTGTATGGAGCATCACAGTCGTTCTATGATCAACTCAAGGAGCAGATGGGTGTCATTGACCTGGACGAGCGGCAGCGTGATATCATGGAATACCTCATCGGTTCCCTGGACGACGACGGTCTCCTTCGTAAGTCCCTTGACAGTATCAGCGATGAGCTTGCCATCTATCACGCTATCGACGCGACACCCCAAGAGATAGAGTCCGTGCTGCATTATCTGCAGGAGTTCGACCCTGCGGGTATCGGAGGACGCTCCCTGCAAGAGTGCCTGACCCTGCAGATACAACGTCGCCAACCCTCACACCTTCGTGACTTGATGCTGAAGGTTGTCCAAGACTATTTTGAGGCTTTCACCAAGAAACACTGGAAGAAAATCCAGCAAGCACTGGGGCTCACCGACCTGCAGGCTGACGCACTGATGAAGGAGCTACGGAAACTCAACCCCAAACCCGGGGCTTCCTTAGGAGAGACGGTAGGACGTGCCATGCAGCAAATCACACCAGACTTCATCGTTGACACGCAAGATGATGGTACTGTCACCTTCCAACTGAACACAGGAGAGATACCAGAACTGCATGTTTCTCCGTCCTTCACGGAAACCTTGAAGGAGTATCAGGACAACAAAGAGCATATGAGTCGTCAGATGAAGGAAGCATTGCTCTATACCAAGAAGAAGGTGGATGCCGCCATGGGGTTCATAGAAGCCATCCGCACACGTCGTCAAACACTGACTATGACGATGAGAGCTATCATCCAGTGGCAGCACCGTTATTTCGAGGAGGGTGACGAGGCGTTGCTTCGTCCGATGATCTTAAAAGATATCGCAGAGAAGACAGGGCTCGACCTGAGTACGATCTCACGTGTCAGCAACTCCAAATACGCACAGACTCGCTGGGGCACGTTCCCTTTGCGTCATTTCTTCAGCGACAGTTACGTGACTGCGGAGGGTGACGAACTCTCCACCAGAGAGATCAAGGCGACTTTGCGTGACCTCGTTGATGCGGAGGACAAGCAAAAACCTTTGAGCGACGAGGCTTTAGGCAAGCTCCTAGCAGAGAAGGGATACCCCATTGCCCGTCGTACCGTGGCAAAATACCGCGAACAGTTAGGAATACCCATCGCAAGACTAAGGAAATGAGACAGCGGCAACAAATCATATTGATAGCGCGGGTGATCAGCATACTCTTCACTCCCTTCTACCTCCCTATCATTGGACTGATAGCCCTATTTACTTTCAGTTATATGAGTATTTTCCCATGGGCATATAAACTGCAGGTACTTATCATGGTCTATCTGTTTACCATCCTGCTGCCTTCCCTGATGATTCACTTCTACCGTCGTTATCAGGGATGGAGCCTCATCGAACTCGGACAAAGGGAGCGGCGTATGGTGCCTTACATCCTTTCCATCGTTTGTTATTTCACATGTATCTATATCATGGAGCGTCTGCATATGCCCCATTTTATGATATCTATAGTCATCGCGGCACTGATGGTACAGATTATCTGTGCACTGATTAACGTATGGTGGAAGATCTCCACCCATACTGCGGCCATCGGTGGTGTGGGCGGAGCACTCTTCGCCTTCGCCGAATATCTGGACTTCAATCCTGTTTGGTGGTTATGTGTCGTGTTTATCGTAGCAGGTATCTTAGGCACCTGTCGCATGGTGCTCCGCCAGCACTCCCTCTCACAAGTCGTCGGTGGCTTCTGGGTCGGTTTTGTGTGCGCAGCCATTGCGATATTGTTCATATAAATTTTAAAAATAGAAAATATGAATCCAATTGTCAGCATTATCATGGGTAGTACCAGTGATCTGCCCGTTATGGAGAAAGCCTGCAAGTTACTTGATGAGATGCAGGTACCGTTTGAAGTCAATGCCCTCTCGGCACATCGTACCCCAGAGGAAGTAGAGAATTTTGCCCGTAACGCTAAAGGACGTGGTATACGGGTGATCATCGCCGCCGCAGGTATGGCGGCGGCACTTCCCGGAGTCATTGCCGCCAGCACCACACTGCCTGTTATTGGTGTCCCTGTCAAGGGAATGCTCGACGGACTTGACGCTCTGCTCAGCATCATCCAGATGCCCCCAGGCATCCCTGTCGCCACTGTTGGAGTGAATGGTGCACAGAATGCCGCTATCCTTGCTGTCGAGATGCTCGCCCTTAGTGATGAGGCTGTCGCACAGCGATTGAGCGACTATAAGAGTAGTCTGAAGGAGAAAATCGTGAAAGCAAACAAAGAACTTGCCGAAGTAAAGTATCAATTTAAGACAAACTAAATGGCTTATCAAAGAAGAAAGTCTTCCGTCACCCATGTCGGCAATATAGAGATAGGTGGTAACAACCCTATTCGTATCCAGTCGATGGGAACAGTGGATACCAATGACACCGAGGGGTGTGTGGCACAGGCGAAACGTATCATTGATGCTGGTGGTGAACTGGTGCGTTTCACCACGCAGGGTACCCGTGAGGCAGAGAACATGAAAAATATCTCAGCACGTCTGAAAGAAGACGGCTACCAAACTCCATTGGTCGCTGATGTGCATTTCACGGCTCATGTCGCCGATGTCGCTGCCCAATATTGTGAGAAGGTACGCATCAACCCAGGCAATTACGTAGATCCAGGACGTGTCTTCAAACATCTGGAATATACCGATGAGGAATATGCCGCCGAGTTGAAGAAGATTGAGGCGAAGCTCGTACCGTTCCTGAATATCTGTAAGGAGCATCATACGGCAATCCGCATAGGTGTGAACCATGGTTCTCTCTCCGACCGTATCATGTCACGCTATGGTGACACCCCAGAGGGTATCGTGGAAAGCTGCATGGAGTTCTTGCGTATCTGCAAACGGGAAGCCTTCAACGATATCGTTATCAGTATCAAGGCAAGCAATACTGTCGTGATGGTCACCACGGTCCGCTTGTTGGTGAAGACGATGGACAAGGAGGATATGCATTATCCGTTGCACTTAGGGGTGACAGAGGCTGGCGAAGGCGAGGATGGAAGAATCAAGAGTGCCGTGGGTATCGGAGCCTTATTGACAGAGGGCATCGGCGACACCATCCGTGTGTCTCTCTCCGAAGAGCCAGAGTATGAGATTCCCGTTGCCCGCAAGTTGGTGGATCTGATTCCTGAATGTACACTTTTGCGTGAAGAGGCAGAAAAATCCATTAAGGATGATACCATCACCCTCCATATCGACGAGTCTGACTGGGAGACCCTCCAGTTAAAAGCCGCTATGGCAGTCGGTGCCCTGCTCATCGACCGCAAGGCATCGAAACTGGAAATCACTTTGAAGAGCGGTAGCAAACTCTCAACTCTCAACTCTCAACTCTCAACTCTTTCGGATGCCA
Organism: Prevotella sp. tf2-5; assembly: GCF_900115435.1. GTDB lineage: Bacteria > Bacteroidota > Bacteroidia > Bacteroidales > Bacteroidaceae > Prevotella. Next base: position 93,928 of record NZ_FOWK01000005.1, read on the forward strand.
TCCTTCAGGCTGCCCGTATTAAATTCACTAAGACAGAATATATCTCCTGTCCGGGTTGTGGGCGTACCTTATATAATATACAGGAAACCATTGCCCGCATCAAGGCAGCCACCAGTCATCTGGTCGGTTTGAAGATCGGTATCATGGGTTGTATCGTCAACGGTCCCGGTGAGATGGCGGATGCTGACTATGGCTATGTGGGAGCAGGAAGAGGAAAGATCAGTCTGTACAAACAGAAGGTCTGTGTGGAGAAGAATATCCCAGAAGAAGAAGCGGTAGAGAAGCTATTGGAACTGATCAACAAAGACCTTGGTTAGTATATAAGAAGAAACCCTGTCGGACTGGTGTTCAACAGGGTTTCTTCCTTCTTTAATTCTCAAAATAGTAAAGGAAGGAGGCAATGCCCTCAAGGGCTGGTTTCCGCTGTCCCTCTATCTCAATGAAGAATTTGATCTCTGCCTTGCAGATTCCACGTAAGTTCTGTATGTTGTGCAACTTAGTAACTAATCGCACACGGCTACCAGTAATCACTGGTTGTCCAAAGCGCATTTCGTTCATGCCATAGTTAACCAGCATCTTGATGTTGTGAACCTCAATGATCTGATCCCACATATAAGGCAGCAGGCTCAACGTCAGGTATCCATGTGCGATGGTACTCTTGTATGGACTCTCTTCTTTGGCACGATTCACGTCAACATGAATCCATTGATGATCCAGCGTGGCATCCGCAAACAGATTGATACGGTCCTGGTCCACCTCCAGCCATTCGGAGGTACCTAATTCCTCACCCAGATGGGCGGCAAACTCGTCATAAGAGTTAATGATTAATTTTCCCATAGTTTTAAAATATATAAAATATGATGCAAAGGTACTCAAAAACTTTAAACTTTAAACTCTAAACTCTAAACTTTTTTGTATCTTTGCAAACACTTAGACGAAGCCCTGATAGTTAAATGGATATAACAAGGCTCTCCTAAAGCTTAGTTCCGAGTTCGATTCTCGGTCGGGGTACTATGAAAGCAATAGAAATCAGAAAAGTCAATAACTTGGAGGACTTAGAGCAATTTGTCCAGTTCCATTATGACTTATATCGTGGATGCCCGCAGGCTGTCCCGTTTCTATACTCAGACGAAATGAATACTTTGCGGCGTGACCGGAACGCATGTTTCGAGTTCTGCGAAGTCGATTATTTCATGGCTTTTCGCGAGGGTAAGATGGTAGGACGTGTGGCTGCTATCATCAACCATCGTGCTAATGAGCGATGGCAACGTAAGGAAGTACGCTTTGGGTGGCTCGACTTTATAGAGGATATAGAAGTATGCCGCACCTTGATTAACCAGGTGATTACCTGGGGGGAAGAGAGGGGCATGACAGAGATCGCTGGTCCGCTGGGCTTTACCGATATGGATCGTGAAGGCTTACTGGTGGAGGGCTTTGAGCAGGATGCTACGATGTACATCAACTACAATTATCCTTATTATGTCCAATATATAGAGCAATTAGGCGGTTTTCAGAAAGACAATGACTATATGGAGTATCGGGTGAAAGTTCCTGAGAAAGTTCCTGATAAGTTCCATAAGATTGCGGAGATGATCCGCAGCCGCTATAACCTTCACGTAAAAAAATACAGTCGTCAAGAGCTTCTCTCTAAGGGAAAGGGTAAGGAGATCTTCGATGTTATCAATGCGACCTATAAAGACCTCTATGGCTATTCCCAACTCTCTGAGAAACAAATCAGCCAGCTTGTTGACCAGTATATCAAAGTTGCTGACCTCAATTTGATAACAGCCATTGAGGACTGGAATACTCCTGAGCATAAGCTGGTGGGGTTTGGCATTACCTTCCCCTCATTCAACAACGCATTAAGGAAGACACGAGACGGCAGACTCCTTCCCTTTGGATGGTGGCATATCTTTAAAGTTCTACAATGGCATAAGACAGATGTGGTTGACTTACTGCTTATCGGGGTTCTTCCTGAATATCGTGCCAAAGGTGCCAACTCCTTGATCTTCGACGACCTTATCCAATGGTTCCAACGCTATGGCTTTAAATGGGCAGAGGCAATGCCCCAGATGGAATCCAATGAACATATGAGAGGACAATGGCAATACCTGGAGGCTACCCAGCATCGTCGTCACCGTTGTTACCGAAAGTTACTATAAGAAAACTAAAAACAAAATATAAATTACAACTATGATACAAACAGTCGTTAAGCGCGATGGGCGCATTGTGGGATTCAACGAACAGAAAATCATGGCTGCCATTCGCAAGGCGATGCTCCATACTGACAAGGGAGAGGATGAGCGATTGCTGCAGACCATCACCGACCGTATTGCCGCTAAGGGTAATTCACAGATGACGGTTGAGGAGATTCAGGATGCCGTGGAAATGGAACTGATGAAGAGTGCGCGAAAAGACGTGGCACAACGCTATATCGCTTATCGTAACCAGCGCTCCATCGCCCGCAGGGCAAAGACCCGTGACGTGTTCCTGGATATTGTGAACATCAAGAACAATGATGTCACACGTGAGAATGCGAACATGAACGCCGACACTCCTGCCGGTATGATGATGAAGTTCGCCTCAGAGAGTACCAAACCGTTTGTCGACGACTATCTGCTCTCACCGGAAAGTCGTGACGCTGTGGAGCATAACTACCTGCATATCCATGACAAGGACTATTACCCCACGAAGTCACTGACCTGTGTGCAGCACCCGCTTGACAATATCCTGACACAAGGTTTTATCGCAGGGCATGGCGCCAGTCGTCCTGCCAAACGAATCGAGACGGCGGCAGTGCTTGCTTGTATCTCTCTGGAATGTGCCCAGAACGAGATGCATGGTGGTCAGGCTATTCCCGCCTTTGACTTCTATCTCGCTCCTTATGTCCGCTGTTCTTATGTAGAAGAGTTGAAAGCCTTGGAGGACCTCAACGGGGAGGACTATAGCTCCTTGTATGACGAGGTGCTCATGGACTATATCAAACAACCTCTTGACAAGTTGACGGGTATCGACCGTGTCCGCCAGCATGCCATCAACAAAACGGTGGGTCGTGTCCATCAGGCGATGGAGGCTTTTATCCATAATATGAACACAATCCACTCCCGTGGTGGTAATCAGGTGGTCTTCTCCAGTATCAACTATGGTACGGATACCTCTGCCGAGGGACGTTGTATCATGCGTGAGCTGCTCAACAGCACGTATCAGGGAGTGGGTAATGGTGAGACCGCGATCTTCCCCATCCAGATATGGAAGAAAAAGAGAGGTGTCAACTATCTCCCGCAGGATCCCAACTACGACCTCTACCAGTTGGCTTGTAAGGTGACGGCGCGTCGTTTCTTCCCGAACTTCCTGAATCTTGATGCCTCATACAATCAGGATAGTGAGTGGCGTGCCGACGATCCTAAACGTTATATCCATGAGGTGGCTACCATGGGGTGCCGCACCCGTGTCTTCGAGAACCGCTTTGGTCCCAAGACATCCATCGGTCGTGGTAACCTCTCGTTTACTACGATTAATATCGTACGTATCGCCATTGAGTGTATGGACGTAAAAGACAAGGAGGCACGTATCGCCAAGTTCTTCGCGAAGCTTGACGAGTTATTGGAGACAGCAGCCAAACAGTTAGATGAGCGTTTCCAGTTCCAGAAGACCGCCTTTGTCAAACAGTTCCCCTTGTTGATGCGCAGCCTGTGGATTGGTGCCGACAAGCTCGGTCCTAACGACACCATTGAGCGTGTCATCAACCAAGGTACACTGGGTATTGGCTTCATAGGTCTCGCTGAGTGTCTGGTAGCACTTATTGGTAAGCATCATGGCGAGAGCGAGGAGGCTCAGGAGCTGGGACTGAGGATTATCAGTTATATGCGTCAGCGTGTCAACGATTTCAGTGAGCGTTATCAGCATAACTATTCTGTCCTTGCCACCCCGGCAGAGGGACTCAGTGGTAAGTTCACCAAGAAAGACCGTAAGGAGTTCGGCGTGATCCCTGGTGTTACCGATCGTGACTATTACACCAACTCCAATCACGTTCCTGTATATTATAAATGCTCTGCCCGCCATAAAGCGGAAGTAGAGGCTCCCTATCATGAGCTGACTCGTGGCGGTCATATCTTTTATGTGGAGATCGATGGCGACGCCACCCATAACCCTCAGGTCATCATGAGTGTGGTGGATATGATGGATAAGCTGGATATGGGTTATGGCTCTGTCAACCATAATCGTAACCGCTGTATGGACTGTGGCTATGAGAACGCGGCTCCACATTTGGAGAAATGTCCTAAGTGCGGTAGTACGAATATTGACAAGCTGCAACGTATCACAGGCTATCTCGTAGGAACCACTGATCGTTGGAATCATGGCAAGCTCTGTGAGCTCAATGACCGTGTGACCCATATCGAGGGCTCCCAGCAACAGAATCTCTTCTAAAAACTATAGTTCCTATAGTAACTATAGTAACTATATAACTATGATCTCCGTATTAGATATCGTAGAAGACACAATGGTAGACGGTCCGGGATTCCGGACCTCTATCTATTGTGCCGGTTGCCGTCATGCATGTCCTGGATGCCATAATCCACAATCATGGGACTTCAGTGGTGGTCATCCGATGTCGACAGAGCAGATCATGCGTATCATAGAGGCTGACCCTTATGCCAACGTGACGTTCTCCGGAGGTGACCCGATGTATCAGCCTGAGGGATTCACAGAACTGGCACGTACCATTCGTCAGCGGACATCGAAGGATATCTGGTGCTTTACTGGTTTCACCTTTGAGACACTGATAAACAACCCCCGCCATCGCCAGCTGCTGGAGCTTATTGATGTATTGGTTGATGGTCCTTTCATCAAGTCATTACGTGATGAAAGCCTGTTGTTCCGAGGAAGCAGTAACCAGCGGCTTATTGATGTTCCTGCGTCACTGAAAGCGGGGAAAGTAGTGCTCTTCGAGCCTGATGTGTGATTACTTCAGGTATTTCTCTATATCCTGCTCCACATTATTAAGCTCCAGGTCACGAGCGACGATCTTCCCTTGTTTATTGACGACGATGACGGAGGGAACGACAAACAGTCCGAGCTGTTGCACCAATGGTGTCTCGAACAGTTTCCCATCCCACACGACAGCCCAGTCAAGGGTGTCCCTGTCAACTCGTTGCTGCACCTCTTTCTTGGCACCATCCAAACAGATGCTGACAAGAGAGAGCTGGTTGGGGTATTTACGCTGGAGCCGGCGTAACCGACGCTGAATCTCCGTACTAGGATAGTTCCATGATGCCCATGTGGTGATTACTCCCACCTTTCCTCTCATCTCACCGCTGCTGATCTTTCTACCCTTGAGATCCGTAGCCGTAAATGAAGGAAGAGCGACTTGCAGCCGACTATTCTTCAGTCCCTCAAGTTGTTTGCCCAACTTTCGCAGTCTTCCATTATCCGGGTCGGCTTTCAGCATCAGGGCTGCCAGCCGCTGTCCTTCTGAATAGTTTGGCTCCTTCACTGACACAAAGTATTTGTCAAGTAAATACATGCTGACGATAGAGGTGGGGTTCTCCTCTATGAACTGGGCGATGGCACCGGGAATCTCCGGAGGAGTCAGTTTGTTGACACGGGCACGTAACTTGGTCAACTCGTCATTCTCATCGGTTCCCTTGATGGTCATCTCCTTCAAATGGGTGGCGTCACCCTTGATCTCCACCTCTTCACCTGGTGTGGCGAACACTGCCTGCTCACTGAAGTTCGGGAAGACGATGATCAGCGTCACCATATTACGTACTTCCTTCTCATAGGCGAAACGACCGTTCCGCACCTTGATGGTGTCCACTCCGACAAAGCCACCGTCAGGACTGTATATCAGGAACTCACCCTGGTTGATATTACGCAGACGACCAGACAGGCGGAACTTATTCCCTTCTGGTCCGCAAGACAAGAGTAAAAAGGTAAAAAGATATAAAGGCAGATAACACATCACCTTCTTAAGAAATCCTATCGGCTGCAGTCTTTCCATCTCCTTTTACCTTTTTACGTCCTTACGCTTTATTTTTGTACCTTTACCAGCTCCAGGTCCTTGTCGGCATAAGTCTTGAGCCCGGGGTTCTTCTGCAGTGCACTACGCAGGAAAGAAGCTGCCGCGTCATAATTCTCCTGACGAGCCTGTACGATGGCTGCGAGATAGTCTGTGATACCGTCAGGGTTCTTGATATTCTTCAAGGTCTGCTGGGCACGGGCATAGTCTTTGTTCAACAACTGGGCGAGTGCCGCACTGTTGCTGGGACGATAGCCGAAGTCCTGCTGGGCAAGGGCATAGTTACCTTGTGCCAGGTGCAGGTTTCCTAAAGCCTCAGCAAGACCAGAGGCACCCGAAGACTGGGCTATCAGGTTCTCGGCAGTCTGGACATCTCCTTGTTGCAGTGCCATCAGTCCGAGGTTAGCACTGGTCTCTGGCAATTTCTGGACAGCCTGTGCCTGTTGGAAATAACGTTTAGCCTCCTCGTAATTACCCTGTTGCATAGCAAGGGTACCGAGGTTGTTATAGGCTCTTGCATCCTGTGTATACAGACGGGCAGTGGTTTTCAGGATATCCTCTCTCTCACGGTCTGTGTTAGCGATGGAGGCAGCGTAGATCAGTTCCTCCACACTGAGTTTCGAGGCATCCTGTTGATACTGGTTGAAAATCTGCTCGTCGTCACGACCGATCACCTCATAGTTAATGGTCATACGGGCACGACGTAACTCTGGCAAAACGCCCTCGGCGAGCTCACGGAAGCCCTGACTCATATTCTTGATCTGTTGCTCACGCTCCTGAGGATCCTGGTACATGGAGAGGACACGCAGGATGACATCCTTATCCTGTATGTTACTTGCCTTCACCAACTCTTGGAAACCCTCCCAGTCCTGGGCGGTATACTCGGAGCTGATACCACCTTCCAGGTTGGCATTCTTCAACTGCTGGCGTACATAACTCTCGGTGTTCTGCTGACGTTTGTTAGCAAGCTGCTCATTGAGTTTCAGACCACCATCAGGAGAGGCATAGGCAGAGATCTCCACATTAGAGAGGTTCAGTCCCTCCTGGTCACGGGCAATCTGCTGTAACAGTTTCACGAAATCCTGGACGGAGTTCGACTGCAGCTCACTCTTGCGCAGCTCTGCCTGCTGGATAAGGAACTTCACATTGGCGTCGAGCTTCTGCTCTGTGATACGCTGGAAAGCATCAGGAGCCACACAGGGCTGTGCACTGCTGACGGTCTGATGGTAGAGCTCACTGGTGGCGATGACACCCGTAGCGACCTTCACGGCAGGCACTTTCACTTCCTTTTTACCAACCTTGGCGTCGAAAGTCAGGAAGAGGTCGCTCTGCTGCATCGCTGCCTCATAGGGGAATGCCGTCTTCATCGTGTAATGTCCTCCTAACAGGTAGGAAATCGTCTGGTCGTTACCCATCACCTTCTCACCTTGGAAAGTCGCTGACTGTCCTTTCAATGCCTGCTGCACTCCGTTCTTGGTGTAGCGCAGCTCGGGTGTCACAGTAACCACCGCCTTACGGTTCATATACTGTTCCGGGAACATACCGTTGATGGTAGCCTGCACTTGTCCGCCCTCTGTCTCTAACGGATTAGGAACCACCTTAAAATTATCGGCGGAGAGAGACTTCAGTCCACCACCACAGGATGTCAGCATAGCGACAGCTACAGCTGACAAAATCATTGTCTTTTTCATCTTCGTTACCATTTAATGTTGCAAAGGTACGAATAAGTGAGTAAAATGCCAAATTAATTTGAGCATTTTCGAACGTTAGTACCTTCGACGAAGATCAAAGGTACTAACTACCACCACCGGAATCCCAAATCGGGTAATTGCTATCATCGAATGAGCCTTTTAATGGACTTGTGAGCAGACAAAAGGAACTATTCTTAAACAGAACCACCTGGGTTGTAGGCTTTTGATATCTCTTTTTCATCTTTGCGTCCTCCATGCTTTATTTGCTTACATATTTCCTGCCATTCCAGATATAAACACCCTTTTTAGGCTTGCCTGGCAACAGACGACCGTTCAAGTCATAGTAGTGCTCTGTACCGTCAGCGTCGATGGTGCGTATCTGCTTGATGTCGGTTATTTCTCCATCGTCGATGGCCATGTTCAACTCGCGGGCACCAGCCGAGGTAGCTTGGAAGTAGGCACGATAGGAACCGATGAAGGCTTCCTCCACACCGTTTGGCACCTTATGCCACTTGCCGTCTCTCTGCAGGATGTAAGTAGGCTTGTCTGCATCGTAGAGCTGTGCGTTCGGAATCTTGACCAGCGTACCCTTGAATTCATAGCCACTGATGGACCCACTGTTCGTACCGCCCGTCTGACCTTTAGTAAAGGATACACTGGCGGTTGTCGAAAGGCTTGCCGTACCGCTGCTGACCACCACATAGTAGGGTTTGTTAGCCCCCATGCTGCCACCCTCCACTTCCTCGAAGGTGATGGTCGTGACTCCTGCTTCAACCGCTGAGGTTGAAGGCATATAGACCTTCACATTAGCGTCCGAGAGCGTCAGGGCGTATGGCAGACAGACGGTATAGCCGCGAGGAGTGTTTACAACATTGTCGCCGTCTTGCTGGGCGTAGGGTACGAGTATGCGATCATTAGTAACACCATTGGGTGCCGTAAAGTCCGTCTTGGGACAGAAGTCCACACCGTCAGTCAGCGTGATGGACTGCTCACCCTGCTTGCCCTGTGCCGTACTGCCAATAATCACGTTGTGACCATATTTTGAATCTGCCAAGGTGTGTTCTTCTGGCAGATAGATGAGCACTTTCTCGGGCACATTGGTAAAGAAACCGGTGGCATCCGCCCCACGGTTAGTGTTCCATACTGTAGTCCAGTTGGTACACTTTCTCAGGTCGAGATACTGCAGGGCGGTATTGTTATTGAACGGCGATGGATTCTGTGCACCATCCCGCAGCGTTTCAGGCATGATGATGCCCGTCAGCAGGTTGCAGTCCTCAAAGGCCAACTTGCTCACGGCCTCCACATTATAAGGATAATTATATTTATCTTTAATCGAAGATGGCAACTCCAACTCGCCAGCCTTTTTGACAGGACAGCGCAACAGTTCCCATGCATCAGAAGATGGGTTTGCTATCGATGTCCATTTACTGTAGAGCAAGTTGTCAACTACTATCATGTTCGCGTTGTTTTCATTTACACTGATGGTGGTGAGCTTAGGGCACTTTTTGATCATCTCTCTCCCAGGGTTACTAGGGTAAAGTTGGGTATTAACAGCTCCTACCTTTGATCCTAACGCCAGACTCGTCAGGTTGGGAAGATCTTCAAAATAGCAGGCTCTCACATTGTTGCCAATGGTGATAGAAGTGATGGTCTCGTTGCCGCTGAATGCCTTTCTGTAAACCCAATCCACAGGAGCATTGTTTATAGCGTCTGGAATAACAACGGCGCCTCCCGCACCTTGATAGCCTATGACATCATAGTTTGATATATTTCCCCCATCGTAGTTGGCTTCATACACCACACCGTTGTTATCAACGACAATGCCCGTGTCATCCACGTAGATTTTAAGTGCCGATGGTATGGGGTAACGGTCGCCATTACTGAAGTAATACCATTTCTCGGTACCCAACGTGCTCTTCATGCCCTCGCCAATAGAAACCGTTGCAGGACAGTAGGTGATGGTGGCGTTATTCATGCCCACGCTGACCAAGTTTGTGTTATTATAGGATACAGCATAGCAGCGGGTAATGGTTATGGCATGCTCGCAGCCACCCACCAAACCTGTTTTCTTGCCAAGGATAATGGATGTCGAGCCGCAGTCCGTGATCTCGCCATCGTGCATGTTACCCACTATTCCGCCCGACCAGCCATCAGCACCCGTATCGTTATCGTCTTGACTGGCTCTCACCGTGCTCGTGCCCCAAACCTGACAATCCTCTATCGTGCTGTAGGCATCGTCGCTCGACCTGCCCATCACACCGCCAGCGCTGCTTTTGGCTGTAATCGTAGCATTGTTCACCATGACCTGCCCCACATAGCAGGAGCCGCCATATACCCAGCCCACTGCGCCACCGACATATTTTCCGTCGGTACTGATGTTAGGTCCAGTGATTTGCACATTAGAGATATGCGCATTGATGACCAATCCGAAGAGCCCTCGATAGTCGTAGGAGGTCCCCGTGGTTTTCAGACCGCTGATGGTATGGCCCTGACCATCGAAGCGCCCCATAAACGGATGAATTTGCGAGTTGTCCGCACTGGCACACCCGATGGGCTCCCAGTTGGCGTCATTGCTAACGTCGATGTCGTCGGCAAGACGGATAGTGCGCCCCTCGTAGGTGTAACCAATTTTCACCTGGTCGGATATCTGGCGCAACTGATCGGCTGTTGTGACAACGATGTCGCTGGTGGTTTGATCTTGCTGCATGGGGTACACATGTGCCCATTTGGTGAATCCGCTGATATACATCTCATTCGTCATCTGCTGTGCGGTCATTCCTTCGTATGTTTGAGCATTCGTCCCATCATTGCCCACAGCGTCAAGGTTGCACTTAGACTGGTTCCAGTAATTGCTATATGCCACATTAGTAATTGTGTTGTGTATATCATATTTGCCAATGACGGCTCCCTTGACGGCTTCTCCGTTTCCACTGACAGTAGCATCCACCCAGTTTTTACATATTGTGAACGAATAGTAACCTTCAGTCCCTGCACTTACCATTCTTCCCACCAAACCACCGACATGGTCCCCTTCTTCAATCTTTACCGTCGAGTTCTGCACATAGTTTTTCTCGATGGTCAGGTTGGCTTGAATGAAGCCGATAAGACCGCCTGCATGGTCGTCCTTGGCAGTGACGGAGCAATTGATGACGCGGTTTCCGGAAATCTTTGTTTTGTTTATGTCCAAAGTGTTGATACCTCCTGCAATGCCGCCCGCAGTATCGTCGAGGGTTCTAATGGTGCTATTGATAACAGCACAGTCATAAAAATCACAGGCTCCATAGCCTATGATACCTCCGGCATATTCGATGTCGCCTGTCACACTGCTGTTCATCACACGGCAATTGCTGATGACGCTATTGGGACGGTTCGTGCATATATCAACATCGCCACAGATGACTCCGCATGCATTCCTGTCTGTTAAATCATCATAGTCACCTATTTCTATAGTGTAGTTGTCCACTATGAGATTTTGGATACGCGCATATTTAATCTCAGAAAAGAGACCGTTATAATGATTAAACACAAGATTAGCTGTTTCAGAAAAAGCCTTGCCGTTGCGTATGATGTGGTTTTGTCCGTCGAAACAAACCATGACATCACCTGTTCCATAGGCGTTTCCACCGTTTCGGGCTATCTGAAACTTATAACCACCCAAGTCGATATTGCAGTCCAAGCAGACGTTCCTTCCACTAAAAGCGCTACTGTTATATAAGTCATAGGCATATTTTGCCAGCTGTGCGGCATTCGTAATGTAGATCAGACCGTTCTCATCAACGTAATTCATCATCGACTTGCCGTCCCACAGGCTGAAACCGTCCCAGGTAGTAATGTCATAACTATCCACCGATGTATATTTCATATCATCTGGTACGTCGGCTCTCACTGTCTGTACACCTGCCGTCATCAACAGCAGCAGTATCAGTAATAAATTGCTTCTTTTCATAGTTTTTGGTTTGTTATTTGGGTGCAAAGATACGAATAAGTGAGTAAAATGCCAAATTTCTTCGCTCATTTCTAATATTTTAGGTGCTCAGGCTAGTACTCGTAGTCTTTGAGCATTTTCGAACGTGAGTGGTTTCCGAGAAACGACCTCGATATATGAAGGCGGCACCTCCTGCCCTCGAAGGTGCCGCCTTCGACCGTTGAAGGTGCCGCCTTCGACCCGAGGAAGCGGCACCTTCGAGGGCAGGAGGTGCCGCCTTCGTAAAACACCCCTGTTAGTTGCTTTTTATTCCAATATCTCCTATCTCAGTAAATTCACTGAATTTGGTGAGTAAATTCACTGAATTTACCGAGTAAACACACTGAATTTACTTTCATAGGAGATACTTCTTCGTAACCGTTATCTCTTTCCCCTGATAGTTAATAGTGGTGGACTTGCCGTTGGGCATGGTGATGACGAACTGGCGGTGCTGGGGCATGGTACGGAAGGACCCTTGACGCTCCCCGACGGTCAGTTGCTGTTGATGCTCATCCCATTGGAAGGTGATGCGTGAGCAGGCTCCCTGCTCATACTCATTGGTATATCCGTCATCCTCATAGAGCGTATATGTCACGTCAGCACCGGGATATACCCTTATCTCCAACGGGGTATGCAAGGTTTTGGAGGCGACATAAGGATCAACGGCGAGCGGAAGGATGCTGCCACCACGCACAAAGACAGGGATATGAGCCTTGTCGACAGAGGTGGTGACGGTTTGTCCACCGTCATAGTACTGGTTTGTGCGATAGTCATACCACCCTGTCACACTCTGGGGCAGGTATGTCCTCCATGTCGTCACCCCTGGCTCCGTGACAGGACTGACGAGGAGAGACTTGCCGAACATATACTCATGGTCCTGTCGTAACGCCTCCTCATCATGGGTGAAGTCGAAGACCAGCGGTCGCATGAAGGTGGAGCCCTCGTTGGTGACTGCCGCTGCCTCCGTATAGATATAGCTCTGCAGGCGATAACGCTCCATCAGACACTCCTTGATGATATCCTGAGCCTCCTTGCCGTAGTTCCATGGCTCCGTATTACTCATATAACCATGTACCCGCATCAAGGGCAGGTAGACGGCAGTCTCTATCCAGCGCAGCATCCGCTCGATATAGTCCTGGCTGGTATACTGGTCGCCAGGGCGGAAGAAACCGCCAGCGTCATACGTCCACCAAGGGATACCGGCAGCCTGCATGCCCAGTCCTGCCGTCAGTTGCCGACGGAACGTCTCCCAGTCGTTGCCCACGTCACCAGACCACAGGGCAGAGCCATAACGCTGGATGCCAGGGAATCCGCAACGAGTCAGGATCATCGGACGTTTCAAGGGCTGGTCATGACGCAGTCCCTCATAGACGGTCTTGTTGACCAGCAGGGGATAGACATTACGAACCAGTTCCCCACTCCATCTCCCGTTATTCACCCGTCGTCCCACCAGGTCGTCATTCTCCGGTTCAGTGGCGTCCTGCCACCAGGCGCTAATACCTATCGGCAGCAGACGCTCACTGAAGTTACGCCAGTATGCCTGTGCCGCTGTCGGAGAGAAGAAGTCTATCCAGTCGGTACCCGGGATATAATGTCCCTCCTGCACCATCTGCTTTCCCACCTCCGAGTTCTTGTCGATCTTCGACCATACGCTGAGCATCAGTTTGACACCCCTGTGGTGCAGACTGTCCGTCATCAGGTGAGGATCAGGATAATGGTCCTCATCGAAGCGCATGGAGTTCCATCCATATTTCCCCCAGTACTGCCAGTCCTGCACGATGACATCAAGAGGCATCTCCTCCCTCTTGAAGCGGTCGACGGTCTGCAGGATCTCATCCTGGGAATGGAAACGCTCCCGGCAATGGATATAACCCGTCGCCCAGCGTGGCATCAGCGGAGCCTTGCCGGTCAGCTCCCGATAGGAAGAGATGATCTCGTCAGGGGTACCGATGAACACGGTATAGTCCACACATTGTGCGATGGGTGACTGGAACACCGTCTCATCAGTGACAGGACGGTAGTAGACGACAGGCTGGTCACCCTTCGACAGCTCCGCCATCAGACGGTGCTTTCCCTTTTTGAGATGTACGATGGCTGAGGCGGTAGGCGGCAACCAAAGGTTCTGCATGTCGATGACCACCTGTCCGTCGATAGTGAGATGGTGGCGGCGAGCCATCTTCTGTCCTACGTCGAGGAGCAGGGCATAGTCGCCCTCTTTCTTGACGGAGAGCGTCGTCCCGTAGATATACTGTTCACGGACCTCCTGTCTGCCACCCTCCGTAGAGGTGACATTGACGACCTGTCTGTTTGCCGTCCGCTGGTTCTTCTTACGTCGGAGAGTCACACTTGCCGCACCAGGGTTAAACTCCGTGAGTCCGTAGTTGTTCCATAACAGTCCGTAGCCCTTGCTGGAGATCAGCATGGGGATGGATATCTGTGTGTTGACCTGTGTCAGTCGGCGGGAGAGTCCTCGGATGTTATGATGTCCGTCCTGAAACTGTCCAAGACCATAGAGATACTCGTCCTTCGGTGAAGCGACGGCAAGAGTAGCCCCTCCGTTCTTCAGCTGATGACGGGTAGCCTTGAACACCGGTCTGCCGTCAGGGGTCTTGACGACGACGATGCCCTGGGTGTTGTCCACCTCCACCTGGAGGTCGTTGTCCACCTCCTGATGGCTCACATACAACCAGTCGGGCAGTGTATCCTGTACAGCCTTCTCAGTATATTGGACACGCACGGCATTCCTTGCCACTTTCTTGACAGTCACCTGACCTTTCCCGAACGGTGCCATAGCACAGAACAGGCACAAAGATGTAAATATGTTCATGGTTTAAAGTTGATGGTTGTCACTCAACGGGAGCTGGAGCCTTCACCTTGTCAGCAGGCTCAGCGGACTCCGTTTTCTCTGCGGGCTCAGTCTTCTCCGCAGGCTCCTGCTTCTTGGGGGCAGACTGCTCCTTATGCTTCACCGTACTGTCGCCCTTTGCCTTCTCAGGAGAAGCCCCTGGGCGGTGCCACTGCTGATGGAGGAAGCGGAGGTAAGAGCCATAGGTATGGCTGCTGTATGCCTTGAAGATATTGTTGGCGAAGAGGATATCCGTAATCTTGTTCTCCGCCACATAAGCGATGATATCCTTCGTGAAATAGCGGGAGTCGATGACATGCACCTCCTCGAAAGAGAAGAACAGGTAGCCTGGCAGCATATTACCGAAGCTGTCCTTGAGGATGATCACTCGACGACCGTTATGGGTAGAGGTACGCACCTGTGTCAGTTTGGTGTCACCTCCCATCATTGTGCAGTAGGCGCCTCCGTGTCCGTCCTTGAACTTAAAGAAGAAAGGAGCCGTGAAGGGCTTACCCTCCCCCGTCACCTGATAGTTCTTGTTGATGGTATAGTTGGTATAGGTCGTGGTGTACTCCACCCCTTGAGGGACATAATAGACGAAATCCTCCGGGGCATTCTTGATGGAGATATCCTTCGAATAGCCATACATACTGCCCACATAACCGTGGGTGACCCGTCGCTCGTAATGGGAGAGGTCCTTGAAAGGAACACCAGCCACACGGGCGAACTCCTGTGCGGCATAATAGCCGCCGAGGGGTGACCAGTGGTGGTCGGTACGCAGGTAGATATCCTCGTTGGCATGTTTTCCTAACGTCGTGTACACATCAACCGGTTTCACCCCGGGGTCGAGGTGTGCCACCACATTACGGATGGTGGGCAGCTGCTGGTTGGTACGCTTCTTCGCTTTGTCGGGGCAATAGAACTCGACAGCGGTGGGGATCACCATACAATAGACATTCACCTTGTCACCAAACACCTCCTTATACTTATTGGCAGCCTGTGCGTAACCCACACACCCCTTGGGACCACCGCCATACGCCATCAGGGCACGTACCTTATCGCCCTTACCAACGATGATGATACCCGCATTAGCTATCTTCGCATTCTCATCAGCATTGATATGGTTCTCATACTCGTCGATGGTCATACTGTCCTTGGGCTCAGGACTGTTGGCTGCCGTTTTCCCATTTCCTTCCTCTCCTTCTCCTTTCTCCAGTTCCATATCACCAGCCTGGAACTTCACATTATCCTCTGAAGGAGCGATGGCGATGAGGTCCTTGACCTGCATACTGAGTGTCATGAACACATCACGGAACGGTTCGCTGTCACTGAACCACGTAGAGACATCACTCGTAAACGAGCCGTCGGCAAGACGCTCCCATGAGAACTCCGGGAAGGTGGCGAGCTCACGTTTCTCCAGCTCCGACACCGTGCTGCGCGGAAAAGTGTCGAAGACCACGGCAAAGGCGAGGAAGACGAGGGCGATGACGGCAATATAGATATAATGTTTCATGACTTACTGCTCCAGATAACGGTTATACGCTTGATGGGTGACTGCCGAATAGGCATGCCCCGCATTATTGGCGAAAAGGATATCGGTGACATCATTCTTCTGCACATAATGCACAATATTCTTCGTGAAATAGCGACAGTCCACCACATGGATCTCCTCGAAGGAATGAAACAGATAGGCAGGGATAGCATTGCCATAGCTGTCTTTCAGGATCAGCAGGCGACGACCGTTCCGCGTGGAGGTCTTCACCTTCGTGGTATTCAGGTCACCATGCATAAAGGTCATATAGGCGGCACTGCTGCCATCCTCATAGTCGTAGAAGAAATGACCCTCCTCGGGGGCTTTCTCGCTGACCACCTTCCGGTTCTTACCTAACTGGTAGCGGATATATGTGGTGGTATAGTCGACATCCGTCGGCACATAATACACAAAATCCTCCGGGGCGTTCTTCACCGCCGCATCCCTTGAGAAACGGTACATCGTACCCACATAGTCGTGAATGACATGCTTCTCGTACGTCGACAAGTCGGCAAAGGGGACACCGGCAAGGGAGGCAAACTGCTGGGCGGCATAATAGGCGCCTAAGGGAGCCCAGTGGTGGTCGGTACGTGAATAGATATCCTCGCCGGCATGCTTATCCATCGTGTCAAAGAGATCGATCGCCTTCACGGAGTCAGACAGTCTTCCATAGATATTACGGACCGTGCTGCGCTGGTCCTTAGTCCATTCCTTAGCCTCATCAGGACAGTAGATGGCGACAGCTGTAGGGATTATCATACAATACACATTAACGGCATCCCCGAAAGTCTTCTTATACCTGTTGACGGCATCCGCATAGCCCTGTCCGCCATCCAAGGAACCACGGAACGGCTCAAAGGCTCGCACATGCTCCCCACTGCCTACTATGATAATCCCCGAACGGGTCAGACGTGCCTGCTCGGCAAAGACCATCACAGGAATCATCAACAACAAACCAATCCATCGAAGTGTCTTATAATATTTCATCATTCTTTATTTTATCTAGAATCTTGTATAAATAAACGCATTATTCGTGGCACCCACCAACAGGGCGGTGCTGAGTATCAGAATACCTACCGACAGGATGATACGAGAGGTATAGATGACCATCGTCCTCAACGGTGAGTCGCCCAGCAGGCGGTCTGTCCACTCCCCTACCGTCGTACGGACAGGCAGACAGAAGAACAGGGCGATGACCCACAACCAGAAATTGTCAAGCAACGCACTCTCGTCGACAAAGTCATAGAACGAGGTGACGTTACCGAAGAACGCCTGGAAGAAGACAATCATCTGGTCGAAGTTGTCGAAATAGAAGATGCCCCATCCCGCGATGACCAGCAGCATACTATAGATATGCAGGAAGACAGCAGGGATTCGGTCGTGAACTTTCAATAACGTGTATTTCTCCAGCATGACGATCAGTCCGAAATAGACACCCCAGATGATGAAGTTCCAACTGGCTCCATGCCACATACCCGTCAGGAACCACACCACGAGGATGTTCACTGCCTGATGGTGACGATTGCCACCCAAAGGGATGTATACATAGTCACGGAAGAAACTACCTAACGAGATATGCCATCTGCGCCAGAAGTCAGTGATGGAGTTACAGCAATACGGATGGCGGAAGTTCTCGTTGAAATGGAATCCCATACAACGTCCCAGTCCTATCGCCATATCAGAATAACCTGAGAAATCGAAATAAATCTGCAGGGTAAAGGCGACTATACCGATCCATGCACCAGCCATCGTCAGCGAGTTCAGTCCGTTTACCAGGAACTGGTCAGAGATCTCCGACAACTGATTGGCAAGAATCACTTTCTTACCCAGTCCGATGAGGAAACGGTATAGTCCGTCCGAGAAATCGGCAGCGTTCACCCGACGGTGATGTATCTCGTCAGCCACCGTGCCATAGCGGACGATAGGTCCTGCTATCAGCTGCGGGAACATGGAGATATACAGCAGTAGGTCAGGAAAGCGACGCTGCACCGGTGACTCCCTACGATAGACATCTATCAGATAAGAGATAGACTGGAAGGTATAGAAGCTGATACCTATAGGCAGTGCGATATTCGGTTTTGCCACTTCGATACCCATGTCACACAGACACTGGGCAAAGAATCCCAGGTATTTAAACGTGCCGATGATGGCGATATTGAGTATCAAGCCTATCACCAGGATTGCCTTGCGATACTGTTCCGAACGGTCGATGCCTAAGCCCACCAGGTAATTCACGAAGACACAGAAAAGCATCAGGAACACATAAACAGGCTCGCCCCATGCATAGAAGATGAGGGAGAAACATACCAGGATGAGGTTCTTCGCACGATTGCTGTGCGTAGCCTCATCCGACAGGCATTTCTGGTCTACCCATGTGGCTATAAGGTAGCACAGCAGGAAGGCAGGAAGGAATACAAAGAGGAAAAAAAGATCCGAGAATACCATGTCACTATCTTATTGTTGCAGCAACTTCTGCACTTGTTCATAAATATATCGTCCTAACACTCTCGCCCCCTTCACTGTGGTATGTACACCGTCCTTCGAGTATCCTGCACGAATCATATCAGGACCATAGAAAACGTCATACGCTTTGTCCAGGCGAATGCAGTCCAGCCCCAACACTTCCGCACAACATTGGATATGGGTACCCACGTCATGCTGGTCATTTAAGTCTGTCTTATTATTCTGTGGGGGTGTTATCAGGATGATACGTGCTTTTGGAAAAGCCTCCTTCAATAGCTCACAATCATAGCATACACATTGTGACAACTGCGTCAGCTC
Organism: Prevotella sp. tf2-5; assembly: GCF_900115435.1. GTDB lineage: Bacteria > Bacteroidota > Bacteroidia > Bacteroidales > Bacteroidaceae > Prevotella. The sequence goes on from NZ_FOWK01000005.1 coordinate 112,759, forward strand.
TGAAGGTTTGTAATTAGAGATAGTCGTTACAGGATACTTATAGATATCAGAGGCTCTTAACTTCAAACAGTCTGGTCGTTTGTCAGCAAACCACAGGTCGTTGGTGCCTGCCATGATCAATATCAGATCAGGAGTCGGCTGCTCCCCTGACAAGACAGCGGTCAACAGACGCATCGCCTGGTTATAGACAACGTTATTGTCACCCAACACACCGATATTCTCCTCCATGTCAAGAACAGTATTCGGAGTATGTGTCCATGTAGCCCCGCTGCGGGCATAACTACGACACGACTTCGGTTTTGCGAAATCCTTAAACCATTTGTTCCATCCCTGGGGCTTGTCACAGGCATCACCTCCTATGAAAGTATTGGAATCACCTAATAAGACGACATGACAGGGTAGCTGTGCATGTATCGCTCCACACAACCACATACCCCATAATATCAACAATCCTATTCTTTTCATTTTCAAGACTATACCTTTTTCGGGGTGCAAAGGTAATAATAATAATTGATATACATATCAACAGGTTCGGAAAATTATCGCTCATAGTCCAATTCCCGCTCCAACTGGTCAGTACGGTGCTGGAACTCACGATAGGCGTTGGAAAGGTCGGTCTTTGTGATGTCTATGGTCGTATTGACAGGTCGCCAAGGGTCTTTCAGTGTGTGCTGAAACAACCACTCGTACGTCTTGCTGGTATAGAAATAACGTGCCAAAGCACCATGGGAGGCACCAGGAAGCCATTCATAGCGTAAACGACTGGTGATACCTAAGGTCTTCATACCTGCCACCACCTTCTGTGACTCATGGACGGAAACGGCACGGTCGGCAGTGCCATGGACAATCCACAAGGGCAGTTCTCCCAATCCACGGTAGTCTTTCAAGGTACTACCCCCGCAAAGGGCGACGGCAGCTGCTATTTTATCAGGATAGGTTCCTGCGAAGTCCAGCGTACCATAGCCTCCCAGGCTCATTCCCAGCACATAAACCCTTGACTCGTCGAAGACATAGTGTAATTTCATCCATTCCAATATCTCGTTAAGCTTATGAGGGTTCCACCATCCTCCCGGGTTCTGGGGAGCGACGATCAGGGCAGGAATCATAAGTCCCATCTGTGCCGCATCAATAGAGCCATAGCGCAACACACGGTTGAGGTCATGCCCACAGAGACTGGCTCCATGCAGGAAGATAATCAGCGGGGTCGTCTCTTGTGTATAATAATACTCCTCTGGTGTATATACCCAAAAGTTATAGTTGCCCTTGATGACTCCTTTCTTTGCCGACAGCAGGTCATACTGGGCGTAAGAGGAGAGAGGAGCGAGAAGGGAGGAGAGTAATATAAGTACTAATAGCTTTTTCATTGGATGATGAATTTATAGATTTTATTCCCACGACAACCTACGACCGCCGTGTTACCGATGGCAATGGGTGATGACTCGAAATTGGAGCCTACCACCTTCTTGCAGACCACCTCACCCGTCTTACCGCGGATGATACGGATGATGCCAGAAGCATCACCGGCAAAAATAAACAACTCGTTTTTCTCGTTATAGAACGGGATTGGTGACGACCATGCGAACTGTCCATAAGGCACAGTATAACGGATGGAGCCATCTTTCGTGCTGAAGGCTGTCAACTCACCAGCAGACTTAGCGGCACCATTACGACAGATATTCGCGAAAATCATGTCCTGACAGTCACCACCTCCTATCAGCGGACTCGCATACATTCCACCGTCAAGGGTCTTACCCGGCAGGTTAATACGCCGGCAGGGGATCTTCTGTTCCCATACCAACGAACCATCTAGCCCGTTAAGCTTGATGAAATGACTGATACCCGACTCCCCTTGCTTGTCTACCTCACAGGCTGTATATAAATAAGGTGTTCCATTCTCCTCACGGCACACCATCGTGCCATCGGAGTCATCGTGGTTGTTATAATACCATACGGGGCGCATCGTGTTGAGGTTGATACAAATGACATTTCCCTTGTTATCTGAGAATGCCCCATAGTTACGATAGACACATAAGCTCGACTCGATACCTGGTGCCATACCGCCAACCTTATAACGCATGACACTCACACGGCGAAGGGAGCCTTGGCTGCGCTCATACTTATACACACTGCCATTCTCACCACACCAGAACAGATAGCCTCCTGCCACGATGGCATTTGAGTCAAAGGCATTCCATCCACGCCATGCCTTCGGGTCAGGACCGAAGAAGAAGGTACGCTCATGTTTCAGCAGATCAAACGCCTGACAACCAAAAGGTCCTGCCTGGCGGGGCACACCTTGTCCGACATAGAGATTATAGTATTCCGGATCAAGGGAGACTGTCCCTTTCACCACATTCCCCAAGTCGAGGGGCTCACGTGATGCCTTTCCCGTCTGGTAATTGATGAAATAGCCCTTTCCACAGAGCGAGCCGACGATAATCTCTTCGTTGCCGAAGTCTGGTGTCAGTCCTGGTGATGACTTCTTGAACAATGCCGTCTGCTCATCTGTCCAGTGTATATAAAGCGGTTGCCCTGTCCATCCGGAGCCTCCCCCCCAAGTGCCGAAACGGGTATGGGTAGTGTCATAGGCTGTGGCAAACTCCCAGGCAATGATGACAGTATCGGGCGTACCCTTTACCCTACCCCCGAAGCTGGCGTCCCTATGCAGGTTCTTACGGAAAGCGAAGATACCATTCGCTTTCTCATAACGGTCGTCTAGATCTTTGAGGTCGGCAGGAAGAGAGTCCCCATGATCCACGATATACTCCACGCTCTTCACAGAAGCATAAGAAGTATCAGGATAGAATAGTTGTGCTATGGGGACCTCTGTCTCTGTCGAATCTGGTGTTACGGCAACAGGGGTCTTCTTCCCTGTGCATCCTGTCAAGAAGAACAGACAGGCAACGATGATATGTACTTTTTTCATTTTTTCTTGTTTTCTGAGCCTACCACCACAGAGTCTTGCCATTGCGGGATAATCGACTCACCCGTAGTGGACTCCAGCTCTATCTCTGGAAGCTCATAGTCTTCAGGTTTATAGGGAACCTCTGTTGGTTTCCGATAGACAGATACCTCTACTATCGCCACCCCTTGTGAGAGGATACCCAGTTCTCGTGCAGCACGAATCGACAGGTCGATGATACGTCCTTTCATATATGGTCCGCGATCGATTACCTTCACAATTACTTCCTTGCCATTGGCTGGGTTCACCACTTTCAGCAGGGTACCGAACTTATGACTCTTGTGAGCGCATACCAAACTGTCGTTATATAGCCGTTCTCCACTTGCCGTTTTCCTGCCGTCCCATTTACGGGTATAGAATGTCGCTTTCCCTCGTTGTTGGGCAAAAGCGTTTTCTCCCATATTTATTAGCAGGAAAAGGAATAGTAATATCTTCATCATAGGCGTTTTGATTGCTACAACGGCACAAAGATACAAATTATCTGGTAAAATACCTTGATATTTTGCAACTTAACACGATTGTTAGCAATTTTTCAATGTTCAACGGATAGGCAACTCCCCTTTCCGCTTCTTAATTCTCTGATAGGCTCCCTCTTTCTCGTCAGTTGTCATCTCCACATTCCTGTCGACAGGACGCTGTGGTTCGACGAGTGTATGCAGGAACAACCAGTCATAAGTGTCGGAGAGATAGAAATAGCGTGCCAGATCACCATGGGAGGCGCCACGTACCCAGTCATAACGCAACCGCTGGTCGATATGGCGTGCCTTCATCTGGTCGACGATTTTCTGTGACTCCTCCACCTTCACCGCCTTATCGGCAGTACCATGGATAATCCATAGAGGGAGTTGTCCCAGTCCGTCATAATTTCGTAACGTACTACCTCCGCAGAGTGCCATGGCTGCGGCTATCTTCTCAGGATAAGTACCCGCCATATCAAGGGTACCATAGCCACCGAGACTCATACCTATCACATATACTCTTTGCGGATTATATACATAATGTTTCTGAAGCCATTCCAGAATATCGTTCAACTTACGTGGTTCCCAATGACCCTTGGGATTCTGAGGAGCGACGATTATAGCAGGAATCTCCAATCCCCTCTTTACAGCATCCAAGGGTCCATAGCGCAGGACACGATAGAGGTCGGTACCCCTCAGACTTGCTCCATGTAAGAATAATATCACAGGTGTCGTCTGTTGGTATATCTTATAGTCCTGTGGGGTGTACACCCAGAAAGCATAGCCGTCACTGGTCACTGGAGACTTTGCCTCCAGCAAGTCGTTTTGTGCCTTCAAATGACACGTCGACACGACTAAAAGAAAGAATAACAGGAATGTTCTCATGGCACAAAGATACAAAAAAATGATGACCATCTGCCTCTTTTAAATTTTATTTGCTATATTTGCAAACGAAAAGTCTATAAAACAATGAACCTCATCTTGAAATTCATCCTCCGAACTGTTAAGGTAATAGCAATCATTGCCGTCATTTTTGTCGTTTTAATCGTCTCTGCCGTCAGTCTTATTAATTCCTCGTCAATCCAAGACCGCTTATTGGCGTACGCCACTGAAATGCTGCAGGAGAAACTGCAGACAAAGGTGGAGATTGACAGTATCCGTATCGGTTTCTTCTCTGATGATATCCGAATCTATCATCTGATGCTGGAGGACCAGCAGCAACGACCCATGCTCCAGATGAAACAACTGAATGCCGAGATCAAGATGATGCCACTGCTTTTCTCTAAGGAAGTCATCTTAGAGGAAGTAAAACTCATTGGGCTACACGCCAAACTCTATAAGCCTTCGTCTCCCGACAGTGTGGCAAATTACCAGTTCGTCCTGGATGCTTTCAAACCTTCCGCTAAAAAGGAGAAAGAAAAGAAAAAAGAGGAGAGTGACAAACCTAAGAAGAAATTCTCCCTTGATCTCAACAACCTGATTATCGAAGATGTCGACCTTGTCTTTAACGACAAACATGCCTCTCTGGGATCCCTGCGACTGCATAAGAACTGGAAGGGAAGATACTCTGGAGAACTAAGACAGGTGGAAAGCTCATGGGTGCATATCAAGAAACGCGACTCCACACGTGTTGACAACCACCTGCTTGTCGATGCCATCACTTATGAGGAAGTCAATGACAACAAACGTACCATCGCCATTGACAGTGTTCACTGGTCCACCGACAACCATCTGCCCCATAAGCGAGTCAACAAACCCAAAAGGGGCTGGTATGACAATGGTCACATGAATGTGGTGGCACATCTTAAAGCGGAGTTGACTCATGCAGACAAAGACAGCATCTGCGGCAAACTCCTTGAGTGTGATGTCAACGACATCGCTTCTGGACTGCATATCACCGATCTCCATCTGGGATTCAAACAACAAGCGGAGAAATTGTACATCAGCGATGCCGTAGTATGTATGAAGAATACCAAACTTACTTTTGCGAAGGGCGAGATACAGCTGCCCAGTAAAAAACAAGGACGCCCCTTCCTCTTCCACACCTCTGATATTACAGGTACCACCCTGCTCACTGATATCTCCAAGCCTTTCGCCCCCGTCCTGAAAAACTTCAAACTGCCACTCTGGCTCAGTACTAAATTCAGTGGAACCGACAGTACACTCGTTTTCCGCGATGTCATCGTCAAAACTACCGACAACAAATTGCAAGTCAGAGCCGACGGTGGTATTGAGGGACTCAAGGATAAATACAAGCTCAATGTCCATTTCAATATTCATAAGACAACTGTACAGGGAAACTCCAAGGAGCGAATCATCAACCAGTTCACCGTCAGGAAGTTCATGATGAAACAACTACATACCTTGGGTACCATCCACTATACTGGCTCTTTCAATGTGTTATATAAGAAAGTACAATTCCGGGGTACATTAGGTACGGCATGTGGCAGTCTTAATTTCGTCTTCCAACTGGACGGACTCAATAAATACCTGACGGGACATGTGAAGACGCGGGACTTTGAGCTAGGAAAGGCGATGGACTACCCAGGACTTGGCAAGACCTCCTGCAGTGCAGGCTTCCGTTTCGATATCTCCAAACCTCGTACGGCACAGATGCGTCGCCTTAAGGGTGGCAAACTACCTATCGGTCAAGTCGATGCCCTCGTCGAAGAGTCCAGGCTTGAAGGCATCAGGTTCAGCAATATCGCTGCCCATATCGTGAGCGACGGTGCTATAGCCGAGGGTAAGATCAATATGAAAGGTAAACTTGCCGATATCCTCTGTTCTTTCTCCTTCACCAATACCGATGAGATGAAAAAGACAAAGATCAAACCCGGTATCCGCTTCCATCTCTTCGACAAGAAGAGCGACGAAGAGAAAGCGGCGCAAAAGGCAGAGAAGGAAAAGAAGAAAGCGGAGAAAGCGGCTCTAAAGGAACAGAAGAAAGCGGAGAAAGCGGCTCTGAAGGAACAAAAGAAAGCAGAGAAGGCTGCCAAAAAAGAAGCAAAAAGACGAGAGAAAGAAGCTAAGAAACTGGCAGAAAGTCAAGCACAATAATTAAAAATTTATACGAAATGAAAAGAAATTATATTCTCTTAACCATGACACTCATATTGTTGTCATGCGGCAACAAGAAAGCACCAGCAGAAAGAGGTGCAGACTCCTTGACAATCGCTAAGGACAGCTTGGTCGTCGAGACCTCACAGGAAAAAGATCTTGCGTTTGAAAAGTTTTTTGAACAACTGTCTTTTGACAACTTCGTTGACCTTCTCAAAAACCCTTACAAAGAGACTGCAGAGAAATGTGGACTATCCTTTCTTTTCCATGAAGACATGGAGGTCGCTGAGGAAGGAGACGCAGATGGAAGTTGTAGCTTCTACGGATGGGGAATCGAGAAAGTAGAGAAACTGGAGAATGGCTATCATATCATCTGTACCTCTGACCATGCTTGTTATTTCTACTATCAGGAAGACACTTCCAAACAGGCTGCTATGTGTTTCAAAAACAAGGATGATGCCAACCGCTTCATAGAGAAAGCACTGGCTTACGGACTCGTCGACATGAATGGCAGCTATCATATCGCTGAGGAGAAACTTCCCAACGGGACGGTAAAGGTAGACTCATTCAGGGATTACCAGATTATTACCGAGATGATGAAGCCCGAGAAAGACGATGAGTTTCATCAAGGGTTCTATGTCATCCGCTTCTATTATTTTTCCTGAAATTTGCTTACAGCCTTCTTATACTCCTTCTGAGCCTTCTTCATCTGGGTAATAAATTCCTTGCTACCCTGTAAGGCACAAAAACCAACGCTGGCAGCAGTACGACTGGCATCGACATCACTCTGCCAATGGGCACCTACGATGACACGGCTGTTACAATAGTCCCAGCCACGACTGAAAATCAGGGATGCACGCTCTGGCGCAATTTGCGCCAATAGCAATGAGATGGTCCATCCACGCAGACTATGACCAGAGGGATAGCTACCATCTCCTCGTAATTTGTTCTCCTCATGTGAGGGCATTGATTCGTCATAACGATCAAAAGGACGTTGGCGCTTATAAAATGCCTTTGTCTCTTTGCGCATGGGGTCTGTTGTGGCAAGACTCGTCTCCATTAATTTCCATATTTCTGGAGTATTAGTCTCATTGATCTCCAGTCCAAAGGCATCTTTCCACTGTAAGTAAGCTTTGGCATGATCATCCCATTCGGCATCAGCAATCGCCTGTGCCAGCCTTTTCTCATTCTGTCGCTGCCGTTTTCCCCAACAATAGCGTACTATATCATTAGAGAATTCTGGACTGTCAAAAGCGGGTGGGGCTGGCATGATGACAAACAGGTTTGGCAACTGGTTGAGCTCCAAATATGGTACGGTTTTCTCTTGAGCGTAAGTATTTGTTACCGTCATCATGACAGCTACCATCATGATGAAACACTTCCCTTTTTCTATTATTCTAATCATAACTACAAATATTTTTGCTGCAAAGATAATCAATTTCTGTTATTTTCTGTTGCAAATCAGTGATTTATCTTTGAAAATGCGTATCTTTGCACCGTATTAATACGCAAACATTATGAAAATAGCATTAATCGGCTATGGTAAAATGGGTAAGATGATAGAACAAATCGCCCTCGACCGTGGCCATGAGATTGTAAGTATCATTGACATTGACAATCAAGAGGATTTTGACAGTGACGCCTTCAAAAGTGCAGATGTTGCCATAGAGTTTACTGCACCACAGGCTGCATACGGTAACTACCTCCGAGCCTTCAAGCACAACGTAAAAGTGGTCTCTGGTTCCACAGGTTGGATGAAAGAACATGGTGATGACGTTCGTCGTATGTGTTCTGAAGAGGGACAGACACTTTTCTGGGCTTCTAACTTCAGTATTGGCGTTGCCATTTTCTCCGCCGTCAACCGATATCTGGCGAAGATAATGAACCAGTTCCCACAATATGATGTGGAGATGGAGGAGACACACCATGTACATAAACTCGATCATCCCAGTGGTACCGCTATCACTCTTGCCGAGGAGATTGTAGAGAACATCGACCGTAAGGAGGCGTGGAAGGAAGATACCACAGATCCTAAATATCTACGTATCGATCATATCCGTCGAGGCGAGGTGCCGGGTATTCATACCGTCCGTTACGACTCAGATGCCGATTTAATTACTATTACCCATGATGCGCATAGTCGTAAGGGATTTGCCTTAGGTGCTGTCTTGGCTGCTGAATATACGAAAGAACATCAAGGACTGCTCACCATCAGTGATATGTTTAAATTTTAAAACTTAGGTTAATATCAGCATAAGATGCAACTTACAGCCGTATAATTGCGTCATATCTATGCAAATTGGTTTTTAGCAATGGAAAAAAGGGAAAAGAAAAAACTGAATATGAAAGTCCAGTGGGCGAAGTTTATTGTCGTACTGGTACTCTACCTGCTGTTCCTCTATTGGGTAAAGTCATGGTGGGGATTGCTCGTCGTACCGTTTATCTATGATGTCTATATCTCCAAGAAGATACGATGGCAATGGTGGAAAGACGCTGAAGGACCTATCAAGTTCGTGATGTCATGGGTAGACGCCTTGGTATTCGCTCTCGTCGCCGTCTATTTTATCAACCTGTTCTTCTTCCAAAACTATGTGATTCCCTCTTCGTCACTGGAAAAATCATTATTGACGGGCGACTACCTCTTTGTATCGAAGGTGAGCTATGGACCACGTATCCCAGAGACACCATTGACGATGCCCCTGACACAGCATACCCTTCCTCTATTCCAGTGTAAAAGCTATATTGAATGGCCCCATTGGGACTATCGCCGAGTGAAAGGTCTGGGAAAGGTGCAGCTGAACGATATAGTCGTGTTCAACTATCCTGCTGGTGATACCATATGCAGTGCTCCACAATACCAGCCATACGACTTCTACCAGATGTGTTACTCACTGGGATATCAGATGTATCCACAACGTCCAAACCCAGACTCCTTGTCACAGGAAGACTTACCCAGATACTTCAATGCTATCTATCAGGCAGGACGTAGTGAGATTATCCGCAACCAAGCAGAATATGGTTTGATTGACACCCGTCCGACAGATCGTCGTGAGAATTATGTGAAACGTTGTGTGGGATTGCCAGGACAAACCCTCCAAATCAAAAATCATATCATATACCTTGATGGCAAAGCAAATAAAGAACCTGATAACGTACAATACACTTATAAGGTAAAACTTCGTGAGCGATTGGATGATGATGTCATGAAAGACCTGGGTATCACGATGGAAGACCTTACCTCACTAAATACTACAGGGTATATGCCTTTGACTAAATTTGCCGTTGCAGAACTGAAACGACGTGAACTGGTGGAGAGCATTGAACTGAATACCGATGCCAGTGACTTGGATATCTATCCACTCAATGGTAATTTACACTGGACCCGCGACAATTATGGTCCCATATGGATTCCTGCAAAAGGCAAAAGCATTCAACTGACAATGGCTAACCTACCTATCTATGAACGCTGTATCCGTACCTATGAGGGAAATACATTAGAGGTGAAAGACGGAAAGATCCTGATTAATGGTCAAGTAGCCACCTCTTATACTTTCAAACTCGACTACTACTGGATGATGGGCGACAATCGTCATAACTCTCTCGACTCCCGTTACTGGGGCTTTGTACCAGAAGACCATATCGTGGGTAAACCCATCTTCATCTGGTGGAGCAGTGATCCTGATCGTCATGGCTTCTCTGGGATCCGTTGGAACAGATTGTTCCGTTTTGTAGATAATATCAAATAACATGTCAGGCTGGCTAAGGTTCGTGATAACACTTGCAACAGCCTTCGTGCTGGTGCTTGCTTTCCGTGCTTTGGCTTTTTCTGTCTATACCGTAGAGGGCAAAGGACTACAACCCCTCTATATCTGTGGCGACCGACTATTGGTCAATCGTTGGAGTTATGGCTTACGCATCAATGGCAATGGTATGTTGCCTTATAGCCGTTTGCTACGTAAACCCGTCAACAAAGGTGATATCGTCGTGTTTGACCTACCTGGTGACTCTATAGAGGGAGAATTTGTGGCACGATGTAAAGCAGTACCTGGGGATACTGTCCGCCTGAAGGATGGTATCGTTGTTGTGCCTGGGTTGAAAAATTGTGCAGATGCAGACTACTATTGGCTTGAATCTATCCATCCTAAAAATCCCGCTGACTCACGGCATCTGGGATTCATCTCTGAACGGAACATCATTGGAAGGGTGGTAAACATCCTCTATCATCACGATGACAACAAGAATTACCTTGAAGGGTTTCGTAAGGAAAGGATTTTCCAATGAGCACAGTACTCCTTCAGACTACCTATTTCGGACCTGTTCAATGGTATCAGAAACTGGCTCGTTACAACCATTGTCTCATTGAGCAATACGATTCTTATCAAAAACAGACCTATCGGAATCGATGTGTCATTGCTACGGCAAACGGACTGCAAACCCTCACCGTTCCTGTTGAACATCATTCTCAACTCTTTAAAGTTGCGGATAAGAATACTGAGTTCGGGAATGCTCTCAGCTCTCAATTCGTAAAAGACCTGCGCATCAGTGACCATAACCAATGGCGTCGTGTTCATTGGAATGCATTACAAAGTGCCTATAGTGAGAGCCCCTTCTTTGAGTATTATGCGGATGACATCCGTCCCTTCTTTGAACAAAAGTATGAGTTTCTTATTGACTTGAACGAGGCTATCCGCCAAAAAATCTGTGAGCTGATTGATATCCAGCCTCATGTGGAACACACTAAAGAATATCTGTCAACCACCAACTGCCAACTATCAACTATCTATGATTTCCGAGAAGTCATCCACGCAAAACATCCGCTAACAGATGCTGACTTCCAACCTCGACCCTATTGGCAAGTATTTCAACACCGTTATGGATTCCTGTCCAACCTCTCCATCCTCGACCTCCTTTTTTGTATGGGACCTGAAGCAGTATTTTACCTTTAAGCAGTATGGGAGAAGAAAAGAGTCCAGCGATAAAGATTACAGCCCACAAAATTTCCCAAAACCTCTGAGAGATAGACTATCAATACCTCTGTTTGTAATACCTGTTCGGCAGGAGAGACAAGGAAATAAAAAGCATCTGCAATACTATGGGCGAATCCACAAAGAATAAAGACAGGTACACCAAACACCAAAGGCAACATCTTCCCTTTTCTGGCAAACTCTACCGCCGTCGTCATTATGAATCCACATCCAATAGCCAGCAAGAAACAAGCTAACGGTCCCTTTGTCAATCGTCCTGCCAAAATCTTCGATGCAGGCTCAATACAGTCGGGCTGTGCATAAGCGATGAGCCATGCCGTAAGCAGACAGCCGATAATATTTCCTATCAATACCATTACCAGCATCGACCAGTCACCTTGTCGACGGATAAAGCCAGCAGTACCGGTATAAAGTTTAAGACCGTAATAGACAACGGTCGTCAATCCGAAAGCAAATAATACTGCACCAGCTACCCCTCCTACTCTGAGGTTTACCACACAACCTATCGAGATACAGATACCAGCAAGAATAGCCAGTGGTAGGATATCTCTAAACAATTCTAACTTCTTCATATCATTCTTCTTTTATCCTATTGAGTTGCAAAGTTACGACTTTTACCATAGAAACTATTATATTTCAAAAAACTTTTGTAAATTTGCACGCAAATTCCTAAAGGACAAAGTAATACGAGAGTATGAAAGAAAACAAAGCACTTATAGCACACCTCTCCATGTTTGGAGCATGTGCAGGATGGGGACTGATGGCACCCATTGGTAAAGATGCCATGACCAATGGTTTCGATGGTATAACCATGGTTACCTTTCGTGTTGGTGGAGCTTGTCTGCTCTTCTGGATTGCCTCTCTCTTTGCCCCTAAGGAACATGTTCCCCTTCGCGACAAACTCATGTTCATTGGAGCAGGATTGTTTGGGTTGTTATTCAATCAATGCTGTTATACAATAGGACTTAGTATTACCTCACCTATCAATGCCTCCATCGTGACAACCTCTATGCCTATCTTCGCCATGCTCTTATCAGCATTGATACTAAAAGAGCCTATTACTGGAAAGAAAGCGATTGGTGTCTTGATGGGATGCTTTGGGGCTTTGACTTTGATACTGACCTCTGTCACACATGAAAGTGACAAGGTAGGTAACATTTATGGTGACCTGCTTTGTCTTTTCGCCCAATTTTCTTTCGCACTCTATCTGGCCCTTTTCAATCCACTGATCCGTCGCTATAATGTATTCACTATTAACAAATACATGTTCTCTTGGGCAACACTCATACTGCTGCCTTTAACCATTTCCCATGTAAGTGGAGTTCTCGCAGAACCTATTCCTGTAAAAACATGGATAGAAGTAGGCTATGTGGTGGGGATTGGTACTTTTCTAGGTTATATCCTTACCATGATAGGACAGCGCATCTTACGCCCTACCGTAGTATCTGTATATAATTATGTACAACCCGTTGTCTCTGTGATAGCAACGATACTGATGGGTATTGGTATCTTGAAACCCACCCATGCACTTGCCGTTATCCTGGTATTCTCTGGAGTATGGCTGGTGACGAAATCAAAATCAAGAAAGGATTTGGAAAAGGAAAAGGCATAAAAACAAATACAATTATTTTGTTCTTTTCTCGCTTATTCGTACCTTTGCAGCATGATATTGAAATACGACGTATTGGTTATCGGAGGTGGACATGCTGGTTGTGAGGCAGCTTGTGCCTCAGCCAACATGGGAGCAAAGACATGTTTGGTGACGATGGACATGAATAAGATCGCACAGATGTCATGCAATCCAGCCATTGGTGGTATTGCCAAAGGACAGATTGTACGAGAGATTGATGCCTTAGGTGGACAGATGGGACTCGTGACAGATGCCACAGCGATCCAATTCCGAATGCTGAACCGCAGCAAAGGGCCTGCCATGTGGAGTCCCCGTGCCCAGTGTGACCGTGGCAAATTCATCTGGCAGTGGCGCAGCGTCCTTGACCATACCGACAACCTCGATATCTGGCAAGACCAAGCAGATGAACTGTTAGTTGAGTCTGTTGCTGTGTCACAACAACAAGCAAAACAAGTGGTCGGTGTGAGGACTATCTGGGGCGCAGAACTACGTGCTAAGGCGGTCATCATTACTGCTGGCACATTCCTCAACGGACTGATGCATATCGGACGCAAGATGGTCCCTGGAGGACGTATTGCCGAGCCTGCTGTACCTCATTTCACAGAGAGTATCACACGCCATGGTATCCGTTCTGAACGTATGAAGACCGGAACACCTGTGCGCATCGACAAACGCTCCGTTCACTTCGAGGATTTGGAGATACAGGAGGGGGAGCATGACTTCCACCAGTTCTCCTATATGAGTGAGCCACGTCCACTGCCCCAATTAACCTGTTGGACATGTAATACTAATCCAGCTGTCCATGAGACACTTCGTTCAGGGCTGAAAGACTCTCCGCTTTATAATGGTCAGATACAGTCGATAGGACCACGTTACTGTCCCTCTATAGAGACCAAACTTGTCACCTTCCCAGAAAGAGAGCAACACCCGTTGTTCCTCGAGCCGGAAGGAACAGATACCAACGAGCTATACCTGAATGGTTTTTCATCATCCCTCCCTATGGACATACAGATAGCGGCACTGAAACATATCCCTGCTTTTAGAGACTTGAAGGTCTATCGTCCTGGTTATGCCATCGAATATGATTTCTTTGACCCCACTCAACTCAACCATTCATTAGAATCAAAAGTCATTTCCGGATTATTCATGGCTGGACAGGTTAATGGTACCACTGGTTATGAGGAAGCTGGAGGACAAGGTATTATTGCTGGTATCAATGCAGCACTGAAGGCTGGTTCTGCCGGTTGTAATGACACAACAACAGAGAATACTTTTATCCTACACCGAGACGAAGCATACATTGGGGTATTGATTGACGACCTAGTGACAAAAGGTGTCGACGAGCCCTACCGTATGTTTACATCTCGTGCTGAATACCGCATTTTATTACGACAGGATGACGCTGACGCACGTCTGACTAAAAAAGCCTATCAGATAGGTGTGGCAAAGAAAGATCGTTATGATTGGTGGGTGCAGAAAAAGGAACATATTGAAGAAATCGAGAATTTCTGCAAAGAATATCATATCAAACCTAAGGCTATCAATGGCGCATTGGAGGCATTAGGTTCTACCCCACTTGTCTACGGTTGTAAACTGGAAGACTTAATAGCTCGTCCTGAACTGAATTTCGAAAAATTACAGGAGATCATCCCTGAATTAAAAGAAACACTAAATCGTCCGAATCAACGGAAAGAGGAAATCACAGAGGCTGCCGAAGTACATATTAAATACAAAGGCTATATAGAACGCGAAAAAATCGTTGCCGACAAGATGCATCGGTTGGAGGACATCAAAATCAAAGGACACTTCAACTACAACGAAATACAACAACTCAGTACAGAGGCACGACAGAAATTAACTGCTATTGATCCTGAAACACTCGCACAAGCAAGTCGTATTCCAGGAGTGTCACCCAGTGACATTAATGTCATACTAGTGTTAATGGGAAGATAAAAACATATCATGGACATCGTGTAAGAAACTATGTTCCACGTGAAACATTAAATCATAAAACAAAAGTAACAATAACATAAAACCAAAGTATTATGAACAACAAGACACTGATGGACAATCTGCGATGTATTCAAGATTTTCCAAAAAAGGTATCAACTTCAGAGACGTGACAACCCTCTACAAAAATGCAGAGTGTATGAAAATTATGGTCGATGAGATGTATGAACTCTATAAGGACAAGGGAATCACTAAAATTGTCGGGGTGGAATCACGAGGTTTCGTCATGGCTGCCGCATTAGCTGCAAAGATGGGAGCAGGTGTAGTACTGGCAAGAAAACCAGGAAAACTACCTGCAACAGTCATCAAGGAGTCATTCACCAAGGAGTATGGAGTGGACATCGTAGAGATGCACATCGACTCTATCGATGAGAACGATGTCGTTTTGATCCACGATGACTTGCTTGCGACTGGAGGTACTGCACTTGCCACCTATAAACTCGTGAAACACTTCCACCCCAAAAACATCTATATGAATTTCATTATAGAGATTACAGACGAGGGATTGCACGGCAGAGACAAATTCAAAGGCTTAGTAGATGTTACTACCTTGATGGTTGTCTAACGTTCCACGTGAAACATTTGGCATGACAAAGGAAGAGAATGAGGAAAGGCTGAAGAGGCTCAAGAGCATTGTGAGTGCCCTGCCTGAGAAACCTGGCAGCTATCAGTATTACGATGCTGAGGGAACAATCATCTATGTGGGTAAGGCAAAGAACCTGAAGGCACGAGTCTCTTCCTATTTTCATACAGAAGTAGACCGTTTCAAGACGAAGGTACTGGTATCAAAAATACATGATATCAGTTATACAGTAGTGAATACTGAGGAGGATGCATTATTATTAGAAAACTCGCTCATCAAGAAGTATAACCCACGTTATAATGTACTCCTGAAGGACGGCAAGACCTATCCGAGCATCTGTGTCACAAAAGAATATCTGCCACGCATCTTTCCTACCCGTACCATCAACAAAAAATGGGGCACCTACTATGGGCCTTACTCACATGTAGGAAGTATGCATGCAGTATTAGACCTGATCAAGAAACTCTACCATCCAAGAACCTGTAAGTTCCCAATTACAAAGGAGGGTATAGAACAAAAGAAATATCAGGTTTGTCTCGAATACCACATTAAAAACTGTGGTGGACCATGCGTTGGGAAACAACTTTTGGATGATTATCAGAAGAATATTGAGCAGGCAAAGGAGATATTAAAAGGAAACACCCGTGTGGTGCTTCGAGCTTTGAAAGACGAGATGCTACAGCTTTCCGAGCAACTCCGTTTTGAGGAGGCAGAAGAGGTAAAGAGACGTTATCTACTCATTGACCAATTCGTATCTAAAAGTGAGGTCGTCAGCCATACCATCAACAATGTCGATGTCCTCACCATCACCAATGACGAGAAAATCGCCTTCATCAATTATATCCACGTCTCCAACGGTTCTATCAACCAGAGTTTTACCTTTGAATACAAGAAAAAACTCGATGAGACAGATGAGGAACTGCTACAATTAGGAATTGTAGAGATGCGAGAGCGATTTCAAAGTAATGCAAAAGAAATCATATTACCGCAGGAGATCAACCTCAACTTAGAAGGAGTCACCATTACAGTACCCCAAAGAGGAGATAAAAAAACGCTTTTGGACCTTTCTTTAATGAATGGTAAACAGTATAAGTTCGACCGACTGAAACAAGCTGAGAAGCTCAATCCGGAACAGAAATCCGTGCGTTTGATGAAAGAGTTACAAGATTTGTTGCATCTCCCCAAGATGCCATACCAGATAGAATGTTTCGACAACTCAAATATCTCAGGTTCCGATGCAGTAGCGGCATGTGTCGTCTTCAAGAAAATGAAACCCTCAAAACAGGACTATCGTAAATACAATATCAAGACGGTAGTGGGACCAGATGACTATGCTTCAATGAAAGAAGTCGTATGGAGACGGTATCACCGTCTGCTAGAAGAAGAGCAACCCCTACCCGACCTCATCGTCGCTGATGGTGGAAAAGGACAAATGGAAGTGATACGACAAGCTGTAGAGGATGAGTTGGGACTCAATATCCCCATTGCAGGACTTGCCAAAGACGACCGCCATCGCACCAATGAACTACTCTATGGTTTTCCTCCACGAGTGATAGGAATCAAAGATACATCTGAATTATTCCGTGTACTTACCCACTTACAGGATGAAGTCCATCGTTTCGCCATCACTTTTCATCGAGAGAAGCGTTCTAAGCACGCCTTACACTCTGAGCTGGATGATATCAAGGGCATCGGTCCAAAAGCCAAGGAAACCCTTTTAAAAGTCTTTAAAAGCGTGAAAAGAATCAAGGAAGCAGAGCTGTCAGCACTAACAGAAACACTTGGTACAGCTAAAGGAAAGATAATCTTTGACTACTTTCATAAATAGCGTTAAATGACACACTAATTCATAGATTTTACGTACCTTTGCATTATGAGAATAGTCATTCAAAGAGTAAAGCATGCCAGTGTGACGATTAATGATGTCGTACATTCAAGTATTCAACAGGGATATTTGATACTGTTAGGCATCTGTGAAGAAGACACAATGGAGGATGTGGACTGGTTAGTGAAGAAGGTAGTAGGGCTTCGTGTCTTCGACGATGAGAATCATGTCATGAACCGTTCCATTATGGATATCGATGGAGAGGCTTTGGTCGTCAGCCAATTTACACTCTACGCCAGTTATAAAAAGGGCAACCGTCCCTCGTGGTTCCGTGCAGGCAGTCATGAGCACTCTATCCCACTCTATGAAGCGTTTTGCAAGCAGTTAAGCGATACTTTAAGAAAACCTGTAGGCACAGGAGAATTTGGTGCAGACATGAAGGTAGAACTCTTGAATGACGGACCAGTTACGATATGTATGGATACTAAAAACAAAGAGTGATATGAAGAAATATTTAAGGGAAATAGAGGTAGCAGGATGCTTGTTAGTCATTATCGGAGTCATCCTGAATCTGTTTTTAGGTACGGGCTATGCCGTAGGTCCCTGTGCTATAGGATTATTACTCTGGCTGATTTGCTTTATCTACAGAGCATTCCATTGGAAGGAGTATGAGCGTGAGAACAAGCAAGGAATTGTGATTATCATCATTGCAATCTTTATATTAATTCTTCAAATGATGATGAGACAATGACGATACGAGAGGCACAAGAGACGGTAGACCAGTGGATTAAGACCTACGGTGTTCGTTATTTCTCCGAACTGACGAATATGGCAGTGCTGACGGAGGAAGTGGGTGAACTGGCACGTGTCATCGCACGAAAATATGGTGATCAGAGCTTCAAGCCAGGAGAGAAAGACAACCTTGGGGAAGAAATGGCAGACGTGGTATGGGTACTACTTTGTCTAGCCAACCAAACAGGTGTCGACCTTACTGACGAGTTACAAAAAAGTATTGAGAAGAAGACATTGCGAGACAAGGAGAGACATTTGAGTAACGACAAACTAAAATAGAGAAATATGACAGAACATCATCATCACGAGCACGACCATGAGTGCTCTTGCGGACACGACCATCATCATCATGATGAGCGTCCGGAGAATATGTATGAGCAGGCTTTGAACTTATATGACTGTAATCTCTCTGACGAGCAAGTCAGAGAAACAGTGAGGAGAATCATTGCGGAGAAAGTACATGAGAATGATACCCTAGAGGTCAAGAAATTCCTGATGGGCAGTGTGGAGCTGACAACATTGAAGACGACAGACTCTGAGGAGAGTGTGATGGCATTTACAGAGAAAGTCAATCAGTATGAGGACACCTACCCTGACCTCCCTCATGTCGCCACCATCTGCGTCTATCCTTGTTTTGCCAAGACAGTAGCAGAGACTTTGGAGGTTGGTGGTGTCGAAATCGCCTGTGTATCAGGCAGTTTCCCATCTTCCCAGACCTTTCCGGAAATCAAGATTGCCGAGACAGCATTAGCCATCAAGGATGGAGCAACGGAGATAGACATGGTATTACCTGTAGGGAAGTTCCTCAGTGGTGATTATGAGGATGTCGCAGATGAGATTGCAGAGATGAAGGCTGTCTGTGGAGAGCGTAAGATGAAAGTCATCTTAGAGACAGGTTGTCTGAAGACAGCAAGCAATATCAAGAAAGCAGCTATTCTCGCCATGTATGGTGGTGCCGACTATATCAAGACCTCTACAGGTAAGTTAGAGCCTGCGGCTACCCCAGAGGCAGCTTACGTCATGTGTCAGGCTATCAAGGAATACTTCACCAAGACGGGTATACAGATTGGTTTCAAACCTGCCGGTGGCTTGAATAGTGTGATGGACGCACTTATCTACTACACCATTGTGAAAGAAGTATTAGGAGAGAAATGGCTGACCAATCAGTGGTTCCGCATGGGTACCTCCAGACTGGCAAACCTGTTACTCAGTGAGATTGTTGGAGAAGAGACTAAATTCTTCTAAGTAAGATAAGTCAGGATTATCTTCAAAAGACAGGGAGTCTCAAATTGTCCCAAGGCTTGGAATAAACAAAGATCAATATTCCTTAAAGACTACGCTCTATCACATAATCCACATAGGCAGTCAAGGCATCCTTGATTGCCTTTTCCTTGACGCTGTTTTGGATATAGTCCATGCAAATTTGACTGAATTCCTGCATACGCTGCTCCGCATATTCTATGCCACCCTGCTGTTTGGTAAACTCCACCAGAACAGCAATTTCATCCTGATTGATAGTACCTGCCTTCACTTTCTTGGCGAGAGTATTCATCGACTCAAAATTTGCTTTATTCAGGGCATAGATGACAGGTAGTGTCAATTTACCTTCAGTCATATCGTTACCAGTGGGTTTACCAATCTCCTTAGAGTCATAATAATCGAAGATATCATCACGAATCTGGAACATGATACCCAAGGTCTGTCCGAATTTTGCGGCTTTTGCCACTTCCTCATCAGAAGCTCCAGCGGAAATGGCACCGATAGCGGAACAAGCCTCAAACAAAGCAGCCGTCTTCTGGTTGATAACCTGGTAATAAACCTCCTCACTAAACTCCTGGTTCTGGATATTCGACAATTGCAAAATCTCACCGGCTGCCAAGATACGACCTAACTCAGCAAGATATTCCACAATTTGCTGATTACCAGTATTTGACACTTTCAATAAAGCTGTCGAGAGGATATAGTCACCCACCAATACAGCAACCTTATTATTATAAGTGGCATTGACAGAAGCCTGTCCACGACGCTCCTCACTCTCGTCTACCACGTCATCATGAACCAGCGATGCCGTATGCAGCAATTCCAATCCCACAGCAGCATATTGCGTCACATTGGATATCCCTCCATAGTTCTTAGCCATAAGCAAAATCAACATAGGACGCATACGTTTTCCACCACGCTGACGGATATGTGACAAAGCCTGCGAGAGTAATCCATTATCATGTAACAAACTTGAGTTGAACAACTCGATAAAATCGTTCAAATCCTTCTCTATGGGCTGCTTAATAAGTGACAAATAATCCATTTTCATTGAAATTTGTTACAAAAATAGTGAAAATATCGGGATATTGAAAAATATTTTAGTAATTTTACGCAGAAAATAAACAATGTTATGGATAAACTCTTCCTTTTAGACGCTTACGCACTCATTTACCGGTCGTATTACGCCTTCATCAAAAACCCACGTATCAACTCGAAAGGTTTAAATACATCAGCCATTGTAGGATTTGTCAATACCCTGCAAGAAGTACTGACCAAAGAACAGCCAACACATTTGGGTGTTGCCTTTGACCCTCATGGACCTACGTTCCGCAGTGAGGCTTTTCCAGCCTATAAAGCACAGCGAGAAGCAACTCCGGAAGATATCCGTAAAGCCGTACCTATCATCAAAGACTTGTTGAGAGCGTGGAACATCCCTATCCTACAGGTAGACGGCTATGAGGCTGATGATATTATTGGTACCCTTGCCACAAAGGCAGGAGCAGAAGGAGTGACAACCTATATGCTGACTCCTGATAAGGACTATGGACAACTGGTGTCAGAAAATGTCTTTATCTTCCGTCCTCGTCATGGTGGCGGCTATGAGACCATGGGAATAGAAGAAGTAAAGAATAAATACGGCATTCCATCGACAACCGCTGTCATCGATCTCCTTGCTTTGATGGGAGACTCTGCTGACAATTTCCCTGGTTGTCCTGGTGTTGGTGAGAAAACTGCTGTCAAACTCATAGACCAGTTTGGTACCATAGAGAATATGCTCGAGCATACGGACGAGATCAAGGGAGCACTCAAGACAAAAGTCGAGGAACACATAGATGATATTAAGATGTCGAAATTCTTAGCAACCATCAAAACAGATGTTCCCATTGAACTTAATCTTGCCGAATTGAAAATCTCCGAGCCAAACGAAGAGGAACTTGGAAAACTTCTAGAAGAATTGGAGTTTAAGAGTCTTGCTAATAAGATTCTTAAAAAAACTGAAAAAATATCAATTCCTGTAAACGGACAACTCGATTTGTTTGCAGAATTTGCACACGAGGGGTCGAAAGAACCAGAATTTTCGAATTTAGAGACGTTAAAAACGACTCCTCACGATTACCAACTAATTGATAATGAGGAAGATTTAAGAAAATTATGTGACTTTTTCTTAACAAAAGAAATTCTCAGTCTAGATACAGAGACCACTTCAACCAATCCTATTGATGCAGAATTGGTAGGATTGAGCTTCGCAGTGGAAGAACATCATGCCTATTATGTCCCTATCCCACCCCAACGGGAGGAAGCACAGAAAATCGTGGAAATTTTCCGACCTGTTTATGAGAATGAAGAAATATTGAAGGTAGGTCAGAATCTAAAATATGACCTTGAGGTACTTCACAACTATGACATTGAGTTGAAAGGTAAGATGTGGGATACGATGATCGCCCATTACCTCATCCAACCAGAGCTTCGTCATAACATGGACTATATGGCAGAGATTTATTTGCACTATAAGACAATCCATATTGATGAGTTGATAGGACCAAAGGGTAAAAACCAACGCTCGATGCGCGACTTAGATCCTCAGCAAATATATGAATATGCCGCAGAGGATGCGGATATCACCCTACAGTTAAAAAACAAGCTGGAACCAGAACTGAGAAAATATGATTGTGAGAATCTATTCTATCAGATAGAAATGCCTTTGATGCCCGTCTTAGCAGAGATGGAGATGAATGGTGTTTGTCTGGACACAGCATCACTTGCTGAGACATCTAAACAACTTACCACCCGTATGAATGAGATAGAACAGCGCATCTATGAACTCGCTGGTCAATCATTCAATATCGCATCACCTAAACAAGTAGGTGAAATTCTCTTTGACAAACTTAAGATTGTGGAGAAAGCAAAGAAGACAAAGACTGGTCAGTATGTGACTTCTGAAGAAGTATTGCAACAACTAAGAAACAAACATGAGATAGTTGCTGATATCCTGGAGCATCGCGGACTGAAGAAACTCATAGGAACCTATATCGACGCACTTCCCAAATTGATTAACCCACGTACGGGACATATCCACACCTCTTTTAATCAGACCATTACAGCAACAGGACGACTGTCTTCCTCTGATCCCAATCTGCAGAATATACCTATCCGCGGTGAGGATGGAAAAGAAATCCGTAAGGCATTTATCCCCGAGCCCGGATGTCTGTTCTTCTCTGCAGACTATAGTCAGATAGAACTTCGTGTGATGGCACACTTATCAGGTGATGAGAATATGATCAACGTATTCCGTGAGGGTAAGGACTTACATGCGGCAACTGCTGCGAATATCTATAAGAAAGATATCTCAGAAGTAACCCGTGATGAGCGAACCAAATCAAAACGAGCCAACTTCGGTATTATCTATGGTATCACTGTCTTTGGACTTGCTGAGCGTCTGGATATTCCTCGTGATGAAGCTAAGATGCTGATTGATGGTTATTTCGATACTTTCCCACAGGTACATGATTATATGGAGAAAGCAAAAGAAATAGCTCGTCAACAGGGATATGTCACTACCCTATTTGGTCGTCGACGTTATCTTCCAGATATCAACAGCGCTAATGCTACCGTTCGTGGTTTTGCAGAACGTAATGCCATCAATGCACCCATCCAAGGTACGGCAGCTGATATTATCAAAATAGCAATGATACATATCTTCCAACGATTTAAAAAAGAACATATCAAGAGTAAAATGATTCTTCAGGTGCATGATGAACTCAACTTCTCCGTTTATTTAGAAGAGAAGGAAAAGGTTGAAAAAATCGTCCTTGAGGAAATGCAGAATGCCTTCGATATGAAAGTTCCTTTAGTAGCAGACTCCGGCTTCGGTGAAAACTGGCTGGAGGCACATTAAGAATAAAATATAATAGTTATAGAGTTGAGAAAGGTTAGAACGATAGAGATGCAACGTCTCACAATAGAGGAGTTCAGGGAGGCTGACAAACTTCCTCTTATTGTCGTACTTGATGATGTACGATCTATGTATAATATAGGTAGTGTTTTCCGTACCTGTGATACATTTAGGGTGGAAGCATTATACCTTTGTGGAATCTGTCAGACCCCACCTTCAACAGAGATACACAAGACGGCATTAGGAGCTGAGGATTCTGTCTCATGGAAATATTTCAAAACTACCCTGGAAGCAGTTGCGGAATTAAAAAAAGAAGGATACCAAATACTATCCATAGAACAAGTAGAGCATTCTACTAAATTACAAACCTTCGTACCACAAAAAGGACAACGATATGCTGTTATTCTTGGTAATGAGGTAAAAGGTGTACACCAAGAAGTAGTGGATATCTCAGACGGATGTCTGGAGATTCCACAATTAGGTACCAAACATTCTATGAATGTCAGTGTCACAGCAGGAATAATTATCTACAAATTTGCTGAGACACTAATACTACGACGGTAAATAAAGTGTGGATAAAGTAGTGGATAAAGGTGTTTATAACTTGTGAAGTAATTCACATAACATCCTTATCCACTACTTTGTCTATGGATAAAAAGAATAAATCATCACTTTCTAAGTAACTTTTCCACCCTTTTTCGCTGAAAAAAGATATAAACTTATTATATTTGCACCAGAATTGAGAATTGTGGATAAACTACTTAGTGACCTCATAATCAATAAGAAAGTATCAACAATAGTTGTGAATGACTGAATATTATAAGTGAATAAACTGTCTGGCAAGAAAATAAAGAAAAAGTTTTGCACTTATCAACGGCATATCATACTACTCATTTCTATTTAAAAGAAAAAATAAAAAGAAAATAAAGATAATATGATGTTGAAAAAGGAGTGGATCAAACAGGGATTTATTGATGAGCCAGTGGCTGAGGGTATAGATCTGAAGACAGAGATTCGTCGTCTTTGTAAAGAGAAGGATGCGATTATCCTCGCACATTATTATACCATTGGTGACATACAGGATATTGCCGACTTTGTTGGCGACTCTCTTGCCTTGGCACGTAAGGCTGCAGAGACTGATGCCAAGATGATGGTGATGTGTGGTGTGCATTTCATGGCAGAGACCTGTAAACTATTGTCTCCAGATAAAACCGTGCTATGTCCTGACCTAAATGCCGGTTGTTCATTGGCTGACTCCTGCAATGCGGAGGATCTGCGTAAGTATAAAGAGGAGCATCCGGATTATCAGGTCATCAGCTATGTCAATACCACTGCTGCAGTCAAAGCATTGACAGATGTGGTTGTTACCAGTGGTAATGCCAAGAAGGTTGTAGATCAGTTACCTCAAGATGCCAAGCTTATTTTTGGTCCTGACTATAACCTTGGTAACTACATCAATGAGGTGACCGGTAGGAAAATGCTGTTATGGAATGGTGGCTGCCATGTCCATGAGCGTTTCTCAACCACAAAGATCCTTGAGTTGAAAAAACAATATCCTGATGCTATCGTCATGGCTCATCTGGAGTGTAAAGGACCTGTTCTTGCTTTAGCTGATGTGAAAGGAAGTACGGCTACGATGCTGAACTATGCGCAGCAGAGTGATAAGAAGCAGTTTATCGTCGCCACAGAAGCCGGTATTCTGCACGAGATGCAACGAACTTGTCCAGACAAGGAATTTATCCCCGTGCCTCCAGAAATCAGCGAGAGCGGCTTAGAATGCAGTTGTAACGAGTGTCAGTATATGAAGATGAACAGTCTCTTGAAGATTTACAACGCTTTGAAGTACGAATGGCCCTCCGTTGAGGTAGATCCCAAGATAGCAAAAGAAGCAGTAAAACCTATTGAGAGGATGCTCCAATTAAGTTAATATGCCAGATGTTAGTGTCATAGTCCCTATATATAATTCTGAAGATACGATAGCTGTATGTATTCAGAGTATATTAAGTCAGACATTTACTAATTTAGAAATTATTTTAGTAGATGATGGTAGCTCGGACAAAAGTGGGAATATCTGTGATGACTATGCAATAAAGGATAATAGAATACTTGTTATTCATCAACCAAATCAAGGAAGATCAAGAGCACGTAGTGTGGGAGTAGAGAATGCTCATGGGGAATGGATTTTTTTTGTAGATTCGGATGATACATTACCAGAAACAGCAATCGCTCTTTTATATGAGAAGACAGATAGTAATACAGATATTATTTTAGGTAATGGATATACTTTACTAAATGAGCATCGAGATGTAATTCCAATATCTAATTTCAGACATTTAGCAGTTAGAGGTGAAGGGACAATTGGAGTTCCTTGGGGTAGCTTATATAGAAAGGTTATCGTTACACCTTATTTATTTGACTTACCATGTCATATTATTAATGGTGAGGATTATATATTTTGGTTACGATTAGTATTCTTGACAGATAGACCAGTAAAAATAGTTTATCAGTCAGTATATAATAAAGGAGAGGAGCATACCAGTAATATTTTTAAATGGACGGCTGATTATTGTTATGAATTGAATGAATATAGGAAGTCAGCTATACCTCAAGATCAATACGATGAATATTTACCTGATATGATTCAAGATCGTATAGCAAATATGTTTGCCGTAGCAGTATGTCAATCTAGAAAAGAATGGAAAAATAGCAAATACTACCTAGATATTCTTTGTGATATGAAATTACTTCATAGCTCTTTTAGTATCAAACAATTATTATTCTTACATCTCCCTTCTTTAAAGTTAAGAAAATTTTGTTCATATATAAGTAGTAAGACATGAGAAATATTAAAAAGAGTTGTGATAATACTTATGTTTATTATATGACATTGTTTTTCTTGGCAATGTTATGGTTACAGTTATTTGACTCTTTTACATTAAGTGACGATTTAGCATATCATTTTGTATGGCAAAAAGATGAAGGACAAGCATTACAAGTGATTAGGAATTTCAATGATTTAATTAATTCACAATTAGTACATTATCAAATATTAAATGGTCGTTTAGTAGTGCATACTATAGCACAATTCTTTTTATCTTTTACACCTCCTTTTATATATCAATTTTTGAACGCTTTACTATTTGTGCTTTTATTATATTTAAGCGTTCGGATTATGCATCTTTCAAAATTTAAGACGTTTGCAAGTATATTAATGTGTTTTCTATTATTTGTTGTATTTAGTGGATTTCGTACTGCTATATTATGGAGTATGGGGTCATTCAATTATCTATGGGTAATAGTTTATACACTTATTTTTTTACTTTACTTGAGGAAGTTATATTTTACAGATAATAATAGACTATTTTTTCATATAATAGTATCCCCTTTATCTATTTTTATAGGTTGTAGTCATGAAGGATTGTCTTTGCCTATATCAATTACTTTTTTTACTTTTATTATTGCAAAGAGAAAACAAATTCTTCATCAAGCTATTTTCCTTTATATATGTTGGTATATTATCGGAACTATATTATGTGTTATTTCACCAGGGATATGGAATCGTGTTGATGGAGGTATTCCTATGTATAATCGCTTATTAAGTGGTTTGATTAATTTGATTTCAAATGTTCGTATAACATGGTTACTTGTTATTACATTATTAATTTTATTCAAGCGTAATAAGTTAGAATTTAAAGCTAAACTTTATCAATACCGTTATGTATATCTTTGCTTATTTTTTTCATTAGGTATTGTGACAGTATGTGGAACCAATTTAGAAAGAGTGGCATTCTTTACTGATTTTATGGCTATGTTACTTTTAGTAGAATTATGGTCAGTATTGTTGTCTTTAAAATGGCAGCGATATATTATTATTTGTTGCAGTATTTTGATGATTCTGTTTTATATTCCTGCTGTTGCTGTGAGAGAGGAAAATAAAAGAAATTGTGATTATATGAAGCAACAAATGTCTGAACCAGAAAGAGAATTAATAGCAGTTCGTCAACCTATTAAAGGTGAAAATCATATAATGGATTTCTTTAGGGAAAGGTATGTAAATCCTTCGGCAGAATTTGGTTTTTATTGCTGTTATATGGGATTTAATGCTCAAGATATTAATATGAGACAAGCGGCAACTTTATATGGAAAAAAGAAAATGATATTTCTTCCAGAAGATGTGATATTAAAGATAAAAAATGATAGTACAGCTTATCAAGATTATCAATTGGACACGCATAAAAATTTATTCATTTGGAAACTCCAAGAAAACAAATCTGTTTCAAAGATTGTTTTTTATTTAAAACCTGAGGACATATCAAGTTTGCCACTTCCCCAGCGTCTGTTAGCGTATAAGGATAGTATATATGAGTTGGATGACAACTTCCATTATAGTGTAATCCATATCAATGACCGTTACTATCTAGTGTTTACTCGTCCAACTACTAATATTTATCGGCGCATAGATAACATTAAATATTATTAGTCATTAAACTTGTTATCGTAAAATAACGTGAGTTCGACGAATTCTTTACTAAGAAATCATAGCAGATATTTTCCAAGAAAAGGGTGTGATGATGTTAAAATACTGATAGCCAGATTTTTGCAAATTCTCACACCCTAAAACATAAAAAATACTGTATGGAAATCCATCGAACTCACGTTACTTGTATTCCCTTACAAAATATCCAGGGCGTTTCTTTGTCTCATTGAAGATGTGGCTGAGATATTCGCCGATGATACCCAAGGCAATGAGTTGAATACCGCCAAGGAAGAGAATGGTGACTATAAGGGTGGGATAGCCTTGTACAGGATCGCCATAAAGAAGAGTCTTAATAATGATATATACCAAATAAAGAAAGGCTAGCAGTGATATAATGATGCCGAAGATAGATGCAAAGCGTAGTGGCGTGGTGGTAAATGAAGTAATACCTGTCAGTGCTAGATTCAATAGTTTGTAGTAGTTCCATTTGGTTTTCCCATGTTTGCGTAGGTTTTGCTGATAGCTGATACCAATTTTTTTAAAACCTATCCAACTGAACATACCCTTGTTGTTTCTGTCTATTTCTCGCATCTCTCTCAGTGCATTGATGCATTTACGGTCTAATAGACGAAAATCACCAGTATCTTTTTGTATGGGTATATTGGTAGATTTCTGCAATATTCTGTAGTATAGTTTGGATGTCTGTTGTTTCAGCCACGGTTCATCTGATGTCTGTCGCTGGGCATAGACATCGTCATATCCTTCTTCCCAGTATTTTAGCATTTCAGGTATCACATTGATGGGATGCTGCATGTCAGCGTCAATAATAATGACAGCATCACCTTTTGCATAGTCGATACCAGCCATGATGGCTAACTCTTTTCCATAGTTACGTGAAAGGTCAATGTAATGGTATTTTTTATTTTCATGGTGCAGTTTTTGCATCATTAGTAATGTATTATCTGTACTGCCATCATTAATCAGTAAGAACTCCCATTCGTAGTCAGGATTATCTTTAATAACCTGATTCATACATTTCTTTATTTCCTCAAATGATTCAGATTCATTGTAAGCTGGTATAAGAATAGTAATACTTTTCATACTTATTTATTCATATTAAGAACCTTATAAAATTTACCATTATCAAATTTATAAATAATAATGCCCTTTTGATGGGTTTTATTAATTTCCACGCCTCTTAAATTGTAATATTTTACATTCTTTAATTCTGTTTGTTGGATAGATGAAACTTCTATATTTGATATATTGGTTATGATTGATTTTATGTTTTCATCAAGTAGTTGAATATGATTATTGTACCATTGCTTTTGTTGTTGCACATTTCTGGCTATATTTGAGTATGTATAATTAAATCTTCTATTGTATAGTAATATTGAGGCATCCAAAGCTTTGCCTTCATCACTATCTGCATATTTGTTCAAAAAAGAAATAATATGATTTACGATATTTTGCTTTTTACTATTCCATAAATTGGTGTATGTTTCTGCAAAAGCATGGTGGTTATTATTAAATAGGGGATAAAAATATTCGTTCTCTTGAGTATGTAATGTTGAAAAACTACCAGGCGTAATTTCATTGCTAGAGTCAAAATCCCATACACACGGGAGTTCCAATTTACTATTATCTGTATTATCGTATTTTTTTATATACATATTTGAACCCCATGAGTCTCGTGTACCAACTATGTCATGTACGAGAATCCATTTTGCAAATGATGTCAAGTCAATAAATGATTCATAGTCTCCATCAGCAAGACTCTCCTCCATAGATTCCAAATATTTTTTGATATATGATTCTTGTTCATCATTAACATCATCTGAATCAGGATATTTCCAAGTCCATCTATATACATTGTCACCTTGGTACCACTTAGAAGAAAAGAATTTATCTTCTTTCCACCAATATGGATCTTTTTCTATAATATATCCTGTTTCTTTATCACATTTTATACGACATGATTCATTTCGTTTCATGGTTTCCATCAGAAGATAGCAACCACGATAATCACCATTAATGATAACATTACAAGGGACATAAGCAGAGGTCCATTCAAGATCTAATAATTGACTTATTTGAAGACCTACAATAGTATTAAGAGAGACAGCATCCTTTAGTAGTCTCCATTCTTTATCTTTATATTTATTATCATCTCCTCTGCATAGCATGTCTGCTGCGTTTTCGAGTTTCAGTTTATATGGCATGTTAAGAGGATTGGAGAAATAAGCAGTAGTATTACCATTAATTCTTATAGTTGCCCCAGAAACTTTTTTGATATATTCTCCACTGTCATATAAGATTTGTCTATTTTTGCTGATGACGATCTGGCATGGTACTTTATTTTTATAAGTCATATTGTAAGTACCAGGAAATAATGGTGATTCAATAATAGTGCCTTCTGGTTCTTCATGATTATTAGTTGTAATTTCTATTACGTGTAATCCCGCTTGTTTTACCTCATCAAGTGAAATAACCGTTTGCGATGTAATAGGAAGAACCCCCCAAGTATTTGTAATCAGAGAGAATACGATGATTTTGATACTCTTTTTCATTGTGTTATTATTTATTTTATGACATCAACGTTATCATGATTTATAATCCATACACAGTCGATAGAATCCTTTAAGAGTACTTTAGAAGCCAATTGTTTAGCATGTTTCACAGCATCTAATGAATGAACAATGGTAGTGTCTTTTATCGTTTTTGGCCATTGGTAATTCGTTTCGTATTGCGATGCCAAGCCCCACCCAAAAGCCTCATAGGGTATTACACAGAATGATGATAGTTTAGGATATTCATCTTCAATGATAATCACATATACAGACTTGACAGGCTTCCCCGTCTTTCGAATGGCTTCTTGAGCCATTTTTTTGCCTATTCGTCCTGATTTGATAGACGCATTGACAAGATGGATATCTATCATGACAGCAGACAAACAGAATAGTAAAAACGTAATGATGACGGACTTTCTATGCTCCATATAACAATCTATCGAATAGGCTATTAATATAGTCAGCATAGCCAATCCTGCATAGGTGTGCATCATACTGAATACAGTACTGATATGTGGTGCTACAGCAATGATCATGCAGAACATAGTGCATACCATCTTCTTATTTAGGAATTGTCTGCTTTTTTTAATAAAAATGTAGTAAAGGAAGGGTAATGATAATGCAAAAGTAAAGATTGCAACAATCAAGTTCCGACTAGGCTGATGAAGCAAGTATATGTAGTCAACAGTGATGAAAGTAGTAAAAAGAAACTTAATAATGTTCTTGATTACTTTTATGATATCTGGTTCGTAATCTGGATGGATAATAATCTCTCTTGGAAGTAAAAAAATGGCAAGTCCGTAGACTGCTATAACTCCTAATCCTATTAAAAGATCCCTTTTTAGTCTTTTTTGATTAATTAAGTCAAAACCATAAGTTAAAACAGGTCCTATCAATGCCCACATCAAACCATTTTCTTTAAACCATGTAGCAATGAATAGCATACAAATCCATGCAACATATTTTCCTTTTTCCAGTTTAACATAAAACAGAAATGAGATAATTCCGCATAATAGTGCATATACTTGATTCATGCTGTCTACAGCAGTAATTGTAGCCATCGTAGATGGTGTAATAAAAAAATATACTGTTGTTATGTTCTTTGAAAATGTGGTAAATTTTAGTGTAGAAAGAAGTTTGAATATCAGTATGGCACATATTGTATGTCCTATTACAATAAAATAATGGTTTAGTATAGGGTATAGTACTTGTGGATTTGTTCCTAATATATAACCCATCATTGCATCAAAAGGTCTCCAATGATAGCCATAGAACAGGAATCTTTCCTTAATAAAGAAGGGATTAAAATCAGGTTTAATAGTTGTTGCCCAATCATCGTGTGTAGGTAGAACAGGTAAGATAGTCTCAAGCCATAATGGTGTCAACATAATGACAAGAATAATACTCCAGTATATACTGATGAATATTTTGTATTTATTCAGTTGACAATGGCAATCTTGCATACTGTACCTTTCTTTCCATCATTTGTGGCAGTGATAACGTTATAGATACCACTGGCAACGCGATTTCCTTTTTTATCTTTACCATCCCAGGTAAAAAGTCCACCATTGCTACGTCCTTCAGTAATTAGGAAACCTGCGGCATTCGTAATTTTTACATCAGCATTGTAAGTAAGACCAGTAATGGTAATAAGTCCTGTATATTCTGGAGTAACAGGATTTGGGTATGCCCATACGTTGTCTTTTTCCATACTCTCAGACGGTGTTGTGGCATCACTCATATACGAGCATAGTCCTTTATCTGTACCAAAGAATACCTCACCAGAGGAAGAATGGATGACAATAGACATGACAATATCTGACAATAAGGGACTATTTTCTGTCGTAAAGTGCTGCACTTGCGTCATGTTATCAGCACTAATCAAATAGACACCATTACCATTGGTACCAAACCATTTGCGTCCTGCTTTGTCTATAGCAATGCTCAGAATGTCAATACCTGATAGCAGATAGTCAGCATAGTCGGTACCATCATTGCGTGGTACCTTTATTTGAGTAAAAACGGTACCTTCATCATTGATTTCTGTTCTTTCCAACACTAGAGGACCGACGTTGGTTCCTATCCAGATATTTTTTTCTAAATCTTCCACAACACATCTTACACCTCCTCCTACAGCAACATCCATACCATCTTGATTAATGAAACTCTCGTAGGCTATGATAGCGTCTGTTTGGGTGTTGTATTGATAGAGGGCAGGAACAGTCCAGTTATTATTACAAAACCACATCGTTCCCTGACTATCAAACATCATTTTACAGAGTTCGGCATTACTTCTGTTTGGTATGGAACTATTAGTATTGAGTTTCATCAATTCTTTGTGGTTGAGTTTAGTAAAGTAACCGTTGCTGAGTTTGACAAGAGCAGTATTTGGTGCAGAGCTATTAAGGATCCAGACATTTCCTTCTTGATCAAACTGTACGCCTGTGACTATTTGGTATTCCTTTTCTTTACCGTCAAAAGGCTCTATAGGACTGTTGTTATGGTCATAGTATTGTGTGAATTGACCATTAATATATTCATAGAGTCCATTTCTGGAGCCTGCAAGGACATGATTCTGGTTGGATGGGTCTATATCAAAACAGAAAGAACCTGTGTATGAAACACCAGTCGTTTCACTGATGCCTTCATGTTGATAGATAGTCCATTCTTTATTACTCATTTCTAACACTTGAATAGGAACACCATGATTATAGTTACCATTAGCTGTATACAAATTATCATTGAAAAGTTTCATATATCCAAAATAATTGTATTTCGGTCCTCCAGGATTCAGTGTCTTCACTAACTCAATATACTTGTCATAGTCGGAATTGTCTTCCGCTGGTAAGTCTGTGGGATATTCTGGATGATGAGGCGTATAACTGTCACTGATCTCAGCTCGTTCCATATTAACTTTGACAATGCCGAAACCACAGATCAGGTAGGCATACACCCCCTCAATAAGAATACTGTTAACAGTCTTATCACCAGTAATCGCTTTCGTATAGAGATCGCTGATATTGATAATGTCTCCGTCCGTTTCTACCAAATCGATATTTGAGTTTTGATATACTACAATCAGTCGTTTTGCCTCAGGACACCATTTGATATGTCTGATATCAGTATCACTTAACCCATTGGCTTTATCATAGGTATAGATACTCTGGTCATTGAGATTATATTGATAGAGATCATTGCTTGCCATGACGAAAAGCTCATCACCAGCTTTTTGTATTTCTTGTATATCACTATATGCCATATAGGCTTTCCATGTACCAATTTGCGCCATTGACCATTGACCATTGACCATTGACCATGCCAATAATAATACAAAAGTGATAAGCTTTTTCATAATCTACAATGTTTTCAAATAATCGGCAAGTTTCTGTGTGGCTCGTGCCCGGTGACTTATTTTGTTCTTGATATCGGCACCTAACTCAGCAAATGTCTTGTCATAGCCCTGCGGTTGGAAGATAGGGTCGTAGCCAAAGCCCTCCCCTCCCCTTTTCTCACGGATAATGTCACCCTCGACAATACCTTCAAACTGACTGACTTTCTTGATGCTGGTACAACCACATGGACACACGTCCTTTTTTTCTATTAACGCAATAACGGTGCGGAATCGTGCCTTGCGGTTGTTATTATTTCCTAATTCACGCAGCAAACGTGCCATATTAGCCTCTGAGTCGTGCTCAAGGGTATCTGAGGTGTCAAGATGTTCCAGACTGGCATATCGTGCACTATACACACCTGGCGCTCCATTCAGAGCGTCCACTTCCAGTCCTGTGTCATCGGCAAAACAACTCACATGGTAATGGTCATAGACATATTGTGCTTTTTGGAGGGCATTCTCCTCCAATGTCTTACCAGTCTCGGGAATATCCTCATGACATCCAATTTCTTTCAAGGAAACCACCTCATACTTATCTCCTAAGATACTCCTGATTTCCTCAAGTTTGTGTTGGTTGTTCGTTGCGAATACTATCTTCATTTTTTTTAATAAACTTATCTTCTTTAATCTTTACCCTCATCTCATCGAATCCCTCTCCGTAGACACCAATAACACTTGACTGGCTGACAAAGGCGTTAGGGTCAATCATCTTGATGAGTCGGAAAATATTGATGCTCTCATTCTTCTTAGCAAGGATACAGAGAACCTTACTTTTCTTACCAGTATACCAGCCATGACCGTCAAGGATAGTCACCCCATGATTCATCTGAGTACCGATAGCGTTGGCGATCTCTTGCCATTTGCTGGAGAAAATAAAGAACTGTACGGACTGCCGGCGGGCATTCATCACATAGTCAAGTGTATAGTTCTCCATTGCCATCACGCAGAAGCCGAACATTACTTTATGTGCCCGCTCCAGATAAGTACCAAATTGTGGGAAAAACATACAAGAGCCGATGATACAAAAGTCTGCGGCGATGAGCACGTTACCTAGTGAGACATTGGGATGAAACTTATTCACAGATGCGGCAATGATATCGGTGCCACCTGTTGAGCCATTATGTGTGAACACAGTGGCAAGGGCAACACCCGTCAGGACGCAGCCTATAATCATTGACATAAAGTCCTGTCCCTCCCCCATCAGTTTAAATGGTAGTCCGTTTTCCTGTTTTGGAATCAAGTCTTGTGCTATCATCAACATAAAATAGAGTGTGAAGATGGCAAAGATGGTCTTCATCAGGAATTTCACACCCAGGATCTTGAGGGCTGCTATCAGCAAAAGACCATTGATGATAATATATGTGTTCTCCAAATGGAATCCTGTGGCATAGTAAATGATAGCAGAGAGACCAGTCACTCCGCCAGCCACAATCTGGTAAGGCATCAGGAATACAGTGAAGGCAATGGTATAGATGAAGAGGCCAAGGGCTATGAAAAGATAGTCCTTGGCTTCATTCAATATCATCTTATGTTGTGCTGTCATTTCTTAAATACGATATTCACCATACGCTTCGGGACGATGATAACCTTCATGATCTCACCCTCAATATATTTCTTGGCACGGTCATCGGCAAGCACGGTCTGTTCAATAGTCGTATTATCTGCATCGGCAGGGAATTCCATGTCGAAGCGAGTCTTACCATTGAAGGCGACACCCAGTTTCACACTATTCTCCACCAGGTACTCCTCATTCCAAACAGGCCATTTCGAATCGCAGACACTACCCTGCTCTCCCAGTGCCTCCCAGAGCTCTTCAGCAATATGAGGAGCAAAAGGAGCGATGAGGATCACCAGCGTCTTCAACGCCTCACGACTCTTACACTTCTGCTGAGCCAGTTCGTTGACACAGATCATAAAAGCAGAGATAGAGGTATTGTAAGAGAAGAGTTCAATATCCTGTGAAACCTTCTTGATGAGCTTATGAACACTCTTCAAGGCATTTTTCGTAGGCTCACTATCGTCAACCAGAAGTTTGCCTTCTGCATTGTCACGAGCGTTGCCATAGAACAATGCCCAAAACTTCTTCAGGAAGCGGTGACATCCGTCAATACCGTTGGTATCCCATGGTTTCGACTGCTCCACAGGACCCAGGAACATCTCATAGAGACGCAAGGTGTCAGCACCATATTTCTCTACGATCATATCTGGGTTCACCACATTGAACATCGATTTCGACATCTTCTCAATAGCCCATCCGCAGATGTATTTACCATCCTCAAGGATAAACTCCGCATGATTATATTCCGGACGCCAGGCCTTGAAGGCATCCAAGTCGAGGATATCATTTGATACGATATTCACATCCACATGGATAGGTGTGGTCGTATATTTCTCCTTCAGTCCGAAGCTGACGAACTTACCCTTGTCAGCACCCTCATCCTCAATGCGATATACAAAATTAGAGCGACCTTGTATCATTCCCTGGTTGACCAGTTTCTTGAAAGGTTCGTCCTCACAACTGTAGCCGGAGTCATACAAGAACTTATTCCAGAAACGAGAGTAAATCAGGTGACCAGTGGCATGCTCTGTACCACCCACATAAAGGTCGACGTTGCGCCAGTACTCATCAGCATCACGACTGACGAGAGCCTTCTCATTCTTAGGATCCATATAGCGCAGGTAATACGCGCTGGAACCTGCAAAGCCTGGCATGGTATTTAACTCCAGTGGGAAAACAGTCTTATTGTCTATCTCGTCTTTCGATACTACCTTGTCGAACTTGGTGTCCCATGCCCACATCTTAGCACGTCCCAATGGTGGCTCACCAGTCTCCGTCGGCTTATACTCGTCAATCTCCGGAAGTTCCAGGGGCAGGCATTCCTTAGGGATCATATAGGGCATGTCATCCTTATAGTATACAGGGAATGGCTCACCCCAGTAACGCTGGCGGGAGAAGATAGCATCACGCAGACGATAGTTGACTTTCACACGTCCTATCCCCTGCTCTGTCACGAATTTCTTGGTAGCGGCAATAGCCTCCTTCACAGTCAGTCCGTTGAGACTGAATTTCGCAGAGGCGGAGTTACACATGATACCTTCCTTGGCATCATAACTCTCCTCAGAGACATCAGCACCCTCTATCAGTGGGATGATAGGCAAATTAAAGTGCTTGGCAAAGGCATAGTCACGAGAGTCATGGGCAGGAACCGCCATGATAGCACCAGTACCATAGCCTGCCAATACATATTCAGCTATCCAGATGGGAATCTTTTCGTCATTAAACGGATTGATAGCATAGCTTCCGGAGAACACTCCCGTTACCTTATGGTCCATCTGACGGTCACGCTCTGTGCGTTTCTTCACATAGTCGAGATATTTTTCAACTTCTGCTTTCTGCTCTGGTGTGGTGAGTTCGGCTACGAGATCACTTTCTGGAGCCAGTACCATAAACGTAACACCAAACATGGTGTCGGCACGGGTGGTGAAGATGGTGAAATGCTTATCACTATCCGCAACCTTGAACTCTACCTCTGTACCCTCGGAGCGACCAATCCAGTTACGCTGTGTCTCCTTCAGGGATTCTGTCCAGTCAATCTCCTCCAGTCCGTCCAACAGACGCTGTGCATAGGCTGACACACGAAGGCACCACTGGCGCATCTTCTTCTGTACCACAGGATAACCACCACGTACGCTGACCCCGTCAACGACCTCGTCATTGGCAAGAACAGTACCCAGTTTCGGACACCAGTTCACCATTGTGTCAGCCAGGTAGGCGATACGGTAATTCATCAGCACCTCTTGCTTTTTCTTCTCAGAGAAATTTGCCCATTCTGAGGCGGTAAAATGCAGTTCTTCCGTACCCAAGGCACCACAATTCTCTGTACCCATCAATTCAAAATGCTCAATGAGTTTGATAGTGGGTTGTGCCTTTTGTGACGAAGTGCTGTAATATGATTTGAACATCCGCTGGAAAGCCCATTGTGTCCACTTATAGTAGATAGGGTCACAAGTGCGTACCTCACGCTCCCAGTCAAAAGAGAACCCGATTTTGTCCAATTGTGAACGGTAGCGGTCGATGTTCTCGAAGGTTGTTTTCTCAGGATGTTGACCTGTCTGAATGGCATATTGCTCAGCAGGGAGTCCGTAGGCATCATAGCCCATAGGATTCAGGACGTTAAAACCCTG
This sequence comes from Prevotella sp. tf2-5, assembly GCF_900115435.1. Taxonomy (GTDB): domain Bacteria; phylum Bacteroidota; class Bacteroidia; order Bacteroidales; family Bacteroidaceae; genus Prevotella. Next base: position 150,839 of record NZ_FOWK01000005.1, read on the forward strand.
TTGACGCTTAAAGCGCGCATAGATATCCGAGGCGATATAACCTAGTGGATGACCCACATGAAGACCAGCTCCGCTGGGGTAGGGGAACATATTCAGAACGTAGAATTTCTTCTTCGTCGGGTCTTCTGTCACGCGATAGGTTTTCATCTCCACCCATCGCTTCTGCCATTTCTGCTCAATGTCTCTAAAGTTGTATTCCATAATTGATATGTATATTATTTTTTGCAAAGATACGATAAAGTGAGCGAAAATGCAAATTTATTTGCAATTTTTGCCCATTCGCCAAAAATTAGTTATCTTTGCAAGTCATAAGTGGATTGGAAAAAGAGAAAAAGATGGCAAAGAAGGAGCTGACACCGATGATGAAGCAATTCTTCGACCTCAAGGCGAAACACCCTGAGGCTGTATTGTTGTTTCGTTGCGGTGACTTCTATGAGACATATTGTGAGGATGCTGTCACGGCAGCCCAGATATTAGGCATTACCCTGACCCGTCGTAACAATGGAGCAGGGGTGAGGGGTGACGAGATGGCAGGATTCCCCCATCATGCCCTTGACACCTATCTTCCTAAGCTGATCCGGGCAGGTAAGCGTGTTGCCATCTGTGACCAGTTGGAGGATCCTAAGCTCACCAAGAAACTCGTGAAGCGAGGTATCACCGAACTCGTGACTCCTGGTGTGGCGATGCAGGATAATGTCCTCAACTACAAAGAGAACAACTTCCTTGCCGCTGTCCATTTCGGGAAAAGCTCCTGTGGTGTGTCTTTCCTCGATATCTCCACGGGTGAGTTTCTGACAGGGGAGGGTACTTACGATTATGTGGAGAAGTTGATGGGTAACTTCCAGCCTAAGGAGGTGCTCTACGACCGTGAGCGTAAGCATGACTTTGAGAAATATTTCGGTACCCGCTATTGTACCTTTGAGTTAGACGACTGGGTCTTCACAGAGCAGACGGCAAATCAGAAACTGTTGAAGCACTTCCGTGTGAAGTCACTGAAAGGTTTTGGTGTCGACCACCTGAAAAGTGGTATTATCGCCTCTGGTGCCATCTTACAGTATCTGGACCAGACACTGCATACCCAGATCGCTCATATCACCTCCCTTGCCCGCATCGAGGAGGAGCGTTATGTCCGTCTGGATAAGTTCACAGTCCGTTCCCTCGAACTTGTCAGTACGATGCAGGAGGGTGGCAAGTCTTTGTTGGATGTCATCGACCGTACGGTATCACCCATGGGCGGTCGTTTGCTGCGCCGTTGGCTGGTATTCCCGTTGAAAGATGTCAAACCTATCAACGACCGTCTGGACATTGTGGACTATTTCTTCCGTGACCCGGAGTTCCGTCAGTGTATCGACGACCAACTGCAACGCATCGGTGATCTGGAGCGTATCATCTCCAAGGCTGCCGTGGGACGCGTGACCCCTCGTGAGGTCGTCCAGCTGAAAGTCGCCTTACAGGCGATACAACCTATCAAGACAGCATGCCTCCATGCCGATAACGAGTCGTTGCGCAGGGTGGGGGAGCGATTGAGTCTTTGTGAGGAGATCCGTGACCGTATTGAGCGGGAGATTACTAATGATCCGCCTCAGCAGGTGGCAAAGGGTGGTGTCATCCGTGATGGTGTGAATGCCGAGCTTGACGACCTCCGTCATATTGCTTATTCGGGTAAAGACTACCTGCTGCAGATTCAGGAGCGTGAGACGGCGGCAACGGGTATCGCCTCTTTGAAGATAGGTTATAATAATGTCTTTGGGTATTATCTGGAAGTACGTAACACCTATAAGGACAAGGTTCCTGCTGAGTGGGTGCGTAAGCAGACTCTCGCCCAGGCGGAGCGTTATATTACCCAGGAGCTGAAAGAATACGAGGAGAAAATCTTGGGTGCGGAGGAGAAAATCCTCTCTTTGGAGCAGCAACTTTTCAACAATCTGGTCGTCGCCTTGCAGGAGTTCATTCCTCAGGTGCAGACCAATGCCAATGTCATCGCCCACCTCGACTGTCTCCTGTCAGCCGCGAAGACCGCCTCGGAGAACCACTATATCCGTCCGCAGATTGACGAGAGTAATATCATTGATATCAAACAAGGACGCCATCCTGTCATTGAGACACAGCTGCCCCTTGACGAGCGTTATGTGCCCAATGATGTACTATTGGACGGCGACCATCAGCAGATCATCATCATCACAGGTCCGAATATGGCAGGTAAGTCGGCATTGCTGCGCCAGACAGCCCTTATCACCTTGCTGGCACAGATAGGTAGTTTCGTACCGGCGGAGAGTGCGCGTATAGGACTGGTAGACAAGATCTTCACTCGTGTGGGAGCTTCTGATAACATCTCTTTAGGTGAGTCAACCTTCATGGTGGAAATGACGGAGGCGTCGAATATCCTGAATAATGTCACCCCGCGCTCTTTGGTGCTCTTCGATGAGTTAGGACGCGGCACCAGTACCTACGATGGTATCTCCATCGCCTGGGCGATAGTGGAATACCTCCATGAGCATCCCAAGGCACAGGCTCGCACCCTTTTCGCCACCCATTATCATGAGTTGAACGAGATGGAGAAGAATTTCAGTCGTATCCGCAACTACAATGTCAGTGTGAGGGAGGTGGAGGGTAAGGTTATCTTTTTGCGCAAACTGGAGAAGGGTGGCTCCGAACACTCCTTCGGTATCCATGTCGCGGAGATTGCCGGTATGCCTAAGTCTATTGTCAAACGTGCCAATGTTATCCTTCATCAGTTGGAGGCAGAGAATGCCCAAGTGGGGAAGGCAGGCAAGCCGACAGCGGAGATCGCCCAGAGCCGGGAGGGTATGCAACTCTCTTTCTTCCAGTTGGAAGACCCGGTACTCTGTCAGGTCCGTGATGAGATATTAGGTTTGGATGTCAATCACCTCACTCCCTTGGAAGCCCTTAACAAACTCAATGACATCAAGAAGATCGTCAGTGGCTGAGACTGTCTTTGTGGTAACGGCGGATGAGCTCGGCAAAGAGCGGATTAGCGGATAATATCTCCACATTACCTGTCATCAGTAACTGCTTACGGGCACGGGTCATCGCGACATTCAGTTTGCGGTCGATGACTTTGCCGTTCTCCTCGAAACAGTTGGCGGTCAGGAAATCGAGCTGGTAAGGATGCTGGATAGTGAGACTATAGATGATGACATCACGTTGGCTGCCCTGATAGCGCTCTACGGTATCGATGGAGATATCCAACAAAGCGGGAATCCCCAAAAGCTCTATCTCATGACGGATCATTGCTATCTGGTTACGATAGGGTACGATAACCCCTACTGTACGGTGGATATCAAAATGCTCACCATATTGGCGCCAGATACGTTTCAAGAGGTCTGCGACGAGATGTGCCTCCTCGGAATTGACCTTGTCGCTGAGAGAAGCCTCACCCGCCGTCCTCATTCCCCGTAGCCTCATTCCCGAACTGTGTTCGCCTACCCGTAGCCTTTCCTTCAGAGAGGGAGCTTTTGAAGAAGGGAAGAAGATGACGCGATGTTGTTTGAGCAGGTCATCAAGTTCATCGTTAGAGGGTAGGGGATAGTCCAGTTGTGACTCCTCCTGGTGTGGACATGGCACAGGCTGTAGTTGTTCCTGGGCGTAGAACATCTCGTTAGGGAAGGCGGCGATGTCAGGATGCATGCGTCCCTGACGTTTCAGGATAGCCGTGAAGGCTGTACGTCCTGCCTCTCTTTCTATACGTAGCAAACGCTCGAATAACGACAACCGGCAAGAAGACAGCCGTGGGTCGTCATCGGGTTGTTGTATCACGGCAGGCAACTGTTTATGGTCGCCTATCAGGATAAAACGGTCTATCTGGGGGGAGGCGAGTATTCCGATGACGTTGGGATCCAGGATCTGAGAGGCCTCGTCGATGATACATAAGGAGAAATGTTTCAGTTGGAAGAGGAATGGTCGTGAGAGCATGGTGGCTGTCGTGCTGACCACTACTCTCGTATCGATGATCCGTTGTCGCACCTCGTCCATGCGGAGACTTGTCCCCATGAGTTGGTCTAGCAGATGGTCGGTAAAACGAGGGTCACAGGATGTCTCGCTGCCTTGTCGGATATAATCAATTCCCGCATCTGTCAGCATCGCGCAGATCTCGTCCACCGCACGGTTGGTGTAGGCAAGGATGAGAGCGGAGACCCCCTCTGACTCCCCCTTAGGGGGAGAAACGAGTTCTTCTTCTACCAAGAATCTCAGTGCCATTGAGGTCTTGCCAGTGCCTGGAGGGCCTTGGAGGATAAAGTAATCTTGTGCCTGTTTTGCTTTCAGCAGGATATCATCATAATGTGGATGATAAGAACGTGAGAGTTTAAGTGTCTTGTCACTATGAGGCTCTCTTTCACCAAGGAGCAAGGAACGTCGTTCCGGGGATGCCGTACAGAAGGCTTGTAAGGAACGGATGGCGGAGGTGCTGCCACGGTCAGAGAACGAGGGCTCGATGGCATAGGTGGTGTCCTCGAAGACTTCCGGATTCTGCTGTCCGTCATTCAGCCGTACCGTCACCTCATGATCGCTCAACCGTTCGATGACTCCTTTATACAAGATGGAGGCACATACCTTGGGCTCTCCCTCGTAGGCATAGAGACACACCATGTCGTTCCGACGGAAATTGGGAAGGAAGTCATCACCCATATCGGGAATGGAGAATGTCAGACGGTCATAACCACTGAAGGCGGACGACATCTCCTTGTGCAACATCCGTAACCCGTAGAAGATACATCCTGTATCACGTTTCTCTGTCAGTGGCATGTTCCACAGGTTGGCGACGGCACCCCCTTGTCCTTCCTGCGTACCGACTTTCTGTGCCAGCTGTTCCCGATAGACGAAGGAGAGCATCCGCTCCACATATTCCTGTTCTGTGGCGGAGAGCGCCTTCAGCCCCTCTATCTGTGGCATGATGTCCTTGAATCCCTCTTTTGCCATCTTGAATTCCTGTGCCACGATCTGGTTACGCAGACGGATGGCGTCATGGAAGAGTTTCTGGTAGTAGTTGACCACCAGCAGCCCCTGTTTGGCGGGATAGCGGGAATAGAGCAGGCGGATATCCACCTTATCGGCAGACAGGTGGAAGTTATAGCGTAGGATACCATAGTAAAGCAACAGCTGCACATAATGTGCTTCCGCATAGAGATGGGAGGCGATAGGGGTAGGGTTCGAGGAATGTTCCAGGTTCCAGTTCTTCCCAGACTTCTGCTCCACCAACAAGTGCTTGTCACTCGTCATCAGGTCGACACGTCCCTGCAGTCCTAAATGCTCACAGACGAAGGAGGGCTCTAAAAGAAGTAAGAAGTGAGATGTATGAGGTAAGAGTTGGGTGACCGCCTCCTTGATATTTTCCACTTGTCGGTAGGCGTCTTCCTTGAACTGCCGGGCATTGAAATTCGGACATGTGCAGAACTGCAGGACCTGCTCACGGAAGGAGTGGCGGATGGTGTCGTTGGCATGGAAGTCCGACTGATTGATGATGTCGTCCAAGGCTGCCCCCGCGAAGTTACCCAACAGGATGGGTTGAGTGTTTGCCTGTGGCTTGAAACGCCCCAAGGTATAGGCGATGGGACGGTGCTCCTTGTCAGAGAAACAGGCGGCAAGCGAGGAGATGTCCACGAGGAAGTCCGGCTCCACCACAATGAGCTTGGGCTGGATGGTCTGTCCCTCCCGATGACAGTCCAGCAGGTTAAGCTGCATACCTTCTGTCAACAGGGGACGTAGTGTCTCATCGTCTGTCTGGATACACACACTACCGTCATCTGTCGTCGCATAGATATATTTCTCGTCCCAGTATGACACCACACAACGGACATACTGTTGGTTGATCTGAAACGTGAGGTTCGTGGGACGACCCATAGTGGGAATACGGGTCACCAGCTCATGGGGGATATCCTCTGAGAAGACAGCGGAGATAAAGAGGGCAAGGGCACGCACGTCATAACGGAGATCATCACGGGTCAGCACACTGTCTTTCCTGTTGGAATGCCGTCGCATGGTCTGGACGGCGATACGGTCGGCAATACCCATCCCTGCTTCCTTACACAGATAATCGGTCTGTGCCATCAGGTTACCGAAACCCTTTCCGCTGCCTCTCAAAGCCTCCGCACAGGCAAGTACCAAAGTCTCATGCATATAGCGCAGCACAGCAGCCGAAGGCTCTGCCTGTACGATCTCCATACAACGCTCAAAGAGTTCCGTGACTTTCATGCCTGCGAAGTTACGAAAATTTTTTCACTTTTCGTTCGCACTTCATCAAAATTTTGTACCTTTGTCGCGGAATAATGACGAAAGGTTATAATAGTTACTAGACAATGAATTCAAGAAACATCCTCTCAGCGGTCTTCCTGCTTCTTTGCATGATGGCATGTCGTCAGCAAATGCCCAAGGCATACGTTACGGAACTGGACAGTAACGACAGCCTCTCCATCGTGATGGGCGACTCTAAGATGATAGACTATCATAGTGAGCGCCTCGGCATCGACATCACCTATCCCTCCTTCCTTCGCCACCAGTATCTGGAGGAGGACCAGATGGAGGTCTTTATGAATGAGGATGTCTCCCTCTCATTCATGGTGAAGCATTTTGATGATGAGTTCAGCCGCTCCCCCGGACAGGATATGATGGGTATGGGCGCGGAGCTGCTGGAGGCTGGTGACGACTACTCCATTCACACAGGGCAGGACGGTGATCTCGAATATTATGGTAAAGTCCTTGACGACAGTCTTCGCTTCATCACCGTCATCCTCCGTTACGACCCCCGCCATGCTGAGGCTGTCGAGCCCCTCAAAGAATTAGTGCGCGACTACCACCTGTGAGACCTGTCAAGTGCAATCGCCGTTGCATCCTCAATGCAACGGCAAAGGTACAACATTCCCATTGCGGTCTACGAATTTTTAAGTGACTTTTTTTATTTTTTGAAAGTGGTCACGAAGGTCATTAAGGTCATTTGTCATTAAGGATTTCGGATTTTTACTAAAATAAGTATAATAATATATATATTATATATAATATATATATTATTAACCAAAAAACACCCATTTTCAAAACTCTTAATGACAAATGACCTTCGTGACACTCATGACACCCTAATCAAGACAATCAACCAAATCATTAACCCTTTAAACACACAAAAACTATGAGTCAGAAATTTATCAAGCAACAGAACACGAACCCTCGCTCCTCCGCTTGCGGTAAGTACTTCGCCAAAGCTGTCTACGACAAGAAGTAGCTGGTCAAGGATGTGGTCTTCGAGGAGACGCACGAGAACACAGTGGAGTGTTTGGCAATATTCGTCATCAGCTCTTCGCAACACAGGTCAATGTCGAACATCGTGTCGCGCTTTACGTTCATCATCTCCATAAAATTATGCATGTCGTTCAGTGCCGCGTACACGTCATCACCCTGATAGCTCACCGAACGGTCGAAGGTATAGTTCATCGAGTCTGCTGTATGTGCCAACTGCGTGGCAGCCGCCGTCAGCATTGCCGCAAACACAAAGTTTATCAGTGCCTTGGATACAACAAACTTATTCCTTTTCCGTTCGCTCATACCCGTTTCTGGTTCTTAAAAATCCTTCCAGAAGGTGGAAGGATTATTGGTTACTCTTCTACAGAGAACTCGTCTTTGCCGACACCACAGACGGGGCAAACCCAATCCTCGGGGATATCCTCGAATGCTGTTCCTGGCTCGATGCCACTATCGGGATCACCTACTTCGGGGTCATACACGTAACCACATACGTCACAAACATACTTTTTCATCATACAATCATTTTTAAGTTATACATGAGGTTTTTTGGATAATATCTGATCGATACGCTCCACGATGGTCGTGGGAGCGATACGGTTCATACAAGCATAATCGCCACGCCGGCAACTCTTCTGTCCGTAGATACTGCACGGGCGACAGTCGAGCGGGGTCTGGATGATATTGTCAGGATCCTGGTTCCAGCCCATAAACCCCGCATAAGGATGAGTAGCGCCCCACACACTGACGACAGGAGTGGCTACAAGAGAAGCAAGATGCATATTGGCAGAATCCATGGAGAGCATGACATCCAGCTGACTCATCAGGATAAGCTCCTCTTTGATGGTCTCCAAATCCTTCTTGACATACACACATTGTTGATAGCGTGAGCACCACTCCGTAAACTGCTTATCCTCACACTCCCCTTTGCCAAACAGGAAAATCCTGGCGTCGGGGTATTTCTGTATCAGCAGCTCTATCACCTGCTGCATCAGGTGAAGCGGGTATACTTTCCCCTGATGGGCGGCAAAGGGGGCAATACCGATATGGTGCCGGGTGTCGGGCGTTGAGAACTGAAATTGGTCTGGCAACAAACTCAGGTCTCCCCCACCTTCCGGGTAGATGGAATGGAAATCAACCTCGACAGGGAAGCCGAGCCGAGCCAGCACATCCGCATACTTCTCGAAGGAAGTAGGTTGCTGGACAAGTTGTTTGTTGGTGCCGGAAGTCAGTTGGCGGCGTCCTTTCCTGTGCTTGTTGATATGCGCCACCTTATAGTTGCCGAGATTAAAGCGCATCCGCAGGAACTCCGAGCGTAACACGCTATGGAAGTCAGCAATATGGGTAAACTGCTTGGCAGCCAGTCTGCGGAAGAGCATGTTCAGTCCTTTGATACCATGATACTCCCGCTTCAGGTCTGCCTCCATAAACCCCACGTTAGGTGCGAGGCCCTCAAAGAAAGGACGGGCAAAGCGGCGGCTCAACACCGTGATCCTCACATCAGGATACTGATGAGCCAAGGAATATACCACAGGTACTGTCATGGCGACATCCCCCAAGGCAGAGAAACGGATGATGAGGATATGATTTTTTTTCACTCTACCTTATTTGTTTTTATAGAATACCGGGTTTGTAGAAGGATCGTTATACATCTTCATCTGTCTATAAACCTTCATGTATTTCCTTCCTGCCTCAATATCCTCGAGCAGCTGGTCGATGGATGTGCTGAGGTCTTTCTGCTGTTCCTTCAACACCTCCAACTTCGCCTTGCATTTAGCAATATGCGCTGCGTCAGCATCCTGACGGTCCACCTGCTCTTGCATATGCCATATCTTCAAGGAAAGGATAGACAAGCGGTCGACAGCCCATGCGGGACTCTCCGTATTCAACCTTGCGTCAGGCAGTGGTTTCACGTCTTGATACACCTGTCGGAAATAAGAGTCTATCTCCTCCACCAAGTCCGTACGGTCCTGGTTACTATGGTCGATACGGCGTTTCAGCGCGAGGGCTTCCACCGGGTCAATATGAGGATCACGGATGATGTCCTCCAAATGCCACTGGACGGTATCTATCCAGCATTTGATATAGAGATCGTGCTCAATACTCTCCCGCTCATAAGGATTAGAGATAGGAGTATCCACATTGTCTTTCAAGTGATAATCACGAATCGCCTGATTGAAAATTATATTTGCTTTTTCAGTAAATGACATCTGATCGTATGATTATAAATATGTATTATGGGTGCAAAGATACGAATAAGTGAGCAAAAAGCAAAAGGATAGTCCATAATTTAAATTAATTTTATAACTTTGCAGTCGATATGAAAATAGTTGTTGACGATAAGATTCCCTATATTCAGGAGAAACTGCGACTCCTGGCAGATGAGGTATGTACGATGAGAGGAGCCTCTATCGGTGCTGACGATGTCAAAGACGCCGACGCGCTGATAGTCCGCACCCGCACCCGTTGTGACGAGACCTTGTTAAAGGACAGCAAGGTGCGGTTTGTAGCGACAGCCACCATCGGTTTTGACCATATCGACACTGCCTACCTGGAGCGTGCGGGCATCGCATGGACCAGTTGTCCGGGATGTAATGCCGCCTCTGTGGCACAATATGTGGAGTCGTCCCTATTACTATTGCAACAAGAAAAGGGACTATCTCTTCATGAAGCCACCATCGGTATTGTAGGATGCGGACATGTTGGCTCTAAAGTCAGAATGGTCGCCGAACGCCTGGGGATGCGTGTCCTGATATGTGACCCGCTACTGGGGAATCCTGATTTCGTCCCTTTGTCTGTCATTGAGCAGGATGCCGATATCATCACCTTCCACGTGCCACTGACACGTCAGGGAACCTATGCCACCTGGCATCTGGCGGACGACTCCTTCCTCCATCGTTTACGGAAGGTCCCCTACCTCATAAACACCAGCAGAGGCGAAGTGGTTGATAATACCGCCTTGCTCAAAGCCATCCAGGAGGGCAGGGTTCGTGACGCCGTTATTGACGTATGGGAGGGTGAGCCTCTTCTGAATGAGGATCTCCTTCAGCATGTCTTCATCGGTACCCCTCATATCGCCGGCTATTCCGCTGATGGAAAGGCGAATGCCGACAATATGGTGATAAACGCCTTATGCCGGCATTTTGGCTTGCCACTTCCCGACCGTGTGAGACCTCCCAAACTGCCCGCTGGTTTCCATTATACGGGTAACCCCCTTGAACTGTATAATCCCATGAGGGATAGTGAGGCGCTGAAAAACAACCCGTCGGGATTTGAGGAATTACGCAACAACTACCCCCTTAGAAGAGAGTATTTTGATGTGTGAGGTTGTCAAAAGAGCCCTTTACGACACTATTTATTGCACAACATAGGGTGGTTTGTGCAAAAGTTAGCGTATTTTTACTAAATTTATTTGCGTAAGTCAATAAAAATTCGTTACTTTGCACCCGCTAAGCCACATTTTGTGGTCGCACACATCTAAATAGGAATCATTTTATTAACATTTAAAGTAAAAGATTATGTCAGAAATTGAAAGCAAAGTAAAGGCTATTATCGTAGACAAACTTGGTGTTGACGAAGCAGAAGTAAAGCCAGAGGCAAGTTTCACTAACGACCTTGGCGCAGATTCACTGGACACTGTTGAGCTTATCATGGAGTTCGAGAAGGAGTTCGGAATCTCTATTCCCGATGACAAGGCCGAGAAGATTGGTACTGTTGGCGACGCTATCGCATACATCGAGGAGAACGCGAAATAAATTCATTTAGAATTGAAGGATTGAAGAATTGAAGAATTGAAGTTCGGGGCTTCATCCTGAATTCATTTTTCAATTCTTCAATTTTTTAATTTTATAATTTTATATTTATGGAATTAAAAAGAGTAGTAGTAACTGGACTTGGTGCTGTTACACCGCTTGGCAATAATCCTGAGGAGACTTGGGAGAACATGCTGGCAGGTAAGAGTGGCGCAGCCCCCATTACCCTTTTCGACGCTTCTAAGTTCAAGACACAGTTTGCCTGTGAGGTCAAGAACTTGAACGTGAATGATTTTATCGACCGCAAGGAAGCCCGTAAGATGGACCGTTATACCCAGCTTGCCATCATCGCCGCCAAACAGGCAGTAGAGGACAGTGCAATGGATCTGGAGTCAGAGAACAAAGACCGTATTGGCGTTGTCTTTGGCGTCGGTATCGGTGGTATTAAGACTTTTGAGGACGAGGTGTCTTATTATGGTGTTCATCGTGAGGATGGACCGAAGTTCAACCCCTTCTTCATCCCTAAGATGATCGCCGACATCGCCGCAGGTCAGATTTCGATTATGTATGGTTTCCATGGTCCCAACTATATCACCTCCTCCGCCTGTGCCTCTTCTTCCAACGCACTGGCTGACGCCTTCAACCTGATTCGTCTGGGTAAGGCAAACGTCATTGTCGCCGGTGGTGCGGAGGCAGCTATCTGTGAGACTGGTGTGGGTGGTTTCAATGCCATGCATGCGCTGTCCACTCGTAATGATGAGCCAGAGAAGGCAAGTCGCCCGTTCAGTGCCAGTCGTGATGGTTTCATCATGGGTGAGGGCGCCGGCTGTCTGATCCTGGAGGAACTGGAGCATGCCAAGGCTCGTGGTGCGAAGATTTATGGTGAGATGGTTGGTGCTGGTATGAGTGCCGACGCCCACCACATCACAGCTTCCCATCCAGAAGGACTGGGTGCCAAACTGGTGATGCAGAATGCCCTAGAGGATGCTGGTATGAAGCCCGAGGATATTGACTACATCAATGTTCATGGTACCTCCACCCACGTTGGTGATATCTCTGAGGCAAAAGCCATCAAGGAGGTATTTGGTGACGCAGCTTATAAGTTGAACATCTCCTCTACCAAGTCCATGACGGGTCACCTGCTGGGTGCCGCTGGTGCTGTAGAGGCTATGGCAACACTACTCGCTGTGCAGAATGACATCATTCCTCCCACGATTAACCACGAGGAGGACGACAAGGACGAGGAGATCGACTACAACTTGAATTTCACCTTTAACAAGGCTCAGAAGCGTGAGGTTCGCGCAGGACTTTCCAACACCTTCGGTTTTGGTGGTCACAACGCCTGTGTAGTATTCAAGAAGTATGCTGAATAACTCGAATTTCTTTGATAGAATAAGGCTCCCTTTCCGCAAGGAGAAGGAGCTTTATTCATCTTTATACCGTGTACTGGGATTCTATCCTCGCAAAATCGACCTGTACAAGCAGGCGCTGATGCACAAAAGCATCAAGAAGCGTAACAACAAAGGACGTCCTCTGAACAACGAGCGACTGGAGTTCCTGGGTGATGCGATTCTTGATGCCGTGGTGGGAGACATCGTGTTCCGCCATTTTGAAGGCAAGCGTGAAGGATTCCTTACCAATGCCCGTTCCAAACTCGTACAGCGTGAGACCTTAGGTAAACTCGCCAAGGAGATGGGGATTACCGACATGGTGATGCGTGATGGTCAGGCTACATCGCATAACAGCTACCTGGGGGGCAATGCTTTTGAGGCATTGGTCGGTGCGATATATCTTGACCGTGGGTATAGTGCCTGTATGAAATTTATGGAGAAACGCATCCTTACGCAACTGATTAATATTGACAAAGTCGCTTATAAGGAGGTCAATTTCAAGTCCAAGCTCTTGGAATGGAGCCAGAAAAATCGCATTAATATTGAGTTCCGACAGTTGGAACAGTCTCTTGATGAGCATAACAGTCCCTTCTTCGTCTACCAGATATTGCTTGAGGGTGTGGAAGGCAGTTCCGGGAAGGGCTATTCCAAGAAAGAGAGTCAGCAGCTAGCTTGTAAGGAGACGCTCCAGCGTCTTCGTCGTGAGCCACAGTTCATTGACGCCATCTTTGCGGCAAAGGGAGAGCGTACCAAGATGGAGGAAGAGCCCGTCAGTGTTCCTGAGGAAATCGCGGAACCCCTTACAATAGCCCAAGAGCCCGTTCCTGATGCCCCCCAGTCTCCAGCAGAGGATAACGACGAGTTTACCCTTGACGACATCACTGCCACTCCCCAAGAGAAGACCCGTGAGGAGATCATTGCCGAGGCAGAGGAAGCTGCTTTTGCGGAAAATGGCTGACACGCTCCATCACCTGATACTGGTTATCAAAACATGCTTACAAAAAGGTTAGTTTTGTAAGCATGTTTTTTTACTCCTCTCCGCCTGCAGGTTGATATCCCTGGTTCTGTTGAGGTTGTTCGTTCTGTGGCTGTTGCTGCTCATTTCCCGGCTGCAGTTCCTCCCGCTCGCCACGACGACGCTGGTTGTTCATATTACCGAAGTTCCAAGTGACCTGGATATTGACATTCGGGTCACGCCAGTTCTTTTGGTGACGCCAGAACGTCTCACTCTCGGTATAGTTCTCCCAATGACGTGTATTGAAGACATCACGCCAGTTGATAGCGACAGCGATGGTCTTATTGAAAAAGTTCTTACGGAAACCGAGGTCGAGGGAGGCATTAGGCTTGCGATAGCCCTGTGTGATGACCCCACGAGAACGATAGTTACCCGTCAGCTGCAGGGAGATATCATAAGGCAGGATGAGGGATGCCAGCATACGGGCATCCCATGAGAAGCTCTTGTCGCTCTCACCAGTGACCGTCTGTCCGTCAATCACATAGGAAAATCCATCAAGCTTGTTATAATAACCATTAACGGTCGTAGTGAGGTCGAGGATACGGAACAGTTTGTTCTTGCCAATCAGCTCGACACCCAGACTCTGTCGCTTGGTGAGATTCATTGTCGTCATATACATCATCCCATCGTCAACATTCTGATAACGGATGCGTTGCATGACATCCGTCGTAGGACGATAATAGGTGGAAATACTGAGCGTATGCTCCTGCCATGTCTTCAAGAAGTTGAGGGAGATAGAATGGGTGTATTCCGGTGTGAGCTCCGGGTTACCGAACGACACCATCGAGGCATCACTGGTATTACGGAAAGAATTCAGTTGTCCTCCCCATGGACGACGCAGACGATAGGTATAGTTCAGTTGCAACTGTGCGCTCTCCGTCAGCTCATAATTCAGGAACAGCGAGGGGAAGAGCTTGAAGAAGTCTTTCTTGTAAGGTGCTTCTTTCGCGGCAGTACCATGCTCCTGGGCATAGTCATAACTCTCGGTGTTCACCTTCCAATACTCCCCGCGCAGTCCCGCCATGACCCCCAACTTACCAATCTTGGTGTTGACAGTGGCATAGAGGGCATGGGTGTCCATCGAGTATATAAAGCGGTTGTAGTACAACTCGTCCTCCATGAGATGAGTACCCTCCCAATTATCCGCCATCCAGGATTCCTGTGGCGTGTTCTCGTGCGACCAGCGTCCGTTATAGCCAGCCTCCAACTTGAAATGCTCTGAAATCTGGTTCTCATAGTCGAGTTTCACCTCCCATGAGCGGTTACGGACATGCATGGGGCGGTACTGATAGGTATAGGCGGTATGATGATTGGGCACATCAACATACCAGACGGAGTCCTGATAGATATTGTCATTATCACTCATCCAGCGGTTATACTCAGCATGGGCGGTGAGCTTGTGCGTATCAGAGAAACGGTGCTCATATCCCATTTCCGCATGATACATGTGCATCTTGCCATCCCCACTGTTACGACGGAACATCTGGTAAGAGTCCGTTGTGGCTCCGATGGTACCATAATGATAAGGAGTCGTCGTAAGGTTGTCATGTTTACCCTGAAGTGTCATACCACCCAGAGAGAGGTCGTCATTCTTGGTGAAATGCCAGGTGAGTCCCAGACGGGCAAAAAGTCCTCCTCCCTTGTTGGTGTTGTCACTCTCATAGTTCTGGTACTCATTGGTTTGTTTATAATGCTGTTCACTCTTACTTCCCCCATTGTTCCTACGACGGCGATAACCGAGGTTGGCAAAAGCGTCAAAGACACCACTGGAGTAATTGATATTACCACTGGTATTCCATCCTCCATGAATATTGGCACCAGCACGCAAGGAACCATAATAGCCTCCCTTGCGGTCACGTTTCAACACAATATTGATGATACCGGCAGAGCCCTCTGGAGAATATTTCGCGGAAGGGTTATCAATGACCTCGATACGCTCGATGCTCTCCGCGGGAATCTGTTGCAGGATCTCCGCACGGTTATCTGTCGTCAGACCGCTCGCCTTACCATTGATCCACACCTCCACACTGCTGTTTCCACGGAGGGAGATCTCACCATCCGTCGTCACCTCCACACTGGGGATATTCTCCAGTAGGTCACTTGCGGAACCTCCTGCCGCCGCTAAGATCTGATCAACGGAGAACACCTTACGGTCAACTTCCAGTTTCATTTGTGAGCGTTGACCTGTGACTTGTACCTCTCCCAGCACCTTGGCATCCTCGGAGATATACAACGCATTATAATGCTGCTGGCGATTCTTTGCTGAGATCGTGAACTGGCGTGTCAACGTCTTGTAGCCCACAAAAGACACCTGCAACTGATAAGTGCCGTCTTTCAGACCAGAGATAAAAAACTGACCTCCGACATCCGTAATGGCGCCTTTCACCAATTTTCCCGCTGGTGTCTCGACCACCACATTCACAAACTCCATGACCTCATCGGTCTGCTTGTCTAACACTTTACCTTTTACGGATCCCTGCGCAAAGGCTGTTACTGTCCCTATTATTATAAATAAGGTGGAAATGAGAATTCTACACATACCCCTTTTTGACGTATTCCCATTGGAATGGTTTAATCTAGTATGTGACTTTTTTCATAGAATCATGACAATAAGCAACTATATCTGTCCTGCCTCCACCATAAGAACCACACGTTCTGTAAGGCGGTCGATACCCTCTGGGTCATATTTTTTCTTCAGGCTGGCACCAAAGGCCCAGGCGAAAGCCTGATAGAAGCCTGCACGAACTGGTCCCAGGAAAGCCTGTATCAACTCATAACCAGAAGAATTGCTCTCTCTATAAATCAACTTGATGAGCAGTTTCCCTTGTGAATAAGTCAGTTTCTTCATTCTCGGCTTATATTCCTTCATGATACTGCGTTCCACCAGTTTCATGTGTGCATCCCTCGATTTCTGGTCAGGCAACGTCTCAAGGAACTCCGCCGTCTCCATCATGATAGCTCGTGCCTCCTTGGCAATGGGCAAAACAATCTTTACGTTTTTGACAAGACGGTTATATGCCTGTTGTTGTTTCTTGCTACTAAACGAAATAGGGGGATAGACATAGACATTATTCATTTCCATATACTGGATACTGTCACCATTCTCCAGCACTTTACCTACCTTTACCGTCGGCACGAAGGTAGGACTGTCGAAGTCTATGTCTTGTCTCTTCTGATTATTTTGAGCAAAACAACCTGTTGTCACCAGAAACAGGGAGAGTGATACCCACAGGCGTAAAATCGTCCCCCCTCCGAAGAGGACGTCCCACTGTCTCTTGATGAGCTCCTTTGGCTCAATACCTGTCAGCACTTTTACCTTTTGAAAAAACTCCCTATTCATTTGTCAGAGTGCAAAGATACGGATAATGTTCGAAAAAATCAAGATTCTCTTGGTTTTTTGCTCACTTAATCGTATCTTTGTAGGCAAATTCATTAATAGACATATAAAGATGAGAAAATATCTGATGGCTGCCATTGTCCTGTTAGGCATGGCATCATGTAGTGAGAAGAAATTCCATGTAGAGGGTAATATCACCAATGCCAAGGACTCCATGCTCTACTTCGAGAACGTAGGACTGGAGAATATCAATGTCCTTGATTCTGTGAAACTTGGTGACGACGGCGCCTTTGCCTTCGCACAGCCCCAGAACGAGGCTCCTGAGTTCTACCGCCTTCGTATCGCCGACCAGATTATCAATGTGAGTATCGACTCTACTGAGACGGTGACGATCAAGGCACAATATCCGCAGATGGCAACTCAATATGAAGTCAGCGGAAGTGATGACTGCGCGAAGATTAAAGAGTTGACTTTGAAACAGATTGACCTGCAGAACCGTGCCATTGCCATATCACAGAACGACGCACTCAGCATTGACGAGTCGAACGACAGTATCCTGAAGATGATCAGTGACTATAAGCAGGACGTAAAAAACAACTACATCCTCAAGGAGCCAAACCGTTCCTACTCCTATTTCGCTCTTTTCCAGGCGATTGGAAACATGCTGATCTTCAATCCCCGCTCCAACAAGGACGACATCAAAGTGTTTGCCGCCGTCGCTACCAGCTGGGACACCTATCATCCTAATTCCGAACGTGGTGCCAACCTGCATAACATCGCCATCGAAGGTATGAAGAATGTACGCATCACAGAGGCTAATGCCGCTAAAAGAATTGATGTCAGCAAGATATCAACCACAGGACTCATTGATATTGCCCTTTATGATAACAAAGGACAGCTACGTCATCTGACAGACCTGAAAGGAAAAGTAGTATTACTCGATTTCCACCTTTTCGGACTGGAGAACTCACCCGAGCGTATCCTGTTGCTGCGTGAGCTTTACAATAAGTATCAGGCACAGGGATTGGAGATCTATCAGGTGGCACTTGACGCTGATGAGCACTTCTGGAAGCAACAGACGGCAGCACTGCCCTGGATCTGTGTTCGTGACCCGCAAGGTATGGATTCCGAGACACTGATTACCTATAACATTCAGGGACTACCTGAATATTTCCTGATCACCCGTGACAACTCGCTCTATAAGCGTAGTGGACAGGTGAAGGATATTGAGGCAGAAATCAAAAGTCTGCTGTAGAAATTGAACATTGAGAGCTAAGAGACTGCTACTGCTTGGAGTGTGGCTTTTGAGTCTTACGACTCATGGGCAGACAAAAGGAGGATTCTCACTGGAGCAGAAAAACGACACCTTGTCAGTACTGACACTGAAGACGGACTCTACCTGCGACCATTGGGAACTTCCTTATCCCGTCTACCAATTCTGCACGGGTGATGTGGATGGTGACGGGAACGTGGATGCGATGGTGGGTGTAGTGAAGAGCACTCGTTACTTTCAAGAGAAGGGACGGAGAATCTTTATCTTCAAGAATTACCACGGACTGGTACGTCCACTATGGATGGGGTCGCAGTTAGGAGGTATTCTGGAGGACTTCCGTTTTACAGACGGAAAGATACGAGGTCTGGAACGCACAACAGACGGGAGATATGTGGTGGCGGAATACCGCTGGGCACATTTCGGTATGGGTTTCGAACGTTTCCTCACCAAGAACAGCGGTCAAGAAGAAGCCATGAAAGTTTTCAATCAAGACTAAATAAACCTTTTTGCCTATGAAAAAAATACTATTAACAATGATGATGATTGCCTTCACTTGGGAGGTAAGCGCACAGGAATCTCATCCTGTCATCATTCCAGGAAAGGGACACATTGACGTGGAGCAACTCAACAAGAAATTGCCTCTTAACATCAATGTCGACAATCTCTCGATTGCGGAGATACGTATTCTACGCAATGCCGTATCAGCACGACAGGGGTATTGTTTTATGAACGGTGACCTACGTGGTATCTTCGGAGCTACCTCATGGTACACTCAGAAAATGGAGGACCGCTTTTGGAAAGAGGAAAACGGAAAGGCAGCTCCTATCAAGTACACTGCCGCCGAACAGGCTTTCGTCCAGAAGTTGAAAAAACGCGAGGATTTTTTGAAGACCAAGAATAACGTGGCTCCTTCCGGGATGATGGTTAACATGGAGAACATCATCAACTCGTTCCAACTGGAATCCTTCGACCAGCGACTCTATAATGCCATTGGCAAAAACGGCTTTGCCATTGTTCCTGGTGAAGAAGACCAGCTCTTCCATATCTACGAGCGTAACGACTATCGACAGTTCCCCAGTTTCGTCACCACTGATCTCTACCTCCAGGCTTTTCATATGTTTTTTGACTGTCTGTTGAAAGAGACGGAAGAGCAGAAATTCTCACCCATGGTGACTCTTTTCGTGAAACAGAACTACGAACAGATGATGCAGCTTGCCTCTACCACCACAGATGCGAAGATCAAGGCTGCCGCAGAACATAACGCTGCCTACTATGCGATCGCTTATGAACTGAACACGGGAAAATCGCTGCCTGTGCCTGCCTCATTCTCAGAATTGGTGAAAGAGGAAATCAATCATGTGAATGCCTCTGAGACAACAAGTTCAGAATTCCTTGGCTATACAGAAGCCAGAAACATGCCGATGTTCATTTACAACATCTACCGTCCTCGTGGTCATTATACCCGCAATGAAACACTGAAACGCTACTTCTGTGCAATGATGTGGCTGCAGAACGCCCCCTTCGGAACAGACAAAGACGATCAGCTAGAACAAGCCCTTTTGTTGGCTCAGACCATTGGCGGCAATGCTCAACTGACAAAGCAGTACAAAGACATAACGGAGCCTATTACCTACCTGATGGGCATGCCCGATGATGTCAGCATCCTACAAGTTTATGCGGAGATACAGAAGAGCGGCAGTACTGTCAGTGAACTCATCAATGACAAGAAAAAGTTCGATGCTATCCGCAAAGCGTTGGAAGAGCTGTCGAAGAAACAGTCTATCATCAAGCCTAAGTTCCAGGCTTCCAGCCCCTTTAAGATTTGCTTGATGCCCCAACGTTATATGCCAGACAGCGAGGTATTACAGGAAATGGTCGATTATGAAAGTACGCCAACACTCCGTGACGTACCCAAAGGACTTGATATTCTTGCCTCCATCGGTATCTCCTCTGCTGAACGTATCCTTATCCAAGAGCTCAAAGAACAGGAGAAATGGAACAAATATACCAGTAACCTGGAACAGATGAAGAAGCGGATGGGGGAGATTGACTGGAACCAGACGGTGGCAAACAAATGGATTGCTTCCTTGAAGGATGTCAACAGCAAGAACGCACAATATCCAAAATTCATGTTGTCACCACAATGGGACAAGAAGAATCTGAATACCGCCCTGGCCTCATGGGCAGAACTAAAACACGATGCTATCTTATATGCCAAGCAGCCGATGGGAGCAGAGTGTGGTGGCGGTGGTCCCCCCGAACCTTATGTGAAAGGTTATGTGGAGCCCAATATCGCCTATTGGACAAAAGCCATCGAACTCATCGATGCCACGATGGATGTGTTGAGACGCTTTGATCTCGTCACAGAAAAAGGAACGACAGCTGCCACCGACTTACGTGAACAGGCTGAGTTCCTGTTGAACTGCAGCAAGAAAGAACTGGCTGGCAAAAACCTGACAGAACAGGAATACCGTCAGATAGAGACTATCGGTTCCACCTTTGAGAATATCACCCTGAACCTCATCAAAGAATCTGACCAGTTCTTAATGGGATGGAGCAATGTGAATGGCGCTGACAAGAAGATTTCCGTCGTTGCGGATGTCTATACTGCCAATTCCTATAACAACCCCGATAAGTCTGTGTTATACGAGGCTGTGGGTCCTGCCCATGAGATTTACGTGGTCGTTGAACTGGATGGCTATCTCTACCTCACCCGTGGTGCCGTCTTCTCGTATCGCGAGTTCCAGGAGGATATCGCTGCTCCACGAAAGACCGATGAGGAGTGGCAACAGGAATTGCAGACACAACCAGACAAGGGTATTCCTAATTGGATGAAGGAGATCATCGTACCCTTGGGAGGAAAGAGTCTGGATAACGAGCATATTTTCTATAGTTCAGGATGTTAAATAGCCTGCTCTTCGCCATGCTGCTGGCGAGTGACTCACTCTCCATCACGTTTACTGGCGACGTATTACTCGACCGCGGTGTTCGGCAATTTGTCGAACACCGCAGTGTCGATAAGCTTTTCTCACCTTTTGTGGACTCTGTCTTCCAAAGCAGCGATCTCGTCGTCGCCAATTTAGAATGCCCTGCTACTAAGATCCGGCAACCAGCCTTCAAACAATATATCTTCCGTGCGGAACCAGAATGGCTACAAACCCTCAAAGCACACGGCATCACCCACTTGAATCTAGCCAACAACCATAGTGTCGACCAAGGGAGAATCGGACTTGCCGATACAAAAAAGAACATTCAAGAGACTGGCATGATCCCGGTAGGCGCTGGGGACAACATGCAGGAAGCGGCACAGCCTGTCCTGTTAGCCTCAACCCCCAGAAATGTTTATCTGCTGACTTCTTTGCAGATGCCTCTGGAAAACTTTTCTTATCTGCCAGATAAGACATCTGTCAGCCATGAGGATCTTGACTCATTAAAGACAAGGGTGCGACAGTTGAAAGAAACAGACCCTTGCTGTTATATCATCGTATCCCTCCACTGGGGTGGCGAGCATACCCTAAGACCTGTTCCCTTGCAACGCCAACAGGCTCATCAACTGATAGATGCGGGTGTAGATGCCCTTATCTGTCATCACACCCATACCTTGCAGACCATCGAGCAATACCAAGGAAAACCTATTTATTATTCCATTGGCAACTTCATCTTCGATCAGAAGAAGCCTATCAATAGTAAGGCTTGTATGGTGAAGGTCACAATAAAAAAAGAATCGTCCCATATCGAGACGATTCCTATTGTCATTCGCAACTGCGTACCAGAAAAACCCTAAAAGCTACGCAACCACGCTTTTAGCTCCAACATCATTTCATAATGGTAAAGGAACGACTGTAAGCTGCCAAAACCATGACCACCAGAAGGATATATGTGCATAGTAGCTGGTACCTTATGCAGACATAGCTCCTCGTAGTAACTGATACTGTTTAAAGGTGACACAGCTTTGTCGTCATGGGCAAGTACTATAAAAGCACGAGGGGTAGAGCCGCTGACATGCTGCTCATTACAGAATTGGTTCATCAACTTGCGTTTGGGTTTCTTTCCTAACAGGTTCTCACGGGAACCTTTGTGGGTAATACCTTGTTCCATTGTAATGACAGGATAGAAAAGGATTTGGAAATCTGGAGCGGCATCACCTGAGGAATGTGTGGCGACAGTAGAAGCAAGATGCCCTCCTGCCGAGAATCCCATGATACCTACCTCTTTCGGGTTGATGTCCCAAGCTACCGACATCCTACGCACCAGACGCATCGCCTCTTCCGCATCTTCAAGAGGAACCTGCCAGACCCCATGTGGCATACGGTATTTCAAGACGATAACAGCTATCCCTTGTGCGTTAAAGAAAGGAGCCCACGACGTTCCCTCCTTCTCAAAGGCAAGATGCTGATAGCCACCACCCGGACAAATGACGACAGCACGCCCTGTTGCCACATTTTTTGAGGGGAGGAAGACCGTTACCTTTGCCAAATCGTTAGGATCACCATTGGAAGTCTTAGGGGCAGAGGACCACAGATCCATTTCCAAACCCTGCTGTGCGTAAGTGAAAGAGGAAATAAAAAGCAATGCCCAAATCAAGAATGTTTTCTGTATTTTCATAATTTCTTATCTTTGATGCTTGCAAAGATACAAAAAATCATTATCTTTGCATCATCTAACGACTAAAAACTTTAAATGATGTATAAACGAATTCTAACATTGGCTGCACTTGCCTCACTCACCTGGAGTGTACAGGCAAAAGTGAAATTATCACATCTTGTTGGCGACAACATGGTAATCCAACAACAAACAGACGTCCGTCTTTGGGGCTGGGCAAAACCAAACAGTACGGTGACAGCAACAACTTCCTGGAGTCAGGAAAGAAGTACTGCGAAAGTTGGTAAGGACGGACAGTTCCTGTTGACTGTCAAGTCGCCTAAAGCATCTTATACCCCACTGAGTATTACCTTCAACGATGGTGATGGTGAGGTTACTATTAATAATGTTCTCGCAGGCGAGGTTTGGGTTTGCGCTGGTCAGTCTAATATGGAGATGCCTGTCAAGGGCTTCGGCATGTGTCCTGTGAAGGATTACAACTACCATGTACTGGATGCTGTTAACTCCAAGGGCGTCCGTAGTATTAAGATTCCTAGTGTAATGGCAGCAAAACCGCTTAACGACGCACAGTGTGAGTGGCGTGTCTGCTGTCCTAAGACAGTTGGTGAGTTCTCTGCCACTGGATACTTCTTTGCTCGTCTGCTCAATCGTACCCTTGATATCCCCGTAGGTATCATCGAAGCTAACAAAGGCGGCTCACGTGTAGAGAGCTGGTTGACGAAAGAGAATCTGGAGAAATATACCAACGACCCCACAGACTCCGTAGAGATTTGCAAGAAATGGTCAGAATGGGACTACCACCGTTCGCTTCTATGGGGCAATGGCACCTTTAACCCCATTCTGAACAGTACTGTAAAGGGTATCATCTATTATCAGGGGTGTTCAAATGTTGGTGACCCTGGCGACCAGTATTCTCAGCGTATGAAATTATTGGTAGAACAATGGCGCAGTCAATTCAAGCTCGGAGAGATTCCCTTCTATTTTGTTCAGATTGCTCCCTGGGCATACGATAACGGTGATGCCAACGCTATCAGTGGAGCTTTGTTGCGCGAACAACAATATAAGGCATCTTTGATTATTCCCAACAGTTCACTGATATGCACCAACGACCTCGTCTATCCCTATGAATATTCCCAGATTCACCCCGCTCAGAAACAACAGGTCGGTGAGCGTCTTGCATTTACGGCACTGCATCGTGACTACGGTTATGAGACCATTCAGTATAAAAGTTCCTCATACAAGGATATGACTGTTAAAGGTGATACCATCCTCATCCACACACAGGACAATTACTGGTGTGACGCCCCCTTCGAGCAGATGGAAGGCTTTGAGATTGCCGGAGAGGACAAAGTGTTTTATCCTGCCACCGCCTCTCATTTCTGGAAACCAGGTGGCGGATATTGGAATGAAGGGATTGCCATCACATCACCTAAGGTTAAGAAACCTGTTGCTGTACGTTACTGTTTTAAGAATTTCCAAATTGGTAATGTGAAAAATGGTGGTAACCTACCCCTTTTCCCATTTAGGACAGACAATTGGTAATGGAACATCCCTTAGAGAAATTCGCTTACTGCCCTCTTTGCGGTAGTAAGCATTTTGTTATCAATAACTTCAAGAGCAAACAGTGTCAAGACTGTGGCTTCGTCTATTATGCCAACCCATGTGCCGCTACCGCAGCCTTTATTGTCAACGACAAAGAGGAAATGTTGGTTGTCCGCAGGGCTAAGGAGCCAGCTAAGGGGACACTTGATCTACCAGGTGGTTTCGTGGATATGTACGAGACGGCAGAGGAGGGCATGCGCCGCGAGATTAAGGAGGAGACTGGTCTTGAAGTTGATAACATAGAATATCTCTTCTCTAGTCCTAATGTCTATATGTATAGTGGGTTAGGTGTCCACACCATCGATATGGACTATTTAGTACATGTCCCTAACGATTGTCTTGTACATGCTGATGACGATGCAGAAGCGTGCCTATGGATTCCCATTCAAGACATCCATCCCGAAGAGTTCGGACTCCTCAGCATCCGTCATGCCGTGGAACGATTCATCACCCATCATCGAAAATCAAAAATGAATCTATAAAAGGAAGAGCCTCTCTAAGAGAGGCTTTTTATTTTTAACTATTCTTCAATCGTTAATAAAAGCAAAAAACTACTATATATATAAGGTGTAACCAAAACTTTTCTCTACTTTTGCAGCCCGAAACGGAAAATTATTAAGGGCAATAAATAACTATTTAAGATATGCAAAAGAATTTAGTGATTGTAGAGTCGCCTGCCAAGGCTAAGACAATCGAAAAGTTTTTAGGTAACGATTTCAAGGTCATGTCCAGTTACGGACATATCCGTGACCTGAAGAAAAAGGAGATGAGCATCGACACTACGACGCTCGAACCCGAATATGAGATTCCTGAAGAAAAGGAGAAACTCGTTAAGGAACTGAAATCCAACGCCAAGAAGGCAGAGAAGATATGGCTCGCATCCGATGAAGACCGTGAGGGAGAAGCCATCTCATGGCATCTGTGTGAGGTATTAGGATTGGATGAGGAGAAAACGAACCGTATTGTGTTCCATGAGATTACCAAACCAGCCATCTTGGAGGCGATAGAGCATCCACGTCATCTGGACATGAACTTAGTGAACGCCCAACAGGCTCGTCGCGTCCTTGACCGTCTGGTAGGCTTTAAGCTCTCCCCAGTGTTGTGGCGTAAAGTCAAGCCAGCCCTCTCAGCCGGACGAGTACAGAGTGTCGCTGTCCGCCTGATTGTAGAGCGTGAGCGAGAGATACAGAATTTCAAAAGTGAGTCTTTCTATAGTGTGAATGGTATCTTTGCCATCACCAATGCAGACGGCTCCCAGACAGAGGTAAGAGCATTGCTCGGTACCCGCTTCAAGACCCATGAGGAAGTAGAGTTGTTCCTGGAGAAATGCAAGGAGGCGACCTATACCGTCGAGAGTGTCAGCAAGAAGCCCATGAAGCGTACTCCTGCTCCTCCTTTTACAACATCTACGCTCCAGCAGGAAGCTGCACGTAAACTGGGATTCACCGTCAGTCAGACGATGATGATTGCCCAGCATCTGTATGAGAACGGACGTATCACTTATATGCGTACTGACTCTGTCAACCTCTCTGCGCTCTGTATCAATGCCAGCAAGGAAGAGATCAAGAGTCTCTATGGTGAAGAATACAGTAAGTCACGCCAGTACCGTACCAATGCCAAAGGTGCCCAGGAGGCGCATGAGGCAATTCGTCCTACCTATATGAACCAGACGGAAATAGAAGGTACTGTTCAAGAGAAGAAACTCTATGACCTTATCTGGAAACGTACTATTGCCAGTCAGATGACAGACGCAGAGATTGAGAAGACAACTGTCAATATCACTGTCAGCGGTTCTAACGAATTGTTTGTTGCCCAAGGTGAGGTCGTTAAGTTCGATGGTTTTATCAAAGTCTACCGTGAGTCCCTTGACGATGAGGAACAGCAAGAAGAAGAGTTTAGTCACATCCTCCCCCCATTGAAAAAAGGACAAGAACTCACTCGCCGGGAGATACAGGCCACAGAGCGTTTCAGTCAGGGACCTGTCCGCTATACGGAGGCTTCTTTGGTACATAAACTGGAGGAATTAGGTATTGGACGCCCGTCTACCTATGCCCCCACCATCTCCACTATCCAACAACGCGAGTATGTCCACAAAGGCGATAAGAAAGGAGAGGAGCGTACCTATACGATTGATGTGTTGAAGGGCAAGCAAGTCAAGCAGTCTGTCCGCAAGGAGATGGCTGGCTCCGACAAGGGCAAACTCTTACCTACCGATATCGGAATTGTTGTCAATGACTTCCTCATGGAGCATTTTAAGGATATCATGGACTACAACTTCACGGCAAAGGTGGAGCAAGACTTCGATAAGATTGCGGAAGGCAAGGAGAAATGGACAAGTATGATGAGACACTTTTACAAGAGTTTCGAGCCTAACGTAGAGCAGACACTAAATGCCCGTCAGGAACATAAGGCAGGAGAGCGTCAACTAGGTATCGATCCCAAGAGCGGTCGCCCCGTCTTTGTCAAAATTGGTCGTTTCGGTCCTGTCGTCCAGATAGGTTCCGCTGATGATAATGAGAAACCACAATTCGCACAACTGCCCAGTGAACTGAGTATGGAGGCGATGACAATGGAAGAGGCTTTGGAACTCTTCAAACTTCCTCGTACCGTGGGAGACTTCGAGGGATCTCCTGTCGTCATCGGCACAGGTCGTTTCGGACCCTATATCCTCCATCAGAGGAAATACACCTCATTACCAAAGGGTACAGATCCTATGGCAGTCACCTTAGACGAGGCTGTCGCACTTATCAACGAGAAGCGTCAACAGGAGGAGAAGCGTCATTTGAAGACCTTCATAGAGGACAGCAAACTGGAGGTCATCGATGGTCGTTACGGTCCTTATATCTCCTATGACGGCAAGAACTTCCGTCTGCCGAAGAATCTGCACCAACGCGCTGCCGCACTGACCTATGAGGAGTGCATGACTATCATCAACACACCAGTCAAGAAGAAATGAGACGCATTATCCTCATTGGTTACATGGGGTCAGGGAAGACCACTATTGGCAAGGCGCTCTCCAAAGAGACAGGTATGATGTTCTATGACCTGGACTGGTATATTGAGAGCCGGATGCGCAAGACGGTGGCACAAATCTTCAAAGAGCGAGGAGAAGAGGGATTCCGCAAGATTGAGTACAGTATGCTTCATGAGGTAGCAGAGTTCGAGAACGTCATCATCAGTTGCGGAGGCGGTACACCCTGTTTCTTTGACAACATGGATTATCTAAACCAACAAGGTGACGTGTGTTACTTGAAAGCCACCCCCGAGGTTTTGTATAACCATCTTTTGATGGGTAAAATAGAGCGTCCGCTGATTAAAGGGAAGAGTCCTGAGGAACTGATTACCTTTATCACAGAGCAGGTAGCGAAACGTGAAGAGTTCTATACCAAGGCACACTACACGCTTGACGTCAGCCTGATGGACAATTATGAGAAGATACAAATCAGCGTAGAGGCACTGCGCAACCTATTAAAATTATAACCATAGGAACAATAGTCAATATAGGAACTATTAAAATAAAGAAGATGAAGAAATGGACGATTGAAGACTCCAAGGAGCTTTACAACATCAATGGATGGGGAACCAGTTACTTTGGCATCAACGACAAAGGAAATGTCTATGTGACTCCATGTAAGGACGGTACGCAAATTGACATCCGCGAGGTGATGGACGAGTTAGCACTGCGTGATGTCCAGTCCCCTGTGTTGCTACGTTTTCCTGACATTCTCGACAACCGTATCGAGAAGACATGGAGTTGTTTCAAAAAGGCTGCAAAGGAATATGACTACAAGGGTGAGAACTATGTAGTCTATCCTATCAAAGTCAACCAGATGCAACCTGTTGTCGAGGAGATTATCTCTCATGGACGTAAGTTTAACTTAGGTCTGGAAGCTGGCTCTAAGCCAGAACTGCATGCCGTTATTGCTATGCAGTGTCAGAGTGACTCCATCATCATCTGTAATGGGTATAAGGACGAGAGTTATATAGAACTCGCATTATTGGCGCAGAAAATGGGTAAACAGATCTTCATCGTCGTGGAGAAGATGAACGAGTTGGAGATCATTGCCCGTGAGGCAAAGAAACTCAATGTACGTCCTAATATCGGCATCCGTATCAAACTCGCCTCTTCCGGTTCCGGCAAATGGGAGGAGAGTGGAGGTGATGCCTCTAAGTTCGGACTGACGAGTGCAGAACTCTTAGAAGCTCTGGAACTGCTTAACAAGAAAGATATGCGCGACTGCCTGCGTCTCATCCATTTTCACATCGGCAGTCAG
Organism: Prevotella sp. tf2-5; assembly: GCF_900115435.1. Taxonomy (GTDB): domain Bacteria; phylum Bacteroidota; class Bacteroidia; order Bacteroidales; family Bacteroidaceae; genus Prevotella. The sequence goes on from NZ_FOWK01000005.1 coordinate 179,333, forward strand.
ATCACAAAGATCCGCCGTATCCAAACCGCTTTGCGTGAGGCTTCACAATTCTATATCCAGTTGCATAAGATGGGCTATAATGTAGACTTCGTGGATTGTGGTGGTGGACTGGGTGTCGACTATGACGGAACGCGCTCTCCATCGAGCGAGAGCTCTGTCAATTACTCTATCCAAGAGTATGTCAACGACTGTATCTATACTTTCGTAGATGCTGCCAACAAGAATGCATTGCCTCATCCCAATATCATCACAGAGAGCGGTCGCTCTCTTGCTGCCCATCACTCCATACTAGTGATGGATGTGCTGGAGACAGCCTCTCTGCCAGAGATGCCTGAAGAGTTCGAGCCCGATGAGAACAGTCATCAATTAGTAAAAGACCTTTATGAGATATGGGACAACCTCTCCCCTCGTAACGTGTTGGAAGACTGGCACGATGCGGAACAGATCCGTGAGGAGGTGCTCGACCTTTTCTCGCATGGTATTGTCGATTTGAAGACACGTGCTGAAATAGAGGCAATGTACTGGAGTGTATGTCATGAGATCCACGCACTCGCCAAGAGTCTGAAACATATCCCCGAGGAACTGATGAAGATTGACAAGCTGCTGGCAGACAAGTATTTCTGTAACTTCTCACTGTTCCAGAGCCTCAGCGACTCGTGGGCGATAGACCAGGTCTTCCCCATCATGCCTATCCAGCGTCTTGACGAGCGTCCCACCCGTAACGCCACTATCCAGGACATCACCTGCGACAGTGATGGTAAGATAGCTAACTTCACTACCAATCTCCACAACACACACTCCCTGCCAGTGCATTCTCTGAAGAAAAACGAGACCTATTATCTGGGAGTATTCCTCGTAGGAGCCTATCAGGAGATACTTGGTGATATGCACAACTTGTTTGGTGACACGACTGCCGTACATATCTCCGTGAAGGATAATGGCTACCATATCGACCAGATTATCGACGGCGAGACAGTGGCAGAGGTATTGGAATATGTACAGTATCAGCCCAAGAAACTCGTTCGCCAGTTGGAGATATGGGTGGCAAAGAGCGTAAAACAAGGAAAGATTACCTTAGAAGAGGGCAAAGAGTTCCTGAACAACTATCGCAGCGGACTCTATGGTTATACTTATTTGGAATAACGTAATTCCGAGATATCGAGATTCCGAAACATCAAAAAGAAGATGAAAGAAAAACTAACAATAGTGAAAGTGGGAGGAGCTGTAGTCGAGGATGATCTACAGCTCTCTCAGCTGTTAAAGGACTTCAGCGCCATTGAAGGACGAAAGGTCCTGGTACATGGTGGAGGACGTAAGGCGACCAAGATGGCGGAGCGTCTGGGTATCGAGACACAGATGATCAATGGTCGTCGTATCACAGATGCCGATATGCTGGAGGTCGTCACGATGATTTATGGTGGACTGGTGAACAAGAACCTGGTGGCACGACTACAGGAAAACGGTGTCAATGCCCTTGGACTCACTGGTGCTGACGCTAATGTCATCAGAAGTCATAAGCGTCCTCTGAAAAATGGGGTTGACTATGGTTTTGTAGGCGATGTGGAGGATGTCGCACATGAGACATTAGGACATCTGATCGAAGCAGGCATCACTCCAGTGATGGCACCCCTTACCCACGACGGCATGGGACATATCCTCAACACCAATGCTGACACGATTGCCTCTGAGACAGCAAAAGCACTGGCGAGAATCTATGATGTGACACTCATCTTCTCATTTGAGAAAAAAGGGGTACTCAGCAATCCTGACGATGACGAATCTGTCATCCCTGTGATTACTCCTGAGGATTTTGAGAGATACAAGGCAGACGGCACCATCTCTGGTGGTATGCTTCCTAAGATTGAGAACGCTTTGAATGCCGTAGACGCTGGTGTCTCCAAGGTTATCATCACCCTCGCCACTGCTATTGACGGTAAACACGGTACTGTCATTAAGACAGTGCATGATTGATACTTACCCATTCTCAAATGCCAACGACAAGTTTCCAACACGACATCCTGCCGTTGAAAGACAAGCTCTTCCGACTGGCACTCCGCATCACCCTCAATCCTGCGGAGGCAGAGGATGTGGTACAGGAAACGATGGTCAAGGTATGGAATCGTCGTGACAGTTGGGGAACAATTGACAATATCGAGAATTTCTGTCTAACCATTTGTCGTAACCTCGCGGTGGATAAGACACGTCACATGGGCAACCAGACCCTCTCACTGGAGACGGAGATGGAGCCCTCGGACAATAGTCATCATGCCAACCCTGAGGAGCAAGTCATCCAACAAGACCGTATCCGACTGGTACGACAGCTCATTGACCAGTTGCCAGAGAAACAACGCAGTTGTATGCAGTTACGTGACATAGAAGGTAAGAGTTATAAGGATATTGCCACTATTCTCCAAATCACGGAAGAACAAGTGAAAATAAACATTTTCCGAGCCCGTCAGACAATCCGGGAACAATTCAAGAAAGCAGATTCTTAAAATTTTTTTCGTTCTCCTGTAACTTTTCCCCTCGTCATTCGTCTTTTATAATGTAGGGGTTAAAAATCCCAGACGAAAAATGGATTACAAATACATCGAACAACTCTTAGAACGCTATTGGGCAGCAGAGACGACCCTTGAGGAAGAGGGCATCCTGCGTACCTTCTTCAGCCAGAAAGATATTCCTGCTGAGATGATGCCCTATCGTGACCTCTTCGCCTATGAGACGACAGAGTCAGAGAACCACCATCTGGGTGAGGATTTCGATGCACGTATTCTTGCCATGATTCAGGAAGAAGCACCAGCCACCGTAAAGGCTCGTGAGATCTCTATGAGACAGCGTTTCATGCCACTCTTCAAGGCTGCAGCTGTCGTAGCCATCATCCTGACGATAGGAGGTGCTTTACAACGTCCATGGGATGCTAGCTGGAACGATCCACGTATCGAGTATGCCAATAGCTATTCCCTGCAGGTTGACTCTGCTGATGTGACACCCATGCAGGCTGAGAACATCACAGACAGCCCTGTTGACACCGCCAAGGTTATACCAACAGCGGTAGCCAAGGATTAACGAAGAATTTTTTCTATGCTTTCTCTATAATAAATATCATGTTTAGTTAAAACACAGAAACTGTGAAGTTTCTATTCTCTCAAATTTTTCATAACATACTAACGATAGCGGACTGCCAGTCATCGGTTGACGAGCAGTCCGCTGATTTTTTATCCATAATATCCCTTACACAGCCCTCCTCATCCTCAGATGGAGTTGGTAAAGGGCTGGGAGACAGATGAGGAGGGAGAAGAATACAGCAAGGTAGACATGGAGCTCAGAACCTTTGAAGATATCGATAAGCTTCATGTCCTGATCTGGATAGGCACGGAAGAGGATATAGGCAACAGAGTTATTCGCCCAGTGGTATGCCATACCTGGGAGGATAGAGCCGGTACGCCAATACATCCACCCCAACAGAAATCCTGCGAGGAAGGCATATGGCATCTGTGCAGGATTCATGTGAATCAGGGAGAAGAGTACTGCAGAGATCATAATAGGACCTACGGGTTGGCGATTGTTCCATTCTAATAAAGTACGGAGGATAGCACCACGGAATACTATCTCTTCTGCCAAGGGAGCCAGCAAGCCAATAGCAAGATAGCCCCAGTAGTTACTCAACAACTGCTCCTGCTCGTTTTCTATCCAGTTGGGTAGTTCTGGCATGTTCTCTTGCAACCATGTCATAGGAATAACCATTCCCAAGGCTGCCAGAACAGCCCACATCATGACATCCCACTGTTTGGTGAGCAGCCAATTGGGGGATATCTCCGCCCATCGTGCTGATAGGAAGATAATAATTGTCAACAAACTGAACACGGCTATGGTCGCGACCAGTTCCATCACGGTGATATCCGTTCCCCCTACTACCTGTTGCCAAACAAAATGCACCACAATACCAGCCATCGCCTGGATGGCTACAAATATCAGGGCATATACAAACGCATTTATAATATTCTTCATAACTTTAAACTCTCCACTCTCCTTCTGTCTTCCTCCAACTGTACCTTCAATTCCTCTTTACTATCGAAACGACGCTCGTCACGCAACCGTTCTAAGAACTCCACGGTGATAGTCTGTCCATAAAGGTCACCTTCATAGCCGAGGATATAAACCTCCATCGTTTGCTCATGCTCCCCGAAGGTAGGACGAGTACCGATATTCATCATCCCCCTGAGTATCTTACCTCTTCCCTCATCCATCACACATCTTACCGCATAGACCCCAGGAGCAGGGATGAGCTTACGACTGTCTATAGGTTGTAAGTTGGCAGTGGGAAAACCTAATGTCGTACCGATATGCTCGCCACTCACCACCTTTCCTGTGATGCGGTAAGGATAGGTGAGTGCCTCAGCGGCTTTCCTGACATCCCCCTCCTCCAGAAATCTCCGGATGACGGACGAACTAACCTCAGACAGATGACTGCTGCCAAATGATAGTTGACAATTTGCTGAAGGCAGTTGTCTTACCTTGACACCTATCTCCTCACCATAACGCACATAGTCCTCGAAGGTATCGTTGCGGTTATGTCCGAAACGATTGTCATAGCCTGTCATCAGTACTTTCACACCCAGTCTGTTTACCATCAGCGACATGAATTCACGAGCCGACAAAGCTGCCATCTCTTTGTTGAAAGGCAGTATCACGCAACGGTCGATGCCCGTTTCCTCTAAGAGCCCCATACGTTCCTCGAAGGTTGTCAACAGCTGAGGCTGCCAATCTGTATGTACTACTTCACGAGGATGGCGGTCGAACGTAATGACAGTCGTGGAGAGTCCATGCGCCTTGGCATAGTCACAAACATGACGAAGCACAAAGCGATGCCCCCTGTGCACCCCGTCAAACATACCGATGGTTGCTACACAAGGAACGATAGCACAACAGCCTTTTTCTAATATCAGTCTCTCCATTATGGAGGGCAAAATTACAAAAAAATATCTGAATAGTTGCATTTTTAAAGAAAAAGCATTACCTTTGCACCGGTTTTTCGGACTTGTAGCTCAGTTGGTTAGAGCAACAGACTCATAATCTGGAGGTCCCTGGTTCAAGCCCAGGCTGGTCCACACTAAAAATCAAGCACTTACGAGTTTCTCGCAAGTGCTTTTTTAATGTCTGCGTAAACAATGCGTAAACAAACTATTTCAGTCTCCGCTTTTCGGGCACCCAGTATCATAGAGTATCTATGATGCATTTTAGTCAGAATGGCCCTCAATATGCACAGAACAAATACGACGAGAAGCTGCAGAAGGCTTACATGAAATATAAATAGCAAGAATCTTATATAACAAAAAAGGAAGGACAAAACCCATATTGAAGTTTTGCCCTTTCTTTGTTATAAATAATTATGTACGATACTAACGTCATTTGTCGTCTGGCATATCGTCTTTTTCAATATTGGGATAGCCCAATTCTTTCGCACGTTTGGGATTGCGCTTAATCCATTCGCGCAATCTCTTGGCGTGCTCTTTGGCATTGCTTTTATGGCAGCGTCTGATATAGAACTGAAACCACAACCCAAAGATGACAAAGCCAACCAGAACGATTAATGCTATTATTTGAATTATACTCATAGCCCATCAGATATTATTCCAGCCAATCGTCATAGTCTGGTATCTCATTGGGCGGAGTAGGCTCTGGATCTGTATAACTACCACTACCAGCCAGCAACTGCATCCGATGCGTCAACCGTATAGCTCTACAAGTAGGCTTCACATATTTCTCTTTTTCCATTGTATGTACTATTTACTTTATAATTACTTTTCTTCCGTTATTAATATATAAGCCGCTCTTGCTTGGCTTTCCGCTAAGACGAACACCGTCTATTGTGTACCATCCGTCAAATGTAACGTCACCTGTCTTGGTGTCAATCTCACCGATACTGGTAGTCTCCCCATTGGCTCCTACAAGTTTGACAGTGATGCGCTGTGGCAGTTCTACTTCGTTAGAGGCAGAGCGAGTCATTCTTCGGGCAGAGGCAGAATTAGGTTCCTGCTCTGAGTCCTCAGGCTTAACCCACTCTAAATAGCATGACGTAGGACGAATCTTTGCGCCGCTCTTCACTCTCACGAAGTCGCCGGCCACGACGAGTTGTTCGTCCACCTCCTTGGTCGCTCCTGCGAAGCCGTACACCTTGCCGATTTCTTCGGAGTTCTCGCTGTCGCTCCAGTAGCGAGGCTGGTAGGTGCCTTTGAAATTCCATTTGTTCCACGAATATGTGCCATCACTGCCGTCGTACTCGGTCTGCTTGTTACCGCGTTCGTAACCCTCAGTGAAGATATCGAAGCCTTGGTAGTAGTCGTCCCCATTAGTGAAGTAGAGGTATTTAGCGTCCTCACCAGGCATGAAGAGATACGGCGTGTTGGCCTTCATCGTGGTCTCAGTCGTTTCGTTAGAGCCTTCCACGCCCACTTCCTTCATCACGGCAATCCACATGTTAAACGGCACTTCCTCAATGCCTGCGAACTCGTAGAACTTTCCCTCCGAAATGTTGTCATATTCACCCCGCCTGATATCGTTCTTCGTGAAGTCGAACGGCAGCATGATGGTCACGGCCTTGTCTCTGGTGAACGGACGGTTGTAACGCAGGTAATTTGTCCTCTGTTTCGTCTTGACATCCTTGATGCCGAGCGGCATGTCATCGTACTCGATGATGTAGCTCTTCTCCCCGCTGTAGCTGTACGTCTCCACTAGGTCACCGTATGTCGGCGTATAGTACTTGCCGTCGAAGACCATGGTGTGGCCATAGACCTTCAGGAAGCCGTGGTCGGTCGGGGTGCCAAAGTGGGCGAAATTGTCGGGAGCGTCGGCCGATTCCACAGCGGGCGAGCCTTGCTTCAGGAAGTGCGTGGCGACGAAGAAGCAGTTTTTCAGCGTGCCCTCGCCTTGGTTGTTGCTGCGGTGGAAGAACGTGCTGTTCTTGTTGTTGTCATATCCCCACAGCAGTTCGCACTTGTTGCCATTGTTGTCGTACTGGCCTTCGATGAAGAGGCAGTCTTCCAGTATGGCATATCCGTACTGTGACATGGCACCGATGAATCCGCCGCAGCCATAAGTCTGGTTCCAGGTGTTCGGGTTGTAGATGAGTCCGTCGAACACGCAGCCCGTAATGTGGCATTGGTTGTAATGCGAACTCAGGAGACCCACGAAGCCGCCGATTCCGACGTTCGCGCTGAGGGTATTGCTGTCGAAGGTGGTGCTGATTTGGGTGCTCACGTGGCAGTCGCGGATGGTGAGGTTGCCGTTAGCACTGCCCACCAGACCGCCCAAGTAGGAATTGGTGCCGCCCTCAATCAGTCCCGTCACGTGGAGGTTACTGATGGTGGCGCCGTCGGTGTTCTGGAAGGGAGCGGTGTACATGGCATCGGCAGTGCGGTTGAACGTCAGCGTGTTGCCCTTGCCGTCGAACGTTCCTTTGAACGGATGCACCATGCCCGCCATCGTTGTCACGCTGATGTTGGCGGCGAGTTCTACGGTCTTTCCGCTAAAGCCGTCGAGATTGGCATCATACTGTATGCGCTGACAGAAGTAGTTCCAGCCGTCGGCGTTCTTGATGGTGTAGGTGTCGCCGTCCTGCGCGAAGTTGTCGGCATTCATCGGGAACGTGAACGTGGCACCGAGGGTGACGTTCTCATTGGGCATGGCGAACGTGTAGGTGTTGTCGCCGTTGTCGGTGATGCCGCTGCCGATGCTCAGGCTTGTGTTGTCGCCCGTCACGGTCAGCGTCGTCAGGCTCTCGCCCATCTTCGGTGTGAAGGTGACGGTGATGTTTTCGCCCGCCATGGCTCCTGTCTTGTTAACGCTGAACTGCGGGTAGTCGTTGGTAATATAGTGTCCCTCAATGACGCTGAAATTCGTGGTCAGCACATAGTTCGTGCTGTTGATTCTGACGGTGGCGCGGGCAGTGTAGTTGCCTGCGACATAAGGTGCGGACGTTGTCCAACTGCTGCTGCCTTGCGGAGCGTATTCGACGGTACATGTGGCTCCGAGTTGCGTGTCCTCGTTGAAGTCGCTTACCGCCGGGGTAATCGTTGCGTAAACGGGACGAGATGGTTCGGCCATGCCGTCGGCGGCGTTAAGCGTTAGCGTGAAATGATGACTGGCACCGTACAGGGCCACATGGTCGGCATCGGTGCTGGTGCAGGTGGCAGTCAGCATGCTACCGCTGGCAGTGATAGATGATGAAGTGAACGTATGCCCGAGGTCAGCCTTCTGCTCCTTCACCAAGGTCACCTTGATGCTGCCATTATTCATAAAGTCAAAGCGCTGATTGGATACATTTCCTGATGCAGTCTTGACGAAAGTGAACCTCAGATAATTGCTGGTGTTTACGTCTATTTCGCCCGTGAAGGTGACGCTACTGCCAGATGTGTCATCCGTTGACGCAAAGTAATCACTGTTCCCGTTTTTCAGATTCGCTGTGCCGTTGCTTACGGAAAGACTCATGCCAGCAGGACTGAAGTTAATGTTATTGATCTCGACCTTAGTCACCTTGCCTGTGAGATACGGGAAGGTTACTTGAAGCTGGTTTTCAATGGCTTTGTGGAATAAGTAGTACCCGGCACTTCCCCATAGATTCCAACCAGGAGTGCCAGTCCATGTATAGCGCATCGTATTGCCGTTACTGACAAAGTCGGCAGAGTTTCCAGATATAGTGTATTGCATACTGCTTTGGTCAGACATGTTCCACGTCAATTCCACCTTGGGCGTTGCCTCCTTGAACTGCAACTCGCCAAGCTGGAATGTACCGTTGTTTCGTCTTGTTGCCTCGAAGCGGAAATACTTGTAGGCTTTCGTGTTGCTTTCGATGCTGAATTCCTTCGAGGTGCGGTCGGCCTCTGGCAGTTGGTCACCGTTGCTGTTGTCAACGGTTGCAATAGTAGTCCACTCGTCGGTCTTGTTCAGTTTCGCCTTGATAGTCCACGTTGCTGGATTGTAAGCAAAGGAGTAATAATCACCCGTCCAGAGAATATACTTCTTGGGGACGAAGGCACGTGAGTAATGAAACTCCACCCAGGGATTGGCTTTGCTGAGGGAGTAAATCGTGCTTGTGTTTCCGTCCACCAAATTACCATAGTCATACGCTGGATCCCAGTTCGTCGCCTGCCCGTCATCGACGGTAGGCACCTCAGTGACAAGGTCGTAAACTGCTGCTTCCTGCGCCCACGTCGTCTGCGCCATCGTGAGCATAGCGGTGAGGGTGAGGATAAAATTGAATATTCTTTTCATTGTAATTCTATATCATTATTTGTTGTAGACAATAAATGTGCTGTATAAGGAGAGAAACATATTTGTACTGATTATTTTCATAGATATAATCAGGAATGTAAACCGTGTCTCCCTCTTCAGAAGGGAAAAACGTAAGTGATAGACCGATGACACCTGATGATGGATCGTAAAAAGGAGCAAAGTTAAAAACATCTGGATCATCAACGATGGTCGCATTTGCACTCAACGGTATGCCGAGCAGTACCGTGAGAAAAAGAGAATAAATGAACTTTCTCATAATGGTCAATTTTTATTTTATTGTATTCTGTTATCACGTAACTATCTATTGCAACCACTCCTATTATTCTTTGTTTTGCCTTTCGGCATTCTGTGGTCTTTATCAAGAATATCCGCAATTCTATTGCTCTAAATGAAAGTTTGTCCCATTCGTCTCTTTCTAAGAGACGTAGAGCAGTAGAAATACCCGAAAAAAAGGTCTATCTGGCAGTTTTGTTTATCAATTTGCTAAACAAAGTGTCAAAATGAGTGTCAAAATGCAACTTTTCTTTTATAATAATGTGTGTTTTTAAGAAAAAAGTGTATCTTTGTACCCAAATATCCGTCTCTTAGAAAGAGATTGAGAAATTTGCTAAACAAATCCTTGTTTACAACAATCCCAGAATCATCTTGTTTGCTTTATCAACAACCGACGTTTCCAGTGAAGCGAGGTATATTTGTGTCGTTGCTTCTGAGTCATGACCCATTCCTTCGCTGATTACTGACAAAGGCACATTCTTCGCTTTGGCTGCACTCGCCCATGAATGACGAGCCACATACATGGTGAGTGGTCGTTGGAGTTGAAGCATTTCCGAGAGGTCTTTCAAGTGGTAGTTGACTAAGTGAAGAGCATTGTCGTACTGTTTCCTTTCGTTACCTTGTTTTGTAATGATAGGGAGAAAGAAATCTGTCTTGTTTTCAGGGTATTTGGCTATGATTTCAGTCATACACTTTTCCCACTTGATACTCAGCTCCTGGCCTGTCTTTCGTCTTCGATAAGTCAGGATTCCGTTCTGAAGGTCGGTCTTTTTGAGATAAGCCATATCCACGAAAGACATTCCTCTGGTATAGAAACTGAATAGGAACATGTCACGTGCAAAGTCCAATGAAGGTTTCATGGATAAGTCCAACTCCTTTAGGGCTTTAATTGCCTTGATAGGTATAGCTCGTTTCACGGTCTTATCCACTCCCGTATAGACGTGACGGAAGGGATATTGCTGTGCTGTCAATCCTTTCTCCACTGCACGATTATAGACAGCCCGAAGGTTACGCATATAGAACGAAATGGTGTTCATGCGTACCTCTCTGGTTTTCAAGTAGGCTTCATACATGAGCATCATGTCAGATGTGATACCGTCCAGAGGAACATCCTGCTCGTCCCGGAATGCCATAAAGCTTTTAAGCGTGGCAGTATAGGTCTCGGACGTGCGTACTTTACCCAACTGTTTCAGTTGAGCTATGACACCATGCATAAAGGTAAAGAGGGAGGACTCCTTGGTCAGTTTATGGAACATGGTAATCACGTCGTCTGCCGTGAAGCGATGACGCTCCGTGTCCAACGAGCGGACAACCTTTTCCAGACGGGCCACATCCCATGCCAAACGTTCCTGAATGCCAAGCAAGTGGTTTGAGCGGTTGCCATTTACAATAACGCTTTCCGACTCTGCATCCCATTCCTCAGCAAGAACTTTATAATCAGTATTCAACTGACGGACTACTCGGTTGTGGATAATCTGGAAATAGAGACCTCCCTCCTTGCCATCCACTGTGGATGGTCTGAATTTTACCTTTATTGATGTCATAGGCATACCCTTCGTTTTATATTCCTGAGTGAATAAGGATGGCATGATACATCTGGTGCATCCTGGCATTGTCAACAGCCATGATACAAGTCAGAAAAACAGAGACAAACCAGACACTCACCATGATAATGATAAGCCAGTGCTTGAAATAAGAGGATGTGAAGAAACATTTGATATGATACCAAGGCAAGTGGAGGAATAGGTATGCAAACATCCCCTTTGTTGACTGAGGCTGCTGTGGTTTCAAAACTGTTTCTGTAGGTAACGGTTCATGGATGACCACAGTCGTAACGGGTGATGTAGCGGTATTGCGGTTCTTAATGATTTCCATTGCTTCAGTCAAAAGGGCTTGATATTTATTCAACAATTCCTCCGCTTTCGCCAATTTGTTATTCTCTTCACCATCTACTACAATCTCTGCTTTATTCTCTTTGAAATACTTCACTAATGCCTCATGGATAGCACTGGTAGCATTGAACTGATGCCTGAGAAAGTTGTATTCGCTGTCAAAACCATCTTTTTGAGCTATTACTCGCAGATAGCCGTTCTGCTGGTTGATAAGCCCAGCAAGATTGTCTATTTTTGAAATAAGTTCATCAAACGAGGTCGTTGGCTCGTCCTTCAATGGAGTGAGTCTGTTTTTTGCCATAATTTATCTTTTACGTTTACGCGGTATATAATTGTTTTTCTTATCTCTATCCTTGTCCTCGTCGTCATCGTCCTTGGAACTGGAACCGCCTCCACCACTAGATGATGGTACGATATGCGGCTGCAACAGCATTTCTGCTGCGGCTGCACCGATGACATTGGCAGTCTCCAAGAATTGATTGATACTGTCGAAGCTCAGCGAATGGTCTATCTTTCCACCTGCAAAGGTGACGTTGCTTTCGTTGTCGGTGAAGGTCACTCCGCAAACGCTGCCATCGCTGTCTCGGACAAAATCCAGTGAAATGCCCTTGGGTGAGAGTACCTTGCACAAATCTTGCCATGAGCTACAACTTTTCAGGGATGCGTTTACCTCATCATAGATACGATACTTGATGACATCCTTGCCCTTCAGACGTTCACGACGAACATTCTTCTTGCCCTTGCCAAAGGTGAGTCCGTACTCTCTGGTCAAAGCCTTAGTAATGGCGGCAGACTTGCGGAAGTTACAGTCTCCCATAATGGCATCACCATCGTTATTGACTCTGTTATAGACAATGTGAACGTGAGGATGTGGTTGATCTTGGTGACGGAACACGACGAACTGCGTGTTGACGATTCCCATCCTCCGCATATACTCTCGGGCAATCTCTGCCATCAGGTCATTATTCACCTTTTCCTTATCGTTAGGCGAGAAGCTGAGTGAGATATGACCGACGAAGTTTTTGACTCCAGGATGGGCTTTTGCCTGTGCCTTGAAACTGGCAGTGATAGCGGCATTGGAAGTAAGACTTACTCCATAGGATGCCACTACTACTGCATCCTTCTTCACTATGTCGTTGGCATAGTTGACCAGTCCACCGAAGTTGTTTCCTGTATGAATCTTTGCTATCATAGTTTATTGTTCACTTATCTGAATTAGTATTTCATTGATTTTATTTGCCAGTTGCTGTATACGTTCTTCCACCTCGGAGAAGTTATGGATGTGTGCCTCATGTGCCAACTGATTCAAGTTGTTCGCCATGCCTGCAAGGGAGCGAAGCAATGATGTTTCCTCTTTGGTAAAGGGTTCCTTTACATAGCCGTTGACAGTTAACTCGTAAACCAGCGTAGAGAGGGACATGCCTGTACGCCTACGTTTGTTCAACAGTTTCCTGTAGCTTTGTTCGTCGAAATAGACCTTGACAGGATGAAGCCGCTGCTCGTTTTCGGGCTTCCTTGGACGACCGCCTTTGTTTGGGGGTGGGGTATTCATATTTCCGAAGTGTTTAAGTGAGACATCTGGCATTTTCGGCTTTCAGTGCCGTGGTTTAGTGGGACACAAAACCTATACTTGCTCCCCCAACCCCTAAAAAACATCCTAACGTTTCTGAACGATGCCGTGTGGGGTGTCAGGTCACGCAATTGGGCTTTTTTCTTCTCGTCTGCTGAGGACGAGTTTGTGAAGATGATGATGTTTGTCATTGTTATAAAAGATTTTTTGCCAATCAAAAGAAAAATAAAAACGCTTTTCGACTACTGTCCTGCCGTTGATAGTTGTTGTATTTTTGTTGAGCGATTACTTGTCTGTAACCTATTGATATAATATCTTTTATTATAAATCTTCATCGAATCAACAAATCAACAACGCAATGGTTCCAAGAAATCCCGTTGGACGGTGTAGTACCTACCAGTTCGTTGAACAGCCATATAGTTTGTGGCATTGGTATAGTCGATGTTGTAGGTCGTATAACGGTAGGCATTGGCAGCTGGTTGCAGTTGCCAGCGTTCCTTCAGAACCTTCAGAATTTGCCACTTCTCAATCTTAACATGCGTGTTCAACAGGAGTGCATGAATATCATTGGGACAGAAACAGTATTGTGTCAGGTTGTTCCGTTCCATCACATCCAGACAAAGTTCCACCATATCCAGTTCGGCACGTGGTCGGTTGTGGCGAATGATGTTGTCAAGAGCATCCGTATGGATAAGCGCAGGATTGAACCACATTCGGCTTTCTTTTTTCGTTGACAACACTCTTTCGTGTTTCAAGTGGAACAGGAAGTGAGGAACCTCTGCTTCAAGATGTCGCAGGAAATCAGGGTCATCATTTTCCAACGGCTCCACCTTACGAACCCAATAACGGATTTCCTCCGGGTCAATAATGACTGGAAAGGATTCATTATTGGAACACAACACGAACTTGGCAAAGAACTGAACCTCGTTTCTGTCCTTTCCTTTGGCTTCCATCTTATAGGTAAGAGCTGTACTCAGGTTCTTCAGTCGCTCGGAATCTTCCCTGCGACTTAACAATACCTCATCTACAAGGATTAGTAACTTACCTGCCCAGTCTGCATTGAACTGGCTGCGAAAATCCTCATTCGTGTTGAACGTGACATTGTCTTGAAAGATCAGTTTAAGGAAATTGAGGAAAGAGGTCTTGCCAGTATTACGCTCCGTAGAGACCAACAGGAGAACTGGAAGTTTCTGAGTCGGCTTCTCGTAAAGGATTTGCAGGTAATCCATCCCCAACTCATATTGTTCGCCGAAAATGTGTTCCATCAGCGATTTGATACGAGGGAACGGACCTGCTTCAAGTTGGTGTGTGATTGGTTCATACAGGTTGTAGAAAGTTCCAACCTCTCTGTTATAATCCAGATGATTGGGAACCGTACAGAAGCCATCGAATTTTGGTATATCGGCTATAAAGTTCTTGCCGTAGTCCTGTCGTAGGGCTTCGATGCTCCACGGAATACGTCTCTTTACGGTTTCCCCATTGACCAGCGGCTGGTCCACTATCTTGTAATAAGTAGTGCCAACACGAATAAACTCGTCATTCTGTTCCATAGATTATTCTTTCTTTTCTTTGTTGGCTTCTGCTTCCTTTGCCAATGCAAGTGCCATGTCTGCATCAACAATAATCTTGCGTCCTATCTGGGTGATAGCCGCATCAATGATGCCGCTTCGCTTGATACGATTGGCGGTTGGTACACTGCACCCAAACACCTGGGCTATGCCCTCTATACCATAGAAGGTGCGTTTCTGTACAATAGGTGTTTGTTCGTTTGCCTTTGCCTCCATGCTGCTGTTGAGCAAAAAGGTCAGTTCCTCGCCCGTCATCATGGCGATGGGCTTCTGGAGGAGTTGTTTGATGTCAAATTGAGTTGTCATAAAATTTATTATTATTAGAAATTATACATCTGAGGCATTTTGAGCCTCGTTTACATTCTCTGAAATCAAATTCTACGGCAAAGGTACTATGGAACAAAAAGGTTGTCGGTCGGCTTTATTTGCAAGAAATAAAACCGACCGACTTTTAACTAAACAGGAGGAAAATATGGGGGCTCAACCGACTTCAATGAAGATTTGAGTCCATTTATCGATAATACGTTTGGCTCGCTTATAGCTGTCACCATAGGGCGAAGAGTTGAGTGTGAACATCTTCAGCTCACCATATCGCTTCTGCGGAATATCATGACCAGTATGCTGTCCTGTGAACTGTTCAATGGCTCGGTGAAAGGTCATATAGGGGATGCTCGCTTCTATCTTCCTTGCACGTATCAAGGCACAAAGCAGATAAGCAAGACAAATACCATCTGTATTCTCGTCAAGAAACTGGCATGTCCTTTTCTTTAGAATTGCAACGTCACCAATCAGAATTTCATCCAACGTGCGGATAGACTTCTTTTTCCCTCTCTTCCCTTTTGCCTTGTGCAGAGCTAACATGACATCCTTCCAGATTTCCGGGTGGCAATCCTCAACTGCATTCTCCCAAGAAGCTTTGGTGTCAGTTCCCATTTCCATGCTATGATGAACGAGTATGTGGATGCAGTTGTGAACCAATGTCAATCCGCTCTCATCTACCTCTTCTTTGGTCAAGATGGCATTGAGGATTTCCATCATTAGAACAAGCCCATGGTCAAACACCACGAAGTAGTACATACAATAGGCCAATGTGTCTCCTTGGTTTATAATCCTGTCATAGAGATTCGCCAGGAACTTTGGCAAGAACACGGCATGAGAGAGTATGAAGATGTCAGCGAAGAAAGACAAAGAATGGTACAGCTGCTTGCGCTCCAATTTGCTGAGCAACATACAACCATTGGAGTTTTGTGCGAGTTTATCCAACTGCTCGATGAAATGTGTTCTCATGTTTTGTGGCAGACGGTTCCATATTTCAACTGGTGTGCCAGACTTGACCATCAACAATCCCTTTTGGCATGACTTATAGATATCCACCTTTCCCGTCTTCAGATTGATGCCTAACCCTAACTGGCGGTTGACGATGCATTGGGCAATCTTCTCGGTATGTTCGCCTGCCCACTGAACATTTCCAGACATCATGCGCTGGAGTTGGGATGGATTCTGTGTGAATAAAGTAAGGAACCAGTCATAGAAGGACTGCGCTTCTGGTGGAACGCAATCCTTCATCATGGCATACATGTTATACAATGTGGTGAAATCACCTTCTGCCACTTTGCCTATTCCTCTTTTGAAGTCAGCATAGACAGCTTTATTCTGGTTCTTCCATGTGTGGATGAACTGGTCTGTTTTCTCTTTTCTCAGCGAGAAGTCTGGCAATATCTTTGAAAAATTCAACTTAAACATAACTTTGTAGATTATTGGTTAGACGACTTCAGTTTACTCAGGAGTTGAGACAGGTCATCCTCCGAGAGCTCTGCCAATTCTGCAAGCAGTTTTTCACGCTTGGAGCGCTCCGTGTTCAGATCCAATAGCTTGGAGTTGTATTCCATCTGTTTCTCCAATGGATATGTATCAAGATAGATATGTGTGATGGCATGTTCACCAGTTGAGTGTCCCATGCTCTCTGAGATGTAATCCACTTCCACACCTGCGTTATGAAGGTTGGTGGCAAAGGAGTGGCGACACCAAGTTCCAGATGGCTTGATGGACTCGTCCCATTGAAGAACCTCATGACAGACATTGTCCATCCTTTCCCTTACATTCTTATTCTCCTGTTGCGTTCTCTTCCTGCGGTCTTCCTCGGTTTCTGCACCATTGAATATCTGAGGGAACACATAGCCGTCACGTGTAGGTGGTGCTGCTATCTCATCAAGGATGCGCTGTAAAGGTTCGATGATAGGAATGATGACCTCAGAACCGTTGGCACTGGTCTTTTCCGTCTTCTTACGGTTGAAACGGAATGCCTTGCCTTCATTCTGGAAATAGTAGTTGTCGTATTTCAATCGGGCTGCATCTGCCATGTTGAATCCGTTGCAGAGATATTGCACCAGAAACAGGCCAAGCGAAAAATGCACTGATGCTGTATATGACTCGCCCCAATGCTCTGGGTATTGCTTTGAAATAAAGAGATTGTAGAGTTCTGTCATCTGACAGACACGGAGATAGCACTTGCGCCTTTTGGCGCTTGGAGGAATGCTGACAAGTCCCTTCTCTTTTTTGTTTGAGAACGGATAAGGCACTTCTTTGAGGAAACCTTCGCGAATACAGGTGTTCCATACGGCACGACACGCACGAAGATAGATTCCAGCCGTTGTGTCGCTGATTTTACCTATGAGCTTGCCGCCTTTGCCTTTCACGCCATGCTTCATGCCATCCTTCCACTTCTGTATCTCAGCAACACTGATGTTAAAGCCCGTAATGGCATCATACCCCATTATCTTGCGGAATGACTTTAAGGCATATTCGTAATTCTGCCCAGTTGTAAACTGTGTTCCTCCATCATTGGTTTTGAGGTCGTGGATAATCTTCTCCCAAATACTCATGAAGGAACGGTCATCTTTCGTTTGAAGGGATGTGTTGCCTGTGGTGACAGCCACACGTACCATCTCATAGGTAAACAAACTTCCTTTGTTGAGTTCTGCAAGCAGGTTTTTGTACTTGGGAACGATGGTCTCTCGCCACATACGCTGCTCACGGTAGTTTTCGGATGCGCTCTTTGTGGCGTTGCAGATGTCGGAGAACTGTTTTTCGGTGTAGGTACTACCTACAACATAATAGAAGAACTTGCGATCAATAGTGAAGCGCATGGCCAATGGGAACTCTGTCGCATTCTTCCTCTGTGTGCGACAATCGAGAACCAAGGAAGCGGAACAATTACGCTCCTTGATAACGGGTAATGATTTTGTTAATTTCATGTCTGAAATGTTTTTAATGAATTAAACATGTTTGTTCTCACGCTTGCAACCATTTCAGTACACGTATATATATACAAAAACAGCTGCGTTTGACCATTGCCGAAGCAATAATCAAAAGCAGCTGTGCAATCTTGGCATCTCCTGTCGCTGTATGGGAACCGGGCTTATGCTAATCGGTCTCACCCCCTGAAGAGCCTCTTGTGTGAAGTTGAATGAAGTATCTTCCGACTAATACTTCCTCCACACTATGATTCATCGGAATGGATTTTAACCAGTCCACGTTCTGGCAAGCAGACTCACTTTCCTGTCAAAACAAGAAGAGCAACATTTCGTTCATGGTCTGCTCTAGATGCTAATGCGATGCAAAGGTACTCTATTTATTTCAATTATTCCTGTCTATCCGCATAAAAGTGAGTGCCTTTGAGTATCTTTAACCTTCATACTTGGATAAAGTATGAAATTATACTCGGAGACAATTTACACTTTTCTGAATAGATCATCTGCTGTTATCTGTTTATTTACCTTCCTTGCGTACATATTGTTATGAAGTCCGAAAGGTGTTACATAAACTATTGAAAAAGACTTCTTGGTGGATGTGACCTTCCTAAATGTACGGAGCCTTTGCTCAACATGGCTGGCATAAGCTTTTGTTATCTCGTATTCTCCGCTTGAATATTTCATTTCACACACGCTTACAGTCTTATCATTCCTGTCAATAAGTAAGTCTATCTGACCACCAGTTTTCATGTCTTCGTCTGCGTTAACATCATTAAGCACTGCTTCCGATGGACGGTAAGCCCATGAACATGGCGAATAGAATGTTCCACTTATGCCTAAAGCGTTTACGATTTGTTCGATGTGATGCAGGCATACCGTTTCAAAAGAATAGCCAGACCATGCTGCATATTCAGGTGTACCTATCTTCTGGAGCCAATAGTTCTTTCCAACATTACTTTTATCTTTCATAAAGTGAAGATAGAAGAGAGAGAATTGGTCTGTGAGCTGAAACATTTTGTTCTTCTTCTCTTTGCCAAACGGGTAATATGAGCGTATGAATTCACATGTTTCCAATTCTTTGAGCAACGTAGTGAAATTTCCATTATTAAGTACTTTAGTCTTGTTGATTAGCTCCAAACGCGTCATTCCTTTCCTAGCACTGCTAAGTGCATTTATAACAGCAATATGGTTCTCTGCCTTTTTGAATAGCGAGTTATAGAGCCTATTAAACTCATCAGTCAGTTCTCCCCCGTTAGTAAAACACAAGCTATTGATATTCTCAGCCACGCTTTTGTCTTTGTCAAACAATGATAAATAGTAGGCCACACCACCAACAGCCATATAGCAGTCTATCATTTCAGGACGCTCATAGTTGAAACCTCTACTTTGGAAATATTGCTCCATCTCTTCAAGACAGAACGGAGATATCAGCATTTTGTGAGTTACACGGTTATGTAGCCCTCCTCTGGAGTTTATCAGTTTATTCAGCATCCATGAGGTGGCAGAACCACAAACTATTAGTTTTATGTCCTTACGATAGTATGCCCAGTTGTTCCAAAAATGTTCCAATGCCCCAAGGAATCTGGATTTCTGTGTGTCAAGCCATGGCAGTTCGTCAATGAAGATGATTTTTGCACCACTTCCCAGCTTCTCAATATTTTTAGAGAGCATGCGAAATGCTTCTGTCCAATTCTTAGGCACACGATTGTCGTCAAAGAAATCCGACAGTGCATATGAAAAATTCAACAACTGCTCTCCAAGACGAGCATTTTCCTTACCAGTCATTCTGAAGCAGAATTGACCCTCCAACAGTTCTTTGATAAGGAATGTCTTACCAACGCGCCGTCTACCATAGACAGCAATAAACTCTGACTGTTCCGAAGAAAGATATTTCTTCAGTTCCATTATCTCTTTTTCACGGCCTACAATTGAATTTTCCATCTTATAGCATTTATATTTTGGCGCAAAGTTAATAAAAATATTAGATTATGCCAAATAATAATGCTATATTTTGGCGCAATCTATGCAAAATATTGAGATTATGCCAAGATATAGTACTATCTATTGTGGCAAGACTAATATACCATTTGGTAATTTGGCTTTCTTTTGTTTGGTCATTTGGCAGAGTTTTGTTCGGTGATTTGGGACAAATTCATTCGGTCATTTGAAACCTCCAGATTGTAGTCTGTTGCTTTTAACCATCTATTATGCCCCAAATTCTGCGTAAACAATGCGTAAACAAACTATTTCAGTTAGGGGTATTTTGTGAGTTTCAGTGAAAATCATAAAAATGTAACTCATTGGATATCAGTATAGTTACAAATTATAGACTATCACGGAATATCATTATATTGGTCTCATAATCTGGAGGTCGTAGGTTCAAGCCCTACCTGGTCCACACCAGTAAGCAGTTGCGATTTTCGTGACTGCTTACTTCTTTATAAATGTTAAAAGCCGCAAGTTTATCGGTAAAATCTTTGTTTTTACCAAATTAATGATTATCTTTGCAAATAGACAGTTAACACCTTCGGTGTTTGCGCAAACAAGCGCACTCTAGGCTTATATGTTTATAAGGATACCATAACCCTTTTTTATTATTTAACAACACAAAGATGATGAATAAAAAGTTTTTGATAAAAGGCTTCGCCGCATTAGCACTTGTTGCCTCCATTAGCAGTTGTACGAAGGACGTGACTGCAATGAGTCAGGGCGAGATCAACACGAAGTCGAAAGAGAATGCTGAGCTTCAGCTCGGTTTGAGTATTCCTAACGGTCAGACTTGGGACATGGCGTCTCAGGTGACTACGAATATCGCAGTTAACTTAGGTTTGGATCAGTCTTATACGGTGGGTATCTATGACAAGAACCCCTTGTATAACAAGAATGCGAAGTATTACACCCTCAAGGAAGTTCATGAGGGAGGAACACTTAACACCTCACTGACCATTCCCTCCAACCAGTCAATGGTTTACATTACCGTTTACGACAGCAAGAATCGCAGTGTCGTTCATACAGCACATGTAGAGAACGGACAGATCAATGCTAACATTGGCGGTGGTGCCGCAGGCAGTCGTTCTATGCGTGCCGCAGAGGATGCCAGTAAGTATCCTGAGTATGTGGAAACATTAGATTATTATCTGAACCCCATCAATGGACGTAACCGCTGGGATGGGTGGAATTTAGATCCAGCTAATCTTGAGGAGATCTCCATCGACGGGATGAAGTCATATACTGCTCTCACCGATGCTATTATCCTGAATGATACAAAAGATGGGAATCGTACATTGACCGATGAGAACGGTGACCATTTCCCAGGAGGAAACGTTGATGGTAGGCACTATCGCGTGGCTGCCAACACAGAGGTTACAGAGGTGTTCCATATAATCGGACATACTACCATTGTCAATAATAGTGTCATCTATGTCGAGGGTACCCTTCACCTGAATGGTAACACACTATATGGTCCAACAATTGTTGTGGCTGATGGTGGTAAGATTATCCTTGATGGTGATACCAATATGAGCAGGACAGCACGTCTCATTGTGATGGCAGGCGGATCTGTTGAGGCTGCTAGTGGCGTTACTCCTACATTTAACGTTAATAGCGAAGATTATAGTGGTCTAAATGTCATTACAGATGAATCGATTCTTAACAACAGTAATGTTGGTGCACCATGCTATAATGCTGGTACCATAGCGTTTAACGGTGAGTTTAACATCAATGGTTGTGATTTCTATAACAAAGGTACCATTACCGTCGACAAGCTCCGCAACACTTGTGGTGGTTTCTATACCAACTTTGGTCATATTACAGCTCGGACCAACAACGATGCGGAAGACGATGCTTTCAACTCTTTAATTGTAAATGGCTGCTATCTCCATTACACGGAGGACGCTGGTGTAGGTCCTTTGACACTATTGGACCACAGCCGCTTAGATTGTGATGGGCAGTTGTATATGTGTGCACCCTCAAGAAATAATTGCATCATGTATAATTATAGCATGATAGACGCTGGGTCTATCAAATGCAATCAAGTGATCTATACTGGTCCGACAGAAGAAAATTCCTTCGCTATTGTTAAGACTGGAAGTTTCTATGTAAGTTATGCTAACGATATCAACGCACTTAACAATGTGTACTTTGATATGGAGAATACCGAAGAGTTCTATTTATATGATTCTGATGGGAACGTAACGAAAGAGGATCTTACCAACAGATGGGGCGCCGCTTATCATATCCTGGGTGGATGCACTCCTTTTGGACTCTATTTTTGCGCAGCACCTATAACCCACTGGACTAGCGAGGACAGCTCTGCCCTGATCATCCCTGATGGCGATTGTACTGGCAAGGGTAACAATCCCGGTGGTGACGATGGTGAGATATTTGGTGATCCCGTCGTTTACACCTATGCTTTCGAGGATCAGACCGCTAATACAGACTATGACATGAACGATGTCGTGCTGAAGGTCAGCTACAAAGTGAAGGAAGAAGGAACCGGTGAGAACGCAGGTAAGGTGATTTACGACACCAACACACTTGTCGTGAAGCTCGTTGCCGCTGGTGCTACCTATAATATCAAGGTGAAGATTGGCAACACCTATCTCTTCGGTGGTCAAGAGATTCACGACGCACTGGGTGTGGATAGAGGTGTGATGGTGAATACCGGCAGGTCTACACCAGTAGCTCCTATCTCTGAGGAGATAAATATTCCTGCAGGCTTTACAGGTGACTTTACTCAGCTGCCTGTGTCTATCGAGGTGCTGAGCACGAATACCACTTACGCCTATCCTAACACGGATGAGTATCCACATGCCATCATGGTTCCTACAGACTGGGCTTGGCCTACTGAGCGTACCATCATCACAGAGGCTTATCCTGGCAACGGTACAGCGACCATCACGACAGAGAGTGGTGCTGAGTTCCTCATCAACTCGTTCTCCGCATGGGCTGCTACTCCTGCTGCACAGCGTGCGACAGTGCTTGGTGACATCAAGTGGTATGAGACAGCTGCTGCTCCAGGCAAGACCATGACCAACAATTAATTGGGTTCATCAGACTCAATCCCTGGATTAACCATATCAGTAAGCAGTCGCGATTTTCGTGACTGCTTATTCTTTTATAAATGTTAAAATTTTAAAGTTTGTCGACAAAATCTTTGCATTTACCAAATTTCTATCTATCTTTGCAATCAACTATTGACTTATATAATTGATGTTTGCGTGAACAGACACACACATTAAGCTGATAAGAATAACAATAAACATGTTTAATAATTAATAATTACACTAATGATGAACAAGAAGTATTTGATGAGAGGCTTTGCCGCATTGGCACTCGTTGCTGGCTTCAGCAGCTGTGTTAAGGATGTGGACGGCACAAGCCAAAAAGAGATTGATGATCGTTCTAAGGAGAATGCTGAGATGCAGCTCGGTATCTCGATTCCCGATGGACAGACTTGGGACATGGCTTCACAGGTAGAGGCTAATGTAACAGTAAATGGTGACTATGGTGCAAAGTACACTGTCAGCATCTACGAGAACAACCCATTTATTAACAACACTGCTGTTGTATTAGGTAAGGCAGAAACTGTTAGTGGTGGTACAGCCAGCACCAGTTTCACATGTCCTGATGCCACAAAATCTGTTTTTGTAGCTATCAAGGATGAGAAAGGCTATTCTTATGTAAAGCCTGCCGCAGTTGTTGATGGTAAGATTGAGACCACCTTTGGTGGTGAGGCCGCTGCTGGTGCTCGCTCTATGAGAGCTGCAAACAGGAGTGCTGCTGATGATTTTGTAGTTAATGTTCGCACTATGCCTAATCTCTCTACTTATATTGATGATGCAGTAGCAATCAACGATGAGAATAACACAACAGATCCTGCTAACACGGTTCATCACTATCTGATTCCTGAGGGAACGACTTGGAGTAAGAATATTCCTCTTATTCAGTCTGGTAGTGGTATTTCTGTTTATGTACAGGGTACACTGAACATTAATGCCGAGCAGCGTGTAAATGGTGGTTGCGTATTCATCGTTGGTCCTAAGGGAAAAGTGAATATTGCAAACGGACAAAAGCTTGTTACCAATGCAAACAACGAAGCAGGTACTGTAGGTAGTTTCTATGTATATCCTGGTGGTGAAGTAAAGGGTGACAGGTTAGAGTTCGCTAACGGAACAGGTTCTTACAACTACAATGGTGGTACAATTGATGTTACTACTATCAATAACAATGGTGGTACACTTTACAATGCTGGTATCATAGAGGCAGACTACATGCTGGGTGGTGCTGGTCTGAGCATCTATGAAAATGCTGGTAAAGTTCACATCGGTGAGGCTCCCAAGGGTTCTAGCACAGCAAATACCCGTATCCACAACAACTGCTGGTGGGAATGCGATGGTACACAGGCTTGTCGCAATATCCAGCAGGGAGCTGGTGCTTACATCAAGGCTAGCAACTTGGACATGTCTAGCTCTCAGGACGGAACAAGTGATGTTGCTTACATCTGGGCTAAAGGGAATTCTCTGATTGCTATTTCTGGAAATGTTTCTTTAAATGGAGTTGACATTGTTGGACCTACAAGCAGCGATTATGCTTATATTCAGTTTGGTAAAATGACTTACGTTAATCATACTGGTGGTACGAATAGTAATTATGGTGTTGATAAAGTTACGCTTGGAGCTATCCAAAACAATGTCCGTATCAGTGTTGATACACCAGAGGTAGATAATAATGTTTATACTTTTACTCCATATGAGAAGTTAATCAATCTCCTTAATGGTACTTTCATGTATGCAACAGAAGAAAGAGATCAAGAATGGGGACAGTGGCACACAAATACTCCTGGCGAACAAATTGGTAATGGCAATGCCGTATTAGTTGCTAAAGGTCAGGTTAATGATGTGAAGACAGAGTCCGAGTGCTCTCCTGGTATCGATATCGTTCCTCCCACACCTATCTACGAGGAGCTGAAGGTTTACACCTACGCTTTCGAGGACCAGACTGTTGGTACTGACTACGATATGAACGATGTCGTGCTGAAGGTCAGCTACAAAGTGAAGAGCACCAATGCTGAGACTGGTGAGGTTGAGTACGACAAGACCAAGCTCGTAGCTACGCTGGTTGCCGCTGGTGCTACCTATAATATCAAGGTGAAGATTGGCAACACTTATCTCTTCAACGAACAGGAGATTCACGAAGCACTGGGTGTTAATCCAGGTGTGATGGTGAATACAGGTAATGGTAAGGCTCAGACAGCAACTCCTGTCTCTAGCGAGATTACTACTCCTACAGGACTTGCTGACGAAGATGGAAATATTGACTTCACCCAGCTGCCTGTAACTATTGAGGTTACAAGTACTGGCAAGAATTACTCTTATCCTAACACAGATCCGTATCCACATGCTGTGATGATTCCTGTTGACTGGAGATGGCCGCTGGAGCGTATCATCGTTACAGAGGCTTATCCTGGCACATCAAACGCAGATAAGGTTACTATCGATGGCGTTGATTATCCAGTGAACTCATTCGACGCTTGGGCAGCTACTCCTGCCGCAGATCGTACTCCTGCCATGAATGGCTGGTACAACAATCCTAATACTGGTTTGACGATGACTAATACATCGGCTGCCACCAACAATTAATTGAGTACATCAAATACTTAAATAATTTACTTGGAGAGTGGGGTATCTATGCGAATAGGTACCCCACTTCTTATCTTATTTAATGAATCAATAGGGAGGAGTTACCGTATTCCAATACCTGGAATAACGTGTTCCAATGCTTAGGATGTGAAATCGGGATAAAGGGGAACAAGTGTTCCATAGGGTGGAACAAAGTGTTCCATGGCATGGAATAAAGTGTTCCATGGGGTGGAACAAACTCGAAGGTGCCGCCTGTTATTGTCTTTAGCGGCAACTAGCGGCAACGATTTTTCGCCCTTGTCACCTGTAATCGCCTGTCAATCAAACAGTTTTGCAAGGCGGCAACGGTAACAAGGGTTTTTAAAAATACATGTAGGGAGTAATCCTTAATACACACCTCCGTCAGCAGGATAAAATTGGGAGTAAGGACCGAGACAGCCCAGCTGAATCCGTTATATGTGAGAAAAATTGGAGAAAAAATAAATGAATTTATTTTGTTCTTTACTCACTTATTCGTAACTTTGCAACAGAAATATTATCTAACTACCACAATTATGGAAACAAGGAAGTTCAAACAAGTTCCCTCGATTAATCGAGTTGGTGAGCGGAATCCAGCGATTCCAAAGCCTGTTGTCGTCAATTGCGGAAAGAAAAAATCAACTAATCATGGACGTACTATTACCCGCACCATGCGCTCAAATTCACGCACCATTGGTGCTGGAGAACCCATCAACTGGGACGAAGTGTATAGTGGATGCTAAAGTGGACACAGGTTCTTTTGCTACTGTCATTTCATCTACTACTCTGGAAAAGCTCGGATTAATTCCATTTACTGAAGACTGGGTGGAACTCGCAAACGGCGATCCTGCCTTAAGCAAGGTATGCATGTGTCGTTTACATTTGTCAGAAGACCAAGAGATGATAGATCTTCCGATTTATGTGATGAATAGTGATAATGAGCAAGCCCTGCTTGGTATGGATGTTCTGTCCCTGGGTGATTTTTCCTCGACTCATTATGATGATCCGCATGGTCATCATTGGCAAAGATTTCAATTTCAATTGCTGGATGACGAGTGGTTGGTATAAACTATTTTGCTTATCATATAAAAGACTAGCGGTTGACTTCAGTCAACCGCTATTTAATTGAAGTCGTAAATCCTTAATACACACCTCCGTCAGCAGGATAGAGATACCAGTCACGCGCTTTCGTACGGTCGAGGATCCACTCGCCGAAGGAATGCTCCCGCTCCTGGTAAGCACCAGAGATAATCGTGTTCTTATACATACCTATAGCCTCCTCCTCGACAGGATAGCGGTATTGGGAGTAAGGAACGACGACAGCCCAGCTGAATCCGTTATTATAACTCTGGGCGGCACCATTGTAGTATTTGTAGAGTACCTCCTCCAACTTATAGGTAAAGCTATGTATCTCCCAGAAGTGGTCGCCATCGGTACCATATTGCACCATGATGAAGGGGTCAAGTTCCGCAAGGGTGAAGTTACGAGCCTCGAACTCACTGTCAAAGGTGAAGGTATAGGTGACGGTCTTTGCGGGCTGCTTGGCACTGGTGCTGCTGGGATCGACCACCGTATTGAAATAGCGGCGATAGACGGAGCCGTCCTCTCCCAGTTTGTAGATGGCGAGATGGGCATCGTCGAAGAGGTTGATGACAAACTCATCGTTGAGCGACCTCTGGAAGTCTGTCCACTCCCCGGGGAAGTACTTTCGTGGCTGCTCAGGAGCGTTCATAAAGGTGGATTTCGGGTTACGCTCCACCTGGTCTTTCACCAGCGCATACCGACTTCCGACCCAACGGATGGCAGCACCTATCTGGGCAGGTGTAGAAGAAGTGCCTATCCAGCCCACTGCGTGGAGCGTGACATGCACATCAACCGTCGTCTCACCAGTAAGCTCCTTCGTCAGACTCAGCACCAGGTCGTTATAATCCCAGTCGCCGGGGTTGGGGTAGTTAGCCTCGAAACCATACACCAACTTCTGTGGGACGACCGCCTTCGGGGTACCCGAAGGAAGGGTGTTGACAAGATCTATCTCACCTCCTATCTTACCCTTCGTCAGAGAGATGTAGTTGCCATACCTGTCAAGGACGGCGACATAGACGGATGAGATATGGGAAGGAGCCAGATACGTCATGTTCTTACTGATGGTAGAGGAGGTGAACGACTCTGCCAGTATCTCTACGTCCGACTCGTCGAAGGGGTTGCCGGAGAGGATCAGCAACTTATGGGCGTCGTTGACATTACCCTTGATAAAGGTGTTTGTCACACTGGTGAGCAACCAAGTATGCGAGCCGTCGATCTGGTCCACAGGGAAGGTACCCTCCAACTGGTCCTCATAGCCATAATATTTAAACTTGTCACGTATGCAACCACTCAAAGCAGTAGTGAATGCTGCTATAATTAATAAGGTGTAGGTTATGTTCTTTTTCATGCCTTTATGCTTTTGGGGTGTAAAATTACAAAAAAGGATGGAACTTCGAACTATTTCACAGACAAAATATGGTTTTATGCAAACGATTCTGCACGATTTAATATTATTTAACACTACAACTACATCCTTTTCTAAATAAATAATGTATTTTTGCAACGTATTCTCTAACAGTGAACAAAATAATTATATTTATAATCATTAAAAATTTAGGAAGATGAAAAAGTTATTTTTGATGGGTTTTGTAGCCCTCGGACTCGCTAGTTGCGTTAGCGACAAGGAAGTAGCTCCACAGACTCAGGATCAGAAGTACGAGAAGGCTTTTGAGGCTCTTGTAGGTGGACAAGTTAATCCCAATGTAAACTGGGGATTCAATGATCAGACTCCTCTGCAGTTTGACGCTGACGGCAAACTGATAGGTGGAGTGCGTGGCAGTGATGATAACGGTACAGAATGGGGTAAATATGTAGAAGTACCAGAGCCCCTGACAGACGCTCAAAAAGAAGTTGTAAGAGATTGGTTCCAGACACATCGCTATGTTGAAGGTGTTGCTGTTAACTGGAGTGACTTCTTCGTTCAGCAGGTTTATAAAGGTGGTGATCATCCAACAGCAGATTGCCCAGAGAAATATGAGGCAGAAGACGGTAACTTGTATACTGGCTCAAACCAAATGGATAAGTTGACATGTGGTACCAACTCCGAGCATATCAACAACTTCAACAATGGCTATGGTTCTAATAAGCCCAACATCTGCTATGGTTACAGACCTGCGGCTTATGAGAACGAAGATCTCAACAACCGTGTAGTAAGGGGTGAAGACAATATCAACTTTAAAGTAAATGCCTCAACAGAGTGCTTCGGTTATTATAATTCAGCTAGTAGCCAGCAGCGAAATGACAAATTTGTTATCATTCCTGGTGATTGGATTGATGAAAGTGTTGCCGGTATGTGGTTTGTAGGACTTGACTTTGAGGGTAAGTTAAAGACTGAAGCAGGTGCAAACCTGAATCAGGCCATTACCGCCGACGGTTATTACAGCGATTGGATTGTACGTATTACCCCAGGACTCTATAAAGATGCAGATCGTGTCTTCGCTGAGGACTTGATTGACAGCAGTCTTGAAAAGGTTGACGTCAGCGACTGGGACTTCAACGATGCAGTATTCGATGTACGCTTTGTATGGGAAGGTTCAGATAAATATGCTCTTATAACACTTTGGGCAGCTGGTGGTACCAAGGACCTGACTGTTGCCGGCAAGGAAGTTCATGAGTTGTTTGGCAAGTCTACTGGTACGATGATTAACACCAACGCTAATGGTGGTGTAGATGGTCTGGCTCCTGTTATCTTCCGTGTGAAGACTGACGCTACAAATGCTATCAACATTCCTGTAAAGGTTAATAGAACAATTGAGTTGGAGGCAATAACAGGTGAGGCTACCCAGAAGATGGCTGTTGCTTATGGCACTAAGTGGATGAAGGAGCGCAAGATTATCACCGGTAGCTATACTGAGTTCCAGAAATATGTTCGCACCGACAATCCTAAGGATTGGTATAAGACTGTTACCAACGAAGGTGACCTTTATACTTCAAACATTAGTGTTTGGAAATATAAGAATTAATCCGAACCCATCAAATACAATCATAAACAATCTTTTTGAAGGAGTGCCTGCGTGATGCAGGCACTCCTTTTTTTGCCTTATTATTGTCAATTAACTCAGTAGTATCTTTGGCTTCGTCGAAGGTACTTACGTTCGAAAAATTGCAAATAAATTTGCATTTTCACTCACTTATTTGTACCTTTGCAGAATGCAAGACGACGAAAGGAAAATCGACAGTTATAAGACGCTGAAAGTCTATCAGAAGACTATCTGCGTCTTCGATATTACTTGCTATTTCGTTGAGCGATTCCTCGATCGAGGACATGATCGCACCGTTGACCAAATGCAACAGGCAGCCCGTTCGGGTAAGCAGAATATCGTGGAAGGATATAGCGATGCCGAGACGCTGGCTATGCTGCATGGCTACATCAAGTTTATCAATCGGAAAAAACAATAGACTATGGTACTGAATTATATATGGGTCGCTTTCTTCCTGCTTGCCTTCGTGATAGCAGTGGTGAAGCTGATATTCTGGGGAGACATGGAAGTGTTCCCCGCGATGATGGACTCCACGTTCTCATCCTCAAAGACAGCGTTTGAGATCTCGTTAGGACTGACCGGTGTGCTGGCGCTATGGTTAGGTGTGATGAAAGTCGGTGAGAAAGGAGGTGTTGTCAATTTCCTGGCTCGTCTCCTGGCACCCGTTTTCTCCAAGCTCTTCCCAGACATCCCCAAGGGTCACCCGGTGACGGGCTCTATCTTCATGAATATCGCCGCCAACATGCTAGGACTCGACAATGCAGCGACACCCCTCGGACTGAAGGCGATGGAACAGATGCAGGAGCTGAACCCTAAGAAAGACACAGCATGGAACCCGATGATCATGTTCCTCGTGCTGAACACCAGTGGACTGACCCTCATCCCCGTCTCTATCATGGTATACCGTGTACAGATGGGAGCGCAGCAGCCTACGGACATCTTCATGCCCATCCTGCTCGCCACCTTCTTCTCGACACTGGTGGGTATCATCGTCACTTCCCTCTTCCAGCGTATCAACCTCCTCAACCGCACCATGCTGTTGACACTGGGTGGCGCCTGTGCCGCGGTGGCTGGTATCATCTGGGGCTTCTCGCAGATGGACAGCGAGACGATGAACAAGGTAAGTACTACTGTGGCGAATATCCTGTTGATGACCATCATCGTGAGTTTCATCGCAGCAGGTGTGCGGAAGAAGGTGAATGTATACGATGCCTTCATCGAAGGAGCGAAAGACGGGTTCAACACGGCAATCCGCATCATCCCCTACCTCGTGGCTATCCTCGTGGGCATCGGAGTGTTCCGTGCCTCTGGTGCTATGGATATGCTGATAGGTGGCATGCGCTGGTGTGTGGAACTGACAGGTGCCAACGCCCAGTGGGTGGACGCGATGCCCACAGCACTGATGAAACCCCTCAGCGGCTCTGGTGCGAGAGGTATGATGGTGGATGCCATGACAACCTATGGCGCCGACTCGTTCGTTGGTCGCCTGTCGTGTGTGTTCCAAGGCTCCACAGACACCACCTTCTATATCCTCGCCGTATACTTCGGCTCTGTGGGTATCGCCAAGACCCGCCATGCCGTAGCCTGCGGCTTGATAGCCGACCTGGCAGGTGTCATTGCGGCGATAGCGATTTGTTATTTATTCTTTGGATAGGAACTATAGGGACTATAGGAACAATAATAAAAAAATTATGGGAAAACTCACAGCGATCTTTAAGGACACAGCCATCTACGGGCTCTCGAGCATCATCGGGCGCTTCCTGAACTACCTGCTCGTCCCCCTGTATACGGCACAGTTGTCGGCAGCAAGTGGCGGCTATGGTGTCATCACGAACATCTATGCCTATGTGGCATTGGTGCTGGTGCTGCTGACCTTCGGTATGGAGACCACCTATTTCCGTTTCACCAACAAGACACACACCGACTCCAATACCGTCTATTCCACTACCCTCATCAGTGTGGGTACCGTCTCTCTGTTGTTTGCCATAGTGGTATTGCTGTTCCTCTCACCCATCAGTCAGGTGATGGGTTATGGCAAGCATCCGGAATATGTTGGTGTGATGGCAGTGACGGTGGCGATTGACGCTTTCCTCTGTATCCCCTTCGCTCACCTGCGCCAGCAGAAGAAAGCACTGAAGTTTGCGGCACTGAAACTGTTGAATATCATCGTCAGCATCCTCTTGAACGTCATCTATTTCGCATGGCTCGACGGCAAGGACGTGGGTTATGCGTTCTATATCAACCTGGTCTGTACGGTAATGCTTGCCGCTTGTCTGATCACAGAGTATGCTGGTTTCCGTTGGAAGCTCGATACACAGTTGCTGCGCACGATGCTCAACTACTCATGGCCCATCCTCGTGCTGGGTGTCGCCGGTATCCTGAACCAGACAGCCGACAAGATGCTGTTCCCATATATATATAAAGGTGAGGACATGCAGACACAGCTGGGTATCTATGGAGCTTGTTCGAAGATCGCGATGATTATGGCGATGATCACACAGGCGTTCCGCTTTGCCTATGAGCCCATCGTCTTTGCAGGAGTCAAGGACAAGGGACAACATGAGATGTATGCGCAGGCGATGAAATATTTCATCATCTTCACCCTCCTTGCCTTCCTGGTGGTGGTGGGTTATATGGATATCCTGAAATACATTATCGGTGCCGACTACTGGACGGGTCTGCGTGTGGTACCTATCGTGATGGCTGCAGAGATCATGATGGGCATCTATTTCAACCTGTCGTTCTGGTATAAGGTCATCGACAAGACCATCTGGGGTGCTGTCTTCTCCGGTATCGGCTGCTCCGTACTCTTATTGGTCAATATCATCTTCGTACCCCAATACGGGTTTATCGCCTGTGCATGGGGTGGCTTCGCCGGCTATGGTGTCGCTATGATTATCTCCTATTTTGTAGGACAGAAATACTATCCCATCAACTATCCGCTGAAGGAGATCGCCATCTACCTGCTGCTTGCCTTCGCCATCTATGAGATGATGCAGAAACTCACGGAATGGCATGTCGCCTTGTCGCTGACTGCTAATACCATCCTCATAGGTATCTTCGTCGCCTATATCATCTGGAGAGACTTGCCACTGGACGGAATATTGAGGAGATTAAAGATTAAAAATTAAAGATTAAAAATTAAGATTTAAAAATTAAAGATATGAAGAAATTATTATTAAGTCTGATGTGTCTTTGCTCCCTTGGAGCCCATGCCGATGAGGGTATGTGGACGCTCTACAATCTGCCTAACGCCATCTTCGAACAGATGAAGCAGTATGGTTTCCAGCTCCCTATGGATCAGCTTTACCAGAGTGACAATGCCGTGAAGAACGCGGTCATCAACTTTGGAGGCTACTGCTCGGGTGTCGTGGTATCACCCGACGGACTGGTATTCACCAACCACCACTGTGGCTTTGAGTGTATCCGCAGCCATTCTACTGTCGAGCACGACTACATGCTGAATGGTTTCATCGCCAAGTCATACGCTGAGGAACTTCCTAACGAGGACCTCTTTGTGAGTTTCATGGTGGAGCAGAAAGATGTGACGGACTCCCTCAACAGTCTCGGACTGAGCAGTCTGCCTGTCGAGAAGGTGAGTGACTTTGTCGACTCTGTCGAGAACGCATGGAGCAAGAGTATCCGTCAACAGGACTCTACCCTCCGTGTGGAGGTGAAACCTTTCTATGAAGGCAACAAATACTATCTGACGACCTATCGTGACTTTGAGGATGTCCGCCTGGTATTCTCCGTTCCTAAGTCGATGGGTAAGTTCGGTGGTGAGACAGACAACTGGATGTGGCCCCGCCAGACCTGTGACTATAGTGTGTTCCGTATCTATGCCGACCCCAAGACCAACGGTCCTGCCAAATACTCCAAGGACAATGTTCCCTATCATCCCAAATCATGGGCAAAGGTGTCTATGGACGGTTATAAGCCTGGCGACTTCGCGATGATCATGGGTTATCCCGGCTCTACCAGCCGCTACCTCAGCAGCTATGGTATCAAGGAGCGTCATGATGCCATCAATGCTCCCCGCGTACAGGTCCGTGGTGTCAAACAGGAGATCATGCTGCGCCATATGCGTGCTGACGAGGCTGTACGTATCAAATATGACTCTAAGTATGCCAATAGCTCTAACTACTGGAAGAACTCCATTGGTATGAACAAGTGTATCGACTCCATCGGACTCATCCAGCAGAAGCAGGAGTTTGAGATGAGACTGAGACAGTGGCAGGAGGAGACAGGGTATCTGAAAGGACAGCTCGACTTCGACAAGATGGCAGAGCTCTACCAGAAACGGCTCGCACTGACTCGTGTCCGCACCTTGTTCACGGAGACCTTCCTTGCGCAAGACCAGTTAAGTGCCCGTGCATGGAAAAGCAACTGGGGCATGAAGGTGGAGGGTCCTGAGGATCAACCCAAGAAACAGTATATCCAGTTCGACGATAATAGTGAGGAATGGGACGAGGCAACGGACAAGGAGATGCTCGCCGCCTTGTTGAAGAACTACCGCACACAGATGACCAATGCTGATTATCTTCCTGCTTTCTATCAGACTATTGACAAGAAATTCCATGGGGACTATACAGCCTATGTCAACGCGCTCTATAAGAAATCACAACTGATGAAGAACGGGAAACCTATCTATGTCAACAAGAAGAGCTATCAAAAGGACATGGGTGTGCAATATGGACTCGACCTCACAGAATTGCTTGCCAAGATAGGGGCAGACAGAAAACAACTGAGCTACGATATCGCAGAACAGGAGAAATGGCTCTGTGCCGCCAAGCTACGTATGGAGCAGGACCTGCCAAACTATTCTGATGCTAACTTCACCATGCGCATGACATACGGACAGATTGGGGAATACACCTTAGGAGGTCGTCCCTCCGGCTATTATACAACAGCACGCAGCCTGTGGGAGAAGATGCAGAAGGCTGATGACAACTTCGAGTATTTCGCAGAACCAGTGATGCACGAGCTGTTGTCGGCAAAGGACTATGGTAAGTATAGCGACCCGCTGACGGGTACCCTGCAACTGTGTTTCCTGTCGAACAACGATATCACTGGTGGTAACTCCGGTTCCCCTATCTTCAACGGCAAGGGCGAACTGCTGGGTCTTGCTTTTGACGGCAATTGGGACTCACTGGCAAGCGATATCTTCTTCGACCGTCAGTTGGCACGTACCATCAATGTCGACGTGCGTTTCATGCTCTATATGATGGACCGCTGGGGACATGCCGACCGATTATTGAAAGAAATCGGGGTTCAATAAAGAAAATGGGGTAACGACTTGTTACCCCATCTTTCTTTTCTTATTTCTTCTTCCTTGGCTTGCGGATAGCCCATCCTTCCTCACTGAAGTCAGGAACATTTCCTTTCAGTTTCATCCCCTTCGGATTAAGGAACTGCATCCACTCGTCCTTGCTGAAGGTTGTCTTCTTGGGTTCTTTGGGACTGGTACTTCTAGATTTTCTAGAGTCTCTAGATGATCTAGATGTTCTAGATTCATCCGCATCATTACAACGGACATCACGCCCCTTGTAATTCTGTCCATTCACGAATTTCATCACACGCTGGGCATCCTCCTCAGGAACCTCAAAATAGGACATGGTGGTCAACAAGTCGATATGTCCCACCTCCACATGACCTTTCACATTCTTATTGAGGAACTGCATCAGTTCACCAGGATAGAACCCGTCTTTCTTACCAAGGTTGATAAACAAACGACGGTAACCTGCTTCTGGTTTGCGGGAACCTCCCTCACGTTTCTCGCCACGCTTACCACGTTCCCGCTTCTCGCCACGCTCTTTCTTAGCACCTACAGGCTCTATCTCTGGTGCGTCGGCATAATATGCGAGGAAACGACCGAACTCCATAGAGACGATCTTCTTGATGAGGTCTTCCTTGTCGATATACTCGAAATAACGGTCGATGTCCTGCATGAAAGGCGCAATCTGCTCCTCGTCCACATCCGCCTTGACAATCTGGTCCATCACCTTATAGAGCTGTTTCTTACAGATCTCCTCGGCAGAGGGTATCTTCCCCTCTTCGAAAGCCTTACCAATCTCTTTCTCTATATTACGGATCTTATGTTTCTCACGAGAATGCACGATACTAAGAGAGGTTCCTTTCTTACCAGCACGCCCCGTACGTCCCGAGCGATGGGTATAGTTCTCGATATCATCAGGCAGTCCGTAGTTGATGACATGTGTCAGGTCATCAACATCCAAGCCACGTGCTGCCACATCGGTAGCCACCAGCAGCTGTACAGTATGCTGACGGAACTTCTGCATGGTAAGGTCACGCTGCTGTTGACTTAGGTCTCCATGCAGGGCCTCCGCATTATATCCGTCACGAATCAGTTTGTCTGCCACCTCCTGTGTCTCAAGCTTCGTACGACAAAAGATAATCGCAAAAATACGAGGGTAGAAGTCTACTAGTCGCTTCAATGCAAGATACTTGTCTTTCGCATTCACCATATAATAAATATGGTTCACATGCTCAGCACCCTCGTTACGGCTTCCCACTACGATCTCTTTGTAGTCATGGAGGTAACCTTTGGCGATACGCTCTATCTCCTTACTCATCGTAGCGGAGAAAAGCAGGGTGTTACGCTCTGTGGGTACCCCCTCCAAGATAGCGTCAATACTCTCTGAGAAGCCCATATTCAACATCTCGTCAGCCTCGTCGAGTACGACATTATACACATCTTCTAATTTGGCAACCCCACGATTCATCAGGTCTATCAACCGACCAGGTGTTGCCACGATAATCTGTACACCCTTGCGTAAAGAGCGAATCTGTTGCTCAATAGAGGCACCACCATAGACCGCCTCTATATGTATACCCTCCATGTACTTAGAGAAATCACGCAAGTCGTCCGCAATCTGCAGACAAAGCTCACGGGTAGGACTCAAAATGAGTGCCTGTGTCTCCTTGCGGGAGGTGTCAACACGTTGTAATACGGGAATACCAAATGCTGCCGTCTTACCCGTCCCCGTCTGGGCAAGGGCGATTACATCATTCTGGTTACCAAGTAAATAAGGGATTACTTCTTCCTGAACAGGCATAGGCTGTACAAAACCCATCTCCTCAATAGCGTGGCGAATCTCTTCGCAGACGCCTAATTCTTCAAATGTCTTCAAATCTAATGTTTTATAAATCGGGGACAAAGGTACGAATAAAAAGTGGGAAAATATAAAAGTCTCTCTTTTTTATATTTTTTTAGATATTCTATAGTTATTGTTTTCGGGAAATTTATTACCTTTGCAACCGAATTCGGTTCCCCAAAACGGGAAACTTTTCAAATCAAAAAACTAAAAAAGTTGTCCAAAAAGGAAAACTTTCCATGAACACAGA
This sequence comes from Prevotella sp. tf2-5, assembly GCF_900115435.1. Lineage (GTDB taxonomy): Bacteria > Bacteroidota > Bacteroidia > Bacteroidales > Bacteroidaceae > Prevotella. Next base: position 216,265 of record NZ_FOWK01000005.1, read on the forward strand.
GTAATTAAAAACTTGATAATACATATAACAATGGAGATTAAAAACTTTACCATCACAAAACGAGACGGTTCTAAAGACCAGTTCTCATTAGACAAGATCATGAATGCGATCCTGAAGGCATTCGACAGTGTTGAACAACCCACTGACCTTGGAGCTATCTCTAAGATTCTCAGTCGATTAGATATTCGTAACGACATTACTGTCGAGGATATTCAGAATCAGGTAGAAGAGGCTCTGATGCATGAGGGCTACTATAAAGTGGCAAAGTCTTTCATGCTGTATCGCCAGGCTCACTCTGAGGATCGTGAGACACTTGCCAAGTTGCAGTTCTTGTCTGAATATTGCGATTCTGTGAATGCCGCCACTGGTTCAAAGTATGACGCAAATGCTAACGTGGAGCACAAGAACATTGCAACTTTGATTGGCGAGTTACCTAAATCCAACTTCATCCGTCTGAACCGCCGTCTGCTGACTGACCGTATCAAGAAGATGTATGGCAAGCAACTCGCTGACGAGTATATTGACAAGCTCACACACCATTTTATATATAAGAACGACGAGACGAGTCTTGCCAACTACTGCGCCTCTATCACGATGTATCCATGGCTCATCGGAGGTACCATTTCCATTGGTGGTAACTCCACAGCTCCTACCAACCTGAAGAGCTTTTGTGGTGGTTTCGTAAATATGGTGTTCATGGTATCCAGTATGCTGAGTGGAGCGTGTGCTACCCCAGAGTTCCTCATGTACATGAACTATTTCTTAGGCAAGGAATATGGACAAGACTATTATAAGCGTTCTAACGAACAAGCTGACCTCAGCCTGAAAAAGCGTACACTCGACAAGGTCATCACCGACTATTTCGAGCAGATTGTCTATACCTTGAACCAACCGACTGGTGCCCGTAACTATCAGGCAGTATTCTGGAACGTTGCCTATTATGACAAATACTACTTTGAGAGCATCTTCGGTGAGTTCTACTTCCCCGATGGCTCTAAACCTGACTGGGAAGGATTGTCCTGGTTGCAGAAGCGTTTTATGAAATGGTTCAACCAAGAGCGTACAAAGACCCTGCTGACCTTCCCTGTAGAGACCATGGCGCTGTTAACCGACAAGAACGGTGAGTGTCTGGATAAGGAATGGGGCGATTTCACAGCGGAGATGTATGCTGAAGGACATTCTTTCTTCACCTATATGAGTGATAATGCCGACTCACTGAGCTCCTGCTGTCGTCTGCGTAATGAAATTACAGACAACGGGTTCAGCTACACACTGGGTGCAGGTGGCGTATCAACGGGATCCAAGAGCGTGCTCACCATCAACCTTAACCGTTGTATCCAGTACGCTGTCAACCACAAGATAGATTACCTGGAGTACTTAGGTGGCGTCATTGATCTCTGCCATAAAGTACAGATGGCTTATAACGAGAACCTAAAGGAGTTGCAGGAGCATGGCATGCTGCCCCTTTTCGATGCCGGCTATATCAACATCAACCGCCAATACCTGACCATTGGTATCAACGGACTGGTAGAGGCTGCTGAGTTCATGGGACTGAAGATCACTCCTAACGATGACTACCTGCACTTCGTACAGGGCATTCTCGGACTTATCGAGAAATACAACAAACAATATCGCACAAAGGAGGTGATGTTCAACTGTGAAATGATTCCTGCTGAGAATGTGGGTGTGAAACACGCCAAGTGGGACCGTGAGGATGGATATTTCGTACCACGTGACTGCTACAACAGTTATTTCTATGTCGTAGAGGACGACTCGTTGACCATCATCGATAAGTTCAAGCTCCATGGCGCACCTTATATCGAGCACCTCACTGGCGGCTCTGCTCTTCACATGAATCTTGAGGAGCATCTCAGCAAACAGCAATATGCACATCTGTTGAAGGTGGCTGCTCAGGAGGGTTGTAACTACTTCACGTTCAACATCCCCAACACGGTATGTAATGACTGTGGACATATTGACAAGCGCTATCTGAAGGAATGTCCCCACTGTCATTCCAAGAACGTGGATTATATGACACGTATCATTGGCTATCTGAAGCGTGTCAGCAACTTCTCACAGCCTCGTCAGGAAGAGGCAGCACGCCGCTTCTATGCACATGCGAAGAGCGAGGTATAACAGTATCGTCAAATGCTAAAATACGTCAACACTGGCATCGTATTCCAAGAGATACCCGATGAAGTGACACTGGCAATTAATATCTCTAATTGCCCGTGTCGCTGTCCGGGTTGTCATAGCCATTATCTTTGGGAGGATATCGGGCTACCCCTGGATACGGATGCCATTGATGACTTCGTGAGGAAATATGGTACAGACATCACCTGTATCGCCTTTATGGGGGGAGACGGTGATCCAAAAGGAGTCAACCAACTGGCTCTCTATATCCATGAGACCTATCCTGAGTTCAAGGTGGCATGGTACAGTGGTCGTATCCGTATCACCTCGGCTATCTGTAAGACAGATTTTGACTATATCAAGATAGGACCATATATCAAACATCTTGGACCGTTAAAACAACCTACTACCAACCAACGGCTTTATCGCCAGACGGAGAACGGAGAGTGGGAGGATATCACCAATCGCTTTTGGAAGAAATAAACAATCATGAAAATTTGTATCTTTTGTTCCGCTAACAAAGACATAGACCCAGACTTCTTTACACTCACAGAAGAGTTGGGACGTTGGGCAGCAAAGCATCATCACTCTATCATATTTGGTGGGGTCAACCAAGGATTGATGGAGTGTGTGGCAAAAGGAGCTCATGAGGCTGGCGGACAAACCATCGGTATTATTCCCAGAGTTGTGGAACAGTCAGGACGTATCAGTGACTTTGTGGACGTGGAGATACTCTGTGATAACCTTAACGACCGCAAGCAACTGATGGAGGATAAAGCGGATGTTTTTATAGCTTTACCAGGAGGTATCGGCACACTGGATGAGATTTTCACCGTGGTAGCCTCAGCAACTATCGGATATCATGACAAAAAAGTGATACTCTACAATATGAAAGGATGTTGGGATTCGCTAATTGCCCTCCTGGATGATCTGCAAACCCGTGGCTTCACAAGAAAGAAATGGGAAGACCGGATACGGATTGTTCATTCTCTAGAGGAAATTGATCAACTACTGAATAATTGAACCCTTTGTATAAACCTGCCATAAAATATAATTATGAAAAAAATACTATTATTAGCGACCCTCCTGACCTTAACCCCTACTCTGTTGGAGATGAAGGCAGATGATTATGCGACCCTGCACGAAGAGAAGATACAGAACCCGATGCTATGGGCTGACGTGCCCGACCCAGATGTCATACGAGTGGATGACACCTTCTATATGGTGTCTACTACGATGCACCTGATGCCAGGGGCACCTATCATGGCTTCAAAAGACCTGAAGAACTGGGAGACGATCGGCTATATCTTCGACAAACTGACGGACTCACCCAAATACGATCTGCAGCAAGGAACAGTATATGGTCGAGGACAATGGGCAACCTCCCTCAAGTATCATCATGGAAAGTTCTATGCTTTGTTAGCTCCCAACGAGCGAGGAACAATGGGTGACACTTATATCTTCTCTGCTGAAAAAGCAGAAGGGCCTTGGACTATCGTATCCCGTATGCGCCATTTCCACGACTGCTCATTGTTCTTTGATGACGATAATCGAGTCTACGTCATCTATGGCACAGGAGAGTTAATGGAACTGAAACCCGATCTGTCGGATGTCATCGAAGGCACCCACCAACAGATCTTCCAACGTGAGGAGGATGAGAAAGGGCTGTTAGAGGGTAGCAGGATGATTAAGCACAATGGCAAGTACTACCTCTTGATGATTTCCCATACCTATGCTCCTGGCAGGCATCGTCGTGAGGTCTGCTACCGAGCCGACGACATCCATGGTCCATATGAGAAACAAGTCATTTTAGAGAGTGAGTTTGGTGGCTTCTCTTACGAGGCACAGGGGACGATTGTGGACACCCAAGATGGCGACTGGTATGGTATTATATTCCAAGACCGTGGTGGAGTAGGACGTGTCCTGACTCTTATGCCTTGTCGTTGGATTGATGGATGGCCGATGCTGGGTGACGAGAACGGGAAAGTACCTGACGCCATACGCCCCCTGAGAAGCAGTCAACCTACTACTGCCATCGTGAAAAGCGACGGTTTCACTGCAGACAGACTCGGACTCCATTGGCAATGGAATCATAACCCCATCGATGCGGCATGGTCACTGACAGAGCGTCCTGGGTTTCTCAGATTAAAGACCAATCGTATCGTCAAGAATCTCTATCTTGCACCTAACACCCTGACTCAACGTATGGAGGGACCTACTTGCAGTGGCAGTATCGCCATAGATATCTCAAAGATGAAGGATGGCGACTGTGCGGGACTTGCTGCTTTCAATAGTGATACTGGTGCTTTGATGGTTAAGAAAAAAGGGAAGAAACTCATACTGGAAATGCAGGAATTATCCGTCGCACTCACAGAACGTGACAAAGAAGTGACATCTGTCACAGAGAAAATCATAGAAAGTGTGTCTCTCTCCTCCCCCCTTTCTACTCTATATCTCCGTATCGATGCCGATTTCCGTCCTGTCAACGGTCACGGAAAGGATATCGCCAATTTCTACTATAGTCTGGATAGAGAACAATGGACGAAGATCGGTACAACAGACTACCAGTTACGCTTCGATTGGCAACGCTTTTTCATGGGTACGAAATTCGGCATTTTCTGCTATGCTACGAAGAAACCAGGAGGCTATATAGACATTGATAAGTTCTGCTATGAAAAAGGAAAACCATAGAAATAAAAAGACCTTTGCAAAATACTATCTGCAAAGGTCTTGCTTTTGAACCTAGTACCCAGACCCGGGCTCGAACCGGGATGGGTTGCCCCACTGGTGTTTGAGACCAGCGCGTCTACCGATTCCGCCATCTGGGCTCAAATGCGGGTGCAAAGTTACAAATAATTCTTGAGAATCCCTCCAAGAGAAATAAAAAAATTTTATTTTTCTTTATTTTTCTGATTTTTCTTGGTTCATCCTCTTATTTTTTGTATCTTCGTAGCATCATATGCAAACACCATCTAATTCTTATGAAAATTGACAAGGAAAATTATTGTATCATCCTAGCCGGAGGAAAAGGGAAACGCCTATGGCCCTGTAGCCGCAACGAGAAGCCCAAGCAATTTATCGACTTTTTTGGAGTCGGTCGTACACAACTTCAACAGACTTTCGACCGTTTCATCAAAATACTACCCAAGGAGAATGTCTTTATATGTACTAATAAAGAGTATGCTCCTATCGTCAGAGAACAACTGCCTGCTTTGCATGAGGAAAATCTGATGATTGAACCTGTTAACCGTGGTACAGCACCAAGTGTAGCATGGGCAACGATGAGGGTATGTCGAAGAAACCCGCAGGCAAACATCATTGTCACCCCCAGTGATCAACTGGTTCTAAACGAAGAGGCTTTCTATCAGAATCTTGAAGAGTCTTTCTATTTTGTCTCGCGACATGACAACCTGTTGGTACTAGGGGTACAGCCATCGCGTCCGGAGCCTGGCTATGGCTATATCCAAAAGGGTGATTTCATCCAACCCGAACGAGCGAAGGTTGCTAAAATCTGTACTGTGAAGTCATTTGTTGAAAAACCAGAACGTGACTTCGCACTAATGTTTATGAATAGCGGAGAATTTCTTTGGAACACAGGTATCATCCTGTCTAATGCCCAATATTTGAACTTATGTTTCCGCCAGCTGTTCCCAGAAGTACTGAATCGTTTTGACAACAGTCGGACGGATATCACTATTGAGGAAGAAATGGCATTTGTCTATGAGATTTATCCCTCCTATCCCAACCTGTCCATTGACCAGGGAGTACTGGAACATGGGGAAAATGTGTGTGTCATGAACTGTGACTTCGGATGGGCAGACCTGGGGACATGGCATGCTCTATACGAATACCTAAGCAGAGGAGAAGGTGATAACGTCATCGTTGACTCAGAGGTGATGATTGAGGATTCGCATAACAACGTCATCAAATTGCCAAAGGGCAGACTAGGTGTTATTAACGGACTCGACGGATATATCGTCGCAGAGAACGAGAATGTTCTGTTGATTTGCAAGAAAGGTGATTCCTCTGCGCTCGTCCGCAAATATGTGAATGAGGTGCAAATCAAATATGGGGATGAGTATGTGTAGACTCCCCCTAAACAGGGGGAGTTAAGAAGGTCAGATCAAAATGCCTTTTGTATTTTAGCAGCTATTTCCTTGAATTCCTCTTCAGAGAGTTTCAGTTTCTCCTTGCGGAAATCTGCATCCGCCTCACTCTGCATTGGGATCAGGTGTATATGGGCATGTGCTACCTCCAAGCCTAGTACGACCTGTGCCACTTTACGACAGGGAAAAGCTTTCTTGATAGCGATAGCGACACGCTTGGCAAACTGCTGATAACGTGCCAACTCATCATCATCCATATCAAAGAAATAGTCTATCTCACGACGGGGAATTACCAATGTTTGCCCCTTTACCAACGGGTTGATATCCAGAAAAGCGTAGAACTCATCGTTCTCCGCACATTTATAACTAGGAATCTCGCCCGCTGCGATTTTAGAAAAAATATCCATCTTTATTTGATTTATTTAGCTCTATATTATGCAATAGAAATATTGTCAATACGAAGCTTGATGATGCCACGAGGAATCTGTATCTCCACCTCATCACCTACTTTCTTTCCCAGCAAGCCTTGTGCAATAGGAGTCTTGATAGAAATCTTACCAGCACGCAGATCTGCTTCATTCTCGCTGACGATAGTGTATGACATCTTCGACTTCGTAGTGAGATTTGTCATCTCCACCTTCGTAAGAATCTGCACAGAGTCAGTACTCAGTCGAGAGGTATCCACAATTTTCGCCTCTGAAATTGTCACCTTCAACTGGTTGATCTTATCCTCTAAATGAGCCTGAGCCTCTTTCGCAGCGTCATACTCACTATTCTCACTCAAGTCGCCCTTCTCGCGTGCCTCTGCAATGGCTGCAGAAGCCTTAGGACGTTCCACCGCTTCCAGGCGGTGCAGTTCGGCCACCAACTTATCGTAGCCTTCTTGTGACATATAAGCCATACTTATCTAATTTTTAAATGTTCAAAAAAATAAAGAATTCCGACGCTGTTGTTGTCGAAATCCCTAGCGATTAATATGTTTTGTTTTCGACTGCAAAGATAGGTATTTATTTGCAATCAACCAAATTTTTTCGTGGAAAATCCTTCTTTGGAGTTGATTTATATCAAGAAAGTGTGCGGGCACAGGAAAAAATCCCTTTCAGAACTTGCAGATTTTCAGAATGTTCGTATCTTTGCATCGTGTTTTTCATAGTATTAGATTTAAGGTTAACAAAGATTTTTAGGAACTCAGCGGAGTTCCATTTTTTTTGCCCTTAAGCGAAGTACCACATAGATAACGATACCCGTCAAAAATCCCGCAATGGCGTCAATAACATAATGTGCATAGATATAGACGGTGGAAAAACACATCAATATAAAGAAAGGAAGCATAGAGAAGAAGAGTCCCTTACTACGAGTGTGGGCTGCCAAAAGCATGATCACAGTGGTCACCCCCACATGACTGCTGGGGAAGGCTGCTGTAGGACGTTCACCAGCATCATGGGTGATATCCAACAGATGATGGAATAATCCGTCACTCCATCCTGGTGATGCCATCCGCTCACTATGTGTCAGGAACCAATCCGTCAGATTGGGGAATATTCCTGCTGCTATCTTGTCTGTACCTACTGCTAAATAATAGAATTGCGGACCCGTGACAGGAAGAATGACAAAGATGCTGTAATAGACAAAAAAAGATGATATCAACACATAAGAAGCCATCCCGAATTCCTTATAGCGACGGAAAAAATAATAAAACAAGATGGTGACCATCAAGGGGAAATAACTGACATAGCCTAAACACATCAACTCGGAGAACCAGCCCCAAGGACATACCTGTGAGAACAACAAGGCTGGCTGACAGCCAAACAATTGTTGCTCCCATCCTGCAAAGAGATGGTCGAGATTGGGAAGGACACGGTTGACCTCATAGGTATCGGGATAAAACCACGACAACGTAATCATTAACGCCAACACTCGTAAGAGACGTGTCAGTTTGCATGGTCTCCAACAATAGAGCATCCACATCGCAATAATGAGGAGAACCACTTCCAGACGCATCACCAACATCTGTATAGGATGCACCTGCCTATCCCAGAAACAAGCCATCAACAAGATGGTATAGGCGATATAGACGAAGATGAATATCTCGACTGCCCAGAGGGATTTGGTGGAGGAAGGAGTGTGGAGAGAAGAGGATGTCATAGCCAGTGATTTTCTTTGTACCATTGGATGCTGCGCCGAACACCCTCTGCAAGTTTGACTTTCGGATCATAACTCAGTTCCTGACGAGCTGGTTGGATATCGCAACGCCAGTTACGCTGACGGAGAATATTAAACTTATCATTATTCAATACCGACATCTTACCTGTTTTCTTACCCCACCAGTCGCCAACGCTGGTGATGATACGTAACAGCCAGATGGGAGCCGTCACGCGGATCCACCAAGGTTTTCCTAACTCTTTATGGACCAGATCGCTGAAGGTCGCTGACTGGTAGACCTCACCGTCAGAGAGGAAATATTTCCGCCCTATCTCCCCTTTCTCTAAGGCGAGGAAGATGGCCTGTACCACATCAGTGACATAGACAAAGGTGATGTCCTGACACTGGAAGCCCACAGCAAAGTCCATATGATTCTTGATACTTTGTATCTGCAGGAAATAATCTCGTTCACGAGGACCATAGACTCCTGTGGGACGGAGGATGATGTAGGGGAAAGGTGAGTGGAGGGTGTCCAAGAACTTCTCTGCCTCTAATTTACTCTTCCCATAGGCAGTATTCGGCTTAGCCTCATCACTCTCACGAATCTCATCATAGGGCTGTTGCTCACGAATCGCACCCATAATACTAAGGCTACTGATATATACGAAACGCTTCAATCCTTTCTGTGTAGCTATCAGTGCTTGTACGAAAAACCTAGTTCCCTCTGTATTGATCCGGAAGAAATCCTCTATATGCAGACATTTCGTAGCTCCTGCGGCATGCACCACATAATCGAACTCATACCCATTCAATTGTGCCTCTAACCGCTCTTGTGACGAGAAATCCAGTTCGATGAAGTGGATACGCTCATCCTGCAGGAAAGCTTTCGAGCTGGATTTGCGAATTGCCGCCCATGTCTCAAAACCCCTTTTTAGTGCTTCCTCCACGATAAAAGAGCCTATAAATCCACTTGCACCAGTGATAAGTATCTTCATTTTATGAATATTTTGCATGCAAAGGTACGATTAAATGAATACAAAAACAAAGAATTATCTTCTTTTTTGTTGAATGTGAGTACCTTCGCTTATTTTTTATGAGCAAAGGTACACATTTTTATTAATTTATTTGTATATTTGCCACAAAGAAACCAAAACAATAGATACTATGAGTAAAAAGAAAGGTGGAAAGAGAGTCACGAAGAGACAGATGGTGGAATTATTACAGACCTTCTTCCAAGAACATCCTAACGAGATTTATTCGTTCAAACAGATTTTCCGTGCCCTGAAGCTAGATACACATCCCGCCAAGATGCTTGCTATCGACACGATGGACGAGATGACATGGGACGACTATCTTACCAAGACCTCTGATAACTCGTTTCGCCTGAACTTGAAAACACAAGTACAGGAAGGAACATTTATCCGTAAGGCTAACGGCAAGAACTCATTCCAACCTGACGATGGTGGTAAACCCATCTTCATCTCAGAGCGTAACTCAATGTTTGCTCTTAATGGAGACCGGGTGAAGGTGACCATGATGGCTCGACGACAGAACCATATCAAGGAAGCGATGGTGGTAGAGATCCTGTCGCATAAGATGGATCAGGCGGTTGGGAAGCTACAAGTGGAGAAAGACTTTGCCTTCCTCGTCACAGAAGGAAATATCTTCGTACATGACATCCTCATACCCAAAAAGAAATTAAAAGGTGGCAAGACGGGTGATAAGGCTGTAGTAAAAATCACCCAGTGGCCCTCGAAGGAGTCGAAGAATATCGTGGGCGAGGTCATAGATGTCTTAGGAAAGGAAGGTGACAATAATGTAGAGATGCATGCTATTCTTGCCCAATACGGACTACCTTATAAATATCCGAAGAATGTCGAAGATGCTGCTGAGAAGATAGAGCCAGGTATTACCGAACAAGAAATCAAACGCAGGGAAGATTTCCGTGATGTCTTCACCTGTACCATCGACCCAAAGGACGCCAAGGATTTCGACGACGCATTGAGCATCCGTCCGGCAGGCAAAGGGCTCTGGGAGGTTGGTATACATATCGCCGATGTATCTCATTATGTCAAAGAAGGTAGTATCATCGACAAAGAGGCGGTGAAGCGTGCCACAAGTATCTACCTCGTCGACCGTACTATCCCGATGTTACCAGAGCGTCTGTGTAACTTTATTTGTTCTCTGCGCCCCGATGAAGAGAAACTGACCTACTCCGTCATCGTAACCCTCGATGAAGAGGCAAACATCAAGAAAGGACATATCGCCCATACCGTGATTAAGAGTAATCGACGCTATGCCTATGAGGAGGTGCAGGATATTTTAGAAAGTCAGAAGTCAGAGGTAAGAGGTAAGAAGACGATATCTGATGACCCCTATACTAATGAGTTATGCACCCTCGACCGTCTTGCCAAGAAACTGCGTGAGAAGCGTTTTAAGGGAGGAGCTGTGAAGTTTGACCGTGAGGAGTTACATTTCGATATCGACAAGGACGGCAAACCTGTTCGTGCTTATTTCAAGAAGTCGACAGATGCTACCCAACTCATTGAGGAGTTCATGCTGCTCGCCAATAAGTTTGTCGCAGAGAGTGTGGGTAAGGTGAAGAAAGGCACCAAGGCAAAGACGCTGCCTTACCGTATCCATGACCAACCTGATCCTACCAAACTGGAGACATTGCGTGAGTTTGTGGTGAAATTCGGATATAAGATGAAGACTTCAGGTACGAAGGGAGCTATCTCCAAGAGTCTCAACGCACTGATGGACGGTTGTCAGGGAAAGAAGGAACAGAAACTCATTGAGACCGTAGCACTGCGTGCCATGATGAAGGCGAAATACTCAACCCATAACATTGGTCACTATGGACTTGCCTTCGATTACTACACCCATTTCACCTCCCCTATCCGTCGTTATCCTGACACCATGGTACACCGTCTGTTGACCAAATATCAGGATGGTGCCCGTAGTGCTAATCAGGATAAATACGAAGAGTTATGTGAGCACTGTTCCGATATGGAGTTAGTGGCACAACAGGCAGAACGCGATTCTATCAAATACAAAATGGTAGAGTTTATGGTAGATAAGGTGGGAGAGACTTATGATGCCCATATCAGCGGTATCCAGTCGTACGGTATCTATTGTGAGATTGACGAGAACCACTGTGAGGGTATGGTACCGATGCGTGACCTAGACGATGATTACTATGAGTTTGACGAGAAGAACTACTGCCTGATAGGTCGCCGCCACCACCACAAATACCAATTGGGTGATTCTATCCGCATCAAAGTCGCCAGAGCCAATATCGAGAAACGCCAACTCGACTTCTCGTTGGCTGAGGATTGAGGACACACATTTATGAGAACGATAGGAATAATGATTGGACTGTTACTTGCCACCATGGGGGCAGAAGCAGACAATTGGCCTGACGGTAGTAGGATGGATGACTGGTTCCTACAAAGCGGGAAGGTGGACGTGGCTCAGTTAGGAAGACAGTATGTCATCACTGACTATGGGGTGTCAACAGATAGTACGCTGGTACAGACAACTTTGATACAACACGTCATCGACCTTTGTGCTGACAAAGGAGGAGGTGTCGTAGTCATACCAGAAGGAACCTTTCTTTCTGGAGCACTCTTTTTCCCACAAGGGACCCATCTGCATGTCATAGGGCGACTGAAAGGCAGTGACCGTATAGCAGACTTCCCCGTCATGCTGACTCGTATCGAAGGGGAAACATGTAAGTATTTCCCTGCATTGGTCAATGCCTATGAGGTAGATGGCTTTACGATTACAGGACATGGTACTATTGATGGCAACGGTCTCCGGTACTGGCAGGATTTCTGGCTTCGGAGACAGTGGAACCCAGCATGTACAAATAAAGACAGTCAACGTCCACGACTGACCTATATCGCGAACTCAAAGCATGTCACGATACAGGATGTACACCTAGTCAATTCTCCTTTCTGGACCAATCATGTATATAAGAGTCATCATATACGTTTTATAGACTGCTATATCTATGCGCCTACAGAGGGGATATGGGAACAAGATGCCGCCAAGGGGGCTCCAAGTTCGGATGCCATTGACATTGACGCTTGTACGGATGTGGTGGTCAGAGGTTGTTATATGCATGTCAACGACGATGCCGTGGTACTGAAAGGCGGCAAAGGCACCTGGGCAGACATGGACGCTACGAATGGTGATAACCAAAGGATACTGATAGAGGAGTGCACCTATGGACGGGTACATGGCTGTCTGACATTAGGCTCAGAATCCCTCCATAATCGGAATATCATTCTTCGCAGGTGCAAGACGACTAATGCCGACCGTGTGCTATGGTTGAAGATGCGTCCTGACACGCCCCAGCATTATGAGTATATCACTGTGGAGAATATCACAGGACATGGTGGCAGATTCCTGTTCGTTCATCCATGGACACAGTTTTATAAACCAGAGAAGAGGGATGATATGCCCCTCTCCCAATGTAACCATATCGTGATGCGGAACATACAGGTAGAGACACCTGTCATGCTGGACGTAGAACCATCGGACAAATACAAGCTCACCGATTTCTGGTTAGAAGGAAGACAGGTATACTAACTATTACTTGTAACTTTATCGCCAAATGAAGAGACTCGCATTATTTCTTTTGACCGTTTGCCTTGTGACATGCCAAAAAGCCCCGAAGGTGGTATTTACCGATGAGGTACTACTGCCCATGACACCTGTCAAGGACCAAGGACAAACGAACCTCTGCTGGGCATACGCCATGCTCTCCACCATAGAGACGGAGCATATCGCACGAGGTGACTCTGTGCATCTCTCCCCTTTCTATATCGAGAGGGTAGTTAAAAGAAAACAACTACGAGGCATGGGCGCTACCCTGCTGAATATCATCAGGAGACACGGTATTGTCAGCTACGATGCCTATCCCGACACCTCCTACCACCATTTACCAGCTCCTCGCTGGGTCTTTATGTTAGGAGCCCGTTATACTCCGTTGGAGTTTGCACATAGTGTCTGTGCCCCTGACGAGTATATTGCCTTGACAAGCAACGAGAACTATCCCTATTACAAGGAAGTGGTACTCGACCTGCCGGACAACTGGGAGCATAATTCCTTTTTGAATATCCCCAAGGACTCATTGCTGGCGCATGTCGAGCGAGCCATCCGCAACCGTCATGCCGTATGCTGGGAAGGAGATACGCATGAGCGAGGTTTCTCGTTCGAGGAAGGGATTGCCGACCGTCACAACCATTCTGCTCCCACCGACAACCACTGTATGGCGATTGTAGGAATCGCCCGTGACCCACAGCATCGCCTGTTCTTTACGATGAAGAACTCATGGGGCACCCATAATGCTTACAATGGGTTGATGTATATGTCTGCGGAATACTTAAGAGACAAGACGGTGGCGGTCTTTATGACGAAAGAAGCCTACGGAATTCCATAGGCTTCTCTGGTCTCAAGTTTCAGGATATATGCTTATTTGTTCAGTTTCCAAGTGACTCCGTCCTTGGTGTCCTTGACTTCGAAGCCGGCAGCAGCGAGGGCATCGCGAATCTGGTCGCTGGTAGCCCAGTCTTTGTTGGCCTTTGCCTTGGCACGCAGGTCGAGCACCATGTCCACTACTTTTCCGAAAGCTTCCTCACGGGCATCACTACCATTTCCTTTCTCCTCTTTGAGTCCCAGGATATCGAAAGCGAAGAGACGCATGGTCTCTGAGAGTTCCTTCAGACAATCGGCACAGATGGTAGCCTTGTGGTCAACAAGTTTATTGATGACGGTGCAAGCCTCGAAGAGATAGCTCAGCACCAGAGGTGTGGCAAAGTCGTCGTTCATGGCGTCGTAGCACTTCTCGCGCAGTTTTTTGACGATCTCGGATATCTCCGAGTTCTCTGAGTTCTCTGAGGGAGTTATCCTCTCCAGGTCGCTGATAGCGTTCATCAGTTTCTCGTAACCCTTCTCGGCAGCCTGTAATGCCTCGTTGGAGAAGTCGACGGTTCCGCGATAGTGGGCTGAGAGCACGAAGAAACGGATGGTCATGGGTGAATAGGCTTTCTCCAGCAGTGGGTGATTACCCGTAAAGAACTGCTCCAGGGTGATGAAGTTATTATATGACTTACCCATTTTTTGACCGTTGATGGTCAGCATGTTATTGTGCATCCAGTACTTCACAGCAGGATGGCCCATCGAGGCCTGCGCCTGTGCTATCTCACACTCATGGTGTGGGAACACCAGGTCCATGCCGCCTCCGTGGATGTCGAACATCTCACCTAGATACTTACGTCCCATGGCTGTGCATTCGCAATGCCAACCGGGGAATCCGTCGCTCCAAGGTGAGGGCCAGCGCATGATATGTTCCGGCTGAGCTTTCTTCCACAGGGCGAAATCGGCTTGGTTGCGCTTCTCGCCAACACCTGCCAGCTCACGGCTCTCGTCCTTGATGTTCTCCAGTGATCGACCGCTCAAGATTCCGTATTTGAATTTCTTGTTGTAAGCCTCGATATCGAAATAGACAGAGCCGTTCGACTCATAGGCAAAGCCGTTGTCGAGAATCTGCTGAACCAACTGCTGCTGTTCGATGATGTGCCCGGTGGCATGAGGCTCGATAGAGGGGCGCAGCACGTTTAGCGCGTCCATATACTGATGGTAACGGTTGGTATAGTACTGGGCTATCTCCATCGGCTCCAACTGCTCCAGTCGTGCCTTCTTGGCAATCTTGTCCTCACCCTCGTCAGCGTCATGCTCCAGATGTCCTACATCCGTGATATTACGGACATAACGCACCTTATAGCCCAAGTGCTTCAGATAACGGAACACCAAGTCGAAGGTAATGGCAGGACGGGCATGTCCCAGATGGGGGTCACCATAGACGGTAGGACCACAAACATACATACCCACATGAGGTGCGTTGATAGGCTCGAAACGCTCTTTCTGTCGAGTCAGTGTATTGTAAATAACTAATTTCGATTCCATACTATTTTCATTAAATCGGTGCAAAGGTACAAAATAATTCTTAATTCTTAATTCTTAATTCTTATTTTATTAGTACCTTTGCAACCAAATTATGAAATAATTTAGAAAGAAATGGCTTATACACGTATGACCGCTGCAGAGGCTGCAGCATTGATTAAGAATGGCGATAACATCGCTATGAGTGGTTTTACACCTGCTGGTGTGGCAAAGGCTACAACCAAGGAACTGGCGAAGATTGCAGAGGCAGAGCATGCCGCAGGCAGAGAGTTTAAGGTAGGTATTTTCACTGGTGCGTCGACGGGTCAGTCGACAGATGGTGTGCTTGCCAACGCACAGGCTATCAAGTACCGTGCTCCTTACACCACGAATCCTGACTTCCGCAAGCATGTGAATATGGGTGAGATTCCTTATAACGACTTGCATCTGAGTCACATGGCACAGGAGTTGCGCTATGGTTTCTATGGTGATGTGGACTGGGCAATCCTGGAGGTCTGTGATATTGAGGAGGTCGGCAACGACTATCATGTCTATCTGACCGCTGCTGGTGGTATCTCTCCAACGGCTGCGCGTCTTGCCAAGCATGTCATTCTGGAACTTAACTCGTTCCACAACCCCAATGCGAAATATCTTCATGATGTTTATGAACCATTGGATCCTCCTTATCGCAAGCCCATCCCCATCGTGAATGTGAGCGACCGTATTGGTGTGTCTTATGTCTCTATCCCCAAGGAGAAGGTGGCTGGTGTCGTAGAGTGTAACATTCCTGATGAGGCTCGTGCCTTCAAGGACAGCGACCCTGTGACAGACAAGATTGGCTACCTGACTGCTGAGTTCCTCGTGGAAGAGATGCATAATGGACGTATCCCCAAGGAGTTCCTGCCTTTGCAGAGTGGTGTGGGTTCTACAGCGAACGCCATCCTCGGTGCACTGGGACAGGATAAACATGTTCCCGACTTCAATATCTATACAGAGGTATTACAGGATGCTGTTGTAGAGATGATGCTGCACGGTCGTGTGAAGGATGCCTCCGCTTGCTCTCTGACGGTCTCCAACGACTGTCTGATGCAGGTTTACGATAACATGGACCACTTCAAGAAGCACCTGACACTGCGTCAGAGCGAGATCTCCAACAGTCCTGAGGTCATCCGCCGACTGGGTGTTATCGCCATCAATACCGCTATCGAGTGTGATATCTATGGTAATGCCAACTCCACCCATATCAGTGGTGTGAAGATGATGAATGGTATCGGTGGCTCTGGCGACTTCATCCGCAATGCTTATCTGAGTATCTTCACTTGTCCTTCTACAGCAAAGGGTGGTGTGATTTCCAGCATCGTTCCTTTCGTCAGCCACCAGGACAGCTCTGAGCATGATGTGAATATCATTGTTACAGAACAGGGTATTGCCGACCTGCGCGGCAAGGGTCCTGCCCAGCGCGCTGAGACGATCATCGAAAACTGTGCTCATCCCGACTACAAGCAGTTGTTATGGGACTACCTGAAGATTGCCAAGATGGGACAGACACGCCATAACCTGCCTGCCGCCTTCGCCATGCATGACACACTGGCTCGTAAGGGCGACATGCATCTGACAGATTTCTCAGAATACCTTAAATGAGTATTACCAGTTTAGTAAGATTTGTTTTCGAGCCCCGTATGCGGGCTTTGGAAAAGCATCAGACACAAGGTGAGCTGTTGCAGCGGACGGTTTTGAACCACCTGGTGCAGACGGCAAAGGACACGGAATACGGAAGGAATCATGCCTTTGGTGGCATCAAAGGCTATGAGGACTTCGTCAGACACTGTCCTGTGAACACCTATGAGGAGTTGAAGGGGCAGATTGACCGGATGCGTCATGGAGAGGCTGACGTGCTATGGAAAGGCAAGGTTCAGTGGTATGCTAAGTCCTCTGGCACGACGAATGACAAGTCGAAATTCATTCCCGTCAGTCCTGAGGGCTTGCAGAAGATTCACTATGCCGGAGGGTTCGACTCTGTGGCACTTTACCTGCGTAACAACCCGAAGTCCCGTTTGTTTGACGGACGCGCCTTGATATTAGGTGGCAGTCATGCCCCCAACTATAACCTGCCAGGCTCACTGGTAGGTGACCTTAGTGCCATCCTCATCGAGAATATCAACCCGCTTGCCAATCTTGTACGAGTACCGAAGAAGCAGACTGCCTTGCTGCAGGACTTTGAGGTCAAGAGGGAGCGCATAGCCCGTGAGGCGATGAACAAGAACGTGACGAATATCTCCGGGGTGCCCTCATGGATGCTCTCCGTACTGAACTGTATGATGGAGATCACGGGGAAGACGCATCTGGAGGAGGTATGGCCTAACCTGGAGGTGTTCTTCCATGGAGGTGTCGCCTTCACCCCTTACCGCAAACAGTATGAGCAGTTGATCACGTCACCCAGGATGCACTATATGGAGACTTATAATGCCTCAGAGGGTTTCTTCGGACTACAAGACGACCCTGCCGACAAGGCGATGCTGCTGATGCTCGACTATGGGGTGTTCTATGAGTTCTCTGAGCTCTCTGATTACTCTGAGAACGCTGAGAATGCGAAAATCGTACCCCTTTGGGGAGTCGAGAAAGACAAAAACTATGCCATGCTGATCTCCACATCCTGTGGTCTATGGCGTTATAAGATTGGAGATACCATCCGTTTTACCTCCACCAATCCCTATAAGTTCGTCATCACAGGACGTACCAAGAGTTTCATCAATGCCTTTGGCGAGGAACTCATCGTCGACAATGCCGAGCAAGGACTCTCCTATGCCTGTCAGCAGACGGGTGCGGAGGTGCTGGAATATACCGCTGCCCCGGTGTTCATGGATGCGAACGCGAAATGTCGTCACCAGTGGCTCATCGAGTTCTCGAAAGCACCTGCCGACCTCGCACAATTTGCCCGCTTGCTGGATCAGAGGCTACAGGAGGTGAACAGCGACTACGAGGCAAAGCGTTATAAGGATATCACGCTACAGCCCCTGGAGCTGATAGAGGCGCGGACGGGTCTTTTCAACGACTGGTTGAAGCTTCGTGGAAAACTGGGAGGACAGCATAAGGTGCCTCGTCTGAGCAACTCCCGTGAGCATATCGAGCAACTGCTTTCGCTCAACATGAAAAAGCAATAATTATATAATGTGGAAATGATGAAGAGGAGAGGAAATCTTTTAATTATTACATTTTTCCATTTTATCATTGCAACCATCATTGCAAGCTGCGCCCGTATGGGACAGCCCGACGGAGGATGGTATGACGATGAGCCTCCTCGTATCATCGGCTCCACACCAGAGGATGGCGCCACAGGAGTAAAGGAGAAGAAAATCACCATCCAGTTTGATGAGTATATCAAGGTTGACAATGCCACAGAGAAAGTCATCGTGTCACCTCCCCAGCTGGAGATGCCGGAGATCAAAGTGGCTGGTAAGAAAATTGTGGTGGAGCTGAAAGACACGCTGAAGCCTAATACCACCTATACCATCGACTTCAGTGACGCTATCAGCGACAATAACGAGGGCAATCCCCTGGGCAACTATACCTTCACCTTCTCCACTGGAGAGCAGATAGACACCTTCGAGGTGGCGGGTAATGTGCTGGACGCCTCGAACCTTGAACCCGTGAAGGGTATTCAGGTGGGACTGTATGACGACCTCAGCGATACGGTATTCAGGAAGAAGCCCCTGTTACGTGTGGCACGTACTGACGGACGAGGACGCTTCGTCATCAAGGGTGTCGCCCCTGGTGAGTATCGTGTCTATGCCCTGCAGGATGCTGACGGTAACTATATGTTCAACCAGAAGAGTGAGATGATTGCTTATTCTCACCAGACCTACCAGCCCTCCTCAAAACCTGATATCCGACAGGATACTATCTGGAAGGACACCCTGCACATCGACAATATCATCCAGGTGCCATATACCCATTTCTATCCTGATGACATCGTGCTGCTGGCGTTCCAGGAGATACAGACAGACCGTTATCTGCTGAAACAACCAGAGCGTAAGGACCCGGACCGCTTCACCCTCTATTTCAGCTATGGGAATCCCCAGTTGCCAGAGATCAGGGGACTGAACTTCAACGAGCAGGACGCCTTCGTCTTGGAAGCCAGTGAGAAGAAGGACACCCTCACCTATTGGTTGAAGGACACCACCCTTGTTAACCAGGACACCCTGCGCATGGAACTGAGTTATCTCATGACAGACTCCGCGGGAATACTGGTCACACAGGTGGATACTGTGGATGTCCTGGCAAAGACGAGTTATGAGAAACGACAGAAGGAGCTGAAGAAGTCCATCGAGGAATGGGAGAAGAAACAGGAAAAGCTGAAGAAGCGTGGAGAGCCCTATGACAGTATCATGCCCCCAAAGCCCCTGGAGGTTAAATATAATGTGAGACAACAGATGGACCCTGACTATATTACGACCTTTGAGATGCCGTCACCCCTCATCCATTGTGACTCGTCAGCGATCCACCTCTATACAAAGATAGACAGTCTGTGGTATAACACTCCCTTTGAGTTCCACCGAAAGGACTCCACCCTGCGGGAATATGTGTTTGTCGCGGAATGGCAGCCGGACACAGAGTATAGTCTGGAAATCGACTCCGCTGCCTTCGTGGATATCTACGGACTTGCATCGCCAGCCTTTAAACAAGGTATCAAGGTGCGCTCGATGGATGAGTATGCCACCTTGCTGATGCAGCTGAGTGGAAAGAACGATACCACGGTGGTGGTGGAACTGCTCGATAAAGGTGACAAAGCCCTGAAGCAAGTAAGGGCTCTCAATGGGAATGCCGAATTCTTCTACCTGTCACCGGGGAAGTACTACATCCGTGCGTTCATCGACCGTAACGGCAATGGTCAATGGGACACTGGTAACTATGATCAGGACTTACAGGCTGAGGAGGTCTATTACTACCCCAACAGCATCGAGTGTAAAGCTAAGTTTGATGTCACACTGCCCTGGAACCTGACGGGTACGCCACTGACACGACAAAAACCTGACGCCATCACAAAACAGAGACCTGACAAAGAGCAACAGAAACTGCGTAACCGTAATGCGGACCGTGCCCGTGAGTTAGGGATAGAATATGTCAAAAAAGAAACCGTAAAATAGATAAAGAATCATGAAACGACTGCTTTTGGTATTATTTACGTCATGCGCCATGCTGACTGCCCATGCCCAATGTGGTACAGAGAATACAGCTTTTAAGTCTGGGGAGTTCCTCTCCTATGATCTTTACTTCAACTGGAAATTCGTATGGATGAAGGTGGGTACGGCGTCTATGTCTATCGTACAGTCGACCTATAATGGCAAACCTGCCTTCCGTAGTAGTCTGATCACAAGGGGTAACAGCAAGCTCGACAACTATTTCGTCATGCGTGACACCCTGTTGTGCTATACCAACCTAGACCTCTCCCCGCTATATTTCCGTAAAGGTGCCCGGGAGGGGAAACGCTATTATGTGGATGAGCTGTGGTACACCTATCCCAATACCAACTGCCACCTGCGGATGCATCGTATCGACCACGACGGTGACGTGCATTGGAAAGATGCGGAGTATAAGGACTGTATCTACGACATGATGAGTATCTTCCTCCGTGCCCGTAACTTCGATGCCTCCAAGCTGAAGGTCGGAGAGAATATCCCCATGCCTATCAGTGATGCCCGCCACCTGTCTAACTCGTGGCTGAAATTTACCGGTAAGACGACCATCAAGATGCGCAACAGCAGTGCTAAGTTCCGCTGTCTCACCTTCTCGTTTATCGAGCGTGAGGACGGCAAGAACCATGAGCTGATCCGTTTCTTCGTCACCGACGACAAGAACCACCTGCCCGTACGCCTCGACCTCTTCCTGTCGTTTGGCTCCGCGAAATGCTACCTGACAGGATTCAAGGGCTTGCGTAACGACATGACCTCAAAGGTGGAATAGGTTAAAAGTCGGGAGCCTGTGCCTCGATACAACGGAGGTTACGTGCCAGCTGCTCTGTAGAGCTGGCTCCCACGAGGACGGAAGTCACACCTTGTTGTTTTAAGATCCAGGCGAGTGCCATCTCCGCGAGGCTCTCGCCTTTTTGTTGCGCCTCCTCGTTCCATTGGCGCAGCTGCTGCAACAGCTCCGGTGTCAGCATCTCTTCCCTGAGGAACATACCCTTTGCCATACGGGAGTCCTTGGGGATACCGTTCAGATAACGGTCTGTCAGCATACCTTGCGCAAGGGGTGAGAAGGCGATGAATCCTACTCCTGACTCATGACAGAGTTGCAGGATACCCTCGTTGATGGGTGCCTGGTTGAGCATATTCAGTTTCCCCTGGTATATCAGCAGGGGAGTGTCGTGCTGCTTGAGATACTCTATACCGAAACGCAACGGCTCCAAGGGCCAGTTGGAGATTCCCACATAGAGCGCCTTGCCGGCTCGTACGATATCCACCAATGCCTGCAGCGTCTCCTCCAACGGCGTGTTAGGGTCGTAGCGATGACTATAGAACAAGTCGACATAGTCCAGGTGCATGCGCTTGAGACTCTGGTCCAACGAGGATATCAGGTATTTACGGGAACCCCAGTCTCCATAAGGACCGTCCCACATCCCATAGCCTGCCTTGGTGGAGATAAACAACTCGTCACGATAAGGACGCAGGTCGTCGTCTAAGATATGTCCCATCGTCTCCTCGGCAGAGCCCGCAGAAGGACCGTAGTTATTAGCAAGGTCGAGGTGGGTCACTCCATGGTCGAAGGCATAGCGCACGATCTGTCGGCTACGCTCATAAGGATCCACACTTCCGAAGTTATGCCACATACCCAGGGACACCTTAGGCAACAACACTCCTGAGCGTCCGCAACGCTCATACTGCATCCCGTTCTCATAGCGATGCGCGTCAGCAAGATATTTCTCCATATCCAATATAGTTTTTGGTTCCTGGGGACAAAGGTACGATTAAGTGAGCAAAATGCCAAATTTATTTGAGCATTTTCAAACGTGAGTATCTTCGAGCAAAGATCAAAGGCAGTTCAAACCAAGCAGAGAACAAAACAAATCCATTTAGTTTTCTTTCGAACGATGCCTTGTATAAGGGTTGTTGGTTACTGGTGACGGGGTGTTAGTGCCTACCTTCGAGGGAGTTAGGTACGCCCTTTCAACCGTTCGGCTATAGCCAAAAGACTGAACGGCTCCAGCCAAACAACTGAATGCCTATAGCCGAAAGCAAACCGCTCAAAAAACTGTCGCTGTCTGGTGAAAGAAATAAAAGGATTTCTTTTGTATTTTGCTCGGTTTCCACTACCTTTGCAGACATGAAACAGTTGGGGTATCTTCTCTTCTTTTATGTCATCGTGCTGGCAGGATGCAACAGGCAGTCTGCTTACGAGCGGCTATTGGTTGAGGCAGACAGCCTGATGGAACAGCATACTGACTCTGCCCTCCATGTTCTGGAGAGCATCCCCGATATCATGGACAAGGGCGACGAGTCAAGCCGTGCCTACTATACCCTGCTGCTGACACAGGCAAGGTACAAATGCTATCAGCCTGTTCCCGCTGACAGCCTGATGCGCTCGGCTGTCCGATATTATGAGCAGAACGGTAATCCGTCCCTGCTATGCCGAGCCTACTATTATCTGGCAATGCCCCTCTATGAGCAGGGAGAGCATGAGGAGGCACTGCTATTACTAAAAAAAGGAGAGGAGCATGCCGTTCGCAACCAAGACCTGCTTTATATGGCAAAATATCATGAGAGCCTTTGTATGGTGAACGACCGTGCCAAATGCTATGACCTGATGCTGAAGTATGCGGAGCAAACCTTTTCTGATGCTGTTCTTTTGAACGACACGGCGATCATAGCGCGCAGCCTGTCTTATGTTTCCATCGCCTATTACAGATTAGGTCAGCGGGAGAGGGCGAGAGACCGCATACTGGAAAGCCTCTCCCATATTAATAATATGGATGATGAGGGTAAGGCATATATCCTAACTAATGTCGGTAGTTTATCATACCAATTCGGTGATAATAATATAGCAAAGGAGTATCTGTTAGAATCTATAGAGATATATCCAATGCCTCATACCTATGCAGAGTTAGGAAACATCTATGCAGACGAGGGTAATAAGAAAGAGGCGGAAAAATGCTGGCAAGAAGCCTTGAAGACCAGTGATAGCCAAACTATCTTGAATGTCCTTCCGTCTATTCAAAAACGCTATGAGCAGCAAGAGGACTACAAATCTGCAATTAATATATCCAATCGGATCTATCGGATTAAAGACTCCCTCAACCAAGTCTCTGAGCAGGCGACTATTGCCGAGATACAACACAAATACGACCACCAGGTGGTGGAGAACAAATACTATAAGACACTGACTTGGCTGTTTGGCTCCATTCTCCTGCTGGTTTCCATATCCATCGGCTACTATTTCTATCATCGCAGGACTGTCAGAAGATATACCAGCCAGATTAGTGCCAATGAAGAGGCGATTCGCAATGCCCAACAGAGAATCACCTCACTGGAAAGCATGGACGGAGAGCATCATGAGGAGATCATGGCATTAAATGCTCAAATCAAAATGATACGTCAGCAGACCAATGAACAATTGGGACGGGGCAAGGAGGTTTACGATTCAATTACTGAAGGGCAAAAACTACAGTCTGTCCATGACGAGCACTGCCTGATAGAATACTATTCTGTTCTCCGCTATGAGACCTATGACGCATGGATGAACGAGTATCAGGACTTAACCTCACGCCTGCTCACCTATCTTATACTAAAGGACATGAACAAGTCTGATGCCGAGATTCAAGAAACGCTCAGCATCACCAACTCATCCCTTCGTTCCATCAAGACACGGCTAAAAGCACATCTAAGACACTCATAATAGCCTCTATTTTGCTGCATTTTAGGGGATCTGTCTCTCCTCGTTTCGCACGTTATCGTCTGTTTTACAGGCAGTTAACCCCATTTTAACATTGCAGCACCTCCACGAAACAAAAGCCCTATAAATTTGCAGAAGTCATTCTCTGTTTCTAATTTTGCTGCCAGAAATCAATACGACTACAAAATGAAAACAAGAATGATGAAACTGCTTATGGCAGTATTGACACTGAGCATGCCCATGCTTCAGAGTGAGATGTGTGCAGATACTATTTTGGTGGAGGATTATATCAGCAACCGACATGGTATCTCTCTGTTATTAACTCTCAAACAGGACAAATTATGACCTCAAAAACCGTTACTGGTTCAGATACAACTGTTAATATCAGTAGTTATAGTTCTGGTTTGTATATTGTGAGAGCCATACATGATGGAAATATATATAGTGCAAAATTTATTAAATAAGCCTGTAAACACTTGATGTTTAAAATAATAATACTATCTTTGCAACATAATAAATAACTTACAACAATGAGAACAAATCTGATAATATTTTTTTGTGCTTTGTTTGCTTTTACACTGACAAGCTGTAGTAGTGACGATGATAATAATAACGAACCAAAAGACGCACTCGTGTCTTTTGCAAAGACAGGATGCAAGACAATAACATCCTTGCGTTCGGGAACTGGTGAAGACGATATCGCAAGTATCTTAGGAGAGGAATCGGTTGTGTATGAAGGAACATCAGACAACTGCCTTTTCATTAAACACAATAATGTCATATTCTCATGTGAAGCAACAATTACCGTATCAGCTACAGTGGAAGGTAATGTTATCACATTGAAGGAAAACGGAACGTCAGAAACCAACTGTCTTTGCCCTTATGACTTGACCATAAAGGTTGGGACATTGTCTGAACGTACGTATAAAGTGGTTTTAATAACAGAAGGTCTGGAGCGTACCTCATTTACTATCAATTATTCCCCAAAGATAAGTGGAAAAGTCAAAATAAATGATTGAGTAAGGCTCACAAGGGGACTGTCTCTTTGTTTGAGACTTGAGGTTCTTGCTCTGGCAAGCGACTTCGTCGATGACTCAATGATCCACTTTCCTGTCCATTTTATTATATGCTAGAAAAGAAATACTCACAGGGGTTCCCTTGTGAGTATTTCTGCGGATGAAATTAAGTGACAGAGGAGTGACATAGAAGGGACAGCATATTCCACCCTTTGGCGACGGAATAGCGGAGAGTGTCCCGATCGTCGGCAGACAGACCGCACTCCACACTTGCCATGGCAAGAACGAGCTCACACCAGACAATCTTGGTCTCAGACTTCATCGGGGGCAGGGGGACATCGGAGTGTCCCCTTGTGAGCAAGAACCAGGTGATGCTGGTGCATATCACCCCGTCGGGAAAAGGGTTGCGGGTAGTCTTCAAGGCAGATATAGCCGTCGGTGACCTCAGTGCCAACCAGCACCATCTTGCCACCCTATTAGGTGTGGAGCCTGACGAGGCCTGCAAGGATGCCAGCCGTGCGTCCTTCTCTCCACAACAGGAGGAAATCCTCTATATCAACGACGCCATCTTTGACTATCAGGACGACGAGTTTGAGAAGCTGTTCGGAGAGCGGTATAGAAAGGGGATGTTAGACGGAAGGTGTAAGATGGATGAGGGAAGATGTAAGATGGATGAGGGAAGAAATCTGCCTGCCGTCATCGACGGACAGCCATCCTACAAAGGTATTCCCTTTGGTGACATCATCAACGAGTACTGGCGAAGGACAGGTGGTGTGCCTGTGGATGGGGAGCGTAACGTACGACTCCATAAACTTGCGGTCAATCTTCGTGCCATCATGGAGAACAAGCCTCAAAGGATATTAGAGGTGCTTCCCCGACTGGGGTTGTCAGAGGGTGAGGTGCTACGTGTCGCTGAGTCCGCTTGCAAAGAAGAACCCAAGGACTTCACCTATCTTCTGAAAGGGATTGTCAAGGACTTGATGGAAGAGAGGAATATGGTGGATGACGAGCCTGAGACACCTCCAGAGATGCCGAAGAAATTACCGAAGCTCATTCAGCTCTTGATTTCCCGCACTCCTGATGTCTATAAGCCTGCAGTGGCGCATGCCGTCTTCCCTTCTCTTGCCGCCCATCTCTACAAGGTACGCTTCCGCTATATAGATAATGTGTTGCATGAGGCGACCCTCATGAATGTCTTGATGGCTGGCACGGGTGCTGGTAAGGATTGTATCTCGCAACCAATTAACTACATCATGGCGGACATCCGTAAGCGTGACGAGGAGAACCTGCAGCGTGAGAAGCAATGGAAACAGGAGGTCAATTCGAAAGGTGCCAACAAGGACAAGCGTCAGCGTCCCGAAGGGCTCATCATCCAAGAGGTGGATCCTGACATGACGAACCCTGCCTTCGTGATGCGTATGGCAGAGGCAGACGGTCATTTCCTCTACACCAAGATGAACGAGATAGACCAGTTTGACGCACTGCGTGGCTCCGGCAAGGGCGGTCAGCAGTTCCAGATCATGTGTCTTGCCTTCGACCCTGGCAACCGCTACGGACAGACCCGTGTGGGGACAGGCTCGGTGACGGAGAAGGTATGTATCCGCTTCAACTGGAATGCGGCGACGACCATCAACAAAGGTCAGCGTTACTTCCGTAACGTCCTCACGGACGGACCGATCAGTCGTATCAACTTCTGTACGATACCTGAACGTGAGATTGGTGCGGAGATGCCAGTCTATGGTACCTACGACGCTGCCTTTGAGGAGGAGCTACGCCCCTACATCGAGAAACTGACGAAGGCTGTCGGGGAGGTGAACTGTCCACAGGCTTTCAAACTCGCCCAGAAGATGGTGGAGGAGAATGCGGAGTTCTCTTTATTGAGTCAATCAAGGGTTTATGAAAACCTCTCCTTCCGTGCCAATGTCATCGCATGGCTGAAAGGTTGTCTGCTGTATGTCGCCAACGACTGCAAGTGGGATAAGTCTATCGAGGACTTCGTGCGCTGGTCGTTCCACTACGATATGTGGTGTAAAATGCAATTCTTTGGAAAGGCAATTGAAAATGCGGATTATATAGAAGACAAACCCAAGAAGGGACCTCAAAACCTATTGGAATTGTTACCTGAGAGATTCACATTAGAGGACGCTGCTAATATGCGTCGTCAACAAGGATTGAACGGGAAAAGAACTGCACAAATGATTAGTGTATGGAAAGCTAGAGGGCACGTATTTCAGATTTCAGATTTCAGTTATCAAAAATCAAAAAAATAAAATCATCATGGAACTAATATTAGAAAGATTCATAAAAACAGAAGAATGCACAGTCGGTCGACTGAGCATCATCAACAGAACATTCGACGAGTACCTGGGTCGTGAGGATAAGGAGTTTATATGTGACACCTTGGAGCCGCCCATCAAGAAAATGGGGAAAGACCCTGATTATGTACGGCAGTTCAAATCAGCTATGCCCCCAGGACGTTATCCCGTAGTCATCAGACATTCTGAGTCCTTCGACCTCTGTCTGCCCTTGGTGGTAGGGGTCCCTAAGATGACGAGCAAACAGGTGTTCTTCCAAATCGGCAATTCCGTCGAGGAAATCGAGGTAGGGCTGATACCTGGTGCTTATCGTGGTGACGGAAAGATGGTTGCCTCTCGCAACATGATCTTCACACTCAAGAAACTCATCTTCCAGGCGAAAGAAAGGGGAGAAGGAGTGTTTCTCACTGTCGTGAGAAAAATTAAAGATGAAAAATGAAAAATTAAAGATTAAAAAATTATGAGTACAAAAAAACAAGCAAGAGGATTGCGGAACAATAACCCGCTGAATATCATCAAGAGTAAGTCACAGATATGGTTGGGGGAGACCAACCTCGGAGGTGAGACTCACTTCTGTCAGTTCTCATCCATGCAGTATGGGTTCCGTGCAGCCCTGAAACTGCTACGGACATACTACACCAAATATGGGTGCATCACCATCCGACAGATCATCTGTCGGTGGGCACCCGAGACGGAGAATCAGGTGGAGGCGTATATCAAGACGGTATGCAGGATCACCCAGATGGGTGCCGATGTCCCCCTGCCCCCGATGAAGACAGAGACCAAGATTGTCTGGTGTGAGCTCGTCCTTGCCATGGCAAGTGTGGAGTGCGGTCTAAGTGCCGACGATCGTGACACCCTCCGCTATTCCGTCGCCAAAGGTTGGAATATGCTGTTTTAAAAGTTCATAATAATTAAGTGTTTTGTGAGGAGTATCATTCCCCTACGTCGTGAGACGTGGGGGAATTTTCATTAATAATGCTCACAGGGGGGCACCCTTGTGAGTATGCAAAATTAATAAGAAGTGGGCAATAATCCAAATTATTAAGCATAAAAGCATTGTCGATTCAGAAAAATATCGTAACTTTACAGCGTAAAATTGCATAATAACGATTAGGAAGTATAGTTATGAATACAGTGTCACTAAATAATTTGTGGAGTTATCTGCAGGGGCTTTCGCTCTCAGCAAGCAATCAACGCTGGCTGGCAAACCACTTGATAGAGGCTGCCGAGAGCGTGGAAAAGAAGCAACATAAGGGAAATCTCATTTTTCCCAAAATACCCAAGGACTATAAGCCTACTGGTGATGACACCAGCAGAGTTTGTGCAGAAAGCTAAAGAATAATAGAAGCATCGATGCAGACAAAGTGTGTGACATATACATCTTTTAACTCGGATTATTTGGCTGTTCCAAATAATTCGCTAACACACACACAGCAGACTTACTCACCTCTATAAATATACGCCACATCCGCGCACGAATATACGGCTTTTCTTGCTTTCCGGCAAGAGAAGCCGCATTGTTTTTTATCCCCATCGCAATAATTTTTAATTCACCAATATTAATCACAAAACAAAAAACAACAATGAAGAAAAGACAGTATGAGAAACCTTCGACGAAGGTAGTAGAGTTGCAGTATCAGGGGCACCTGCTGCAAACCAGCGGTCAGTTGATCATTCCCGACAACTATCCTGAACAGCCCGATCCTTTCGTTTTCTAATTCCCCCAGTGTTTAACCATTTAACAAGAAGACAACAATGAAAATTACGAAATTATTCTTTATGGCTGCACTGGCACTGACATTTGCCGCCTGCAGCAACGATGACAACGACATTCAGAGTCCCGTCGAGCAGCCTGCAAAGGCAGAGGGCATCACCATCACCACCACACTGGCTCCGAAGACTAACGGTGCCACCAACCGCGCCGTAAGCGAGGGCACTAACGAGATTGTGGTCGAGTGGGCAGTGAATGAGCATATCGCTATCCTCTATACGAAGGACGCAACCCCGTACGCAGCCGATGCCACCATCACCGCAGTTGACGGCTCGGGCGCAGCCACCATCACGTTCACCGTGGAGGCCGGCACGCCCGACAACACCGCCTGTACGCTGGTCTATCCGCTCTCTGCAGCCAAGGATGACCACACGGGCGTGAAGGATGCCGCCACGCTGCTGGCCGATCAGGACGGCACGCTCTCGGCCAACCTCGACGTACGCGTGGGCGCAGGCACCATCCAGACCACTACGCCCGGCCTGACGGTCACCACCGATCCTGCAGCGCAGTTCTCCATCTTCAAGTTCACGATTCAGAATATCAGCGCTGCAGCCAAGAGCGCAACGGAGTTCAAGGTCAGCGACGGCTCTGGCAACGTGATTACCACCGTTACGCCTACCGATGCCTCTGGTGAATTGTATGTAGCTCTGCCCGTCATGGCTGCCGGAACCTACTGGTTCAACGCCACCATTAACAGCAATCCCTACATTGCCAAAGCTACTGTCGGCACGGCAACAACAGCAGGCAATTATTACCAAAGCACGGTGAAGATGGCAACCATTGGCGACGTGATTCTTTCTGACGGCAAGTTTGCAGCACGGTCATCTACAGGAACGAAAGTGGCCATGATAGCCTATTTGGGTAGCGAGACAGGCGAAGCCGCTCCTTGCAACCATGGCTTGGCTCTGGCACTGAGCGATGAGAATAGTGGTAATACTTGCAAGTGGAGCACTTCGAAGACTA
The DNA here is from genome assembly GCF_900115435.1 of Prevotella sp. tf2-5. Classification (GTDB taxonomy): domain Bacteria; phylum Bacteroidota; class Bacteroidia; order Bacteroidales; family Bacteroidaceae; genus Prevotella. The sequence goes on from NZ_FOWK01000005.1 coordinate 246,551, forward strand.
AGGTACACACGTATAACACCACGAATAGTAATAATTTCACCAGCGAGAGCGGCCTGCAGTACAATGATGCTACTCACAACTCCGACACTTATCCTGCCTTCAAGGCTGCGATAGCCAATAACAGTACTGCAGCGCCTACGGGCTGTTCTGCATGGTTCCTGGCTTCAGGCTATCAGTGGAATAAGATGATTAATGCTTGTAAGAATGTATTAGGCACCAAAAATAACTATCAGGATTTGCGCAACGGCTTCAATGGCATCTCAGGCGCTAGTAACTTGCAGTCGGCCTGCTACTGGTCAAGTACGGAGTACAATGACAAAAGGGCGTGGGACTTAAACTTCATCAATGGCAATTGGTCCGACGACAAAAAGGACGACGCCTACACCTGCCGAGTTCGTGCCTGCCTCGCTTTTTAACCTATTTATCGATTTGCCAATTTATCTATTTTAGCCGCGACAGCGGCTGCGCGATAGTCATGGGGACAGGCACCCTGTGCGATAAGAAAACAACAGGAGGGCGGTGCAGCCGCCACGGCGAATGGCACGGCCCTCCTTCTTTTTGCACCCTGATTTATAGACTTTTGTCGATATGAATATGAACCTGCTGTGTGTCATCTTGTTCGCCGTCGTGCTGATGCTTGTGGGTGTGTGCCTCTGGCAGCGACGAGTCATTCATAACAAGAACCGCGCAATTGTAAAATTCATCGATGAATCCATCAAGTACAAGAAACTATACTACAGTCTGCTAAATCAGATTAATCGGGCTAGATCGGGGACACACGGGGGCAGTGACCCTCTGTGCGATTAGAAACTCAACAGGAGGGCGGTGCCACCGCGACAGCGGCACGACCCACCTTACTTCTAAACGTAGCCCCCAACTTACTAGACACTCAGGGACTGGTACCTGTCTCACTTGGAAAACAATGATGATGGCTCGGGCCCCGAATCATTCAGAAAAGACCCTTGTGAGTAACTGTTCGTTGTTGCCATAACTCTTCTTTTTATGGCGCAACGATGACAAGTTTAATAGGAAATTGCTACTTGATTCTCTTTTTCATGCTCACAGGGGGATGAAGTGAGCATTTTATTGTAGCCATGGATATTGCTGGTATAAACGTGCTGTCATTTCTTCGGAAGATACCCAATCACTCCAATCACCATTCTCGGCCTTTTCAATGAATACTTCTGCCTCGTCTATACGGGCATTCAGTTCTTCCATTGTGTAAGGACCGATGCCTGGATCATAGTCATCCGACATGATTGGGTCGTCATCTATGACAGCACCTTCATAGCCGCTGCCAGTAGCTTTATATTCAACTATTGGTTCGCTGGCTATGCCAGTGTCTTCTTCTACGAATCGTTGATAATTGTTCTCTTCCATAGTTCTTTGCTTTTTATGATGCAAAGATACAATGTTTTTCCGATTTAGCAAAACATTCCAATCAAAAACTTG
>NZ_FOWK01000011.1:0-63870 GCF_900115435.1 Prevotella sp. tf2-5
CGTTGATAATTGTTCTCTTCCATAGTTCTTTGCTTTTTATGATGCAAAGATACAATGTTTTTCCGATTTAGCAAAACATTCCAATCAAAAACTTGTCAAAGAGCGCCGTTGTTATTTTATTACTTTTTATTCCATTGGCTTAATCATTGATTCGATGAACTGGATTTTCTCATCAGTCAGTTTGTATTTCTTGTAGAGTTCTTCGTCCGTCCATGGCTTTGAGAAGTCTTGGAGGGGGACGAATTGGAAACTATCTTTTGTTATATGTATAGAAGTAAGAGCCTGTAACAAAAGGAATCGAAATGTTTTCGTTGAAACATAAGTGCACATATTATTTGCTTCCGATTCACAATCATAAGTGCCCATTATTAAATATGTTTCTGTACAAACTTCATTGGGAGTCAATACCTGTAGTGAAGAAACAACTTGATAATCGCCATTAGATGAAGGTTTATTACCACCAGACATTGCATAAGTAATGATAACTTTATATTTTTTTAAAAGCTTTTCTCTATCTGTTATTAATTGCTTAGGATAAAAACCTTTCCCTTGACTGGATAACAAAATAACATCATCATTACTATTCTTAGTAACATTTCCTCTTCAACGAGGATGAGTATTAAGAAGGCATCTTAGAAAAAAGCCCTGGCATCATGTTGGTGCCAGGGCTTTTTTGCTAACGAATGTCGATGTCTAAGCCTTCGTCACTTTGAGGGAAGACCAACCCGTCGTCTGTCAGATTGCTATCCAGCAATTCATACAGACTGGTACAGATAATGCCGCTGTATTTCAGCTCGAGTACTACTACGTCGGGTTTTATATATTGTTTTTTCATATTCTTTTCTGTTTGAGAAATTACCATTCTTTATCAATAATCACTTAACCACGACTACTTGTCCATTGTGGATGTAGAGACCCTTTGACAATTTACTATTTGAAATCTGACGGCCCTGCAAGTCGTACCAGCGGTTGGCTCTGTTGTTGCCTTTTTCTTGTTCGATGGTGACGATGCCAGTAACGGTGTCTCCGTCGAAGTTCATCTCGAAGGAACGTACTTGGCTGGCAATGCTGGTGTCGACCTTGAAAATGGCGCGGAAGGCATTGACGGTCTTGTTGGCACTGGGCCAGTAGAGCTTGTTATCTGCGCCAAGGTAGAGGCTGCCCTTGTCGCCGCCAGTGAGCACTACGGGGTCGTAGTTGCCGATGAAGGTCACCTTGCCGTCCTCACTGACAAGCTTCGTCTCGTCGGGGTCATCGTTGAAAATGGTGAAATTGTTGAAAACAGGGCTTTCGATATTGTCGCCACTTGCCCACTTTACGAGATAAGGTACGCCGGCCTCTATCCAGTCGGTCTCTTCGAAGTAGAGCGAGAGCACACCAGTAGAGGCATCATAGCCGGTCTTCTTGTCGCCATACGTACCCTCCACATCCAGCGTCATCACCGTAGCGCCTTCAAGCGGTGTGCCGGTGAAGTCATAGATGTCAAATGGCAGACAAAGCGTGTTCCACTTGCCGTCTTTGTAGAGTGTGCGACCGTTGAGCTCAACGTTGACAGGACATAAAATGTTTTCGCTGATGGCTTCGGTGTTGTCACTGCCGTTCTGGAGGGTGAGGTCATCGACGACGTCATAGCTGTCGGTAAATTCATAGGTATGCCCGTCAGAGTTGGTCCAGTTGCAAGTAGCGTTGTAACGCGTGCCGATGATGATTTCCACCTCTTGGTCATCTACCGTCATCGTTTCCGTCAGGTATTCCGAGGTGATGTTCATTTTATTTGAGGAGCCTGATGTCTCCGATGCTACGGTCTCACCTTTGTGTTTGATGGTCACCGTTGCCTGTGCGCCACCGGCAGTCCTTATCCATGTCCATGAGGTGGTATAGACTTTGGCGAAACGGGCGTAGTACTTGGCATAGTCCATGCCAGCCTCAGCGGTTATCGATGTCTGTGGCTGAACGAGGCCGTCCGGTGTGTGACACCATTTGTTTTCATTCTCTTCTGTGGGATCCTTCTCCCATCCTTTGAACTCGTAGCCCTCGGGCACGCTGCAGGCTGGCATAGTGAACTGCTTGCCGGCACCTACGATTTTCAGAATGCCAGCTGCGTAAGTATTCTCTGTTGTTCCAGGATTATGGATGCCGATCTGTACCATTGAATTCTTGCCACAGACGCAGGTCACGTCGTAGTGACTTTCCTTCCATGTAGCGTTGCAGTAGCGGCAATGCTTGGTGTGGGTATTCTTGTCATCAATGGTGTAATAGATAGCCTCTGTTTTGTCGCTGCCGTCGGCAGGCGCAGTATGTAGGCAGGCTTCCACCTTTGCCCATGTACGATACTGGCATGCAGCCTCGCGCTCGGCGTTGGTGAACACACGCTCAGTATTGGTTTTGAGCTCATAATTGCCTCTCTCTTTACGTGTTGCAGTTCCGGCCATGACCTTCAGGTTGTCGGCAAAGGTGATGGTGCCCTTGTCCTTGCCTCTGTAGCCGCCGATAGCTGAGCATTTCTCACCACCGCGTGCTTCTACCGTGCCACCGTAGATGTGTACGTCGCCACCCTTGCCACCGTCGGCGCCGCCAATGCCGCAACCATCTTTTCCGCCGATAGCAATGACATGGCCGCCCCAGATATTCACTGTGCCGCCGTTGCCGTCCCATCCGCCGCCGCCGATGCCGGCACCATGCGAGCATGATTGCCAATCTCCATCAATCATAGATCCCACGGTACCGCCATAGATGTTTATCGGTCCACCCTGATTGGCTTTCATGCCGCCGCCAATGCCAGCACCGGAATAGTTGTCGCTAAAGACGTGAGTTTCGACAATACCACCGAAGATTGTCACCTCGCTGTTGACACCGATGCCCCACTCAAGACCGCCACCGATGGCAGCACCTAATCCGCCTTGGTAGACTTCGACCGTTCCGCTGTGTACATAGAGGCTGCCCATAGGACCATCTTCGGAACCGCCGGTGCCGATGCCTGCTGCTGTGTGATAAACGCCGTGGGTAGTTGTATAGGAACCATTGCCATATTTTCTTTTACCGGCTTTTTTAGTATACTCTTTATGATTCTCCACGATGAGTTTGCCCGAGCTTTGGTCGGACACGTCGTGAATGTGAAGCTTGTAGCCGTCTTTCAGCTTCACGTGTACGCAGTTGAGCTCAGCGCCGTTCGAGAGGATGAGGTGTACGTCGTTGCCAGTGATGTTGAGCACCTTGTACTGCGTATGGGAATTCACCACGTAGTAGCCGTTGCCGAGGGCTATCCAGTCGTTCTCGTGCTCACCGCTGAGCACGGTGGCATCCTTTGTGTCGGTGGTGGTCACCACCTGGTTGTTTTTTGCGTCCCATGAGCGCACACGGAACGTCACGTTTTCGCCCTGCGCTTCGAGAACTGTCAGCAGGGACAAACACCAAATAATAAAGAAAAATTTAATCTTCATAACAATCTTTTGTTTAACAAAAACTTTTTTCCGGGGTGCAAAATTACAATTTATTTTGGAATATGCCAAAGATATTCCGCGAAATTGAAAAAAGCAGTTCAAAGGCAAGTCTTTCAATGGATTTTTTAAAGATATATGGTTCCACATAGTTGCAGAATATGTCATAGGACGGGTATTACCCCCATAATTATTTTTGCTAATATTCCTGCATGAAAATGCTACATATTTTGGCAATAACAAAAATAATTAGTAACTTTGCAAGAATAAAGGTCTGTACCTTTTAAAGTAACAACATGAAGAAACTCAATATCAATAAAGAGACGATCGGAGAAATGATTCGGTTTTCCATAGTGGGTACACTGGTGACGGTTATCCACTATGGAGTATACTGGCTGCTGCAACTGGTGATGAACGTGAATATAGCATGGACAGCGGGATATATTGCCGGATTCATTTTCAACTATTACATGAGCGCCTACTACATCTTCCGCAAGAAGACCTCTGCTAAGAACGGAGCTGGTTTCGGTGTGGCTCACATCGTGAACTACCTGTTGCAGATGGGTCTGCTGAATTTCTTCATCTGGACAGGTATGAGTGCCGAGATGGCTCCAGTGGGAGTCTATGCTGTTTCCATACCCGTGAATTTCCTGTTGGTAAGATTTGTCTTCAAAAAGATGGATAAATAAATAATATGAGAAAAAGACTGATCATGAGGAAGTTTCTGATAGCGGCACCAACGAGCGGGTCGGGAAAGACGACGGTCGCACGGGGACTGATGGCTCTTCTGACACAGGAGGGCTATCGGGTACAACCGTTTAAATGTGGTCCTGACTATATCGATACGAAATTCCATACGGCAGTATGTGGAAGACCGTCGGTGAATCTTGATACCTTTATGGCTACTCCAGAACACGTCAGGGAGTTGTTCGTCCGCTATGGACAGGATGCTGACGTGTGTGTCGTGGAGGGTATGATGGGACTCTTTGACGGCTATGACCGTGACAAAGGATCAACGGCAGAGATAGCCCGTGTGCTGGACATTCCTGTGATACTGGTGGTGGATGCGAAGTCAGCTGCCTATTCGATGGCACCGCTACTGTCTGGCTTTATACACTTCAACAAGGATGTCCGTATTGTGGGAGTCATTTTCAATAAGGTAGGTAGTGAACGACACTTTCAGATGCTGCAGCAGGTATGTGATGACCTTCATATAGAATGTCTGGGGTATCTGCCTAAGCAAACATCCTTAGAGCAAGGTTCCCGCTATCTGGGATTGGATTTCTCGAAGACAGCCGAGAGTCGTGAGTTAGTGAGTTTACTTAAAAAGAATGTGAGATGGGAAAGACTCTTAGAACGCTGATAGCACGCAATGACGAGTCGTTCTCCTTTCTCTACCAGGAGACGATAGACGCATTGGGTGAGGTCACATTCTTCGACCCGGAGACGGAGGTGCCGGAGTTGGATGATATCGACTTGTTATACCTGCCTGGCGGTTATCCAGAGAAGCATTTAGAGGCATTGGTGCGGAATGAAGTCTGCAGGAAAGCTATCAAAGACTTTGCGGAACGTGGTGGTCGCATACAGGCAGAATGCGGCGGTATGATGTATCTCTGTGAGTCAATCGTTACAGACGAAAGGCTACGGGTTGGCGCGTCAGCGGGAATGGGTGAGTATCCGATGTGTGGGGTATTACCCTATAAGATTTCCGCACGGAAAGCAGACCGCAGGCTCTCCTTGGGCTATCGTCGTTTTATGCTTGACGGCAAGGAGTACCGAGGTCATGAGTTTCATTATACACAGTTCCTGGGAGACATACCCAAGAGTGTCACACAGGTCTATAATGCGAAAGGGGAACCCGTAGACACGCCAGTATTCCGTTACAAGAACGTGCTGGCAAGTTATACCCATCTTTATTTAGTTGAGAGTTTATAGTTGAGAGTTTATAGTTGAGAGTGGAGGATATAGAATTGAAAACGGAGAGACTTCATCCAATCATGTTCGTAGGAACAGGCAGTGACGTGGGTAAGAGTGTGATAGCTGCTGGTTTTTGTCGTGTGTTCCTGCAAGACGGATATCACCCGGCACCCTTTAAGGCACAGAATATGTCACTGAACTCCTATGCCACCTCAGAGGGTTTGGAGATCGGACGTGCGCAGGCTGTACAGGCAGAGGCGGCAGGAATCCCCTGTCATACGGATATGAATCCTATCCTGCTGAAACCTCAGTCGGACCACACCTCCCAGGTGGTACTGAACGGGAAACCCGTTGGCAACCAGTCGGCAGGCAGTTATTTCCGTAATGAGGGCAGGGATGAGTTACGTAAGGAGGTACATGCCGCCTTCGACCGTCTTGCGTCCGTCTATAACCCTGTTGTGATGGAGGGAGCGGGGAGTGTCTCTGAGATCAACCTCCGTAAAATAGATCTGGTGAACATGCCGATGGCGATATATGCGAAGGCAGATGTCATCTTAGTTGCCGATATTGACAGAGGAGGTGTCTTTGCCAGTGTGTATGGGAGTATCATGCTCATGACGGAAGAAGAGCGCAAGCATGTCAAAGGTATCATTATCAATAAATTCCGCGGTGACATAGAACTGTTCAGAGACGGTGTGAAGATCATCGAGGAACTCTGTCATGTCCCCGTCTTGGGTGTCATCCCATATTACAACGATATTCATATAGAGGAAGAGGACAGTGTGTCTTTGGAACGGAAATCCTATAACAGTCAACGGTCCATGATCAATGTCGCAGTGGTGTTACTCCGTCATATGAGTAACTTCACCGATTTCGATGCGTTGGAACAGGATCCTCGTGTCCATCTTTATTATGCCAGTACACCCGACGACCTGAATGATGCTGACATCGTCATCCTACCTGGATCGAAATCGACGATTGACGACCTGTATCACCTGCGTCGTCATGGGATGGCGGAGGCGATTATCCGTGCCCGTCGTCGCGGGGCTACCATCCTGGGAATCTGCGGTGGTTATCAGATGATGGGACAGTCTGTTGAGGATCCAGAGGGCTTTGAGGGTGACATCACCAATATGCCGGGACTGGGTCTGCTACCTGTCCATACTACGATCACAGCGGAGAAGATTACCCGTCAGGTGACCTTCCTGTTTGATGGTAAGACATGTCAGGGTTATGAGATCCATCAGGGTATCAGTGATACTGACGAGGTGATACTGATAGAGGACCGTTGTATCGGAACCTACGTTCATGGTATTCTTGACAACACCTCGTTTGTGGACTATCTGCTCCGTCCTTATAAGGAAAAGGTGAAGAGCACTCCGGCTTTTGATTACCATACCTTTAAGGAACAACAATACGACAAACTTGCCGACCATATCCGCCGCTATGTGGATATACCTGCCGTCTATCGGATTCTTGAAGTAAAAAATGAATGATTATTTTTGTCATTTGCGTATAATGTATTACTTTTGCATCTGCAAAAAAGTTCATTAGAACAAAGGATGAAAAAGATTGTCACATTTCTGGGTGTTTCGTGGATGTCGTTAAGTGCTGTGGCACAGACAGATACCATCACTGGTCGTGTGCATCAGTTGGAGGAGGTGACGATTACGGAGACCCAACGGAAGCATACTGTCACCAGTACGGCACCCCTGCATCTGTTAGATCGTCAGGACATGCTGACGATGGGAGTGACGGATATCGCCGACGCCCTCCATCGACTGCCTGGTATCACCATCCGTGACTATGGTGGGGCAGGAGGTATGAAGACGGTCTCCGTACGTGGCTTCGGTGCCAAGCATACGGGGGTATGCTATGACGGGGTGATGCTCTCAGAGTGCCAGAGTGGTGAGATAGACCTTTCCCGTTACTCGCTGGATAATGTCGACAACCTCTCGTTGGTGATAGGTGATAATGATGACATCTTCATTCCCGCCCGTCAGGTGACGACTCCTGCCGTACTGAATATCCAGACACTCCGTTTGCCGACAGCGGACACCAGAGCTCATCTCACCACACAGGTGAAGTTCGGCTCTTTCGGCTATGTCAGTCCTTTCCTCCGTTATGAGCAGAACTTCTCCGACAAGTTTGCCTTCAGTGCCGTTGGGGAATATACTTATGCGGAGAATGACTATCCGTATGAGTTGCAGAACGGACTGCAGACTATCCACGACCGTCGTGCGAATAGCAGGATGAACAGCGGGCATGGGGAGCTGAACTTCCTGTGGAGCATCAACGCTGTCAACCGCTTGTCGGGAAAGATCTATTATTATGACAATGACCGACAGTTGCCAGGACTGGTGCGTTATTATACCAACCTCAGCGGGGAGAATCTCCGGGACCGGAATTTCTTCGCCCAGATGATGTATCAGACTCGCTGGGGAGAAAAGCTGTCGTTGAAGTGGAATACTAAGTTCAACTGGTCTGCCTCTATCTATGAGGATGCTTTGAAACCAGGTGGTATCAATGACGCCAGTTATTGGCAAAGAGAGGTCTATACCTCTGTGGCATTGCTTTATGCTCCTGATGACCACTGGACTTTCGACTATTCGGCAGACTATGCCTTCAATAACCTGAATGGCAGTTCCTGGCGTGCCGTCACGGGACGACCGTCTCGCCATACGTTACTGCAGTCTGCTACGGCGAAATACCACAACAAACGTCTGACGGTCTTAGGAAGACTGCTCTATTCCCTTTATCTCAACGAACAGAAGGATGTCCCCGACGTGGACAGGATTGATATACAGAAGAACTCCGCCGGTAACATGAGAAGACTGTCTCCTTCTGTGTCCCTCTCATACCGGTTGCTGGAGGCGTACGACCTCTATGTACGTGCCTCTTATAAGAATATCTTCCGTTCTCCGACTTTCAACGAGAGTTATTTCTATCACTATGGTTCCCCGAACCTCCAACCGGAGTTGACGGATCAGTATAACATCGGAGTCACCTTCTCCCATACCCGTTCCAAGAACTGGCATCTCTATTTGACGCTTGACGGCTATTATAACCATGTGAAGGACATGATAGTCGCTATACCTTATAATATGTTTATATGGACCTGTGTGAACATCGGCAAGGTGTACACCTATGGTATGGACGCCACCATCAAGGCGTCTTACCGTTTCTCTCCACGTTATGCTCTCTTGTTTTCCGGCAACTACAGTTACCAGAAGGTGGAGAACCGTTTTAACCCCGAGTCACCTAACTATAAGAAACAGATAGCGTATATGCCTAAGCATACAGGCAGTTTGGCGCTGACTTTCGAGAACCCGTGGGTGAATGTATCGCTGCATGGAGTGGGGGTGAGCAGTCGGTGGCCCAATAACGACCACTATAGCGGGACGATGATTGACGGCTATATGGATTTCGGTGTCACCGCCTACCGTCAGTTGACTTTCGGCAGACACCAGATAGAGGCACGTCTCGACCTCAAGAACCTGTTCAACACACAGTACGAGATTGTGTCACATTATCCGATGCCACGACGTAGTTATCAAGTAACCATTAATTATAAATTTTAATGTAACATGAAAAAGTATCTTTTAAGTTTTGCGGTAGTACTGAGTGCGACACTCTTTACCGCTTGTAATGACAAAGACAATGGAGGTGGTACCTATACCATTCCTGTGACAAATGGCGCTTTTGTGATCTGCTCTGGTAATGTATGGAGCGGTATCGATGGTAGTCTGACCTATATAGACTATGCCACAGGAACCTCTGTCAATGATCAGTTCTATGCTAAGAACGGTCGTAAACTGGGTGGTACTCCTAACGACATCATGGTCTATGGCGACAAGATGTATATCGCTGTCACAGACGAGAATACCCTGGAGATTGTGAATGCCAAGACACTGGCGTCTATCGCACAGTTGAAACTCACTAACCTGATGGGTGCTGACAAGGGTGTCGCTCCCCGCCACCTGGTAGGTGCTGACGGCATCGTCTATGTGTCAACCTATGGCGGTTGCTCTAACACCTTTAATTCTGAGACTTGGGAGACGACGACAGAGGGTAACGGTTATGTAGCCGCTATTGACACGACGTCCTTTGCGTTGAAGAATGTCTATACCGTAGGTTCTTATCCTGAAGGTGTCGCAATTTCCGGAAGTTTGTTGTTTGTCGCCAACTCCGACTATGGTGCCCAGACAAAGGCATCCATCTCTGTGATCAACGTGAGTACGAAAGAGTCCACGACCATCACTGACAGCAAGATCACCAATCCTACTGATGTGGCTGTGGCTGGTACCGATCTCTACATCTTGGATCAGGGTAACTATGCTGATGTGAAGGGTGGTATACGTCTTGCCAAACTCGAAACCGGTAATGTGACGACACTGTTCGACTGCACGAACGCTACGTTCGTCGGATATAACATCTTAGCGGCAGACTGCTCTGAGTATGGTAAGAGCGTGGATCATTTTATGGTCTATAACATCCAGTCTGGTGTCAAGAAAGACATCCCTTCTGGTGTCAACAAGTTCTTCTATCCCAATGTCGTGACAGCTGACCCGGTGACAAACCATATCTTCGTGGCATCCTATAGCGAGAAGGCAGATACTCCCAATACTCCTGACTATTCCGCCAACGGATATGTCGTTGAGTATGACCAGTATGGCTCTCCAATCAAGGAGTACTCCTGTGGCGTAGGTCCTGCTGCTATTGACTTCTATGTATCCTATGAGGAGGTTAAGTATTAATATCATTAGAAATCTCCTTATATTTGCCCTTGTGGCAATGTCGCTGTCTTCCTGTGGGAACCGGACAGGTTTCTCACAGGAGGGTGGCGACACTTTACATCTTAAATACTCTTCATTACTCTCTGTCGTCCAACATGAGGGTTATACGGAGGTGGACATCCGTAATCCTTGGAAGGAAGGAATGCTGTTGCATACCTATATCCTCGTTCCTCGTCAAAGTGAACTCCCCCAAGACCTCCCTCATGGTACTATTATCCGCACTCCCGTAGAACGTGCCGCTGTCTTTACCACTGTCCATTGTTCCCTGCTGAACACGCTGGGTCATGGAGAGAATATCGTCGGTGTCGCCGATTTGAAATATATCAAGATCCCTTTCATTCACGAACAAGTCAGGAAAGGTAAGGTCGCTGACTGTGGTAATGGACTGAGTCCTGTGGTGGAGAAGATCATGGATATCAAACCGGATATCATCATGCTCTCCCCGTTTGAGAACAGTGGGGGCTATGGTAAACTGGAGGAGATAGGCATCCCGCTGGTGGAGTGTGCGGAATATATGGAGAATACTCCGCTTGCCCGTGCGGAATGGATGAAGTTCTACGGGATGCTCTTCGGAGAGGAACAGAAGACGGATAGTCTTTTTGACGTGGTAGAGAAGAACTACCTGTCGTTAAAGGAGGAAGCCCGGAAGATGGGACAAGGACGTTCTGTCCTTGTGGATAAGATAGTTGGTTCCGTCTGGTATGTGCCGGGAGGTAAGAGCACCATCGGACAGATGATACTGGATGCCGGCGGACGTTATGCCTGGCAGGATGACACTCACGGTGGCAGTCTCTCCCTGCCTTTTGAGACAGTACTGGAGCGTGCTGGTGATGCCGAGGTGTGGATCTATCGTTATAGCAGTGATCATCAACAGACTTACCATGAGTTACTGAGTGAGTATCGCGGCTACCAACAGTTGCAGGCTTTTGCTGACAGGAATGTCTATGGCTGTAATGTCGAGCTGTCGTTGTTCTATGAGGAGTCACCATTCCGTCCTGACTGGCTCTTGAGTGACTTCATCCAGATACTCCATCCCGACAAGAAATCAGCGTCTGCATTGCGTTATTATCATCATCTGAATGAATAAGGGAGTCATATACTGCACAGGACTGACACTGGTCATCGTCGTACTCTTCATCCTTAACCTGATGATGGGCTCTGTCTCTATTCCTGTGGAGGATACGATTCGTATACTGATGGGAGAGGGGAGTGTCAAACCCTCGTGGCAATATATCATTCTGGAGTCTCGTATGCCCCAGGCACTGACGGCAATACTCTGCGGAGGGGCATTGGCAGCCAGTGGACTGATGTTGCAGACGGCATTCCGCAACCCTTTAGCGGGTCCGAGTATCTTTGGTATCAATAGCGGGGCAGGACTGGGTGTCGCTCTGGTGATGTTGTTCTTGGGAGGCAGCATCTCCGCAGGCTCCGTCAGTCTGTCGGGGTTTGTCGCTGTCCTGACAGCTGCGTTTGCGGGTGCTATGGCGGTGATGACGCTGATCTTCTTCTTTTCCACAATTGTACGTAATCACGTGATGCTGTTGATCATCGGTATCATGATCGGTTATATCTCCAACTCAGCCATCTCCCTTCTTAATTTCTTTGCGACAGACGAGGGGGTGCGTTCCTATATGGTATGGGGCATGGGGTCCTTTGGAGGTGTCTCGATGAGGATGATGCCTGTCTTTGCCAGCATCACCTTGTTGGGGCTGTTAGGTTGTCTGTTACTGATCAAACCTCTCAATGCCTTGATGCTGGGTGACCGTTATGCGGAGAACTTAGGTGTCAACATCATCCGTACCCGTAACTGGCTCTTGATAGTGACAGGTATCCTGACAGCGGTCACCACAGCGTTCTGCGGACCGATAGCATTCATCGGACTTGCCGTACCACATATCACACGGCTTCTGTTGACAACAGACAATCACCGTTCCCTGCTTCCTGCCACCATACTGATGGGTGCCGTGATAGCCCTTTTGTGTAATCTGATCACCGTCCTTCCTGGTGAGACGGGTGTCATCCCCTTGAACGCGGTAACCCCGTTGATAGGTGCTCCCGTCATTATCTATGTAATCATTAAACGTTGAGGAAAATGAAAAACGATGTTAATGAACACGTACGACTATACCCTGATGGGAAATACCGGTGGGTATATGAAGTGAATATGCTGACCAACTTCTCTATCCTTTTTGATGTGTTGAAGGTGTTGGGAATCAGTATGGGAATCCTTGTCCTGTTGTTTGTTGTCATTGCCGTTTTTGATGGCGATTGGGATGTTGACATGCTCATCGGAATGGCTTCGACATTAGGTATCGTCGCTTTGGTGATGCTCGTTTTGGGACTGATCGGTTATTTTGTGTATGCGGCCATCTCTGGATGGAAATATGCAGTGCTTTTCATCATGGATGAGAAAGAAGTGGTACACCAGCAGATGCCTAACACGGTGAAGAAAGGTCAACTCATCGGTGCATTGACGATATTGGCTGGTTTAGCATCGGGACGGCCGGGAGCAGTGGGCACTGGTGTACTGGCTCAGTCACGTCTGTCCATGACCTCCACTCTTGCCCATGTTGAGCGCTTGGTCTCATGCAGAAGGATGAATCTCATAAAGGTAAATGAGCGCTTTGAGAAGAATCGTGTCTACGTCAACACAGAGGATTTCGATTTCGTGTACGACTACCTTCTCACACATTGCACACATCTTAAATTCTCAAAATAATTTCATGTCCAGAACTCCTTTTCTCCAGTATCTGTCATTTCTCCCTGACATTTGGGACAGGTCCGTAAATCCCATCTTCTGATTTGGTCGCTGCCACATTGCAAGCACAGTCGACCAGCCTCACTTCTATAGGATGGTGCCACATCGGCTATGATACCTCCCACAACGATATTCTGGATCGTCTTGCAGTCTGGGCACGACATTGCTATGATTTGTTGACGGAACAAGCCATGCCCCTCATACACCTCAGCCTCATACCCACATGCCTTACAGCGATATTTCCGTTTCCAAGCCATCAGTTAACCTTTCGTTGTTTCGATGCGGCAAAGTTAATCATTTTTATTCGATTTCAAATCATCAGTCGTTATTATTAGAATTGTTTATGAAGAAAGTAAAATAAAATATTTGGTTTTTTACTCACTTCTTTGTAATTTTGCAGGCATGATAGGAGATACAATATCGAGTATGCAGAATCCGAGGATCAAACAACTGCTGCTGTTGCAACAGAAATCCTCGGAGCGTCGCAAACAAGGTGTGTTTGTGGTGGAGGGGAAGCGTGAGCTACAGCATTGTATGGAGGGTGGCTATGAAATGGTGACCCCTTTCGTATGTCCTGAATTGTATCAGGACAATATGCCACAAGATGCTGTACTGGTGACACCTGCTGTGTATGAGAAAATAGCCTATCGTGGAACGACGGAAGGAGTCGTCGCCATCATCCGTACCAAGTCCCAGACGCTGAATGACCTGCGGTTGCCTGCTCATCCGTTGCTGATGATATTGGAAAGGGTAGAGAAACCTGGTAACCTGGGGGCTGTCCTTCGTTCCGCTGATGCTGCCAAAGCAGATGCCGTTATTGTTTGTGACCCTTTGACAGACCTTTACAACCCCAATCTGATACGAAGTAGTATTGGTGCTGTCTTTACCGTTCCCACTGTTGCCTGTACGTCAGAGGAATGTATCCGTTTCCTGCAAGAGCGTAACATACAGATTCTGACCGCACAATTACAGGACTCCCATCTGTATTATGATACAGACATGCGGAAGGGTACTGCTATCGTAATGGGGACAGAGGCAACAGGACTAACTGATCAGTGGCGTCAGGTAGCCACAGCACATATCCGTATTCCTATGCTGGGCAAACTCGACTCTCTGAATGTCAGTGTGTCGGCAGCTATTCTCTTGTTTGAGGCAGTCCGTCAACGAACCGTATAAAAATTGATGAGTTTTGTGAGTGCCTGTTGACAGACAGGACAGAAGTCGGGATGCTCATTGGTACGCATCCTGCAATCCTCTTGTCCGCGCCAGACACCCTTAGAGAGATAACCGCCTCCCTCAATGAGTCCAGCTTTCCCGGCATCTATCAGATTCTGCCATTTGGCAGGATTCTTCGTTGTCGTCGTCAGGTTAGGCTCCCACGGCTCTGTGTCTGCGAAATACATCGGGTCACTGTCGCCATAAGGATACTCGTCACCCAACCCACCGAAGGAATGTCCGAACTCATGGACAACGACGGGGCGGAAATGCTTTCCACGAGTATAACTCAGGTTATAAGAGTTATAGATGCCGCCACCCCCGTAATGGGCAGTGTTTGCCAGTACGATGATATGCTCATAGGGAGTCCCTGCAAGCCAGTCGTGAAGCTGTTTCAAATGCAAGGTCGTCAAATAGCGAGTCATATAAAACGTGTCGAAATGGGAGGCTAAGGCAGTATTTCTCCAAATGCCTTTGCCCGGTTGACTGACATCACTGTCATGAGAGGGTGAGCAAAGAGCGATAACATTGAACCGGTTGCGTAAGGTCTTAAATGGTTCATGTTCAAAGAGTGCCTCCATTGCCACGTGGCAGTCGTCTAAATACTGATCCATCTGTTCTGCTGTATATCCCTCTGCGACATATGCGATATGGATACAACAGGTGGTATCGGCAGCCTGTTGGAGTGTGATATATGGTGCCTCTTTCTTCCGTTGTAGTTGTCGTATCAGAATATCTTTTGGATCTACCTCATGCACCAATTCGGCAGTGACCTTATCATGGTAGTCACGTAGCTCCACTTTGATGCGGACCGGTTGTTGGGGATAGGGGATGAGAAACACATTCTCGAACGACTTCTTGGTATGCTTCGCCTCATCCGTAGCAAGCCACTCTTGGAAGAGGGTTGAGAAAGAATGGCGATAGATCACGATGCCCGTCATTTTGTCGAAGACGGTAATCTGACCATTGCCAGCCAGAGGCAGCTCTGCCAAACGATGTCTGCGTCCATACCAGCGGTGACTCTTTGAGAGCTGGTCGACATAGATATACTGTTGGTTGACATCACCTGCAAAGATATAGTCGAGGCGAAGGGTGCTGTCGGAAAAAAACTGCTCAAAGTCCTGAGCCTGTACACTCAACGAGAAGAGCGTCATTAATAGGAGAAGGTATTTCTTCATAGGATATCATGGATAATATTTTGAACATAAGGGCGTTGCCAGTCTTTCTCATGATAACGCTCCTCGTCATACTGCATCAAGTCAAGGTCGATGGTCACCATTGTTTTCGTTCGTCCTGTCACAGCCTCCATCTCTTTCAACAAAGCCTGCAGGTCATCCGTTGACAGATCCGTCATTCCTACAGCAAGCCTGTTCATGTACCATTTGCCCGAGCCTTTTATATCGGCAGTCCATAACCGACGACTTAACAGACAGCCGTCCAACAGATTGATAAGCCGTTCGGATGCCCATTGGATATGGACAGCCTGTTGCTGGCACGACCCTAAGGCAATGATGACTCGATGTTTCATTTCTTCTCTTTCAAGATACCATGACGGTAGGCGTAGAGCAACTCACGAAGGTCTTCTATCTGTGAACGGAGTTCGTCACCCTTGTCAGTGTCAGCCACCAACATACGATGTGCAGAGAGTTCCACGAGTTGGGTACTAGACTTGATGTCCGTCCCTTTTTGAATGGCTTCCGTAGCACTCTTGAACGGCTCGTGCTGTACAAGTTGAAAACCGCGGCTGTGGTACACTAATGTGTATCCTGCAATGCCCGTCTCATGATGATATGCCTCAGAGAATCCTCCGTCGATAACCATCAGTTTTCCATTAGCCTTGATAGGATTCTCACCCTTTGAGGCATGTACGGGGACATGTCCGTTGATGATATGACGATTAGGTCCTTTGACTTCAAAAGCATCAAGGATGCGGTCACATATCTCCTCAGAGTCACGCAATTGGAAATAATAGCCTTTTTCCTCTTTGTAAGTATCCTTGTCTGTCAGGAAATAACGCTCAAAAGTTGCCATCTTCGACTTATCGAACAATGGAGAGTCCTTGCCGCACCAGAGGTACAGGAAGAAGTCTTTGGCATACTGGCGCATCTCCGACTCTGTGTCACTGGTAAAGGCGGCACGGATCATCATACCGATATTGTGCATCAGGTCTTTTCCTGTATATCGTTTTCCAGGATATATCTCCACTTCTTTCAGACTACCGTCTGCATTTAACGGGCATGATGCATGGAAGAGCAAGTTATGGTTGCTGATAAGATACATACAGCCATGAGAGAGTAACATTTTCATGTGTTTACGCAGTTTCTCACAGACACGGAAGCTATGATGTAGCTTTTGCATGAGTAGTTCCTCCTCAGGGGTTAGCTGACTGGGATCGGCAGGGTCAATCGTCGGGAAATGGCATGATGTCATCTCATAATCTTTACTACCAATAGTACAAATGCCTTTCTCATAGTTGACAGCCTCCAAAAGACAACGGTCTTCCATCTGCCATTGAGGACGACGTTTGAAGATCTGTGCCTCCGTCTTGAACTGAATGACGGTAATTGCCTTGTGCATCTGTGCTGTCAGGCGCATGGTCTTCTCATCAAGAGAATTTCCTTTCAGGAGTATGGGGATAAATTCCTCACAACGGTCATCCCCATAAACATCCATAGCAAAGGTGGCAAGAGGGACGAGGTTGATACCATAGCCCTCCTCAAGTGTAGCAAGATTGGCATAACGGAGAGAGAGACGCAGCACATTACAGATACAAGCGTCATTACCTGCACAGGCTCCCATCCACAGGATGTCGTGATTGCCCCATTGGATGTCCCAGGAGTGATACTGTCGCATGGTGTCGAGGATGATATGAGCACCAGAGCCGCGATCATAGATATCTCCTAAGATATGCAGTTGGTCGATGGCTAGTCGCTGGATGACATTACACAAAGCGATGATGAAGTCATCAGCACGTCCTGTGGATATTATCGTATCGACGATCACACTGACATACGCCGCCTTATCTGTATCATCAGTCCGCTCATGTAACAACTCCTCGATGATATAGCCGAATTCCTCCGGCAGGGACTTACGCACTTTTGAGCGAGTATATTTGCTACTGACATCACGACATACGGCAACGAGCCGGTGGATGGTGATATGATACCAGTCTTCGATATCTGGTTCAGCAGCCTTGATGAGTTCTATTTTCTGCTCAGGGTAATAGATGAGTGTACACAACTCCCTGCGTTCTTTGTCACGGATGTCACCGGCAAAAAGTTCCGTGACCTTACGTTTAATATTACCAGAGGCGTTCTTCAACACATGCAGGAAAGCCTCACTTTCCCCATGCAGGTCAGCAAGGAAATGCTCTGTACCCTTTGGAAGATTGAGGATTGCCTCCAGGTTGATGATTTCTGTCGATGCAGCTGCTATCGTCGGGAAGGAGTTGGAAAGCAGTTGCAGGTAGTGCATATCACGGCTCAGGTTAGTAGTAGTCTGGTTCATATTTTAAGGTGATTATAGATTTGTTGTCTGATTCTTCTTGTAATTCTGTCATCAAGGGGTGTGACAGGCATAAAGCCCTCGTCAAAACCTGTGAAGTCATGAAGGAGTTGCATGGTGCGACAGGCGGTCTTGTATAGCTTTGACTCCTTCAGCGTCTCTGTGAGATGGTCTTCCTCCACGTCATGTTCCCGCAGTTCCTTGTCAATCTCACACAAATGACAGATGGTGAGCTGATGGTGAAGGATGAGTTTGCGGATATGCTTGAAAGTTGCCATCAGCCGGTCATTCTCTGATGCATACTGCATACCGATGGAATCCTGTATGGATTTAGGTACGTTATAGTTTCTCGGTAGATAGCAAGGGATATTGTCTGTCTCTAAATCAGGGATGCGGTAGTTCAGCAGATGAGCCCCACGCAGCACAATCCCTTTGATATTCTCGTAATGAGCATAAATTAGGATGTATCGCCACTGCTCTGGATCGTTCAACTGATACAGGTCCTCTGTGACCCACTGACTATCACCCGTTATTCCTGCCTTGATGAGACAACGAAGGAGATGGAGGGTCTGTTCACGCATCAGTTCTATCGTATGACTGTCGAGGACTTTCCGATAGACGAAGTATGTTTTCTGTGCCATCTCAGTGGAAGAGATGGAACGGGTAATGATCGGGTTACGGATAATCTCCATACGATCGCTCCATCCTAGTTTCTTGATACACTCTTCTTCCATTTTTCCTTGGATGATGACGGCATAGGCATTTTCAACAATCCTTTTCTGGAAGAGTATCTTTTTGGGGAGCTTCTCTTTCCAATAGTTCTCCTCCATGATCCAAGGCTCCAGTTGTCCATAAGGAGAGAGAACGATACGAGTTCCATTCTTCATTGCGATATGAAGGATACGATAGGCGGAATAGTACCAACAACCATGGATATGCAGGATGTCGAAATGGAGAGTCTGCAAT
This sequence comes from Prevotella sp. tf2-5, assembly GCF_900115435.1. Taxonomy (GTDB): domain Bacteria; phylum Bacteroidota; class Bacteroidia; order Bacteroidales; family Bacteroidaceae; genus Prevotella. The sequence goes on from NZ_FOWK01000011.1 coordinate 18,594, forward strand.
TTCTCCTTGGCAGCAATCTCATTGTCTGCGAAGATATTCTCTGCCTCCAGTCCCATACTGCTCAACAACATGTCCACATAGTTAATGATCATGCTGTCATCCTTGGGTATGTAGTGAAGTATTCTCATAACCTATTGTTCTTAGCTCTTACAAAACACCAGCATGCGCAGTGCCAATAGTTTACCACTCTTGACATGTTGGTCATACTGTCGTATTGCCTCATAGATACAGTCCCGGTGGATAGCGACAGCATCATAGATACCACGTCTTCTTTTCAGGAACATACCATGATGTCCTTTGCCGGAATGCCGTTCAGTCTTTTGTAAGATAGGAATAGCATCCTCCAAATGCTGGTATGAGGCAAACTCCACGATTTCCGGATTCTTACGGTCTGTGAAGATCATAGCAACCTCTACGGCTCCCGATACTGTTTCCTTTGCCAGTCCATCAATCCATTCTGAGGATGTTGGTGGACGATGGATGTCGGCAAAGACAACCCAGTCACTCTTGGCAGCTTTTGCACCAATATACATCGCTAGTTGTTGTCTGCTAGGGTTTGGTACCGACTTCGGCAGGAAGGTGATATGCAGGGCAGGGCATTCCTCTTTGAATTGTTTCAAGACATCAGATGTCCTGTCCGTGGAGAAGTCATCCACCACAATCACCTCATAGGGTGTGTCACATTCTTGATGCAGGAAGAGGGGCAGGTTCTGTTCCAATGCCGTCTCCTCATCGTGAACGACAATCACGACAGACAGTTGTATGTTTGTATTCTTCGCAGTATTATTTGTCATCTTGAATTGTTAAATATCATCACTGGTAAAACCTTGCGGCAGACGGCGACAGTTATATTGTGATGCCATAATCTCACCATAGGCTCCTGCCGAGCGTATCGCCAGCAAGTCACCACGACGGCAGCCGTTCAGGTCGATTTGTTTGGCAAAGACATCCGTCGATTCACAGATAGGTCCCACCACGTCATAAACCTGAACAGGTTCCTCGCTGGTGATGTTCTCTATCTTATGGTACGCTTGGTAAAGAGCGGGACGGATGAGGTCCGTAAAACCCGCATCCACGATACAGAACTGTTTTAATGCTCCTTTCTTTATATATAAGGTTCGTGTGATAAGACTGCCACACTGAGCAACTACCGCACGACCGAGTTCGAAATGGAGGGTCTGTCCTGGGCGTAGCTTGAGCTTCTTAGCATACGTGTCGAAATATGCCTTGAAGTCTGGGATAGGAATGCGGTTAGGATGTTGGTAATCCACACCGAGACCTCCTCCCACATTGATATGCTCCACAATGATACGATGGCGCTCCAACTCATTTTGCAGTTCATTGATACGATTACAGAGTGCCTCGAAATCACTCATGTCGAGTATCTGACTACCAATATGGAAATGGAGTCCTACAACTTTCACATGATCCATACCTGTCGCCTCCTCGATGACGCTCATCATGTCACGCATGGCGATACCGAACTTGTTTTCGGCAAGTCCTGTGGTGATATTGGCATGTGTATGGGCTCCCACATTAGGATTCAAACGGAAGGCGACACGAGCTACTTTGTCTTTCTTTGTGGCAAGCTCATTGATGACCTCCAATTCTGGGATGCTCTCCACGTTAAAACAGAAGATATCGTTATCAAGACCGAGGTTGATCTCCCAGTCGCTTTTACCGACACCGGCATACACGATTTTCGAAGCAGGGAATCCTGCTTTGAGGGAGGCTTCTATCTCACCACCACTCACACAGTCGGCTCCGAAACCTGCCTGTCGGATGATACGGAGCAGAAGAGGATTGGCATTTGCCTTGACGGCATAGTGTACCACAAAGCCCTCATGCTTACCTGCCTCTTCCTGGATGGTCTGCAAAGTCTTTCTCAACAGCTCCGTATCGTAATAATAGAACGGTGTCTGGAGCTGCTGGAACTTATCTGTTGGAAATTGTCCTTTTGTCATTGTGTTGTGTTGTGGATATATTACTTGTTGAACAAAGTGTCACTCAGACTCTGCAATGCACGCTTCTTATCTTCCTCACGAATTAGGAAGGAGATATTGTAGTTGGAACCACCATAGCTGACCATACGGACAGGGATATTCTTCATGGCATCCATTGTCAGGGTCTCAAAACCAATATTCGACCAGTCGAGGTCACCGACGACACAGATGATGCACATGTTGGTGTCAACTGTTACTGTTCCGTATTTCTTCAACTCATCAACGATCTCTCCTAAGTGGGAGGAATTGTCAATTGACATGGAGACGCCGACCTCTGAGGTACATACCATGTCTATAGGTGTCTGGTAGCTTTCGAAGATTTCAAAGACCTTACGTAAGAAACCTGTGGCAAGTAACATACGACTGGACTTGATCTTGATGGCAATGATATTATCTTTAGCAGCCACAGCCTTGATCTTGCCATATTCTGTACTATTGCTGATTGTGGTTCCCTCTGCATCAGGATCCATCGTGTTCAATAAACGAACAGGGATTCCGGCGTACTTAGCAGGTTGCACACAGGTAGGATGCAGGATCTTAGCACCGAAATAGGCAAGCTCAGCAGCCTCCTCGAAATGCAACTGATGAACAGGAGAAGTCTTGTCAACCACACGAGGATCATTATTGTGCATACCATCAATATCCGTCCAAATCTGGATCTCCTCCGCATTCAAAGCAGCACCAATCAAAGAAGCGGTATAGTCTGAGCCTCCGCGTTGTAGGTTGTCAATCTCACCATAGGCATTACGGCAGATAAATCCTTGGGTAATATAGACCTGCTGTCCCTCATTCTTTTCCATGATAGCAGAGAGTTTCTCGCGGATATATGCGGGGTCTGGCTCAGAGTTCTTATCTGTACGCATGAAATCGAGGGCATTGAGTAATACCGCATTGATACCAAGCTCTTTCATGTAGTTAACAACCATGTTGGTAGACATCATCTCTCCCTGTGCCACGATACTCTTCTCCTCAAAAGAGGTGAAGAGTTCCTTAGTGAAAGAACGTAGATAGTTCATTTCTGCAACAATGAAGTCACGGGTGATGTTCTTCATCTCCTCTGTGGAGTAGAGCTCTTCGATGTGCTTCATATACTTCCTCTCCAGTGTGTTGATAACCTCGTTGGCACCCTCAGGGTTCTTCTTGTAAAGGTAGTCCGAGATCTCAACCAGTGAATTGGTTGTTCCAGACATTGCTGACAAAACCACAAAGACAGGTTCGCCAGACTTGGTGACCAGTTTCGTTACTTCTTTCATGCGGGCCGGTGAACCTACCGACGTACCGCCAAACTTCATTACTTTCATAGTGTTTATGTTTTTTTGTTTATTTCCTACATTAAATATCCTCCCTAGAGGAGTAGTCTACCTTACGTATCTCCTCTGGCTCGTTCTCTTGCTCGTAAGCGGCAATCTTATTATAGTCGTTGGTGATTTCCTCCACATGTCCGTCAATACAACGATAGACAATACCAGGATAATCTTTTAACAAGGGAATGTTATGAGTGGTCATCACAACAGCTGTTCCCATCTGTGTAATGTGACGCAGCAGACTGATGATATTAGCGGCGGTCTCAGGATCGAGATTACCTGTCGGCTCGTCAGCGATGATAATTTTTGGCTTGTTGAGAATAGCACGGGCTATGGCGATACGTTGTTGCTCACCACCAGATAACTCATGGGGGAAACGGTCGGCATAGTCCTGCATCTCCACATCTTCCAACACGTCATTGATACGTTCCTCTATCTCGTCCTTGTCTTTCCATCCTGTTGCCTTCAGCACAAAAGAAAGGTTGTCATGAACAGTACGGTCGCTTAACAGTTGGAAGTCCTGAAAGATAATACCCATCTGTCGACGGAGGGCAGGGATATACTTACGTTTCAGTCCGCGTAGGTCATGATTGAGAACGAAGGCGTTCTCTGCCTCATTGACATCCAACTCGAAATAGAGGGTTTTTAACAAGGTACTCTTACCGGCTCCTACACGACCGATAATATATATAAACTCTCCCTCGTTGACGTGGAAGTCTACTTCCTTGAGTACGAGGATTCCATCTTTCTGATAGATATTTGCTTTCTGATAGTCTATAAGCATCTCTCTTACTTATTTTGATTACATCTTATTTCATGGCTCCACTTGCTTTGGCTTCACGGCGTTTCTTATCCCAGTCGGGATCATGCCGTTTTTGCAACTCTGCTGCCACCTCCTCGATACGCAGTCCTTTCTCTGTTAAGAGTACCAGCAGATGATATAGCAGGTCACTTGCCTCATAAATCAGATGGTCTTTCGTACCATTCGTCGCCTCTATGACGGTCTCCAGAGCTTCTTCACCCACTTTTTGGGCAATCTTATTGACACCGTCACGGAAGAGTTTGGTGGTATAAGAACCTTCTGGCATCTCTTCCTTACGCTTATTGATGAAGTCCTGAAGTTCCGTCAGGAAGAGTAGGGGATTCATGTCATTTTCCTCCCCCCAGCAGGTGTCTGTTCCCGTATGGCAGGTAGGACCGATGGGATGAGCTTTCACTAGTAGAGTGTCATTGTCGCAATCAATTTGCATACTGACGAGATTCAGGAAATGTCCGCTAGTCTCACCTTTTGTCCACAGGGCCTGACGGGTACGACTCCAAAATGTCACATGTCGAGTCTCTATCGTTTTTTGATAGGCTTCCTCATTCATGAATCCTAACATTAACACATTCTTGGTCGTCGCATCTTGTATGATGGCGGGTACCAGCCCGCCCATTTTCTCGAAATCTATCTTCATAGTCTTACGTTAATTCCTTCTCTTGTTAAGTATTGTTTAAGTTCAGGCACAGGAATCTCTCCGAAATGGAAAACACTTGCTGCTAAGGCAGCATCAGCGTGCCCCTCGACAAAGACATCACGGAAATGCTCTTTCTTCCCGGCACCGCCACTGGCAATGATTGGAATAGAAAGGTGGTCGGCGAGTTCGCGCAATGCCTCGTTGGCATATCCGTTCTTTGTTCCATCATGATTCATCGACGTAAACAGAATCTCACCAGCTCCACGCTCTTGTACCTCGTGAGCCCATTCGAAGAGTTGTCGCTCTGTCCGTTCACGGCCTCCTTTCAAATAACAATGCCAGCCGTCCTCATCAAGACGGGCGTCAATTGCACAAACACATACCTGACTTCCAAAACGCGTCGTAATCTGGTCTATCAATTCTGGATGACGGATAGCGGCACTATTGACACTCACTTTGTCAGCACCAGCATATAACAGACGTTCCACGTCAGCAAGTTCATTAATTCCTCCACCTACGGTAAACGGGATATTCAGGGTCTCTGCTACTTTCGTAACCATTTCCGTAAAAGTCTTGCGGCCTTCATAAGAGGCTGTGATATCAAGGAACACCAGTTCGTCAGCACCTTGCTCACTATATGCTTTTCCCAGTTCTACAGGGTCACCGGCAGAACGGAGATTGACAAAGTTCGTGCCTTTGACCGTCTCACCGTCTTTTACATCCAGACAGGGTATTATGCGTTTTGCCAGTCCCATAACTCCTTTAAATTAATTTTACCTTCATAAATAGCCTTGCCAAAGACGACTGCGGGAATGCCTGCTTGATCCAACGCTTGTATGTCAGCCATACATGACACTCCGCCACTGGCTATCAGGTGCAACTGAGGGTATGCTTCCATAACCTGGCTATACAGCTCAATGGCGGGTCCCTGTAAGGTACCGTCTTTAGATATCTCCGTACACAGCACGTTTCTCACACCGGCATCAATATATTTTTGGAGGAAAGGTAACAGGTCCTCTGTGGAGTCCTCCTTCCATCCATTGATACTGATCTTGCCATTTCGCACATCAGCACCAAGAATCATATGCTCTGCCCCATATTTCTCCATCCACGAGATAAACAAGTCGGGATTCGTTACTGCGATAGACCCTACAGTCACCATCTTCGCACCATTGGCAAAGGCGGTCTCAATATCCTCATCCGTCTTGATACCTCCTCCAAAGTCCACCTGTAATTGGGTCTCGGATGTTATTTGATGGAGAGCCTGACTATTGACGATATGTTTGGATTTCGCACCATCAAGGTCAACAACATGTAATCGCTTGAAGCCAATCTTCTCAAACTCATGTGCCACAAGTGACGGAGAGTCGTTATAGACGGTCTTCTGATTATAGTCACCCTTTGTCAGACGTACACACTGACCGTTGATGATATCTATAGCGGGAATCAGTTCTATTGAATTCATAGTTTGAGGAAATTCTTAATGATTTGCTCACCCACCTTACCACTCTTCTCGGGGTGGAACTGGCATGCATAGAAATTGTCACGATGCATCGCAGCGGAGTAGGGAAGGATATAATCAGCAACAGCCGCCGTATCAGCACAAAGTGGAACGTAATAGCTGTGTACGAAATAAACATACGGATGCTCTCCCAAGCCCTCAAAGAGTTTGTTATCTCTCTTCTCAATAACGTTCCATCCCATACAGGGCACCTTATCTTCGTGGCGCTGGGGCTGGAAACGTTTTACCTCTGCGTCGAAAACACCAATGCAATCCACATCACCTTCCTCGGAGTGCTTACAGAGCAACTGTTGTCCTACACAGATACCGAATACAGGTTGCTTGAGGTCTCGGATCACCTCATCCAGTCGTCGTGCCTTCAGATAATCCATCGCACCACGAGCCTCTCCTTGTCCGGGAAAAAGCACACGGTCTGCTTTCCTCAATTGTTCTGCATCATCCGTCAGCAGAGGGTCTATACCTAATCTACGAAGAGCATTAACAACTGAGTAGATGTTTCCTGCATTATATTTTACGATAGCTACGTCCATTAGCTGAAGATAATCGTTTTGTTCTTATAGGTCAATATCTTACGCTGGATGTGCTTGGAGACGGCATGTGACAAGACAATTTTCTCCAAGTCCTTACCTTTCAGTACCAGACTCTCTGGCGTATCCTTGTGAGTGATACGAGTGACATCCTGTTCGATAATTGGTCCTGCATCCAGTTCTGCCGTCACATAATGGCTGGTAGCTCCAATGATCTTGACACCACGTTCCCATGCCTGATGATAGGGCTTGGCTCCCACAAAAGCTGGAAGGAAAGAGTGGTGGATATTGATGATATGATTGGGATAGGCAGCAATCATCTCGTCACTGATGATCTGCATATAACGGGCAAGGACGATGAAAGTCACCTGGTTTTTCTTAAGCAGTTCCATCTCAGCAGCTTCTACCTCTGCCTTGTTAGAATGGTCTTTCTTGATGCTAAAGACATAGTAGGGGATGTCAAACTGCTCAGCAACATATCTTAGATCTTCATGGTTGCTGACGATACAAGGAATGTCGATTTCCCATTCCCCTGCTTTCCAACGTGCCAGTAAGTCATAGAGACAATGACTCATCTTCGATACGAAAATTGCCATACGAGGGCGTTTGTCACTGAAATACAACTTACATGTCATCTGGTAACGCTGAGCATAAAGTGTATTGATATATTCTTGTATCTTCTCCTGAGGAATCAGGAAATTCTCCAGTTCCCATTCGATACGCATGAAAAACATGCCGTCCTGTTTGTCTACATACTGGTCGAGGTATACGATATTCCCTTGATTATCAGTAATAAAGCGAGTTACTTCTGAGATGATACCCTGTTGGTCGGGACAGTGCAGAAGCAATATTGCTGTTGGTTTCTTCATTGTCTTTATTTAGTCCTAATTATTAATTTGACGTGCAAAATTACTAAATAAATCTCACATTACCAAAGGTAATGGGAAAAAATACGATAAAAGGACAAGAATCCTCATAAACTATGATGAGGATTTCTATTTTATTATCAGATCCAAAGGGGTCTCTATAAAATCAGTTGCGCCATGAGCTTCCAGGAACTGGCGGTCACGGAATCCCCAAAGTACGCTTATGCAAGGTAGTCCCGCATTGTGAGCCGTTTGGATATCCACCTCACTATCACCTATGTAGACTGCTGAGAGATGGGAGGAATAGGGAGAAGGGTACCCTAATTGACGCAATGCCTCATAGACCAAATCCGGGGCAGGTTTTTTACGGATACCACTCTCTTCATGTTCGCCAACCGCCACGTCAACCTCTGGAAAGAAATGACGGATGAGTTCTTGGGTGGCTGCCATCATCTTGTTGCTTACTACTGCCAACTGACATCCATTTGACTTAAGATGATGTAATAATTCAGGAATATGATCGTAAGGACGAGTCGTATCAAGGGAATGTGCCATATAATACTGCCGGAAAGTTGCGAAGACATCCTCAAATTGTGGATGGTGGGCTCCTTCTGGAATTGCACGTTCCATCAGCAGCCGTACGCCATTGCCGACAAAGCGGCGAATATCGTCAAGAGAATGCTCAGGCATACCATATTGTCGAAGGGCATAATTAACTGCGGATGCCAGGTCTTGAAGCGTGTCTAATAAGGTGCCGTCGAGGTCAAAGATATAGATATTGAATGTTTTCATGATGCAAAATTACAAAAAAATTTGCTATTTCACCTAATTTCTATTAACTTTGCAAACAGAAAGCAGTGCCTTGGCTTGTCGCTGGTGTCAACAGCCGTATAGGTTGAACACGAGAGGAAAGTCCGGGCAGCAAAGGGCACCCCACTTCTGAAAATGGAAGCAGCTGGTGACAGTTGGTGTCGGGAGAAGAAAATAACCGCCCGCAAGGGTAAGGGTGAGAAGGTGGTGTAAGAGACCACCAGCCACTGGGTGATCAGTGGGCTGTTCTATCTGGGGGCTGCAAGTTCATGTAAACCATCGTCTGAGGGCTGCCCGTCCGAGTAATACGATGGAGGGTAGAATGCTAGAGCCGCAGGGTGACTTGCGGAGTAGATAAATGACAGGCTCCTTCCTGTATGGGAAGAGACAGAACCCGGCTTACAGAGGCAGTGCTTTTTTTTAAAAGAGAAGACTATGGCAGACATTATAAGAAAGATCACGTATTTTTTTGAGACAGGTATGTGGAGGATTACCAAGAACGAGGTGTCCCCTGTCACATTCCTGATGGTGGAAATCCTGAAAAAATTAGTGATAGCCATCCGTTTCTTTATCTCAAAGAGAGTGATGACCAGGGCTGCCGCCCTCACTTATAGCACATTGCTCGCAATTGTACCGATTGTGGCTGTTGTCTTTGCCATTGCCCGTGGCTTTGGATATAGTAAATATATCGAGATATGGTTCAGGGACGCATTTAAGTCACAGCCTCAGGCTGCAGACACCATCATCGGTTTCGTAAATAGTTACCTGGTCCATACTAAGAGTGGTATTTTCCTGGGAGTGGGTCTGTTGTTCATGCTTTATACAGTACTGATGCTGGTAAGTAATGTGGAAGATGCCTTCAATGAAATATGGCAAGTGACAAAACCTCGCAGTATCTTTCGTACGTTCACGGATTATATGGCGATGTTTTTCTGCTTTCCCATCATCATCGTTGTAACCTCAGGTATCTCTATCTTTATGGCGACGATTGCGGACTCCATGCCAAACTATTTGATGCTTGGTCCTGTTATCCGCTTCCTCATAGACTTGAGCCCTTATGTGCTGATGTCCTTGTTGTTTATCGTCCTCTACACCTTTATGCCCAACACCCATGTGAAGGCAAAACATGTGATCATACCTGGTATCCTGGCTGGTATCGCCATGCAAGGACTGCAGTTCTTTTATATTCACTCTCAGATGTTCCTCTCTGGCTATAACGCCATCTACGGGTCGTTTGCAGCCCTCCCGTTGTTTATGCTCTGGGTACAGATCTCATGGACTATCTGTTTGTTTGGCGCAGAGCTTTGTTATGCGAACCAATATTTGGATTATTACGATTTTGACGCTAATACCAACGAGATCAGTTATCGCTATCGAGTCATGATGTGTGCCCTGCTGATGAGTTGTATCTGCCGACGTTTCGCAGAGGGAGGAAAACCCTATTCTGCCTCACATCTTCGCTATGAGACGGGAATCCCTATTCGTATTGTCAACGACCTGTTGGTGGAATTGATGAATGCGGAGCTAATAGTGGAACTCACTAGTGATGAGAAGGGTGAAACTTCCCGGTTTCTGCCAGCAGAGGATATTAACAACCTTACGTTAGGGACGATGATTGACCGCATACAGTCCTATGGACAGTGGAAATTGAATTTAGATCTGGCTGGACAGTTTTCTGAGAAATGGGGAAAAGCGATGGAACTTCGTTCCAATTACCTCCATGCCCTACGGGATATCAAGTTGCAAGACTTGCGTCCCCTTATACAAACTTCTGAATAAGGGCAATAAAGCGAAGTCCGTATTTCTGCTTCTTGAATTCCCCTATACCTTGTATGTAACCAAATGTCTCTAGTGTGGTAGGCTTAATCATTGCAAGGGAGTGCAACACCTTGTCGCTGAAGACAATATAGGGTGGGAAGTTCTCTTCGTCAGCACACTGTCGGCGAAGCGTACGAAGTGCCTCGAAAAGTTGTTTGTCCTCCACACCTGTCGTTTCCGGCAGACCAGGGATTGTTATCGTGGGAATCTGTAAATGCAGCCTACGTTTGGGCTTGAGTGTTTCTTTTACAGTATGATCTAACTCACATAACTCAGCCCGCTTCCTCCCATATAGGATGTCATAGCCGCTGTCTGTGATCTTCACGATATTACTTTGGTCGTAGGCAATCTCAATGAATCCCATCTGCAACATCTGTAATAGATAGTCTTGCCAGTCGTTGGTGGACAATGCCTTGCCGACGCCAAAAGTTTTCAATTGATTATATCCCTTCCGTCTGACAGTAGGGGAAGCTATTCCTTTAAGAATCTCTACAATTGTTGCCGTTCGTATGCTCTCATCAGTACGTTTGACTGCACTTAGAGCCATTTGGATATATTCCGTACCGTCAAAACGATGTGGTGGATTCTCGCATACATCACAATTGTCACAATCGTAATCACGTTGCTCTCCGAAATAATTTAACAAAATACGACGCCGGCAAACATTTGATTCCGCATATTTCCGCATTTGATGAAGTTTGTCGAGATTGATCTCTTTCTGACCACTATCCTTGGCGAATTGCGACAACTGGACAACATCCGCAAGAGAGTAGAACAGGATCGTGTCAGCAGGGGCTCCGTCACGCCCGGCACGACCGATTTCTTGATAAAAACTCTCAATGCTTTTTGGCAGGTTATAATGAATCACCCAACGCACATTACTTTTGTCTATTCCCATACCAAAAGCGATGGTCGCACAGATGACCTGTACGTCATCACGCTGAAACCTCAGTTGGGCAACATCCCTGTCGTGTTGTGTAAGTCCGGCATGATATATAGAACAACGTATTCCTTTTTCACTCAGAAATTTAGCTATTTTCTCTGTAGTTTTTCTACTAAGACAATATATGATACCACTCTCTAAGGGACGTGCTTTGATGAAGTTTAAAATGTAATTGTCTTTTTCCTTAGTGGCGTACCCTCGCTTGACTGTAAGACTGAGGTTGGGACGATCGAAACTAGAGATAAATATCTGAGGGTCCTGTAGTTGAAGTTGTGTGATAATATCATTCCGCGTAATCTTATCAGCGGTAGCCGTCAATGCTACGATAGGAACTTGAGGAAACTCTTGGTGAAGGATGTTCAACTGTGTATACTCAGGACGGAAGTCATGTCCCCACTGACTAATACAATGGGCTTCATCAATGGCAAACAAAGATATGTTCATGTTTCTTAACAAAAACATGGATTCTGCCAATAATTTCTCAGGAGAAATGTAGAGTAATTTCAGTGTTCCGTCAAGACATTTCCTTCTGACGACCGTGTCAGCACTGAAATCATTACCACTATTTAATGCGGCAGCCTCAATTCCATTGATCCTCAAACTCTCCACTTGGTCTTTCATCAGACTGATTAATGGAGAAATGATAACAGCGGTACCCTGCATGGCTATTGCGGGAATCTGATAACATAGACTTTTACCACCTCCTGTTGGCATCAAGACAAGACAATCACGTTTTTGCAGAACAGTGTTGATAATTTCCTCCTGATTTGAGCGAAAGGAATCATAGCCGAAATAGCTTTTTAGAATCGTTTTTGGGTCCATTTTTGTTGTTTTGGGAACAAAATTAATAAATATTTTCAAAAAAACTGTTGAGAAATTGTGTAATATTGATTTTTTTTACTATATTTGCAGTGTAAAAACAAAATAATCACTCTGTTACAATTAATTACTCGTATGGCAAAGTATAATATTTCTGAAAGGAAGGAAAAGGAAGCAGCGTATAGGACGCTGGTTAATCCTCAACTCATGGACAACCTGAAAGGGCGGATCCTTGACATTATTGTCATGCAGAAGAAATACAAAGACAAGGATTATTCTGCTAAAAAGCTGGCAGAGGATCTGGGTACCAACACCCGATACATCTCTGCTGTGGTGAGTGTTCAGTTTCATATGAACTACACGTCGTTTGTGAACAAGTTCCGCATTGAGGAGGCGATGACCATTATGGTGGACAAGCGCTATCAAGAGCTGACGATGGAAGAGGTGAGTGACATGGTCGGTTTTGCGAACCGGCAGTCGTTCTATGCCTCTTTTTATAAGTTCATGAACATGACACCTCGTGAGTATCGCATGAAACATTTTGAAAATCATCCTTCTCAAAAGGTTAAACGTACGAAATCTAAAACGAGAAAACAGTATGTTTGATTATTCTGACGAACGCTTCGCCGACCTTCAACTGCTCAGATACCAGTTACCTGGTTTTGAGCAGTTATCTTTGTCACAAAAACGATATATATATGCATTGTCCCAAGCTACCTTATATGGTCGCGACATCACTTTTGACCAGTTTGGCAAACATCATCTGCGTATTCGTAAGATGTTGGAGACAATCTATACGACAACAGGTATCGACCATGATACCGACGAATTCAAAGCTTTGGAGATCTATCTGAAAAGGATATGGTTCTCCAATGGTATCTATCACCATTATGGTTGCGAAAAATTCCAGCCTGGTTTCTCAGAAGACTATCTCAAGGATGTCATCAGTCAGATACCTGTTAATAAGTTGCCTTTGAGACAGGATGAGACGATAGAGGCTCTCTGTGAGGAGCTCTTTCCTGTGATCTTTGATCCTGTAGTGGCTCCCAAACGGGTTAACAAAAATGATGGGGAAGACTTGGTGACAACATCCTCCTGTAACTTCTATCAGGATGTTAGTCAGCAGGAAGCAGAGGAATTCTATCAGCGGCAGAAAGAGCAATATCATGGCGAGGAGCCTCCTTCCTTCGGACTGAACTCCACCTTGGTCAAACACAATGGTCAGATATATGAAGAGGTGTGGCATGTCGGTGGAAGATATACGAAAGCGATAGAAAAAATCGTCTATTGGTTGGAGGAGGCTAAGCGATTCGCTGAGAACAAGCACCAAGAGCGTATCATTGACCATTTAGTCAATTATTACCGGACGGGTGATCTGCAGAGTTTTAATACCTATTGTAAAGAATGGGTGAGCGAGCATGAGGGGAGGATAGATTTCGTAAATGGATTTATTGAGGTCTATGGTGACCCTCTGGGATTGAAAGGATCTTGGGAAGGTATCGTTGAGTACAAAGACCTGGAAGCGACCAAACGTACCCAGACCATCAGTCAGAACGCCCAATGGTTTGAGGATCATTCACCCGTTGACCCTCGTTTCCGCAAAAAAGAAGTAAAGGGTGTCACCGCCAATGTGATATGTGCGGCAATGCTGGGAGGCGACGAGTATCCCTCCACCGCTATCGGCATTAATCTTCCTAATGCAGACTGGATAAGGGCAGAGTATGGAAGTAAGAGTATCACGATCAGCAATATCACTGACGCTTATAACAAAGCTGCTCACGGTAATGGTTTTAAAGAGGAGTTTGTCATTGACAAGGAAACATTGTTGATGATAGAAAAATATGGGGATATCTGTGATGACCTCCATACAGACCTGCATGAATGTCTTGGGCATGGAAGCGGTCAGCTGCTGCCTGGTACGGATCCAGATGCTTTGAAAGCTTACGGCAATACGATAGAAGAGGCACGGGCGGACCTCTTCGGTCTCTATTATATTGCAGACAAGAAACTGGTGGAACTTGGACTGACTCCAGACGACGAAGCTTATCAGTCACAATACTACACCTATATTATGAATGGGTTACTGACACAGTTGATTCGTATACAACCCGGTAACCAGATAGAGGAAGCCCACATGAGGAACCGTGCGTTGATCGCCCATTGGTGTTACGAGAACGGGGACACCATATCCTTAGTAAAAAAAGACGGTAAAACCTTTGTGAGAATTCGTGATTATCGTGAGCTACGCCAGTTGTTCGCGACACTCCTGGCAGAGATACAACGCATAAAAAGCGAGGGAGATTACGAAGCGGCACGTCAGTTGGTGGAGCGATATGCGGTCAATATTGACCCTGTTATCCATCAGGAGATACTGGAACGTTATCAACGTCTGAACCTGGCACCCTATAAAGGTTTTATCAATCCCAAATTGATACCGGTGAGGGATGCCTTCGGTAATATCACAGATATAAAAGTCGACTACACGGAAGGATATGCAGAGCAGATGCTACGCTATAGTACAGAGTATGGTACATTGATATGAGAGAGAACATTCAAGAGCAAGTCAAGGAGATCAAACAGTCTTTCCGCCTGCTGATGGACGGTCAAACGGCACAGTCCATGCGCGAGAAAGGAGTTGAGTACAAACTTAACTGGGGGGCTGCGATACCCATGCTTCAGGAGAAAGCAAGGGAGATAGGGAAAGATTATGATCTTGCCATAGAACTCTGGAAAGCGGATGTGCGGGAATGTAAGATCCTCGCTACGATGATTATGCCGGCAGAGAAAATGCTGCCGGAAATTGTAGACATCTGGATGGAACAGACCATCTCACAGGAGATAGCGGAGCAGGCAGCTTTTAATCTATATCAGTATCTTCCCTTTGCCGCAGAGAAAGCTTTCCAATGGATGGCATCCGAGAAAGAGTTATATCAATTATGTGGGTTCCATATACTGACTCGTTTGTTTATGAATAAGCAGAAACCTAACGAGAGAGGGATCAATGAGTTCATTGACCAGGCATTGGCAGCTTTGCAAAGTCCCGCTATAAGTGTGAGGAAAGCCGCCATGCAGTGTATGATACGCTTTGCGGAACTGGGACTCGTTTATGAGCGAATGGCTAAAAGTGCGCTTAAAAGTCTTAATTTAGAACTTTTTTAAATTATTAATTCCTTTTTCTGAATAAAATATTGTAATTTTGTGCGGTTTTAGGTATTAATGTATTTATGAAAGAAAGCGTAAGGACAATAGTCAGACAGATTCTGACGAATTATCTGGAGATGAATAATCACCGGAAAACGCCTGAGCGATATGCCATACTAGATGCGATTTATGATATAAACGGTCATTTTACCCTTGAGCAACTTAGTGATAATCTCGCCAAGGAGAATAAGTTTCCAGTCAGTCGTGCCACTCTTTATAATACATTGAAATTATTTATGGAGTTACGATTGGTGATACGCCACCGTTTTCAAGGACAAACGAAATATGAGGCATGCTATGACAACAACAGTCATAGTCACCAGATATGCACCGTTTGTGGAAAAGTGACAGAGATAAAATCCCCACAGATATCTGAGACCATAGACAACATGCATCTGAAGCGTTTCCGCAAGGATGGCTATTCTCTGTATATCTATGGTATCTGCAGTACCTGTCAGGCTAAGATAACAAAGTGGAAAAGTAAGGAGAAAAATACAAAAACTCAAAATAAGAACAAAGAATGAATCAAGGAAAAGTTGATGTCCTGCTGGGCTTACAGTGGGGCGATGAGGGAAAAGGAAAGGTGGTTGACGTGTTGACACCACAGTATGATGTTGTTGCCCGTTTCCAAGGTGGTCCTAATGCGGGACACACACTGGAGTTCGAAGGACAGAAATACGTGCTTCGCAGTATCCCGTCCGGTATCTTCCAAGGTGATAAGGTCAACATCATCGGCAATGGTGTGGTGTTGGCTCCCGATTTGTTTATGGAGGAGGCGAAAGCCTTGGAGGCAAGTGGTCATGAGTTGAAAAGCAGACTGCATATTTCCAAGAAGGCTCATCTTATCATGCCTACCCATCGTGTCCTGGATGCGGCTTATGAAGCTCAGAAAGGAAAGAACAAAGTGGGAACGACAGGAAAGGGAATAGGACCTACCTATACGGATAAAGTAAGCCGTAACGGTTTGCGTGTCGGTGATATCCTCGAGAACTTTGAGGAGAAATATGCCAAGGCAAAGGCTCGTCATGAAGCGATTCTCAAGTCATTGAACTTTGACTACGACATTACAGAGGTTGAGAAGAAATGGCTGGAGGGTATTGCGTATTTACGTCAGTTCCCCATTGTCGATTCCGAGCATGAGATTAACAATCTGCTGAGGAGTGGCAAGAGTGTTCTCTGTGAGGGTGCTCAGGGTACGATGCTGGATATCGATTTCGGATCCTATCCCTTCGTGACCTCCTCCAACACTATCTGTGCGGGTGCTTGTACGGGATTAGGTATCGGTCCTAACAAGATCGGTGATGTCTATGGTATCATGAAAGCCTATTGTACCCGTGTCGGTGCCGGTCCCTTCCCCACAGAGCTCTTTGACGAGACAGGCAAGCGCATTCGTGACCTTGGTCATGAGTATGGTGCTGTGACAGGTCGTGAGCGCCGTTGTGGATGGATTGACTTGATCGCGCTGAAATACTCTATCATGGTGAACGGTGTTACCCAGTTGATTATGATGAAGAGTGACGTGCTGGACGACTTCGATACGATCAAGGCGTGTGTCGCCTATAAACAGAATGGTACTGAGATTGACTATTTCCCATATAATATTGAGGAGGGAATCGAACCCGTCTTCAAGGAACTCCCGGGATGGAAGACGGATATGACATCGTTTACCAGTGAGGAGCAGTTCCCACAGGCATTCAAAGACTATATCAAATTCCTGGAGGACTTCTTGGAGACTCCTATTAAGATTATCTCTATCGGTCCGGACAGAGCACAAACAATTGTAAGAAAGTAAATGGCACAGAAACCAAGTATACCTAAGGGAACGCGCGATTTCGGACCCGTCGAGATGGCAAAGCGTAACTATATCTTCAATACGATTCGTGAGGTATATGCTTTATATGGGTTCCAGCAGATCGAGACACCTGCTATGGAGACCTTGCAGACCTTGATGGGGAAATACGGAGAAGAGGGGGATAAGCTGCTCTTCAAAGTACTGAATAGTGGAGACTTCATGAGTAAGGTGACAGAACAGGAACTACAGGAACGTAACTCCCTGCACCTTGCTGCCAAGCTCTGTGAGAAAGGACTGCGTTACGATCTGACAGTACCCTTTGCCCGTTATGTGGTGATGCATCGGGAGGAGTTACAACTGCCTTTCAAGCGTTATCAGATACAACCTGTATGGCGGGCTGACCGTCCCCAGAAGGGTCGCTATCGTGAGTTCTACCAGTGTGATGCCGATGTGGTGGGCTCCGACTCCCTGCTGAATGAGGTGGAGCTGATGCAGATCGTGGACACTGTCTTCACTCGCTTTGGCATCCGTGTACAGATAAAGATCAATAATCGTAAGATATTGTCTGGTATTGCGGAAGTCATTGGCGCCGCTGATAAGATTGTCGACATCACTGTCGCCATCGATAAGCTCGACAAGATTGGTATTGACAATGTCAATGCGGAACTGCGTGAGGATGGTCTCACTGAGGATCAGATCACGAGACTCCAGCCTATCATTTCCTTGTCGGGTACGAATGATGAGAAACTGCAGACCATCGCGAAGGTGCTTAGTGGCAGCGAGACAGGACTGAAGGGTGTCGAGGAGACGCAGTATATCTTGGATGTCCTCAAGTCTGTCGGTTTGAGAAATGAGATCCAGCTGGACCTGACACTGGCTCGTGGACTGAACTACTATACGGGTGCTATCTTCGAGGTGAAGGCTCTGGACGTGGAGATGGGTAGTATCACTGGTGGCGGTCGTTACGACAACCTGACGGGTATCTTTGGAATGCCTGGGTTGAGTGGGGTAGGTATCTCCTTCGGTGCTGACCGCATCTATGATGTCCTCAACACGTTAGATCTCTATCCGAAGGACTCTATGACAGCCACACAGGTTCTCTTCATCAACTTCGGAGAGAAAGAGACTGCTTATTGCCTATCTATTATAAATAAGGTTCGCGCGCGAGGCATCCGGGCTGAGATCTACCCTGATACTGCCAAGATGAAGAAGCAGATGAGTTATGCTAACGCCAAGCAGATTCCCTTCGTCGCCCTCGCTGGAGAGAATGAGATGAAGGAAGGGAAGATCACTCTCAAGAATATGGAGACTGGTGAGCAACAGATGGTAACCCCAGAAGAACTGATAGCCAAGTTATGAGAAAGGTATTCATGGCATTGCTGGTCTTGGTGACACTGACCTCTCTGAAGCCGGACCGTCTGACGACTATTTTCGTGATAGGCGACTCGACAGCGGCTAAGAAGGACCTCTCTACCGGTTCGCCGGAAAGAGGGTGGGCGATGGCATTGCAGGAGTATTTCGACTCTACCTATATACGGGTTGACAATCATGCCGTCAACGGTCGTTCCTCTAAGAGCTTTATCGACGAGGGACGTTGGGACAAGGTGCTGTCACTGATCCGTCCCGGTGACTATGTCATCATCCAGTTTGGTCATAATGACGAGAAGGCACAGCCTGCCCGTCATACTGACCCGGGTTCCACCTTCGACTATAATCTTGCGAGATTTGTGCGTGAGACAAGGGAGAAAGGTGGCATCCCCGTCATCATGAATCCTGTCGTACGTCGTAACTTCGCTACGAAGACGGTGAAGAACGATGATGACGAGGCTTTGCGTAACACCACCTTCGCTGATGGCGCCAAGGTAACGGAGGGTGACTCTCTGATAGATACCCATAAGCTCTATGCTGTAGCTCCTCGTGATGTGGCAATGCGTATGAACGCACATTTTGTGGATGCCAATAGGATTACGCATGACCTGGAGCAGTCGCTGGGTGTGGAGGGCTCTAAGAAACTCCACATGTGGTATAAGCCCGGGGAGCATCCTGCTTTGCCGCAAGGTCGTCAGGACAATACACATTATAATATATATGGCGCCCATGTTGTGGCAGGACTCTTGTCTGACGCACTTGTCAAGGAGATACCTGTATTGGGGAAATATCATATTAAGAAGTAATTGTTATGGATGAGATGCTCCGACCAGTAAAGAAACCTAGTGGATGCTTGTCTTTCTTAGGATGGCTGTTGACGATAGGCAGCATACTCTTTATCGCCTTATGTATCGCTATGATCTTTGAGGGTGAGAAACACATGGATGAGCTTCGTGCGGAATATGCGGCATCGCAGGAAGAATATGAGAAGGCGATGGAAGTATATAACGCCGACTCCACTCATTTACAGCAAGAGTATCAGCGTATCCAAGCGATGATTGACAAGGCGGAGGAAGCTGGTGATACGGCATTGGTCACGGAGTTGAGCGATAGCTTGTCACTATATGCTGAGCCTGTGTATCAACGTCGTGGAGCCATCGGCTTCAACATTGCAGGAGCCTTCTTCTTTGTCTTTGCCCTCTGTGCCTGTGTCCCCTTGTTGATAGGTGTCATCCTTCTTGTCTATTATCATAGGCGTAAACAGAAATACAAACAACAAACTAAAATAATATAGTTGATATGAGACATTTAATGAGGATATCAGCCCTTGTGCTGACAGGTGCACTGCTCACTGCCTGTGGTAATAAGGAGCAGAAGAGTGAGACAGCCGTTAATGAGAACCCTGTCCAGGAGAAAGTCGAGGTAAAACAAGTGGAAGGTCGTAAGAACTTCAGTGACAAGGCTGTCATCACACCATTACCTGCCATCATGATTGCCACATGGGATGAGAACAAGAATCCTGATGTGATGATGGCTGCATGGGGTGGTCAGTGCGGTCCCAAACATATCACTTTCGTGCTCTCTAAACACAAGACGACGGACAATATCCGTCTGAAGAAGGCTTTCACCATCAGCTTCGCCTCGAAGGACGATATCGTGCAGAGTGACTATTTCGGCATCGTTTCTGGTAACGACGTTCCTGACAAGGTGGCAAAGGCTGGGTTCACCATCACACCGAGTCCTAATGTGGATGCCCCCATCATCAACGAGTATAAGCTGACACTGGAGTGCAAGGTGGTTACTTTTGAGGAAGACGACAAGGGTGGTGCCCGTGTGGTTGGTGAGATCGTCAACATGAGTGCCGACGAGAGCATCCTCGACGCAGAGGGTAATATCGACCTCGGCAAGCTTCAGCCTGTTATCTTCGACTCCTCCAAAGGTGAATACCGTGTGGTGGGTGAGAAAGTCGGTACAGCATGGGGCTCTGGAAAGTCTATTATTGAAAAAGAGGTGAAATAAGGATATAGATACTGCCATGACCCTATGAAGGCGGCACCTTCGACCCTTGAAGGTGCCGCCTTCGACCTAAGGAAGCGGCACCTTCGCAGGCAGGAGGTGCCGCCTTCGTAAAACACCCCTGTTAGATGCTTTTTATTCCGATATCTCCTATCTCAGTAAATTCACTGAATTTGGTGAGTAAATTCACTGAATTTACTGAGTAAACACACTGAATTTACTTTCATAGGAGATTCTTCCATATAAGGACAATTCGAAAAAAACTACTCCCCTTCTCCCGTCATGTGGCTCAAAGCCCGATAAATAAAGGGCGCAAGGCACGGGAGTAGTTGGCTGAACATCTCCCATACTACTCCCGTCTCTCATCATCTGCTCCTCCCTCGTCTCTGCGTTTACTTCAAAAAAGCAAGGGGTAGTCCAAGCGAAAAGGGACTAGTACGGGAGTAGTTGGAGCAACTATTCCCGTCTTGAAACGCCCTGTATATCGGTGTTTCAGAAGAAAAAGGGAGAAGGGGAGTAGTTTTTGCGAAATTCTTAAAACTTCTATGAAATCAGTTACCGACTGAAGCCCATTTTCATACCGACTAAAGCCCACTTTCATACCGATTAAGGGCTTTATTCGACCCGATTAAAGCCCTCATTCAAGTTAATTAAAGCCTTTATTTGCTAATCACCTTAACCATGAACCATGAATCCTGAACCCTTCACCCTGCCCCCTGACCCCAAATTTTGATGAGTACCTCTAAAGTCTAAAGCCCCCTCTTCCCAGTTCAATCTTTTAATATAAAAAAGAGTAGGGTAATGATGTGGTATTTTGCGGAATTTTTAGTATATTTGCCGTTGAAACATTACAAATACATAAATATTACGACTATGAGAAAGACGATCTTCGAGCTTTGGATGCTCATCCTGCCGGTGATTCTGGGCCTGGCATCGTGTACAGACAAGGAGGACTGCTCCATAATGATAACTGAGATTGACCCCGGAAGTGTGAACCAATTCGACCCCGAAATGCTGGCACCAATGGCGGGTTTATTCGTGGCACAGGACGTAGATGCCGACTTGAAACAGGCATTCGTTTGGGGGACCAACCCGGAATTAAGTGCTATGAACAATGTAGAAACAGCCGACGTGTATGTGTTGAACAAACTGACCGATATCAGCGAAGATGTATTGAGAAAAGTGCTCACGGAAGATCCTGATCAGAAACTCGTTTGTGTGGTCAATCCCGTCAAGGATGAGTTTGATGCTTACGCCATGAGCCACGAGTGGTTTGACATCGAGAGTGAATACATCGACAACTCTGTCTTCATTTACGGTTTCAATGGTGATGAAAGCCACTACTTCATCTACACACCCGAGAGCGACGAGGTGGGCGATCCCGTAGAGGAGAACATGAACCGTGCTCAGAACAACTATGTGATGATATCTGGCATGCTGTCAGACTATACCAAACGTGCCAATAAGAACGACAAAACCGATAGCGACAGCGGTTTACCCGACATGGAGCAATTTGCCTCGCACAATCACATTCAAGAAACGTGGAAAACCTCAGCCAATTGCACGTTCAGGCAATTGGCTGCCGGGTCGGATCCTGATGTTTTCAATGGCATTTTCACGCTGACCGCCACCTACGACATCTACACGGTACACGTTTACGAGGGCGAGCCAGGAGCGGGCGACTACTACGGTGTGAAGATGAATGCCAGCGTTGCCAGTGACAAAATGTGGAAGGGCAAAGGCTGGAACAGGCATGGAGGCACTCTTGTGCGCTGGTGCGGAGCCTACTGCAAGAACTTCATTGTCGAGTCGCACCTCATTTCAAATTTTTCGGTTGACGATGAAAGCTGGATGGAAGATACCAGCGACCACATCATATTCCCGGCAGGTGCGACGCCATCGCCATTAACGACGAACGGCACGACCACTGTAGAGAACAAGAACTCCTTCAGTCTGAAGTTGAGCCAAAGCATTGGCGGCACGAAAAAAAAGGAAAATGGGAGTGGAAGTTTAGAATTCGGTTTCAGCGAGGGCTGGGAGTGGAGCCACTCCGAGACACGTCAGATAAAAGACGTGGACGTTGTGAACGAGAAAAACAACGGCAACTGGGCACGCTGGCGCCTGCAGTTCAACAACCTGCCAGAGTTCAAGTGGAGCGAGGAGTACGGTTTCAACCTCAACAACAACCAGGCTGCCCGCGGCACAATGGACATCCAAACATCATGGATGTGGTATGATAAAAATGGAAAGGACAACGAAGACCGTGAGCCCTACACTCTCTGCACATGGCTGATGGGAGAATATGGGATTCAGAGCTTTGTCACAACAAAAGCTGACCTGAACGAAACTGTAATGACGAAGTCGAAAAGGTCCATCAAAAAGATGCCAAAGATTGTGAATACCACGGCTGGACGGCTGAAGATAGTTAATAACATGCCCGACGGCATAACCATATCGAACATCAAGGTCATCACAACCGACGGCAAAGAGGCAAGTGAATTTGAGTACACCGTACCCAACGGCGGCGAGAAGATACTGGGAGCCTACGATACTCACTACCAGTATATCGTAACCTTCGTGGGCAGGACGACGGACGGTCAGACCCGCAACTATAAATTCACGCTGAACCCGAGCATAAAACTCGACCACAAGACCATGGTCACTATTTATGCCGCCAGCGACTTCACTGCGCAGTAATTATTCCAATATCTCCTATGGGGGGTCCAATATCTCCTATGAGGAACATCAGGGACTGGTACCTGTCTCGTTTAATGGGAAAATTAGCTACGGTATAATCCAAAGAGCAGCAACAGATCAGAGTGTCCTCTGATCTGTTGCTGTGTTAGATTAGAAACCCACATGTGGTTTTGGTTTCGGAACGTCTATCGGCTGTACGTCAGCAGGTGTGATCGTGAAGCATTTCTTGATGGTCGGAGCATCCTCCGCAAAGGCATAGTTCACACAGCGTTTTGCATGTGCCAAGTAGATATGCTCCAAGAGATTCGCCACGAAGCGGGCATTGCCCCATGTGTTAGCGTCATGTCCGGCATAAGCCTCAGTCAGCAACGCCTTGTATTTCGCCTTTGCAGCACGAGTGAAGTGATATTTATACTCGTCCATCCTGCGAAGGGTTATCTCCATCAGCTCGTCGACGGTGAAGTCGGCAAACTCAAAACGGTTAGGAAACCGTGAGGCGAGTCCAGCGTTAAGGTCGAGCAGTTGTTGCATCGGCTCCTTGTAGCCACAGAGGACGATGGCGATGTCACGATGGTACTCGTTAGCGAGTATCTCCATCAACAACTGGATGACCATTTTGCCAGGATCGTTCGGATGGGGAGAGTTCAGCAGATAAGCCTCATCGATCATCAGTACGCCACCCTCAGCCATCTCCAGTACCTGTCGCACCGCTTTCTCCTCGTCGCCCCAGTTTGTTCCGAGGAATGTGCTACGGGTGCATATCACCACATGACCTTTGCTGAGTACCCCTACCTCTCTCAATAACGAGCCATAGATCTTACAGACGGTCGTCTTTCCCGTTCCCGGTTTTCCGAAGAAGATGGCATGCAGTGATACGTTATGCTCCTTCCATCCAGGGTTTCCCATTGCCATACAGCGATTATAAGTCGTGAACAGCAGCAAATCGCTAATCTGCTGTTTGATATTCTTACATCCCACCAGTTGATCCAGTTTCTTCCTAGGATTCCTGAGAGGTTTCAGGATTTCCACCTTCACCGTGTTTTTCTCGTTGAACTCCACCGAGCCCTCTGGAAAGTCTTCGAGGTTTATCTCCTCGTCCTCATCTTTCTCCTCGTCGTCTTCCTCCTCATCATTTAAAAAAGAGGTCGTTTCCTGATTGTCATTGTCATCATCCAATGCACTGTCCACGAACTCTTTCAATAACAAACTGAACTCATCATCCTCCATCATAGACTCTTGTGTTTTGTCACTCATAGTTAAATTAATCAATTAATGTTCATGAATAGGTATATCGTAGTCACTCCCCCTCAAGGGAGCGCATGAGAGAATAGTCCGCGATTTCAAAGAACGCTTTAAGCGAGCGAAGAGTCAAACTTGTTTGAACTCTTCCGAGTGTTGCGTTTTTCGAGCTTCAAGCTCAAAGAGCGCACAAATATCCACACACAGTGCTACACCATGTGCTGTATCTGACAGTTATTAAAATTTAGGTTATATTTCCTTTCCTTTCATATTTGCGGATGCAAAGATAGAAGAAATTCCAGTATGTTCCAAATGTTTTCCCAAGATTTTTTCGACTTTAACACTTTCCTATCTAAATAAATAAAATGATGTTCACAAGTAAAAGAGCAAAGTACCAAATAATATCTTGTTTTTTTTCTTTTGAGAGTTTACAAAGAATGGAAGAAAGGAGGTCGTTAATATTTTTTAAGGGCAATATGAATTGGTTTTATAGGGAAAAGGTGTATCTTTGTAAAATATAAAGAGGAAGATAGAGCCAAAGTAAAACATCTACTAATAATCACTAAAACTACACAATGATGAAAGACTTAAGAATGTACATTGACGGTCAGTTCTGCCAAAGCAGTAACGACCAGTGGATCGACGTGTTAAACCCCTCAACAGAGGAAGTCATCTCCCGTCAGCCTAACGGTACTATCGAGGATGTGAACCGTGCACTGGATGCGGCGCGTGCTGCCCAGAAAGGGTGGGCAAAGACTCCAGCCATCGAGCGTGCCGCCTGGCTTAAGAAACTAGCCAACGGCATCCGTGAGCGTCGTGAGGAGTTCATTGACATTATCATGCGTGAACAGGGAAAGACCATCACATGGGCTACCATCGAGGTTGACGTGACGGCAGAGTACTTTGACTATATGGCATCCTTCGCCCGTCATATCGAGGGGGAGATCATTCCCTCAGACCGTCCTAACGAGACGATCTTCCTCACCAAGAAACCCATAGGTGTCGTTGCCGGTATCCTCCCATGGAACTTCCCATTCTTCCTGATTGCCCGCAAGGCGGGTGCTGCCCTGATCGCCGGTTGTACCATCGTCATCAAACCCTCTCAGTTGACTCCGGAGAACTGTACGGTTTTCGGTGAGGTCGTCGATAAGGTCGGACTGCCGAAGGGTGTCATTAATATCGTGACAGGCAAGGGTAGTGTCATTGGTAACGAGATGGCTGGCTCTCCTAAGATTGACATTGTCAGTGTGACGGGATCGGTGGGTGCTGGTGAGAGTATCATGGCTGCCGCTTCCAAGAATATCACGAAGGTCAGTCTTGAGCTGGGTGGCAAGGCTCCTGCTATTGTCTGTAAGGATGCTGACTTGGAGAAGGCTGCCCAGTGGATTGTAGACTCCCGTATCGGTAACAATGGACAGATCTGTAACAACGCTGAGCGTGTATATGTCGACAAAGCCATCAAGAAGGAGTTCACTGATATCCTCGTCAAGAAGATGGAGGCTGTCAAGGTGGGTGATGTCTGCAAGGATCACACCGTAGACATGGGACCATTGGTAGAGGCTCGTGCCCTCGAGAGCGTCACCGAGAAGGTGGAACGTGCCATCAAACAGGGTGCCCGACTGCTTTGCGGCGGTCATCGGGTGGGGGACAAGGGCTACTTCTATGCTGCCACTGTCCTTGACAACTGTACCCAGGATATGGACATCATCCACGAGGAGACCTTCGGTCCCGTCATCCCGTTGGTGGAGTTCGACGGCATCGACCAGGCTATCCAGTGGGCTAACGACTGCGAATATGGTCTCGCATCCAGTGTCTTCACCAAGGATATTGATACCGCCACCCGTGTGGCTCGTGAGCTGGAGTTCGGTGAGACGTATATCAACCGTGAGCACTTCGAGGCGATGCAGGGCTTCCACGCCGGCGTGAAGAAGAGTGGTATCGGCGGCGCTGACGGAAAGCATGGTATTGAGGAATACCTCGTGACCCATGTCACTTACCTCGACACCCATTACGAGTAAGATCAGAACGAGTGACGCATAACGTCCTATAAAAGCAGAAATCCCAAACCTCGTGAGAGATTTGGGATTCTGTGTTTGTTTGGAGTAAAAATTTTGTTCTCGTCGGTGTTATGCCTCAGGGATTACTGAAACAACACTCTTATCACGCTTTCCCTTGTGGAACTGAACGGTTCCGTCAACGAGTGCAAAGAGAGTGTCATCCTTACCTATACCAACATTGTTACCGGGGTTGTGCTTAGAGCCACGCTGGCGAACAATAATGTTGCCTGCAACAACCTTCTGGCCACCGAAAATCTTAATGCCAAGTCGCTGTGAAGCTGACTCGCGGCCGTTCTTAGAACTACCTACACCTTTTTTATGTGCCATTTCTTGTTCCTCCTACGTTTTAAGCAATTACTGATTTAACTTCTACCTGTGTGTACTGCTGGCGATGTCCGTTCTTCTTGCGAGAGTCCTTACGACGCTTCATCTTGAAAACGATCACTTTCTCACCCTTAACGAGAGGGTTGATAACCTCACACACAACTTTTGCACCACTTACGGTGGGCGCACCTACCTGTACTGAACCATCATTGTCGACAAGCAGTACCTTGTCGAACTCAACAGTCTTACCGGCTTCCACATCCTTCATGTGGTTAACGAAGAGCTTCTTTCCTTGCTCTGCCTTGAACTGCTGACCGTTAATTTCTACAATTGCGTACATTGTTTTGTTATTGTTTAAACGGGTTTTTCCGCATGGCGCATGGCATTGTGCCACGACTTAACTGAGCCACCACGGACTAAATCGGCTGCAAAATTACTAAAAATATCTGAATCCACCAAGAAAAAAGGTAGAAAAAACAAAGCGATGACCCTCACAGGCAATCGCTTCATATCTTCAATAGGTATTAGTCCTTTTAAGGTAAAAAGATTGTTTTCAGGATAACTGCTGCAAAAGTACAACATTTTTTAATACTGACAAAACTTTTTACCCATTATTTTTCGACAAATTGCTTGTGTACCCACACAATTCAAATTATTTTAAGGAAAATTCGTAAAAAGAGTGTGCAAACGATTGTTATTCTTGTTTTTTCTCTTTCTTCTCTTTCTTTCCTTTCCTCCCTTGACGACGGTTACCTCCATGCTTCTTGTTGCCAGAACCCTTACCACCTTGATGTCTGCCACCACGTCCTCGTGTTGTCTTACGAGGTGCCATGGGCTTGTATTCGGGAGCCTCTCCAAGACCTTCTGGTAATGGGTTCTTGAGGATATCCTTCTCCAAGAAGCGTTCTATATCGGAGAAATAGCGCATGTCATTATCCGAGACAAAGGTGATGGCGACACCGTCACGCTGTGCCCGTGCCGTGCGTCCGATACGATGCACATAATCCTCGGCATCACGAGGTACGTCATAGTTGATGACCATCAGGATATCATCGATGTCAATGCCGCGTGCCACAATATCTGTCGCTACTAAGACATCCACCATTCCTGCCTTGAAACGGTACATGACCTCGTCACGTTCCTGTTGGGAGAGATCGCTGTGCATCGCCGCACAGTTGATATGCATCCGTTGTAGTTCACGGGTGATTTCCTTAACCTTATCCTTCTTCCCAGAGAAGATAATGACCCGTTGAAGTTCCCCTGTCTTAAACAGGTAACGGATGATGTGCAGTTTCTGTGGCTCATAACACAGGTATGCTGATTGTTGTATTTTCTCCGCAGGTTTGCTGACGGCGATCTTTACCTCCTTAGGATTATATAATAAGGTACGCGCGAGCTGCTGTATCTTCTCTGGCATCGTTGCCGAGAACATGATCGTCTGGTGATCTTTCGGTAACAGCTTGGCAATTTGAAGGATATCATCAGAGAATCCCATGTCCAGCATGCGGTCTGCCTCGTCAAGAACGAAAAAGGAGAGGCGGGAGAGGTCAACATGTCCCATGCGGATATGGGAGAGCAATCGCCCAGGGGTAGCGATAATCACATCAGCCCCCATCTTCAGTCCACGCATCTCCTGGTCAAAACGACTGCCGTCATTTCCTCCATAGACAGCTACGCTAGAGACACCTTCCAGGTAATAACCGAAGCCTTGCATTGCCTGGTCGATCTGTTGTGCCAGCTCACGGGTAGGTGCCATGATGATACAGTTGATAGCGTCTTTAGGGAATCCGCCATCGTCCAGCATGCTGATGATCGGCAACAGATAAGCTGCCGTTTTTCCTGTACCCGTTTGTGCCACCCCGATTAAGTCATGTCCATCCAGGATCTCAGGAATACATTTCTCCTGAACAGGAGTCATCTCCTCAAAGCGCATGTCATAGAGTGCGTCAAGGATATTGTCATTCAGATATGTTTCTTCAAATTTCATTTAGTTCGGTGCTTGTCTGTAACAGAAATAGGCGATGATGGCATATAGTATGTTCGGGACCCATGCGGCAAGCATCGGTGGCGTATCAGCATTGATGGCAAAGGTCGCACTGATTGTCTGTAAGAGAATATAGGAAAAAGAGAGGGCGAGACCTATACCTAAGTACATACCCATACCGCCTTTCCTCTTCCGGGAAGAGAGTGATACTCCAATGATCGTAAGGATGAATGAGGCAAAAGAGGTGGCTATTCGTTTGTGGTATTCCACTTCATACTGCACGACATTACTCGATCCGCGTTCCTGTTGTTTGGAGATATACCGCTTCAACTCTGGTGAGGTAAAAGTCTCTTGCTGTCCTTTAGAGAAGATCAGGTCCATTGGCTCCATCTGGATGAGTGTGTCTATCTCCGACCCACTTGTTATCTTCTCACGCATACCCTTCATCTCACGGATCTTGTAGTTACGTGCTTTCCAGTGATAACGGGAGTCACTGATGGTGTCATACTGGATAATACTGGAGGTCATATGGCTCACCAGTTTCTTCTTGTCAAACTTATAGAGCGAGAAGCCATAACCCGTTTTGCGGATGTCGTCATATTGAGAGATATAAGCGACAGTACCGCGGTCGACCATTAACTGGATATTGGTAGCGGTCGTGTTCTTGGTGTTATTCTTATACAGAGACTCAAAGTCGTGTCTGACGACTGTCCCTTTAGGAATCACATAAGCTCCCAGGTAATAGTTCAGAACGGCGATCAGTGCCGCCGAGAACAAATACGGGCGTAACAGTCTCTTGAAACTCATGCCACAAGCTAGCATGGCGATGATCTCAGAGTTACCAGCCAGCTTGGAAGTAAAGAAGATGACCGCGATAAAAACAAAAAGAGGTGAGAACAGGTTGGCGAAATAAGGTACGAAATTCATGTAATAGTCAAACACGATAGCACGCAAAGGAGCGTGATAAGTCGTGAATTTCGCCAGGTTCTCGTTGACGTCAAACACAATGGAAATGGAGATAATCAGGATAATGGAGTAGATATAGGTACCTATGAACTTCTTGATGATATACCAGTCCATTCGCTTGATATACTGGAATGGATTGTATTTCTTCAAAGGCTCAAGGCGGTCCCATGGTAATTGTTTCCACAACAACCTCAGTCTCCGTATGATATTATTCCATTTCTCTTTCATTTTATATTCTGCGTCCTAAATCATCAATTACCGAGCGCTTCCATGATACGAAATCACCTTGTTCTATATGCTGGCGGGCATCAGTCACCAGTCGCAGATAGAATGCAAGGTTATGAATAGAGGCTATTTGCATGGCAAGGAGTTCCTGTGCCTTAAACAAATGGTGCAGATACGCTTTTGAGTGGATGCGGTCGATATCGCAACCGTCAGGGTCGATAGGAGAGAAATCATCCTCCCATTTCTGATTGCGCATGTTCATGGTTCCCTGGTAGGTGAATAACATGGCGTTACGACCATTGCGGGTCGGCATCACACAGTCGAACATATCCACGCCACGCTCGATGGCCTCAAGGATGTTTTGCGGAGTACCGACTCCCATCAGGTAACGAGGTTTGTCTTTGGGTAATATCTCATTGACGACCTCTATCATCTCATACATCACCTCCGTAGGCTCACCGACGGCAAGACCGCCAATGGCATTGCCGTCGGCACCCTTGTCTGCGACATACTTCGCAGCTTCCTGACGTAAGTCTTTATAGGTACATCCCTGTACGATAGGGAAGAGACTCTGCTGATAGCCATATAACGGTTCCGTCTCGTTAAACCGTTTGATGCAACGGTCCAGCCAGCGTTGTGTCAGTCCTAATGAGTTCTTGGCATACTGATAGTCACTTTGTCCGGGAGGACACTCATCCAGTGCCATCATGATATCCGCACCGATGATACGCTCAGTGTCCATCACATTCTCGGGAGTAAAGATATGTTTCGACCCGTCAATATGACTCCGGAACTCACAGCCCTCCTCTCGCAGTTTGCGAATACCCGTCAGAGAGAAGACCTGAAAGCCCCCCGAGTCTGTAAGGATAGGACGGTCCCATGTGTTAAACTGATGTAGTCCACCGGCTTTCCGCAGGATACTCAACCCTGGACGGAGGTAGAGATGATAGGTGTTCCCAAGTATGATCTGTGCCTTCACCTGCTCCCGGAGCTCAGAGAAATGAACCCCTTTAACACTACCGACAGTACCTACGGGCATGAAGATGGGGGTCTTGATCTGCCCATGGTCAGTAGTGATGAGACCTGTACGTGCCTCACTCGCAGAATCGGTATGTTGCAGTTCAAAAGTCATTTTTCCTTCTTCTCCTCTTCTATCTCAAACTTGAGGGGATTGTCCACAATGGTGTCTGTCAGGGCAAAATCCCATACGTCCTGCACATTCTCCACATAGTGGAAATTAACACCTTTGAGGTAGATCTCAGGAATCTCTTCTATGTCCTTCTGGTTGTCACGGCACATCACGATATCCGTTATACCGGCGCGTTTCGCCGCCAGTATCTTCTCTTTGATGCCACCAACAGGAAGAACTTTTCCACGAAGTGTGATCTCACCAGTCATCGCGGTATTCTTGCGAACCTTCCGCTGGGTAAGCGCGGAGGCGATAGAAGTGGCGATGGTAATACCAGCAGAAGGACCGTCTTTGGGAGTGGCACCCTCGGGAACGTGGATATGGATGTTCCAGTTATCGAAAATACGATAGTCAATCTTCAGCTTGTCGGCATGTGCCTTTACATACTCCAAGGCAAGGATGGCACTCTCCTTCATGACATCTCCTAAATTTCCTGTCAGCGTGAGTTTGGAACCTTTGCCCTTTGACAATGATGTCTCAATGAAGAGTATCTCACCCCCAACGCTGGTCCAGGCGAGTCCGGTGACAACACCTGCGTAATTATTTCCCTGATAGATATCACGATAGAAAGGTGGCTTGCCTAATAAACCCTCTAACTCCGTAGGGGTAATCTTCAGGAAAGGCAAGTTCCCGTCTTTCGCTTTTTGGAACGCCATCTTACGAAGCGCCTTGTTGATTTGTTTCTCCAACTGACGGACACCACTTTCACGGGTATATTGCTCGATAATCTTCTCAATGGCAGCCTTGGTGAATGTCAGACCTTTGTCCGTTAAACCAGTATTCTCCTTCTCTTTGGGAATCAGGTGACGCTTGGCAATCTCATATTTCTCCTCGGTGATATAGCCGCTGACCTCAATAATCTCCATACGGTCGAGTAGGGGTTTGGGAATGGTTCCGAGATTGTTTGCAGTAGCGATAAACAACACTTTCGACAAGTCATAGTCAACATCGAGATAGTTATCATGAAACGCATTGTTCTGCTCAGGGTCCAACACCTCCAGCATGGCAGAGGCAGGGTCTCCATTATGTGTCATCTGTGTCACCTTATCTATCTCGTCGAGAATGAAGACGGGATTGCTGGAACCGGCTTTCTGGATATTCTTGATGATACGTCCGGGCATCGCTCCGATATAGGTACGACGGTGTCCGCGGATCTCAGCCTCATCATGCAGACCACCCAAGGACACACGTACATATTTGCGATTCAAAGCATCTGCGATAGACTTGCCCAGACTTGTCTTACCGACACCCGGAGGACCATAGAGACAAAGGATGGGAGATTTCAAGTCACCACGCAAAGAAAGGACAGCGATATACTCAAGGATACGTTCCTTTACTTTTTCCATGCCATAATGGTCACGGTCCAGTATCTTCTGTGCACGGTCTAGGCGAAGGTCATCCTCTGTGCATTCGTTCCAAGGCAGTGACACCAGTGTCTGCAAGTAGGTCAGTTGAATGTTAAAGTCAGGACTCTGAGGATTCAGTTGGTCGAGTTTGTCCACTTCCCGGTAGAAGATACGCTCAACCTCCTCACTCCACTTTTTGTTCTTTGCCTTCTCCAACAGCTCTTTCTTCTCTGGAGAACTCTCATTCCCCATCTCTGCCTGCAGGTTCTTAATCTGCTGCTGTAAGAAATAGTTACGCTGTTGCTCATCGATGTCGTCACGTGTCTTGTTGCGGATATCGAGTTTTAATGTCTGTAACTCAATCTCACGGTTAACGATCTTCATGGTGTTGAAAAGACGTTCCTTGATAGAGGACATCATCAACAGTCTGATCTTCTCTTTGACGGAGAAAGGCAGGTTAGAGCAGATGAAATTGAGTGTCAGGATGTTATTGGTCACATTTTTTATCGCAAATGACGCCTCCTCTGGGATATCATCACTCAATTTGATATACTCTGTGGTCTGATTACGCAAATCCTCAATGGCAGTGTTGAACTCTGTGTCATGACGGTCGGGCTCTATCTCCGGAGCCATCTCCACATGTCCCACCAGGTAGGGCTTGTATTTCTGTAGCTCTAACAGTTTTATACGTCCAAGTCCTTGAATAATGGCAGTGATGTTACCATTTGGTAATGTCAGCAGCTTAAGAACTTTCGCATAGACGCCCATATCATAGAGATCCGCGCGGATAGGCTGTTCTGTCTCCGGGTCACGTTGACAGAAAATACCAATCAGCATGTCGTTCTTTTCTGCCAAACGTACTATTTTCATGCTGGAGTCTCTTCCTATGAGGACAGGAGTGACAACACCAGGGAAAAGCACGATGTTCCGCACTGCGAGTATGGGGAGCGAGTCTGGAATTTCGACTTGGTTAAGATCGCTATAATCACCTTCCACATCGGCAATCATAGAGAACGCTCTGTTCTTATTATCCATATACATTGTAATTGTTTCTTCCATAATAGAGTGCAAAGGTACGAATAATTTGTTAGACATCAAAATTTACGTCCCTATTTTGATGTCATTTTTGTCATGTGACTCCTATTCGGATGGATTCGTACGAAGGATGATGCTGGTAGCGCCTATTGTAAACAAGGTGCCATTCTCAATGCGTCGACGCTCACGTGGCTTTAACTCAATGTTGTCAACAAAGGTACCTGTGTTGCTGTTGTTGTCGGAAAGAGTATAGCATAACTCCCCATGTTTGTCACGACTCACATTAATCGTACAGTGATTGAGGTCCACACTGGGGTCAACGGTCTCAAAGGGTGTGTTGACGGGATTACCTTTCTGGTATTTGCCAATGACATTATCACCCATACGTAGGGCTAGCTCTTGCTTATAATGAAAGACATTCTCTATGACAACGATACTGCCACATTCTGTTTCCAAGTTCGAGAACTGATTATTTGCCAGCTCATTTTCTTTATTCTGTGTCTCTCTCAATTTGGATACACCTATTCGTATACCAAACTGTTTGCCACATTCATTACATTGGAAAACCAAAGACTGACCAGGTTCGTATTTCGTCTCGTCGAATGTTATATAAGTGTCACATTTTGGGCATCTTACGCGCTTCATCCTTCAGTTTTTCTTTTATATACCCATGCCTCCTCGAATTCTTCATGTTCACGTAGCTTATGCAACGCTGAGTAAGCATCGGCTTCAGACTTGAAATGTCCATACACCACACGTATCACATTATTATATATATATAAATCCGTGTCCTTGAAACCTTTCGAACGCATTGTCTCAGCGAACAACTCAGCATTGCTACGCTTCACCTGGCTGGCTAAGACGATATGATAAACGGGCTCTGCTGGTGGTGCTTCCTTGACGCAGGAATCCTGCTTGGCCGTCATCTTCGCCTCTTCCTTGACGGTTGCCGATGGCTCAGAAGGAAGGATGGGAGTGGCAGGAGCCATATTCGTGTCTTTGGGAATAATCTTCGTGAACAAATTTGTTTTGAGGGAACTCATCGTCTGTGAGCCTAAATTACTGTTGACCACAGGGGTCGTCATCATGAAGAACAATATGATGGCGGCAGCGACGGCAATAGAATTGCGAATCCAGGACATCTTAATGTGAATGGCATGATCCTCTTCTTCTTCTTCTGAGTTATCCACCAACTCTATCAAAGAAATATCTTGAGAGGAGTCGTCCGTCGTCTTCTCATCAGACAATTCCACATTTGCCTCGATAGGTGGGGCAGGTGTTATATGGGTTGATTTTAGTGGTCTGAAATCAAAAGAGCTGAGACCATATAAGGTGGGGGTCAGCAAGCCAGACTCACAGGGCTCAAAGCAATAACTTCCCTCATCGTTAATGGTTAGCATACCAATGTTTTCCAATTGGTAAGAGCCATTATACATGATTTGTTTTTTGATATTGTCGACTTCCTGTTCGATTCTGCGGAGAGCCTCTGGATAACTGATATCATTAGCCTCCACATAAGACTGTACCAACAGGGAGTCGTTCATTTTCAATTGTGGATTGAACCCGACTGTCCGTGTGGGAGGTAGGAAGGTCTGGCCTGCCTCGTCAATACGGGCAGGGACATAGTGTGCGACAAAACCTCCAAAATCGGGTACTGTCACACAGTCGTTGCTCAGAAGGAGCACTTCCAAATGTCGTGCTAATTCAATCACGAGTGCAAAAATAGATAATTTTTGTGAAATGTGCAAATAAAACAAATCTAAAAGTCACATAAAGTTCCAAAACTTTTATTTTTCGATTGTTTTTTGTTATTTTTGCAAACTGTAAATCACACAATGGCAAAAATGAATGAAACGATGCATATTACACTGTTACAAACAGATATTAAGTGGGGGGAACCTGCGGAAAACATTTCTCAAGTAGAGAAAATCATCCATACTTGTAAGGATACTGATTTGTTTGTCCTTCCGGAGATGTGGAGTACGGGCTTTGCGACAAAACCGGAGAACATGGCGCATGAGGAGGATGCTAATGAGGCGTTGTTATGGATGCGTCAGATGGCTGCAGAGAGACGATGTGCCATCTGCGGAAGCCTTGCCGTTCATCTGCGTGACGGCTCCTACAGGAACAGACATTATTTTATAGACGGGAGGAACGGTCATGAAGTCTTTTATGACAAACATCATCTCTTCACCTATGGCGGAGAGAACTGTTATTACACACCAGGACAGTCGCATACTATTGTGGAGTATGAGGGGTTCCGTATCTTGTTACTCACCTGCTACGACCTTCGATTCCCTTGTTGGAGCCGTTATTCCGACGGACGGGAATATGACCTGATCGTCGTTGTGGCGAACTGGCCTCAGTCCAGACAGTCCGCATGGCAGATACTGACTCGAGCCAGAGCCATAGAGA
Organism: Prevotella sp. tf2-5; assembly: GCF_900115435.1. Taxonomy (GTDB): domain Bacteria; phylum Bacteroidota; class Bacteroidia; order Bacteroidales; family Bacteroidaceae; genus Prevotella. Next base: position 54,517 of record NZ_FOWK01000011.1, read on the forward strand.
ATCAAGCTTATCTTGTAGGTGTCAACCGGGTAGGTGATGATGAGTATTCTCATTATGTGGGAGCTAGTTGCGTGATTGATCCTATCGGCAAGAGGATCGGGCAATGCCATTACAATCAGGTAGAAGCGATGACCGTTGAGGTAAAGCTGGAGGAAGTCCGACGCAGGAGGCTCAAATTCCGGGTTCTTGATGACAGGGATTGAAAAAACCTTTACTAAAACGTTGTCAATTCCTAAAAAAACAGTATCTTTGTAGTCGAAAACCAAAACAAGTTGTCTCATGACACTGATTATCGTATTATTACTGATTGTCTCATACCTGCTTATTGCCACTGGTCACCTGACAGGAGTCAATAAAGCTGCTATTGCCATGTTCCTTGGTACAGCGGGGTGGGTGTTCTACGTGTGCTATGGCACGGATTTCGTTATGCAACAGCATCCTGGTGAATACCTGGATTATCTGGCAGGGGCTCAGCCTGATAGCGATTTGGTGAAATATTTTATCTACGACAATATTTTTTTGAAATATGTGGGTAAGGCTGCGGCTATCGTCATGTTCCTGCTTGCCACGATGTCTATTATTGAGCTGTTGAATAATAACGGATGCTTCGATTTTATTACAGAATGGATACGTACCCGTAACTCTAAGCGCTTGTTATGGACGATTACTATCGCCACCTATATTATATCAGCAAATCTGGACAACCTCACAACCACCATGATGATGTTGGTGATCATGCACAATATCGTGCAGAGCGGTCGACAGCGTATGTTGGTGGGCTCGGCAATAGTGCTTGCCGCAAATTGTGGTGGATGCTTTACCGTGATAGGTGATCCCACTGGACTTATCCTGTGGGGTGACGGGGCTGTGACAGCAACTCATTTCTCTGCCTATCTTGCCTTGCCGTCCTTGTTGGCATGGGTTATCCCAACGGTCCTCATTAACTTCCAGCTGCCGGACCGACTGGATTGCGAATGGAGCACGTCACCCTATCGTGGAGACGATACACGCTTGAACCGCTGGCAGCGCTTCGTGATGTTGGTGGTAGGTATAGGAGGATTATGGTTCATCCCCACATTCCATAATATCACTAAACTGGCTCCGTTCCTTGGTGCGCTGTGTGTGTTGAGCGTTCTGTGGGTTGTTAATGAGGCTTTTAATCATAAGTTGATGAATGCGGACCAGATGGCTCAGCGCCGCATCCCCCGTGCCATTCAATATGGTGCTATCCAGCAGATGCTCTTTGTGATGGGTATCATGATGGGTATGGGTGTCGTCGCTGAGACAGGTGTTTTTGGCGATATCGCATCATGGTTTGATGAGAATATCCACAATATTTGGCTGATAGGATTATGCTCGGGAATCCTCAGTTCCCTTATTGACACCTTTACTGTCTCTGTCAGCAATATCATGCTTTATCCGATTGCTGAAGCTGGAGATATGGCCCAGAATGGTGCATATTGGAAAATGATCGCTTATTGTACCGCTGCAGGAGGATGCCTTCTTAGTGTAGGTTCTACCAGCGGTGTCGCCTTGATGAAGATGGAACATGTCCGTTTAGGATGGTATCTCAAGAATCTGACTCCGAAGGTCGCGGTGGGTTGGTTAGTGGGACTTGCTGTCCTGTGGCTGGAAATTAATCTGATATAATAGGATTAATGTCCAAAAACACGATAAAAATAAAACATTTCCGAACTTTTATTCGAAAATGTTTTTTTTATTTGAAATAATTTGCTAACTTTGCATCTATAACTATAAAAACAACAACTTTAAATATTCAAACTGCTTATGTCTAAAATTAATGGACGCATTTCCCAGATCATCGGTCCTGTGATTGATGTGTTCTTCAATACAGAAGGACAAGATGCCGAGAAAGTGCTCCCTAAAATTCATGAGGCGCTGACCATTCAGCGTCCAGACGGTTCGCAGCTGGTGGTAGAAGTTCAGCAGCACATCGGTGAGGACACCGTGCGTTGTGTTGCTATGGATAATACCGATGGACTGCAGCGTGGATTGGAGGCAAAGCCTATGGGGTCACCTATACTGATGCCTTCAGGTGAACAAATTAAGGGTCGAATGCTGAATGTGATCGGTCAGCCTATCGACGGTATGAAACAGCTTAACATGGAGGGTGCTTATCCTATCCATCGTGAAGCTCCTAAGTTTGAGGAGCTGTCGACAACGAAGGAGGTGCTTTCCACAGGTATCAAGGTGATCGACTTGTTGGAGCCTTATCTGAAAGGTGGTAAGATCGGCTTGTTCGGTGGTGCCGGTGTAGGTAAGACTGTGCTGATCATGGAGCTCATTAACAACATCGCCAAGGGACACAACGGTTTCTCTGTATTCGCTGGAGTAGGAGAGCGTACCCGTGAGGGTAATGACCTGATCCGTGAGATGATCGAGTCTGGCGTTATCCGTTATGGCGAGAAGTTCAAGGAGGCGATGGCACAAGGTAAATGGGACCTTTCCTTAGTTGACCCGGAAGAGATGAAGAAGTCGCAGGCAACACTGGTCTATGGTCAGATGAACGAGCCTCCCGGTGCCCGTGCCTCTGTGGCCCTCTCTGGTCTTACGGTTGCAGAGGGCTTCCGTGACGGTGGTGGAAAGGATGGCGGTGCAGCCGATATCCTGTTCTTTATTGACAACATCTTCCGTTTCACACAGGCTGGTTCTGAGGTGTCTGCTCTGTTAGGACGTATGCCGTCAGCCGTAGGTTATCAGCCGACGCTGGCTTCTGAGATGGGAACGATGCAGGAACGTATCACTTCCACCAAGAAGGGTTCTATCACATCCGTACAGGCTGTTTATGTCCCTGCGGACGACTTGACCGACCCTGCACCTGCCACGACATTCACTCACTTGGATGCTACCACGGTGCTTGACCGTAAGATCGCCGAGCTGGGTATCTATCCTGCTGTAGACCCACTGGGTTCCACCTCTCGTATTCTCGACCCGTTAGTTGTCGGTAAAGACCACTATGAGTGTGCCCAGCGTGTGAAAGAGATCCTGCAGCGTTATAAGGAATTGCAGGATATCATTGCTATCCTGGGTATGGACGAGCTCTCTGATGAGGACAAACTGACGGTAAACCGTGCACGTCGTGTACAGCGTTTCCTGAGTCAGCCGTTCTCTGTCGCAGAACAGTTCACGGGTCTGCCAGGTGTCATGGTCCCCATCGAAGAGACCATCAAAGGCTTCAATGCTATTCTAGATGGTGAGGTTGACGATCTGCCAGAGCAGGCTTTCCTGAACGTCGGAACCATTGAGGACGCAAAGGCGAAGGCAAAGAAACTGTTGGAAGCCGCTAAAGGATAATGCCTATGTTAAAGTTGAAGATAGTTTCGCCCGAGAAGATAGAGTTCACCGGTGACGTTGAGCGTGTTGTCGTTCCCGGCACACAAGGTCAGTTTGAGATACTGAGCAATCACGCTCCTATCATCTCCACTCTCCAGAAAGGGGTCGTGGAGTATGATGGACACCAGTTGCCGATATTAGGAGGATTTGTTGAGGTACAGAAGAACAATGTCTCTCTTTGTGTCGAGAAATCATAATGATACTTGAGGTTGTTCTCTCTGCGATCTTTTTCTTCCTACTGGGTTTTGCCTACGTGAAAGGTTATGACATCGTCAGACATCACTCACCAGAGCATTTACCCCGTTTCTATCTGATAATGGCAACGATACGTATGTTGCTCGTCGGTACTGTCGCAGCACTTTACGTATTCTTCACCGAGAATAGAGAAGACACCATTCGTTTCGCTATCATATATATAATAATGTATATAGTGATGATGGTAGTTACACTGAAATTAAGACATTAAATGAAAATAATGAATCACACGAAACGACTGCTTTGCATGGTATTGCTCGCCATCATGATGGCACCGGCAATGAAAGCGGCGGAGTTCTCAGCTAAAGAGGTGGTGCTTGAGCATATCAAGGACTCTCACGACTGGCATGTGACAGACTATGGCGATGGGAAGTCGTTGGTCATCCCACTTCCGATCATCGTCAACAGTTCCACAGGCTGGCACGTGTTCTGTTCTTCCCAGTTTGAGCATCATCCTGATGCGGCAGGACTTCGTCAGGGTCCTTACGGACTTGCCATCGCCACAGAAGGAGACCATGCGGGTAAGATTGTTGAGAACGGCGAACCTGTTCTCGATCTCTCTATCACCAAGACTGTTGCCGTGATGTTCATCAATGTGGTGCTCTTGCTTTGCTGTATCTTGCTCAGCGCCCGCTGGTACAAGAAACGCAAGGCGTCAGACGCTGCCCCTGGTGGCTTTGTCGGTTTTGTCGAGATGATGGTGATGTATGTGGTGGATGAGATTATCAAACCAGGTGTCGGTAAGGGTTATGAGAAATACACACCTTACCTGCTTACCTGTTTCTTCTTCATCTTCACCTGTAATGTGATGGGCTTGATACCATTCCCACCGGGCTCTGGTAATGTGACGGGCAATATCGCCGTGACATTCTTCCTCGCCCTCTGCACCTTTATCATCGTGCAGTTCTCTGGTAACAAGCATTATTGGAAGGATATCTTCTGGCCAGAGGTTCCCACTTGGCTGAAAGCTCCTATCCCCATCATTCCTGTCATAGAGTTTGTAGGTATCTTCACGAAGCCGTTCGCCTTGATGATCCGTCTTTTTGCCAACATGATGGCAGGTCATGCGATTGCAGTGGCAATCACCTGTATTGTCTTCTTGGTGGCAAGTCAGGCAATAGCCGTCCAGCTCTCCATGTCCGCACTAAGTGTCATCATGAGCATCTTCATGATGTGTCTGGAGTGTCTGGTATGCTTTATCCAGGCGATGGTGTTCACCATGCTCTCCGCAGTATTTATCGGATTGGCACGTGTGGAGCCCGAACACGAACATTAAGTAAGGATTAAAAATTAAAGAATAATAAACAATAACAATTTAAAACTTTAAAATTATGATTACAGCATTATTAGCAGCAGAAGGTGTTGCAAAGTTAGGTGCCGCAGTAGGCGCAGGTCTCGCAGCTATTGGCGCAGGTCTTGGTATTGGTAAGATTGGTGGACAGGCTATGGATGCCATGGCTCGCCAGCCGGAGGTGATGAACAAGTTGTTCACGAACATGATCGTTGCCGCTGCTCTTATCGAGGGTGTTGCATTGTTCGCAGCCGTTATCGCATTCCTCTGCATCTAATGCAAAGGTAAAAAGTTAATAGGTAAATAATTCAGCGTATGGATTTATTGATTCCGAGTACTGGCTTGCTATTCTGGATGTCGCTGACGTTCCTGGTAGTGCTGTTCATCCTCTGGAAGTTCGGTTTCCCTGTCATCACGAACATGGTGGCAGAGCGTAAGGCTTTCATTGATGACTCGCTGAGGAAGGCTCATGAGGCGAACGAGAAACTTGCCAATATACAGAAAGAAGGTGAATCCATCTTACAAGAGGCTCGTGAGAAACAGGCACAAATCCTCAAGGAAGCTGCCGAGACTCGTGATGCCATCGTAGAGAAAGCACAGGAGAAGGCAAGGGCAGAGGGAGCTCGCTTGTTGGACGACGCGAAAGCCGCCATTGAGCAGGAGAAGAAAGCTGCCATTGCTGATATCCGTAAGCAAGTAGCTACGCTCAGCGTCGAGATTGCTGAGAAGGTCCTTCGTCAGAACCTTCAGAGCGACAAGGCGCAGATGGATTTGATCGACCGTATGCTGGATGACGTTTCTGCTAATTAACCAAGGGTCTGCTTATGGATATCGGAGTTATATCGGTCAGATATGCAAGGGCACTGCTGAAAAGTGCTACCGACCAGAAACTGGAGGATACGGTCTATCAGGAGATGATGACTGTTGCCAAGAGTTATCTGGAGGTGCCTCAGTTGCGCCAGACGATAGACAATCCTATGCTTTCGAAGGACAAGAAACAGACTCTGTTGCAGACTGCTGCTGGTGAGAAGCCCAGCGCGCTGACTAAGAGTTTCATACAACTTGTACTGAAGGAAGACCGCGAGAACGTGATACAATTCATGGCGAATTCCTACATCACACTTTATCGCAAGCAGAAGAACGTCATCCGTGGAAAACTCACCACAGCGGCGCGTGTGTCTGCTCAGACTGAGCAGAAGATGCGCCAGATGGTGGAGAGTAAGACTAATGGAACTGTGGAGTTTGAGACTGAGGTGAATCCTGATATTATCGGTGGCTTCATCCTTGAATATGACACTTATCGTATGGATGCCAGTGTCAAGACCAGACTCAACAACATTCTCAACACATTAAAAAAGTAAAAAACAATGTCAGATAAAATTAAACCAAGCGAAGTTTCTCAGGTATTGCTCGACCAACTGAATGGCATTTCCAGTGAGGAGAAGTTTGACGAGGTAGGCACTGTGCTCACCGTGAGCGACGGCGTGGCTCGTATCTATGGTCTTCGTAACGCTGAAGCCAATGAGTTGCTGGAGTTCGAGAACGGCACGATGGCTATCGTGATGAACCTGGAGGAAGATAACGTCGGTTGTGTGCTCCTTGGTCCGACGGCAGGTATCAAGGAGGGACAAGTGGTGAAACGTACGAAGCGTATCGCCTCTATCCGTGTTAATGACAACATGCTCGGACGTGTTATCAATCCATTGGGACAGGCTGTTGATGGCATGGGTGATATCGACCTTACCGGCGCTTTCGAGATGCCCCTCGACCGTAAGGCTCCCGGTGTGATTTACCGTCAGCCTGTAAAGGAGCCGTTGCAGACTGGTCTTAAAGCCATCGACTCCATGATTCCTATTGGTCGTGGACAGCGTGAGTTGATCATTGGTGACCGTCAGACGGGTAAGACCGCTATTGCCGTGGATACCATTATCAACCAGAAGAGTTTCTATGAGGCAGGAAAACCTGTCTATTGTATCTATGTGGCTATCGGTCAGAAAGCATCTACTGTTGCCACTCTCGTACAGACACTGAAAGAGCATGGTGCGATGCCATATACCATTGTGGTGGCTGCTACCGCTGCTGATCCTGCTGCCATGCAGTATTACGCACCTTTTGCCGGTGCTGCCATCGGTGAGTATTTCCGTGACCGCGGACTTCCTGCGCTGGTCGTATATGATGACCTCTCCAAACAGGCTGTTGCCTATCGTGAGGTGTCACTGATCCTGCGCCGTCCTTCTGGACGTGAGGCATATCCTGGTGATGTGTTCTATCTGCACTCTCGTCTGTTGGAGCGTGCCGCTAAGATGAACGAGCAACAGGAGGTTGCTGAGCAGATGAACGACCTGCCGGAATGTATGAAAGGACATGTGAAGGGTGGTGGTTCTCTGACTGCCTTACCTATCATTGAGACTCAGGCTGGTGACGTTTCCGCTTATATCCCGACCAATGTGATCTCTATCACCGACGGTCAGATATTCTTGGAGAGCGACCTCTTCAACCAGGGCTTCCGTCCTGCCATCAACGTAGGTATCTCCGTGAGTCGTGTGGGTGGTTCGGCACAGATCAAGTCTATGAAGAAGGTGGCTGGTACCTTGAAAATTGACCAGGCACAGTATCGTGAGTTGGAGGCTTTCTCCAAGTTCTCCAGTGATATGGATGCTGTGACGGCAATGACCCTTGACCGTGGTCGTAAGAACAACCAGTTGCTGATTCAGCCACAGTATAGCCCGATGCCCGTTGGCGAGCAGGTCGCCATCCTGTATTGTGGTGTACATGGATTAATGCGTGAGGTACCCATCGACAAAGTTCGTGAGTGTCAGACAGCATTCCTTGACAAGTTGCGCTCATCGGCTCCAGAGGTCATTGAGACCCTCGGCGCAGGTAAGATTGATGATGCCACAACTCAAAAGATTGAGGAAGTGATGTCCGATATAGCCGGAACCTATAAAGTTTGATAGCCTATGCCCAGTCTGAAGGAAATCAAAGGACGTATAGCCAGTGTTCAGAGCACCCGTAAGATTACGAGTGCCATGAAGATGGTGGCTTCGTCAAAACTCCATCATGCACAGGTAGCCATACAGAATATGCTGCCCTATGAGACCATGCTGGAGCATATCCTGAAGTCATTCCTTGCCGCTGAGGCAGAGGCACAGACTATCTTTGACCAGGAGCGTCCTGTCAAGCGTGTGGCCTTGGTGATATTCTCCAGTAACTCTTCTCTGTGTGGTGGCTTTAACGCTAACATTATCAGGCTGATGCAGCACGGCGTTGATGCATTGGCTCAAGAGATAGGTCTTGAGAATATTGATGTTTATCCTATTGGTCGTAAGGTGGCGGAGAAGGCACAAAAACTGGGATATAATGTCATGGGCAACTATGCTGAGCTGATTGATCATCCCAATGTCCAGCAATGTATAGAGCTTGCCATGGACCTGGGACGACGTTTTGCGGATGGCGAGGTGGACAAGGTAGAACTCATCTATCATCATTTCAAAAGCGCTGGCTCACAGATCCTCACCACCAAGACTTTCCTGCCTATAGACTTGGAGAGTGAGTTGGAGCGTGACCATGAGCGTGACCTTACGACAAACATTGTCACCAAGAAGGCTCAGGACTACCTGAAGAAGAACCGTCGCAAGAAGGTCGTCGAGGAAGGTGAGGTCGCTCCGCTGAATGATAACTTCATCGTAGAGCCAGACATGGATACCGTGCTCACGGAACTCCTGCCGAAGATGGCGCATCTGATGCTTTATACCGCCTTGTTGGATAGTGTCGCTTCTGAGCATGCTGCCCGTATGGTGGCGATGCAGACGGCTACAGATAATGCTGATGAGTTACTACGCCAGCTTAACTTGCAGTATAACAAGAGTCGTCAACAGGCGATTACCAGTGAACTGCTTGACATCGTTGGTGGTAGCGTCAACAATTAGACGATCTGCAAGAATATTTGCTCACTTATTGAAAAACCCTGCCAAGCATGATGCCTGGCAGGGCTTTTACTTAATCTTATTATATTCGTCTATGAATCTCTGTCCAATTGGGCTTGGCTTTTTTCAGGTTATTTTACAGAATTCGATGTAATTTTTTATGTCTTGTTTAATTGTTTCAAAATTTTTTAATTCTTCCCATTCAATGAGATTTCTATCAAACAATTTTATCCAGATTGTTAGTGTTTTTTCGAGATCTCATTGCATTGTTTCTGGTGAATTGTCTCAACTTTCCCATTTTTCGTTTTGAGCTTTTTTTTCGTCAAGTATTTCTAATTGTATTTGTGTTACTTCTTGATATCTTTTACCCATGTTTTTAATTAGACTTTTGCTTATTTCTTTTGCTGCAGAAAATCTAATATCATATCCTAAATCTTTTGAAATTACCTTGACGTCATTTTGGTTTGAAAAATAGATTTTTCATAGATAGACTTCATAGAACATTAGTATTGTTGTTATTTTGTCTTT
>NZ_FOWK01000011.1:65405-159610 GCF_900115435.1 Prevotella sp. tf2-5
TCTTCGATTATTGTATTTATTTTATTTTTAATACTTGCTGGTATTGTATGTATTGTTTCTAATGTTGTCACAAAATAATCAGCATACTGCGGATAGTATTTCTTCACTCCTTCTTCAGCTTGACTGAAGTAATCAGGTGTAGTCTGTTGTTCTACATTCTCTACAATGGGAGATGCAGAACAATTATAAGAAACTTCGGCAGCCTTTGCCGGATAGGTGCATATAGCAAATACGAAACTACATGCAAGGACTCACTGGGTGAATAATGTCTTTCAGTACATAGTCTGGTTCTGTATTTTTGAGTCGTACTGCCCGCTGGGGACGAATTTCCGAAGATGAGGACCGTGACCCCTTGCGGAGCGGCGACCTTTTACCATGTGCCTATCTATGGGCGGCAGCCATGCTAACTTGCCTGCATATCCCTATGCAGCTTAATATAGCACGCTTTTCATTCCCCGCTCTTGCACCGTCGCTCCCGGCCTGTCCTTTTCATCCGCACAGGGCTATGAACGCAGATAAACGCTATCCCCTGGCGTGACTTCTTCCATGCGTCAGCGAGTCAAAGAACTCGTTAATACTTATTTTACTGATGACAAAGATAGGGATTATTTGGTAAGAATGCAAATTTTCAAGCGTATTTCTCCTGTCTTTAACGAATATTGTGTAAATTTGCAGTCATCGGCGGGTGTAGTGTAATGGCAGCACGCAAGACTTCAGATCTTGATTCGGCACATCTCCAGTGTGCAGGCGCGGGTTCGATTCCCGTCACCCGCTCTATGACAGAAAAAGACAGACAGCAACAACCGCGTCCGAAGGACAGTTTTAAGGATTGGGAAGCTCCGTTATACAACGACCTTCGCAAGATATTCTCTCGTGCTAAGTTGCGCGAGGTATTGACACATAGTTCTTTCTACGATGAGGAGGGTAAGGGCAACGGACGTTATGTGTTTGCTGGGATGTTTGTGTTCAAGGGTATGGTGGCACAGGTGCTCTACCGATATTTTTCAGGTGAGGGAACGAGACTGCAACATGTGTTAGGCAACCTGTTCCGCAATGAACGACTGGAAAGATTGTTTGACGACTTGAAGTTAAAGTCGTTCGTCCGTGCTAGCGAGAAGTTCGATGTCAAGACGCACAGGCATATTTTCGTTTATGCCGTTTTTGGCTATGTGACCACACTCGATGAAGATATCCGCAACTGGTTCATCGCCAAGTATATTCTTAATGATGAAAGCGAGCATCTGTTCCTGCATAAGAAACGAAACGCTAACCTGTTGGCACAGGCGGATGCCATGGTGAGGAGGACAAACGGGCAAAGACTGTCATTGGAGATGGAAGTGACGAAAGAGGGGCTTCATCGTGCCAAGGCGGTATTAAGCGATGGTACTGTGCTCTGCGAGGCAGAAAGCAAGAGTTGGCGCTATGCGCGAACGAAGACTACGAAACTCGCCTTGAATATGCTCGCCACTCCGTTCCGCAAGGAGATGTTGTCGAATCCAGAATATCAGGCTCGTGTCTTAGCTCGTGAAGAAGGGAAGATTGCCAAACGCAAGGCAGAGATAGAGGCGCGAGATGCTGCCAAAGAAGCCCTGCGTGCTGAGAAGCAGGAGAAACGAAAGGAGATTGCCCGTGCCCGAGACCGCAAGCGTCGCGCAAGTCAGGCTGCGGCAAAAACACGTAAGGCGGAGAATGCAGCCAGGACCGCTGCGAAGGCTGCGAAAGAGGCAAGACCCATGAGCGCAAAGAAGCGGAGATTTAAACAAGAAAAAATAAAAAAGCCCTGCCAAGCATGATGCCTGGCAGGGTTTTTACTTTGTTCAGCAGGCTCCGACGCAGGAGGTCGTTCCCAGTGCCGTCAGCAGGGCTGTGGCGAAGTACTTACCGCAAGCGGAGGAGCGAGGGTTCGTGTTCTGGATTTTGATGAATTTCTGACTCATGGTTTTAAATTTTTAAAAGGTTATTACAAAGATTGATTGTGTTGATTCAGATCTGCAGCTCTTCCTCATTGCCGTTACATCCTCAATGCAAGTGCAAAGGTACAACATTCCCATTGCGGTCTACGAATTTTCAGGTGTCTTTTTTTAATTTGTCTTGCCCTGAAAAACGTTGTTTTTATTCAACGTTTTTCAGGGCAAGACACCTTAACCCTTAACCTTGAGCCCTTAACCCTTCTCCCTTCTCTAGTATCTGTTAAGATGTATTCCAGTATCTCCCATAGGGGTATAACAGCCCTTAGTATCAGTCATACTAGGCTTTAGTACAAGTGATGGAAGATACTGGAGTGGGGGATAGAAGGCATCGGAATCAAATTGCCCCACAACTTTTGCGTGACAGTGACAGTTGTGACAGTAAGTTTTGGGTTAGTTTTTAACAGTTTAACAGTTAACAGTTAGCGAAAAAGACAAAATCAATCACAAATCACAGATCACAGTTACTTGTTTTGAGATTGACCGAAGAGGATTTTTCAGTTTTCAGCAAACGGGAATGGAAACAGAGTGGAAACGGAAACGGAAACAGTTAGCTTAAAGTGAAAAAATACTGGTACTAAATTTATTATATATATATAATATATATATTATATATATATAATAATATATATATACATATAATATACCTTGTTTCATTGAAAAATCAACTTCAACCTAACTGTTTCCGTTTCCGTTTCCGTTTCAATAACTGTGATCTGTGATTTGTGACTGCCATGATCCATACGGAATAAGTTGACTCCGCACCCTGGGAATCGTTGACGAGTGTCCCTAAGCTGATTGACTCTTATCCTAAGAACGTTGACTTTCACTAACTGTTTTCTATCACAACTGTCACACTTTATCCCTGCCATCGGTTGAATATTTGCTTAACACTAACTGTTAACTGTTAAACTGTTAAATCCCGATTTTTTATGATTTATGAATGTACTGGATATGTCTTCTCAAATGAGCATCTGTGTAATGGCTTCAATCCTAGTACATTCATAGAGATTAAGTAGAAAATTAATTTTATTTTCTCCTTAGACTTTTCCTATTTGATTAAATTTTTTCAATTTTTACTACTTAAATACCAAATTTTTTTGTAACTTTGCCCTTGCATTGCCACGATGCTTTAGCGAAAGCGGCAGTGTAAACTTTTGTGGGTTAAAATTAGCGTTTGCTGTTTACAGAACATTCCAAAGCTTGGTCGCAGAAGGATTTCAAAGTAAAACTTGCAAACGTTCACGGTAATCGTGGACGTTACTTGTTTCTTTGAAGGGTATGACCAAGCACCTGGAATGTGGATGAGTAATCGTCCACGTTTCTTGTTGTTTGGTCTTGCTTTTGTTTTTTAGAGAGCAGCGCATAAACGACATAACGCTTATGCAAGCCAATAACGACAATCCCGTACTGAATAATCCATACGAGGAACCGAGGTATTATTATGATACCGATATGAATGGGAACATAGACTATCAGACCGTTATCAATGGTAGACGGCCTTATGGTTATGATGTGAATATTGTGCCAAAAAAACGAGGAGAAAAGACTTTCTTCTCGCAAGACGACTTTATCTCGGTTGATCCCAATGCCGAGTTCATCAATGGCATCCGTAAAGAAGTAAAAACTTGGCGAGAGGGAGGCTACCCAAAAGCATCTCGTATCACAAAAGAATTACTTGATTTCTGGTTTAACAATAAGGAGCGCAGGGCGAACCTTCGTTTGTTCTTCTGTCAGCGTGAAGCTGTGGAAACGGCAGTCTGGCTGAACGAGATAGCAGAGCGCGACCCCAATACAGGTAACTACATCCTGAATCTGTTGGGCGAACGTAGGCATACCGTCTCAAAAGACGATGCCTATGTGTTGCCTCGTACAGCTTTCAAGATGGCTACGGGTACAGGCAAAACGGTGGTGATGGCAATGCTGATTCTCTATAACTATCTGAATAAGCGAGCCAATCCGATGGATACTCACTACGCTGACCATTTCCTGCTTTGTGCACCAGGTATTACCATCCGTGACCGCCTTTCCGTGTTGCAGTTAGACTATAGTCAGCGCAGCAATAATTTTGAGCGAACAGACTACTATCATCAGCGTGGACTGATACCACCTCAATTCGAAAAAGAACTGGGTGGACTGAATGCCAGCATCACCATTGTCAATTACCAACAGTTCCTGCCTCGTGTGTTTTCAGGCAAACATGCATCGCCTCTTGATGGCAAGCAGAAATGGGTAGATGGAGAGTTGGTGACTCAAAAAGACAAGGAAGACTACAGCGTGATGCTGAGTCGTATTCTGGAAAAAGGCGTGAAGGGCAAGCGTATTGTTGTTATCAACGACGAAGCACACCATTGTTATCTACCCAGACAAAACAAAGACAAGAATCTGACTGAGGACGAAAAGAGCGACCTGAAACAGGAGAACGATGCTGCTATGGTATGGTACGAAGGTCTTCGTCAGATGAAACTTTTGGGCTATAAGCTCCAACAGGTCTATGACCTCTCTGCTACACCTTATTATTTGAAAGGATCCGGTTATCCTGAATACTCTCTATTTCCTTGGGTGGTCAGCGATTTCGGACTGGTGGATGCTATTGAGAGTGGTTTGGTGAAGATACCATATCTGCCTGCCTATGACAATACAACAGACTTGGATGAGCCCAAACTGCGTAACATCTATGAGAGTATCAAAGACAAACTACCCAAGCGTGGCATTCGTGCTCAGAAGAAAAAGGACAAAGAAGATAATGTAGATACATCCATTTTGTCTGTACAGGCCCCTAACCTGCCAACGCTTCTGAATACTGCCTTAGAGCAATTCGTGAAAGACTATGAGGACTACGACAGAGGTCTGCGTCAGGCATACGAGGCTATGGGTACACTCTATACGGCTCCGCCTGTATTGATAGTGGTTTGCAATAACACAACGGTCTCACATGAGGTTTATCGAGATATTGCCGGCTATCAAGATGGTGTTAATAAGGATGGAGAACCTCGCTACCGTCGTGGACGTTTTGAAGTCTTTTCCAACTACGATGGCATGGGATTGCCTAAAGAGAAGTTCCCAACACTGTTGATAGATTCCTCAGCACTTGATGAAGCATCAACCCGTATTGACGAGGCATTTAAAAAAGCATACGCCAACGAGATTGAGGAATTCCGCCATGAATATGCTAATCAGCATGGTGCTGGTTCTGCCGATAATCTGACGGATGCAGACATTCTGCGTGAGGTGGTGAATACCGTCGGCAAGCCTGGCAAATTGGGGGGCGATATAAAATGTGTGGTCAGCGTGTCGATGCTGACAGAAGGTTGGGACGCCAATACCGTCACCCATGTCTGTGGCATCCGTGCTTTTGGCAGCCAGCTGTTGTGCGAACAGGTGGTAGGTCGTGCTTTGCGTCGTCAGAGTTATGACCTGATTCCCTACGACAAACTGGGACGAGAGATAGACCGTAAGGATTTGAAAAGATATAACCCAGAAAATATCACCTATAAGTTCCCACCAGAATACGCTCGTATCATTGGTGTACCATTCAACACCTTCAAAGGTGGTGATACGGTAGTAACGAAACCTCAAAAGCCCAAGGCTATTATCCGTGCTTTGCCAGAGCGTCAACAGATGGAGATTCGATTCCCTGTCATTACTGGTTATCGTTCGGATAATATCGAGGGGGCTCTAACTGCAGACTTCACAGACCTGCCCAAGTTCAAACTAGACTTCAACAAGATTCCTACAGAGACAATACTTGAAACCATCGTCAATGGCGATCAGAAGATGTTGAAGACGGACTATATGGAATTGCGTGATAAACAGGTTGTTTACTACTTTGCCCACCTGATGATTAGAGAAAGATACCGAGACCCAAATGGCTTTGATAAATTCCAAAAGATTTCAGACATTCTGAAAATTGTAGAAAAATGGTATGACGAGCAGTTGGAGATTATTGGAGGAGACGGCAGTAAAGAACAAAGAAGGCTTGTTATGTTTTCTAATTATTTAGCTGTATTAGATAGTATAAGCGAGGGAATCCATCAGGCTAATGTTGATCGTGAAGTTATCTCTGCTGTTTTGAACTACTACAATCCAGAAGGCAGTACCATCCATGTGTATCGCCCCACGAACAAATCTGTCTATCCAACACAGAAGAGTCATGTCAACTACGTGATAGCTGAAGACAATAGTTGGCAGCAGATAGCAGCTCAGACACTTGACTCATTGGAATGTGTAGAGTGTTGGGTAAAGAACACCTATCTTGGTTTCCGTATTCCTTATACTGTTGGTGATGAGAATAAGGAATATCAGCCTTCATTCATTGTTCGTGTGAAGGGAATAAATCTAATAGTGGAGTGTGAAGACTTCGATAGCGACAAGTCTGGTAACAAAGAAGCCAAGCGTCACTATCTGAAAGACTATTGGATTCCTGCTGCCAACAACCTCAAGACATACGGTACTTGGGACTTGTTGGAAGTAAGAGATATAGACCAATTAGAAAAACTCATAAACGATAAAATCAAGCAACTATGACATACGATAAGAATCGCCCCGTAAGTAGTATTAAGCACAACGATAAGCGTGCTGCCATTCCTGATAGTGCCCATCAAGGAGAGGAACAGATGGCTATTAGTGGCATGCCAGAACAGAGTGAGTACGACATCTTCCGTCATGAGTTCCAGCGTGGTAGAGACCCGGAACTCTATTGGCTCAACAAGTATAAGAATGATGATGAGGATAATACCGACTATATGCCGCAACTGCGTACAGACATCCGAAGCCTGTATAAGCATGAGGACATCCGCCCGGAGGCCATCATCGATAGTCTCTATGAACTGCATGAGCATAAGAGCGAGAGTGCCAAACTTCAGCTCGACTTGTTTGGCGATTTTGAGGAAGAGCAAGAGGATGAACTGGAACGATTAGCTGGTTACTACAAGCATTGTGACAATTGGCAGAATCGATTGATTCAAGGTGACAGTCTGCTAGTGATGAATTCCTTGCTGAATCGCGAGGGCATGAAGGGTCAGGTGCAATGCATCTATTTTGATCCGCCGTATGGAATTAAGTATGCCTCTAACTGGCAGATGAAGTTGAATAGTCGAGAAGTTAAAGACAATGACAACAACATCTCAGGGGAGCCTGAAATGATAAAGGCATTTCGCGATACATGGGAACTGGGTATTCATAGTTATCTGTCATATTTACGAGATAGATTAGTTATTGCTAGAGAATTGTTAAGTGAAAGTGGTTCTGTATTTGTTCAAATATCAGACCAAAATGTTCACTTGGTGCGTAGTTTGTTAGATGAGGTGTTTGGTAGTGATAACTTTTTCTCCCTTATTACGTTTAAAAAGACATCTCCACTAGGAAGTGCAGGATTACCTGGTGTTGTTGATTATCTGATATGGTATGCTAAAGATATAGAGTGTATGAAGTATCGTCCTTTGTTTGTAAACAAACCGATAGGACAAGGAACGATGTATAAGAATGTGGAACTTCCTGATGGAACTCGTCGTTCAATGACAAAGGAAGAAGCTCAAGATACTAATCTTCTTCCTAAAGGTGCACGTGCATACAGATTAGATAAACTATCATCAACAGGGTATACCGATTCTTGTATGTATGATTTTGAATTTGAAGGAAAAACATATAAATGTGGCAAAAAGAGTTGGAGAACCAATTATAATGGCATGCAAAGACTCATAGAAAAAAGAAGAGTTGAGGCTCCAAGTACAGTACCTTGTTATGTTTTGTTTGCTGATGATTTCCCAATGCAAGACATTAATAACTTATGGGCAGATACAGCAGGAGCATCAAATATAAACTATGTTGTTCAAACTTCAGAAAAGGTTATTCAAAGATGCCTATTAATGTGTTCGGATCCTGGTGATTTAATCCTTGATCCTACATGTGGTGGAGGCACAACAGCCTATGTTGCAGAGCAATGGGGACGCAGATGGATTACCATAGATACGAGCCGGATAGCGTTGAATATCGCTAAGAAGCGACTGACGACAGCACTCTTCCCATATTATAAAACTCACGATGATAGCGAGAATCCCAATATCCGCAGAGGCTTTATCTACAAAAAAGTGCCACATATCACCCTAAAGGCTTTGGCCAATGATTTGCCCTTTGATGAAGAAACCCTTTACGACCAGCCAGAAGAAGATAAGAAGCGAATTCGTGTGAGTGGGCCATTCACGGTAGAGACATTGCAAAGCCTTGATGTGAGTTCGCCAGAAAGTTTGAATGACAAGCAGAACAACTATGACGAATATGCAGCCTTTACGGAACGCATCTTCAACAACCTGAAGGCCAATGGTATTCGCAATGGTGTGAAGCAGCAACAGGCTGTGATGCACTCGATGGAACATCTGGACGAGCCTTATCTGAATGCCAAGGGCTATTATAAAATGGAGGATGGTACGGAACATTGCGTGTTCTTTATGATTGGCCCCAAGTTTGGCACCGTCAGCAAGCATGCTGTGAACGAAGCCGTTCGTGCTTTCCGTCAGCATCTGAACGAATCGAACTGGCTTGTGATTCTTGGCTTCTCGTTTGAGGATAGCATTGAGAGTGGTGAGAACAAAGACTATAACTTTGGTACGTTCCAAGTGTCAAAGGTTCGCATGAGCGACGACCTGCTGCAAGACGGTCTGCTGAAGAAAGACAAGAAAGCAGGCTCGTTTATCATCATCGGTGAGCCAGATATCAGTTTGGTGAACGATGGCAACGGCAAATGCCATGTAGAGATTAACGGTATGGATATGTACGACCCCATACAAGATGAGGTAAAAGCCCGTAACGTGAATGATATTGCCTATTGGGAGATGGACGACAATTATACGGGCGGTCTCTTCAAGGTGCGCAGCATCCACTTCTGTGGTGGCGACAAGAAAGACTTCGCTGCTTGGCGCAAAGGCCTCGATACAGTGGCTAAAGACCTGGCCAAGAAAAAGGCTGAACACACCCTGCGTCTGGAATTCAACGATGAGATTTGGGATACACTCTACGACTTCAAGAGCGAGCCAATCCCCTACGAAAAAGACAAGAAGATTGCAGTCCGTGTAGTCTCTCAGTTTGGCGAAGAGTCAACGAAAGTACTTGAAATGAAATAATCATGAAGTATTGGATCGTCCCAAGTAATGACCACATCTTTCGTATTGGTGATGCTATGCAAGCACAAGGCGGATTGGTTGACTGGAGAATGTCAAACAACTTCTCCATAGGCGACATCGTGTTTGTCTATAAAACAAAACCAGAACAATGTATCCGCTATCGGATGGAGATAAAAAGTGTGGGACTAAGTATCGATGAGGCTTTCAACCAAGAACAGTATTGGACGGACAAGGACATCTACTATAGTGGCCTTGGCAGTTTTAAGTATGCTCGATTCAGACTCTTGGAGGAATATACAGACGATATCATGTCATTACATCATTTGCATGAGCATGGGGTATTGGGAAATATTCAAGGTGTCATGCAATGTAAAAGTGAGGAAGTTTTGGAGTTCTTGCTTCATCCTTACGAAACAACAAACAATGATGTCTTTGATGTTGACTATCCTGAAGATGACGATAATCTTTACGAGGGGGCATTGATTAAGGTGATGGCTAACAAATATGAGCGTAATCAAAAAGCTCGCAGGGAGTGTGTTGCCAAGAAAGGATATAAATGTCTGGTTTGTGGTCGTGACTTTGAGGATACTTATGGTGAAATAGGGAAGGGGTTTATTCATGTTCACCATCTAACTCCTATTTCATCAATCGGCAAGGAATACCAATTGGATATTGACAGGGATTTAGTTCCTGTCTGTCCTAATTGCCATTACATGCTGCATCGTAAGAATCCTCCATATACAATTGAGGAATTGAAAGAAAAGTTGGAAGATAGAGCCAAGAAGATAGAAATAACTCCATACGATAATTCTATCGCTGCCGATGAATTGTTTCCTCCTGAAAAGGATTGAAATGTCTGAGAGCAGATCAGTGATATGAAAACATTTGGACCTGATCCATTAGGGTACCCTTCCAAAATGGGATGGTGCCTATGAGACAGGTGCCAGTCCCTGAGTGACCTCAGATGTCTGTCCCAGCCATACGTGCCCATTACTTTGAGTTACAACGAAGATTATATTGTGCGATATAATAAACCACACAAGGGAAGTAAAAGCGTTACAATTTGTAACGGTTTTGGGGAACACTAGGGACTGGTCCCTATCTCGTATTATTCTATACGGATAAAATTTGATTTATATAGTTTTGTTTCCGCATGATCTAATGATTGTGCGGATTTTTATTTTTTTTTACTCAATTTTAATAGGGATGAGACAAATATGAAAGAAATTGAGACAAATTTGAGTGACAAAAGGACAGGTACCTGACATAAACGATGTCTGAAGTAAGAAGGAAGATACTTTTTTACTTAAAAACTTGTGTAATATGAGAAAAATGACTATCTTCGCAGTCGAATATACAACTATAATATGGAAGAGAAAAATTATCAACAATTCGAAGAAGAAGAGAACACTGGTATTGCCAGCGAACCTTCTGTTGATGTACAGAATGTCGGAGTTGGAAGCTATACTGGTGCAGTCCCCATACATGATAAGATTGATGACCTGGACTGGGACCGTTGTCCTATCTTGGGTCCAAAGACATTGGAAGAAGCTGTTGCCAGAATTGAGAAGGCTGAATCAGAAATAGATGATCCAACAAAATGGACTGCTTCAGAACGGATGTGGGATGAAATGCATCAGAAGTTTCCATGGCTACAATAATCTGGGAGGACACTGCCAAACTACAATTGGCAGAAAACATCATGTATGCGATGATGGAATTTGGTGAGAGTACTGCTAAACGATGGGAAGCTGATGTTCGTGCTGTTGAATGGCGATTGGAACGCTTCCCCAGCTCTTATCCTCCAGAACCTTTCTTGCATGAAAGACAGAAGTTGTACAGACAATGCCACGTCATGCATAAAAGATTCAAAATCATATATCATTATGATGAGGCAAACAATGTTGTCCGAGTGATGGACATCTGGGATACTCGTATGAGTCCGGAGACATTAATAGATAGAATCAAGTAAGACTTTATAATTTTGTCGTACCTTCGCAAAATAGTTGCTCCAAAATTTGGAAGTTTCAAGAAAAGTTCCTATCTTTGAACCAGAATCCCCCCTTGTATGCAAATTACTTGGGTCAGTTGTGAAAGAGCAACTTAGAAAGATTAATCCCCCCTTGTATGCAAATTACTTGGGTCAAGCCTCTCTCGGGAGGCTTTATTATTATCGACTATGGATAAGAAAAAAGTTATAGTGTATGTTGACGGCTACAACTTCTACTATGGATTGAAGCATGGTGGAAGTATGTGGAAGCGTCTCTACTGGTTAGACATCGTGCTCACAGGGGGACATCCCCTTGTGCTCAGGGGGATGTGCTCAGAGTCAATAAGCATTTTCCGGGACAGTCCCTTGTCACATCACGCCTTGTTGTCGCCTCTTTTCTTCCTATCGTAATAATCGGCTGTAGCGGTAAAGAATACGTCGCTGCTGGAGTTAAGGGCTGTCTCAAGGCTATCCTGTATCACACCGATGATAAAGCCTATTGCTACAACCTGCATAGCCACGTCGCTGCCGATATTGAAAAACGAGCAGGCCATGGGTACCAACAGCAGCGAACCGCCGGCAACACCTGACGATCCACAAGCGCCCAAAGTGGCAATGATACTCAGGAAGAGAGCCGAGGCGAACGTCACTTCAACACCCATCGTGTGGGCTGTAGCCAATGTCATCACCGTAATGGTGATAGCTGCCCCATCCATGTTGATGGTCGCACCAAGTGGGATGCTCACAGAGTAGAAGTCCTCATCGAGTCCCAACTTCTTGCACAGAGCCATGTTGATGGGGATATTGGCTGCCGAGGAACGGGTAAAGAATGCCTGCATTCCGCTCTCCTTTAGACAGGTGAATAGCAGGGGATAGGGATTGCGGCGCAACATCAGGAAAAAGATGAGTGGATTGAAGATAAGCGCACAGGCAAGCATACAGCCTATGAGCAGCAGCACCAGATGGCCATAGGTGCCAAACACCATCAAACCGCCATCAGACACTGACGTGAACACCAGACCCATAACACCGAATGGCGCAAACTCGATGACCCACCTCACCGTCAGCGTAGTGGCCTCTGAGATGTCCTGCACCACCGTAACGGTTTGCTGGCTCGCCTTCATCTTCAGGGCAATGCCTATCAGAATCGACCAGAACAGAATGCCGATATAGTTTGCCTCCGAAATAGACGTCATCGGGTTGGTCACCATATTGGATAGAAGGTTGCTGAACACATCGGAGAGGGCACCGGGCACAGACTGGTCAACGGTATTGCTCAGCTTCAACGTGACAGGAAACAGGAAACTGCCCACCACGGCACACATCGCTGCAATAAACGTGCTGAGCATGTACTGCGAGATGACCACCCGGAAACGGGATCCCAGTCCGCTACCTGCTTTGGCGATGCTGGCTGCTATCAGCACAGCCACCAGTATGGGGGCTATGGCTTTCAGCGCACTGACGAATGTAAAGCCCATGATGCCTATCCAGTTCCACTGTGGCACAAAGAGTCCGAGACAGGTTCCGATAATGAGTCCGCCCAGAATGCGGAGCACAAGACTCATCTGGCACCATTTGTCAAAAATCGATATGCTTGTCATATACTAATATACTTTAATACGATAAATCAAACTTAACTCTATCCGATTGTTGTTATAGTCTTCCAATCCAC
Organism: Prevotella sp. tf2-5; assembly: GCF_900115435.1. Lineage (GTDB taxonomy): Bacteria > Bacteroidota > Bacteroidia > Bacteroidales > Bacteroidaceae > Prevotella. Next base: position 78,153 of record NZ_FOWK01000011.1, read on the forward strand.
AACCATCCTTATACTTCACGCTCTTGCCTACGTAGGCCAGCGACAGTCTGGCATCCTGCGTGAGATCCGGAAACCATTGTACAGCAGCCTGATAGGTATAACTTGTACGATAATTGCGGAAAGCCTCGACTTTCCTCAGCGATGCTTTTTCTACGGCACCCTTCACAAAGAGATTCCAATGGGCTGCGGGCTGATAGTGCAATTCGCCTATCACGCTGTTCCGAATCATTCAGAAAACACATACTGTCCCCGTTTCATCTTACCCCAATGGATGGCGTGTCGAGGACAATGGTGATAGCAGGCAAGACAATTCGTGCAAGAACCATCGTGCTTCCATTGGGGTGGGGTACCTTCTATGTCATCTACAGGACAAAGCTTAGCACATAGTCCACATTTGATGCAAGCTTCCTCATCCACCCAGAAATGCTGGTCAGTGATGAGATGCTTGTTATAATAGCCACCAATGACATAGGTGTAAGTGTAGGGGATGGCTCCCTTGACGAGTTCCTCCACACCACATTGCCGATTGCCGACCACCTCACAGATGTGCCGCAAGCGTCCTTTGGCACTTTCTATCTTCTGATGAACCCGTTCGGGGGTGTCAAGATGCAAGAACGAGAAACAGACATTCGACTCTGGCATTACTATCGCAAAGGCGGCATCTGTATGGAGTCCTTTCTTTCCCAGCTCTTTGTTAAAGATGCGCATGGCGTGTCCCATATTATCACCACAGGTGGTCAACGCATAGATATAGGGCAGGGGAGAGGATGGTGAAAGAAAGGTTGCTCTTCGGATAAACTCACGGACGATGCGAGGGGGTTGCCAACCATGCGTGGGAAAGCAGAATCCCAGTCGCTCACCTTGTTGAAGCTGGTACACAAGACCAGCTCCCTCGTTTCCCGTTTTATTCAGCTCGTCAGGAATATACTTTAACACATCACCTGTCGACAAAGCTAACTGCTCTGCCGCCCATTTGGTGTTTCCTGTTCCAGAAAAGTAGAAAATCATGAGTGCAGTTCAAGTACAAAACGAGTACCTTTTGTGAACTCCGGGTCGATCTCAAGGTCTCCATTCATCTTCATCGCCATCTGTTTACAGATAGGCAGTCCGAGACCGTCACCCTTTGTCAAGTCCCTGATTTCCAGGAAAGGCTTGAATATATTCTCCCGCTTCTCTTCTGAGATACCACAACCGGTGTCTGATACGAGGAACTGATGGGTATGCGCACTACGTTTCTTATACTCCAGCCAGATAGTACCACCCTCCGGGGTGTATTCTGCGGCATTGGTCAATAAGTGGAGAAGAATATGGGAAACATATTCCTTATTCATATCAACAGTCATCTTTGGTGCGTTAACCTTCAGAGTCACCTCACGTTTTACCTTATCACGGATCTGATCCATCAAACCCTCACAGAAAGAAGGAATCTGTGTCTCTTCCAATGCTATTTCATCTGAGGAGTTCTCCAACTCAGAGAGTGTCTGGATATGCTGTGAGAAATCCATCAATGCCTTCACCTCAGGCTTACTGCTGTCAAGTTTTTGCAAGGTGGGATCCAGCTGGGCTGAGATATTACTTATAAACTTTGCTTTTAACGCGTTGTTATCTTTCTCCAAATTAATAATCTTCTTTTGTTTACGAGTCTGGAGGATAAAACGTAATAAGATGACAGCTCCAACGACTAATGCCGCAGCCAATGCCCCGGCAAGAATCATAAGACCGACAATGATCACCCAACGGGTTGTCAGGGAACTGTCTTTCTCAGCGATCGAAGCCTCATTATCTGCAATCTGTTTTTTCAGACCAGCTATCTCATCCGCATGTTTCAAGGCGTTGGTGGAGTCTTTCCAAGCAAGATAATTGCTATAAGACTGTGCCACCATTCCTGCATTGTTACTCTTACGACCATTGGCAATCAGTGTCTTATAGACCTCATCTACTTTGTCATATTCCTTGGATGCCGTCAGCTTGTTTGCCATTTCCTTGAAGACAGCATCACCCTGGGCGTTAAGTCCGAAAGAATAAAAATAAATAGCCTTCTGGTAGAGCAGGTCGTTTTTTACTTTCTCATCGTTCGAGGCATTGGCTTGATTCTCCATCACATTTAACTGTTCCTTGGCGCTGTCAGGCTTCCTGAACTTCATATACATCTGCAAACGCTCCTTGGTGACAAGGTAATGTAATGCGGAGGCATTGGCACCATTCGCCTTATTGTTGATGGTCTGGTCTATGTTACGCAAAAGCTCAAATGCTTCTTTGTGCAGTCCATCTTTGGAATATAGTGAGGCAGCCTTGGCACCACATTCTACAGCCAGCTGCATTTGTCCTTTTCCCACATAATCCTCATAGGCCCGGATATAGTTATGACGGGCAGCGGGAATGGTCTGGGCAGTTTCTGCGCTTTTCTGTAATTCACTCTTCTGCGCATCTTGAGCGCTGATTGACGAACAGCCAAGTGTGAGGCTTAATAGTAAAATAGTTACTTTTTTATTCATAGTATATAAAGAATATTCGTTTAAAATTTGACTGCAAAAGTATGAAATTATTTCATTTTATCCAAATAAAGTAACGATTTATTTGGTGGTTGAGCGAAAATAGTGTAATTTTGCAACCAATTTTATTAGGAAAAGAATTATTTTATTAGTCTAAAAGAGATATGAGTGACAGATTGTTTATCTTCGACACGACACTCCGTGACGGCGAGCAAGTGCCCGGATGTCAGTTGAACACAGTGGAAAAGATTCAGGTAGCTAAGGCACTCGAGCAGTTGGGTGTTGATGTGATTGAGGCTGGTTTCCCCATTAGTAGTCCTGGTGACTTCAATTCCGTAATAGAGATCTCCAAGGCAGTTACATGGCCTACGATCTGTGCCCTGACACGTGCGGTACAGAAGGATATAGATGTTGCTGCCGAGGCTTTGCAGTATGCCAAGCACAAGCGTATTCACACAGGTATTGGTACCAGTGACTCTCATATTAAATATAAATTCAACTCCAACCGTGAGGAGATTATCGAGCGTGCCGTGGCTGCTACGAAATATGCCAAGAAATATGTGGAGGATGTGGAGTTCTATTGTGAGGATGCCGGTCGTACGGAGAACGAGTATCTTGCCCGTGTCGTCGAGGCTGTCATCAAAGCTGGTGCCACAGTTGTGAACATCCCTGACACTACTGGTTACTGTCTTCCTCAGGAGTATTTCGAGAAGATCAAGTACCTGAAGGATCATGTGGATGGTATTGACAACGCCATTATCTCCACTCACTGTCATAATGATTTAGGAATGGCGACAGCCAACACCTTCAATGGTGTGATGGGAGGTGCCCGTCAGGTGGAGGTGACCATCAATGGTATTGGTGAGCGTGCAGGTAATACCTCTCTGGAGGAGATCGCTATGATTCTCAAGTGTCATAAGGGCTTGGGAATTGATACGAATATCAATACGACGAAGATATATCCCACGAGCCGTATGGTGTCTAGTCTGATGAATATGCCTGTACAACCCAACAAGGCTATTGTGGGACGTAACGCTTTCGCTCACTCTTCTGGTATCCATCAGGATGGTGTTTTGAAGAATGTACAGACCTATGAGATCATCAACCCGAAGGATGTAGGTATCGATGATAACAGCATCGTACTGACCGCCCGTTCTGGTCGTGCCGCCCTGAAATATCGTCTGAATGTGAATGGTGTGGAGCTGTCAGAGGAGAAACTTGACAAAGTGTACGAAAAATTCCTTCAGCTTGCCGACCAGAAGAAGGAGGTCAATGACGCTGACGTTCTGATGCTTGCTGGTGCGGATACCGCAGAAGCACATGCTGTAAAACTCGACTTCTTGCAGGTTACTACAGGTAAGGGAGTGAAGAGTGTTGCCTCTATCGGTTTGGATATCAGTGGACAGAAATTCGAGGCTGCCGCGTCTGGTAACGGTCCTGTTGACGCTGCCATCAAGGCACTCAAGAAAATCATCATGAAGCAGATGACATTGAAAGAGTTTACGATCCAAGCTATCTCCAAAGGCTCTGATGATGTGGGTAAGGTTCACATGCAGGTGGAGTATGACGGCAGCATTTACTATGGTTTTGGTGCCAATACAGATATCGTGACTGCTTCTGTCGAGGCATATATTGACTGTATCAATAAGTTTAAGAAATAATGAACACATTGTTTGATAAGATATGGGACAAGCATGTCGTCCAGAAAGTGGAGGATGGTCCTACTCAGTTATATATAGACCGTCTTTATTGCCATGAGGTGACATCACCACAGGCTTTTGACGGAATGAGGGCTCGTGGACTGAAATGTTTCCGTCCAGACCATATATATTGTATGCCGGATCATAACACACCGACACATGATCAGGACAAACCCATTGAGGATCCTATATCAGCAAAACAGGTAAGCACACTGGCTCAGAATGCCAAGGATTTCGGACTGACCCATTATGGTATGATGGACAAGTCGAATGGCATCATTCATGTGGTAGGACCAGAGAAAGGGTTATCGCTGCCAGGTATGACCATCGTCTGTGGTGACTCCCATACCTCCACACATGGTGCCATGGGTGCTGTCGCTTTCGGTATCGGGACTAGCGAGGTGGAGATGGTGATGGCTTCACAGTGTATTCTTCAACAGAAGCCGAAGTCGATGCGTATTTGTATCAACGGAACTTTGGGAAAAGGTGTGACGGCAAAGGATGTCGCCCTCTACTTGATGAGTCAACTCACCACCTCTGGTGCTACAGGATATTTCGTGGAGTATAGTGGTGACGTGGTGAAGAATTTGTCGATGGAAGGACGTCTCACCTTATGTAACCTGTCTATCGAGATGGGTGCCCGTGGTGGTTTCGTCGCTCCTGATGAGACGACTTTTGCCTATTTGAAAAACAAGGAGTTCGCTCCCAAAGGTGAGGCATGGGATAAAGCCATTGCGTATTGGAAAACTCTGAAGAGCGGTGATGATGCAGTCTTTGATAAGGAACTGACGTTTGACGCCAAAGATATAGAACCTCGCATCACATACGGTACCAATCCTGGTATGGGTATTGGTGTGACGGAGACAATACCTGTTGAGGGTGGGGCAGGGTTCCAGAAAGCACTTGACTATATGGGCTTTAAGGCTGGTGAGAAACTGTTGGGCAAGAAAATTGACTATGTATTTCTCGGAGCCTGTACCAATGGACGTATTGAGGACTTCCGCGCTTTCGCCACCATTGCCAAGGGGCGTCAGAAAGCCGATCATGTTATCGCATGGTTGGTACCTGGCTCATGGGCTGTCGATCGTCAGATTCGTGAGGAGGGACTCGACAAGGTCTTGGAGGCTGCCGGTTTTGAGATTCGTCAGCCAGGTTGTTCCGCCTGTCTCGCAATGAACGATGACAAGGTTCCTGCAGGTAAATATGCGGTCTCTACTTCTAATCGTAATTTTGAGGGTCGTCAGGGACCTGGTGCACGCACCATCCTTTGCTCACCTCTCGTTGCAGCCGCTGCTGCGGTCACTGGAGTAATCACTGATCCAAGAACATTATTATGAAACAGAAATTCAACGTTATAACATCCACTTGTGTGCCCCTTCCTTTGGAGAATGTGGACACCGACCAGATTATTCCGGCTCGTTTTCTGAAAGCGACCACCCGTGAGGAGCGTTTCTTTGGTGACAACCTCTTCCGTGACTGGCGTTATAATGCCGATGGTACCATCAATAAGGACTTCGTACTGAACGACCCCACCTATGGCGGTTGTATCCTTGTCGCAGGTAAGAACTTCGGCTCTGGTTCTAGTCGTGAACATGCTGCTTGGGCGATTGCAGGGTATGGCTTCCGGGTGGTTATCAGTTCTTTCTTCGCTGACATCCACAAGAATAATGAATTAAATAATTTCGTGCTACCTGTTGTGGTTAGTGAACAGTTCCTCGCTGAACTCTTCGAGAGTATCAAACAAAATCCTAAGATGGAGGTGGAAGTGGATCTGCCTAACCAGATTGTTACTAATAAGATGACAGGTAAGCAGGAGAAATTTGAGATTAACGGTTATAAGAAACATTGTCTGATCAATGGATTGGACGATATCGATTTCCTCATTCAGAACAAGGATAAAATCGAACAATGGGAACAGCAGAACGCATAAATAGTTCTCAACGCACCCTTCCTTACGTAGAGATTATGGATTCGACACTCCGTGATGGTGAACAAACCAATGGCGTGTCGTTTCTTCCTCATGAGAAACTGATGGTTGCACGTATGCTACTTCATGATGTCAATGTCGACCGTATTGAAGTGGCTTCAGCTCGTGTCTCTGAGGGTGAGAAGGAGGCGGTGAGGATGATTTGTCGTTATGCTGACCAGATTGGAAAACTGGATAGGGTAGAGGTTCTTGGATTTGTCGACGGTCACCTGTCTGTCGATTGGATAACTGATTGTGGTGGAAAGGTTATTAACTTGCTTGCCAAAGGCTCGTTGAAGCATTGTACCCATCAACTGCAAAAGACTCCAGAAAATCATATCGCAGATATCAAGGAGACGGTGGAATATGCCACATCAAAAGGTCTTTCTGTAAACCTCTATCTGGAAGACTGGAGCAATGGTATGAAGGACTCCCCGGAATATGTCTACCAACTGATGGACGAATTGTCATCTGTCTCCACGATCAAACGTTTCATGCTTCCTGACACACTGGGTGTAATGAATCCCTTGCAGGTCATCGAATATTTCCGTAAAATGATTAAACGTTATCCGGATATTCATTTCGACTTTCATGCGCATAATGACTATGACCTCGCTGTCTCTAATTCACTCGCCGCTGTACTAAGTGGTGCTAAAGGCCTGCATGTAACTGTCAATGGACTGGGTGAGCGCTGTGGTAATGCACCGATGGCGAGTGTGCAGGCAATTCTGAAAGACCAGTTCCATGCCAAGACTGGAATCGTGGAGGATCAGTTAAATGGGATTAGCCGTTTAGTGGAGGGATATAGTGGTATCGCTGTGGCTCCAAACCAACCTATTGTCGGAGAAAATGTATTCACTCAAGTGGCTGGAGTTCATGCTGATGGGGACACAAAAGACAAGCTCTATTATAATGAACTGATTCCTGAGCGTTTCGGACGAAAACGGGAGTATGCTCTGGGAAAGAATAGTGGCAAGGCGAATATCGCCAAAAACCTGGAGGAATTGGGTCTGGAGCTTACACCAGAACAGACCAAGCGTGTCACACAACGTATCACGGAACTTGGTGACAAAAAGGAAATTGTGACCCAAGAAGATCTTCCATATATTGTTAGTGATGTCTTAAAACATGACGCGCCAGAAGATAAAGTTAAATTGATAAGTTATGTTGTATCAACAGCTTACGGTTTAAAACCTGGAGCAAATATTAAAGTTGAGATCAATGGCCAGCAATATGATGGCAGTGCGGTTGGAGACGGTCAGTATGATGCGTTTGTAAAAGCGTTGCGATACATTTACAAAAAATACCTGAATCGTACTTTCCCAATTCTTGCCAATTATCAAGTATCCATACCACCAGGCGGTCGTACTGACGCATTGGTTCAGACTGTTATCACGTGGCATTATAATGACGGACTTCTCCGTACTCGCGGCTTGGATGCTGACCAGACAGAAGCTGCTATCAAGGCAACCTTCAAAATGCTTAATATAGTTGAGAGTAACCTTTAATACTCACAACTGATATTTTTAAATATAATAGGTATTATGATAAATAGCTTCAGCAGAATCCCACTACTCGTTTTTTAATGTCGGTAAAGACAAATGATATTTTACAGCCAAAAAACGAATCAAGCAAGTGACACAGAAAGAGGAAATAACTGTAATTTCTATGGGTAAATGCAGAATATCCAGAATCCAGTAAGTGATTCCGCCAAGAATTGCTGCCATCGCGTAAATCTCCTTATGGAAAATGACTGGTTCATTATTAAGTAACACATCACGGATAACTCCACCAGCAGAACCAGTGATACATCCCATAATTATACCTACCCAATACGGATGCCCAAATAACAGCGATTTTTGAATACCAGCAATTGTGAAAAGCGCCAGACCTAAAGTATCAAAGAAAAACCATGTATTTCTAAGTCCTTCCATATGTTTTGAGAAAATAATAACAAAAATCAGCGCAAAAGCAGTACAAATCATATAGATAGGATTAGTCATCCAGAAAGGTGTAGTACCAAGCATGACGTCACGAATAGTACCACCGCCGATAGCTACTGCAATTCCGCATACATATCCCCCAAACCAGTCAAAGTGTTTGGCTGCTGCATGTCGGATACCTGAGATAGCAAAAGCAAAAGTACCTAAGAACTCTATCACCTGGGTGACGATTTCGTTATATTCCATACCTTATTAATGTCTATTTATCATAACATAGTCTGACATCATTTCTCATCCTTAAAACGCTCCCCCCAGTAATTGACCATTCGATCATATAATTTTTGTTCTAATGGAGAATGCTGAGCATGCCATAACCGTTCTTTTACAAGGGTATCCGGCATATACTGTTGAGAGATGAAATGTCCAGGATAATCATGCGGATACAGATAGCCGTCATGATAGCCTAAGTCTTTCATCAATTGGGTTGGTGCATTACGAATAGGAAGCGGTACCGGCTGATTTCCCGTACGTCTAACCAGATCCAATGCTGCGTCAATACCTAGATAAGCAGAATTACTCTTTGGCGATGTGGCAAGATAGACAGTGGCCTCCGCTAGTGGGATTCTTCCTTCAGGCCATCCTATCTTCATGACGGCATCGAAAGCGGCATTGGCAAGCAACAAAGCGTTTGGATTAGCCAGTCCTATATCCTCTGCAGCGGAGATAATGAGTCTGCGGGCAATAAACTCTGGGGCTTCCCCACCCTCTATCATCCTGGCAAGCCAGTATAGTGCCGCATCAGGGTCAGAACCACGGATGCTCTTGATAAAGGCAGAGATGATGTCATAATGCATCTCACCATTTTTATCGTAAGCCAATGGATTCTGTTGTAGTCTTTCGGCAACGAGTTGGTCCGTAATGATAATTTCCTCATCAGAATTAGTCGATTCAATGACTAATTCAAGGATATTAAGTAACTTACGGGCGTCTCCCCCACTATACCGCAGTATTGCGTCTGTCTCTTTTAGTTCTATCTTACGTTCTTTGAGAAACACATCCTCTGTAATAGCCCTATTCAACAATTTCAACAAGTCTGCCTTCTCAAGGGGTTTCAGCACATACAACTGACATCTGGATAATAACGGACGAATGACCTCAAAAGACGGATTCTCCGTGGTGGCACCAATCAAGGTAACAATACCTTTCTCAACGGCACCTAGTAGAGAGTCCTGTTGTGATTTGGAGAAACGATGTATCTCATCAATAAATAAAATAGGTGAAGCCTCGTTAAAGAACTTTCCTTTCTGTGCTTTCTCTATCACATCCCTGACATCCTTCACGCCACTGGTTACAGCTGACAGCGTATAAAAAGGAGTATTCAACCGGTGAGCTATGATCTGTGCGAGCGTTGTCTTTCCAACTCCAGGAGGTCCCCATAAGATAAAAGAAGAAATATGTCCTGCGTCAATCATCTTACGCAAAACAGCTCCCTCTCCTACCAAATGATTTTGACCAATATAGTCGTCGAGGGTTCTTGGTCTAAGTCTTTCAGCTAACGGCTCTGCCATTTCTGGGTTCAAAGGTAGTGTTTTTTTAGGAAATTAACAAAAAAATATAAAGGAAATACTTGTATTTCGATACTTTTTGCATTAACTTTGCACCCATAATCATTAAATAAGTATATAGTAATATGAAAGAGTCAACAGCGAAGCAAACGTCTAGTCTTAAGAATTTAACAAAAAGTGGCGTTTGGGATATACAAGAGAATGATATTTTTAGGATGCTAAACAGTGGAAGTAAAGATGCTGAAGTGAAGGATAATCTCCGTCATTATGTGGATATCATACGTTCTGCGTTTACCATTGAAGAGCTGAAAGAAGACACCCCCGCTATCCGGAAGTCATATGAGAAACAAGGCTATAAGGTAGGTTTTGTCACGCTGGACGAAAGTACGAAAGTGTTGTGGGCTATCCGTAAGCGTCCTATCATGAGAGTCACAGACTTGACATACGAGAACATCCGTCATATTTCCGCCTCTAAATTAGTGGAAGTCTTAGACCGTAACTTTGGAGGTGGATGGGATTCTCTGTCTCAGTCTATTCAGGATATAATAGAAAGTGGCTTTGACATCTCTACCACGACTCTTCCCAAAGACCGTCTTCACAAGAAAGGTGGTATGTATGAGAAAAAGATTGCTGACGGCTACGAAGTATTGGAAGTTGCCAAAGGAACATGGGTAGAGGCTATTTTTGCCAAGTTAAAACCCGAAGTCATCAAGCCCCGTATGAAGTTTGATACGATTGACGAGGATGTAGAAATAGATGAAGAGGACAACTATAGCAGCCATGACGAGGAAGAAGAGATAGACGAGTTCAATGAGGATGAGATGAACGAGGACAATTATCGCACGACTTTTGAAATAGAGGGCGATCCTGATGAGGAAGCTGGTGAACTTTCAGAATTCTCTGTTGACGAATAGTTTCTTCTCATTGGACACAATAACTTAAACCTTATTACATTATTTATATGAATATTCCATGTGTTTTTTGGCTAGTCCCCATAGCCTCATTGGTGGCATTGGGGATGGCTTGGTACTTCTTCAAGAGTATGATGAAGTCCGACGAGGGAACACCTCGTATGAGAGAGATTGCACTCTATGTGCGTAAAGGTGCTATGGCATACCTGAAGCAGCAGTACAAAGTCGTCGGCATCGTATTTGTCGTCCTTTGTGCCCTATTCTCCTTCATGGCATATGTACTCCATGTACAAAATCCATGGGTACCGTTTGCTTTCCTGACTGGTGGTCTCTTTTCTGGTTTAGCTGGTTTCTTTGGAATGAAAACAGCCACCTATGCCTCAGCACGTACAGCCAATGCTGCCCGTAAGAGTCTGGATGGTGGCTTGAAAGTGGCATTCCGGTCTGGTGCCGTCATGGGGCTTACTGTCGTAGGTCTTGGATTGTTGGATATAGCATGTTGGTTTGTGGCATTGAACGGACTGACAGACGATAGTCTGATTTCTATCACAACGACGATGTTGACCTTCGGTATGGGTGCATCTACACAGGCTTTATTTGCTCGTGTGGGAGGTGGTATCTACACTAAGGCTGCTGACGTCGGTGCAGATATTGTAGGAAAGGTAGAGGCGGACATCCCAGAGGATGACCCTCGCAATCCAGCAACCATCGCTGACAATGTAGGTGATAATGTAGGGGACGTCGCAGGAATGGGTGCCGACCTTTATGAAAGTTATTGTGGTAGTGTTCTCTCAACAGCAGCCCTTGGTGCTGCGGCCTTTGGCGTGGCTGGTCTCGAGATACAGTTGAAAGCTGTTATCGCACCGATGCTGATAGCAGCTGTAGGTGTGTTCCTCTCACTTTTAGGTATATTCTTGGTAAGAACAAAGGAAGGTGCCACGATGAAAGATCTGTTGCGCTCTCTTTCACTGGGAACCAACGTGAGCGCATTCTTAATAGCTCTCGCAACCTTTGCCATTCTCTACCTGTTAGGTATTGAGAACTGGCTGGGTCTTTCTTTCTCGGTTATCTCAGGACTGGCTGCTGGTGTGATTATCGGTCAGGCAACGGAATACTACACCTCCCATAGTTACAAGCCAACCCAGAAAATTTCTGAAGCAGGACAGACTGGTGCTGCCACTGTTATTATAAAAGGTATTGGTACAGGTATGATTTCTACTTGTATTCCCGTTATTACTATTGGTGTAGCTATCATGATGAGTTATCTCTGTGCTAATGGCTTCGACCTCTCGATGTCGTCAGCCAGTCTGTCGCATGGTCTCTATGGTATCGGTATTGCAGCTGTGGGAATGCTCTCCACATTGGGTATCACTCTCGCTACAGACGCGTATGGTCCTATTGCCGACAATGCAGGTGGCAATGCTGAGATGTGTCAACTGGGAGAAGAAGTGCGTCAACGTACCGATGCCCTTGATGCATTGGGCAACACGACAGCTGCTACAGGTAAGGGCTTTGCCATCGGTTCTGCTGCCCTTACCGCCCTCGCCCTACTCGCTTCATACATTGAAGAGATAAAAATCGCGATGGAGCGTGCTGGTGAGACCCTGACAAATGTTGCAGGTCAGACCATCTCTGCCGCTGACGCCACTATTCCTGATTTCATGAATTACTTCCAGATTAACCTCATGAACCCTAGAGTGATTGTAGGTGCCTTCATCGGTGCGATGTCAGCTTTCCTGTTCTGCGGCATGACGATGGAGGCTGTAGGTCGTGCGGCAGAGAAAATGGTACAGGAGGTTCGCCGTCAGTTTAAGGAGATAGCAGGTATTCTAGAAGGAACAGGAACTCCTGATTATGGACGTTGTGTGGAGATTTCCACTCGTGCCGCACAACACGAAATGATTATCCCGTCTGTACTTGCTATTATTATTCCAATCCTTGTAGGTATCATCCTTGGTGTAGCCGGTGTTCTTGGTCTACTCGTCGGAGGACTTGCAGGCGGCTTTACCTTAGCAGTCTTCATGGCGAATGCAGGTGGAGCATGGGACAATGCGAAGAAAAACATTGAGGAGGGTGCTTTCGGTGGTAAAGGTTCCTTTGCTCATAAGGCTTGTATCGTCGGTGATACAGTAGGTGATCCCTTCAAGGATACTAGTGGACCTTCCTTGAATATTCTGATTAAACTGATGTCAATGGTCAGCATCGTGATGGCAGGATTGACCATCGCTTTCATGTAAAACATCATTTTCCTTCCATAAAAAAGGCTCTGGTCGTATGATTCAGAGCCTTTTTCTTTCTTTTTTTGAAAAAAGTCACGGAAAAGTTTGCGGGAATGAAAAATAGTTTGTACCTTTGCAACCGCAAAACAAAAGGACGCGCTTGTAGCTCAGTTGGTAGAGCACCTGACTCTTAATCAGGGTGTCCAGGGTTCGACCCCCTGCAGGCGTACAAAAAGAAAGAAAAGCGACAAACTCACAAGGTTTGTCGCTTTTCATTTAATACCATCTTTCAACCTACATATCCTGCGTGTTTCCTTGCGTGCCTCGCGCCATCGGGGGAAATACTTGTCCATCAGGGTATAGAAACGAGAATTGTGACTTGGTTCCAACAGATGACATAGCTCATGAACTACCACATGTTCCACACACCACTCTGGTAAAAGCAAAACATAAATTGAAATATTAATATTTCGATTTTTAATGTTACATTGTCCCCAACGAGAGATAGTCGGTTTGTATGAAATGGCATTGGGACAGACACCCATTTCCTTGGCGTGCTGTTCGATCATTGGTTCTACTAAAACTTTCAATCGTCTTATCGCCTCCTCTCGTTGAATACGAGTTTCCATTGGTAGTTGATTAAAGAATTTTGTCCGCTGTTCCTGTCTGGCAACCATCCTCTTACTAGCTTGAAGGATCCAGTCACGGTGTTCCTCAATAAACTCCCCGACTTTCTTCCGTGACAGCCCTACTGGTGCTGATACATGAACATCACCGTTTTTTACGATACGCATCGACAGACGGGTGGTTCTTCTATAGGTTACTTGAATATTCATCTACACAGAGTGTCTATCATAAAAATAGGGAAAAGCCTGTCTCTGTTCTAAGAGGCTTTTCCCTATTCGTTATCAGTGAAAATACTAGTCGAGTCCGAATAAAGTACGGAGTCCACCGTCTACACCAGAGAAGCCCATGAAGGCAAGACTAAGCAGCCCCGCAGAGAGCATGACGATAGCCATCCCACGCATCCCTTTTGGAATGTTCACCAGTTCAAGTTGCTCACGCATACCAGCAAAGACGGTCAGGGCGAGTCCGAAACCTATTGCCGTAGAGAAGGCATAGACAACAGACTGCAACAAGTCGAAGTCTTTTTGGATGACGAGGATAGCAACACCTAGTACGGCACAGTTGGTCGTAATCAGGGGCAGGAAGATTCCCAGTGCTTGATAAAGTGCAGGTGACACTTTCTTCAGCACTATCTCCACCATCTGCACCAAGGATGCGATGACAAGAATGAAGGCGATTGTCTGCAGATACTGCAACCCGAAAGCATCAAGCACATATTTCTGTACCAGCCATGTTACGATGGTGGCAAGTGTCAAGACAAAGGCTACTGCCGCAGACATACCCAAAGATGTGTCCACTTTCTTAGAGACACCCAGGAACGGACAGATGCCCAAAAATTGTGACAACACGATGTTGTTCACAAAGATAGCGGAAATAAATATCAGTATGTATTCCATAACTTCAATTCTTTAATTCTTCAATTTATTCACGATGGCAATCAGGAAGCCAAGGGTGATGAAAGCACCTGGAGGCAACACAAAAAGCAGAATATTATATGTCTCAGGCAACAGTGTGAAACCGAAAATACTGCCATTACCTAAAACCTCACGACAAATACCCAACAATGTCAGACCAATGGTGAAGCCAAGTCCGATGCCGATACCATCGAAAAGAGAAGCGACTGGAGAGTTCTTTGCTGCAAAAGCCTCCGCACGTCCCAGAATCACACAGTTGACCACAATCAGTGGGATAAACAAGCCAAGAGATGCATCAATATCAGGAAGGAAAGCCTTGATGACAAGTTGAAGGATAGTCACGAAGGCTGCAATCACTACAATGAATACAGGAATGCGCACCTTGTCAGGGGTGATGCTCTTCATACAAGAAATCACGAAATTGGTACATATCAGTACTGCCATAGTGGCAAGTCCCATAGACATACCATTCATTGCTGAGGTGGTGGTGGCAAGTGTAGGACACATACCCAACATCAAGACAAACGTCGGGTTCTCTTTGATAATACCATTTTTAATAATATCAATATAACTCATAGCTCAGTCCTCCTTATCATTTAATTCCGTGGCACCAGTGGCTGCGTCAGCAGGTGTTGCCTTATAAGCGTTATAAGCATTGTTTATTGCCAAGAGGAATGCACGACTGGTGATAGTAGAGGCCGTAATGGCATCCACCTGTCCGCCGTCTTTAGATACGGTAAGAGGTTCTTTCGGATCCTTACCGATGATGTCACCCTTCTCCCCTTTCTGGAACCATTTGTCCGCCTTGGCACCAAGTCCTGGCGTCTCCGCATGTTCCAGTAGCGTATAACCGAGAATCTTTCCCTCTGGGTCAAAACCTACCAGTACTTTCAGATCACCACCGAACCCACCAGTGGTACTCTCAACAGCGGCACCAAGGTCTTTCTTCTGGGCATCCTGAATCTGATAGATGATATAGGTAAGTTCCTTGCTTTTGGCATCATTCTGCTTAACGGTGTCTGTCTTTGCTACAACAAGGTTGTCGCAAACCATGACCGTTTTAATACCGTCAGCAAGAGCCTTGTTCTTCTGCTCATTGATAGGACCTTCCGTCAAGTGGTTGACGAAGGCAAGAATACCACCCATGATGACGGCTACTCCTGTGAGTACCAACGCCATATTTGTCAAAGATGATTCAAGTTTCTTCATACGTCTTTCCTCCTCTTACTTTTTGGCAGGCACTTCACCGAAGCGCTTGGGTTTAACATAAGTATTAATCAACGGTGTGAACGCATTCATAATCAGAATGGCGAACGACATACCCTCCGGATATGCACCCCAGTTACGGATGACTATTGTCAGAAAACCGATGGCAACACCATAGATGAGTTGTCCCTTTGGAGTCATCGGTGAGGTGACATAGTCGGTTGCCATAAAGATAGCACCCAGCATCAGACCACCAGATAAGATGACACTAATAGGATCTGCGTAGACAGGATTAGCAAGATGCAGCAATCCAGCGAATACGAAGATAGTTCCAATGATAGATACAGGAATATGCCAAGTGATAATCTTTTTCCAGAGCATATAAACAAAACCTATCAACAGTGCCAAAGCACATATCTCACCCGTTGCTCCTGCTCCGTCAGGATGATTACCTAAGAACAAAGACATGGAGTCAGGTAGTTGATTAAGTAGAGATGCATCACCGTTCTTAATAGCATCTTTCATGATGGAAAGTGGTGTGGCACCTGTCTCTGCATCGAGATAGCTGGTGAGCTGTCCCACCTTCGGCCACGTCGTCATCTGAGCAGGGAAAGCCACTAACAGAGCGGCACGTCCAACCAAAGCAGGGTTAAAGAGATTACCTCCCAGACCACCAAATGTCATTTTTCCTACACCGATGGCAAACAAGGCACCAATGATGATAATCCAGATAGGAAGGTTACTGGGGAGGTTGAAACCAAGCAGCAGACCTGTCAGGACAGCAGAACCATCGCAAATCGTGGTTCGCTCATTTTTCAGCATAAACTTATTGATAGCCCACTCGAAGAGGACGCAGGCTGCGACACTCGTAGCACAGACAATGGCAGAGCCAATGCCGAAGAAATAGAATGACACGAGCAGTGCAGGCAACAAGGCGATGATCACACCGTACATGTTACGCTCTACCGTATCGGTTCCATGTGCATGGGGCGATAGTGATACAATTAATTTTCCCATTGTATATTCTTTATTTATTTCTTATTTCTTTGCAGCACGACTGCGGATTATACCCATTACTGTGGATTTACCCAAACGAATGTTGTCAAGCAACGGACGATGGGCAGGACAGGTGAACTGACATGAGCCACACTCAATACAACTGACAACATCTTCCTGCTCTGAGCGCTCCCAGTTCTGCACTGCGGCGAGCTTGGCAAGCAGGTAAGGCTCTAAGCCCATCGGACAGACACTGACACACTTGGCACAACGAATACATGGCTGTGGTTCCTTACGGACAGCCTCATCACCAGAGATAATTGTCACAGAGTTTGTACCTTTACAGATAGGTACCTCAATAGATGTCAGTGCCTTACCCATCATCGGTCCACCAGCCAACAACTTATTGTCACCCTCGGGCATACCGCCACAAGCGTCAATCAAATCCTTCATCGGTGTTCCCATACGAACCAGGAAGTTGCCTGGGTTTGCAAGACGCTTACCTGTCACAGTGGTATAACGCTCAAAGAGTGGTTTGTGTTTCATAACAGCCTCATAAACCGCAAAGGCAGTACCGACGTTCTGGACGATAGCACCCACATTAACTGGGATAGCGGGAGGTGCTGGCACTTGTCGACGGATGACTGCGTCAACGAGTTGTTTCTCACCACCCTGTGGATAACGTTGTTTCAAAGGAACAACTTCTACCTGATAGGTAGAGCCATTAAACTTCTCCGCACATTTTTGGGTGAGCAATTCTATTGCCTTAGGTTTGTTTGTCTCAATACCAATGTAACCTGTGTTCACCTTAGCCCCCTTCATCAGCAGCTCTAAACCTATTAGGATCTCATCAGCATGTTCTATCATCAAACGATAGTCGGCTGTGATATAAGGTTCACATTCTACTGCGTTGATAATCACACACTCAGCTTTTGCCGTTGGTGGAGGAGTGAGTTTAATGAATGTGGGGAAACAAGCACCACCCATACCAACGACACCAGCGTCCTTGATACGGTTGACGATTTCCTCAGGAGTCAGTTCTGGATGTGCCTCAACAGTCTCCAGCTTATCAGAACGGTCAATGGACTCTTCCCATTCATCACCTTCCACATTAATTATAATAACAGGCTTACGATAACCTGTAGCATCAATCGCAGTATCAATCTTAAATACTGTTCCACTGACAGATGAGAAGATAGGAGCAGACACAAAACCACCTGCCTCGGCAATCATCGTTCCAACTTTAACCTTGTCACCTTTGGCAACAACAGGCTTTGCAGGAGCACCAATATGCTGAGAAAGGGGGAAGATTGCCTGTTTGGGAAGGTCGGCAACCTTGGTCACTACCTCATGGGTCAGTTTATTCTCTTCAGGGTGAATACCACCAATACGGAATGTTCTTACGTTCATGCTTGTTCCTCCTTTTCTACTTTAGGTTCACTAGAAATACCAGGAGTACTAGATGTACTAGGAGTACTTGTTTCACTAGTCTCTGGCTTGGGCTTCGGAGCTGGGAAATTCACAGCATGGATAGCTTTCGTAGGACATGCCTCCACACATTTCTTACACAAACGGCACTTGTTGAAGTCAATGTAAGAGACATTTCCATCTATCGTGATAGCACCGAACTTACATTCTTTCTCACATTTTCCGCAACCGATGCAAGCTGCCTTACAAGCCTTCATGGCAACAGGTCCCTTATCCTTGTTAACACAAGACACGAAGACTCTCCTACCCTTTGGACCTTTCTTACGAAGTTCAATGATATGACGAGGACATGCTTTAACACAGGCACCACAAGAGGTACATTTTTCCTCGTCAACTTCGGGAAGGCCCGTCTCAGGATTCATGTGGATGGCATCAAACTGACAAGCGGCGACACAATCACCACATCCTAGACAACCGAAACCACATGCTGTCTCACCTGCACCGCACGCATTCATTGCCGCACAAGAACGTAAGCCACTGTACTCAGCGATTTTCGGACGGAGCGTACAGGTTCCGTTACAACGAACCACTGCCACCATCGGTTCACCATTGGCGATAGCCATTCCTAACAGATCAGCTACCTTACCCATCACTTCCTGTCCACCGACGGGGCATTTCAAGCCATCCAGGCTTCCTGCATCAGCTCCTTTGACTAAAGCATCAGCAAGACCTCCACAGCCAGCAAAGCCACATCCACCGCAATTAGCGCCAGGCAACACTTCTGTCACCTGTGCTATACGAGGATCCTCGTAGACAGCAAATTTCTTGGAGCAGACATACAGTATAATAGCAGCAATCAAACCGATACCGCCTAATACTGTTACCGCAATCAAAATAAAGTTCATAATCTCTTGTATTTGTTTTAGTTATACTTGTTTATTCAATGACAAATGACATCTTTCTACGCATCCTGTGACGTAACAGGAACAGAAGTCCATAATAGGGTATCAATGTCAGAAGCCCGCTTAATGCTGCCATCCCTTCATTTTTTGTTTGCCAAAGTACTATCACCAAGACAGCGACCATCAAGATGAATGGAAAGCCAAAAGCCCATAACAGGGCTTGAGCTGCTATATTACCCGTGGTAGACACAGTAACGGTGTCACCCACTTTCATGGCAGAGGCATCAGTCTGGAACACATCTACGATTTTCTCTTTTGCCTCGGCAGCATTGCAATAGCCAGCCACCTTACATGCGGCACATGCAGAAGTCTGGAGAATGCGAACATGGACACATCCCCCATCTATACTGTCAATGATTCCCTCATGACGAATTCTGTTACTCATAGATTTGTAATATCGACTTAGCAAATGCAAAGATACTACAAAAAAGTGAATAAATGGATACTAGAACAAAATAATTTAAAAAAATATTCGTAATCGTTTGCAATTATCCATACTTTTAATTACTTTTGTATCGTTTTAAGCATAGAATGATGAAAGCGACAGAACAAACATTTCAACAAATTGAACGCGCCATCCGTAAAGTGGCTGACAAGTTTCCTACCAATGATGAGAGTGGTATACTGACAGATATCCACCTGAGAGTGACACAGGACACAGGTGAACTCGTTGCCTTTGACGATGACGACAAAGAGATTACCAGATGTATTATCGAACAGTGGATAGAGAATAAAGATGATAATTTCTATGAGGACGTGGCTGTCGTACTCCGTTCTGTGCTCACCAAACAAAAGGATCTCATTGAGAAAATGGCCATTCTCAAGCCATACTCCTTCGTCTTGGAGGATGATGACCATGAGCATCTTGCCGAATTATACCTGGTCGATGACGACACAGCAATCATCGACCAAGAACTTATGGCTGGTCTTGACAAAGATCTGGATAATTTCTTAGAGGATCTCCTCAAAGACTGATTTCGAATTAATATCCTTCACGGAACATACGGTCTGCACCAGAAGCGTCGGGATGTCCTCCCGCCTCTCCCGGGATGTCTGGAATCTCAAGGAGCGGCTCGTCTTTCCAACTATCGTCTTCCGTGGCTTCCTTGATATCATTCTTTTGTGCTGTGTCAATAGGAAGGCGTACTTGTTCCATTTGTTGACTATGGTCTGTCTTTACACGGAAGCGGTTGCATCCCATAAGTGTCAGGACTGACAAGACGGTTAAAACATAAAGGCTCTTTTTCATCATTTTATAGTTTTGCGATTATTATCTGATTCGTAATACATCACCTACTTTGATTTGGTAATCTGGTGTTAAATCATTCATTTTATATAAATGCTTCAATCGAATACCGTAATGTTGTGATATTGTGTACATTGACTCACCACTCTTCACAATATGCGGTCGGTTCTTATACTCCTTTGGAGTATTACGACGTTTCTTCTGTAACCAGACGAATTCTCCTTCCTCTAAAAGAGCATCACGCTCGTTCTCATTGTACTTTGCAAGTTTTTTGTAAGAGACGCCGACTTCCTCACCGATGGTACGGAAAGTATCACCAGCTTTGGCGATGACATAGTAGTTCTGGTTAAACTCATACACACGATGGGAAAGCAACGAACCACCAACGGGAGTATGGGATTTTTTAGACTTGCTGTATGACTTTGCATCATCTAACTCATAGAGTTTATAGAGCTGGATAATGTCAATCAACTGTATGGCGTAGCGGGGATTGGTAGCATAGCCACAGGACTTCAATCCATAAGCCCATCCCTTGTAATCAGTCTGTTTCAATTGGAACAAGGAACTGTACCGACTACTGGTAGACAAAAACTTTGAATGATCCTCAAAGCTCTCTGAGGCATTGGAATAGGCTCGGAAACACTCGTTGTTCTCGTCATCGTCATGATAGACGGCACGTCCCGTCCATCCATGACATTTGATACCAAAATGGTTATTTCCCTTGACTGCCAGCTCACTCCTACCCGCTCCAGACTCCAAGACACCTTGAGCGAGCGTTATACTGGCAGGAATATGGTAACGCCTCATCTGGTCAATTGCCATATCCTTATATTGATCAAAGTACTGCTGAAATTGCTGACTCCATTTCATCTGTCCCTTAACAGAAACAGGTATGAGTAATACCATCAGCCCCAGAACTATCTTTATTTTCATGAACAATTCTTTATTTCTGTTGCAAAAATAAAGAAAAATAATTATATTTGCAAATAAATAGAAAGAATATGGAACAAATAGAGCTTAAATCGAAGATTCTAGTGGCACAAATAGGTGAATTGACTGATGAGGAACAAGAATTAGTACATCAGGCGATTACCTCCACAGCTGGTTCGTATGCTCCTTACTCTCACTTCAGGGTAGGTGCTGCCGTATATCTGTCCAACGGCAAGACTGTCGTCGGATGTAACCAGGAGAATGTCTCCTACCCTGCAGGTATCTGTGCGGAGCGTACTGCGATTTATGCCGCTGGGGCTCAGTATCCTGACACCCCTGTCGAGATGATTGCTATAGCCGCCCGTGGTACAGATGGTCTGTTGTTGGAGGAGCCTATCAGTCCTTGTGGCATTTGCCGACAGACGATCGTGGAGTTAGAGACACGTTTCCATCAGCCCATACGGATTCTCCTGTATGGCACAAAACACATTTATTTAATAAAAGGTATAAAAGAATTGGTGCCTTTGGGCTTTACAGATTTCTAAGGTCACCTATCTTGTTCTGATGGGCAGGCGACTCTTCCTTGATAGAGAAATTATAATACAAATTCTCTGTATCAAAGACGACAAAATGTTTCTCTCCCTGAATCTCATCCTTGGGACTCTCCCATATAACATCGACAAAATCCTCCATATCCGAGGGCTTTAGAGTCCTGAGAATACAATTATTGAATGAGAATCCTGACCCGTCGCCCATGATGACATCCTCTTCATAGCCAGTAACGAGTGTGTTATCACAAATCAGGACACTCTCACTGTCAAAGCGAAGGGCTACTCCTCTGTCTGCGGAGAATGGATAGAACTGTGCCAATGTGGTGTGGTCTATAGTCACCAAGGAACCTATCACATTCAGACAGTCACCTAAAGTGTTGGTGATCCTACAACTATCTATGCTTGCCATAGACTCGTTGAGCTCTAGTCCCGTTCCTTTGCAGTTATGAATCGTACAACGCAGGAGAGACAAGGAGGTTTTCTCGTCACAGGATATCCCCGAACAACTATTCCTGATCTCACAATCCTGCAACTTATTAGCTGTGGAGTTAGCATGGAAGAAGATTCCTTTCCATTGCCCACTGATACGGTCATAAGGTAAATAAGAGAACATCTTGTCCAGACGGTCGCCACGGAACAAGCAGCTGTCTGCCACCAAGGTCCCATCGACTTCTATCCCCGCACCATCATGAAAATATAATTGGGCATGAGAAATCGTCAATG
Organism: Prevotella sp. tf2-5; assembly: GCF_900115435.1. Taxonomy (GTDB): domain Bacteria; phylum Bacteroidota; class Bacteroidia; order Bacteroidales; family Bacteroidaceae; genus Prevotella. The sequence continues at coordinate 100,532 of NZ_FOWK01000011.1, forward strand.
TCACCCCTTTGTTGATGAAAATTCCTTTGGTAATTACAATGGGACGTCTCTCGTCAATCGTTGTGTTCTCCTTGATTTCCCAGACATCATGATAGAAAATCGCTTTCCAACTGTATGCACTCAGCTTGATTGGTTGCTCCCTTCCATTCTCCAACGAGAAAACCAGTAAGTCCTCAAAACGCTGCGGTTCGTCTTGTTGGGTGACAGGAGCTGTCATTTCGACAAAGACACGGATAGAATCACCCTTCCGGACCTCAAAGTCATAAGCAACGGAGTCAACATATTGCCCGTCCACATTCACACGGAATCCGGATTTGGAGGGTTGAATCAGATGAACATCCTTGATACGGACTCCAGAGTTTCCCTTGTTATACACCCAGAAATCATAGGTCCTTGTGGATGTCTGGCTGAAAACGGAATCCATGGCAAGGCTGTCAATGGAGAATTCCAATATAGCGGATGCGTCTGAAGAGAACTTGTCATTATCAGAGCATCCTACCAATAGAATTGATAGAAATAATATTATAAATATAGGAATCCGTCTCATCACTTGATAAAACGGATTCCCTATCGTATTATTGTTTTTACTTACCAAAATATCTCTTTAATAAACCAGCAAAACCAGCACCATGACGAGCCTCGTCCTTAGCCATCTCATGAACGGTATCGTGAATGGCGTCGAAACCTGCAGCCTTCGCATTCTTGGCAATACGGAACTTATCCTCGCAAGCACCAGCCTCCGCAGCGGCACGCTTCTCCAAATTGGTCTTGGTGTCCCAAACACACTCACCCAACAGCTCTGCGAAACGAGAGGCGTGGTCTGCCTCCTCGAAAGCATAACGCTTGAAAGCCTCCGCGATCTCGGGATAGCCCTCACGGTCTGCCTGACGAGCCATAGCGAGATACATACCTACCTCACCGCACTCACCATTGAAATGGTTACGCAGGTCCTGAATCATCTCCTCGCTGACACCCTCTGGCTTACCGTCACCAATCTTATGAACAGTAGCGTAGGTCATATCGGCATCGTCCTTCAGTTCTGAGAACTTAGAGGCTGGAGCCTTACAGATTGGACACTTCTCGGGAGCTGCATCGCCTTCATAGATATATCCACAAACGGCGCAAATAAATTTTTTCTTCATAATCGTACTTGTTTAAGATTAGTATTTGTCACTTATTTTTGCAAATATAAGGAGAAAAATCAAATCTTGCAAGTTTTTATGTTATTTTTGTTTCACTTTCAATTTTTTTTGTAAATTTGCAACAGCAAAACCATGTTGGTTGTGCAAACAATAATATAATAATGAGAAAGATCAGCATTTTACTGATGCTTGCAGCCGTCTTCACTGTCAACAGTAGCAATGCACAGGTGAAGAAAGAGACATTGGTGTTCACCCCTCAGTGGACGGCACAGGCGCAGTTCGCAGGCTATTATGTAGCGGAAGCGAAGGGATTCTATCGTCAGGCAGGTATTGATGTGAGGATAGAGCATCCGTCATCCACACAACCAGCCATGAGTCGTTTGCGTAACAACCAGTGTCAGGCTACCACACTGCAACTTTGTCAGGCGATGGATATTATAGACGTGGGAATCCCTTTGGTAAATATTCTCCAGACATCGATGAACAACGCCATGGTCATCGTATCCGCCAAAGACAAAGACCCGCTGACCCAGAAAGGTGCTCGTGTAGGTATCTGGAGTGTGGGCTTCGGGCAATTGGCTATTTGTATGAGTATTAAGGACCATCTGGATTACCAATGGGTGCGTTTTGCACAAAACATCAATCTGTTCGTAGCAGGAGCCCTTGATGCTACCTTGGCAATGAGCTACAACGAGTATTATCAGCTGATACAGGCTGGTATCGTCATGACAGACAAGAACGTGTACCGTTTCTGCGACCATGGCTATAATGTGCAGGAGGACGGTGTCTATATGAGACGTGACTATTATGAGACACATCGGGAACAGGCTCGTCGCTTTGCTGAGGCAAGCAAAAAAGGATGGGAATGGGCTGCCCAGCATCCTGACGAGACACTTGACATTGTGATGCAGTATGTTGATAAGAACCATATCGCCACTAACCGTGTGATGCAGCGGTTGATGCTGAAAGAGGTGTTGCGCCTGCAGGTGGATCGTGAGTCAAAGAAACGTGAGTTCCGTCTTCGTCCCGACATGGTACGACTTGCCAGCCAGCTGATGGTTGAGAACAGTATGTTGAGTCGTGAGGTGACGTATGAAGAACTAATTCCACATAAATAAAGAGCTACGAATATGAAAGGAATGTTACAATATATCCGACGCAAGCTCTCCGTCAGGGTCAGTTTATGGGTGGTGCTTTTTGCCGCTCTCATCTTTGTCGTGGCACTCGGGTTCCAGTTCTATCAGTCTCGTGAGGCTGTGCGTCAGGAAGCCATCAGTCATGCCTCTCAGATCCTCGACAAGACATCACTGCGTGTCGAGGGGATCCTGAACCGTGTGGAAGTGGCGTCAAACATGACTAAATGGCTCGTACTACGACATCCTAACAAAGCGGACTCCATGTTCGTTTATAGTCGTGGTATGTTGCAGAACAATCCCGACTTCTACAACTGTTCCATCGCTTTTGAACCAGAACATTTCCAAGACAAGGGTCGCTATTTCTCTGCTTACACCAGATATGTCGGTGACAGTTTACGTACTACACAAGGCGGAAGCGACAATTATCAGTATTTCTTCATGGACTGGTATCTGATGTCCACTCTATTGGATAAACCGTGCTGGACGGAGCCTTATGTGGATTTTGATGTGGCTACGAACACGAGTGAGATGGTGACCAGCTATTGCCAGACCATCAAGGACAAGGAGGGAAAGAAAATAGGCGTCATCAACACCAGCCTCTCTATCAATTGGCTCTCACAGACCATCTCGATGGTAAAGCCCTACCCTAACTCCTACAGTATCATGATTGGACGTGGTGGTACCTATTTTGTGCATCCTGACACCACGAAGATCACACGCCAGACCATCTTCACCCAGACAATGGAACACCCCGACACGGCTTTAATCGCACTGGGACATGCCATGCAGAGAGGTGAGGAGGGCATGAAGAAAATGTTCTTCAACGGAAAGGACTGTTACGTATTCTATAAGCCCCTCGGTCAGACCGGCTGTTCAATGGCTATCGTCTGTCCGGAGGAAGATATCTTCGGTGGTTTCGATCGCCTACGCCGCGCTGTCATGTCCATCGTTGTCGTAGGACTGTTGCTGATGCTCTATTTATTCATCCGCATCATCACCCGTGAGCTGAGTCCCTTGCGCCGGTTGGCAAGGGAGGCAGAGACGATTGCATCAGGGCAGTTTGACGCAGTACTTCCTGACTTCCAGCGCATCGACGAGATTGGTCAACTGAGCCACTCGTTCGGCAATATGCAGCAGTCGTTGGTTAAATATATTGAGGAACTGAAAGAAACCACCGCTCAGAAAGCTTCGATAGAGAGTGACCTTCGTATTGCCAGTGGTATACAGATGGGTATGCTTCCCGAGCAGTTCCCCACCAAGGCAGACCGCGACGACGTACAGATTTATGCCTCACTGACTCCTGCCAAGGAGGTCGGTGGTGACTTGTTCGACTTCTATTTCCGTGACGACAAACTCTTTTTCTGTATCGGTGACGTATCTGGAAAGGGCGTTCCCGCCTCCCTCTTCATGGCGGTCACCAGATCTGTCTTCCGCACCGTATCAGTACATGAGTCAATGCCGAATAACATCGTGACTATAATGAACACGATTATCGCCGATATGAATAAAACGCAGATGTTCGTTACACTCTTCGTCGGTGTGCTCGATTTGCCCACAGGGCATCTGCACTACTGCAATGCCGGTCATGATGCTCCACTGCTCATCGGAGACGGCATCGGTGAGTTGCCTTGCGACCCGAACATTCCCGTAGGTTTCTTGCCATCATGGGAGTACTCACTACAAGAGGCACAAATCTCAACAGGCACTACTATCTTCCTCTTCACTGACGGACTGACCGAGGCAATGGATGCCAATTATAATCAGTTCCAAATGGAACGTATCAACGATGTAGCATCACAGGCTCTCTCTCAGCAACAGCAAGAACCTCATAAGCTCATCAACAAGATGACGGATGCAGTTCATCAATTCGTTGGGGATGCAGAACAGAGTGATGACCTGACGATGATGGCGATACAATACATCAGGTAAACTCATAAACATTGTTTTCCAAGGGTCATGGTAATATCTGTTATACCCCCATTGCAATATCTATTATACCCCCATAACGATGCCTTGCATCACTCATAGGAGATATTGGAATAAGTGATGCAAGGTATCGGAATAAAAAGCATCTAAGGGGGGGCTTTTAGCAGATGGGAATTACTTGATTCGCTTATAGAAAGCACGGAGTGAGCCTTGGTTGACTCCCCTACCCGACAGTTTGTCGAGTTCCCTCCGTGCGGCATCATTTCTTCCTAAACGGATAAGCACGTCTATGTACGACAACTGGTAGTCAGTATTATCAGGGTCCCTTTTTGTCGCCTCTTCCCAATCATAGAGAGCAGCCTCATAACGCTGCATATCCGTCTCTAGAGATGCACGAGCCACAAAGCCAGCAACAGAGTCCGGGTGTTGCTCCACCACAATATTCAGTAAATCGAGCGCATCATTACGCTTACCCATCAACTGGTACACATACGACAATCCTAAACGCGCCTCCATATGAGTCGGTTTCTCCAGCAAGATGTCGTTATAGTCATTCTTCGCCAAGTCATAACGGCGAAGATGGATATAGGCATAGGCACGATAGAACAAGGCTGTGAGGTTTTTATCGTCATTCCGCAGGATCAGTTTATATTCGTCAACCGCGAACTCCCACTGCTGCAACTCCAGATTGACAGCTGCCTTTCTCAGATGAAGGTCGACATTATACGGAGACTGTGCGATCTGTTGATTGAGAACATTCAACGAGTCACGCCACTCCTGGTTGGTCTGCGCCAGCACTGTCTGTTGCTGAGTCACAGCAACAGACAGGAGTAGCAGCATCAAGCCTTTTTGATATAGTCTACGATCCATGCACCTACCTCTTTGGTACCGTATTTAGCACCACCTTCCACCTGTATCTCAGGAGTACGGACATTGGCATCAAGGGAAGCATTCACAGCCTCACGAATCAAAGCACCCTCTTTCTTCAGGTCAAAGTGTTCCAGCAGCATCGCAGCGGAGAGAATCTCAGCAAGCGGGTTGGCAATATTCTGTCCTGCTGCCTGTGGCCATGAGCCATGAACTGGTTCGAACAACGGGGTGTGCTCACCTAAAGATGATGAAGGCTGCAAGCCCATAGAACCTGTGATACAGGAAGTCTCATCAGTGAGGATATCACCAAACGTATTCTCTGTCACGATGACATCAAAGAAACGAGGCTCTGTCAATACACGCATAGAAGCATTGTCGATAAACATATAGTCAGTATTCACATCAGGATACTGTGGCTCCATCTCCTTGGCTATCTGACGCCACAGACGACTGCTGGCAAGCACATTCGCCTTATCGACTACTGTCAGGTGCTTCTTACGCTTCTGTGCTGTCTCAAAGGCTACCTTCAGGATACGCTCGATCTCCGGACGAGTATAGATATCCGTGTCGTATGCCTTGTCATTGTCCTGATATTTCTCACCGAAATACATACCACCAGTCAGTTCACGGATGACTACGAAATCGGCACCCTTCAGTAACTCGTCTTTCAACGGAGACTTATGCAACAGACAGTCAAAGGTGGCAACGGGACGTACGTTGGCGAACAGTCCCAATTTCTTACGCATGGCAAGAAGACCCTGCTCAGGACGAACCTTCGCTGTGGGGTTATTGTCAAAACGGAGGTCACCGACAGCGGCAAACAATACTGCATCGGCACGCATACATACATCATGGGTAGCCTCTGGATAAGGATCACCTACCGCGTCAATAGCATGAGCACCACAGAGAGCTTCCTCGTAAGAGAACTCATGTCCAAACTTCTCGGCGATAGCATCCATCACAGCTACACCTTGTTTCATAATCTCTGGTCCTATTCCGTCACCAGGAAGGACAGCAATTTTCAGTTTCATACTTATTATATTATTTAATTATTTGATCTTCTCTTTTTCCATTTCAACTTGGGAATTTTGATAATCTGCCCCTCTTGTAACGGAGTATTGGGCTTCAAATCATTATATACCTCGATATAGCAAGACATTCCCTCGCCTAATTCATGACGAGCGATCCGAGACAGCGTCTCTCCTTTTCGTGCCTTTACCTCATGGTCGGTCCCAACGATATGGTAAGCACCAGTACGGACACGGGCATCCATCGCCTCATACTTCTTCCAAAACGGCTCTTCCTCAGCTTTCTGCTCTTGTCTCACCTCCTGTTTAGGTTGCTCTGCGACAGGTTGTTCCACTGTCGGTTGTTCTGCGACAGGCTCTTCAGCTATGGCTATGGTATCGTTCGTCAGGTCCGGGATACTGTCTACGGCTGTCACTTCCGGAGTTTCTGTGACAGGTCCTTCCGAGACAGCATTTGCCGTTCTCTGTCCATACCAGTAACCTCCATAGGCGGAAGCAGCCATGAGTAATAAGGTAAGCAAAGCATAGCCTAATGTTTTTTTCCAAGATGAAAACTCCTCCTCTTCTTCGTAGAAAGATAAGACTCCCTCTGGCTGAGGTTCCTCTGGCTGAGGTTCCTTCATTTGTGGCTTCTCCGTCTGGGGTTCTTCCTGAAGAGACTCTTCTTGAAAAGGTTCTTCAGCGACAGACTCCTTCTCTCCTTCCATAGCAGGATGATTACCTACAACATCCAACAGAGGCTGAGCGATCGTTGATTCCTCATTTTCTTGATCCTGGTCCATCTGTTCCTCTTCTGTCAAGTCATCAGCAAGGTCTTCAAACTCAATCCCGTCGTTAAGGACGACAGTCTCAAACTGCGAGAAAGGCTTATTGACCAGTTCTTTCATCATGGTATCAGGGGTAAAGGTGATCTTTGCATGACTGTCAATCATCACACGTTCACCGGTCCTGACACTAACACTCTCACGAGCCTCGACACGAATCATCTTGAAAGTACCGAGTCCCTTGATCTTTACGAGTTCCTCACTGTCAAGACGCTGCTGGATGAGCTCAAACATAGAAACAGCAAACTGACTCGCCTCCTTGGGGGTTAGTTTGTTTTTCTCGACAAGAATCTTCGCTATCTCCTGTATCGTCAATTTCCCCATCGTCAACGTCCTCCCTTCAGTTTCTCCTTCCACACTTGATTCGGCTTGAAGTTCAGTACCAGTTTGGGAGGTACGAGCATCCGCTGTCCTGTAGAGGGATTCACAATCACACGCTCCATTTTCTTCTTTGTCTCAAAGACACCAAAGTTAGGAACGATCACACTATTATCAGCCACAAACGCATCACTCATCGCTGTGATGATATTGTTCACGAGCTTCTGGGTCGACTTCTGGTCATACCCGGCACGTGTAGCTAACTCACTGATAAATTCCTTGTTATTCATATTGTGTTGTTGCGTATAAATCAAACTCTTCTGCACTAGTCACCTTGACATCATAAAACTCACCAATGGTCAGATTCTCCTTCATGGGAATCAGTACCTCCGGATCAACTTCAGGAGAACAGAACTCACTACGTCCGATGAACCAGTCACCTTCCGTCCTGTCAATGATGACACGTATTACCTTTCCTACCTTTGCACCTTCTATCTCTGCACTGATATGCTGTTGGATCCGCATCAAACGGTCAAGGCGAGCCTGCTTGACATCTGCTGGCACATCATCCTTATAATGTTTTGCCGAATAGGTGCCATCTTCCTCTGAATAGGCAAAAGCCCCCATTCTTTCGAAACGAGCCCAGCGAGTGAAATCCAACAGTTCTTGGAAATCTTCATCGGTTTCACCGGGGAATCCGACCATCAATGTGGTACGAAGATGGATACCTGGTACTTCCTCACGAATCTTGCGTACAAGCTCATAGGTCTCTTCTTTAGTCACATGACGCACCATACGGGTTAACATATGGTCACTGATATGTTGAAGGGCAATATCCAGATACTTACAGACATTTTTCTTTTCCCTCATCACTCTCAATAAGTCCCAAGGGAAATGAGCCGGATAGGCATAATGCAGACGGATCCATTCCACGCCCTCGATGTCAGCCATGCGCTCTATCAGTTCGGCAATGTGTTGTTTGCCGTCAATATCTATACCATAATAAGTCAACTCCTGTGCGATGATCTGGAATTCCTTGGTTCCTTGTGCTACCAGGGAACGAACCTCTTCCAATATCTCCTCTATAGGACGACTCTGGTGCTTGCCTGTAATGATAGGAATGGCACAATAGGCACAATGGCGGTCACAACCCTCACTGATCTTAATATAGGCATAGTGACGAGGGGTTGTGAGATGGCGGGGGGCTGTGGTATTTATAGTATCAATAGTGACTATAGTGTTTAATAGTTCCTTATAGTTGAACTTTCCATACCAACCATCGACTTCTGGAATCTCTTGTTCAAGGTCTGCAAGATAACGCTCTGAAAGACATCCCATTACGTAAAGCTTTTCTATTCTCCCTTCAGTCTTTGCCTGTGCAAACTCAAGGATGGTGTCTATACTCTCCTGTTTGGCATCCTCGATGAAACCACACGTATTAATCACCACTATTTCACCATGGGGATCATTACTATCATGCGTCACATGATAGCCGTTAGCTTCAAAGAGTCCCATCAATTTCTCACTGTCAACAAGATTCTTCGAGCATCCCAACGTGATAAAATCGATGGTCTTTTTACTCATTCTTAAACAAGGAATCTACAAACTGGCGTTTATTAAACAACTGGAGGTCTTCCATACCCTCACCCAAACCGATATATTTCACAGGGACTTTCAACTGGTCGCTAATACCAATCACCACACCACCTTTTGCGGTTCCATCGAGTTTGGTAATAGCAAGAGAGGTGATCTGGGTCACTGCAGAGAACTGTTTTGCCTGCTCAAAGGCATTCTGCCCAGTACTACCATCCAAAACAAGCATTACCTCATCGGGAGCCTCAGGCAGTACCTTTTTCATCACATCTTTGATCTTCTTCAACTCATTCATCAGTCCCACCTTATTATGCAGGCGACCAGCGGTGTCAATGAGAACCACATCAGCTCCATTTGCTTTGGCGGAACTAAGCGTGTCGAAAGCCACTGAGGCAGGATCGCTGCCCATCTGTTGCTTAATGACAGGAACACCGACACGCTCTCCCCAGATGCACAACTGCTCAACGGCAGCGGCACGGAAGGTATCGGCAGCACCTAAATACACTTTCTTTCCAGCCTGTTTGAACTGCCAGGCAAGTTTTCCGATAGTAGTAGTCTTACCAACGCCATTCACACCTACAACTAAAATGACATAAGGTTTGTGGTCTGCGGGTAAGTCCCAGTTATCGTTATCCTCAGAGTTGTTCTCTGCGAGCAATGCGGCGATTTCATCACGAAGTATGCCATTCAGTTCACTGGTACTGACATATTTGTCACGAGCCACACGCTCCTCAATACGCTGTATAATCTTCAAAGTCGTGTCAACACCCACATCACTGGTTATCAACACTTCCTCCAAGTCATCCAACACATCGTCATCCACCTTCGACTTTCCTGCCACAGCACGTGCCAGTTTGTCGAACACGCTCGTCTTCGTCTTCTCCAGACCTTTATCGAGTGTTTCCTTTTTATCCTTATTAAAGAAACCAAATATACCCATAATATTTATTTATTTCGATTTCAACGGCAAAGGTACAAAAAAAAGCCGAAACCATGAAAGATTTCGGCTTTTTCTATATTACTCTTTAAATATTAGTTCTTAAAGAAGTCCTTAACCTCCTCGTTAGGAACCATCTGCTCATCGAAGATGTAAGCACCTGTCTTAGGGCTTTTTACCATCTTGATAACCTTTGTGTAAGCGCGACCATCCTTAGAACCTTCATGGAGGGTTGCGACGGTTTTCTTTGCCATGCTTTAAATAGATTATTTAATCTCCTTGTGCACTGTCATGCGCTTCAGGATGGGGTTATACTTCTTCAATTCCATTCTCTCAGGAGTGTTCTTACGGTTCTTGGTCGTGATATAACGACTTGTTCCGGGCAATCCACTCTCTTTCATCTCGGTACACTCCAGGATTACCTGAACGCGATTACCTTTAGCTTTCTTGCCTGCCATGTGTTAGTCTCCTATAACTTTAATGTCCTTCCAGTCTACATAACCTTTAGCAACAGCCTGCTTCAGGGCAGCGTCCAGACCTACCTTATTAATCATACGCAGACCAGCGGCGCTGATCTTCAACTGAATCCAGCAAGCCTCCTCTACATAGTAGAACTTCTTGCTGAACAGGTTTACATCAAAGCTGCGCTTTGTGCGGTGCTTTGAGTGAGACACATTATTACCAATCTGTGCCTTCTTTCCCGTAATCTGACAAATTTTAGACATTCCTATCTACTTTTTTGTGTTCCTAAATTGTAACTTACTCCAAACAGGGTGCAAAGGTACGAAAAAGTTTAGAGTTTAGAGTTTAAAGTTTAGAGTTTTCTCTTTCTCTTAATATTTTTTAACTTCTTCGTCCATTCCCGTCTCTGCTTTCAGGAAGTCAAGGAACATTTGCATCGCTTTGTGAGTCGCAATAGCGAGATTGATGTCACGACCATGATCCTCCTCCACTTTCAGTGTGACTTGCTTTTCGGGAGAGCCACACGCTAACCATATCGTTCCCACGGGAATATCCTTGGTGCCTCCTGTGGGACCAGCGAAACCTGTGGCGGCAATGGCAAAGTCGGTATTCAATGCTTTACAAGCTCCTGTCACCAGTTGACGAGCCACTTCCTCACAGACAGCCGTCTTCTCCTCCAACACCTGGGCATCGACACCCAGCAGTCGTTCTTTGATTTCATCGACATAGCAAACGATACCACCTTTAAAATACTTAGAAGCACCTGGGATAGAGATCAGTGACTCTGCGATACGTCCACCAGTACAACTCTCTGCTGTACCTACGGTCTTCTCTATCTCCCAGAGGATCTGACTCACCTCTCTGCTGATAATCTTACTTTCAAAATCTATCATGATATTTGTGTTTTATTTGAACGTCACTTTTGAGAAGGCTGGCGCGTCGATAGGACACGTCTCGCCGTCAAGGTATTTATAATAGCCCACGATACCTATCATCGCGGCATTATCAGTGGTGTAGCTGAACTTCGGGATATAGATCGTCCATCCATACCGTTTGGCATGATCATAGAAGGCATTGCGCAATCCATTATTGGCGCTCACGCCTCCGGCAACAGCGACATGTTTGATACCCGTCTGTTTTACAGCAAGGCGTAATTTCTTCATCAGGATGTCCACAATTGTCCATTCCAACGAGGCAGCAATGTTTTCCTTATGATGCTCGATGAAATCAGGATCCTCCCCAATCCACTTCCGCAGACTATAAAGGAAAGAGGTTTTCAGTCCTGAGAAACTATAGTCGAGTCCTGGGATATGCGGTTCCGCAAACTGGTAAGCCTTAGGATTACCCTGACGCGCCAGTTTATCGATAATAGGACCACCGGGATAACCGAGTCCCATCACCTTCGAGCATTTGTCAATAGCCTCTCCTGCCGCATCATCGATAGTCTGTCCGAGGACCTCCATATCGTTATAGGCGTTCACCTTGACAATCTGGGAGTTACCACCGCTGACCAGCAGACAGAGGAAAGGCAGTGGTGGCTGGTTGGTGTCGTCATCCGACTCCTTGATAAAATGAGCCATCACATGTCCTTGCAAGTGGTTGACATCGATTAGAGGAATCCCTAATGAACGGGCGAATCCCTTCGCAAAGTTCACACCCACCAGTAGCGAGCCCATCAGTCCCGGTCCTCTGGTAAAAGCGACAGCCGTCAGCTGTTCCTTGGAGATACCAGCCTTCTTGATCGCCTGATCGACTACTGGTACCACATTCTGCTGGTGGGCACGAGATGCTAATTCCGGCACCACACCTCCATATGCCTCATGAACAGCCTGCGATGCTGTCACATTCGACAGCAGTACCCCATCCTTCAGCACAGCTGCAGACGTGTCGTCGCAGCTAGACTCAATTCCTAGGATATATATGTTTTTTTTCATTGCGATATTTCGAGATTTCGGGATTACGAGGGTTCGGAATTACGAGATAACGGAATTACGGAATTCCGAATATTAATAGGTTAATATTTCCACGCCGTGCTCTGTCATCAGCAGGGTGTGCTCCCATTGGGCAGAGGGTTGCTCGTCCTCGGAGATGACTTCCCATCCATAGGGGTCATCAGCATCAATGAAGACCTTCCATGTCCCCATGTTTATCATCGGTTCGATGGTGAACACCATACCAGGGACCAATAACATGCCGTCACCACGCTGGGCGAAATGGCATACCTCCGGTTCCTCATGGAAGTGGCACCCTACTCCATGACCGCATAAGTCACGGACGACACCATAATGATATTTCTTGGCATGTTTCTCGATTGCCTTGCCGATCTCGTTGACAAAGCCCCATGGCTTAGCTGCCTCCATGCCGATCTCCAGACATTCCTTCGTCACCTTGACGAGTTGTTCCTTCTCTGGTGTCGTCTTCCCGATGATGAACATACGAGAGGCGTCAGCATAATAGCCATCAAGGATCGTCGTGAAATCAACATTGATAATATCACCATCCTCCAGGATATCATCTGCCTTGGGAATACCGTGACATACCACCTCGTTGATACTGGTACAGACACTCATCGGGAAACCCTCATAGTTCAGACAAGCGGGTGTCGCACCATGTGCCGCACAGTAGTCACGGCAGATCTGGTCGATTTCCAAAGTCGACATGCCAGCATGAATAGCGGCGCCAACAGCATCCAACACACCAGTATTCACCACACCGGCACGACGGATACCCTCTATCTGTTCCGGTGTCTTAACCAACTCACGGGTAGGTACCAGAGCACCTTTGTTCTCCAAGTACATAATCCTTTTGTCGAATTCTGTAGGTTGTTCTCCTGCCTTACAATGCCATCTTCTTTTCATGATCTTCGTTATTTGCCTGCAAAGGTACAAAATAATTATCAAATTTCAATTATCAATATTCAATTATCTTGAATATGGCACGGTATTTGCACTTATTAGTGCAGTAAAGATTATAATATAATAATAAATAAGGTATATGCAAAAAGGTAACATCGGGGTTACTACAGAGAACATCTTCCCCGTCATCAAAAAGTTTCTCTACTCAGATCATGAGATTTTCCTCCGTGAGATGGTCAGCAATGCCGTCGATGCCACACAGAAGTTGAAGACCCTGAAAGAACAGGGTGAGTTCAAGGGAGAGCTGGGCGATCTTACCGTTCATATCACCCTCGACACCGACAAGGGCACCATCACCATCAGTGACCGTGGTATCGGTATGACGGAAGAAGAGATCGACAAGTATATCAACCAGATTGCCTTCTCAGGTGTCAACGACTTCCTGGAGAAGTATAAGGACAATGCCAACAACATTATCGGACACTTCGGACTGGGTTTCTACTCCTCGTTCATGGTATCAAAGAAGGTAGAGATCGTCACCAAGTCGTATAAGGACGATGCCAATGCAGTGAAATGGAGCTGCGACGGAAGTCCTGCCTATGAGATTGACGAGACGGAGAAAGACGACCGTGGCTCGGATATCATCCTGTATATTGATGACGACTGCAAGGAGTTCCTTGAGAAGTCGAAGATCCAGGAGCTGTTGAATAAATACTGTAAGTTCATGGCAGTGCCCGTTGCTTTCGGCAAGAAGCAGGAGTGGTCTTCCGACGAGAAGAAGATGGTGGATACCGCAGAGGACAATATTATCAATCATGTGGAGCCGCTATGGACGAAGGCGCCCTCTGGTTTGAAGGATGAGGACTATAAGAGTTTCTATCGTACCCTTTACCCCATGAGTGACGAGCCGATGTTCTGGATTCACCTGAACGTAGACTATCCCTTCAACTTGACAGGTATCCTCTATTTCCCTCGCATCAAGTCGAATATCGACCTGCAGCGTAACAAGATCCAGTTGTATTGCAACCAGGTGTTCGTTACCGACCAGGTAGAAGGCATCGTGCCGGAGTTCCTGACTCTGTTACATGGTGTCATCGACTCCCCTGATATTCCCTTGAACGTATCACGTTCTTACTTACAGAGTGACCGTGACGTGAAGAAGATCTCCACTTATATCACCAAGAAGGTAGCTGACCGTCTGCAGAGTATCTTTAAAGAGGACCGCAAGGCTTACGAAGAGAAATGGGATGACCTGAAACTCTTCATCAACTACGGTATGTTGTCGGAGGAGAGTTTTTACGACCGTGCCAAGGATTTCGCATTGCTCAAGGATACGGAGGATAAGTATTTCACCTTCGAAGAGTACAAGAAACTGATTGAAGGTGCCCAGAAAGACAAGGACGATACCCTCGTCTATCTCTATGCCACCGACAAGGAGGAACAGTACAGCTATATCCAGGCAGCAAAGGACAAGGGTTACAGTGTCCTGCTGTTGGACGGACAACTCGATGTCCCTGCCATCCAGATGTTGGAGCAGAAGTTTGAGAAGAGCCGCTTCACCCGTGTCGATAGTGACATCATCGAGCGACTGATTGTCAAGGAGGACGCTCCCAAATCTACCCTGTCAGACGACGAGTCTGCCAATTTGTCATCTGTCTTCCGTTCACAAATGCCGAAGATGGAGAAGACGGAGTTCATGGTAGAGGTACAGGCTCTCGGTGAGCAAGCCCGTCCTGTGATGATCACCCAGAACGAGTATATGCGTCGTATGAAGGAGATGAGTCGTTTCCAGCCCGGCATGAACTTCTACGCCCAGATGCCCGACTCGATGAATCTCGTCTTGAACAGCGACCACCCGTTGGTAAAGCGTGTGCTTGACGAGAGCAAGACCTCTACAGAGGAGGCTCTGAAACCAGTAGAGGCAGAGTTGAAGGGACAGGAGGCTCGTCTTGCCGCTATCCGTCAGGCTCAGGAGAAGAAGAAAGCCGAGGAGTTGACACAGGACGATAAGGACATGAAAGCAGAATGCGAGAAAGCCATACAGGAGCAGAAAGACAAGAAGCAACAGATTCTTGCCGACTATGCGAAAGGCAACTCTATCGTTCATCAGCTCATCGACCTCGCCCTGCTGCAGAACGGTATGCTGAAGGGAGAGGCTCTCGACCAATTCTTGAAGCGAAGTGTTGACCTCATTAAGTAAGGTTTAATACATACAAAAGAAAAAGGAATCTCGATTGAGATTCCTTTTTCTTTTGTGACTCCCGCGGGATTGACTTTGTCCATCCCTCCCCTGCCACGGGCTGAGCAACACAAAGAAGAAATCCAAAACTGAAAGTAAACTTTCGTCTTGGATTTCTTTCTTTGTGACTCCCGCGGGATTCAAACCCACAACCTTCTGATCCGTAGTCAGATGCTCTATTCAGTTGAGCTAGGGAGCCATCCTTTTCGTTTTGCGGTTGCAAAGGTACATACTTTTTATGGAACTGCCAAACTTTTAGCGAACTTTTTTTGAAAAACTTTCGCATGAAGGCAAAAAGGTGGGGCAAACCGAAAGGTCTGCCCCACTCCTCTTATGGTAGTAGCATGTTCTGGAGGTCGTTGAAATCGCCTCCTCCCATGATGAAATTCAAGCCATCGTCCTCGAACAACCTGCCACCGGCACTACCGCCATCGCCCCAATCCTGTGGGGTCAGATTAGAAGTTTGCAGGATAGGTCCCTGAGGTTGGAAACAAAAGCTTTCCATCTGCGGAGCGATATATAGTTTCTTTTTCATCTTACAGTCCTCCTTTATTTAATGATTACCTTTTTACCGTTCATGATATACATACCCTTCTTAGGATAAAGTACACGACGACCGCTCAGGTCATAGTAAACATTGTCCTCAGAACCCACCTTGATATTCTTGACAGCAGTGGTTTCGTCGTCTACGACAATATCCAGGAAGCGACCTAATGAAGCGCCACCCGTCACCTTGATATAGCAACGGAACGGATCCACCGTCATAGAGTTGTCGATGACATGAACTAATATACCGTCTTCTGCTTTGAAGCAGTAGTACTGTGTACTAGCGTCAGAAAGGATCGACTTCTGGTCATACGTTCCCTCGAAGGTAGCGGAGCCTACTACGGGTGCCCCTGGGATCGTAGCCTTCACCTCGACCATCTTCGCACTGACAGTCTCCTTAGCCGGTTTGAACATATATGGCATGTTGGCTTTCGTCTCCTTGACGGATGTGAACATGATCTTGCCATCGGCGATACCTGTCATCTCATAGAAAGTACCCAAGCTGCTTGCCTGTTCCTCGTCCAGAGCGAATGGCAGATATACGGTGCAGTGCTTGTCCAGCATGGTAGAGAAGTCACGAGCATGTACGGCTTTCACGGCAACGAAGTCTTTTGATGCCTCAAATGGAGCAGCGGCATCCAGTTCCATGTCATTACATACGCTGCCGACAACCACGTTCTTGGTACCAGTTATTACTTCATTACCTGCAGGCAGATAGATAAAGGTCTTCTCAGGAAGTTTCTTAAACAGGTCGTCAGAAATCATGCGGTTTACAGACATACCCTTAATACTGGTCTGACGTAAGTCTACATAAGTGATGTCACCTGACAGCTCGTCGAAGGCATCAACCTCAATGTCCTCAACATCCATGTCTTTCACGGTGATGTGATTGCCTTCCTTTACCAAGAGAGACTTATCCAACTTCTTCGGAGACAGAGCGGGTCCTGGTGCCGGTGACACGTCGCTGGCGCTGACACTCAAACCCTTGATACCCACTGTCGTCGTCTCCTTACGTCCTGGAGCACGATGGCCGGCACTGCGACGAGAGGAGCTTGGAGCGGATGTCACATTATATATAAATACATAAGAAGCTTCTGTCAACGCATAAGGAACGCGTCTTTCCTCAAAGCCCGTCGTAGCAGAGATGACAACGGGATCGTTGTTGCCCACCTTCACATGCAGTTCTCCTGCCTCGTTCGTATTGACATCAAGGATGATATCACCAGAACCTGCAGGCAGCAGGAAGGACATACCATGGAAGTAATATGCAAATGTATAAGGATCGCCAAGTTTCGTACCAGGCTGGATCAATCCATTCTTAATGTACTCCAGAATATCGTTAACTTCACCATCATCCATCGGGGTGTTCAGCGCAACCACCTTACCATTTACTGCCACATAGTCAGGATCATCAATATAACCGTCATCGTTATTAGGCAAGGTATACAGTATCTTATTGACTATTACACCTTCACCCAATAATGTCGTTGCTGCCTCAGCGGAGAGTCCTTGGACTACTTGTTCAAGATCCTTACCTAATCCTATACCGTTACCATCTTCAGTTTTCTCTTTTTCGCTTTGTGTTACAAACGGCTCCATGCTGACGGCAATAGTTATCTGGTGTAGGTCAGGATTCATCATATCTGTCAAGTTGTTCAGATAAGTCGGTGTAAATCCAACCAAAGGTTGATCAGAATAACTGAGCGTCAATGTTCCTGGCTCCACATCACCGGTAGCGAATGTCAAAGATACATTGGCACCTTGTCCTTGATAGATGAGTCCATCCTGTTCCTGTTCACCAATCGTATTGTCACCCTTCAAGTAGATGGTCAGTCCTTTCTTAACCCAACTGTCATCAGCACCGAGTATGACACTCGATATCCAGGCATTATTC
Organism: Prevotella sp. tf2-5; assembly: GCF_900115435.1. Lineage (GTDB taxonomy): Bacteria > Bacteroidota > Bacteroidia > Bacteroidales > Bacteroidaceae > Prevotella. Next base: position 118,302 of record NZ_FOWK01000011.1, read on the forward strand.
AATATCAGGGTGTTCTTACCATCAAACTGTACAGATCCTCCGTCACCAAGCACATCCAAACGGTTGTCACTGGTAACAGGATAAGAGCCTCCGGCTGTAGTAATAGTAATACCGTAGTTCACACCGATGACAACAGATTTGTTACCAACATTTCCTGTCATACTACCGGAAATGACTGACAGCGGTGATGTGTATTCCATAGTCACATGCTCACTGGCCATATTACCATCTTGAGAATAATTCATCGTCATCGTGAGCATACCCTTAACATCGGCTGATGACTTGAAGGTAATAGTTACATCATCACCGTAAGGAGTCTCAATCACATGACCGTCATAGTAATTTCTGAGGGTATTTTCACCTATCAGGTCAACCGTCAGCGTAGCAAGCGAAGTGCTAAGAGGACCAGACAGACTGGCACCATTCAGTGTCAAAATATTCTTCGTTTTATCGAAACTGACCGTTCCGTCGCCAAACACATCCGCAGCATTGCCCTCATAGATCTGTGTTTCGCCAATTTGAACACCATAAGAAGGAACAAACTGAACGTTGTGAACCTCGCCTGCCGTGAAATAATAGGTATTGAAAGTATATTCACCGTTTCTTAATATAATCAGCGCGAGTTCCTTGCTGATAGTGTAGTAACTAGTATTATTAGAATAAAAACTACTGCTAATCACACCGTCATCAGTCTCATCGCTGTTATTCGTCAATGTCAGGCTTCCCACTACGTCAGCGTTTGACTTAAAGGTCAGCGAAGGCACACCAGTCGTTGCTGTATTCTGAATACAAGTAGTATTTGTTGTAATAGTGTTGTTACCACGAATATCAAACGTCAGGTTAGCCAGACCTACCTTCACAGGAGCAGTGAGGGCAGCACCATTCAGTGTCAGCGTATAGGTTGGTGCAGCTTCCTGACCTCCACTTACAGTGAACGACACCTTACCGTCACCAAGCACGTCATCAGCATTGGCTTCCGTTACCTGAGTATCACCAATGAAAAGAGAATAACTCTTCTGGACCGTCACATCGAAAGTAAGATATTCGTAATTAAGGACTGTACAACCATCGTCAAGTGTAAAGCCCACATTGAAAGTCTCTGAGCCAGGACCTAATATGGTCACCTCTCCAGTCGATGCGTTAATCGTCGCAACATCGCTCTGTTCTCTACCTAAGTAAGAAACAGTAATCTTATCTTCAGGATCAATGGCTGGACGCAAGGTCGGAGCAGACAGTGTCTCAGCTGTACCATAGACCGTGGAGAGAGAAGTCTCTGACAAGTCGAAGAGTTTACCTTTAACGACATCACTAGTAGCATCGCCAAAAACTGTCCATGCGGTAACCGTTGCGGCACCTTGCAAGGGGACATTATCTCCTTGCATATCATATAACGCATTGGTAACATCAGCCAAAGACTCGTCCACATAGTCAATGGAATAACGAATCTCCCATGAAGGGTCACCCTCAAAACCAAACGTTGGTTCATTTTGCTGATTAGATGAAGCATACATAGAAGGACGCGGCAAATCCGAAAAGGCAATAGCACCCGCTGCTTCAGAGCCATCTTTCTTTAACAAATGTTTTCCGACTAGTTGAACAGACTCTTGTTTTTCTGCATCCCAATCCTCTATTGTAGCAGGTCCGTATGTATAATCACCATCCCAATAAAGTCCTGTGAGTGTGAGTGAAGAGAAATCGCGAATCGGTCGGTTGTTGTTGAAAGTCAATTGATTACCCGAGCCTGTACTCTTTAGCGTTAGAACACCACTGGGGTGAACGTTTCTTACAGCCGTTGCGGAGTCACCTGCACCAACACTACAATAACCACTTACGTCGATTGTCAGGTCGCTCAATACACTAAAAACATTGTAATAAGTCAAATCGGCATTCTGCAGACTCAATGTATTGCTAGTATTATCAAAAGACACTTTACCTGCTAATGACTGATCGTTTGGAAACAAATCAGTTTTATTCTCATCGCTCAATTGCGTATAACCCACCCATAAAGAATAGTGAGGAGTGGAAGTAATAGTAGCATTTTGAAGAATAACACCTGAAAATTGTACTCCTTTAAACTGTTTTGCAGTAGCATTATAGGCGTAGGGTGTTTCTGAAGAAACATACAAGCCATCCATGCTCACATTATCAAAACCATCAATAATTGATTTTCCGACCGTATTATCCAGATACATGGTGCTACCCTCAGTACCACTCTGAAGAGTTAAATTATGGGTTCCAGCTACATCAGCATTGGCACCAATATAACTTTCAATCATATTCGTTCCATTGAATATAATCGTCAAGTTCTCCAGTCCACTTTGAACACCACCGTAGCCGATTGCTACGTTTGTAAGCGTCAGGGTGTTAGAATTAGCGTCAAACACAGCAGTACCTTCTGTCAAATACTGACCAGTAATGTTTGAAGCATTGGCGCTGGTCACATTCACACCTGCAACGGTCAGTCCGTAATCAGTCTGTCCCCACACCCCCATTGGCAGGAGCAATAAGGCGAAGAACAAAGAAAGCTGCCTGAGCACTCTTGTTCGATTGTGTTGATTTAGTAATAATTCTCTCATGTTTGTTATTGTTTTGATTGTTAATTCAGGTTTATAGTATATGCTACTATTCGTTTGCAAAGATATAAAAAAATTAGGAATCTACATTATAAATAATGTATTATATTTTTTGCTTGGTGTATCATCTTTTTGAATCATCTTGACAAAGATCGCCTGTAGAATCGCATAAAATCCACCAAGGTCGAAGTCGGCTTCAAATACGCGAAAATAGAGCCGTTACGATAAGTCGCTGTAAGAGAGACGGTTATCTATCCGGAACAGTTTTTAACCCTTAAAAAAGGGTGCAAAAACAACCAAAAAGTGCTGTTTTTGCCCTTGTTTTTCACGTAGAAAGGTGCCGCCTTTCGGGTCAGAAGGCGGCACCTTCCGGGTAGTTAGTCGGCACCTAACACCCTCGAAGGTGGCACCTAACTCCTTTCTTGTCCATTTCAAACAATTTGGGAGCTCCTATTTTTCTAGAAGCTCCCAAAATCCGAACATAAAATCCGGCAAGTTTTCTTTACAATATTACATCGGTAAAGTCATGACGAAGCGGGCACCCTTGGCGGTGTTAGCCGTATCCAGCATCAATTCACCACCTAAGCGGCGGGCAATGCTGCGGGCAAAGGTAAGACCGAGTCCCTGACCGTCAAAATAGCTGTTGAGCTTGACGAACGGCTCGAAGATACGCTCTGCCTCATTGGCAGGAACACCCATGCCAGAGTCTGTCACCGTGTAGGTGATCTTCGAATCCTGCAGACTGGCATCCACATCCAATGTCACAGTACCATCCGTCGTGAACTTCTTGGCATTGTCGAGTACCAGTGCCAGTGCATGGGCAGCCTGTTTCTCATTCGTCTGCAACATTGAGGCAGCCTGCGGACTGACCTTTAACTCGAAGGCAAAATACTGGCACTTGTCGATTGCGGACTCAGCGACAGCACGTTTAGCGACCTGCTCGGCAACGATATTGTCGTTACGCTCAAGAGCTGTCTCACTACCCATGTCGTTGATATCCTGGATGCTACAAACCATACCAGACAATGGAGCGGCGACAGCGGCATCCCACTTATCCAGTTCCTTCGACATCTTCTCTGTAATCTGCTGAAGGAACTCCTTGTTGATACGCAAAGACTCCGCATTGGTCTTGCCGGCAGCCTGCAGATCAGCATTCTGTTTCTCCAGGAAGGAATTACGCTCCTCCAGTTTACGACTGTTCTCCTCCATCTTGTCATAAAGGTCGAGTGCCTGCTCGTAACCCTCACCGACATTCTCAAAGTTCTTTTGAAGACTACGATAGTCCTCAAGCAGTTGTTGTTGTTCATCCACACGACGCTGATAGTCCCTCAGCAACGTCTCCTGCTCGTTCGCCTGGTCATGACCACCCTTGATTTGGAAATACAAGGCAACGGCAAGGATGACAACGATGATAACTAAGGCAATAATAACGAATATCATAGCAGATTAATCTTTTCTCTGTTCTACCTTCATAAACTTCGTAAAACCAGTCATATTCAGTACCTTGTAGATCTCAGGGCTTACGTTCGTCATCTTGAACTGACCCTTCTGCTGCATGACGGTACGCATGGTCTTCTGAATCACACGCAGACCAGAACTTGCCATATAGTTCAGTTCTGTACAGTCCATCTCCAGGTCAACACCACCATCTGCCAATGCTGGCTCGATATCACGTTCAAACTCACCGGCATTCATAGTGTCAATACGCTGTCCGGTCTTAATAATGGTCTTACCATTCTCTTTCAAAATCTGTGTCATAGTTGTTATTTTTTAATGTTAATGTTTTACTTTACTTGATTTCCTTCTTCATCGTCAACAGGTTCTTACCCTCCAGTCGCTGATAAGTCACCTCGTTCATGATGTTCTTGACGATATAGATACCCATACCGCCCAAGTCACGCTCGGCGGGGTTCACATCCATATCAGCACTTTCACTCAGCGTGGGATCAAACTCCCTTCCACGATCAGTAAGCACAAAGGTCAGTTCCTTTCCTTTGCTTTCCGCCTTCAGTTCAATGTCGGCTTCCGTTCCTTCGGGATAGGCATAGGAGATGACATTTACCACCATCTCCTCAATAACTAGGTTGAGGTTCATCTGGAGTTCCATGTCAAGTCCTAATTCCTCCCCGATTTCTTCAATGAACTGGTTGACTCGCACCAGTTCGTCCATTCGGTTCTTAATACAGATCTCTTTCTCCATATAGTTCATTATAATTTAGGTAAATTTCCTTGTACTTTCACACACAGCATGGTGAGGTCGTCACTCTGTTCAGCACCATTGGCGTGGCGCACCACATCCGCCTTCATCATCTCAACAGTCTGTTGTGAGCTGACAAACTCATGCTTCTCCAACATCTCCAGCAACAGGTCGTCACCATACTGGTCGTGGTTCTCATTCTCTGCCTCATTCAGTCCGTCACTATAGACGAAGAACGGGCATCCGCTGATATCATCAATATGCTCTCCCTCATAAGGAAGTCCTGCCCATAGTCCCAAGGGGGCGTTAGCCTCCATCTCTATAAAATGAGTGGTACCGTCATGCATCTTAATGACTGGTGGGTTATGTCCCGCATTACAGAAGTCAAGACGCCCGGTGGGAAGATCTATGATACCAATGAACATCGTCACGAACATACCACTGTCGTTATCCTCCGACAAGGCATTATTCAACTTATCGGCAATCTCTGCGGGAGGAAGTCCTTGCTGGGAGACCACACGGAACAGGTTACGAGCCACCGCCATGAACAAAGAGGCTGGCACACCCTTTCCACTCACATCACCCAGACAGAAATAGAGTTTCTCGTCAAGCAAGATGAAGTCATAGAGGTCACCACCTACCGCCTTCGCCGGTGTCATCGACGCAAAGAGGTCAATATCCGTACGCTCAGGGAATGGCGGGAATTTCTGGGGAATCATACTCTGCTGGATGTCACGGGCAATACGGAGGTCACTCTCAATACGCTCCTTTGCCGTTGTCGTCTCCTCCAACTGGTCGTAGGCAGTCAACAATTCCTCGTGTGTCGTCTGCAGTTTCTCATGGGCGACCTTCAGGCGTTTGGCTGCGATATAGCGGAAGATGCTGAATATCACCAGCGCAAGGATGATGAGCCCGACGATGATCATCGTGTTACGGAACTGTGCACGCTCTTTCTCCATCTTCAGCTCATCGACCTTGAACAGCGTGTTCATCTCATTCAGCTGCTGTTTGGTGCCCTGGGTATTGACAGAGTCGTTGATCTGATACATCCTCAGGTAATAGTCTGCCGCCTCCTTATAGTGTCCCAGAGCCATCAGGATATCCGCACGTTGACTGATGATATCAATATAAACCGTCATGTCGCTGTCGTCAAAGAGCGCCATACGCTTGTCATTCAGTTTAAGAGCCTCTGGATAGCGTTTCTGCTGATAGCGCAGCTTAGCCATATAGAACAGCCATGACTGTGCTCTCAAGGATGTCTCGGAATCAATGAGGGCATACGCCTTCTTCAAGTCATCCTCACCCGGTCCCAGTTGTCCTAATCCCAGATGAGCCTGGGCACATGCCATATAATAATAGGTATATAAGACTTTCTTGGTATCTTCACTAATCGTCGTCTTATACTGCTCCTCATACTCTTTCAGGAAATCTTGCCAGCGTTTCGTCAGTTTCTCCAGTTGCTGGTATTCCTTTTTCAAGTTGAGGATATCCCCGTAATAAGCATAGAGATCGGGAAGCACCGTAGGGTATGGATTGATATTAGACAAGAGGTCCAGTCCTTTCTGATAGGAATTGATACTCTCGTCATAGTTACTGAGCGTGGCATACACACTACCCATGGTATAGTAGGCATAGCCCATTCCGTAGTTGTCACCTCGCTGCTTGGCATCATCGAACATCGCCTGTACCTCACGCAGTGCCTTATTGGGTTGTCCACTATACAGATAGGTATTGGCAAGATGGGTCCATAACTCATAATACTGATTCCACTGTCCTGTCTTCCGAACCTCCACCATGTCCTTAGGAACATGATTGATGATGGAGTCGTCCATCGCATGGTTATAGAAAAGGGCAGCACGATTACAGATCGCCTTAGCCAGCAGGGTATCGATCTTATGACTTCTGCATGAGTCTATCATCTTGTCAAGGGCATTGAGCTGACGATCGAATTGTGACTGTGCGCCTACAGAGAGGAAGCTCCCTATAGCCGTCAGCAGTAATACAACAGATGTTCTCAATGTGGTCATGACTGGTCTTATACGATGATTCTGGTCTTATGATAATTCTCCCTGAACTCCGATGGAGAGCAGTTCTTTTTCTTTTTGAAGATACGGTTGAAGTTACTGAGGTTGTTAAACCCACAGGCATAGCTGATCTCAGCAATACTCTTGGAAGTGTCCACCAACATCCGACTGGCAAAGCCCAACCGGAGGTCAATGATATACTCACTGAGATTCCTGCCTGTATGCAACTTGAAGAAACGGCTGAATGCCGACGGGCTCATCCCTGCAATTCCCGCCATCGTTGCCAGGCGGATCTCATCCATATAGTTCTGACTGATATAGTTCTTGACTTTCAAGATACGACGGGAATCACTGCCTGCCTCTACTTTCGCATAGCTACTGGTGGCAAGGGTGCGGGCTCCGTCACATTTAGACAACTCATAAAGGATGGTCATAAACTGAGTCACTGCATAGAAGCCGTCCTTCACCGAACTCAACGTGTCAATCAAATGGTAAACACGCATGATAGCCTCCAAGGGGAAAGAGAGTCCCTTACGAGCTTCCAGCATCATCTTACGCATCGAATTGAAAGGATTATGTGAGAGGAAGCTGTCTTCGCTAAGGTCAAAATAGAACTGGACCGTCACCTCACGGATATCCTCACTGGTACAGGTGTTCTGTTCCCAGACATGCTCCAAGTCCGGACTCGTGATCAATACCAAGTCAAACTCGTCAATAATCTCGTTAGAGTCACCGACGATACGGCGCACACCAGGGGCATGCTCCACAAAATTCAGTTCGAAGACCTCATGATTGTGAATAGGATAGGTGAACTCTTTCTTCCTGCGATCCGCAATATAGAGAGAATCCTTACCCATCAAGGGCGTTATCTCATGAATAACCCTGCTTTCCTCCATTCACCTCATATTTTTAATTCTTTCATGATTTCACTCATCCGTTGCAAGGTAGAGATACGCGTCGGCACTAAAGGCAGACGGAGCACATTCTGAATATAACCCATCTCATGAAGCATCGCCTTGACACCAGCAGGATTACCATCGACAAACAACAAAGAGAAAAGGTCTTGGAAACGATGATGAATTTTCCGAGCAGGATCATACTCACCTTTCATCTGCAGGCGGATCATCTTGGAGAACTCACGGGGCAAGGCATTGCCAATCACGCTGATAGCACCCACCGCACCACATGACACCATGGGGAAGGTCAGCGCGTCATCACCAGAGAGCACCTCAAAGCCACGGGGCTTGTTCTTGATAATCTCATCCACCTGCTCCAGATTACCACTTGCCTCCTTGATGGCAACGATATTCTGACAGTCACGAGCCAGACGAACTGTCGTCTCTGCTTTCATGTTCACACCAGTACGTCCCGGAACATTATAAAGGACAACGGGTAATGAGGTAGCTGCAGCTATGGTTTTAAAATGCTGATAAAGTCCTTCCTGTGAAGGCTTGTTGTAATAAGGGCATACACTCAAGATGCCATCAACACCCCGGAAGTCACGTGTTTGCAGTTCCTGAACAATCTCTGCGGTGTTATATCCACCACATCCGACAAGAATAGGCACTCTGCCACCCACTAAACTGACTACCAGATCCTTGATCTTCTGTTTCTCCTCTGCCGTCAAAGTGGGTGTCTCACCCGTTGTGGCAAGAATACAGAAGAAATCAGCGCCATTGTCGAGCTGATATTCCACGAGACGAATCAGCGACTTATAATCCACCGACCCGTCTTCCAAAAAAGGGGTTATCAGTGCTATTCCTAATCCTTTGAAGATATTATGTACCATAATAGAAATATATTTCTGTTTGCAAAAGTACACAAAAATATCGAAAAAGGAAACGGAATAAAAGAAAAATTTACAGAATATATAGAATTAATTGTCAAATGAAAATGGTCATACTGGTACAGACACCAATATGACCACTATCCATGAGTGTATCTTTGCTTTACAATTTCCGCAATACAACAGCCGAGCGAGCAGGGATATACAACTTCAGCCATTCCTTATGATCCTGTACATAGAGCGGGTCATAATTGGTGATGTGTGTCACACTGTCGTCAGCGAAGCCATTACCGCCAAACTCCTTAGCGTCCGTGTTAAGGACAACCTCATAGGAACCCGTCGGCACGAGGAATCCGTAATCGGTATAGGAACGTGTCGGAGAGAAATTGAACACAAACACCAAGTCGCCACGCATATAGCACAATACCTGGTCTCCGTCATCATGCCAGATCTCCGTGACAGGAGTAGCCTGGAAGTTCTTCTGACTCTTAATGACCTCCAACATCTTGCGGTCGAAGTCACCCAGCCAGTGATAACAGAGCTCCTTGTTATCTACCAGATTCCACTGACGGCGTGCATATTTATAGCTCCATCCATTACCCTCACGTGGGAAGTCAATCCATTCGGGATGTCCGAACTCATTACCCATGAAGTTCAGGTAACCGCCATTGATGGCACCTGCTGTCACAAGTCGGATCATCTTATGGAGGGCAATGCCACGATGTACCATATCGTTCTCGTCACCTTTCTTGAAATGCCAGTACATATCGGCATCGATCAGACGGAAGATGATGGTCTTGTCACCCACCAATGCCTGGTCGTGACTCTCGCAGTAAGAGATGGTCTTCTCGTCAGGACGACGGTTCTTCACCTCCCAGAAAATGCTGCATACGTTGATATCCTCGTCACGAACCTCCTTGATGGTCTTTATCCAGTAGTCAGGGATATTCATCGCCATGCGATAGTCGAAACCATAACCGCCATCCTCAAACTTAGCGGCAAGACCCGGCATACCAGAAACTTCCTCTGCGATGGTGATGGCATTGGGATTGACTTCGTGTATCAGACAGTTGGCAAGGGTCAGATAACAGATAGCATTATCGTCCTCATGACCATTGAAATAGTCACCATATCCACCAAAAGCCTCACCAAGTCCATGACTATAATAGAGCATGGAGGTCACACCGTCAAAGCGGAAACCGTCGAACTTATACTCCTCCAACCAATATTTACAGTTTGAGAGCAGGAAATGCAGCACGTCATCCTTTCCATAGTCAAAACAGAGTGAGTCCCATGCCGGATGCTCATGACGGTCACCAGGATAGAAGAACTGGTTGGGGTCACCGGCAAGATTACCCAGACCCTCTACCTCGTTCTTCACAGCATGAGAGTGGACGATATCCATAATCACGGCAATACCCATCTTGTGTGCCGTGTCTATCATCTCCTTCAAATCCTCCGGTGTACCGAAACGACTGGATGGTGCGAAGAAACTGGATACATGATAGCCGAAAGAACCGTAATAGGGATGTTCCTGAATAGCCATCACCTGAATGGCATTATAACCATCCTTCTTGACACGAGGCAAGACGTTCTTCGTAAACTCCTTGTAGGTTCCAACCTTCTCCGCATCCTGTCCCATACCTACATGGCACTCATAGATCAGCAATGGAGACTTGTTGGGTTTGAAATTCTTCTTCTTGAACTCATACTTCTTTTCAGGATTCCATACCTGTGCGGAGAAAATCTTCGTCTGGTCGTCCTGTACTACACGACGACACCAGGCTGGGATACGCTCTCCTTCTCCCCCATTCCACTTCACCTTCATCTTATAAAGGTCACCATGTTTGATGGCTTTCTCAGAGAGTTTCAGTTCCCAGTTACCGGTTCCCTCAATACGCTTGCATTTGTATTTCTCACTCTCCTGCCAGTTATTGAAGTCACCGATCAGATATATCTCCGTAGCATTGGGAGCCCACTCACGGAACACCCAGCCTTTGGCGAGTTTGTGAAGACCAAAATAAAGATGACCGGAAGCAAACTGTGACAATGTCTGCTTACCGTTCCTTGTCAACTGACCGATCTTCCATAAGGCATGATCATGACGACCACGGATAGCACCCTCGAAAGGCTCCAGCCATGAGTCGTCCCTTACCAACCCAATGTGCTGAGGAACCTCTACTTTTTTCTTAGGAGCCGCTTTCTTAGGAGCCGCCTTCTTCGTTGCGGTTTTCTTTACTGCCGTCTTTGCAGTTGTGGTGGTTTTCTTTGTTGTTGCCATAGTATTGACTTATGCTTTTACTTTAAATATTGCTTTCTTAAATTCAGGAACACCAGCGATACAGGGGGCATGTCCGTCTTGTGGAAAGAAGATTGCCATCATACCTGGCTGACAAGTGACATAACTCTCTGCTGCGAGGTCTGGAATCTTGGTGATATCCTTCTCTGCATTATAGGTGGCTGCTGGCAGATTCTCACGAGGTGTATAGCCAAATGTCTCTGTATCTGTAATAGGAATCTGGATATCAATCATCTTGTCATGTGTCTCAATCACTGCCTCATCAGGAGTTTTTCCCTTGGTCATCGTAATATTGACAAAAAGGTCTTTCCCTTCAATCTCATACTTTCCTACCTCAAGGGTCTTCAAATCATGACTCTTTAAAAACTCAATCACTTTGGAGAACAACGGGTTCACTGACTCATAGTTCTTCAGATTCTGTAAACTGTCGATAATCATAATAGCTTATTTTTAGTAGATTTGATATTTGTTACTTGTTAACTTCCCTTCTGCCTCGGACGTATCTTCCTGAGGACGTGACATTTCCATTAGCATCTTTCTCTACAAACGGACCGTCACGACGGTCATCTACATAAGAGCCTTCAAAGCGCTTGCCTTCTTTATCCTGCTCTATAGCAGGACCATTGCGGCGACCTTCCTTGAAGACACCCTTGAACTTAGAACCGTCTGCATAGCGGACAATACCCTCACCATGGATCATTCCGTCTTTAAACTGTCCTTCGAAGACATCCCCGTTCTTAAGGGTTAGTTTACCCTTGCCATTGGGTTTGTCCTTATTCCACTGTCCTTGGTAGACATCACCATTTTTCCATACCAGCATACCGTCACCTTGCTTGTCACCATTGTAGAACCCGCCGGTATATTTATCACCGTTGGCATAACGGAAAACTCCTTGCCCCGTTCGCTCTCCTTGTGCATAGTCTCCCTCATAGGTGTCTCCATTCTGAAACTTATAGATACCTTTTCCATGTGGATTATCCTCTTTCCATTGACCCACATACAAGTCGCCATTGGAATATTTGAACACCCCTTTACCTTGGCGCAGGTTATTCACATACTGACCATCATAAGAAGAACCGTCAGGCCAGATGAAAAGACCTTTTCCATTCTTCATATCGTCTTTCCACTGTCCATCATAATAGGCACCTCCCTGATAAGTGTATTTCCCTTGACCATTACGCTTGTCAGCTTTCCAGTTTCCGTCATAGATGTCGCCGTTAAAATAATACATGGTACCATGCCCTTGCTGCTCGTCAGCATACCATAGTCCCACATATTTATTATTATTCTGGAAATAAAAGGTTCCCGTCCCATGCTGGTGATCCTGAAACCATTCTCCCTCATACTTCTCTCCATCGGAGAATGTATAAGTTCCCTGTCCTTGACGCTTGCCTTTCGCATACTCTCCCTCATACCAGTCACCATTCTGATAAGTGGCGCGTCCTTTCCCATGCGGTTTCCCGCTGGACATCTCACCTTGATAAGCGCCACCATCGGCTGTCGTACATGAGCCCAGTGTGATTTTCTGGGCATAAAGTGTCATAGAGGATAAGGTCAAGAAGACCCATAAAATATTTCGTTTTTTCATCATTGATTCCATTTTAACTTTACAAAAGTAGGAAAAAAAGTGTGACCCTCAAAATTAATTAGAGTATATTAACGCAACATTCAGATATTTTTGTACCTTTGCACAAAAATCAACATATAATTATGAAGTTTATAGGAATCATTCCAGCACGTTATGCATCAACACGCTTTCCAGGGAAACCTTTGGCATTGTTAGGCGGTCGTCCCGTTATCCAGCATGTATATGAGAAAGCGGTTGCTGCAATAGGAGAGGCTTATGTTGCCACTGATGACCAACGTATCTTTGAGGTAGTAAAGGCGTTTAGCGGACAGGCGGTCATGACACGATCTGACCATCAAAGCGGCACAGACCGTATCGAGGAGGCTTGTGAGAAGATTGGCACTGATGCTGACGTGATCATCAATATCCAAGGTGACGAGCCTTTCGTTGCCGTTTCACAGATTGAGACACTGAAAGGACTCTTCAACCACCCACAGACACAAATCGGTACATTAGGAAAACGATTTGAGTCCATGGAGGCTGTCATGAACCCCAACTCCCCCAAGATTGTGACGGACAAAACAGGTTTCGCACTCTATTTCAGTCGTTCTGTCATTCCTTATATCCGAGGAAAAGAACAAGACTGTTGGATAAACCATTTCTCATATCTGAAACACTTAGGTATTTATGCCTACCGCCGGGAGACACTTTACGAAATCACCCATTTACCATCATCGTCATTGGAACTGGCAGAGAGTCTGGAACAATTACGATGGTTGGAGAACGGTTATCGCATCCGGGTGGGAATCACTGAGGTGGAGACGGTAGGTATCGACACACCAGAGGACCTTCAACGCGCAGAAGTTTTCCTGTTAAAACAAAAAAGCGAATGAGATATTTTGTATTCTGTCAAGGGGATATCGTCCTGGAAAAGACTTCAGGAGGCTACCGTATCCCTGAGGAGCCTCCCACGGAACTCAAACCGTGGACAATAGTGATGGATGTTGATGACGATAAAGCCTACCGCATTGATCTTCCAATACAAGGAAATGAGCATTTCGAGATGTGCGGGTTACGCCAAAGTTATTATAAGTTACCCAAAGAAGATTATTTGAAGGCAGGCAAATGCCAAGAACTGCTCTACTGGGACCAGAACACGAAATTTTGCGGTGTATGTGGAGGACCGATGAAATTCCACACTGCTATCTCGAAACGATGTGTAAACTGTGGAAAGGAGGTGTGGCCGCAACTGGCTACAGCTGTTATTGTATTGGTTCGTAAAGACGACGAGGTTCTCCTCGTACATGCCAAGAATTTCCGTACAGACTTCTATGGACTGGTGGCAGGCTTCGTAGAGACTGGTGAGACCTTAGAGGAAGCTGTCCACAGGGAAGTCATGGAAGAGACAGGACTTCATATCAAAAACCTGAGATATTTCGCTTCACAACCTTGGCCGTACCCTTGCGGACTGATGGTGGGCTTTACAGCCGACTATGACGGAGGTCAGATCCATCTGCAACGTTCGGAACTATCGAAGGGGGCGTGGTTTGACAAAGACCATCTGCCACAGATTCCTGAAAAGCTTTCTATTGCACGCCAATTGATAGATTATTGGTTAGAACAAATGAAATAAGGATACCTTGAGAAAACGTACAACTATAGCTGACATCTGCGTGATAGTACTATTAGGTGCTATCCTTCCTTTCTCACCACTCATCCATTTACGACCATCGATGCGCATGAATGACAAGGTGATTGTGAAAATTCACCAACGTCCCTCTGACGACTCTCTCCGCCATGCCATCCAACAAACAGAAAATGAAATTGTGGAAATGGAATACTATTTTCGTGTCCATAAAGCCACTGATGAGGGATATAACCAAATTGCCGCCTATCACACAAGACTCCAACAACATAAGAGTCACCTGAAGGCACTGATGAGTACTCCACAAACACGGTATCTCTCTTACGACACCATTATCGCAAAAGATCGTCCGTTAGTAGCTGTAAAGACAAAAGGTGGTTTTTGGAAGGCAGGACAATACCATGTCGGTGAAAAACTCTTCGGAAAGGGCATCATGACAGATTTTGAAGGACAAGTTATCAGAGGAATATGGGACCAGGACACTCTTGTGGTGGCATGGCGTACAGACTCTATTGGCACCTATTTCGGTCAGATGGATGATAACTTGATGGCATCCGGACAGGGTATCTATCATGCTTATGGCATCAACTATTATGACGGTCTCTGGCAGAATGGTCGACGGCATGGTTTTGGCTATGAGTCATCACCACATCACCAACTACGTATCGGAGAATGGAAGAAAGGACGTTTCCTTGGGGAACGGCTGAAATATACAACAGAGCGAATATACGGGATTGACATCTCCCGTCATCAACATGAAAAGGGGCGCAGGCGATTCATCATAGAATGGAAGAAACTGCGTATCCTGTCATTAGGCAAGAATCATCCCACCGACGGCAAATCCTTCCCTGTCTCGTTTATGTACATCAAAGCTACAGAGGGTACTACTATTCAGAACCGCTATTTCCGCCAGGATTACGTTCAGGCAAAGAAACATGGCATCCATGTCGGAGCCTATCATTTCTTTTCCATGTTATCTTCGCCCCAGGCACAGGCAGCCCATTTCTTGAAATATGCGACGATAGCCAAAGACGATTTCCCTCCCGTACTGGATGTTGAACCTTCGGAAGCACAGATCCTAATCATCGGTGAGGAGGAGCTGATGCGTCGTATCCGTATCTGGATGAGTATCGTGGAACGGCATACAGGGAAGCTACCCATACTCTATGTCAACCAGATGTTCATTCTTCGACATATGAAGAATGCCTCTGATATCAAAAAGAAATATAATGTCTGGATTGCCCGCTACGGAGAATATAAACCTGATGTTAAACTGGTCTATTGGCAACTTTCACCAACTGGAAAAGTTCAGGGCATCACTGGTGATGTGGACATCAATGTGTTCAATGGTTATCAGGGACAGTTCTCTGAGTTTGTCCGTACAGGGTTTCACAAATAAAAATCACCCGTTAATGTCTTGTACTCCTCATCGCCGATAGTGATGATAGAATGATCACACAATATCGGATGTTTCACAAACGACAATAGATAACGTTTCGGCGGTTTTCGCTCTACTGTACGAACCCCTACTACTTGATGAGGAAAGAATCCCACAAATGTTGCCTCGTCCTCCATCCGTCTCTTATAATCAAAAGGGACGATTACTGAGAACTCACCGTCATCTGCCAACAAACGATATGCTGCCTGCATCAGTTCCGCATAACTCAACGTGTCTGTATGTCTTGCAATATTCCGTTGTTGGTCGGGAGCATTCAAGGAATCAATGAAATATGGTGGATTACTGACTATCGAGTCGTAAACCCCTTCATGCTCCTGCACAATTTCCTGTTTTATAATAATCTGATAGCTGAAAGGGGACCTCTCGACATTGACTGTCGCTTGTCTGACAGCACCTTCATCAATGTCAATAGCAGTTACCACAGACTCCTGATAACGTTGTGCCATCATTAAGGCTATCAGTCCTGTTCCCGTACCAACATCTAGTATCCGCTTACCACCTGGAGCCCATGCTCCAAGCAACACGCCGTCCATACCTACTTTCATGGCACACAGGTCTTGTTCTACAACAAATCGCTTGAATTGAAACATGTTCCTTTCGCTAAATCACATGCAAAGATAACTATAATTTATTAATTCGTATCTTGGTCGTTTCAAAAAATTGTAGTACCTTCGCACAAAAATAGAAAAAGATGGACGGTTATAAAATCATCAACGATCCTGTTTTCGGGTTTATTAAGATCAGGAAAGGACTGCTTTACGACATCGTACAGCATCCGTTATTTCAACGTCTGAATCGTATCAACCAACTCGGGCTCGCCTCAGTGGTTTATCCAGGCGCAAGACATACGAGATTCCAACACTCAATAGGTGCCTTACACTTAATGACAGAAGCCGTGAAGTCTCTGATAGAGAAAGGGATTTACATTTTCGACTCAGAGGCTGAGGCAGTGAAGGCCGCCATCTTGATGCACGATATCGGACACGGTCCGTTCTCTCATGTATTGGAAGACACACTGATTCACGGCATCTCCCATGAGGACATCTCACTGATGATGATGGAAAAGATCAATAAGGACATGCACGGAGAATTGAATCTCGCCATATCCATTTTTAAAGACGAGTACCCTAACAAGATCTTCCACCAATTAATTTCCAGTCAACTTGACATGGATCGCCTGGACTATATCAGGCGTGACTCTTTTTTTACAGGTGTAACAGAAGGGAACATCGGTTCCGCCCGCATTATCAAGATGCTGAATGTGAAGGATGACCGTCTGGTAGTAGACGCCAAAGGCATCTATTCAATCGAGAATTTCCTAACTACAAGACGACTGATGTACTGGCAGGTTTATCTGCACAAGACTGCAGTCGGATACGAAAAGATCCTCGTCAATACTTTACTGAGAGCCAAGCATTTGTCACAATCTGGTAAAGAAATTTTTGCAACCCCTGCCCTCGCCTATTTCTTACGTCACGATGTTGATGCGGAATGGTTTGCGACCCACCCAGAGACACTGCAGATGTATGCTGACCTTGATGACTCAGACATCTGGAGTGCCATGAAGGTTTGGAAAAATTCTGACGACATCATCCTCTCAACACTCGCCAAGGACATGCTTGACCGCCATCTATTCAAAGTGGAGGTCAGTGAAGAGCCTCCGACACCAGAGCACCTTGCTGAAATCAAAAAGAACATTTCTGAAACAATAGAGATTTCCGATGAGGATACATCCTATATGATGACACTTACTGAGATTGGCAAAGACATGTATAATCCTGAGGATGACAGCATTGGTATTCTATTCAAAGACGGAATAGTAAAAGATATATCCGAAGCATCAGAAATACTAAATGTTCAACTCCTTTCTAAAAAAATCCGTAAATATTACCTCTGTTATCATCGTTTTTAAGAAAAAAGTTGTATCTTTGCAAGGTTAAATAAAAACTTTGTGTAAAGAATGGAATTTACAGCCCAACAAATAGCCGACTTTATCGGTGGTCGTGTGGAAGGTGATGCACAAGCAAAAGTACACACTTTCTCAAAAATAGAAGAAGGAAAAGAAGGAGCAATCACATTCCTGTCGAACCCCAAATACACTCATTATATTTATGACACAAAGGCTTCTATTGTCCTCATCAATGAAGATGTAGAACTGGAGGGTCCTGTTAGTACGACACTCATTCGAGTCGCTAATGCCTATGAGTGTGTTGCGAAGTTGATGCAGATGTATGCTGCCTCACTCCCCAAGAAAACGGGTATTGACTCACTTGCCTTTATCTCAAAATCCGCAGAGATTGGCAAAGACGTGTATATCGGACCTTTCTGCTATGTTGGTGACGGTGTGAAAATCGGCGATGGTTCCATGATTTACCCTCACGTGACCATTTACGACGGATGTAAGATCGGCAAAAACGTAACCATCCATGCTGGTGCGGTTATTGGAGCTGACGGTTTTGGATTTGCTCCCAACCAAGAAGGCTATGACAAAATACCACAAATGGGTATCGTAGTCATTGAGGACAATGTGGAGATTGGCGCAAACACCTGTGTCGACCGCTCTACAATGGGACAAACCATAATTCATCAAGGTGTAAAACTTGACAACCTCATTCAAGTGGCTCACAATTGTGAGATTGGTGAGAACACTGTAATGTCAGCACAAGTAGGAATGGCTGGCTCTACCAAGATTGGTGCATGGTGTATGGTCGGTGGTCAAGCAGGCTTTGCGGGACATATACAGGTTGCAGACAAAACTATGGTGGGTGCCCAATGTGGTGTGATTAGCAACACGAAAGGCAATGGTGAGAACTTAATCGGTTCTCCTGCCATGGATCCAAAGGATTTCTTTAAGGCAAAAGCACTTTATCGTCGTTTGCCTGATATGTACAAGGAAATCAGTGCCCTTCGTAAGGAAATAGAAGAACTCAAGAAAAAATAATATATGAAACAAAAAACACTCAAAGGCAGTTTCTCCTTGTTTGGAAAAGGACTGCATACGGGATTGAACCTCACAGTAACCTTTAACCCAGCACCCGAGAATACTGGCTATAAAATCAAACGTATTGATTTAGAAGGTGAGCCCGTGATTGACGCAATTGCCGAGAATGTGATAGACACCCAGCGTGGTACCGTATTAGGCAAGGGTGAAGCCCGTGTCAGCACCGTTGAACACGGTCTTGCAGCCCTTTATGCGATGGGGATCGATAACTGTATGATTCAAGTCAATGGTCCAGAGTTTCCTATTCTCGACGGCTCTGCCATCCAATATGTGGATAAAATTAAAGAGGTAGGGATTGAAGAACAAAATGCTCCCAAAGACTGGTATGTGATTCGCAAGAAAATCGAGGTAAAAGATGAGGAGACAGGGTCATGCATCACCATTCTTCCTGATGAAGATTTCTCTCTGACAGCTATGTGTTCTTTTGAGTCAAAATTCATCAACAGCCAATTTGCTTCACTCGACAAGATTGATGACTTTGTCAGTGAGATAGCCGCCGCCAGAACCTTTGTATTTGTCCGTGATATAGAACCATTATTACAGGCGAACCTCATCAAAGGCGGTGACATGGATAATGCTATCGTCATTTATGAGAGAAAAACTACTCAGGAGCGTTTGGACATGTTGGCTGACATGTTACATGTTGAACATCGTGATGCCAATGAGCTAGGATATATTCAGCATAAGCCATTGGTATGGGAAAATGAGTGTACACGTCATAAGTTATTAGATGTAATCGGTGACATGGCACTTATTGGGAAACCCATTAAAGGTCGTATCATTGCCACCCGTCCAGGACATACTATCAACAACAAGTTTGCTCGTCTGATGCGTAAAGAGATTCGCAAGCATGAGATACAAGCTCCTATCTATGATCCTAATGAGGAACCCATCATGGACATAAACAAAATCCGGGAGCTCCTTCCACACCGTTATCCCATGCAGTTGGTCGACAAAGTAATTTCCCTTGGTGCCACAAGTATTGTCGGTATCAAAAACGTGACAAGCAACGAGCCGTTTTTCCAAGGACATTTCCCTGAGGAGCCTGTAATGCCAGGAGTCTTACAGATTGAGGCAATGGCACAATGCGGCGGATTACTTGTACTGAACACATTAGAAGAGCCTGAACGCTGGTCAACCTATTTCATGAAGATTGACGACGTGAAATTCCGCCAGAAAGTTGTTCCTGGTGACACCTTGTTGTTTAAAGTTGATCTCCTCGCTCCTGTTCGTCATGGAATATCCTCCATGAAGGGATACATCTTTGTGGGCGACCATGTTGTCGCTGAAGCGACTTTTACTGCACAAATTGTAAAGAACAAATAAGATATATGGCAAATCAGATTCACCCTATGGCTGTTGTCGATCCTGAAGCTAAATTAGGAGACAATAATATAATCGGTCCATTCTGTGTGATAGACAAGAATGTAATAATAGGCAATAACAATAAGTTTCTGAATAATGTGACAGTGCATTTCGGTGCCCGTATTGGTAATGGTAATGAGTTCTTCCCTGGATCAAGTATTTCTACCAAACCTCAGGATCTGAAGTTTCAAGGTGAGGAGACTACTTGTGAGATTGGCGATAACAACTCTATCCGCGAAAATGTCACCATTAGTCGAGGTACTGCCTCTAAAGGGAAAACCGTTGTAGGTAATGGCAACCTGTTGATGGAGAACATGCATGTGGCCCACGATTGTGTGATTGGCAATGGCTGTATCATTGGGAACTCCACAAAATTTGCCGGAGAGGTTGAGGTCGATGACTTTGCTATCATTTCCGCTACTTGCCTTTTCCATCAGTTCATTCGTGTGGGCAGCTACGTTATGTTCCAAGGTGGATCACGTACCTCACAGGATATTCCACCTTATGTTATTGCTGGCAAGGAACCAATCCGCTATGCAGGTGTTAACCTCATCGGACTGCGTCGTCGCGGATTCCCTAATGAGACTATTGAGGCAATTCATGACGCCTACCGTCTTATCTATGCAAAAGGTGTACTGAAAGATGGTATTGTGGAAGCTCGTGCTAAATACCCTGACTCGAAAGAGGTGGAGTATATCTGCTCGTTTATTGAAAACTCCAAGCGCGGAGTTATCAGGTAGTTAATTGTTGATATTAAGAATTGACAGTTGGCATCACTCATTGTAATCACAGGTCCGACAGCTGTTGGAAAATCAGAACTTTGTATTGATATCGCCAAATACTACGGTATTCCTATTATCAATGCAGATTCTCGACAGATTTATCGGGAGTTGAAGATTGGAACAGCGACACCAACGGAGGAGCAGCTCAAAAGCGTCAAGCACTATTTCGTAGGAAGTATCAGTATTGATAATTATTTCAATGCGTCGATGTACGAACAGGATGTACTGACATTACTGGACAAACAATTCAAGCACTCCCCCATCCAACTTCTGACAGGAGGTAGTATGATGTATATTGACGCTGTCTGTAACGGTATTGACGACATCCCCACTATTCGAGAAGACATTCGTGAGGAGATGAAAAAACGCTATGCCAATGAAGGACTAGAGGCTCTCTGTGAGGATTTAAGGAGATTAGATCCTGAGCATTATGAAATCGTAGACAAGAAAAACTACCGTCGTGTGATTCATGCCCTTGAAATCTGCTACCAAACAGGAAGGACCTATACGTCTTTCCGCAGACAAGAGAAGAAACAACGTCCTTTCAAAATTATCAAAATCGGACTGAATAGGGAACGAGAGGAGCTCTATCACCGTATTAACCTGCGTGTTGACCAGATGATGACGGATGGACTGCTTGACGAGGTCCAATCACTCCAAAGCAAACGTACCAATAACGCATTGAATACAGTAGGCTATAAAGAAATGTTCACATATCTTGACGGTACCTGGTCACTGGAAGAGGCTGTTGAGCGTATAAAAGGAGACACCCGTCGCTATGCCCGTAAACAACTCACATGGTTTAAACGTGACGAAGAGATGCGGTGGTTTCATCCACAACAAAAAGAGGATATTTTGAAGTATATATCGCAATATGAATAAATACGTTGAAAAATGCTGGCAGGCATGTAAGAATGTCTGGCAATGGTATAAAGGGTTGTATCGAGGACGCAAATGGTATACGAAGACTTTGGTAGGTTTTACCTCTTTTATCGTTGCCTTCATCCTCTATCTCTTTATGGTGGATATCAATTTCCTGTGGCTCTTCGGTAAGTCGCCAGGTATGAATGCCATCATGCATCCCAAGACAACACAGGCATCAGAGCTCTATAGCGCTGATGGAATATTGATTGGTAAATACTTCAGTGAAAACCGCACCCCTGTGGAGTATGAGGATGTCAACCCTGTCTTCTGGCGTGCTTTGATTGACACGGAAGATGAGCGGTACTATCAGCATTTCGGTATTGACTTCCAAGGAGTATTTGCTGCCTTCAAGGATTATGTTGTTCATCACGATGCACGTGGTGCCTCTACCATCACCCAGCAGTTGGTCAAGAACATGTTCCGTGTCCGTACTGAATATTCTACAGGACTCCTCGGTTCTATACCTGGTGTGAAGATGCTCATCATGAAGAGCAAGGAATGGATTACCGCAGTGAAACTGGAGATGTTCTTCGACAAAAAAGAAATTCTAACAATGTATGCTAATACGGTAGACTTCGGCTCCAATGCATTCGGCATCAAGACTGCGGCAAAGACATATTTCGGAACGACACCGAAGGACCTTACTCCCGACCAGTGCGCCATCCTCGTGGGACTGCTCAAGGCTACCACTTATTATAACCCACGTATCAATCCAGAGAATTCTTTCAACAGAAGGAATGTTGTATTGAACAACATGCTCAAGCACAAGGATATCACCAAGGTGGCTTATGACACATTGACAAAGAAACCAATCGACTTGAACTATAGCGTTGAGAACAACTATGACGGAAAGGCTCTTTACTACCGTGACGCTGTCGCAAGTTATCTCAGAGAATGGTGTAATGAGAATGACATCGACCTCTACAGAGACGGATTGAAAATTTATGCGACCATCGATACCCGTATGCAGAAATATGCGGAGGAAGCGGTCATCAAGCAGATGAAGATTATTCAAAAGAGTTTTGATAATCATTGGCTAGGTATGAACCCATGGCGTGACGAACGCGGGCAGGAAATTCCAAATTTCATCGAGAATCTAGCTAAAAAATTACCTTATTATAAATACCTGAACCAAAAATATAATGGTAACCAAGACTCTATCAATTACCATCTGAATACCCCTCATACCGTTAAACTCTTTGACTATGAGCAGGGATTCATCGAAAAAGAGATGTCTACCATGGACTCTATCCGTTATATGGAGCATTTCATGCATTGTGGCTTCGTTGCTATGGAGCCACAGACAGGTCATGTGAAGGCATGGGTGGGTGATCTTGATTTCAAGACTTGGAAATACGACAAGGTGACGGCAATGCGACAACCCGGCTCTACTTTTAAGCTCTTCGTCTACACCGAAGCAATGAACCAAGGCATCACGCCTTGTGACACTCGTCAAGACTCCTATTTCTCCATGAAGGTTTATGATTCTAAACAGAAAAAGGAGGTATTATGGGCTCCCACTAATGCTGATGGACGATTCTCGAATGCCAATATCACGCTGAAGCAGGCTTTTGCGATGAGTATCAATTCCGTTGCTGTCAAACTAGGACAGGAAGTTGGCATCCCTCAAATCGTCAAGACCGCTCATGAGATGGGTATCAAGAGTAAACTCGACCCTACTCCCGCACTTGCCTTAGGTTCCAGTGATGTCACATTACTTGAACTAGTGAATGCCTATTGTACACCTGTCAACGGAGGTATGGCTCATGAACCTGTATTGGTGTCCCGAATTCTCGACAGTGATGGCAAAGAAATTTATAATGCCAAGACGGAAGACAAACAGAGCATTCCACAGAAGAGCGCTTTCTTTGTTCAACAACTACTACAGGGCGGTATGCACGGTACCAGTAGTGCTCTCTACCGTTTCATCAGTAAATACCTTAATGACACGGACTTCGGTGGTAAGACAGGAACAAGCAACAACCATTCTGATGCCTGGTTTATTGGGACGACTCCTAAACTAGTTGTCGGTGCATGGGTAGGTGGAGAATACCGCTGTATACACTTCCGTACAGGACAACTAGGACAAGGCAACCGCACGGCATTACCTGTCTGTGGTAACTTTCTCGAACTTGTATTAGGTGATCCAGCCTTCAAACAGTACCGTACAAAATTCACTCTTCCAAAGGGACTTGATGCCAGTGCTGTAGCATACAACTGCGGAGGTTATTTCAAGATTCCATCAGACTCTGACTCTTTGTCTACGGATAGCATACGTCATACTGACATCCCTGCTGCGGAAGGATCTGTGGAAAATGCCGATAAACCGTCATCTACAGAGTCTCATGCCAGTCAGACTCCCCTCCCCTCACAGCCACATGCTGCTGAAGAACCCAAAGAATAATTTAGTTTATCTTAAACATCCCACTCGTAAGTGTCATAACAGACGGCACGGGCTCCAAAGCCTTCCTTTTGATATATTAAGTTCTCGTTAAGGATATCGCTATGTGTTTCCGTTGATTTCCCGAAATCTAGATACATGTATTCTGGATAAGCAACAATAATCTCTTTGATGATGGCATTGACGACACCCAATCGTTTCCCCTCTGCCGTGGATGAGATATATTGTGTATGAACAACCTGTGAAGTAATATAAACCACACATCCCCCTAACATCTGCTGTTCCCTGTAAGCCGCATATAGGACAATAGAGGAAGGGAAGCGCTGATGCAGTAAGAGTATCTCATCCAAAGTATGCACAGGAGAGACCCCATGACATTTTTGAAGATTCTCTTTCAATATCTGCCAGAATTCGGCATAGTTATCACTCTTTTCCACCCGTATTCCGTTATTTGATGCCACATGGAGTCCGTGTCGACGATCTTTCTTCCATTTCAAAGGCTTAGCCAACACAATGGTGGAAGACACATCACGCTCCATCAGACGGTAATCGAAGACCCGATACATGGCATAGAGAGGTTCTTCTGCTGGTATTTGATGATATATCCAAGGAATAGACTTATAAATGACCCGATGGAAATCATGGTCCTGAAGGTACTGTCTCAATAACTGGAAACACTCCATTACATGTACGGTTGTCGCCTCTGTACCCATAACAAGCCCCCCATAAGTCAGTCCTTGATGTGAATACAAAATTTTGCCGTTCTCATTAGCGGGGAAAAGGGCATATAGATTCTCGTCCCTATAGAAAAGCAGGGAGTGGTCGTGAAAGCGGTCTGCATGATAGTCCATATAATGTCGGTCGAAGAGAAACGTACCGTTCTTCGACTGAGCGACGAATTGATTCCATTCGTCTGCCTGCCCAGCATTATATCTAACTATCTTGAACATCCTACATATTTCAGGAAATCTTCATAATCATATATATAATCATCCTCTTCGTAGAGTTCTGAGGCAAGTACTAAACATACGGCACCACTGGAGAAATCATCCAATGTACGCCATGTGTTGGTTTCAATAAGCAAACCCTGATACGGATGATTCAGCAAGACAGTCTCCCGTTCATAACCATTATCAAGTGTCACATGAAACGAACCACTAAGTGCTACCACAAATTGTTTCAACCGTTTATGTGCATGCCCTCCACGACTCTCTCCTGCCGGAACATCATACACCCAATAAGCACGTTTTATCTCAAAAGGAACATTCTCCATCTGCTCCGCCACTGTCAGATTACCTCGTGGGTCGGTAATCTTCGGAAGGTTAATGATTTCTATTTTCATATAATATATAACGACATAAAACATATAATATTATATAGGTTTAAACGATATTCATAGGATGAAAGATCACACATCGTTTCATGCATCGTGATGCCATCGTCATCTATATGCCAGATCATGGTGAGATGTGTTTTGACGGAAGTAAGACATTTGGAAGAACCCTTGAAGTTAACACACCGAATGAGGTCTATCAGCAGTTTGAGATTCCTTTCTGGATTTGGACATCACCTATCTTACGGAAGAACCATCCAGACATCGTCCAACAGATTATCAAGGCAAAAGACCGCCCATTCATGACAGACAATATCAGCCAACTACTATTATATCTTGCAGACATCTCCACTCCTTATTATCGGGAAGAGGACAATCTGATCAGTCCATGTTACAATATTGGACGCAAACGAATGCTGATGGGTACTATTCCATACGATGAATACCTCCATAAAAAATAGGTGCTACAACCCATAGATTGCAGCACCAGTTTCTATTTCTTGAACCACTATTTCTTCATATAAGGATCCGTCCCTAATACGGTCTTGGCAAGACGCTTTGCCTTGTCACGCAAAGCATTGACATCGTCGTCTAACTCACCATAGCAGAGGACTACACCCATGCGGCGACCCTTATGAGCCTCGGGCTTACCGAAGATACGGATACGGGTACGGTCTTCTTTCAGAGCCTCTACGAAATTGTAGTCCAGTGGTCCATGTTTCTCCTCTGGTGAGAGGATGACAGCACTGGCTCCTGCATGCTCCAAATGTATACCAGCAATAGGCAATCCCATCACAGCACGGAAATGAAGTTCAAACTCAGAAAGGTTAGTGGTATGACCTAAGGTCACCATGCCAGTATCGTGTGGACGAGGACTCAACTCAGAGAAGATGACTTCACCCTGACGTGTCAGGAAGAATTCTACGCCCCAGATACCATAGCCAGTGAGTGCCTTCGTCACCTGATCCGCCATGTTCTGTGCATGTTTGAGAGCCTCATCACTAATCTTATAAGGTTGCCATGACTCACGATAGTCACCACCCTTCTGCACATGTCCGATAGGAGGACAGAAGATTGTGGGTGCATTCTTCTGTGTCACTGTCAGCAAGGTAAACTCCGACTCGAAGTCAATGAATTCCTCAATAATGACTTCCTTCACATCACCGCGACTGCCTTCCATAGCTTCCTTGAAAGCCTGTTCCAACTCATCGTCGTTATGCACATAGCTCTGTCCGTGACCTGATGATGACATCAGAGGCTTTACCACACAGGGGAAACCTATCTCGTCGGCAGCCTTCTTGAATTCGTTGAAGGTCTTGGCATAGAAATATTTTGCCGTACGAAGACCTAAGTCGCGAGAGGCAAGGTCACGGATGGCACGACGATTCATTGTGAAGTTGACGGCACGGGCAGAAGGAACAACCTGTATACCCTCTTTCTCGAAATCAAAAAGACGCTCTGTGCGGATGGCTTCAATCTCAGGAACGATGATATCAGGCTGATGTTTCCTGACAGCGGCAGCAAGGGCATCACCATCAAGCATTGAGAATACCTCACGCTCGTCAGCTACCTGCATAGCAGGTGCATCATTATAACGGTCGCAAGCCACTACATAAGCACCAGCCCGCTTGGCGGCAATCACGAACTCCTTACCTAACTCACCACTTCCAAGTAATAGAATCTTCTTCATAATCAGTATTTGTTTTGTTATTATCTGTTAGCATACATATTATCATAGTATTTCTGATAATCGCCAGAGGTTACATTATCCAGCCACTCCTGATTGTCGAGATACCAGCGAACGGTTTTCTCGATACCCTCCTCAAATTGCAACGAAGGTTCCCATCCGAGTTCCTTTTGTAACTTGGTACTATCGATGGCATAACGCAGATCATGTCCAGCACGGTCGGTCACGAAAGTGATAAGGTCCATATCTGCACCTTCCGGACGTCCTAACAGTCTGTCAACAGTATTGATAACCACCTTGATGATATCGATATTCTTCCATTCATTGAAGCCACCGATATTATAAGTCTCTGCAATCATTCCTTGATGGAAGATCAGGTCGATGGCACGGGCATGGTCCTCCACAAACAACCAGTCACGCACGTTCTCACCCTTGCCATAGACAGGTAACGGTTTACGGTGACGGATATTGTTGATGAACAAAGGAATCAGTTTCTCAGGGAACTGATAAGGTCCGTAGTTGTTTGAACAGTTCGTTACGATGACAGGCATACCGTAAGTATCATGATAGGCACGTACGAAATGATCACTGGAAGCTTTGGCTGCGCTATAGGGAGAATGTGGATTATACTTCGTGGTCTCCAAGAAGAACTTGTCACCGTATGCCAAGTGATGCTCTGACGAGGAAGCCGTTGTAGTGAAAGGCGGATCGATTCCCTCTGGATGTGTCAACTCCAAGGCACCATACACCTCATCGGTAGAGATATGATAGAAGCGTTTGCCTTCATAACGATCAGGCAGAGACTCCCAATAAAGTTTTGCTGCCTGCAGGAGTGACAGTGTTCCCATCACATTGGTCTTAGCGAAAGTGAAGGGGTCTTTGATACTTCTGTCCACATGACTCTCAGCTGCCAGGTGGATGATACCGTCAACCTTCTTTTCCTGCATCAGTTTATAGAAGGCATCAAAGTCACAGATATCCATCTTCACAAACTCATAGTTGGGTTTGTTCTCGATATCCTTGAGGTTAGCGAGATTACCTGCATACGTCAACTTGTCGAGGTTGATGATGTGGTAATCTGGATACTTATTCACAAAAAGGCGTACCACATGGCTTCCGATAAAGCCTGCGCCACCAGTAATTACAATTGTTCGTTTCATATCTATTTGTTTTTTAATGTTTTCCTAATGTAATAACTTCACAGTCACTGAATTTATTGCCCTCGATAGTCAGTCGGACAAGCGTCCTTTCCTTATGCCAGCCCTGTAGTCCTGCGGCACCAGGATTGATATGCAACAGGTTCAGCGTCTTGTCATACTTCACTTTCAGGATATGCGAGTGTCCCGCGATGAAGAGCTGAGGGGGTGAGGCATATATCTGTGAACGGATACTATAGTCATAATTGCCAGGATAGCCTCCGATATGTTTCATCAGCACCTCCACATTCTCGCATTTCCAGCGCAGTACCTCCGGATACATCAGTCGCAAGTCACCACCGTCACAGTTGCCGCAGACAGCACGGAGAGGACGAAAAGCCGCCAACCGTTCAGCTACTTCCGTAGAACCGATGTCGCCGGCATGCCATATCTCGTCACAGGGTTCAAAATAATGCAGGTATTTCTCATCCCAGTAACTATGCGTATCGCTGATGATTCCAATTTTCTTCATAGTCCGAATTTCTTTCTGACAAAGTCGGCGATCATCTTCTCCGTCTCGTCCAGTCCCAAAATACTAGAGTTCACACAAAGGTCATACGATTCCGCATGCCCCCATTTCTTACCTGTATAATAATTATAATAGGCAGCTCGTTTACTCTCTGCCTGCAAAATCATATGCTTTGCCTCTGGTGGCGTCACACTTTGCTTGTTAAGGATTTGCTGTACCCTGTCATGCATTGACGCAGTGATAAAGATATTCACTACATTCTCAAAGTCACGCAATACATAATCGGCACAACGCCCCACAAAGACGCAAGAACCTTTTTCAGCCGCCTTACGGATCGCATCACTTTGGAACTTAAACAGATTCTCCTGGGAGAACCCTGACTCATAAGCTCCGCTGACATGAGGAGTAGTCATACTGAACAGTCCACGGATAAAACCCTTTTTCTCGTCATTCTGTTCGAATATTTTCTCACTGAAACCACTCTCTTTAGCGGCAAGGTTAAGAATTTCTTTATCATAATACTTAGCATTGAAATCATGAGCAAGCATACGGGCAATATCATGTCCGCCGCTACCCAGTTGTCGTCCTACATTGATAATAATGTGTTTATTTTCCATAAGCTTTGAGTTTTTTGATATACCATATCAACAAGGGGATTGTCATAGAAAAAGAACCGAAGTCACTTGCTGCCATCGAATACCATACACCATCCAGTCCCAAGAACAGGGGGAAGATGTATGCCATCGGCAACAACAAGATCAACTGTCGTGAGAGAGAGAGGAAAATACTGATCTTCACTTTACCAATACACTGGAAGAAATTAGTGATAACGGCTTGAGAACCTACCACAAAGAAGACCATCATATTGAGTTGGATACCCCTTGCAGCCATCGCTATCAAGGTGGCATCTGTCGTAAACACACGGGCTATCTGACGAGGGAAGAGCATCGAGACCGTCCAACCGATTAACAGTATAGTAGTCGCTGCAGTTATTGTTAACCAAAGACAACGAAACATACGGTCAAAACGCTCGGCACCATAGTTGTAGCCAACGATAGGCTGCATACCTTGTATCATTCCCATCACAAACATAAAAAGCACCATCACAACGGAGTTGGCAATAGAATAGGCTCCCACTGCCATGTCACCGCCATAACGCACAAACTGATTGTTCATAAATATTACGATGACACATGATGTGCTCTGCATCAGAAAAGGAGAGATTCCAATGGATATGATATTACGAACCAGGTCTTTCTTCAATTTATAGATGCCTTTGCGCAGATGCAACAACTCTTTCTTGTCAGAGAATACCCACATTTGCCAGCAGAGCGCTATCGTTTGGGAAGTGATGGTAGCTAATGCCGCTCCTCTGATACCCCATCGGAACCACCATACAAAGGCAATAATCAAGATGATATTCATACCCACCGTAAACAGGGTAGCCCACATCGCATGACGAGGTTTGCCAGCAGCCCTCAGCACGGCATTCATTCCGAAATACATATGAGTCACTACATTACCTAACAGTATAATTTCCATGAACTCACAGGCATACGGCAGAGTCACCTCTGAAGCTCCAAAGAAACGCAGGATAGGATCAAGGAATATTAGACAGACGACCATGAACAGAACACCAATGATCAAGTTGAGGGTTACCGTGTTACCCAACAGATACTGTGCCGTCTTATAGTCACGCTGTCCCAGTTTAACGGAGATACACGTGGAGGAACCCACACCAACAGCCGCACCAAAGGCAGCACTAAGATTCATAAAAGGGAAAGTAATACCCAGACCTGCTATTGCCTCTGGTCCCACCACCTGTCCGATGAACGCTCTATCGATAATGTTATACAAGCTGGAAGCCGACATTGCCACAATGGCAGGAAGAGCATACTGCATCAACAGCCGCCCAACGGGTTTTGACCCTAACTCCAATGTCGCTTGCTTATTATCCATATTATACTGCAAAGATAATGCAAAATTTCGATTAAACGAAGAGAATGCAAATATATTTGCATTCTTAAGACTGAAGACGATAGTTTTATTTTCAAATTATATCTTCAGAACGGATAGCCGATGGCGAAATGAAGGGTCTGGTTCCTCTTAAAACCATCGACATTAAAGAAGCCTGACTTACCTGTTTCATAAGGCACATGAAGACCGATACCCCAGTCAAGACGAAGGATAAGGAAGTCTAGGTCGTAACGGATACCGACACCTGTTCCGACAGCTAGTTCACGGAATAGATTTTTAAAGTGAAAACGTCCACCATCGATACTACTTTGCTCTTTCTCTGTCTCATAAGAGTTGTTGGAGGAAGTCCACACGTTACCGGCATCAAGGAAGAGAGCTCCATAAAGATTTCCAAAAAGGCGTTGACGATACTCCAGATTCGTCACGAACTTGATGGAACCATTACGGAAAAGATAGTCCATCGCCTTGTCGCCAAACGACTCAATGCTACCTGGTCCGACTCCACGGACGGAGAAGGCACGGATACTGTTGGCTCCTCCGACATAGAACATCTCGTTATTGGGAATAGCATCGGAGTTTCCATAGAGCCAGATATATCCGACATTGACATGACCAACCAGCTGTGATGTGCTATTGAGCGTCCACGTCTTAGTGAAATCAGTCTCAATCTTCAAGAACTGAGAATAGGGATTCTTGAAAAGAGTTTTGTTTTTCTCATTCCAACTCTTACCACCAATCATATATGCCAGTGACAACAGGTTACCTGCCTCAGCGATTGTTGTTTCCCAACGGATGGGATGCAGTTTTCCCGCAGGACTGGTATAGGTATAGGTATAGCGCATCTCTGGTACAAAATAATCCTGCATCGTAGCAGCTAGATAAGGATTAGTCTTCACCAATTTGTCATACTCCTCCGTGTGACTATTCATAAACTGATATTTAACTGTCAATGGTGAAAACTCATGACGACTCTGCGCTGAAGATTGCCAACGGTAGGTCCACTCACCACTGACTACATGCATTTTGTAGTAACTAGGACGATAAATGATATCTGTAGACACCTTGGCAATGGTAAGTGGCGTACTGAAGTAGCGACGGCGACGTATGATGCGACCATTCTTGTCACGACGCACACGGTTACCTCCAAAGAAAGGAGCAATGATACGTGGAAATTCAATGCTGGCATCAGCACCATATTCATAATTATTCATCGAAGTACCACCACTCGTTGCCCACTCGTAAGAGCCGTGCAGGTTGACATCAATCTTCTCACCACCACGGAAAGCATTACGACGGGTAACACCAAGTTTTAGCTCAGGTCCTACCCGTCCAATAGTACGGGCATTGAAATTTGTCTCGATATAGAAGTCCCATGGTTTGTCGAACACGCAGTTAAGGGTCAGGTCAAGCGTATCGCATGTCGCTGTTGTATCACGAGGTGTGAAAACAAAATCTGTAGACGAGAAGAGTCCCATGGCATTGAGTTTGTTGACAGACTGCAGATAATTGTCGTAGCTATACAACTGACGAGGACGCAATTTCATGTCTGCCATCAACACACGAGTACGGATAGGCGGTTTTTTCCCAGAGAAACGTACTGTAAAA
Organism: Prevotella sp. tf2-5; assembly: GCF_900115435.1. Lineage (GTDB taxonomy): Bacteria > Bacteroidota > Bacteroidia > Bacteroidales > Bacteroidaceae > Prevotella. Next base: position 150,592 of record NZ_FOWK01000011.1, read on the forward strand.
TATCGACGGTGGAGAGAGTCCGTCAACTGTTCCATAAAGGTCTTACGCATATTGATGTTCACTCTTCCGATATACCACTGGTGGAGAGCCTGGGCAGGAACATCCTTTGCCAATTGGAAACGCAACTGTGCCTTACCGTCGACAGCAAAGGTGTCGGCAAGATAGGAGGCATAGTCCGGCTGGTAATAATAATAGCCGTTGTTACGTAATAGCAGGCTCACGCGCTTACGTTCGGCATCGAGATTCGCAACGACGAAGGGGTCTCCTTTGTGGATTAACGCTTCGTTCATTGTGGCTTGTATCAGGCTGTCCGCACCTGTTGGAAAGCCAAAATACCCTACACTGTCAAGACGGTAAAGACGACCGAAATTCACCATATAGCCGATTTTTGCTGTCTTAGGGTTCTTCTGTGGGACAATCTCATAGCTCACATGATTGTTAAAATATCCATGATTTCTCAATACAGAGCTTGCCACGGAAGAACGTAACTCAGGATTAACCCACGACATCAAAACGGGTTGTTTTCCAAATGCCTTCGTCATCCATTTGGCGAATCCAGAGTCTTTTCCGCTATAGTGGTTCCATACAGACAAACCGAATGAGAAAGGCATACGATGGTAGCTGCTACCGAAGATCGCACCATTAGGAGCTGTGGCAAGTGCAGCCTCCAACTCTTCTTTAGTCTGCGTGAAGTTATCATTCTCCTCATAGTTCTCATAAGTGATCTTTTTCAGACCCGTGAAGAGCTGGTCATCCTCCGGGATATTCTTTGTCATCGAACAGGAAGAGAGAAGTATACCTGCTAATATATATAGAAAATTATTTCTTCTCATTACTTTCAGTTTTTAGGGAATCAGTAGGGACACTAGGATTCGGAGTAACCGGAGCTTTCAGGGGACGCATAGGACGCTGAGGTGTCGTGTCTTTGAAGCGGAAGATGTCCCAGAAATTCTGCAGGGAACGACGCCATATGAAACCAGCGCCATATTTCTGGGTATAACCATCCAACCAGTCATAGCTGTTGTTCTGATAATATAGCGTAATAAACTTATTCGCTGTATGATCGAGGCGATATTCAAGAGAAACGTTATCAAAGAAAGAATTATTACGTTGTTGTAATTCCGCACCTGATGACACCTTTCCGCCAACGGCAATTTTCAAACGGTTATTCATAAACCGCTTAGCAAACTTAAAAGAATAGTCGGTGTGCATCGCACCAGAGGCATCCGTTGAGTTGTCCATACCAAACGAGAGATCAAGAGTACGTAAAGCATTACCTGTGATATGACTGATCTCTGAGTTTAGGAATGAGCTGAGTGCGGCGTTCATTGAGAAAGCACCAGTATTACCATCGGCAAGGTACATTCCTGTAGTAAGCATAGTGACAGCAAGTTTTCCACGCTGTTCTACCCCCATCGCTTGCAGCTCACTATGCAACTGCATATCCTCTGGAGCATCCAACGTGAACTTCAATCCCATATCTTTCAAAGTCTTGGTGACAATCACACCACAGTCGAACTCCACACTACGTCCCACCCCATTACTATTGGAAACGGTAGCACGCGTACGTTCTGTCGCCGTGATATTCAATGTGGGATTCATTGGTTCTCCTGTAAATTCAATAAACGAGCCGTCTTGGATTGTGAAAGTTTTCAATGGGATGGCGGGCAGTGAGTATTTCATCTCACCATTTGACAGAGTATAACGACCACGCAATTGCAAGTTATCCACTGGCGTATACTGCATACGCAACGTACCACCACCCATCAGGTCAATATAGTTAGAATGGTCAGCATTGAGGTATGCCATAATATGGGCACCTTTCGACACCTCTATCGTCATATCCATTGTGAAACCATTCAAGGACGGACGTTCGACAACAATTTGTGTCGTGTCGCTGAAATCAGTGAACTTGACCAGTTCCTCCAAATGGTTATCGGTAGAAAGTGGAGTGTCACGCAACACATAACTCATATCTGTGGAGCCTAGCACATTCAGCCTGCCTCGCAGTTTCAGATTATCCGAAGTACCCTGCATCCTGCCATATACATCTACAAAGACCTTTCCGTAAGCAATACTATTAGGATTTTCTTTGGCACCGATAATCTGATAATCTTTAGCACGCATACGGAGATCTACCAAGATATGGTCAAGATTCGAGAAGTTGATATTGCCCATCAACGTTAACGGGTTCTCATTATAAGCATACAGGGAGAAATTCTCTAACATCAGGTTGGAACCCACGACACGTACTGGGTCATTGTCAATACGCAAGCGTATACCATAAGGAATACTCACAAGATAAGAGGAGTCAAGGTAGACCTCACCATTCACCTGTGGAGTCCTCAATGAACCCTTGACAGACATCTCACCCTCGCCAAAACCTTCCAAACCGACAATCTGGTCAGGGATAAAACCGTTAATAATCTCCATAGGGAAGCGGGTCAATCGCATTTTAGCATCAAGGACACCCTCTCCTTCATTATAATAGGTACCATTTAACAGACCTATCTCCACGTCATCTTTCAACAGACGAGCCTCTATGGCATGGGCATCATTCTCTTTCTGTAAATAGACAAGTTCTGTGCTCACATTACCTATCGGGTTTTTCTCGTATGTCATGTTCTGGACAGACATATCACTCACGACAGAGAAACGCCCAGTCTCATGTTGCACGACATGATAATCACCATTCAGAATACCAGTCATACGAGGCACATAAGGAAGCACAGAGGTAATCTCTCCCAAATCCAAGCGATTCAGACTGATTGTGATATCCTGTAATGCTGTAGGGTCACTCTCTTCGGAATATATCTTCACACCCATACCGTCATCAGCTATCAAATCTATCTTCGCCATCACTTTATGATCAGAACCTAAGAACACATAATTATCCTTATTCAAAGCAAACTCCTTATAGCCCAATGTCGGACGATCTGGTACAAGATGCAGACGAATGCCGCTATCTACCATCTCCGCTTGAGCTCCGATACGGGCTCCTAACTTATTCTCGGAGTCATAATAACGGACACCCATTGTGGCACCACGTTGTTGAAGGATTCCATCGAAGAGGGCATTGAACACAAACTGCGGATTCCGTTTGTTATTGCGTATTTGTCCACCAAAACTAAGATGCTCCTTCCGCTGGGTAAGACGGAAATTAATCGTGTCAAGACGTGTTCCATCATATACCAGGGAATAGATATGACCGTTGCCGTTGACTCCTGTTTCCGGAGAGGTCGTCATATCAAAGAGCACGTCTTTGAAATCAATATTATTACCACTCTTCAAAAGAGTTACAATAGGATTGTCTGTCTTGCTCTCCACATGTAATTTCATGACAGGAAGAAGTCGGCGAAGGGCGGGCTGGTCAATAATCTTCTGATCATATTGTGCCATTGCGGAATCGCTAAGCGTGGTAAGCTGACTGATCAGGTGTTCATAATGACCGCTGGCATCCACCTTCACAATAAAGTCACCACTCTGAATACGGGCATAAGTGGTATCAGCACGTAGATTAATCAGTAATCCTAAATCCTCGGGACGATATACCTTAGCAGAGTCACGGATGGTAAAATCAGAGAAGAACCCGCTAACATAATGTGTTTTCTTTAAATCAGAACTAACATCCACATGACCACATAGTGCAATGGTCAATGGCTTATCAACCAAATGGAGGCGGTAGAGGTCTAACTGTGCCATGTCTGCAGTGATAGTACCGTCTAGCTTATTTTTTTTCATCAGAGCATCCAAGGCGATAGTACCATTAAGAAAATGGTTGTCACCTGTCACATGAGCAAAGGCACGACCGTTCTTGACATCCGCTGCCACCATCATATTACTCAGGTCATAAGACCCGTATTTTAGCTGAAGGATTCTCGCATCAGCCTGTAAGGTAGTACGTGGCGAGAAGATGTCTGTCCCCTGCCCTTTTGCCACAACATCAGCAGAGACAGCATAGATAGAATCATGAGGCATGAAGTGATGTAAGTTCAGGTCACGTATCGACAAGTTTGCATCATAACGCATGGCATTAGCATTGAAATTTCCCTTTGCCTTCACCTGTCCCTTACCTTCTCGCATTACAAAATCTGCATAATATTGGGCACCATCTGCTTTGACATATCCTTGAGCGGTAATTCCATGAGGGATATGATAGTCACGTTGTATATCCTTCGGCAACAGACCTGTTATAAAATTCATATCTTCAGTCCTTGCCTTAAAATCCACCTTGGCACGAAGACGTTGGGGGCTTGTCAGATTAGCAACGAATCCTGTGGCTGTAGCATGAAAAGCAGTAGGTAAGGACACATCGAGTCCGTCAAACTCCATATAGTCCATATTCCCATTCACGGATCCCTTGACACTCAACGGGTAATTAGGCCAACGCTGCTGGAACGACTGTGGCATTCCTCCTAAGAAGCGCATCAGGTCTTGTTTACCTACCTGAGCATTCATGCGCATCCTCATCTTGCCTGGCTGTATCTTGTCCATCAGGGAGAGCGGCATATCCAGCTCCATGTCCATATCAGAATCAGGTGTCTTCAAATGTAGTTTAGACAATCTGATATTTCCATTCTCCATAGCGACAACACCTGTGAGATTACTTACCTGTAAACCACTCTTCTCGTTCAACTGTACAGTACGCATCACCAGTCGTGCCGTCGTGTCATGATAATAAATAGAATCGACTCCTATATTCACATGCTGAAGGTCGATATGGTTATAGTCAAGTCCTTCTATACGTGGCTCATAGTTCTGGTCGTATTGCAGGTTACCATTACTCCAATCCAAGGAAGCAATCTGATAGGTCTGCGTACCTAAGTCGATGTCTCCACCTTTTGCCGACAGATTACCGAAACGGGCTTTCACACTTATGGTGTCACCTGGCATGTGTAGAGCTATATCAGAGCGAACGACAGACAGACTGTCGGCAAAAATTTTCCAACGGTTATTGGATGTCGTCGTATCTTCTGGGACACTGTCGTTCAAGGCTACATCCACGATAGCATCCTCTAATCTGGCACCATTGATTTCTACAGTCTGCTGATCAAGGTCTATACCCTTACTCGACAAGGCAAGACGTTTGAATTGTCCCTTCACACATGCAGCATCTACAAGCTGTACTGAATTAAACTTGGCATGGTTAATCTCCAACTCATTGATAATCACCTTGCTTTTCAACAGGGGTAACAACTCCACATCGACGACCATCCGTTCCACATCGGCTATGGTGTCGGGCTGCTGAAGGATGTGGAAGCCATCAATACCCAAATCCAAAGGGAAAGAGAGGTCCACATGGTCAACACTAATCTGCATACCTGTCTTCTCTGAGGCTATAGCAGCGACTTTATCAACAGCCCAGTTCTGGAAAGGAGGGAAATAAAGCAGTGCTGTCAGTATCAGAAACAGTATGACAGGACTTAACAGTATACCTAGTATCCACCACAACGCTTTCTTCATGGCTGATATAATTTTAGTCCTTGCCATAACGGATCATCAGGTAATGGTGACTCCACAACAATGGGTTCTTTCTTTACTGGATGAATAAACTCCAGCCGGTGTGCTAACAAAGAAATACTTCCATCAGGATTACTGCGTCTGGCACCATATTTTAAATCCCCCTTTATGGGGCATCCCATCTCAGCAAGCTGACATCTGATTTGATGATGACGACCTGTTAACAGATTGATTTCCAGTAAATAATACCGATCCGTTTGACCAATCATCCGATATTTAAGGATGGCTTTTTTCGAACCAGGCACCTCATGATAATAGGCATACGTCTTATTCTGTTTCTCGTTCCGCGTAAGCCAATGCTCTAGTGTTCCCTTTGATTCCTCCGGTTTATCTTGCACGACAGCCCAATAAGTCTTGTGAATGTCACCATGACGGAACATGTCATTCAGTCGAGTTAATGCTTTCGACGTACGGGCAAACATGACCAATCCACTTACAGGACGATCCAAACGGTGCACTATACCTAGGAACACCAGACCAGGCTTAGCATATTTCTCTTTGAGATATGCTTTCACCTTCTCTGCCAAAGGCTCGTCGCCAGTCTTATCACCCTGTACGATCTCACCGCTCTCTTTATAAACGATGATAATGTGGTTGTCCTCGTAGACTACTTGCATAATAACCTATTATGATGCAAAGATAGTGTAAAATTTCGATTTAGCGAAGATATTGGGGAATAATTTTATTTCCTTATAAGCTGCGAGCCGGTAACACCCCGTTCGGCACTTGTCAACTGGATGGCATAGATACCACTGGACAGCATAGGCAATGGCATCATGGTATCTGTCTGGGAAGGTTGTATTTGTTGTTTCCAAAGCAAAACACCCGATGTGGAATAGACACTGACAGTAACAGGTAAACGAGGTATCTCCGTGAATTGCAGGTGTAGCTGTCCCCCACTGACCGTTATCTCTACACTCTTGGGATGATCCTGGCTGATACTTTCAACACCTGTCAATCCTAGAATATCCAATAATCCACGATAACCATCAATTTCCCCATACCCATATCGGTTATTAGGATAACTCAAACCATCCTCTGGATGACGACAGGTCCGACTGAATATGCCGATAATATCCTCACGGGTGAGATGAGGATTCGCCTGTAGCCAAAGAGCAATAACCCCAGCTACTATAGGAGTTGACATTGACGTACCAACATTAGAACCCCAAGGATATTTTCTGCCGTCCACGTCACTATACATAACATATTCGTCTGTCACATTAGGATACGTTTCATAGTAAAAACTACTATACGAAGACATGACATTGGTTCCTGGCGCAGTGACATCAGGTTTGTTCAGTCCATTGATAGCAGGACCTGTGGAAGAATAGTAGGTCAACAGTCCTTGTTTATCATCAGATTTCTTATACTCACCATTTACATTAGTATATCCCGTTCGATGAATAGTGGCGCCCACACAGATGGGAGCACTAAAGCAACCAGGTGCCAGGATGTTATGTCCCTCACTCGCGGCATTCCAACGAAGATCCACGTCAAGGTTGCATAAAGCGTAGGACGATGTTCCGAAAAGCTCCGCATATATTCCATCACCTTTAGGAACGATCGCAACATCTGCCCATGAACTCAATTGTTGGGTGGCATCCAACTCCAATTGGTAGATAAGATAGTTGGGCTCAGCACTGGACGTATGATAACTGAGACGAACCTTACATTCTTTCTCGTTGACAATGATATTGTCTTCTAATATACCAGAAGGTTCCATTCCTGTCATTGTCAGTTCCTTCACTTGAAGTAACTCATGTGTCGTCTTATCATAGATATAAAGACAGATAGTGACGGTACCGTCAGCTTTCACCTGATAGGTCGCTTTTTTCTTACTACACTTGATGAAGGCTCCCGCCATTTCCATATTCCTCGGTTTCTCGGCATAAGTCAGCCTCTGTCGTTCATTACCAGCTGACGAGACCAGGATGCGGCCAGGTCCTGTCAGTTTACCAAGAAAAGCTGCATACAGGCTGTCCTCCCTGTCTATCATAGGAGTATAGCCCTCACTAAACGACACCACACAGGGTTTGTTTTGCTGTTCCGCATAGTCAAAGAGATATTTGAATCCTAATGCGTCTGTAGCAGAGGTATATTTGTCATAATCCGATTTCTTCATAAAGATAGTGTCATTAGTAACGGCATTACTGACAACACAAAGCTCACTCTCAAAAGCCACTCCCCGATATGGGGTATCATGACCACTACCGGCAGCAATTCCCAAAGTATGGGTACCATGACATTGCACTTTTCCGTCAATAGCACATCCTTGTGCGAGGATATCGGAAGTGCTTACGAACTCTCTACCGACGGGAAAATAAGTATAATCATCAGAAGGTGCCAGTTGATCCCAGAAAGCATGAATCCGATATTCGTTATTGTTATAGAACGTGGGGTGCGTCAAGTCAAAACCAATATCCATAATACCCACAACGACCCCATCACCTGTAAAGGCAGGATGTTGAGCTGTCGCTTGGTAAATGGGAAGGGTATTGACAACGCGTGGAATCGTATCCAGCGTAACATGCGACTGTTCATTCGCTTCAATACGAAGGACCGTGGGATGATGAGAAAAATGCTCAACCTGACTTATCGGTAGCATCACTATTGCGATATCGTCAAGTTGTGCATAACGGCGACATTGGTATACAGCAAGTTGCTCATCTGTCATGTCCTCCTTCAACTGGACGAAGACAACAGTTAACTTCTCCTCATCTCCAACCCTTCGTTGAGTATTCTTTTGCGCCAATACCTTCTGACAAAGCCATGATGATATCTTACGATATTCATCAATGCCTTGGGCGTTGAGAGATACCGCTACCATCATACTTAATAGGATCAAAGCAGCACGTTTTCTCATTAATCATACACTTTGGAATGCAAAAATAAACAAATTTTTTATATTGACAAAATAAAAAAGCCCTGATTCATTGCTGAATCAGGGCTTCATCTGAAAAAAGTGGCGGCCTCCTACTCTCCCGCATTGCATTGCAGTACCATCGGCGCAGGCGGGCTTAACTTCTCTGTTCGGAATGGGAAGAGGTGGGACCCCGCCGCAATAACCACCTGATAATTCTTCGGATTAGTAATTAGGAATTAGGAATTAGGAATTAGGATTACATCACTCTCCCAACACATCACCAACCGTATAGGTGACAATCTCCACAAGCAAGACGCCGGTCAGGACAGCGAAACAACAACTGAAGGGATGACTCGACGCGAAAGCGTTCGGGCAATTAGTACAGCTCGGCTTTGACGTCACCGTCTTTACACCTGCTGCCTATCAACGTGGTAGTCTACCACGACCCTCAATGGAGTCCTCATCTTGAGGCCGGCTTCGCACTTAGATGCTTTCAGCGCTTATCCGAACCCGACGCGGATACCCGGCGGTGCGCCTGGCGGCACAACCGGCAAACCGGAGGTCGGTCAACCACGGTCCTCTCGTACTAGTGGCCGGTCCCCTCAAGACTCCTGCGCCCACGATAGATAGAGA
>NZ_FOWK01000013.1 GCF_900115435.1 Prevotella sp. tf2-5
GTAATCAATATACTAAAATATGTAAATATATTTAGTTAAAATATTATCCCCTAAAATTAACAAATAATTCACAGATTAACTTAACAACCTAGGACAGTCCCCGTGTGAGCTCATCTTCCTTTACTCTTCAGCCCTCATACATCATCCCTCTCACTTCTGACATCATACATCAATTTCGGAGTCCGTAGGCTTGAATAATTTTTTGAGATGTGACAAAAGACCGGGGAAGCGTAGCTTCAACGGCAAGGATAAGACAGAGATACGGAACCAAGTTTACTTGAGTGCAGTATAACTGGCTTAGCCTTGAGAGAGGCGACCAGCCTCGGCTTTTGTCACATCGTTAATTTTGAATAATTTCTGCCCCACAGGGGCATTCCATAAATCTGTGGTAAAATAAATCTGTGGGATCTACAAGATCTGTGTGACAATTTAAGGAAAAAGGAGCCATTGGAGAAGGGGCTGAATAAATTTTTCAAGGTATAGTAACTAATTTTCAATAATATTTTGTAACTTTGCAGCCGAATAAGAGGAAACACGATGGAAAACAACTGGGTAGTGATACGAACCTTCAACAGAAAAGAAATGGAGGTAGGGTCATTCCTAAAGGAAAAAGGACTCACGTACTTCATACCCATGACCTACAAGGAGAAACTCGTTGGCGACGAGCAGAAACCCCGTAGAATACTAGTTCCCGTGATCCACAACTACGTGTTCCTGCAGAAAGACTGCACGGACAACGAGTTGCGTGAGATGCTCAACCAATGCCGGGTCCCCCTCCAGTTGCTCCGCAACAAGCTGGACAACCAGGTCAGTGAGATCCCCGACAAAGAGATGACCGATTTCCGCCTGCTCGCTGACCCCGACTATGCGAAGACCCCGGTGGAGTTCCTCGATGCCGAGGAGGCAGAGGCAAAACCCGGTAAGGAGGTTGTGGTGTTACACGGTCAGTTTGCGGGAGTCCGTGGGAAGCTCCACCGGAGCGGCAAGAAGTTCTGGCTCATCAAGACCGTAGGGAGCCTCAGTGTCATGCTCCGCATCTCCCGCTGGTACTGCAAGGTGATAGAATAAAATATCGAAAAAATATAATTATGAGGAAATTTCTTTTTTCAATGATGCTGACCATGCTGTCGCTGGGTGCCTTCGCACAAGGCATGACCGACAGCCAGGTCGCTGACTTCATTGCCCGTGAGGCAGCGGTAGGTACCAGCCAGGCACAGATCGTGACGAAACTGATGCAGAAAGGCGTACAGATCGACCAGATCCGTCGTGTCCGTAACCGGTTTGACAATCAGAATACCGAGAGTGGTATGGAGGGTGCTACTGCTGGTGAGACAGGAGGCGCTGACCGTATGCGTCAGAACTATACAGGTGCTACCACCCAGGACTTGAATACCGCCAAGGTAGGCACCACCGGTGAGGTCTATGCCAATGCCAGTGACGAGAAGGCTCAGGTGGAGCATGACGTACAGGCAACGAGTAGTGTCACCGCCGGTACGGGTAAGAAGATCTTCGGTCATGACATTTTCAACCGTGGCGCGCTGAGCTTCGAGCCGAATATGAATATCGCCACGCCCCAGAATTACGTGTTGGGTCCTGGCGACCAGGTGATCATCGATATCTATGGGGCTTCGCAGAAGACCCTCCAGCTGACCGTCTCCCCCGAAGGTGACATCACCGTCCCGGGCTATGGTCCCATCATGGTGGCAGGCATGTCTGTCGCTGCCGCCCAGTCGAAGATCCGCTCCACGGTGGGCTCCCGCTATAGCAGCAGTACGCTGCGCACCACCCTGGGTAACACCCGCACCATCATGGTCAACGTGATGGGTGAGGTACGCACCCCGGGAACCTATCATCTCAGTGCCTTTGCCTCCGTCTTCCATGCCCTTTATATGGCAGGCGGTATCAACGACAATGGTACCTTGCGTAACGTGAAGGTATACCGTAACGGACAGCTCGTGACGATTGTCGATATCTACGAGTATATCCTCAACGGTCGCCTGGCGGGTAACATCCGCCTGCAGGAGGGGGATGTCATCCAGGTCGGCTTATACGACTGTCTGGTGGGTGTCACGGGTAATGTGAAGCGCCCGATGTTCTACGAGATGCGCAAGAACGAGAGTGTTGCCACCCTCATCAAATATGCCGGAGGCTTCACCGGCGATGCCTATAAGAAATCCATCCGTCTGACGCGTCAGACCGGTGAGAAATATGCCGTCTATACCGTCGATGAGTTTGAGCTCAGCTCTTTCCATGTCGACGATGGTGATGCCATCGAGGTCGATGGTATCCTCAACCGTTATGAGAACATGGTGGAGGTGAAAGGTGCCGTCTTCCGTCCCGGTCAGTATCAGTTAGGCAATGAGATCAACTCCGTCCGCTCGTTGATTGCCCATGCCGCGGGAGTCACCGAGGACGCCATGACGAATCGTGGTGTGCTCCACCGCCTGAAGGCAGACCGTAGTCTGGAGGTCATCGCCGTGGATATTAAGGGCATTATGGCGGGCACCGTTCCGGATATCCCCTTGAGAAACGAGGATGTGCTCTTCATCCCGACGGAGGCAGACCTGCGCCAGCAGCGCACCCTGACCATCACGGGAGAGGTGATGAGCCCCGGTACCTACCAGTATGCCGATAACACCACGTTGGAGGACCTCATCGTACAGGCGGGTGGCTTGACCGATCAGGCATCCACCGCACGTGTGGATATTTCCCGTCGTATCCGTGACCCGAAGGCAACCACGTCACCGAAAGAGATCTCCAAGAGCTTCACCTTCGGACTGAAGGATGGCTTTGTGGTGGATGGCACTCCCGGCTTCCTCCTGGAGCCTTATGATGTCGTTCATGTCCGTCGGAGCCCGGGCTTCAAGACCCCTCGTAACTTCACCATCACTGGTGAGGTGGTCTATGAGGGTGCCCAGACCATGACGACGAAGAATATGCGTCTGTCGGACGCCATCAAACTGGCAGGCGGCTTGACCGACCAGGCGTATCCGAAGAATGCCCGTCTGGAGCGTGTGATGAATGAGGATGAGATCGCTCGTCGTAACTTCCTCATAGAGCAGGTACGTAAACAGGCAGGTGTCAGAGGTAGCGACTCAGTAGCGGTCAACCAGCTGGCATTGGCAAACACCTATCCCGTAGGTATCTACCTCGACAAGGCATTGGCAAACCCGGGCTGTGAGGAGGATATCGTCCTGCGGGAAGGTGACCATATTGTGGTCCCGGAGTATATCAGCACGGTGAAGGTGTCTGGTAATGTGATGTATCCGAATACCGTCTCCTATAAGCCAGGTAAGAGCTATACCTGGTATGTCAACCAGGCAGGTGGCTTCGGCAACCATGCCAAGAAGCGTAAGACGTGGATTATCTATCCGAACGGTACGATGTCACAGGTCGGTCATGGTGCCAAGATAGAGCCCGGTTGTGAGATTGTAGTACCGATGAAGCCGAAACCAGAGGCGGGTCTCGTCCAGCAGTGGGTAGCGATCGGACAGTCTGTGGCTAGTATGGCAGCCCTGATGGTGATCATGATCAAGCAGTTCTAGCTTAATCCTGAACCCTGAACCCTTCACCCTGTCATCGACTTTGTCGCTTCGCTCGTCGAAGAACCCTTCATCTCTAACCGCTAACCGCTAAACGGTAAACAGTAAACGGTAAACAGTAAACTAAAAAATGGAAGAAAAACAATATATCGAACCGCAAGAAGAGGAGTCCTCCATAGACTTCGGACAAATCCTCGCCGCGCTCAAGAAGCGCAAGCGCTTATACTATAAAGTGCTGTCCATCACCTTCGTGGGGGCTTGTATCTTCACCCTCGGACTCCGTAACTACTACACCTGTGAGGTGAAACTGAGTCCGGAGTTAAGCACCAAGACCAGCAGATCCAGTGGCTTGGCATCATTAGCTAGCCAGTTTGGTATGAACCTCGGTAGTAATATGATGGCGACGGAGGCGTTGTTCCCGACGCTCTATCCTGACTTGATGAACTCCAGCGATTTCAAGGCAAGTCTCTTCAATGTCCCCATCCATAAAAAAGACTCTACCCGTATCCTGTCTTATTACGACTATCTGGCAAAGGAGCAGAAGCCGTCTTGGTGGGGTGCCATCATCTCAGCTCCTTTCAAGGCACTGGGAGAGCTGATTGGCTCGAAGGACACCATTGACCAGCACCGGGTGAATCCCTTCATGCTGACGAAGGAGCAGGCGAAGATCGTTGAGACCATCGATAAGAAGGTGGTGTGTGATGTCGATAAGAAGACCATGGTGATCTCTATCACGGTGACGGATCAGGACCCGCTGATCTGTGCCACGATTGCGGACACGGTCCAGCATCGCCTCCAGAACTTCATCACGGACTACCGCACGAAGAAGGCGAAAGTCGACTTGGAGTATAACCGTAAGCTCTTCAAAGAGGCGAAGGCTCGCTATGACAAGGCGCGCCAGCTCTATGCCAGCTATAGTGATGCCAACCAGGACATGATCCTCCTGTCGTATAAGACGAAACTGATCGACTTGGAGAACGAGATGCAGTTGTGTTTCAACAATTATAATGCGGTGGCGCAGCAGCTCCAGTTAGCGGAGGCGAAGGTGCAGGAGGACACGCCTGCCTTCACCACGTTGCAGAGTGCCACGGTACCGGTGAAGAAGGCGGGTCCGTCCCGTGCGAAGATGGTCCTCATCTTCCTCTTCCTCGCTTTCCTCGCCACCACGGTCTATATCCTGCATAAGGAGAATCAGCTGAAGCCCCTCCTAGGACTATAAGACCCTCCTAAATCCCCCCGGACCCTCCTAAATCCCCCCTGTTTAGGGGGGACTTTTTTTTTATTGTCACAGATGATGATTTGACAAAAACCTGAAAAATCATGCAATAGTGCTCCTTTTATGGAATGCCCCTGCGGGGCAGTCATCGTTTCTTTGAAACGCTTCGTGAGAAGGGGTTCTCCCTTCGGTCGAAGAAATTATTCAAAATTAACGATGGTATGGGATGTAACTGCCTTTCGGCAGCTTCCATGGTGTTTCATGAGTCCCATCGCTCAAGCAAGCTTGGCGCTGTTCCTCCTAAAACACCATGCATCATCTCTTCCAGATGATGTTACATCCCAAACCATCTCAAAAAATTATACAATTCCTACGGACGCCCTATTCTAACCTCTCAATGCGGCAGCTTGAATAATTTTTTGAGATGTGACAAAAGACCGGGGAAGCGTAGCTTCAACGGCAAGGGTGAGACAGAGATACGGAACCAAGTTTACTTGAGTGCAGTATAACTGGCTTAGCCTTGAGAGAGGCGACCAGCCTCGGCTTTTGTCACATCGTTAATTTTGAATAATTTCTCGCCGTAAGGCGACTCCATTAAAAAATAATTTACTAATTTTGCAGACTGAATTAGTAGTAGTTAAACAAAAGTTATGAACATAGCAATTGTAGGAACCGGTTATGTCGGTTTAGTCAGCGGCACCTGCTTCGCAGAAATGGGCGCCCATGTTACCTGTGTCGATGTCGACACCCAGAAAATCGAGAAGTTAAAGAACGGCATCATGCCCATCTACGAGCCAGGACTCGAAGAACTCGTCAAGCGTAATGCGGAAGTAGGACGCCTGAAGTTCACCACCGACCTCACCGAGGTCCTCGACGATGTCGAGGTGGTGTTCTCCGCCGTAGGCACCCCTCCCGATGAGGACGGCAGTGCCGACCTGAAATACGTCCTCGCCGTGGCACGCCAGTTCGGACAGCACATCAACAAATACACCATCCTCGTCACCAAGTCTACCGTTCCCGTAGGCACCGCCAAGAAGGTGAAGGCAGCCATCCAGGAGGAACTCGACAAGCGTGGCGTCAGCGTGCCCTTCGATGTCGCCAGCAACCCGGAGTTCCTGAAAGAGGGTGCCGCCATCAAGGACTTCATGTCTCCCGACCGTGTGGTAGTAGGTACGGAGTCAGAGAAGGCTACGAAGGTGATGACCCGCTTGTACAAGCCGTTCCTGATCAACAACTTCCGTGTGATCTTCATGGATATCCCCTCTGCCGAGATGACGAAATATGCGGCGAATGCGATGCTCGCCACCCGTATCTCCTTTATGAATGATATCGCCAACCTCTGTGAGCGGGTAGGGGCGAATGTCGACAGTGTCCGTAAGGGTATCGGCACCGACTCCCGTATCGGTTCGAAGTTCCTCTATGCCGGTTGTGGCTATGGTGGCTCCTGCTTCCCCAAGGATGTGAAGGCACTGCTCCACACGGGTCTGGACAACGACTACCACATGGAGGTCATCGAGGCTGTAGAGCGTGTCAACGAGAAACAGAAGTCCATCGTCTACGATAAGATCCTCAAGACCGCAGGTCCTGTAAAGGGAAAGACCATCGCCCTCCTGGGCCTTGCCTTCAAGCCGGAGACGGATGACATGCGTGAGGCTCCCGCCCTCATCGTCATCGACAAGTTGTTGAAGGATGGTGCCACGGTGCGTGTCTTCGACCCCATCGCCATGGAGGAGTGTAAGCGTCGTATCGGTGACAGTGTCACGTACTGTAAGGATATGTATGACACGTGTGATGGTGCTGATGTCCTTGCGTTGATGACGGAGTGGCGTCAGTTCCGTATGCCGTCGTGGAATGTCATCCAGAAGGTGATGCGTGGCAATGTGGTCGTCGATGGTCGTAATATCTATGACCGGCACGAGCTCGAGGACCTCGGCTTCGTCTATACTCGCATTGGTGAGAAGTAAAAAGACCCTCCTAAATCCCCCCTGTTTAGGGGGGACTTTTTGTTTTTGGGGATTCCCCAAAAGCCCCTTCCTTTTTGCAGTGGAACTGCATTCATTTCTAACCACCCCCGTCCCCTCCTTGCTAAGGAGGGGCTCCACCTCTCCTTTGTCTTTCCTCCCCTCAGGGAAGGAAAAAAGCAGGAGGTGGCATGCCACCTCCTGCTGGGTTTTGGTATCGCGGGACGACGCGATATATTTTTATTTGCTACCGCTTTGAGCGTATAGTGGTTAACTTCTTACATCTTACTTCTTACATCTTACATCTTCCATCTTACTTCTTCCATCAGACTTTCTCGAAAACATTCCCGCACGAGGGGCCTTTAGAGTCTGTCCGATTTTCGGAATCTTCATTGAGTCTCAGGGTGCTTAGCAGCCTGAGGAACGAAATACGAGATGCCGTTGAAGCGGAGCGCGTTCTTCGAGTGATTCCGAAAATCGGACAGACGTGCCCCGAGCTCAGGACCGTTTTCGCCCTCTCTCTTTGTTTCGTTTCTCTCTCCGGAGAGAGAAATGAAAAGGAATCCCTCCTTATGGTAAGGAGGGGACGGGGGAGGTTGAGCCTCGCAGCGCAGCTGCAAAAAAATTTTTGGTTCTTTTTCAAAAAAGAACAACCGTACTTACTGAGTTACTTCCAAAAGCCATTTCCAAACAGGGAGAACCTCGATAGTGCCATGCTTGTCACTAATCGTTTCTTCCTCATCGTAAGTCAGGATCAGCCTTCTTCTACACGACAGTCGGTGAGGCAGTTTTTGTAGAGCTTCCGTTTCACGTTTCCTGGTTTCTTCATCACGTAGAGAACAACTCACCTGGATAGCCAGCTCGTCATCAGGAATGTAAAAATCCACTTCGTAGCCGTCATGATAGAAAAACACGCGTCCATTGTCAAAGTCATGACCATAAATCCGGAACAATTGAATAGCCACAAGGTTCTCCAGAAGCATGGTGTCCTTATTAATAAGGAACAAGCCAAGAATACCAGTGTCAATAAAGTAGTATTTACAGATACAAATTATTTAATGAATTTGCAAATTTTTGGCAGATTTTATTTAATCCATTAAACAATTCCTCCTTTTTCGCAGATTTCTTTGCCACAGATTTTTATAAGGATTCGCACGTTGTGCGAAGAAATTATTCAAAATTAACGATGTGCCAAAAATCGAGGCTGGTCGCCTCTCTCAAGGCTAAGCCAGTGCTACTGCACTCAAGTAAACTTGGTTCCGTATCTCTGTCTCACCCTTGCCGTGAAAGCTTCGCTTCCCCGGTCTTTTGGCACATCTCAAAAAATTATTCAAGCTGCCGCACTCCCTAGTATTTTTAGATAATTCAAGCCTTTGGACTCCGGAATAAAGGATGAGTATAGGGTTTATGAAGTTTAAGAGGTTTAAGAAGTCTTATTTACCGCTAACCTCTCAAGGCTGCCTTGAAATGTACTTGGAATTAGTCTAGGGAGTGGCGTAGGCTTGAATAATTTTTTGAGATGGTTTGGGATGTAACATCATCGAAAAGATGATGCATGATGTTTTAGGAGGAACAGCGTAAAGCTTGCTTTAACGATGGGACTCATGAAACAGCATGGGAGCTGCCGATAAGGCAGTTACAGACCATACCATCGTTAATTTTGAATAATTTCTCGCCGTAAGGCGACTCTATTAAATATTAATTTATTACCTTTGCAAAAACGAAAAAAGAAGATGGAAGTAATAGAAACTGCTATACAAGGCGCCTATATCATAGAACCACGGGTTTTCGAGGATGCCCGGGGCTATTTCTTTGAGTCCTTCTCCCAACGGGAGTTTGACGAGAAAGTATATCCCGTCACGTTCGTACAAGACAATGAGAGTATGTCACGATATGGAGTGATGCGAGGCTTGCATTTCCAGCGTCCACCCTATACCCAGAGCAAACTCATGCGTTGTGTACGAGGTGCCGTCCTTGATGTTGCGGTGGATATCCGCAAGGGCTCTCCCACCTACGGGCAGCATGTCGCCTGCCTTTTATGTGGGCGTGACGAAGAAGGAAAAAAGATTGCAGAGCAATTCGAGCAAGAATCTATAACCGCTAACCTCTCACCGCTAACCGGAAAAATTGGTCTCCAATTTTTCATTCCGAAGGGGATGGCGCATGGTTTTGCGGTGCTCTCGGACATAGCGGTATTCCAGTATAAGTGTGATGAGTTTTATCACCCGGAGGCGGATGGTGGTATCAGTATCCTTGACAAATCGTTGGGTATTGACTGGCGTATCCCTACTGCACAGGCGATCCTCTCTGACAAGGACACGAAGCATCCTCTCCTCCAGGACTTCGATTCCCCCTTCACTTTTTAAGTAATAGCAGACCCACAAGACCCTCCTAAATCCCCCCTGTTTAGGGGGGACTTAAAAAATATATCGCGTCGTCCCGCGATACCAAAACCTTGGAGAAATCGCGATTTCGACTTTTCCCCCTTCCCTGAGGGGAGGGGGAGACAGGGGAGAGGTGGAGCCCCTCCTTATGGTAAGGAGGGGACGGGGGAGGTTGAGCCTCGCAGCGCAGCTGCAAAAAGGAGTCTTTGGGGGAATCCTCAAAGAAAAAATTGCAATCTCACTGCAAAGAGAAGGGGCTTTTGGGGAAGCCCCAAAGAATATAAAGTTATACTAAACTAGCCTGATACCACTCGAAGAGCTTACGGACACCCTCTTCAATCTCCACTTTGTGCGTCCATCCCAACGAATGTAACTTAGAGACATCAATCAGTTTTCGCATGGTACCATCAGGCTTGCTGGCATCAAACTCCACTGTTCCCTCAAAACCGACAGCCTTGACAACCAGTTCCGAGAGCTCACGGATGGTCAGTTCCTTACCCGTTCCCACATTGATATGACAGTTGCGGATCTCACCCAATGACGGGATGGCTCCACCACGACCGGCACTATGGTTACGGTCGACGGCACCATCGGTGCTGGCACCGTAATGTACGGAGGAGTATTTCTCGATGCCAATGACATCCTTAAAGTCCACATTCAGCAACACATGGACGGAGGCATCCGCCATATCCTCGCTCCACAGGAACTCACGGAGTGGCGTACCGGTGCCCCACAAGACGACTTTGTTGTCGTAGATACCGTATTTAGCTAAAACGCTGAGGGCGTTTTCTCGTTTAGAGTTTAGAGTTGAGAGTTGAGAGTCAGTTGAAAGTTTAGAGTTTAGAGAGTTATCGCTAACCGCTAACCGCTCACCGTTAACCGTTAACCCTTCACCATTAACCCCTTCGACTGGACGTTTGTCCAAGTCGATGGAGATTTTATCCCAGTCACCGTCATGGATGAGCTTGGCAAGATAGACCTTACGCATCATGGCAGGCATCACATGGCTGTTCTCCAAATGGAAGTTGTCGTTAGGACCATACAGGTTGGTGGGCATCACGGCAATATAGTTGGTACCATACTGCAGGTTATAGCTCTCACACATCTTCAGACCTGCAATCTTCGCAATGGCATACTCCTCGTTGGTGTACTCCAGGGGAGAGGTCAACAGACAGTCCTCCTTCATGGGCTGGGGGGCATTCTTCGGGTAGATGCAAGTACTACCGAGGAACAGCAGTTTCTTCACCCCATGGGCATACGCCTCACTGATGACATTACACTGAATCTTCATGTTCATCATGATGAAGTCAGCACGATACAGTGAGTTTGCCATGATACCACCCACAAAGGCAGCGGCAAGCACCACCGCATCCGGCTGTTCCTCATCAAAAAACTTCCTGACTGCCACCTGGTCCGTCAAGTCCAACTCCTTGTGTGAACGTCCCACGAGGTTCTCGTAACCACGGGCCTTTAAATTATTCCATATCGCCGACCCAACGAGCCCGTTATGCCCAGCTACGTATATCTTTGAATTTTTGTCTAACATAAATTCAATTAGTTTAAAGTTGAGTGTTTAGAGTTTAGAGTCAGTTTAATCAGTTGATGGTTTATAAGTTTTCTGAAGTCCTGACAATAGTCTTGCCACTTCTTCAATCAACTGATCCATACTGAGTCTTTCTTCTGCTGTGATGTATCCTAGTTCTTCAGCTATTTCGAACTGAGAAGAAACCTCCATCAGTGAACCATAAGACATCTCAATAAAATGAGACTTGTCTTTCACTGAGTAGCGATTTATTCCCTCAGCAATATTAGATGTTATCGAGACAGATGCCCTTCTGAGTTGATCACTCATAGCATAGCGTTCTTCTGCTGGAAACTTTTTCAGAAGTTTGTATGTGTGTTTTACCACCTCTTTTGCCTTCTGATAAGCTATCAACTTACGATAACCAAATACTTCCATACCTTTCTTTTAGTTTAAAGTTTTGAGTGTAGTGTTTAGAGTCAGTTTTTGAAGTGTAGAGTTTACCTAGTCTACTTTCCACTATCAACTACTGCGGCCTGGCCACACACTGTCTCTCAACCATCAACTTTCAACTCTAAACTTTATAGTCTGTCTCTAAACTCTCAACTATCGACTCTCAACTTTTTATTTAACAATTCCTTTCTCCAAATACTCCGCCAAATTCGTTCTCACCTTCATCGCTGCATCCTCAGAGGCGACCTTTGCCATGTCACTCTCTACCATGAGCTTGACGAGTTCCTCGAAACTGGTCTTGTTAGGATTCCACTTCAACTTCGCCTTCGCCTTGGTGGGATCACCCCAGAGGTTAACAACGTCCGTTGGACGATAGAAGTCCTCGCTGACAGCGACAACAGTTTTGCCAATCAAGTTTTCTGGACCTTTCACAACAATACCCTTCTCTTCAAGACCTTTGCCTTTGAATTCAAGCTCGATGCCGGCATGCTTGAAGGCAAGGTCGGTGAACTCACGGACACTGTGTTGTACACCAGTGGCAATCACAAAGTCCTCAGGCTCTGGTTGCTGCAGGATCAGCCACATACACTCCACGTAATCCTTGGCATAGCCCCAGTCACGCAAAGAATCCATATTACCCAGATACAGGCAGTCCTGTTTACCTTGTGCGATACGGGCAGCGGCAAGGGTGATCTTACGAGTCACAAACGTCTCACCACGACGCTCCGACTCGTGATTGAACAGGATTCCTGAGCAGCAATACATATTGTATGCCTCACGATATTCCTTCACGATCCAGAAACCATACTGTTTGGCTACAGCGTAGGGGCTGTAGGGGTGGAAGGGCGTGTTCTCGTTCTGAGGAACCTCCTCTACCTTACCGTAGAGCTCTGAAGTACTTGCCTGGTAGATACGACAAGTATCGGCAAGTCCACATTGACGAACTGCCTCCAATACGCGAAGGACACCCGTAGCGTCTACATCGGCAGTGAACTCTGGGGAGTCAAAAGACACCTGTACGTGGCTTTGAGCGGCAAGATTATAAATCTCATCAGGGCGCACCTTGTTAATAATCTGTAAAAGACTCATAGAGTCGCCCATGTGTCCATAATGCAAATGGAAATGGGGCTTACCTTCCAGATGAGCGATACGCTCACGATAGTCTGTGGAGGAACGGCGAATCATGCCGTGTACGTCATAACCTTTCTCTAAGAGAAACTCTGCCAAATAGGACCCGTCTTGTCCGGTAACACCTGTGATAAATGCTGTTTTCATCAATTAGAAATTTTATATATATTACTTTCAGTCTGCAAAGGTAATAAATTAATATTTAATAGAGTCGCCTTACGGCGAGAAATTATTCAAAATTAACGATGTGCCAAAAGCCGAGGCTGGTCGCCTCTCTCAAGTCTAAGCCATAAGAGCCGATCTCAAAGCGAGCTTTGGCTCTTCTCTTCTGTCTTACCCTTGCCGTTGAAGCTTCGCTTCCCCGGTCTTTTGTCACATCTCAAAATAATCGTTTCTTTAGTACGCTTTGCTTGCAAAGAATTATTCAAGGCTACGCCACTCTTAATATAATCAGATATTCAAGCTGCCGCCTCCTTCAGACTTCCGATATCAGCCCTCAGCCTTCTGGTCTGATTTTCTAAAGGGAGCACCAGTCAGTCCTTTAAACATCCAATTGGAACAACTAATACTCCATCCTCAGGACGTTTGTATGCATAGTCTCCTACACCTGTCAATACCATCAAAAAAGAAGGCTTTTTCATCTTGGTCGTATCAATCTTATCCGAAAGAGCTTTCAGACTCTCAGCTCCTTCTTTTATCAGTTCATAACCTCCAAGCTTTATTTCTATTAAACCGTAAGAACCATTTCGTAGATGAACCACTGCGTCGCACTCCAAGTTATTCTTGTCTCTGTAGTGATAAACCTTTCCGTCCGATGCTTCTGCATAGACACGCAAATCCCTCACAGCAAGAGTTTCAAAAATAAGCCCAAAAGTATTCATGTCGTTAATCAAATCATTGGGTCCCAAACCCAAAGCAGCAGTAGCAATTGATGGATCTGTAAAATAACGGGTATCCGAAGTCCTGATAGCTGTCTTACTCCTCAAATTAGGATTCCATGCGACGGAATCTTCTATAACGAAAATTTCCTTAAGTGCCTTAATATAATTATACACCGTACTATCAGACAATAGTTCATCTCCGTTGTTCTTTATGTCAGCTAATATAGTACCTGCTGTTGCTTGACTTGCCTGATTACGTGCATATGACCGCATGATACGTTTGGCGAGCTCCTCATCCCTATCCACATCATCCACTCTTTTGATATCACTACTAACCACTGAGTCGTAATAGTCAAATGCTTGTGCCAGTGCCGCTTTCTCGCTTTTTCTTAGCACAGCCTTTGGCCATCCGCCTCGACAAGTAAGATATGCCAGTCTATCCAAATCAATATGGCTTTCAGCATCAATAGACTCTGAATTCTTAAACAATTCACCCAAACTTACCATTCCTGTTGAGTCTTCTGATTCCCATAGTGTCATCGTACGGAGTTTTAGTCGTGAAATTCGCCCTGTTCCAGTATGGTGTATCTGCTCCTCTTGTATCATATTCCCTTCTTTGTCCTTCTTCGGTTTAGGAGGAACAGCAGAGCCAGTCAGAATAAACTGCCCATCATCCTCTCGTTTATCCACCTCATTTCTCACCGCATCCCAAAATTGGGGGACAACCTGCCACTCGTCAATAAGCCTCGGTGTATCACCGATCAATAGCTTTGTTATTTTCGTTTTTGCAAGAGCTAAATTTTGGGACAAAGTGTCAGGATCTGCCATAGACAGAACACTACCAGCTTGTTGCTTAGCTAATGTCGTCTTCCCACAGAACTTTGGTCCCTCGATTAGTACCGCCCCTGAGGCTTCCAGCTTGTCTGCAAGTATCTGATCCGCAATTCTTTTCTTATATTCCATATCTTAGAACTATTTTGGGGCAAAGATACAAAATATATTTTAATCCAACAATTTTTTTGCAATAAATGCGACAGTTGGCTGAATTTTGATGCGACAGTTGGCTGAATTTTGATGCGACAGTTGGCTGAAGTCGGAATGGGTTTTTCAGGTTTTTGTCAAATAGCTCACATCAGACCTCAGACATCAACCATCAGACATCTAATAGATCTGTGTGACTATAAAATTAACGTTGATTGTTTGAATTATTTTAACACTGAATGTGTAAAGATTGTTAACAGGAGGGCTCTTTTTTTAGGGCTGTGCATTGCTATAGAGTTGTACAATGAAGAAAAAGAAAATAACGACCTTTACACCCTGAATATTTTTCTACTAATTTAATTATTTCAATTATGAAGCAAATTAAAATCAGGAAAGAAGAAGTTGCGGAGCTCATCGCAAAGAAACTTCTTGAAAGTGTCAAAGAGGTCGAAGGACTACAGTACAAATTACGTCAAGCGTTCAGTATTCATGGAAGCCATTTCTCCCAGAAGAATGCCTTCAAATTATCCAAGAATCACTTTGCGGAGATTGTTGGAGGTGCCGCCATCAAAGACGACAAGAAGGCTTTCATGATGTTATGGATGGCTACTGGAGAGAAAATATGGGACAGGATCAATGAGGACGAAGAAGAGTTTGAAGAGATTAAAGATTAAAGATTAAAAATTAAAGATTAAGATTTAAAGATTTAATTAAAACCATATACTAGTAAAAACTAACATTTATGAACTATTTAAAATTTAGCCTCTTCGGTTCTCTGAAGGGAACGGAGAGTAAGGCAGTGAGTGTCGATGAGATTATCAGACTCATCAAACATGATGACAGTGTCGCACAGAAGACGGACCTCTATCGGCAGATGGCTCAGAACGTCAGCCGTGAGACGGCAAAGAAGGAGATCAAGGAGAAGGTGATGCCCGCCTTTAGCGTGGGTGTCGTCTTTAAGAGCTATGGCAGGAAACTGGCTGATGTGGAACATGCCACGGGACTCGCCTTGTGTGATTTGGATAAGATAGACGATGTAAGATGTAAGATGGATGATGTAAGAGCGAGGATCTGTCAGGATCCACATACGTTCTTGTGTTATCGGACAATCAGCGGGGAGGGCTTCCGTATCCTCTATCGCTTTGTGAGGGAAGGCAACCGCCATCTCAACTGTGAGGTGTATCCTGCCGCTTTTAAGAAGGGAAATGACTATTTCCAGGAGCTGACGGGGTGCGAGTACGATAAGGCTTGCCGGGATGTCGTCCGCCTCTCCGGTCTTGCCCATGATGCGGAGGTGTACTATAACCCTGACAGTGAACCGTTTGTCATCACGGACGAGGAGTTCCTGACGGAGAGTCTGTCGAATGCTCCTTCAGAGCCTGGTAGACCTCGTAAGATGTATGAGGTAGACTCGCAGCATGCCACTCCCGAAGAGGCATGGCAACGGGTCCAGCAGATGCTGACGCAATGGGGGATGAGTTATACGCCTGGCTCCCGCCATGACTATATCTTACATGCCGCAGGACTTTTTAACCGTTTTGGCGCCGACCAGGACGCCTTGTGTGAATGGGCTGCCCAGGAATGGGGCGACCTGTCTGAGAAAGAGCGTCGTGACGTCATCAGTTTTTGTTACCGCAGGAAAGAGGAGCATGGTATCTGGCGACTGGCTCAGTCCTCGGGGAAGGGGCGTAAGAATGCCTTGCTGTCGACGACGGAGATCCGCTCATGGCTCTCCGAGCGCTGCCAGGTGTGTTATAATGTCGTAACGGACCAAACGATGTATAAAAGGTTCATGGTTCATGGTGAAGGGTTCAGGGTTCATGGTGAAGGGTTCAGGGTTCAGGATGAAGGGGAGTACGAACTTATTGACGAGCGGGTGGTGGAATCGATGAGGTGCCAGATGGAGGCAGATACGAGGAAGCGTGTACTGACGAAGGATGTGCTCAGTGTACTGAACAGTGACTTCTCCGTCCTCATCCACCCTATCCGTGACTATATCCACCAACTGGCGCCATGGGACGGGAAAGACCGGGTGCATGAACTCGCCACCCATCTTGTGGCGGAGCCTGTCATCGACGGACAGTCTCCTGAGGAGGCACAGCAGGATATCGAATGGGCGCTCCATAAATGGCTCGTCGCCATGGTAGCTACCTGGATGGACGACAAACAGGCGAACCACCAGGTGTTCACCCTGATCGGTGAACAGGGCATCTATAAGTCGACCTTCTTCCGTCACCTGTTGCCCCAACCGCTCCGAGGCTACTCCTGGGAGAATGCCCATAACTCTTTTGCGGCAAAGGATGACAAGCTCGCTATTGCGGAGAACTGTCTGGTGGAGATCGAGGAGATAGAGGCGATAGAGGGGCGACAGATGGCTGAGCTGAAAGCTCTGGTGACTGCCGAGAGCATCAACGAGCGACGCCCCTACGCCTTGTTCCGTAAACTGAAGCCCCGCCTCGCCTCCTTCTGTGCCTCCGGTAATGAGCAGCGTTTCCTGACCGACCAGACGGGCAACCGCCGCTGGTTGTGTTTTAAGGTGAGTCATATCGATGACCCCAGACAGTGGAACATGGACTACGAACAGCTCTACGCCCAGTTGCGGGAGGAGTACCAGCAGGGCTTCCAGTTCTGGTTTGACAAGCAGGAGGAGAAAAAGGTAGAACGTCTCAACGAGCCCTTCCGCCTGATCAGCACGGAGGAGCAACTGATCGGTGCCCGGTTGAGGAAACCTCAACGTGGGGAGGAAGCCAAGAAAATGAATGCGTCGATGATCTCCATCTTCATTGGTGGTGGACACTTGTCGAACCAGATCTCTATTCGGAAGATCGGGAATGTCATGCGGAAGATGGGGTTCAAATGGACGCACCGAAAAGATGGTGATTATTATTATGTCGTAGAAATTGGTTACAATGAGATACAACACTATCTATCTGATAATGAGAAACTTGGAATCCCATTTTGACGAAAAGGTGATTTAAGTGATTGTATTTTTTGTAAATCTATATATTACTAAATTAATTATCCCCATAATTATTTTTGCTATATATATAAATTCGTGTATTATAGAATCACTTAAATCACCTGATGTGGCTGAAACGCCGATAAATAAAGGCTTTAAGCGAGGTGATTAAAGTCTCCAAACGAATTAATTAAATGCTTTAAATGAATTAAAAACAACTTATTAGCAATGAGTAAGAAGAAGAAGGATGATGATGGATGGTTTAAAAGTAAACTGGCGGAGTACCTGGATATCACTGTCAGGACGCTCTGGAATTATATGCAGCCGTTCAAGGAGGAGCTTGCGGCAATGGGATTAAGTCCTCGTGCAAAGAAGCTCCCTCCTCACGTCTTAAAATTCCTCAGTGAAAAACTCTGTTTCGATTATAATGTCACATCGTTATCTGTGGCAAATAAATCTGTGGGATCTACAAAATCTGTGTGACTTTTTTTAAAAAAAATCTTGAAAAGGGGGAGAAAACGGAAAATGAGGTTTCAGAATGTTGTAACTTTGTAGGTGATAACGAGAGGAAGCAAGTCGCGCGGTAGCCCACTCTCATCTCTAAACTCTTAAACTTTTAAACTTTACAAAAATGCCAGTACTTATCAAAACCAGAGAAAACAAGAACTCCCGATCCTCTGCCTTCGGGAAGTTCTTCGGACGAGTCGTGACCACCCAGACCA
The DNA here is from genome assembly GCF_900115435.1 of Prevotella sp. tf2-5. Classification (GTDB taxonomy): domain Bacteria; phylum Bacteroidota; class Bacteroidia; order Bacteroidales; family Bacteroidaceae; genus Prevotella. The sequence goes on from NZ_FOWK01000013.1 coordinate 17,750, forward strand.
TGTCGTACAGCGCCCTGTGTAAACACATGTCGGAGCACAACAGCGTCTATGGAGAGGATGTATGCCTCGGTGTCGCCAACAAGTTACAGAACTGTATCCTGGAACAGCTGTTCGAGGGCAAGAAGGTACAGTTCGGAGACCTCGGCACCTTCTACCTCTCCGTGAAGAGCACCGGAGCTGATACGGAGGAGGACTTCAACCTCGGACTACACATCAAGGGGCTGTATCTCCGCTTCCGTCCTAACCGTCAGGACATCAACGACTTGTCGTCGAAGACGCTGAAGAAGCGTGCTGACTTCATGAATGCCAAGGATCTCATCATCAGCAAGACGAAGAAGACCACGGAGGAACAGGAGCCGAATAATGGTTAAGGGTTCATGGTGAAGGGTGAAGGGTTTGTGTCCGGGACCAAGCGATGAGACTCCAGAGAGTGTGAAGAATCTCTTATTTCTTACCTCTACCATCACCATACCTCTCATGAACGCAGTCTGCTCAACCCCTTTTTCCTTCCTCCCTCTCGTTCTTTGAAATATTGTCACACAGATCCTGTAGATCCCACGGATTTTAATGGCTGGTGATGGAACTGCTTTGCAGTTTCGTTGTGTTGTATGCGGTCTTTTGCTCGAGCAAGCTTGGCAATATCCCGCCTCCATCCCAACACAAAACCACCTACGTGATTTTGTTCCATCTCCATCCATTCCACAGATATATTGCTATAGATTCTTGATTTAAGTGATATAGGCGCTTGTCATAGGATGACACGATGGATACCTTTCTGCATGTCGTTTGAGCTAAAATTTACCAACAGCCCCAAATTCAAATTGGTTAGCTTTAAATAGGTCTTTAGCTGTTTGTAGAATACGGTTTTGATTTCTTCTACGGCTTTTAGCTCAATGACTATCTGGTTCTCCACCAAAATATCCAAACGGAGATCTGAAGTGAGTTCTTGTCCTTTGTAGATGAGGGGGATTCTTTTCTGTCGCTCATACTGTAACCCTCTAATAGACAGTTCATAGCATAATGCCTCTTCATAGACAGACTCCAGGAGTCCTGGTCCTAAAGTGTTATAAACTTCAAAGATAGCTCCTCGTATCAGATAAGTTAGTTCGTTATGTTCCATATTTCTTTTGGTTTTAATCACCTACTAAACGCTCTCATGCTCCAAATATTGTGTTGAAATATTAAATGTCACACAGATCTTGTAGATCCCACGGATTTCAATGGCTGTAGATGGAACTGCTTTGCAGTTTCGTTGTGTTGTATGCGGTCTTTTGCTCGAGCAAGCTTGGCAATATCCCGCCTCCATCCCAACACAAAACCACCTACGTGATTTTGTTCCATCTCCATCCTTTCCACAGATTCATTGGTGCTCCAGAATTGAGGGCTGAAGGATGAAGGCTGATGGATGATGTCGGATAGATGATGTAAGAAATCAAAAGGATAATATCAAAGATGTGACAAAAGACCGGGGAAGCATAGCTTCAACGGCAAGGGGAAGACAGAGATACGGAACCAAGTTTACTTGAGTGCAGTATAACTGGCTTAGCCTTGAGAGAGGCGACCAGCCTCGGCTTTTGTCACATCGTTATCTGTGGTAAAATAAATCTGTGGGATCTACAAAATCTGTGTGACAATTTAAAAGGGAATTGAATAACTTATTAATAACTTAAACTGAGAAAAATGAAAAAAGAGACATTAAGTAAAATCGTGAATTTCATCGTTACCGTGCTGACTGCAGCACTCAGTACCTTCTTCATGCAAAGCTGCGTGATGAACCGCTAACCGCTAAACAATAAACAATAAACAGATGCGAACAATCAATTTAATAGTGATTCATTGCAGTGCGACACGCTGCGACAAGGACTTCCCGGTAGAGGCACTGGAGGCATGCCACAGGGCACGAGGGTTCAACGGTATCGGCTACCACTACTACATCACCAAAGACGGACAACTGCACCTCACCCGCTCTGAGGAAGTACAAGGGGCTCATGCCAAACGCTATAACAAAAACAGCATCGGGATCTGCTACGAGGGCGGGCTTGACGAGAAGGGTAAACCTGCCGACACTCGTACTCCTGCCCAGAAGCGTACGCTCCTCGCCCTGCTGAAGAGTCTGCGTGTGGACTTTCCTGATGCGGAGATCCTCGGTCACCGTGACCTCCCCTGGGTCAAGAAGGCATGTCCCTGTTTCGATGTGACGGAGTATCAGATTCTGTAAGGAGACCCTCCTAAATCCCCCCTATTTAGGGGGGACTTTTTGTTTTTTAGTCATACGAATTTAGAATCTGACCTTTGGTCAGAGAAATTATTCAAAATTAACGATGTGACAAAAGCCGAGGCTAGTCGCCTCTCTCAAGTGTAAGCCATAAGAGCTGAGCTCAAAGCGAGCTTTGGCTCTTCTCTTCTGTCTTCCCCTTGCCGTTGAAGCTTCGCTTCCCCGGTCTTTTGTCACATCTCAAAAAATTATTCAAGGCTACGCCACTTCCTCATCCTTCTTCCATCTTACATCATATTAGGGAGCTCGTAGGCTTGAATCATACTTGAAATTAGTCCAGGAAGGCGGCAGCATGAATAGCCTAGAATAGGGAGCCCGTAGGCTTGAATAATTTTTTGAGATGGTTTGGGATGTAACATCATCGAAAAGATGATGCATGATGTTTTAGGAGGAACAGCGTAAAGCTTGCTTTAACGATGGGACTCATGAAACAGCATGGGAGCTGCCGATAAGGCAGTTACAGCCCATACCATCGTTAATTTTGAATAATTTCTTTGCGACGCAAGGAGCAAACTCCTTTCTCTGCAAAGCGTTTCAAGAAACGATGACTTCGACCAAAAGATAAACCTCAATATTTTTACATAAAATATAAAATTTCCAGCTTTCACTTTTGAACTTTCAACAATTTTTCGTACCTTTGCCCCGTTATAGGACACAAGCCCTATTGAATCTACGGGACGCAAGTCCCTCGTGTAGAGGTGGTAACTCGTTGACCTATATCCTTTTAGGCACCATTAACCTCCCCTCACCACCATGAAAAATCCCTGGTAGTGAAGGAAGGGTAGGATGTATCCAAAGGATAAGTCATCATTCCCCTCACACCAAAACTAAAGATTTTTATTATCGAGTAAACTAAGGGAATTATGATAGTAACTAGTCAAACAGAAACAACAACGAAGAATACTAAGACTGTTTCCGCTCGTGAACGTATAATGGCTAGCACAATGTCTGTAGATGAGTATTTCGACGAGCTCATCTCTGAGGTTCATCAGGACTATGGTTTTCTCTTCACCAAAAGTTTCGGTTAATCCCGGGGGGATTATCATCAGATGATGCAAAATTCCTCTTACCTCTTACTTCTTACCTCTTACCTCTTAGCTCTTACCTCTTACTTCTTACCTCTGACATCTTTAGCCTTCCTTTGGTGTTCCTTTAGTGTTCCATTGGATAGTGTAGGGATGCGTGCCGATAGAGTGCGGATAGTCGGAGGGTGATTGTCACAAAGCCGTCGCAGGCGGCAAGACAATATGAAAGTATAAAAAAATAATTGAAAAAAGTGGGCCTGAATGGCACAAAAATAGGGTTGAGGAAGTGTTAAAAAGCACATTTGCCTTCTGTATGTGCAAGAAAAGTCGTACTTTTGCAGATTAAAGAATTGTTGATAATATGAGTCGTCAAATCTATTTACCAGAGCTGGTGAGTATAAACATTAAGAATTATACTCTCTATCCAAACGGCTTGGACTATACCTATGACTTTGTCAAAGGTATAAATCTTATTTTGGGTGGAAATGGAATGGGTAAGACCACTTTTGTCAATATTATCAAATTTGGTTTGATCGGACTATACCGTAAGGCTAAAGACTTGACCAGGACATATCAAGGCCGTGCGATAGTAAAGCGTCTGCTTTATCCTTCAGACTTTTTTTCTGCCAGAAAAGATGATTCTGTCAAAGCGGTTGGAGAAGCCACAGTGACTTTACATTTTTTAATAAAAGATGCCCACTTTAGGGTTGTTCGTAGTTTGGATACCGGAACACTCTTGTATGTAACGATTAACGGAACCCCGTTGGTTGGGGAACCGCTAACAGAGGATAGGTATGAAAGACTTGAAAATATAAATTTGCAGAAGCCCTTTCTCCTTTATGCGTATGAGACTCAGATAAGAGCGTATTCAAATCTTACTTTTGATGACTTGATTTTCTTTGTAAATGAAATCCTTTTCTTTGGTGAAAACCATAATACAGTTCTTTGGAATGAAGGTATTGACGGAAGAACGGATGTGCAGTATGAACTATTCACTAAATATTTCAGTGAGCCAGAATTGAACGAAAGACGACAAGAAATGTCTCGTCAAGCAAGATACTATGACAGTTTGTCACGCCATAAGTCAGAAGATATGCGCGTAATAAACAACTTGCTGAAGAAATTGAAACAAAGTGACGGCGATGGTACATCACCCCAATCTGCCACCATTGACATCATTGCTCTAAAAGGTGAAATTGAAAAACTGACAGAAGAACTATCAGCCATCAAGTCCGCGCAGAAGAAGTTGGATGAGGATATAGCCAATCTACAAGGAGAGATTAACAGGGATAGCCTTCAGGCTTCTAAATTAGACGATGAAAAGAAACAATTGGAAAAAGAGATGAATGCCAGTCTTTGGGAAACACTACACCCGATGTACGATGTCTTTGTCAAGAATATCCAGTTGAATCACGTTTGTCCAATTTGTAATCAAGAAACAGATGCTTTGGTTGATCGTGTTAACGAAGCGACTTCAAAATGTTTTGTTTGCGGTAGCGAAATACATTTAACATCAGATGAGATTCTGACGGCAAAGTATAAGGAAGTTATAGCTACTCATAAAAGCCTTTATCAGGGAATAGCAAATAAACAAAGGAAGATAAGGGCTATAGAAGATAGCCAACATAATCTGGATAGAGATTTCAGGGAGAAAGATCTCAGGCGTCGTAGTCTCCAGCAGCAACTTCGCGAACAAGAGTTCAAGCGTGCAGAATCAGCTGAGCCTGACAAACTGCAAGCTTTGGATGACGAGTATAATAAATATGCAAAAGAGAAGGAAGAACTCCAGAAGAAAAGTGATGAGTATAAAGTTCAGGAGTTACAGCTAACGAGTAGGATTGCAGAAGAAATCCTTTCTAATGTTTCTCGTTTTTCATCAATATTTTCCAGTTATGCCCAACAGTTTTTAGGTGTAAGCTGCTCCCTGGAGTATAATAGCTATGATGACCGTCCCACGAGATTTTATCCTGTTATTGACGGCAAGGTGAGAAAACAAGAGGAGTCACTCTCGGAATCACAGCGTTTCTTCATTGATCACTCCTTTAGGATGAGTATATTGACTTTCTTCTATCAGTCACCGTCCTTCTATATAGTGGAGACCCCCGACAGCAGTCTTGATCTCTCATACGAGCAAAATGCGGCAGGGGTGTTTCTCCAATTTTTGAAAAAACCAAATATTGTCATCGTTACCTCCAATTTGAACAACAGTTCTTTTATTAGCCATTTGACAAAAGATGAGAGTGTTCAATTATCGATGGTAGGTTTACTGGATATAGCCAAGCAATCTGCCATTCAAGGTGGTAATGAACGGATAAAGAATATTTACAATGAAATAAAAAACAAGATACAATATGAGTAATCGTGAAGAACTGATGTTGGCTAATGCAGACATTATGACCATCATTGCCCATGCGCGGAAGATAGGGTGGGATACCATCAGTATCAACTCCTTGCAGAGGATAGTGTATCTGATGAAGGTTCTTTATGCTTTCAATCACGATGAAGAAAACGAGTTTGGATACTATCATTTCAGCGTGTCCTTGTTTGGTCCCTACTCCGAACTGGTTTATAGAAGTCTTATGTTTCTCTTGTCTTCTCAAAGATTACTCGGAGATAAAGACGGTGACGTATCGCTTAATTTAACCGATGGAGTAGATAGTGTGTCAGAAACAAAGATAAAGTGGATTGATACTATTCTGCTTATCCTCGGTAAGTATGGTGAAAGTAAAATATTCAGTTTCATTGTCAATGATCCGTTGTATGAACAGTCAGTCAAGGCAAATCTCAGTACTGAGATAAATACGAGTCTGGAGAATGATACACTGAAAGTTCTGAATGACTTCAAGAAGGCCTTTGAAGAAACTTTGCATGATACATCTTCTATTAGCAAGGAAGAGTATATCAGTCTGTATTTTGACTATCTTTTCAGTCAGATTATTAACAAGAAGTGAGTGCTATGAAGTTTACAGGAAATCCAGAATTCAAGCGCTTGCTTGACGAGAAGAAGCAAGACATAGTACAGCGTACCAGCGATGGTGTGCAAGAGACAGCGCAGTTCCAGCGTTTGCGCTCATTGTTATCCGAGACGCGTAGGAAGAATGCTGAGCGAGATTACAGACTCGTCATCATTAGTAAAGCAGACGTTGCAAGCCTTTGCACGGATGCAGAAATTAAGATAGCCGAACTATTCAAAAATGCATCTTTCTTGACTAACAAAACTGTGTATGTAGATGCGGATTTGTCCATACTCAATTTCAATAACGACCCGTTTCCAGCAGAAAATAATGAAGCACGTCGTTTTTTCGCGTCGTTATCAAACACAAAAGATGCATGGGTAGTTTTTCATGTCTCTCCAAACTCAACGATAAACTATTTTATAGATGGGAAAGACTATGGTGATGGTGTTTTTTACACTTTGGATGCACAGAATAGTTATGAAGAGCGGAAAACCATAGAGAGCTTACAGGAAGTTTTAGACGACTATCGTATCAACCTCACACATCAAGATACATATCTCAAGTTCTTTGTTACGAAGGCAGGCTTACGTGCACTCCATTCTCTTACAAAGTCCACAGAGAACATTGACACTTTTGTTGCGAATAACAAACATGTGTTGAACAACAAGCCAGAATATCTGTTTCAGAATGATATTCGAAACTACATTCAACAACATATGAGGGTGGTCGTTTCTCGTGAGGTGATGCTTGAAGATCTTGACCGTTTGGATATAGAACTTACTGATGAAGATGGCAAGGATTTATATTTTATTGAGATAAAGTGGTTGGGAGAAAGCATAAATGCTCAAGGTAACGATGTGTCAACAAAGTATAATGCTACCCCTCGCATAAAACCTGATGCTGTAAAGCAAGTAGTTGGATACATTAATGAACTGTTGATAGAAAAGAAAAACATTAAGATAGGCTACCTTGCAGTATTTGATGCCCGCAAAGATGACTTGCCTGATAGTGGGACAGGTATCTCTGAAGAAGATCTTCCTGAAAATCTGCGCGAGCATTATCCGCGTTTTATAAAATTACAGGATTTTAGGGTAAAGAACGAAAACCCTCGTTAAACGGTTCTTATGAGAGAATATCCATTCATAGATTGCACTGAAAGGTACGACTCCATTATGGTGTTTGGCAAGAACAAGGATGTTCTTGTGCATCGTTGGTATCCTTTTGTTGAGGGATATTCCAAAGAGTTTATTGAGGATATTCTGCAGGAGCTACCTTTCACTCCCCAGTGTGCAATGGAGCCATTCTGTGGTAGTGGAACCACGCCGGTCGAGTTGCAGAACCATAACATCCGCTGCTATAGTTTTGAGGTGAGCCCCTTTATGTATCTTCTTGCCAAGGTGAAGCTTGAGCGGACTTATGATGAGGTAACATTAGTTAAGTATAGAAATAGTGTGGCCGACACTTTGAAGAATCCGATACAGTATATTCGCAGGGAGGAAGCTATACCCTTTGGAGATACCGTAGTGCATAAAGACGGGAAGAAGAAGTGGAACTTTCACGATTCTTCACTTGATGGAATACTTGATATTCGCTATGCGATACGCACAAAGGTTGATGACGAAAGGTATAAAAAACTATTTTCGATAGCTCTGGCCTCAATCATTCTTCAAGCCAGCAATATGTTCCGTAATGGCAAATGCCTTTCATATAAAAAGGGCTGGGAGAATAGAATAATAAGCCGTAATGAGATTCATAAGCTCTTCTTGAATCAACTGGATACGGTGATTTCTGAGGATGTTAAGATACTGTCATCACAGAGTGCTAAGGTTTGCAACGCAGATATATGCTATTTTGGAGATGTACGCAAGTCTATTGAGAATGTAGATGACGACACTCTTGATTTGATAATCACCTCGCCGCCATATTTGAATTCTCGCGACTATACAGACATCTATATGCTGGAGCTGAAAGTTTTGGAGTTGGTGAACAGCCACGAAGATTTGCAAAAGCTTCGCAAAAGCACCCTCCGCTCTCACGTGCAGGTCAAGTATGAAGAAGTGAAGCCGATAGATAATGCCAGATTGATAAACTGCCTGTCTGATATGAAGAAGTCAGATGCCAAAAGCTGGAATTCAGATATTCTCAATATGATATGCGGCTATTTTGAGGATATGCAACAGCTATTTTCTGCATTTTCCCAAAAAATGCGCAAGGGTGGTGTTATTTATTTCAATGTGGCAAATTCCGCATACTTTGGAGTAGAAGTGCCTGTTGATATGATTATTTCTGATATAGCAGAGGACTGTGGAATGAAAGTGCGTGAGATTAGGAAGGCCCGTGACATTAAGACAAGTCCTCAGCAGAGCAAGTCACTTGGTAAAAAGCTTCATGAGAGCGTAATAGTGATAGACAAGTAATAGTGTGATAGATAGAATACCAGTCGCTGGTAGATTGCGGGTTCCTTAATGCCAACCACGGCTCTATGGAAGTCAAGTTTGACACAATGCTTCCTTTGCGGGATAAAGAGCTTCATGTGAAGATTAAGGACAGGCCTTATCACATGAATGTCATCATACTGACAGATACGGGTATGCAAATCAGCAAGCTGATAAGCGTTGAGGCGGATGCCGTGTTTGCAGAGAAACTTGTGGAACAGATAAACAAGAGTGAAGTTGCGACGGCTACTGTAAAATGAGCCAAGAAGCCGCTTCAGTCACATTTGCGGGACAAGCCTGAAAAAGACTTGTGTCATTGTTTGATGACTAATAATCAAAAGGAGAGGATATATGGATACAATTAAAATGCATATCAGTCACGTCAAGTGTATTGATGACTTGACGTTTGAGATACCAGTCGAGAAGGGACTATATGCCATCACTGGAAAGAATGGATCAGGCAAGAGCACAATAGCTACATGCGCCGCCAGTTTGTTTTTTCAGATGAAGATGCAGTTGTATTTTGGAGCTACAGAACCTAATGCTTCTATTACCTTTGAGAAGGACGGAGCATTCCGTTCTTGGACCTATGATGGTTCCAAGTGGATCCAGTCTCAGACCGGCGATATGAATATTAAAGGATTCTACGAAGGTAGTTTGATTTTTGGCAATAGGTTCAAGGATACTTCTATGCCTAAAGTTCAGAAGGCTATGAATGTAGATACCAATACCCTTGTTGTTGCAGATGACTTCATTCGCAAGAACTTGGGCCTGATTCTACAAGGAAACGAGGAGTATTATGAGAAATTATATCATTTGCCGAGAAACAAGCAGTCGGAATTTGATGGATATGTTTTCTACTATGAGAAGAATGGGCGCCGCATCAGCCAGTTTCATATGTCAACTGGCGAAAACCTGCTGATTAGCGTACTGAATTCAATTAATCTTCGAAATAATGACCGTGCGAGTTTGTCAAAGCCCTGTGTGCTGTTTCTTGACGAAATAGAACTTGCGCTGCATCCATCATCCTTGAAGCGACTCCTTAACTTCTTGGAGGATATGTCAAACAAATATAACTATGCTATTTACTTCTCTACACATTCCATAGAGTTGATAGGAGCCATCAAGCCCGAAAATATATTCTATGTAGAAAGGCATTCCGACAATAGTATAGAGATACTCAATCCCTGCTATCCCGCATACGCAACAAGAATATTGTATGACCATTCAGGTTTTGACAATGTAATCCTTGTCGAAGACGACCTTGCCGCCTCTTTTATCAAGTGCATCCTACGCGATGAAAACCTTCAGCGGAACAGAATGATACACGTACTGCCTTGTGGCGGTTATACCAATGTGTTGAAGCTTGCTGACGAAGTGGTCAAGTTCAACATTCTTGGAAAACGTTCTTCTGTAAGCGTAGTGTTAGATGGCGACTGTAAGAAAGAGGCCAACCGTTTTATTCAGAAGAATAACATAAGAAACAACCTTCCCATATCTTTTCTGCCTATTGAAAGTCTGGAAAAGTATCTGCATAACAAGTTGTATGTTAATGTTGACCACGGCCTTTACAGATATCTGACCGACTACGTTTTCCAAGTAAAAAGCATAGACGCGATTATTCTTGGATATGAGGCTCAGGGCGCACAAAAGAATGATGAAGACGGCAAGAATTTCTGGTGGCATATTGAGAAGGAGCTCAAAGAGCGACGCACAAGCCGCGAAGAACTGATTAATATCATTGTAGGTTATGTCAGAGACAATAATACTACTGAATATGGTAAGATAAGAGATTTCTTAAAAGACACATATAGACAAAGATAGCAACTATTACAGCATCGGAGCCAACAACGCCGAGGCAACAAATGCTGTTAGTAAAACAGACTATCGTGCAAAATCTTTTATTGCTCTTAAAGAAGCTCGTGAGTCAATTGTACTGGATTGAATTACTTCATCGTAACAAATACATAGACGATAAGCAATATCAGAGCATTTATAACGATGCAGAAGAACTAGTAAAGTTGCTTGTTCATCGCTGCAAAAAGATTGATGAGCAACTTTGTGAGGATAAATAACAACATCAGACATCATACATCATCCATCTGACATCTTACGTTCGATACAGCCAGTCAGAACAAAAAAGAAAATAAATAATACAATGCAAACAGTACAACAACAATATATAGCAAATTGGCATGATAGCTTTGTGAGCTATATTAGGCAATATGAGGCACTCATTGTTGCACTGATTGCGTTGCCAGAAGTGCCAGATGAAGATAAGCAGGTGCTTGACAGATTGAAGCTGATGCTTCATTGCAAGGATGCACAGAACGTAGAAAAGGATTTGGCTGAAGGTACGGTATCAAAGAGTACTCTTGATAAGATAGAGAAACTGAATAAGGATATTGCAGATGTTGCAGTGGAACAGCTAAAGACTGATGCTGTGGTAAAGGAGTTCTTAAAGAGATTGACTCATCTTAAGTTAGAACAAGATAAGAAAGCAGAAGAACTGAGGCTGAGGGCACTGAACATTAGTATTTAGTTCGAAGCGTACGGAAGAACCTTACGGAAAACAGCAGGGGACTGTGTAGAGGATGTACACTGGTGCTACTTTGATGACATGGATAGTCTGGAGTATACGATGCAATGAATTTATGAGGCGATACAAGAAACATGATGTAAATGCTGAGATATCAATTAAAGAGTTTTGTTGAATATGTTATCAAGTTTATTGAAGCCGCTATTTGAGAGGGTAAAGACAGTGAACAGAGCACTATCATCAACGACTCAATCTCTCAAAAGTGCTATTGATAAATATAACACTTCAATTAACGACCCTTATAATTTCCTGGATATTAACAATAATATCAGGATGCATGAGGAATTAATTAGATTTGAGGATAATCGTTTGATAGGGAGAAGAAGACAGACTGCAATCCTTCTTACGATATTTGGCATATTGTTTGTCTATTTTCCTCAGATTGTAACTTTCATATTTCAAAGACAGAATGAATGGTGGGTATTGTCAATATTTTCCTTGTATTTTATTGGAATAATTGCATCCGTTATATGTTTCATACTCCATATTTGGCCGGCAAATATACCACAGCAAATATCCCCATCAATATTCTTTAACGAAGATTTGAATAATTATAAAGATGAAGGCTTAGATGACGAAGAAGCGAATATAGGAGTAAAACACTCTTACCTAAGAAATTTGGAGAAATCTCTCGAACTATTGCAGAATGCAAACAAATGGAAAGGATTTTGGCATTTTTGGTGCATTATCTGTTTAAGCGTAACTTTCGTTTTTTATTTTGCAAGCTCTACGATAGTAATCGCGTCAAATAAGATAGATAATAGAGAAATAATCAATAAAACAAAAAACAATATGGGAGAAGAGAAAAAAAAGAAGTTTGATCCTTCAAAAACACATGACGTACCTCCACAGGTAATAAGAGAGGGTAAAGAGATAAAGTTTATCAATACAAGCAAAAAAGACAGTACAAAGAAGTAATACAAAACATGGCTGGTGGATTTGATAAACAGCAGATGAAGACGTTGCAGGGCATTACTAAGAATGTTCATACAATGAGGCATCATTGCCAGGTTGACGGTTGCGAAGAGGCTGCTATCAATTCACATCTGTTGCAGCGCAATGGTATTTTAAACAATATAGCTGAGAATAACCATCTGATAGAGGCACGCCCTACTGATTTCTTTAAGTGGAATGCTATTGATTGTCCAATAGAATTTAGACAAGTTGGAATAAACCAAGCTATTTCACTCTCTGTGTTTTGCGACAAACACGATACGGAACTCTTTAAGAAAATAGAGCAAGGCAATCTTGATTTTGGTGATTATGAGACTCAGTTACTTTTAAGCTATCGTGTGGTTTGTGCAGAAATAGTCAAGAAAGAACAAAATATTGAGATAACCAAGAGGATACAAAGAGCAAATACACTAAACTTTCCTGCGGAAATGCTCAATACAGAACTGAAAGGATACCAATTGGGTTTACGTGATTTGAATGAATATAGGAAACTCATTGAATCAGAGTTGAATGCACCAACTTCAAAGTTCCATTTTCGTCGCTATAGCTATTCTAAGATAGCGGTAGCCGCTTCTGCTACATTTTCTTATGAGGTAGATGCAGGCACATCCAGAGGCATAGAGAAATCTTTTGAAGGTAAGGTATGGGATACCGGTTTTATTCATGTGATACCAACTGGCACATCATTAGAAATAGTCGTTGGTTATCATGAGGATCATACAAATGATTATCTCGTTAGATATATCGATTCTTGGGCAAACCTTGACGATGTCGCTTTGAAAATGCAACTAACTGATTTGTTTGCAGCACGTATTGAAGGATGGGTAATGTCACCAAGTTTATTTAAATCACTATCCAATGGCGCAAAGGATAAGTTTATGAGATACTTTTCTGATAATGCCGCCAATTACAATATGCTTCAGCGACCAGATTTTAGTCTGTTTGATAAGTAGTATGACAACAATTAAGATATTGATATGAGTTTGGCAAATAATCTTGACTCGAAGGTCATAGGCAACAGAAAAATCATTATTGAGACACGTTTTGATCCTATAGTGTCTATGCTTGATAAACGTGGACAAATCGTGGATACTGTCTTGTCATCTGGCCTTATCAATACCCCTCATTGGGAAGTTGGCCCTTCTGAGGTAAACCTTAGAGATTGTGAGAATAGGGACGATGCTCGTAACTTTGTATCTGTTCGATTCAATAGGATTAATATCATGTCATTACAAATAGACTCAATAGAATCCTATTTTGACAGGTTTTCAAAGTTGTATGAAAAGATTACCGGTGTTATTGGTACAGGGGTTGTTAGGCGTATTGGCTGTCGTGTAATGGGTTCATATTATACAAAGTCTTCCTCCTACGATACAATATTATCTAATTTCCTGAAACTATTCCCGGAAAGATTGCAGTTGTCGAAGTTTCCTGCCAATGATTTACTTTTCAATTTGACCTACACAGGAGGTATGTATCAGATTGGACCTTTAAATACAGTTGATCCGTTCTATGAAAGAGAGTTCAATAATTCTTTTTGCAAGAAACATGTAGGTGTTGCCATTGATACGGATAACTATATTACAAATGATGAAAAGCCGATAGACAAGGTATCACTCATCAAAGATATTTATACGCTCTCACTTTCTGTAGAGAAAGACTTATATACAATGCTGTCGGAATTATAAGATGAGCCATAACAGAAATAGAGATAGGGGTGGAGGACGCCCAACACCTCCTAAACAACAAGTATATAGAGATGAGTACAATCTTGAGGATAATTTCAAGAAAGTACGGCAATATGCTAAGAACTCAAATCGTCCAAAGAGAGACGTTACTGAACAAGAAGACAATTTGGATGACCGCAGCAGGATAATAAATTCATCACAAAGTACGATGAATGGTCCTACTGAATCCGATTCTTGGAACAAATATACTCATTTAGATGACAAAATTACCGATTTCCAGAATCAAAATGAAGATGCTCATGTTCAGATACGGAAAGACTTGGGTGATAAGATAAACGATGAGGTTAAAGATTTACGTAGTGAAATAAAAAGCAAACTATCCACAGCGTGGTTTGTTAGAGCCATCGCGGTGTTAGCCGCCATAGTATCACTGTTCTTCATTCTTTCTTATAGTAAGGTACTTGGAACCCAAGATAAACATACAGAAGAAATCCAAGAAACCAAGTTGCAAATCAAGGATGTTGAATCTGAAGTGAAAGAAGTTAAGAAAGATATCAACTCAATTAATGAAGATCTTAAGAATACTTCCAAAGGAGGAAATAAAAGAATTGTGAAATAGTTGATGGAGTTGAAGGCATGGTTACAGGCTTTTGGAGATGCGATGCAATAAAAGATGCGACTATTAATGCTATCCTGCGTGAGTTCGTGATGAGCAAAGTTTCTTGTGATGAGATGAGCAATATGGATATGATAGCCTATGACAGTATTGTCCCTTGTCATTACTTGTCGTTATAAATGACTTACATGAGTTTATGAAGAAATTACTTTTTTCCGCCCTGCTTTTTCTTGTGCCATTAATGACACAAGCACAGGATGACAACCTCAATACAAAAGAGATTCAATTACCTGGTGTAGACAAACTCAAAAAGTCTGTATCAAAGGACGAATTACCGATGATAGAAAAATTGGTAATTCAAGGCGAGGAATTGTCAGATAATGATTATAAAGTCATCTCCAAAATGTCTAATTTGAAAGTTTTGGATATCTCTGAAGTGTCTCGACCTATTGATATTGATGGTAATCCTTTAGTAGGTAGATCATATGAAGGTCCTATTTATAGGTTTAACATACAAAATCAACCAATATATAATGTTCCAAAACTTATCATCGATTCACGAGCGTTTTGTATAAAAGAGAATTATGAACCAATCAGGCAAACTGAATGTGAATATGAGATAAATAAAATAATCAACGATAAAATTATTTATTTGGAGGTGGCAGGTAGTGTATTCCCTAATATAAGGTCGCTTACAGTAAAAAATGGGTTTGATATTAAGTTGCCTTTTACACCACCTTCCATGTTATATGTCACAAAGATTGGTACATGGCAAATCTATATTTCAGAAGGTTCCACTATAGAATTCCAGCATACAAAAGAGCCTATTCCGTCAGTACAAACGATTGAAGATGTCTTAAATGCAGATGCAAATCCTTATAGCCAACAGCTTACAGCAACAAGCTATATTAATGAGCCATTGTCTATCGACAATAGCTGTGAAGGGTATGATGGAACCTATTTAAATACTCACTACACAAACGATTTGGATGATTATATCGCCAAATATTCCTATTTTTCTAGAAATATAGTAGGAGATACGTTGTTTACAAACGGTGGTATCTATGAAAATGATTTTAGGGATAAAGACGTTTATAAGATCGATCTTCAAGAAAAAAAAATAATAGGGCTTGGTCATGGTGCTAATGTAACTATACCGCGAGGTCATTATGTTGTGACGGCAGTTTTATTCGGTGATGATCTTCGAAAGGAGATGAAGTCTTTTCTTAATAATGGCTATAAGATAGATGAGTTTGAATACACAAGAAATGAACAACTTGATATTTTGCAGATGTTGGGTGAAAAATATGCCCCACAATCAGAGATAAAAGAAAAAATTGCCGAAGCAAAAATAAATAAAGAAAAATTTAATTTTACAATATCGTCTGATTATGGTTTAAGAATTGAGAGCATAGATAATACAAGTACTTACTATCTTTCAGTTAATTCATATGAATATTTTGCATCAGATCTAATTCCGACATCTTTTGTACCAATCAAGTATGTTGATTATATCAAAAAGGAATTATTAAACAAGACTGTCATGATGTCATACAGAACAGATTTCATATTTGATGTTAGTAGTACTTATAAAAAATTAAAGGATGCCATAACTGGCGCAACTGTTTTCCAGCAAGACACACTTTTCTATTGTTCCGATGTTGTAATCAACAAAACAAATGATGTATGTTGTATTTTGGAAGGTAAGAATACAGGTAAATTTGCTGTTAAGGTAACAAACAAATATGATGATTTGAACAATTCTCGGGGTATTTCTTTATATAAAAGAGAAAGCCCAATGAAAAAGTCTATTTGGCATAGATATTATACGACAGAAGATGTTTTAGATAGCAGGCTTGCATGGATTAAACTATTTGCTGTAAGGGGTGAAACCTATAATACATACATAGATCGCTATATTGTTAAAGTGGATGATTTAGAAAAGAGCGTTAAGGATACAGAGCACATAAATTCCCTAAAAGCGATGAAGAAATTCCAGGAACAAAAGGACTATCAGGATAATATTGCAAAGCGTGAAGCACAGAACAAACAAGATATGATAGAGAAGTATGGTAAGGACAAAGGGAGTCTCATTGCCAAACATACTATAACACTAGGGATGACACCTGAGATGTGCAAGGATGCATGGGGACGACCTCTATCAGTTTCCAACATGATAGATTCATCAGGTCAATATACGGAATGGAAATATAATTTTAAGACTGTTATCTTTTTTAAAGATGGCAAAGTTGTAAGGATATTAAATTAAATATTTGGCGTGAGTTCGTGATGAGCAAAGTCTCTTGTGATGAAATGAGCAATATGGATATGATAGTAGAACTTCTTCGTCCGCAGATGGAATAACATAATACATCCTACATCAGACCTCTTACTTCTTACATCGTAAGTTGCTTTCTGGTTTGCGCAATTCCTTTATGAAACAGCTCTAACCTCTAATCGCTAACCCCTAATCGGAAAAGAAGCACTAACCGCTAACCTCTAACCGATTTAAAAAAACATATTCGTGTACACAAAATAAGAACAAAAATTAGTAAAATACTTGAAAATCCGCTAAAAAAATTGTACCTTTGCCCCGTTATAGGACACAAGCCCTATTGAATCTACGGGACGCAAGTCCCTCGTGTAGAGGTGGTAACTCGTTGACCTATATCCTTTTAGGACCCATTAACATCCCCTCACCACCATGAAAAATCCCTGGTAGTGAAGGAAGGGCAAGATGTATCCAAAGGATAAGTCCACATTCCCCTCACACCA
The DNA here is from genome assembly GCF_900115435.1 of Prevotella sp. tf2-5. Taxonomy (GTDB): domain Bacteria; phylum Bacteroidota; class Bacteroidia; order Bacteroidales; family Bacteroidaceae; genus Prevotella. The sequence continues at coordinate 35,074 of NZ_FOWK01000013.1, forward strand.
AAACTAAAGTGCATGGATGTTGCATTCATTTGTCAGGAGCCTGACCCCTGTCATACTCAAAGTAATAACATCATTCATCTCCCCTTAATGAACGCCTCCGAAATTGGTTAATCCCGGGGGGATTATCATCTCACCTCTAACATCTTCCATCTAACCTCATGAGCGAAGTTAGCGAAGCTATACAAGCGAAATGCCTCGCCTTCAGCGACAGAATCATAAGGTTGAATGACTACCTTCTGGAGCAAGCTGCCAGCAAGAGGTATGATGGCGGAAGTCAGAGGGCTGACAGACGCAATAAAACTCAGACATCCTACGTCAGACATCAGACATCACGAGTTCCCGTACACCTTCAATCGGTGGCGGCTTTAGCCAACCAACTATTAAGGTCGGGAACGAGTATAGGAGCTAATAATGCTGAAGCTACCAATGCAGTAAGTAAAACGGATTACCGAGCGAAGTCATATATAGCACTGAAAGAGGCAAGAGAATCATTATACTGGATAGAACTTCTTCATCGCAACAAATACATTGACGATAAGCAATATCAGAGCATTTATAACGATGCAGAAGAACTTGTAAAGTTACTTGTTCATCGCTGTAAAAAGATTGATGGGCAACTTCGTGAAGATAAATAACAACATCAGACATCATACATCAGACTTCAGACATCTTCTCGGGCTCCGGGCGGGTCTCTCTCGTAAGTTAAGTTAAATTTTTCTGCCCTCCCGTCCCGTTTTAAATACATCTACATCTTACATCATACATCGGACATCATACATCTTCATCCCTGTCCGCCCCGTTTTAAATAACATCATACATCTAACATCTAACATCATACATCAGACATCTTCATCCCTGTCCGTCCCGTTTAAAATAACACTTACATCTTACATCTGACCTCTTACTTCTTACATTGTAAGTTGGTCTCTCATAAAACGAAAAGGTTCAATAACAGCGGGCCTGTCCCCTTTTAAACAACAATTGAATGTCATGGAATTGATTAATCAAAACAATATTATAATTACTGCAAAAAAGAAGTATTTTCTTGTAGTATTATATTCTCTTGTTGCATTATTTGGCTTCGTATCATCATATTGGACGACAAATTTCGTGTGGATGTTGTTAATCGTTATACCTGCAATAATCAGTCTTATACTTGCAATATATTGGCTCCGCTTCGGTAGTAATTTGAATAGAAAAGATGTTTGACAGAAATATCAATCTAAATTTCCTAAGCTTTTGTCTAAAAGAGAATCCATCGGATGTACCAAATGTGACTGGCATGGACTGGCATGGACTTTATCGGTTCTGTCAGGAACAGGCGATTGAGGGCATAGTGCTTGCGGGAATAGACCGGTTGAGTAAGAGTAGGAAGATAGACATACCACAGGAGTTGCTCTTTGAGTGGATTGGCCAGGTTAATATGATAGAGAGTCAGAATAAGTTGGTGAACCAGCGAGTGAAGGAGTTGACGGAGTATCTGAAAAAACAAGGAAGAGAATCCTGTATACTGAAGGGGCAAGGCAATTCTTTGATGTATCCCAACCCAACAATGCGGAAACCCGGAGATATTGATGTCTGGTTAAAAGGAACAAAGAAAGAGGTTGCGGCATTTGTCCATCAGCGGTTTCCTGATATGAATGTACAGTATCATCACATGGACTATCCTATTTTTAATGATGTAGAAGTGGAGGTACATTATTATCCATCTTTCTGTTATAACAAGTGGCACAACTATAGATTACAGCAGTTTTTTAGAAAGACCAGCGAGACACAATTCAACAATATTAATTGCGATGGCTATGCTGTACCGTCGAATGCATTTAATCTTGTGTTCCAGCTATCCCACATGATGCGCCATTTTTTTACACAGGGTATAGGTTTGCGCCATGCTATAGACTATTATTACCTGTTAAAGCAGGAGATTTCGGACACAGATAAGCAGGAGGCTGTAAGCATAATGAAGCGCTGTGGAATGTATAATTTCTTCTGCGCAGTGTTATGGATAGAAAAAGAGACACTAGGACTGGATAAGAATTCAGATATAGCAAAAACAAATGAAAAAGCAGGAAAGATGGTATTAAAGGAGATGTTGAAGGGTGGAAACTTTGGCCTTCAAAACAACAGATGTCACAATAATATTATTATCTCTTATGCTCATGAAATACTTTATAGAATGAAATTTATAATTGAGTTCCCATCAGAGCCGATATCTCGCCCTTTCGCATTAGTGTGGGATTATGTTAAGAAACATTTGATAGTAGAAAAATGAAAAACTCTTATTTTATTTGATCGTACATGAGAACATTTATTATAAGCATCCTGTTTGTTGTTTGTGGTGTATTAGGCTTTTTATGCCAGATGCTATACGCCAATTATTTCGGCTCCGGCAAAGAGATGGATATTTATTTCTCTTTACTATCGATACCCGCTATAATTACAGGCGCTACAGGAACCATATTCTCATCATTGTTCTTTCCCACTTTCGCGCGTTTCGAGAAGTCAAAACTGGATGATTATATTTACAAAGTAAAAATATATGTTTCACGAATAGCTTTAATTATATCTATTGTAGGATTTGGGATTACTTATTTGAATTTGAGTAATATCATAGATACTGATGCGTCAGATTATTATAACCTAGCCCTCCTTTTGTCATCCTTATTTTGGCTAAATGGTTATATTTCTATAGTAAATGGCTATTTGGCATCTGTGCAGAATTATTTCAGGAATTTCCTGATAGTCTCATCTACACAGTTACTTGTTTATGTATTTATTATCCTGTCCGTCGTCTTATTACATGATGTACTTGGAGTAAGGTCAATAGCTGCTGGCATGGTATGTTCAGCAATTGTCTCCCTGATAATAAATAGATACTACGGGAACTTATTTCATAAATCAAATGCAAACGTGAAAATAGAAAGTACAAAGCTCATCTCAAGAGTCTGTATGATAATTATTTCTTTTCTTCCATTCCATGCATTTGCATCGATAGCTTATTTATGGGCAGGGAGATTAGAATATGTAGGAGGCATTTCCTTGTTGGGTTATTCTCATAGTTTTGGCGGCTTCTTGTCAACAGCAGCAAGTATGGGGATGGCGACGGTCGCTTTCCCAGATATGGCTAGAAACCTTGCTTCTACTGATTCGGAAATTGTTCATAAAGGTTTGATTAGCTTTAGGGGACAATTAGAGGTCGTATTTATCTTTGCTTCATTCGTAGCGGTATTTGCATCGTTGTTTGCGCATCCAATTATCGAAATACTATTTATGAGAGGTGAATTCACAGGAGAGTCAGTGAACAACCTTTCGGCAGTGCTACCTTTTTATTTCATTGATGGAGTATTAATTTCAATTATGAACATTACGCGTAATGTTTTTTACTCTTTGGAAAAACAAAAGATATTTGCAATCATAAGTGCTGTGGTAACAATAATGTTCCTGGGATGTTCTGTTATTATAGCAAATAATGTTGATTATGTTGGAGTAGGAGTTTTTGAAGCATTAGCTATGGCAATTTTTGTGCTATTGTCGCTTGGTCATATAAATTCATACAATAGTATTTTCTCAATACGATATATAATTAATTTAATGGGGCAAATATGTATATTGATAGCTGCGGCTTTTGTTTCATTCTATGTGTATAATCTGACGTTAGCAATGCAAATAAACAATCTGCTCTCTTTGGTTGTAGCGGGGCTTGTTTATGTTGCTATAGTTGATATAATACTTTCAAAAGTATTTAAAAGTGCAGTGTTCTGTGCTGTTAATAAAAAGGTATTTCGTTCTTAAAATCATTGAAAGAAAATGATGATGTATAGTGATACGCTTGATGCTGTTTTGATATTTTTACAGGCATTGTTATGGGGGGGCGCAATTTATATTATCTGGGCAAAAAACAGATTGTTCGGTCTATTTTGTATGGTTTTGTACCTATATTTACTACCAACAGAAATAACATACCGTTTCTTTCATCATTTTGCCGATGATTATTGGGGACGAGATGTCTGGTATGATTTTTATGGATTTGTTAGTCTATCATTATTATCATTGTTTTTATTCTTCAGTTTTAGTAAAAGTAAGAATAGAGTGTACAATGTTGTTTACAAGAAAAAAAGTAGCAATAAGTGGATAGGATATGGCATTGTTATCCTTTTTAGTATTATTTCATCTTATTATTTGTTTACAAATATTAATCTTATTACGTATCATAGTTTGGTAGAAAATGGGTCAGAAGGCTATGAACTTAATTCTATCACCATAACTGATACACTAGTTAAAAGTCTTCCAGCTTTTGTTATACTACCTTTACTAACATTAGAGAAGAAAAGTATTTTGATAAAATTATTTGCTATATACAACATTATGCTTTTCTTTTCTTATGCTTTTATTACAGGAAATAGATCAGATATGCTTGGTTTTTTTATGATCTTGGCTCTTTTATGGCTATATGGTAGGGAACTTAAATTAAAACAAATTTTAATTGTTGGTGTATCTGCATTATTATTTATATATATAGCGACTCAAATGTCATCCTTAAGAGGCATTGAAGATGGAGGAAGTTTGGCCGAAACTCTGCTGAAACAAGACTATATGGCCCCTGCATATAACATAATTGGAGTTCAAGCTAAGAATATTGTTGCACCTTATGCTGTTGTATCTTCACAGATTTTGAAAATGTTTCCTTCAATGGGAGGAGAATGGCTTTATATAACAATATCCCCAAAAATATTTGGAGTAGAGTTTACTGCTTCTCAGAGTGCTGGCTTTCATCCTTTTACAGAAGGTTATCTTTTTGCAGGTTTTTTTGGTTTTTTGTATAATGGTATAATAATAGGCGCATTATTGAAGCTTTGGAATAGATTTATGCAAACGAATAATAAATTGTTTAATCGTTTTATGTTCGCACTTATGGGGTGTTTGTTTTTTGCACTAATCAGAGCGCAGTCTATTAATTTCATAAGATTTATATTTTTTGAGTTCTTACCTGTTTCTTTTATTTATGCACAACTGAACAATGTAAGCATACATTATCTAGGGTTTTTCCAAACACGAAAAAAATAAAAATATAGGAAACCTATTGTCCTCCAGCAATCTTAGTATGTTAAGGATTTAGTATAGTCGATTTATGTCAAAGGTACGTATTAAAAGTATTGACTTTCTCAAAGGAATTACAATTATATTAGTGGTGTGGGGGCATGCCATACAGACAATTAATCCATTACCAGGAGATAATACTATATTTAATTTGATTTATAGTTTCCACATACCTCTTTTTATGTTTTTAAGTGGTTTTGTGTCCTATAAGTTAAGAAATACATTAGATGATATAAAAAAGAGGGCATATCAGTTGTTAATGCCATTTTTTGTGTACCCTCTAATAGCAGGCATATTGCTTCATGGAAATTTTTCTATATTACGCTGGGTGGAAATAATAGAAACGCCAGATAGTGGATTGTGGTTCCTGTACGTCCTGTTCTATATAACTTCTTTTTTCATAATTATAAACGTAATAAATTCGAAATCTGGTGGTGGCAAAAAGAGATTACACATTCTATATATCATAGGCTCAATAGCAGTGTTTATAATGTTCTCAGCAATTGCTATATATTTAAGGAAAGTTACAGGAGGTCGAGTGGATTACGGAACTTCATTGTTCGCCAGGCATACCATTTATTTTTTGCTCGGAATGATGTCAAGAGCATATATAGATAAGATAAAAAATCTCCTTCTAAGAACATGGTATATTTACATTCCTTTTTGGTTTGTATTAGCTTTATTTTGGAGAATGGGAAACAGTCCTTCATTTATCAATAATCCAAACATCGCTATAAATATGTTATACTATTATGTAACAGGAGTGATGGGTATTGTTATGATGTTTTCTATTTGCTTGAGATTTGTAACACAAGAATCTAATAATATAATGGTTGGAGTTGTTACATATATAGGAACAATCACTTTGGGAATATATGCAATTTACATATCTATCGTAATGCGAGTAGTTTGTGAGTATTTTGAATCATGGAATATCAATTATTCATTGACAGTATTATTGTCTTTTATATGCTCAATGTTAATATGCGTTCTATTAATAAAGATCATTGAAAAGTTGAATGTATTACCACAGCTTTTACTGGGCAAAGTAAGATACAAATAAGTATGAAGAAACTATTATTTCTTGCAAACATACAACACGGAGAATCACCAACAGGTGGGGGCGTACAAACGAGAAATCAATATATGCTCAGGTGGTTTCAACAAAGATATGATACCAAATTCTATGATACCTGGCAGAAAAGCGCATTTACGTCATTGATCTCAAGTATCCTCTTGACATTATTTTATCATAATAGATTAATAGTAGTAAGTTATGGGATACGAGGAGCAAAAGCTTTAGCCAGCGTATTTAAATTTTTTCATATTGATAGAAATATTTTGTTGTTTGTTCCAGGGGGTGATGTTCTTAAGTATGTGTCAGGAAGAGATATTAAAACATTATCTTTTTACAATATGATTTTTGTGCAAGGAAACTATTTGAAAGAAGCATTAAATCAATGTGGTTTTACAAATATATATTATTGCCCAAACTTTAAAAAAATTGATTATTATCCAATTCATAAAGTGAAAACTGGGAATATAAGGTTTGTTTATGTTGGCAGATTGCTAAAAGAAAAGGGAATTGATGTTATGCTTGAAGCATTCAAGAAAATTGAGAATGCGGACTGTAGCCTTACAATTTATGGTAAAGAAACGGAACGTTATAATAGGGATTATTTTTCGTCATTAGATTGTACTAACTTGTTTTTTAAAGGTTATTTGGATCTAAAACAAAAGGAAGGATATGACGAATTAGCAAGTTACGATGTGTTGGTATTTCCAACATATTATGAGGGTGAAGGCTTTCCTGGAACGTTAGTAGATGCCTTGATATGTGGTCTGCCTGTAATAGCAACAGATTTTAATGCAAACACAGAAATAATCTCTGATAAGCAATCTGGCATAATTGTACCCGCCAATGATCCGGAAATCCTTAATAATGCGATGCTCGCGGTTATAAATGGTGAAGAGGACTTACATGATATGTCAGATTGTAGTAGACGAGAAGCTGCGAAGTATGATATAGATAGTGTATTGGACCCAATTTTCTGTAATTTGTAAGAAAGTATATAATTGAAATGAAGATAGTAAATATTATAGGTGGTCTTGGGAATCAGATGCTCCAGTATGCATACGCCATTAGGTGGAAAGCAATGAACCCAGAAGAGGAAGTGCTACTTGACTTGGGACATTTTCATGGGTATGGTCTCCACAATGGATATGAGTTGGATAGAATATTTGGTCAAAAACTGCCGACTGCGAAATGGTGGCAGATACTACGAGTGACATGGTATTTACCTTGGTACAAACCGTCCAGATTGCTGAGACGCATCATGCCCCGCCGAAAAACGGAATGCATAGAGAAACCTTGGTTTGAATACAAAGAAATATATAATAATTGGGAGGGCAATGGGTATTTTGAGGGATATTGGCATTATCCAGAGCTTCATAGACCCTTTATGGATAAGATAAGGAGCGCATTTACATTCCCTCCGTTTGAAGACGAAGAAAACAGACGAATAGCACACCAGATTAGTTCGGTAGACTCAATAACTTTGCATATAAGAAGAGGTGATTACGTAGATGCTCCACCCTTCAAGGATATATGTACAGACTTGTTTTATTGGAGAGCTATATCAAAGGCAATTAATTTTTGTGAGAATCCGATATTTTTTATATTTAGTAATGACATAGAATATTGTAAAAAACTATTCTTGGACTATCAGGACAAATACCAGATAATTTATGTAGATCATAATCATGGTGGTAATAGCTTTCGTGATATGCAATTGATGACCTTGGCCAAGGTTAATATTATTGCAAACTCTTCGTTTTCATGGTGGGGAGCTTGGCTGAATGAGAGAGAGGGACACCAGACTATAACTCCTACGCCGTGGGTGAATTATACTGATTCACTAGACATGATACCAAAGGAATGGATTAAAATTTCAGGAAGATGAAATATCGTACTTTTTCTTTTGTTGATAAAATATACGCGGCATTCGCTCCAAAGGCAGAAGGTTTGGATGTAGATACGAAGCGCATTGTAGATCTCATAAAGGACAATGAGCCTTGTATGATATCCCGTTTTGGTTCTACTGAACTACAAACATTATGGTATTCTCGCTTTTTCCCGATGTCACTACCATTGAAGTCGCGAACTTATTATAATATACAAACTGCATCAGGCTTTTTCCCTGTGACTCACGAGAATCTTAAACGCTTCTATAAGGAGTATAAGGAAGATGTGAAGGAAATGGACATGCTGGTAAGTTGGCGTGTTGAGGAATTGTTTTTTAAAGACTGGATAGGTGAGAAGCAGATGATAAGGAAAACATCAATGGACACGTTTTATTCACAGGAACAGCCTTGGACAGCAGCTCTTGAAGGACAGCGTGTGTTAGTTGTTCATCCTTTCGCTGAGACAGTTGAGAAACAGTATAATGAATCGAGAGATAGATTGTTTGCAAATCCATTAGTATTACCTGAATTTGCGAGCCTCCAAACTGTAAAAGCTGTTCAGTCGATTGCTGGAGAGAAGGTGCAGTATGCAGATTGGTTTGAAGCACTCGATTATATGAAGTCAGAAATAAACAAAAAAGATTATGATATAGCTTTGATAGGTTGTGGCGCATATGGACTGCCACTGGCAGCCCATGTAAAACGTATGGGCAAGAAAGCTGTACATATGGGAGGCATATTACAGTTTTTGTTCGGAATCAAAAGTGTTCGGTATGAAGAACTTGAAGAAACGAAAAATTATATAAATCATTTTTTTGTATATCCTAGTGACAAAGATAAACCCAAGAATGCGTCATTAGTAGAAGGCGGATGCTACTGGGGGAAATAATATAGTTTATTATGAGTGAAATAAGATTTAGATTGGCAAAGCCAAGCGATGCAAAACAAATTGCGAATGTGCATTATCATGTGCGTGACAAGTATGGCGAAGGTTTTTTTGCTCACGTCAATAAGAGTTTTTTAAAACAATATTATAAGATGGTCTTAAATGACCCGTGGCAGATAGTTGTATGTGCTGAGTTGAATGGCAAGATTCTCGGTTTTAGTAGTGGCTCGATGGATACGGCCATGGAGTTCAAGACATTTCGTCGCAACAAATGGAAATTCATATGGCCATTGTTTACAACAGCACTGGCAAACCCTAAAATAATCAAAGCAGCATTAGACCGGTTTAAATCAACAGGAGAAGGAAGCACCAAGAAATTTATCAATTCTAGTGGTGCAAGAAATGAATTCTGGGCATGGCTGCCTGGAAGGGACGATTCATATATGTCAATCTATACACAAGACCTGATGCTTTTTTTTATGAAGATGTTTGGCATAAAGGAAGTATATGGCGAAATGGATACTATCAATAAGAAGGTTGTGAAAATGCAATTGAAGAATGGTTCAAAACCGCTTGAAACATTTATAATGCCTGATGGCCGAGAGCGGATGAGTTGCGTTCTGTACCTTGATGAGTATAAATTTAAATTTCCAAAATAATAATAAGAATGAAAGCTTTTTTGTTTCCTGGCCAAGGTAGCCAGAAAGAACACATGGGAAAGGATCTCTATGACACTTTCCCAAAGGCAAAAGCCATTTTCGAACAGGCCAATGACGTGTTAGGAGAACGATTCTCAGATACACTTTTTAATGCGACAGAAGACCTACTGATGGATACCCGCTATACGCAGATGGGTATATTTATCTACGAAGTCGCCCTTGCACTGGGGCAGGAAGAGGTAAAACCAGACTGTGTTGCAGGACACTCACTTGGCGAATATGCAGCATTGGTTGTATCAGGTGTCTTAACCTTTGAAGAAACACTTCCGTTTATCAAGAAGCGTGGAGAAGTTTTTTACGAGGCATTCCAGAAACATCCAAGTGCTATGGGGGCTATCATTGGTGTTCCTGATGAGCAAGTACTAGATGTACTGAAGCAAGTGGGTGACGAAGATGGTGAAAACCTCTATATTGCAAATTACAACGGGCCAGGCCAATTGGTGATTACTGGCGCACGTGCCAGCATTAAGAAAGCATGTAAGAAACTGAAGGAGATGGGAGCCAAACGGGCTTTAGTGCTCCCAATGAAAGGAGTTGGACACTCTCCTAATTCTGCAGAAGAGGGGGAAATATTAGGCGTTGAGTTGAAGAATCTTAATTTTAAAGATGCTCAGATACCCATTTATCAGGATGCTGATGGCGAACCACATACCAATGCACAAGAAATATTGGATAATCAGATCAAACTGATGACCTATCCTGTACAGTGGACTAAGTTGACAAACCGAATGGATGAGGATGGTGTGAAAGAATTTTATGAGTGTGGAACAGACGATACACTTCAGAAGATAGTAAAGCGTATGAAGCCAGATTCAGTAGTAACTTCACTCCTTCATATTCCAACATACGAAGGTAAGATACATGATTTTTCAGTTGTAAAAGAATAGAGATATTAGTACTATTGTAATTAACATTTTAAACGTTTAAAATTATGACATTAGATGAATTTGTAGAGGCATTTGCCGCAGAGTTTGACGAGACACCTGAGGATCAGTTCAAGGCTGATACATTGTTCAAAGAACTGGACGAATGGAGTTCATTAACAGCTCTCTCCATTATCTCAATGGTTGATGAGGCCTACGACAAGCAGATAACGGGTGCAGATATCCGTAGCTGCGCAACTATCAAGGAACTGTATAATCTTGTAGAAAGCAAGTAAAATGTACAATCCCTTTTCTTTATGCGGGAAGACGATTCTGGTAACGGGAGCGTCTTCCGGCATTGGTCAATCGACAGCGATTGAGTGTTCAAAGATGGGCGCTTCAGTCATAATTACGGGCAGAAACGAACAACGACTGAAAGAAACATTTCTTCAGTTGGAAGAAGGCAGCCACCAGATGATAGCTGCTGATATATCAAAATTTGAAGAAATAAAAAAGTTATCGGATGAGTGTCCTCCTTTGGATGGTATTTCTCATAATGCAGGAATAGGTAAAGTATTGCCAGTGAAATTCATTAAGCCGTCCGACCTTGATGATATACTAACAACAAATACAGAGGCTCCAATTCTACTTACGCAGACTCTTTTAAAAAAGAAGAAAATCAAAAAAGACGCCTCTATTGTGTTTACATCCTCCCTTTGTGGCGTATATTGTGTGCATTATGGTGAATCTGTGTATGCTGCTTCGAAAGGAGCGCTAAGTGGTTTTGCAAAAGGAGCTGCTTTAGAACTGGCAGCACAAGGAATCCGCGTAAATTGCATCAATCCGAGTATTATACAAACGCCCCTTTTTAATACAATTAGTGTGTTAGATGAAGAAGAGCGAGAAACAAAACTAAAGAACTATCCAATTAAGCGACTCGGACTGCCAACAGATACAGCATGGGCAATTATTTATTTTTTGTCAGAAGCATCAGCGTGGGTAACAGGAAATAATCTTAAAATTGATGGAGGCTATACACTGATATGAAGAATTATAATCCGTTTACACTGGAAAACAAGTCTGTACTTGTAATAGGTCAAACCTATGAGATAGGACAGATAGTGGCTGCTTCCTGCGAAAAAGCAGGGGCTGATTTGATAGACGGCCCAATTGCTTATGATGAAGATGGCCTTATAGAATTTGTAAATAAATGTCCATCAGTAGATGGCCTTGTTATTGTCGCAGGAGCAAACAAAACAATTTTGTCTCAATTCGTAACAGAAAGCGAAATTGTTGACTTTTTTAATAAAAATGTTATACATGGCGTAATGTTATGTAAGAAGTTGCAAAAAAAGAAAAAAATATCAAAAGGAGCATCGGTCGTTTTTGTATCAACTCTTGCTGGTATTGATAATGTTCATTACGGAGACATCGTAAATGCAATATGCGGAAGTGCGATAAGCGGGTTAAGTAAGAGCTTAGCTTTAGAATATGGTCAGAAAAATATCCGTGTTAATCATATACGCTATGGAGTCATAGCTACACAAGAAATGACAGCCAACGCTCTACTTAGTGATGAGGAGCTCAAAGAAAAGCAATCATATTTTCCTTTAAAGAGGTTTGGCAAGCCCTCTGAAATAGCAAATTCTGTATTGTTTTTCTTGTCGGATGCATCTACTTGGATAACAGGCGCTGATATTAGGATAGATGGAGGCTATTCTCTAATATAATGAGATAAATAAAATTTTATATTTATATGGCATTTATAAAAATAGACAAAGTAGCAGTTCGCGGTATGGCAGCGTGCGTACCAGAACATATAGAAGAGAACATTGACTTACCCTTCTTTAAAGATGGAGAAGCTGAGCGTGTTATAGCTCAAACGGGAATAGAAAGAAAACATACCGTTGGAGAAGGAGATTTTACGACAGCAGATCTGTGTGAAAAAGCATGCAATGAACTCATTGAGAAACTAGGTTGGGAAAGAGACAGCATTGATGCAATAGTGTTTGTTTGCTCAGTAGGTGACTATATATTACCACCTTCTTCGTGCTTGCTTCAAGACAGGCTTGGCTTGTCGGAGTCCTGTTTAGCTATAGACATCAAACAGGGTTGTCCCGGCTGGGTAATAGGGATGAGTACAGCGACAGCCCTAGTTGCCACGGGCTCCATTAAGCGAGCAATCTTGATGAATGGAGATTTGAATTCTCTTTTGAATTCCAGAAGAGATAAGGAAACTGCGCCAATTTTTGGAGATGCAGGAGCAGCAACGGCTTTGGAATATGATGAAAATGCCCCCACTATGTATTTCTACCACGGAACAAGAGGTAAAGACTTTAAATTTGCATATATTCCAGAGGGCGGGCATCGTAATAAGCTAACACCAGAATCTTTGGAATATAAGGAAATCAGACCAAATGTTTTAAGAAGAGGTATCGATACGATTATGGATGGTATGGGAGTATTTGCATTCGGATTAAATGTAGGTCCCAAACTGATTAAATGTCCTTGTGAACATTACGGTCTGAATATGGACGAAGTTGATTTCTTTGTTTTCCATCAGGCAAACAAATATTTGATTGACAAAATAAGAAAGAAATTAAAGATAGAACCAGAAAGAGTTCCTTATTGTATTAAGGATTTTGGAAATACTGGTAACTGTTGTGTTCCACTAACCCTGGTGTCGCAATGTAATGAGGAGATGAATAACAAGAAGTTGAAAATAATGGGCTGTGCTTTTGGTGTAGGAATGGCATGGTCTAGTGTTTATTTCGAGACAGATAAAATCGTTTGTCCACAATTATTATTATACAAATAAAATTTTATATTATGACAAATTTAGAGAAGTACACAAACGTGTTTGTAGAAAATCTGCAGGTAACGGCAGATCAGTGTAAAGGCCTTCAGTACCAGGGAGTAGAACTTTGGGACTCTGTTGGTCACATGACTTTAGTTGCAGCTCTTGAGGATGCATTTGATATTATGCTTGAGACCGATGATATTGTTGATCTGTCATCGTTTGAAAAAGGAATGGAAATCCTCAAGAAATATGATGTTGAATTCTGATGGACGAGCTAGTATTAGATTACAATGACATATTGAGGGTACAGGTAAACAGGAACCCTTATTTGATGATAGATAAGGCCACGAAAGTGATTCCAGGTAAATTGGCATGTGGCTATAAAAATCTATCATTTAATGAGTGGTTCTTTCCTGTCCATTTCCCGGGAAACCCCTGTATGCCAGGTTTTTTACAGGCTGAGGCGTTAACACAAATGTGCGCTCTAACTATATTTACCTTAGAAGGAAATGAAGGAAAGATCGCTTTGCTTCTCTCATGTGAAAAACTTCGATTGTTTAACATGGTTCGACCTGGGGATAAATTAGATTTAGAAACAGAACTTATCTCTTATCGCCATGGCATTGCAAAAGGAAAGGGAAGAGCAACTGTTGACGGGAAATTAGTATGCTCTTGTGAGATGACTTTTACATTGTCAGATTCTGAAGAGCGGAAATCGCTAACACCTAAAGTTTAATCATATGAATACAAACCAAGGAAAAACGGTCTTGATTACCGGATGTAACAGAGGCATTGGTTTAGCTTTTCTGGATGCCTTTGCTGAATCAGGGGCAACGGTATTGGCTTGTGTTAGATCTAAGGATGGAGAATTTGTCCATCATTGTGATGAACTTTCTAAAAAGACTGGAACAGAAATAGTTGTTTTTACTGCAGATCTTTCTTCTGAAGATAGTATTAAAGCATTCATATCAGAGTTATACAAAACCAAACGTAAAGTTGATGTTCTTATCAATAATGCTGGTGTTGTAACTAAAGGGATTCTGCAAATGACGACATTACAGTCTATTAAGGATGTTTTCCAAATTAATTTCTTTGCACAAGTTCAGATTACACAAGGAGTAGCCAAGTTGATGATGCGTCAGAAATCGGGCGTAATTATCAATATGGCTTCGATTGGTGGTATTGATGCCTATCCTGCTTATACCAGTTATGGATGTAGTAAGGCAGCTGTGATTTATTTTACCAAGACAATGGCCCAGGAACTCGCTCCTTATGGAATACGGGTGAACGCTATTGCTCCGAGTATGGTTAAAACCCGTATGCAAGAACAGATGGGCGAGGAAGCGAATGAGGAAATCATGCGCAGAACCGCCTTAAAGCGTAATGCCGAGCCTGATGAGATAGCAAAGTTGGCTTTGTTCTTAGCATCTGATGATTCATCATTTATCACTGGTCAAGTATATAGAATTGATGGAGGGCTGAATTAATGGATAGTAACAAGATTAAACAATTAGCTCTTGATTTAAGAAAAGAAATTATAGAGTCTTCTTATGCAACCGGAAGAATTGGTGTTCACTATGGCCCTGCTCTTTCACTGGCTGATTATTTGGCTGTACTTTATGGTGGCGCAATGAACGTTGCCCCCAATAAGACAACTGATGAAAACAGAGATCGCTTTGTGTTGAGTAAAGGACATGCATATACTGCACTATATTCTGTTTTAAGTCTTTGTGGTTTTATTCCGGAGGGTGAATACCGTTCCAATTTTATGACTGATGGAGGTCGCTACCCCGCACATCCTATTAAGCAGCTGGATAGAGGAATAGAAAGTTCAACTGGTAGTCTTGGGATGGGGTTGTCCTTTGCAGTTGGTAAGGCACTGAATGCAAAAAGAAAAGGTTTATCATACACCACATACGTGGCCATGGGTGATGGCGAATGCAACGAAGGTAGCACTTTCGAGGCCTTTGTGTCAGCTGCTCAGTTTGGTCTAGATAACCTTGTGATATTTATAGATCATAACGGTTTGCAGCAGGACGGCACAACGAAGGAAATTATGAATATTCCTTTTGCTAATATGTTGAACGCCATTGGTTGCAATGCTGTTGAGATTGATGGTAATGATGTTGATGCAATCATTGCTGCTCTCGAATCTAGAAAAAAAGATGGTAAACCATTTGTCATTGTTGGCAAAACCACCAAGGGTAAGGGCATCTCTTTCATGGAAGGTGAGAACAAATGGCATCATGCTACATTGAGTGAAGAAGATTATCAAACAGCTATTAATGAATTAAACGCATAATTAACATGGATTACAATAGATTACAAATGAGAACGTGGTCCATGCTTGGAAAGCGTGGAACTTTTGGAACTGTTTTTTCTGAATTTGCTGAAGGAAGACAGAACACCATAGCGATGTCGGCTGATTTTACTAGATCCTCTGGGCTCGAGCGATTTAGTAAAGCTCACCCTGAACAGTTTATCAATGTTGGTATTGCTGAGCAGAATCTTCTTGGCGTCGCATCTGGTCTTGCCAGCGAGGGAAATAATGTTTTTGTGACATCATTTGCGGCTTTTATTGCGACCCGTTGCTATGAGCAGGTGAAAATTCACTGCGGATACATGAAGCATAATATCAAAGTTATTGGGCTGGCTTCAGGTTTTGGCGTTCAACAACAGGGCAATACCCATTATGGTCTTGATGACCTCTGTCTGATGCGTTCTATTCCAGGTTTGACCATTTTATCACCTGCTGATTCTACTGAAGTTGTAAAGGCCACAAAAGCCTTGATGGATTATGAAGGTCCAGTTTATCTGCGCCTGTGCGGTGAAGCTGGTGATCCGATGGTGTATAAAGAGGATTATGACTTCCAGATAGGTAAAGCCATTACACTACGTGAAGGTGCAGATGTGACTATTGTTGCTACAGGAACAATGGTATATCAGTCACTTCAAGCAGCTAAGGCACTCGCGGAAGAAGGCATTGAGTGTACCGTTGTTAATATGCACACCATTAAGCCTCTCGATAAGGATGCTATTGATAAGTATTGTCACGATTGCAAATTGGTGGTAACTGCTGAGGAAGGCTTTATTAGTGGTGGATTAGGTGCCGCTGTGGCAGAGGAAATTGTTCAGAGCGGCAAGCGTATCCCCCCGATGCAGATAATTGGATTGACTGAATTTCCGCACGCAGGCAGTTATAAGTATATGCTTGACCAGACAGGTTTGGATGCTGCTCATATTGCTGCCAGAATCAAAGAAGCATTGAAAGCTTAACTTAATGGATCTGTTCTCATTCGAGATTAACGGACATCATGTATTGGCCTACAGGAGCGTATATGCCCCTGTTAGGTCCAATATGTTTACATTATTATCTAGAAATGCTGCGGTGGTTTTTGATCCGAATGAGGATGAGGAACTGTTACAATTATTTAAAGATAAAGGAACAGAAAAAGTACACATTCTATTGACGCACGGCCATTATGACCACATTAGCGGAGTAGAATGGTTAAAAGAACATACGGGGGCGTCTGTCTTTTGTCAGGCTATGTGTGCAGACAGACTAGCCAACAGTAAGCGTCCCTTATCACGTTTGGTAGCTATGGTGTTAGCTGTAGAAGATATGAAAGATGGCGGACGCCGATACCAAGATTTTAAAGGCTCCTATAAGCCATTTACAATCAAAGCAGATATAACTTTCGACAAAGAGGCAGATATTAAAGTAGGAGAGTTTGAGTTTCATGTAACTTCAACTCCAGGACATAGCGAAGGTAGTTCTTGTTATCAGCTCTTTGATAAAATGGTTTTCACTGGTGATACGCTATTGAAAGAATATCCTGTGATATTAAAGTTCCCTGGTGGTAATAAGAAAGACTACGAGAGTAAAGCACTCCCTTTTTTACAGAGTTTGCCTAAGGACTGTATCATTATGCCAGGACATGGGGAACCATTTATTTTGAAAGAAACGAAAAACATTTGAATATGATGTTTGACTTAAATAAGTTTGCAAGTAACATTGCAGTTGAAACCGAGCATGGTAAGACATTAACCTACGCTCAATTAGAGAAAGATGCAAAGACAATAGCTGAGGTGATGAAACCTCGAAAATTCACCTTTTGCCTTTGTGAGAACACGCTAGGTAGTTTTGTTGGCTATGTGGCGTTTATGACGCATAATATTCCAACAGTATTGCTGGATGGCAGTAAGGATATGGACATTGTACTGAGCCTCGCTAAACATTATATGCCTGAGTATATATGGATACCGACGAAGAGAGTTGATGAATTAGGTCATGGTGTCCCTGTCATAACCTACGAAGATTATACGCTTATTAATTGGGCTGATACGAACTATGACATCCAACCAGACTTACTGTTATGTCTGACAACATCAGGAACAACAGGAAGTCCCAAACTTGTTAAACTTACAGAGAAAAATCTGAGAAGTAATGCCGAGTCGATTGCAGAGTATCTGAAGATAACGGAGAAGGAACGAGCAATTACATCCCTTCCGATGTACTATAGCTTTGGCATGTCGGTCATCAATAGCCATTTGATAAAAGGTGCGACTTTGTTGCTTACTGATAAGGCTGTAATACAAAGAGAGTTCTTAAACTTTTTGAAAGAAGGTAAGGCCACTTCTATAGCAGGTGTACCTTATACTTACGAGATGCTAAGAAGACTTAGATTCTTGAAAATGGATTTGCCAGAATTGAAAACCATGATACAGGCAGGAGGAAAGCTCAATGCGAATATCGTAAAGGAATATGTGGAATCAGCACAGGCTTCAGGTAAGGAGTTTATAGTTATGTATGGCCAGACTGAGGCAGCACCTCGTATGAGTTATCTGCCATTTGATAAGGCCTTGGAGAAATATGCCAGCATTGGTATTGCTATTCCTGGAGGTAAACTTTCTGTTCGTGATGTGAATGATCAGGAGATTACAACCCCTGATACCGATGGAGAATTGATTTATGAAGGTCCGAATGTATGCATGGGCTATGCCGAGTGCATAGAGGACTTGGCCAAGGGAGATGAAAACCATGGCGTTCTACATACTGGCGATGTTGCCAGATTTGATAATGATGGCTATTTCTATATCACAGGTCGAATGAAGCGGTTTGTGAAGGTATGGGGTAACCGCTGTAATTTGGATGCTACAGAACAGTTAGTGAAAGCAATTACCACCAGTTGCGCTTGTGTTGGTGTAGATGACAAGATTACAGTTTTTGTCACAGAGAGCGGATTGGAAGATAAAATCAAAGAATATCTCGTTGATAAAACAGGACTGAATATTAGAGCTTTTGATGTGAAGGTGGTGGATGAAATACCTACGCTACCTTCAGGAAAGCTAGATTATCAAACAATGCAAAAAATGATTTAAGATATGACACTAGAAGAATTATTGAATGTTGCCCCATACTCGATGGGCAAAGAAGAGAAACATGCAGTTCTGGATGAGTATTTGGTTAATCTTACCAAGTACCACTATGAGCATAGTGAGGAGTATCGCAAGATGCTGGATGGTACAGGCTTCGACATCAACAAAGTACAGCATTATGAAGACCTTCCGTACTTGCCGGTAAGCCTTTTCAAGGATCTTACATTAAGGAGTGTGGCAGAGGATGAGGTCATCAAGACCATGACTTCCTCTGGAACTACTGGTCAGAAGACTTCCAAAATCTATCTGGACCGTGAGACCTCTGCCAACCAGACCAAGACGCTCACCAAGATTGTGACCTCACTGTTGGGTAACAAACGTGTGCCCATGATTATCCTGGACTCCAGCAATGTGGTGAAGGATAGAAATATGTTCTCTGCCCGAGGAGCCGGTATCCTTGGTTTCTCTATGTTTGGCAGCAAGCGTATGTATGCGTTGGATGAGAATATGGAACTGGATATCGAGGGAATGAAAGCCTTTTTGGAGGAACACAAAGATGAGACCATCTTCCTCTTTGGTTTTACCTTCATGATCTGGCAGCACTTCTATAAGAAGTTGTTGGAAAGCGGATACAAACCTGACCTTTCCAAGGGTGTGTTGATTCACGGTGGAGGTTGGAAGAAACTGGTGGCAGAATCTGTCTCAACTGCTCAGTTCAAACAGTGCCTAAACGATGTCTGTGGTATTAAGGTGGAGAATGTTCACGACTACTACGGTATGGTGGAACAGACCGGTACAATCTATATTGAGTGTGAATGTGGTCACCTGCATGCTTCCAACTTCTCTGATATCATTATTCGTAACCCCAAGGACTTCAGTGTGGCCAAGAATGGTGAAACGGGAATCATTGAAGTGGTGAGCGTATTGCCTAAGAGCTATCCAGGCCATGTACTTTTGACCGAGGATGAAGGAGTTGTTCTAGGTGAGGATGATTGCCCTTGCGGACGTAAAGGCAAATATTTCCATATTCACGGACGTATTAAGAATGCTGAGATCCGTGGATGCTCTGATACCTATGCCGCCAAGTTCGGTAAACTGAGCGGGCTGGAGTTCGTGATAGGTGATGACAAGACCATTGAGCAGATGCCATCTGTGCCTGCATTGCCTCCGTTTGCAGAACCTGTTATTTCGTTCTTTAATGACCTTTCTAAATTAGTGATGCAGAGGGGACGTCAGTATTCCGATGTGATGACATTCGGATTCTGGTGCCGTAAGGGTGCTTTGATGAAAGAGAAGGAGCATTATCACGATATTGAACGCAGGTTGGGTCGTGGTATTGTGTTCCATAGCACCCCGAGTAACGTGCCTGTGAACTGTGCATTCAGTTTTGCCGCTGGTTTGCTGGCTGGTAATGCCAACATTGTACGTTTGCCGGCTAAGGACTTTCCGCAAGTACAGATTATCAGTGATTGTGTGCGTGAACTGCTGGAAACCACTCATAAGGATATGGCTCCGTACATCTGCTTTGTGAAGTATCCGCCTATCAAGGAGATTACCGACCTGTTCTCCGGCATGTGCCAGAGTCGTGTGGTTTGGGGTGGTGATGCAACCATTGCTGAAATTCGTCAGAGCCCTATACAGCCCAGAGCTAACGAAGTGAACTTTGCAGACCGTTACAGCTTCTCAGTATTGAATGCAGACGCATTCCTGTCTGCAGATGATCAAGATAAGGTGGTTCAGAACTTCTATAATGATACTTATTTCTCGGATCAGAATGCTTGTACTGCACCTCGAATCATTGTGTGGGTAGGGGAGAAGAAGACTGAGGCCAAGGAACTCTTCTGGAAGAAGGTGGTTGCATATGCTCAGGAGCATTACAATATTGCTCCTGTGCAGACCATAGGTAAGATCAATGCCTTGTATAAGGCTGCTGCTAATCTGAAGTTGGGTAAAGTGACTGTTGAACAGCCGTTGCTTACTCGCATCCAGGTTGATACATTAGCACCCGTACTAATGGATTACCGTTTCAATAGTGGTTTCTTCTATGAGTATGATGCCAAGTCATTAACTGACCTGCTGCCTATTGCAACAATCAAGAGCCAGACAGTTACGTACTATGGTTTGACTCGTGAGGAGATTATTAAGTTTGTGAACGAAGACCATCCACAGGGCGTGGATAGATTTGTGCCCCTGGGTGAATCCATGAATTTCACTTTGGTATGGGATGGATATGATTTAATTACGACACTCTCTAGAATCGTGAATATATTATAGAAAGTAATCAATACTCGGGTTCACGGCATCTTAGAATATGTTACGGGTAGTGCGCTTTGTTAATGAACTTATGACTTCTAATTGCTATGTGGTATTTGATGATCAAACAAAAGGTTGTGTGATTATAGACCCAGGTAGTGAGAAGTCGGAAAGAGAAATCGCATTTGTAAATACTAATCATCTGAAGTTAGATTATATTGTTATTACGCATGAACATACAGATCATAACTGGGGGGTAAACGCATTAATGAGTGAATTTCCAAATGCGCAGTTAATCAGTTCGGAGATATGCAGACAAAGGGCGAAGAAGACAAATAAGATGTATTTTTTGCTCTACTATGACGACCCCGACTATCGGTATGTGCTGAATGAACCAGACATCGTGATTAAAGATGATATGAGTCACATCACGTGGAATAATCAGAACGTGACATTTATAATGACGCCAGGACATAGCTTTGGTTCCATGTGTATCAAGATAGGTGACATGCTTTTTACTGGAGATACCATTATGCCTTATAAGCCATATTTTAACGGCAGGGACAGTAACCTAGACGACTGGGAGACTTCAGTTGAGAAGATTGGGATGATGCTACCTGAAGACACAATCGTATATCCTGGACATGGAGAGAAACTGTCATTGAGTGAGTGGCTGGAACAATATAGGTAAGGGTACGTAATTTTAAGAAACGGCTAAATTGAAGATAGAATACTTTGTATAATGAGATAATTAAAGCTTCTTGATACAACGTGGAAGAGTCAATTAAAACGTATCTTCAGTCTCTACAGCGAGAAATACCTTCATGTGTCTTTGAGGGTTTATTGTCGATGTTGGTGTTAGGTGGAGTAATCGCACTCATAATCAAAGGTTTTAAGAGAGGATACAGATATTTATTAGAAATACTTTTAGTTGAATATGTGTTCTTGATTTATTGCTCTACTGTCTTTTTCAGAACAACAAATGAATTCCATAAATATAACTTTTCACCATTCTGGAGTTATGCTGTGTCATCGGATGGCTGTATTTTCACTCCGGATAAGTTTATGAATATACTGATATTTATTCCTGTTGGATTACTTATTGGAATTACTTTTCGTTCGGTCAATTGGTGGAAAGCAATGATAGCCGGAATTGTGATATCATCAGGAATAGAGCTTTTACAGTTATTACTGAGAAGAGGGATGTCTGAGCTTGACGATGTGTTTCATAATACGATAGGGTGTCTGATAGGGTGTGGATTAGCAAGCGTGATATTGAGATTCGTTAATATAAAGAATAAGTGTTATGGGAGTGAACGATAGAGAAGTTTTAGACTACTGAAAGTTCACATAGATAACAAAGAAAGCACAGATGGTTCACGATAACGCTGACCTTAACCTTGGTCGGGGCCACACAGGGATCGCTCTGAGTGAACATGGATTGCTATAAAAGCATGACAATACGCCATCATGGGAGAGTTCTTATATAAGATTACGTAGGAAGTGGCGTTAAAACAAAGCCACCAGTAAGGGTGTCAACTAACTGGTGGCAAAGTAAAGAGAATAATAAGAATAATCGCCTCAACCCTCGTAGCTATGGTGCAAGCATAGCTATGAGGTGGCGGGATTAGCGGGACTCGGCATGAACCAACTCGGTGTCAACGTAGAATTCGTCAGTACGCTGGTTACAGCCTCTGCAAAGCGGAGTAATATAGTGACTGTCGTCGTTGGCACCAACCTTCTTGACATGTGCGCCAACAAGATTGTCTCTACCTTTGACTGTACAGTCAGTAGCTCCACAATGATCAGCAGTTTTGCCAGTCTTGCCTTCCCAAAACTCCAGCCAAGTGTCGTAGCCCTTAGGCTGCTTGTCTGAAGTGTTGTTTAAGTTCTTAACTTTTACCATTGCTTCAATCTTTAGTTAATAAATTGGCTTCAACCAGAGAGCGTGGCCTAATTCATCGCACAGAGAAATAGGAACTTGCCAGCGGTGTTATCGTTATGCTGAGAACGGGAGTGCTTTTCATTATGTCCTCCGTAGGTGGTTGTGGCAAACGGTGTGCCAAATAGTTAATCCAGCTCAATTAATGTAAGAAATTGCAAAATTGTCGGTGCTATGGCAAACGAATGTTCAATTTGTGTCAAAATGGCATGAGGATTGGGAATGACAGTAAATAAAACCTATACCCAAACATGAACAGTCGATTACAATGGTTATTTAAGCGGGGGAACGGGGGGACAGGTACCTGTTTCACAAATAATAGGAGTCAGCATTAATCAATAGTTGAGCAATGCCAAGGCGAGCGAGAAAGCATCAGGAACTGACGATGGCTGATGTTTGAAGGTTGATGGAAGATATAAAAGCTAAGGAGTAAGATGAAACTCATAGATAAACAATTGATAGATGACGTAAGTATGCAGGCAAAACAGTCTGATAGGTTGAGGATGAATCACAACTTTCATCAAAGTCTTGATGAGAAGTGCCATCGCTTCCTGAATGCAGTTGAGCCAGGAACCAAGGTTGAGATTCATCGTCATCCGACGAAAGACGAGTCGTTTGTGCTACTTCGTGGTAGAGTGAAGGTAACCACCTACCATGATGATGGTACAGTGATAAAGAGTGTAGTGCTCTGTCCAGAGGAAGGACTCTATGGGGTGGACATACCCAAGAATGTCTGGCATAATGTGGAATGCTTGGAGTCAGGAAGCGTGTTCTTTGAATGTAAGGAAGGTCCGTTTGTGCCGCATGAGGAAGAAGGCGTGATGCGCCTTCAACGATAACGATCAGGTCACACAGATAATACGGAAAGCACAGAAATAGAGAGACTGAATAGACATGAATATATTTGAGATACAACAGTCCAAGCAGGACAAAGAGTTCGTGATGAAAAACGGCTCTTTGGAGTTTGAGGTGTTTGCAGATATTCTGAAAACAGCGGAGGACATTCCTTATATCGGATCCCTGTTCAAATTGGGCAAGGTGGCGGTTAACTACATGGACTATAGATTCGTGAGGAAGTTGCACTTCTTTCTTGAACAGTCGGAGAGTGTGGAGCCAGAAAAGAAAGAGAAGTTTCTGAATAGTCTCTCTCTAGATGATAATAAAAGGATAAACAGCTATCTTACACAGTTGCTTTATTCATCGGAAGAGGATGGTAAGGCAATGTTGATGGGAAAGATATACCGTAGTAGGTTGATGGAGGAGATAGACAACGATATGATGTTACGGCTATGTTCTATAGTTAACAAGGCTTTCTTGCCGGATCTTGAGCACCTGCGCGAATATGTTGAAGACAACAGTAGTTATGATTATGTCAGAGATAATTTGAACTCGCTTGGCTTATTACGTAACTTAGGAGGTACATATCAGAAAGAAAATGGCGAATGGGCTGGTGTAGGATTTGGTCCTGCAATACACCGATTAAATGATGTCGGCAATGAATTGCTGAGAATAATGTTAACGTAGGGGGGCTTGAGTTTTAATTTGATATGAACACCCTTAGGTTGTAGGGCTCAATATCGTCAATATTAACAGTTTACAAAATGAATAATTATAAGGGTTAACGGTCTTGATGGTCAGGCGCGTACCTTGAGAGCATTCATGAAATGCCATGAAAGTACGAGATGTGGGTTCGATTCCCACTTGACCCTCTGATAAAATATGGGATTAGTATTAAAAAAGAGTTTGGCATATAGCCTGTTAAAGAAAAGAATTGGCCAGGCCAATCATTTTTTGATTACCATTCTTGTTGGACTCGACGAAGTCAGTAAAGGAAATGCAAAGAAATCGGCTACACTTGATGCGAAATGGGACCCAAAAGATGTGAAGGTTTCTGCGTCGAGGAGTAGAACATATGCTTTGAATTCGTCGCTTGCGTGGATAGTTGACAATTTTGATTCATACGTGCAGAATTGCAAGCGCAAACCAAGTTTTATCGAAAACAATGAGCTGCGAAGAGCCTTGGATAGTGCAGATCGCCGGGTAAATGAGAAATTTGAAGTGTTATACAATAGATACAAGGCTACTGGCGATTTGAAGTTGTATGGGGCATTGATAGCATTGGGTATTCAATGGAGAAATGTAACTACACATTCTGGAGGTGACAATGTGCTAGATAATGAATATGAAGGTATATTGCAAGAGAATAAAGATTGGTATACAAACAATTTCTGCCACTTGGATGTGGATAAAGCACAGGATAGTTTTAATAAACGAAAAAATCCGTCGTTGAAAGAGGTGGCCTCTATAATTAAATCTGTATTACGTTTCGTAGAAATTGTAGATAAAGAACTAATAAAGGAAATTGATGTCGAGAGATATGTTAAGGATTTACTAGATAAACATTACCCCAAGGAGAGTAAAGAAAGGAGATTGTTTGCAAATCAAACCAGAGAGCATCAGTTATCAAAAATAAAACAATTATTGCTGAATAGTGGATTTGTGTATGAAGAAGGTGACGGTCTCCTGGTGGACAATGAATTTCTGACGAAGTACATGGGTGATATAAAATGTCAAGTCAGTGTATAGATGGCGAGATCAAAAGATAAATTGAGAAACCTATTAAAACTATTTATATGACTAAGTACGAAATACTCACAAATATACTTGCTGGGATTATCAGCGAAGCACCAGAAAAGTATTCTAAACTTTATGAGAAGGATACGACCAAGACAGAACAGTATTACAACTCTCTGTCACGAGCGTTTATTCATCTTTTCTTGAAGGTGCGTTTTGATTTGACCGATTTTGAAGAACGCGAACATTTTATTACTGATGGCGGCAATGATGGTGGTATTGATGGCTACTATATAGATTCTGAACACAAGGAAATATTCCTTTTCCAATCAAAGTTCCGCGCGAACGAAAATAATTTCCATGACAAGGAAATTTCTATGAAGGAACTTCTTTCAATGGATATTGAACGTATTCTTAGTGGAGAGACTAAGGATGAGAAAGGAATTGATTATCGCGGAAAGATATATCAATTGCAGCGAGAAATTAGTGAAATACCCGACATCCCTCGTTATACATATAGGGTAATCATCTTTGCAAATCTTAAAGAGGTGTCGGATACGGAACTCAAGCGGTTGACTGGGGGCTACAAGGTAGAAGTGATAGATTACCAGAAATGCTATTCTGATTTTGTCTTTCCTATAATATCTGGAACTTATTATAGTAAGTCGGATTTGATGATTCAGATTGATTTGAGTAACAAAATGGCTAGTAAAATTAGCTATACGGTAGATACTTCCATTGGCGACTGTGATATTACTGTGCTGTTTGTGCCAACTGTTGAGGTGGGACGTTTTATGTCGAAGTATAAGAATTCTATATTGAAGTTTAATCCTCGTAGCTATCTAGGGTTTAAGGCTCAAGACGTCAATCGCCAGATAGCAGATTCTGTGATCCAAAAGAAAACGAATGAATTCGCGCTTTTCAATAATGGTATCACACTTCTTTCTGAAGAGACTTTCATCAATGAGCATGTAGCAAACAAAGGAGTTGCCAAGCTTATTGTAAAGAACCCTCAAATCATCAATGGTGGTCAGACTTCTTTCACATTGAGCCGTTTGTATGAAGATAACAGCGACAAGAGTATCTTTGACAAAAAGGAAGTGCTTCTGAAGGTCATTACTCTACCACCGGATGCCACGGACAAAGAAAAACTAATAGAAGAAATTTCTAATGCAACGAATCATCAGACACCAGTTGGTCCGTCTGACCGCCTGTCTAACATGGATGAACAGGTATACCTACAACAATGTCTTTATGATCGTTTTGGAGTGTTGTATGAGCGTAAACGTGGAGAATATTCTGATGGTATCGCAAAAGGATACATCCGAGAAGATGACATCATAGATCGTAGTCTTTTCATTAAGATTTACTACACTCTACAGAATAAGGTTTCCAGTTCAAAGGCAAAGAAATTGTTTGTTACTCATAAATGGACGCGTGAAGCCATAGATGATGATAAAAGAATAATGGCCACGATATTCGGTTGTAAAAGCTATAAGAAATTATTCTCGCTTTCTAAAGCTAACAATTCTGACTTGGATATGCTGGCAAAGGTAAAGGCCATGGTGCTTCTTTTCCAACCTGAGAATATTTCAGATTTCGATGATGCCATTAGTAGATATGCTCCTCATGTTATTTTTTCATGGCCTTCTTTCTTGGAGCAAAATTCAGATAAAGTATATCAAAAGACCACGGTGATAGATATGAATAAAGAAGTGAGAGTTGTTTATAAGCGTGTTCGAGCAAAGATGCGCTCATGGATTAACTCTGTGGAGTTTGAAAAGAGTGCGCGTAGCTTTTTTTAACTATGATAGAGATTCATTTTTGAACTTGAAAAATGTTCGTGCCATATTATATTGCCTATGAAATAATGCGATTTACATATACATACAATTAAGGGTGTTTCTGACAGGGAATTTGTGTTCAGTATGAATGTCCTTAAGGAATATGTAGAAAAGATGCATATAGACGTTATAGCCATTACAAACCATGATTTGTTTGACTATAATAATTATATGGTAATTCAAAGAGAACTGCCTGATACTATTGTATTACCTGGAATAGAAGTAGATTTGGAAAAAGGACATATCTTGGTTATTGCAGATAACAAAGATGATGTAATTTACGAATTCATTTCAAAGTGTGATGCTGTTAAGGAGATGATAAGAACAGAGCACGATAGTATTCCATTAGACGATTTCTGCCAAATATTTGGAGATTTGAATAATTATCTGTTGATTCCTCACTATGATAAAACCCCTTCTTTAACCCAACCAGTATTAGATCAATTGAGTGACTATATCCAAGCAGGGGAGGTGACTAGTATCAAAAAGTTTCTTTCGATGCAAAAAAGTCCTGAGGAGAGGCTAACACCGGTATTGTTTAGTGACTTTAGATGTGAAGAAATGGTCGAAGGAGCACCGCTGCCAGTAAGGCAAACCTTTCTTGATATAAATGAAGTGAGTGTAGGCGCATTGAAGTTGTGTTTGCAAGATAAAAACAAGGCAACTCTTTCTGAGAAAGATGGAAATAAATTGTTTCAAGTTTTTGACGATGGTCAGATGTTGTCAACAGGTTTAAATATTATGTATGGTAAAAGATCTACAGGCAAGAGCTTTACCATGGATAAAATATACGAAATCTATGGCGAAAGAGCTAAATACATTGAACAATTTGACTTGTTAAATAAAGGCCAGGAGTATGGCAAAGAACAATTTGTAAGCGACCAGAAAATACGGTTGGAAAGCAAGGTGGCTGAGTATTTTAAGCCTTTTAAAGATATTGTCGACAAGATAATTCTGTTACCTTCATCACATAGCGATGAAACAGAAGTGGAAAACTATCTGAATGCTTTGATGAAGAAAGCGGAGATGGAGAATCAGAATGATATATACTCGAATACCAAGTTATATGAAGAAACGAGTTTTGGACTTAGTGCGAATGATGATCTTAAAAAACTGATTGAAGCTGTTAAACTGTTGTTGGAATCTGGCTCTTATAGAGAACTTATTGACAAACATCTAGATAAAAACTCATTAACACTATTACTCAAGGAACTTGTAGACTTGTACAGGGAAAGAAGTTATGAGAACGTATTGAAACAATTAACTAATAGTATTATGTCGGCAGTAAAAGCCGATTTGACGCTATATTCTGCAATTCCTCCCGTTCCTGACATTGATTTGTATTCAATTGTTTTAAGAGGTGAGCAACGGAAATGCTTTGAAAAGATTGCAAATAGCGTAAAAAGCAATGGTGACATTTATTCGGAAAATAAGGGGCGTTTTACTATTAAGGTTTGCAAACGGCCTTATCTTAATGCTTCAGATATAAAAAAAGGCATTGGTACTAGTACACCTCTCTCTGGGATATATTCGTATTATCAGAGGCCAATAGTGTATTTGGAAAAACTAAAAGAGTATGGAGTGGAGAGCTCCTCAATACATAAAGCTTTTGCTGGCGTTGACTATGTAGTTTTGAATGATGATGGGCTAGAAGTTTCTGGAGGAGAACGCTCTGAATTTGTTTTTATTCAAAAAATTCAAGATGCGCAGTTGTATGATATATTGTTGATTGATGAGCCAGAATCATCATTTGACAATGTGTTCCTTAATAACCAAATTAATGGTTTTATTAAGAAGATGTCTGATATAATGCCGGTGGTTGTTTCAACACACAATAGCACTATAGGAAGATCTATTCAACCCGACTATATTATATATGCTGAGAAAAAGGTTGAAGATGGTGCGCGGGTTTTTAGAAGATATAGCGGCTTCCCTGGTGACAAGAAGCTTGTTGCTGTTGATGGTAGTGAAATAAGCAATTTTGACGTTACCTTGAATAGCTTGGAGGCAGGTGCTGATGTTTATGATAAAAGGAAAGAGATATATGAAGTACTTAAGAGTAGATAATAGAAAAGGCCAATTCCTTAAGGATGATAATTGGGTGGACATTACATCGCTTGGGAAAGACGATTTATTGAGAATGGTAAGGGCTGCCCTTGAGGATGATCTATTTGAAATTGATGAATATGACGAGGACGCTTTACCAAATCCTGCTCATAAAATTATCTATAAACATGTGTGTCAGCAGCTGACTGATATACATGCTCGAAGAAATGAGTATCAGGAAGCAAGGAGAAATCTTTTTAAGGATGCATATGAGCAATACTGTATGGATATATAGAATTATTTTTTCTATGGAGAACTGGAAAAAACTATGAAGGCTTGGACTATAAGAAGCACTACGAGGTGCTGAATCGTCGGGGGCGCAAATAAAATAATAAAATATTAGATAAATAAATCATAATAATATGAACATGAAACTTAGGAATATTCCTTTTTCTCCGCCAGATATGACGGAGGCAGAGGCTAAAGAGGTACGAGAGGCTATTCTCTCGGGTTGGATTACTACGGGTCCACGGACAAAGAAACTGGAAACTCAAATTTCTGAATATGTGCACACGGACAAGACGGTGTGTCTGAACTCTGCAACGGCAGCACTGGAGATGGTGCTGCACCTGCTGGATATTCAGCCTGATGATGAGGTGATAGTGCCGGCATATACGTATACGGCAACGGCATCGGTAACTCAGCACGTGGGCTGCAAGCTGGTGCTGGTGGACAGTCAGAAGGACAGTGTGGAGATGGACTACGACAAGTTGGCTGCTGCCATCACGGAGAAGACAAAGGTGATTGCACCTGTGGATCTGGGTGGCATTGTGGCTGACTATGACCGTGTGTTTGAGATTGTGGAGGCAAAGAAGGGACTGTTTAAGCCTAACAATGCTTTGCAAGCTAAAATTGGAAGAATTGTGGTGTCTGCTGACTGTGCGCACTCGTTTGGCGCATGGCGCAAAGTCAACGCTAACGATAACAAGGTGAAGAAGATGGCGGGGGCAATTGCAGATTTCTCTTCATTCAGTTTTCATGCGGTGAAGAATTTCACTACTGCTGAAGGAGGTGCGCTGACATGGAACCTGCCGTTTGGTAACGAAGAAGTTAAGGTTAATGTTAACGTTAAGGTGGAAGATTATCTTCCTAACGTGCCTAAGAAGGAGGGGGAGACTTGGAATGAGTTGTTGTATCGCCTGAGTCAGTTGTTCTCACTGCATGGACAGAATAAGGATGCTTTGGCTAAGACGAAGCTGGGAGCTTGGGAGTATGACATCATTGGTCCTTGGTATAAGTGCAATATGACGGACATCATGGCGGCTCTGGGTCTGGTACAGATGGAACGGTATCCATCAATCTTGAACAGACGTTATGAAATCGTGAAACGATATAACGCTGCGATTGATAACCTTAACGCTAACCATAAGGTGGCTTATCTGAATCACATGAGTGAGGATCATTGTTCGTCACACCACCTTTACATTGTGCGCCTACTGGGTAAGACTCGTGAGGATGCTAACAAGGTGATTGAGCAGATGGCAGAGCGTGGCATTGCCTGCAACGTACACTACAAACCACTGCCTATGATGACAGCATATAAGGCTCTCGGATTTGACATCAAGGATTATCCTAATGCCTATCATCTGTTTGAGAACGAGGTGACACTACCTCTTCACACTAAGTTAAGTGATGAAGATGTGGACTACGTGATTACCAACTTCTGCGACATTGTCTCGAAGTTGTAACGCTAACGTTAACGCTAACGAATAACGATGGAGGAAATAAAAAAGGCGAGAAACTTTCGTAACTATAAGGTATGGCAGGATGCGGTGAACTATGCATCGAAAGTATATAAAGTGACTGCAGATTTACCTTGGTTCGAAAAGAAAGGACTATGTGACCAGTTACAACGAGCAGTTGTAACAATAAGCAGTAATATTGCTGAAGGGTCAGCAAAACCTTCAGACAATGACTTTGCACATTTCTTAGATATGTCATTAGGCTCTGCCTTTGAAGTTGAGACTCAACTAATAATTTCCAAAAATATCGGTTATATTGATGCTGAACTATTTGATGGGTTAATGGAAGACCTCAAAGAGATTGAGCGTCAAATTAATGGTTTGATTTCATCCTAAGAAAAGGTTAACGTTAAGGTTATCGTTAGCGTTCATCAATGTAAAACATGATGATATGATGAAAAGATTATTTGATATTGTAGCGAGTGGGCTTGGGCTAATAGTGCTTTGCCCACTATTCTTGATACTTGCTATTTGGATTAAGTTGGATAGTAAAGGACCTGTGTTTTACAGGCAGGTACGTGTTGGGTATAAGAACAAAGACTTCCGTATCTTTAAGTTTCGCTCTATGAGAGTAGGAGCTGACAAAGGAAGTCTTGTGACTATTGGCGGTCATGACCCTCGTGTTACTCGCTCTGGCTATTTTATCCGTAAGTTTAAATTCGATGAACTGCCACAGCTCATTAATGTATTCCTTGGTGACATGAGCCTTGTGGGCCCTCGTCCAGAGGTACGCCATTATGTAGACTACTGGACTCCTGAGCAGATGCATGTGCTTGATGTGCGCCCTGGTATTACAGACCCAGCCTCTATCAAGTTTCGCAATGAGAATGAACTGATGGAGAAGGCAGAAGATCCCGAGAAGTATTACATCGAGGTTATTATGCAGGAGAAAATTAAACTATATCTGGAGTATGTGGAGAAGCACAGCTTCTGGTATGACTTGGGGCTGATTTTCAAGACGTTCTGGGTGATTGTTAAAGAGAGATGAATATTCTAAAGACAATCAGGCAATTTTGTCGCTACTAGTTTTGGTCTCTGTGGGGAAGCAGGCGAGGTAAGGATGATGATGTCTGATGGAAGATGTCTGAAGGCTGCTTTCAAGAACGAGGAACCTTTTCTCATTATCCTCAAAAGAATGAATATCATCCAGTGCTTGATCAACAACTTTCGATGTTGGGGAATATAGGGGAGCATAGTAGGTTGCCTGGTAAACGATATGTTATTGGTAATTGTGCAATCAACATGCTTACTAAGAATTGTCGGTAGGATAATGAAAATCTAATTTTGTAGATTTCATAATATGGAGAATCTAATATCACAATCATCGGTTTGGCTAAGAGAAGAAGATTGCTTGAGCGGGGCAATTCAGGATAGAACAATGGCTGTGTTGGCAAAGTTTCATCAATTTATTAAGGTGAATTCTGGCGAATTAGAACATATTACTAAGGTATCATCTGATGAAATGCAGAAAATTATCAATGCATGTAAAACTGATATCGGGAATATATTGAATGCGTACCTTAGGGGTAATCAACATATTTCATTGACTACTACAGAAACGCTGGTGAAAAAGATGGGAACAAAAACAGTTCCTGTAGGTCTAAGATTATATAAGGCAAGGGAGGGTGAGAATCATTATCTCTTTTCGGAGGAAGAAATGTTTCATATCCCTTTCGATAAAAGGGATAAAATAGGCAATCAACGATATAGTATCTCAGGAATACCGTGTCTGTATCTTGGCTCTTCTTCGTATGTTTGCAGGGAAGAGTTAGGTAGAGTAAACTTCGATATGTGTAATTATTGTGGGTATACTAATATTTTGCCCATTGAGGTTTTTGATCTGTCTCTCCCATCTATTATATCTTCATTGGATGATATCAAAAGAGTGTGTATTATTCTTGCTTGTAGTTTGTCGGCAAAAAGGGATGCGCTGTTTAAGGAGGAGTATATTCTTCCCCAAAATATTTTTCAAGCATTAATATTAAGACACCATTATAATCATAAAGTGTTTTGTATTAAGTATATTTCTACACATCTTTTGAATGGTGATGCGGATTGTTTTGAGTGTAATTTCTCGGAAAAGGAGATAAGTCGATACTATAATTATGTGTTCCCTGCAGCGGAATCGCAAAAGAAAGGTTATAGTGCTAAATTGAAGTCTTACTTTACAAAAACTAAGACAGTGGCTATGTTTAGAGAGAAACTTGTATCTTTGGATCGATTGATAGCGGGTGGAAATGATGATGCATATTTGGATTCCCAGTTTGGTCTTATGGATGCATTGTTAGATGAGAAAATGGGGTTAGAGCCCATACGAAAAGAAATGACTTTTTTAACATTATAAGAGGATTAATCAGATGGAATTTATAACAGTAACAAGTCTTGGTGGAAGTACATGGTCATTTCGCAAGGATCGTATAGAAATGGTCATAAACCGATTTACGTTTACCGAAGAAGAGTCTAAAAATATTCCTGAAGCGAAGAATTTAGATTCTTGTGCTATTATTCGATTGATAGGTGATAACAGAGAATACTTCTGTAAAGATTCCTACGAGTCAATAATGAAGATGTTATGCTAAAGAAGAAAGTGTATAACTCAACTTTCGCAAGCTCTGCTTGCTTCAGTTACAGAGGTGATTGTCACCTCTTACCTCTCACCTTTAAACGTTGAAGCAGAGAAAGGCTAAGAAATGAGAAAAATTAAGAAGCAGGTACCGCCGGTAAATCTAGCCAGATTTTTCTGACAGAGTTGAGAGGAGACGCTATTCGTCTTGTAAAAATGTATAAATCTCAAGGACTTGAAGACAATGAAATATTGAGCGCATTATACAATTATGGATTTACAAGTGCTATAGAATATGCATTGAAGGGATAAAAGTTGCATTAGAGCCAGGTCTCACGTTCCTATTCACCGTCATCTAAAGACGAGTGAAATAGTCATCTGCTTAGAGGGATGTCTCGACTGGGTCTTCTATGAAGAACTGCCGGGAGTTGATACTGGTGGACCAGTCCATGATGGAGAAACTGCAGCTGATGAGACTGCCTTTGTAGAGGTTGCTCGGTTTCGTGTCTGCCCAAGAGAAAAACTATTCGGTATTCAAGTGCCGAAAGGTGCTTGGCATAGTATTGAAGTTCATGAACCATCCACTATCTTCGAGGCGAAGGATGGGGCGTATGTCCCATCGAGATGAATAGAGTGGAAATGTAGTTTTAAATATTTTTTATGGGTACTAAACTGAATGTAATAGGTAAAATAGATTTAGAGGCATTAAACCAGTCATCGTATAGGCCAGTAGATCCAAGTCAACCTTTTAAGATATTAAGCATTAAGGTGTCCTTTTGGGAACAGGAATCCTTATTATTGGATTTTGGTGAGATTGAAGATGAGAATGTAGACGGTGACCGATACTTTTCTCTGTTCATCGGTAAGAATGGTTTAGGAAAGAGCATGTTCCTTTGCGAGATAATAGAGTTCTTGGTGGCTGCCAGCAAAGGTTCCAATCTCGTATCTACCAAGAAAATGGTAAATATTCAGGCAATGACCTATACTATCGGTGGAAGGAGATTTACTGTCACTCGAAATGGTGAAGGTGATTTTATTTATCAAGACGGTCTGAAAACCATAAGGCGGAATAAAGTTGAATTCCCACTGATTATTGCTTCAACAATGGGGATGTTTGACAAATTCCCACTTAGTACCTATAGTTGGAAGAAAGGATATTATAATGTAGACTTTTACCGCTATGTTGGTCCTAAGGCGAATACCAATCTTTATTCGACCAAGACGAACCTGATGTTTCAGATGTTAGGTAATCTGAGGGATTTGAAACGTAAACAGCAAATGACAAAAGTTGCTGAGATTCTTAATTTTATTGGGTATGATTCAAAAATCACCGTAAAATATAAAATCAAGACTACCTCTGAAGAATCATCTGGAAACACAAAAGGGCTGAAATCTGCCACCCGGGCATATATGGACAGTATGAAGAAAGGGGAAGTCTTAGAGGAGTCTGTGGATTTCAGGAAAGACACGATGCCTCATGTACGACAGATGTACTTCCGTGAGATTGGTGAGATGAAGCAAAAAGGCTTCCTGACTTCCTATGAGTGCTATCTTTACCAAAATGGTACACCAATCGAATGCAATCATCTCAGTTCTGGTGAGTTTAATATGCTTAGTATGGTAATGAGTGTAGTGATGACATCAAAGAAGACACATCTTCTCATATTGCTTGACGAGCCAGAAATAAGTCACCATCCGAATTGGCAAATGGAGATTATTGACAATCTGGACTGTGCTTTGAGTGATTACAAGTGTCAT
The DNA here is from genome assembly GCF_900115435.1 of Prevotella sp. tf2-5. Taxonomy (GTDB): domain Bacteria; phylum Bacteroidota; class Bacteroidia; order Bacteroidales; family Bacteroidaceae; genus Prevotella. The sequence continues at coordinate 70,564 of NZ_FOWK01000013.1, forward strand.
TTTCTGATAGCAACGCACAGCCATTTTCTGGTGTCTGACTTACCGTTGGGAAGATCTACCGTCATGGATATTGAACGGTATCCTGATGGGAAAATAGAGATTAATAAACTATTGGCTGACACTTATGGATGGAGTGCGGAGGAAGTGCTGCTTAAAGCGTTCAAGATGCCTACAGACAGGAACAAATATCTGGCCGAGATAGTAGGAAAACTGATGTCGGGTATTGCTGATAAAAGTATAAAGCGAGAAGACGTAAATGAGCAGTTGCAATTTCTTAAAAAAGTGTCGATACATTTGTCTGATGTAGACCCCATGAAGGAAATCATATCCACTATCATTGGCACATTCGAGCGATATGACTGACAGAGAGGATTTTATTATCGACAGGCCTTACACATTGACGGGGGATGACATAAAGGCCATAAATGCTGCCAGTCCTGGTGAGAACGACAAGGATGATTGGGAGAAAGATGATTTAGATGACTTCAAGGAGCGATTGCGCGATTATCTTTGGGAACACCAGAATGGCAGATGTGCCTATTGCAGATTGAAGCTACATGACCATATAGCAACGCCTGAGATAGAGCATATCGTTCCGAAGAGCAAGAAACCTCAGTGGATGTATGAACCGTTTAACCTATGCTTGTCATGTAAACGGTGTAACACCATTAAAGGATATAGGAAGAAAATATTGGAAGATTTGGCTGTAAATGCGACGTCGCTCCCACACGCATCAGATGACTATAGGCTTATTCATCCGTATATCGATAGATACTCAGACAATATAGAATTGCTGGATGGTATTATCTACAGGGGCAAAACGACAAAGGGAGAAAACACCATTAAAATCTGTGGGCTTGACAGATTCCAGGTCGCTGCAGCACGTGCAGATGCCCTCATAGCAAAAAACTCAAATGAATATGTGCGGCTCATGCTCCTGATAGAGAATCCGAGATATAAAGGTCTCGTCAAGAACATGGGTGCTTTTAAAAAACGCATAAAACTCATCATAAGGGATTATGTCAAGTGATTCCGATTTCAAGTGAATGAAAGGGAAACAAACTATTAATCAACAAATTTCTTTATGAGGAACAGGGGGACGGGTACTGAAGTGAACCCCAGAAGTTGGCCACAACCGTTTTTATGGGTTTCTTGCAACAAAACAATCTGAAAATTAAAAATAAATTATGGCGCAGACATATAGTTTAGCACTTTATTCAATTACTATTCATAGATTAGGTAATCGTGATGACAGGCTTGTTTTGACGGATTTCGATAATGGTAAAAATTTGTATGATATAGCCTGTGATATGCTTAGTTCTATTAAGTATGAAAAAGAAATAGAGCAGGAAAAAGTGAATCTGTCTCAGAAAAACGATAAGACTGAAAAACGTTTCTTTAGGATAATGAAAAGTTCTAAGGGAGAAGATATCTTAAATCCTCGGAAGCCTTATCTTACAGGATTTATTGAATCAGGAGAGTATGGCACGGAAGAGAATATCGTAAATGTAGAGACTGGTGAAACAAAGGAGAAAAAAGAAAAAGATGCATTATTACGACCTTTCTATTTTATGCTTTATGTGCCTCAAGGTGCTAAAAAGGCGGTTCTCATATTAGAGCGGATCAGTAATTTGGGCATTATGACAGTTTTCGAGAAAAAGTTGAGAGAGGCTATTTCTGGTAAAATTGGTGCTGATATAAGAGACTTTGTTATTACGATTGAACCGATGGCTCTCGAGTCTGTTTTGAAAAGGCATATCAATACAATTGGTGGTGCTAAAAAGGTTATTTTTAATCATGTCAGATTAACTGATATCACTCCGTCAAAGCTCTCTGACGGTAATCTTAATGATGGTGAAATACATAACATGCAAATAACACTGAATGCTCCCAGGAACAAGAGTATAAATATCATGTCATGGTTTCAAAAAGTGAAAGAGTCTTTTGATCAAAAGAAAATCAGAAAGAGAACGAATATATGTTCAGTTTCCGGAGTAGAATACCAGAATGTCAAGTTTGAAGTCGAAATAGGTGGAGCACCGAGAACCATCTCAATGCAAGATATAGGAAAGCTGGGTACGTATCTTGATATTACTAATGAGGTAGAGTTGGATAGGAATTATTATCCGACTTTTGCTTCTGTAGACAGGCAAGCTAATATTTTGATCAGTGATATAAAACAGCAATTGGAGAATAGTATTAAGGATGAAAAATAGGTTTTCTCACATATTTCTTTTGCTTACGTTTCTCGTGACAATGATCTGTTTTGTCACGATAGCGGTTTCGCTGATTTCAAAGGCTGACTGGGATAATGGTGCATTCTCGAAAGATACCATGGGAAATATTGGCGACTTTTTGTCGGGTACTTTGGGCGTGCTACTGTCATTTGTTTCTTTCCTCTTGATGTGGAAGACATTTGCTACGCAATATAGACAGTTTGAAAGGCAGAATGAATTACAGAATCAAGCATCTTTTGAGACAACTTATTTTAACCTGCTGTTATCATTGGATCAAGTAAGAAAAGAGGCTGTCATAAAATTGGAGGAGGAAAGTAAATGCTGTTCAATTTTCAAATGGTATCAGCTCTTTATAATGACTGCTTTTACATCAAAAGATGAGATGATAATTGGTTCGGATGACGTGCAATCTCAGGTCGAGGCTACTCAAGGGGTTGTGGCAAAGTGTTATGAGGACTTCATTGATGACAATGGATATATCGGATTCTACTTCAGATTTGTATACAATACCATTAAGTTTGCTATTAGCTATTGGAATAACTACGATGTAAGCCGGAAATATACAGACTTACTTTGTGCCAAACTGTCTGACGAAGAACTTGCATTGCTTTTCTATAATGCCATTTCAAAGTATGGAAGGGATCAAAATGAATATTTACATTTTAAGGACATCTTGGATAAATATCAAGTATTTGAGAATTTAAATCCTGATTATCTGATAGATAGATCTCACTTCCGTTTCTATCCTCATACAGATTTCAAATTCCTCACCCGCGATGAAAGGAAACGTTTCTTGATTGACCACAATAGCATAAAGAAATAGTCTTTATTTGATTATATATATCAATAATGACTTGAATATTAAAAATATATTATAGGTCTTAACAAGGAAACAGAGGGATGAGTCCCCGTTATTTTTGAAACGGGGGTAAGCTGTCAATTTTGACGTGTTGTGTATGAGTTGGGAAAGTGATACCTTTGGTCTCGTTTTAAGAATGAGACAAATGGTATACAGCAGTAAAGCTTTCGAGAACCTTTGTTTTTTGTATCAGACCAAAGGTCTTCCCAAGAACATCTTGATAGAGAAGTCCTGTACAAAGCACGAAGTTGACTTTCCGACTTTCGATAAATGGTACAGGAAGACGCATAAGAGGTTTTATCCGGTAACTTGAATGAGTATAACTTCCAAAGTATGAGGATTGGGATTAGTGAGCCGAAAAGTTAAATAATTAGAGCAAATTTAGACTTATTTTTGGAAATTTCATTGAAAATTAGTATTTTTGCAAAGTACAATTGCAGAATAATTCAGTATGGTAAATGTAAGCATAGATATGGAAACAATAGCTGCTGCATGGGAGAAGGCCCGTACGGTGGAAGGCTTTGATGCTGACATTTTTCGGAAGGATGCTTGTGGAGCCTGGATACAAAAAGACATGTTCTTACAGTATGGGAGTATGTATGGCTGGGGAGTCGACTTAATTCTTCCGGCTTCTTTGGGAGGTAAAGTCGTCCCTGAAAATATCAGGGCTCTTAATTGTCATAACTTAAAAAGTAAAGGAAGCGATTATCCTAGTTATAAGGCAGTATATACTGCAGATGGCTTGAAAAATAAAGATACTGAACTTTTTCTTACAGTAAATAAAATAGTACGCGGTAAACTCAAAACTCTTTTTGAAAATGCTTAAACATATATCCATAAAAAAACTATTCCAATTATACGACTATGAGATTGACCTGACTGCTAGTGAAGGCAATCCAATTCAAAATATGATGTTTCTTACAGGTCCGAATGGCATGGGAAAATCAACCATATTGAAAAGTGTTGCTCATGTTTATAAGGGTGAGTTAGGTGCTTTTTCGACATTCCCGTTCGAAACTATGACGTTTGATTTTGATTCTTGTCGGCTAATGGTATCACAACAGGTGGATTTTGAAGTTGCCGAGGTAGATAGTGATATATCAGCAGAGAAAACAGTAAGAATATCATGTGACTTCTTGACAAAAGGGCAAAAACCTGTATCGGAACATGGAGAATGGGCTTATAAAGATGGTCTGAAATTAGCAATTCCAGTGTGTATGCCTAATATGGAAATGTATTTTAATAGTCATAAATGTTTATATATTTCCGATCATCGGTTACAGGAGAATGTGGACGATGCAGTGGTTCACCCAGAGTTTATTATAAACGTACTAAGAACCATACAAGCAAAGCTTACGGAAGGTTTTGCTATGCCTCCAGGTGCTGTAGTTGGATGGAGTGGAAGCATGGAAGAGCGGATAAACAAGGTGAAAGAGACAATGAAACTTTTAAGTGATTGCGATGTCGTAATTCCAATTGACCTAGATGTTTTAGAAAATGAAAATAATGTTTCTGATCACCTGTTGATAGGCTGTGAAAGGGCTATCAATAATTGTGGGACATTGTTGCTGAGACTGCAGGGCTTCCAGATGTTTATGGAGTCGAGTAAATTTTTAGGTAAGACCTTTCGTATAACGATGGCTAACGGTTTGCAGTTTTATGCTCAAAATGAGGATAAGACAATGTTGGGATTCAGTCAGCTTTCATTGGGTGAAAAACATATTATAAGTCAGATTTACACTATGTTTTTTTCACCGATTCCTTATCAATTGGTTCTTGTTGATGAGCCAGAACTTTCGTTTCACTTAATGTGGCAGATGCAGTATCTGAACAACATAAAGGCTGTGCAGAATATGCGTAAGTGTGCTTTTCTGATTGCTACCCACTCTACGCAGGTATTCGAGGGAAAGTTTGAATTGGCTACAGATTTGTTTACACAATCGCAACAATCAGAATGAGTGCACCTAAACACTGGGATTCTTTACAAAAGCTTCATTCATTACCGCCCAATGAGGAGTCAGACCTGAAGCTGGCTATTAACTCGCCTATGGGGCTTGTTACCCTGTGGGTGTTAGTAGAAGGTAATGCAGATCCATACTTTTATGAACGTATGTTCAATATGACTTGGAGCAAGGTCGTAAAAGTTGGTAAGAAGGGAAAGGATGGTAAACTATATGGTGGCAACAAGGTGGTGATGGAGTTGGTTAACAATCTGTTGAATTTGGGGTTGACACAACGCATTATCGGCATTATCGACCGCGATTGGCGACCTTTCAAGAAAGACAGTAGGAAACCGTTACCCAAAAACATTTTTGAAACAGACTTGCGTGACCTCGAGATGACATTTCTTTCCATCTCAGCATTGAGGAATGCATTAGGACAGGAGATTGTAAGCACAATGAAACCTGACCATAAGAAATGGTTCAAGAACGGACATTGGTATAAGAAATGTGGCGATTGGTATAGAGACATCTGGGAACAATGTTGTATGGTATCACGCTATATGGGGTCGTTGCGCATCGTAGATTCTCATTTTGAACTGCCAAGGATTGACTTTGTAGCTCACGATTGTTGGGATGAAAAACAACATGTCCTGTATAATGGATGGGAGAACCGACTTTTCCATATTGCTGAAAAACAATCAGGATGTTGTCACTTCAGATTGTTAGTCTATTGCTGGATGATTAGATACAAATATGACATTAATCACCGTTCAGTATATGATGTATGTCGGGGGCATGATTTTTTGTCATTATTGTCAGAGATGCTCATCGATAAGTCTCACTACTCAGAGATGTGGATGACATTTTTCATGACGAAGGAGATATCTGTAGCAGACATTAGGAATATGTGCCTTTACCAAAATATAGACAGATGGACAACTACAACAGGAGTTACAATGATGGCTCATTGAATATATTCCCCTCTCGTTATTAGCACACAGGGCTTCTTAAAGGCTAATCTTTACAGAATGGCTCGCTTTTACAATTTCTATTCTGGAAAAAGGAAAATAAGGAGAATGCCAAAGGGACAGCCAATTGAGAAATTATGGTTCAAGGTTAAAAAAGACTATTCAGTTAATACTATCTAAAACAACAAATTCCAATATTAAAGTCAAATAATGCGAATGTTCTCTTACTTTAATAATATTAATAATTTCAAATACTATGAATCAGCAGGAATTATTGTATAGAATATCTCAACTGTTTTCTCGTTTTACGGAACAAGTTAAAATTCTCAATTCTAATGGGGATTTTAGTATAAATGTGCATGCTGAGAATATCTTAATAAAGATTCTAAATGTCATTTTTGATTGTGAGTTGAAGAATGTTAATTATGAGGAGAAAAAGAATTATCCAAGTATCGATCTTAGAGATCAGACCAAACGAATCGCCATACAAGTGACATCATCGCCTCATTTAGAGAAAATTAAACAAACTCTGTCAGGCTTTATTGATAATGAATTGTACAAAGATTATGACACGTTGTACATATACATTATAACAGAAAAACAAAAAACATATAAACAGAGTGTTTTAAATGACATAATAGGAAGTAAGTTTTCCTTTTCTGCAGAGAGCATAATTGACAAAACAGACTTATTTATTAAATTGAATAAAATGAACGACATTCAAAAGATAAAAACTGTATGTCAGTTGCTTGAAAAACAATTTGCAGATAATAGAGGTGAATATGATAAATGGAATTCATATTGCAAAGGATTATATGAGTACGATCAATATGTCACAAAACTTTATACTTACTTTGATGTCAAAGGTTTTTCGCCACGTGTTAATAATACTGTGGTAAGATTGAATATTGACAAAATATATGTGCCATTGACATTTAAGGTTGATGTTTCGAACAATGCTGACGAGGTTTCATCAAAGGGAGGAAAGTTCTCCTGTGATATTGTAACAGCATTGGAGAACTATGAAAGATTAGTAATTTTGGGAGACCCTGGTTCTGGAAAATCTACATCATTAAAATACTTAGCATATTCTGTATGTTCCCAGAGAGCAGGTAGTAACGAATTGAAGTCATTCATTCCTGTACTTATAAAAGCTACTGAGTATGAAAGGTATCTTTCAGATACAGGACGAACTTTATCGGAATATATTATTGATAGTAATACTAAATATGGGTTGTTATTTTCGGAAGGCTTAGAAAATAACGAATTGATTGTTTTGTTTGATGGCTTGGATGAAATTAATGTGACTAATAAAAGACATGCCGTTGTTGATAAAATAAATTCGTTTATTGCCCAATATCCTAAAATAAAGATTGTCGTGTCATCAAGAATAGTCGGTTATAAGGAGACTCGGTTAAGTTTTGGTTTTTCCCATTTTGAGGTGGAAAAATTTTCTGACGATCAAATATTTTTGTTTATTAATAACTGGTATTCATCAATAGCTTTTTATTCAGATAAAAACCAAGATTATGCTTCGCAAGAGGCAGAAAACTTATATCGAAGTATTAAACAGAATTCGTCTGTCTATAGATTGGCATGTAATCCGCTGTTAATGACAATCATTGCATTAATTTATTTTCAGGGGTGTAAATTACCGGAAAAGCGAGCACAATTATATGATATCTCAACATCAACTCTCTTGGATAATTGGGTTCAACTGAGGGCTAATCAGAATAATAACATAGATCGCGAAACGTTGATAGAACTATTGGCGATTATCGCCTTCCATATTCATGAGAATTATGCCTCAGGTCTAATACCTGAAAATGAATTAAGAGCCATTATAAAGAAAGAATATTTTAAAATATACCCATATCTATCTCCTAAAGAGTTGAAACAGGATATTAATGATATTGTTTCTTTTTTAAGAGAAGACGCAGGATTTCTTTTTGAGAAAGGATATGACGAAAACGGTTTACCATTATTTGGCTTTGTCCATCTTACTTTTCAAGAATATTATGCTGCCATAGAATTTAAAACGAAATGGAAAGAAGGGAGTATTATAGCTAATCTTAAAGACTATATTTATAATTATAGTTGGACGGAAGTTATAAAATTGGCGGCATCGCTATTTAAATTAAATGAGCCAGGTAGATTTGGACGCAGTTCTGTAACAAAGTTTGTCTCTGAAATTTTGAATGTTGAAGAGCTTCTTCCAGGAACCGCTCGCCCGATACAACTTGTTTGTCAGATATTGAATGAAGATGTAGAAATAGAATTTGATATGCTGAAAACAGTAGTAAATAACTTATTTAAACTCTTGTCATCAATTGATACTCCCAAAACAGGCTATCATACGGGTTATATCTCTGAGAGATGTTTTGCTATGCTTTTAACTACGACAATTTATCGGAAGTATATTCTTGATAGAATAGATGAAAGATTAAAGTCTAATACCTCTCCATTATTATCAGAAAGATTAATTTCTATATTAATGAATTCTTCGGATAATCAAGATGTTTATGATTATTTGTTGTCAATCTTGCATGGCAATCATGTTGAGATGAAAGAATATATGTATGAGTATAGAACAGTTCTACCTGTTGCATATATTGTAAAGACTTCAGAGTTCCGCTCGGAAATTGTGAAATATGTAAATTCATCTGAGTTCTCAAAAAAATATAAAGGTCATCTACCAACTCAGTATTGCTGTTGTTTTAATGATGATATAGAAAATATGCTCCTTTCTATCAAACTAATAAGTGACGATAAAATAAAAAAGGATCTTATAAATTTCTATGTTTTTTCTTGGGGATTAGGTAATGTTGATAACCTGAAGGCTTATTATGAAGTTGTTAAGAAGAACTATCCTGATTTTAATTTAAAAAGAATAGAAAACCAATTGGTAAAACTTGAAAACTATAATTCTCGAGGTTTAGAGAAATATCCGATTCTTGAAATTAACAATACTGAAATATACAGGATTATAACAAATACTACTTCATATGCAATTATGCATAAAGAGGAAATAACGATTTTAGATAGTCCTTTTAGACCTGCAGATTTCAAACCATTCTTAGGTAATAAGTCATCTTCTTTTGCCTATTTTTGCAATATGGTAGTAGCTGCTGATAAAACTGATTCGAAAGAGATTTTAATTCATAATAATGAAGAATTGAAACTTTTGATGGAATATGGTCACACGATTCATTGGTTTGCAAATTTAAAGCAAAATTCGGCTAAAATATATGCATTGTCACATCTGTTTGCTAAAGATGAAATAGATAAGGAAATAATTTTTTGGCTAAAAAAGGAATTTTTTAGAAATTATGGTTATATTAAGTTGGAGAAGCCTTTTAAAATGGATGATTTTGAAGAATCTGTAAAGTCTTCCTCGCTGGACGTTTTCGACAAAATAGTGCTCTTAAAGCTAGTTAATCCACAATTCAGAGACAAAGAAATGTTGTCTTTAGCAATCGAAGAGTATAAAAAAATAGAGTCAGAACAACAAAAAGAGGAATGTCGAAATGTAATTATTTCTCTTTTTTAAACTGATGCCATGGGACAGGCTGTGGCAAATTTGGGTTCTCATGACTTGCAAACTCGAATCAGCGTCCAAAGGTCGAGCGCATGAAGAATGTGATAAATTAGAAAGATAATGTGCATTATAAACAAAAGGAAATTAGTTTGGATAAGAAATAATCTACTGGGCATTATGTTATGCTTGGTATTGTTTTTGTTTTGTGCCAATCTTTTTCTTATATTTCTACCATATAGTAAAGAAGCCAGAGGTACTTTTGGGGATCAGTTTGGCGCAGTGAATGCATTGTTTTCTGGACTTGCTTTTGCTGGATTGATATACACAATTATGCTTCAGCGGAAGGACTTGAAACTTCAAAGGCAAGATTTGAAACTTCAAAGGAAGGAACTGGAACTTACAAGAAAAGAAATGGAGGAACAAACGGCTGAGTATGAAAAACAGAATGAAACTCTGAAAATTCAGCGGTTTGAAAATACTTTCTTCAATATGCTAAGCCAGTTTCAAGAAGTTGTGAATAATCTCAGTTATACGGGTCAGGACGGTATAAAGGTCGTGGGTAGGGAAATCTTTAAATATACGTTTGTAGAGGTACCCCTTCATTCGAATATAAAAAGTGATAATCCATTTTTGGATCAGCAGTATATTGGGATAGAAGGAATTTTGACCTATCTTGGGTGGAAAGGTTATATGGAATCAGATATACCTACATATTATGACCATTATTTCAGGCTCTTTTATAGGATCTTGAAGTTTGTAAAAACATCGAAAGAATTGTCGAACTATGAGTCAGAGTATAGATATACCTCAATTCTAAGGGCATTGCTCTCAAGATATGAGTTATTATGGATATACTACAATGGTCTATCGGACTATGGAGAGGAAAAATTAAAGCCTCTTATTGAAAGATATGCGATGTTGAAGAATATGCGGGATGATCTTCCTATAACAGTAAAAGAGGATTTAGGAAGTTATGCTAATTCGGCATTCGTGAAAACAATTCCAGAGGAATAATATTTATAATGACATGAATCGGAAAGAATTTCTGGATAATATAAAAAGATATATCGAGGTGGGCGAAATGTCTTTTTTGATAGGGGCTGGATTTAGTCGAAATGTCAACAATAATGCCTATCCGTTTTGGGGTGAACTTCTAGAAGATGCAGCGTGGAACTTATATGGCGACAGCGGTAAAGCTACTAAAGCAAAGAAACAGAAGGTGCTTAGAAAAGTCGAAAAAGAGTTAGGATATCTTGGCCTGGCATCTAATTTGGTGAAAAAAGCAGGCTATCATGAAGCGATAGACACGTATATTGAGAAAAGGACTCCTTATCTGAAGACTGTTGGAGGAAAACCGATGCTTTTCGTTGGCGGGGAGGAACAACGTGATGTTGTTCATTCTGAGTGCCATGAGCTCTTAAAGAAACTGAACGTACAGAATATATATACCTTTAACTATGATAATGCGCTTGAGTATTTTCTGGGTGATGATGCTCGACAGATGTTGGAAGGTGAAATAAGACATTTGACGAGCGAATTAGACTCTTTGCTGGACCAAGAGAATACTGAGCAGGAATCAAATGGTAACAAGGAGGAGGAAGAAAGAGAGAAGGCAAGAGAACGAAAGGCAAGAATAAGTGAAATTAACGACCTCTTAGAAACACATAGACGAAATCTGAAGACATATTATAAGGTGGTGAAAGACTCTTATGATATTTCTTTGTCTGCTCGCCAGAAGAGCATCTATAAGATTCATGGAAGTCTTAGAGAACCAAATGCTACGGATTATGGATTTGACGGTGATGCTCATACGCAATATATTATTACGCAAGAGGATTATGATACATATAATGACAAGCATGGTGCCTTTGTAAGTATGATGCGAATAGACTTGCTTAGAAATCGTTTCTGCATTATGGGAGTCTCTGGAGGTGATGCCAACTTCTTAGCTTGGATTAACTGGGTGAAAGATGTATTAGATAAAACTAGGGTTCGCTTAGGGAATAGTGAGAAGCATCAGTCCTATTTCATCTACTCTGGTAGTGATGAAATGCCACAGGAGATGAAGCTGATGCTGAGGAATCATTTCATTGAACCTGTCATCTTGAAAGATTTGTTCCCGAACTGCTTAAAAGACGAAGAACGCATCAAGTCTTTTTTGGAATATGTGCAACCGGCAAACAATGATGATGCTGTAAAATTCAACGATTTGTGGAATAGCATAGACGTGATTCGAAGTCCACGAGGCGCAAAGAAATCTATAGTGGAACAGACTTCCATGGATCTGTTGCGTCTAGCAGAAGGTCATAAATTCCACTTACCTCAGTCTGCTGTCCATTATGTCGCTAACCATGTGCAGCTTTATAATCATGAATATCTGACGGAAAAATCGGAGAAGGCTGAGAGGGCTTTGTATGCAGCAGCAGTCCAGTGTTCCATGATTCCTATAGATGTGACATGTGGTAAAAACGAATGGGAGCAAATGGAAAGAGAGTCGGACCATGAGATAAAGGCGGCTTTCGATGATGCTCTTAGTCGAATAGTCTTGCTAAAGAATCTTCCTGTGAAAGGGCGGGCGCTGAAAGAGCTGGATGATTATACGCGTGTTATGTTGGGGCTTTTTAATTATCATTTCCCGACAGCTGATGATTTACTTTCAATGGCTGTTCGTACAGGAATAGATTATGTAAGGCAGTACACTTTGTTGACTTTGATTCGCTCGGAAGAGAAATCAACGACTGCATGTGAGGCTTCTGATTTTAATTCTTTTCAGGAGTTTGCCCTTGCAACTGATTGGCTGAGGATATTGAGTAATAAGCATCGTGCATTCAGTAAAAAGGTTGACGAATATAGGCAGCAGGCAAGGCTATTCTCTTTGAACGAGTATTGTCGTGCTTATCTGGAGTCCATGCGTAGGCATGAAGAGGTATCTACCTATGGTGACGTTTCGGAGACAATATATATGGATGGCTATGATGCGGATGTTGTCAATGGGGCAGTTTTGTTGAATAGTTTCGTGGAACTGGGCGTTTGTTTTGCCAGTCGCTCGATCTTGAAGGATGCAGAATGGTTAGAGTTAGTTAGAGCCTTGAAGAGTCGTTACGGGGCTGTCTTGATATTCTGTACGATAGTACGTGGTGGAAAGACGAATGTGCTTAAGGCCGTGGCACAAGAGATGATGTATGATGAACGTGCAAAGGACTTGCTGCCATCCGTAATTCAAAATATCATCGTATCGTTGGTGTCAGAAAATACGCCTGACTACTTGAAGGGTCGTATGGCGCAATTTGCAACAGAGATAATGCCTGCGGTGAATAAGAAATACTGGGCACGTCAACTGGCTGTTCATGCAGAGGGGATACTTGATGTGGCTGACCGTTATAGGAGTATCTCGGATAACAATAAGTCCTTGTATAAGCTGGTGACACATGGGCTTGACAAAATCTCCTCAAAAGGGTTGAAGTTGAGGCTGCTAAAGCGTGTCCTAAATGTTAAGACGATAGATGATGACCTTACAGGGCGATTTAATTCTTTGGCTATATCGTCAGCCAAGGGACTTTCGGAGAAGGATTTTAAAGAGCTGGTTCATTTGTATCATACTTATGCTGATAAGGCTATCGAAGCCAACAGTCAGCAAGGATGCTTCGTAGCATTCAATATGATAAAGCTTCTGCCCAAGGATGAACAGGAGATAATGTATGGGAAATTTGAACAACGGGCTCTTCGTGATGGGTTCTTGATAGAGGGCTATGCATACAGGATTAAAGGCTATTCGACATTGGTGTCTTCTTTTAAGGAACACTTTTTGCAAGGGGAGGACCTCTGGCACTCGGGTATTAACAATGATGGTGTTAGCATAGGACTAGGAAATGTGAATGTAAGCACTATAGACAAATATCTTTCTTTTAATGAGAAACAAACTATGATGGTCTATGAAAACATGAAGGTGATTCTTGGCAAGATAGATCGGGTGCTGAATAAGCAGGGACGCTCAAAAGAAGATAATGGATGGCTGTCGGCAGAGAATAATTTCAGGGATATTGTGTCGGATATGCGTATATTTGTTCATCGTCACAGAAAGCAACTCGGGCAGTGTCATGATTATCAGGATACGACGAAACTCCTTCTCGCTATATATGACCTGTGCTATTTTGGGAAAGATATTTATCAGCTCATTGCCGACGATAAGGTGTATAGAGCTATCAGACGAATCATAGTTGAAATAGAGATATTTGGTATTGACAGTTTCCGTTTAGTATATGAACAGCTGATAGGCAGAATCATTGCCCACGGCACGAAAGAACTCAGCATTCTATTCAGACATATTGCATGGGTGACCAGGCGTTATGCGAAGTTTTTCAATACGAATGAATTTAAAGAGTTGCTTGCTGCGATTTTGAGAGTATATGAACCTTATTTCTCTCCGGTAGGAAATATGCAAAAGGCATGGGATATGATTGGCTGCGAGAAGGAGATAGCCGAGAAATGTCTGATGGACATAACAGACACTCTAGCCAACTGGGGATGCAGAGATAAGTTCTGGAGTGGGTATAAGAGAGTGTATTATTATGAGAATTAAACAGATTTAGTTCAGAGTTTTAAAACAAAGTTGTAAATTTGCAAACGGGAAATAGAAGAAAGGACTTCGGATTTGGCGGGTTCATTGGGTACGGGAAAGGTGTGCCCGTAGGATTGGTGATGGAAGAGCTGAATATAAGCATGAGGTATTATTAAGACGATACGCCCTACATCTCTCCGCAGGGCTTGGTGACTATCTCAACGGGTGGACCGTTGAGCACTGTTGGTATATGAGCATCCCCCGATTCAGCTTTTCGTGAGCTGGGTCGGGGGATGTCGCGTTTGGTCGGGGCTGGTCACTGGCGGCGGTTGCTGCCGACAAACTTGCGATCTTACTTTTTTAATGTCTTTACAATGAATTTATAGATTTCCTTTCCCCAATGGTTGTGGGGTAGGAGCATAGCTGCCCAAAGGAGTGTCTTCTCCTTTGGGTATTTCCTAAAAGGAAGGGCTTTACTGAAACGCTGGGCGGTGGCACGAAGATCTTTGGCTTTGCGGAGTCTCATGTAATTACGAATAAAATCCCTAACGTAATATGCTGCTTCTCTTCCTTCATCGTCAGGCGTGAAATTCATAGAGATAATATCATATACAATACATTTCTGGCTTGATAACACTTCTTTTCCAGAACTACCGCAGATAGAATCTGGGCGTTGGTAATAAAAATAGGTAAAATCAGGTATGATATATATATGACTAAGGTCTTTCATTGCAAAGAAAGTCCAAAGAATCTCTTCCCATATTTTACCTTCTTCGAATCTGAGGTGATGTTTATTAATAAACTCCCTGCTTATCATTCTGTTCCAAGCTGAATACGGAATAAGGTGCTTTTTGTCGAAAAAGGTGTTGCGTACTTCCTCATGCGAAGTTATTATTTTCTTTGAACCACCCAATCTAATAGTTTGGACTGATAGTCCTTCATCTGAAAATCGCATTGTTTTGCCAAGAACCATTTCAATGCTATTGTCATTCAATACAGGTGCCATCAGCTTTTCCACGCAGTCATTGCTGATAATATCGTCGCTATCGACATAGAGAATATAATCACCTGTGGCAGCATCAGTACCAGTGTTCCTTGCTGCAGAGAGTCCTCTGTTATGCTCATGATGAATGATACGGAATTGGATGGGACCGTCATAATCAGCAATCATCCGCTCACATTTGGCAATACTGTCGTCTGGGGAGGCATCATCTACCAGAATACACTCAAAGTGGTCGTAGGTCTGTTTAATGACAGACCTCAGACACCGTTCTATATAAGCCGAAACGTTATAGACGGGAATGATGATTGATATGGTGATACCCTTTTGTTGCTCCATATTGAGTGCAAAGTTACGATTTTTTTCTTCACGTTACCATTTTAGAGACATTTTATTTGGTAGTTTAGCGGAAACTTTGTACTTTTGGGCCCGAAAAAGAATTAGTAACCCATAAACAAATAAAATCATGGCAGAGAAAAAGAAATTTGAAAAGCCTCAGATGGAGGCTATCAAGCTAAATACGGAAGTACGTATTTTAGCAGGTTCGGGATGTTGTGATGGCTATACAGACTATGGCTCCTCTCGTGAATTTGAAGACCTCATTTTTGAGGATTAGCTGTTTGAGACGTGCAAATCATCGCTCCTGCAGCCTCGTTTGTTAATCAAGTAGTAGGCAAACAGCAACGCAAAGAGGGTCAGGTCTATCGCCTGATGACTTACGTAATACAATGCCCTGTCAGTGACGGGGTATTGCTTTATCATACACTGACGTGTTGTATGGTGCTGCTGACGAACGAAGAGGCTGCGCAACTTACTACACAGCAGGAATTGATAGATAACTGGTTCTTAGTGCCTGAGCTGCATGATGACCGCATGTTATGTCAACAGATACGACAGACGGCGCAGTTGTTCATATCCCCTCAAAAAACTATCACAGGCTATACCATTCTGACAACAACTGGCTGTAATGCCCGTTGCTTCTATTGCTACGAGAAAGGTACGAAACCTGTTACGATGACCACGGATACCGCCAGCAAGGTGGTTCGTTATGTTTTAGCGCATCGTGGGGAGGAGAACGTCAAAATCAGTTGGTTTGGTGGTGAACCGTTATATAACGTCAACGTGATTGACCAAATCTGCTCGGAACTCAAAGAGCATGATGTTCCCTTTAAATCGGCGATGATTTCCAATGGCTATCTATTTGATGCTGAGATGGTGCAACGGGCTAAGGACTTGTGGCAGCTGAAGCAGGTTCAGATAACGCTCGATGGTACAGAACAAACTTATAATCGCGTCAAGCGTTATATCTATGGCGATGTGAATGCCTTTGAACGGGTATTGAGGAATATCCAATTATTGACGGATGCTGGTATTTGTGTTCAAATACGTTTGAATGTGGATAAGCACAATATCGAAGAAATGTCAGAATTGGTATCTTTGCTACACAAGAGGTTTGGGGTCAATAAGCGCCTGATAATTTATTCTCGTGAACTATACTGCAAGCGTACTCTCGAAGATGCTGCAGCCCTTTACAACCAGCGGATGGAGTTGGAACGGCAGATAGATGAGCTTGGCCACAGAGGGAAGCAAGAGCTACAGAAAGAAATCAAACTGAGTCTTTGTATGGCGGATAATGATCGAAATGTGGTAATTATTCCTGATGGGCATTTAGGAAAGTGTGAACACTTTGTTGATCGTGAGTTCTTTGGTCATATTGACAGCGAAGAAAAAGACAAGGAAGTGTTGCGCAGATTCAAGGAGCGTCCTGCCGACATTAAGGCTTGCAATACCTGTCCATATTATCCTCAATGTTTTAGACTTAAGGTGTGTGAGAAGGGGGAATGCACTCCTGAATTACAGAAGGAAATGATTCATAACACCATTATGGCGATGAAAGACGAGTATGAGAGATGGAAGAAGGAAGATGTCTGATGTATGATGTAAGATGGCTGATGGCTGATGGATGATGTAATAACTAATAAATAAGATGGGAAGATGAAACTGAATTATGAGTTTTCTATACAGGAGGTAGCTGATAAGTTCGTGGCTGTTGCCAAGAACACTGAGACGGAGACGGTTGAACAGGTGTTTAACTTGAATGAGTCGGGGGCTGTCATCCTCAAGGCTCTCCAGGAGGGGAAGGATGTGCCTGCCATTGTGAGTCTGTTGTTGTCACAATATGATGTGGAACCTCAGGAGGCTGAAGATGAGGTGAATGCATTCGTCAATATGTTGAAGGTGAATGGGTTGTGTGAGTAGTTTTTTCTAATCTCCCCCGTCCCCTCTTTTCTAAAGTGGGGCTCCACCTCTCCCTATATCCCCTCACCCTCAGGGGAGGGGAAAACTCGAAATCGCAGAAACCGCGATTTCTCCTAGGTTTTGGTATCGCGGGACGACGCGATGTCATGTTATTAATAAATCTTTGACTGAAGACAGGGGGACAGACAGTGTCTCGCATTGGGCAGCGTGAGGGAAAAATGAAAAAAGTGAAAGGGTTATTCCCCTGCTGTCCAGATGTGATGAATGACACCTTTTCCGATACCGGTAAGGCGTTCGAGTTGGCGCAGGGAGGCTCCACTGTCTTTGAGTTCCAGGAATATTTGTTGCTTGGTGGCATCGTCAAGCAGCTGGAAGGCGCTACTGTTAGTGGCGCCTGTTTTTGTTTTTATAAGCATCATGACTTGGTCATCAGAAGGGCGGAGGCGTGAGGAGTCTTCAATATCGAGGCAATGGACATCATCTGGCAGAGGGACGTTGACCCATTCCTCGAGATCCTTGAAAGGAATACGATTTAAGACACTTCGTGTGTCGTAGATTTGAAAGACAGGTTCAACGGGACCATCGTATTCGCTCCAGCTGCTATATTCATAGTCTTTTACCTCAGTAACAATACCAGCTTTGACTGGGTTTTGGTGAATGTAACGGAGCAGGGTGGTGAAATATTCTATGTCGTTAACAGGCTCACTTTTGAAACGTTCTTTGAAGAGGTGACCATCGCGACCATATTTGCGATTATATTAATACACGTATGAACTGGCTATGCGCTTGATGGTGTCACCAACAGGCTCTTCTCGTTCACGGATTAGCAAATGAAAGTGATTTGACATCAAGCAGTAGGCGAAAGACAGGGGTCAGTGTCTCGTCACACAGATCCCTGAGATGTCTGATGGTTGATGTCTGAGGGATGATGTTTGAGATTTGACAAAAACCGCAAAAACTCTCTTTTCTGAGATAAATACTCTTGTCAGAGCTTTTTGATGTTATTAGTGGTCTTCTTACTTGTGTGCAAGCACCCAGATAAGCTTACCCCTAATATCATCATCCCTTTCAGGGATTCTATCTCAGAAAAGAGCAAAAACAGTGAAAACAAATTTCCTCAGCCTGAACGTTTTTGTCACAGATTTTTAAAGGATTCGCACGTTGTGCGAAGTCATCGTTTCTGTGAAACGCTTTGCAGAGAAAGGAGTTTGCTCCTTCGTCGCAAAGTAATCGAGTTCAACTCGCTTCGCTCGTCGAAGAAATTATTCAAAATTAACGATGTGACAAAAGCCGAGGCTGTTCGCCTCTCTCAAGTGCAAGCCATAAGAGCTGAGCTCAAAGCGAGCTTTGGCTCTTCTATTCTGTCTTACCCTTGCCGTTGAAGCTTTGCTTCCCCGGTCTTTTGTCACATCTCAAAAAATTATTCAAGGCCTACGGACTTCCTAGTTTTTAGATAATTCAAAGCTACGCCACTCCAATACCATCTAAAATAATTAAATAGGCGTTTGGTAATAATTACATAGTTTCGTCCTGAAAGGAAAATATGAGTTGTATAAATAACTGCTGGCGACGGAGAATAAACATGTGAATCAGTGAAAGTGATGCTCTGCGATCCAATTTTTTGATAATTTGTGAAAGAAAATTTGCAAAATCTACGGCTAATTTAAAAAAAAGCCGTATTTTTGCAAACAGAAATTAGTAATTGAAAAGTGTAATGGATACGACGCCGAAGGGAATACTTACACCTCGTGACATTGACGAGAAAGGTCGTTACTACTTTGTACGCAAAGCCATAGATGCGGGCGAAGTGGTAAGGCTGAAGAATGGCGTGTATGCCACAGAGGAGGGTCTTTCTGACACTATGGTGGATATAGAACGGATAATTCCTGGCGGTGTGCTGTGTCTTTATTCAGCGTGGGATCATTATGGGCTGACTACTCAGATACCGGGCTCGATTTACGTGGCAGTAGAGAAGCACAGGAAGGTGGTGGTACCGGAATACCCGCCTATTACGCTTTGCTACTGGGAGCAGAAATACTACGAGATGGGTGTGGTGGAATCTGAAGTGGCAGGACATAGGTTGCGTATATACGATATAGAACGGTCGGTGTGCGATGTAGTACGCTTTAGGAACAAGGTAGGAATGGACGTGATGACTGAAGTGCTGCGGACCTACCTAAGTCGCAAAGACCGAAATATAGCCCGCCTAACTGAATATGCAAGGAAGATGCGTATTGGTTCGAGAATGACGCAGTATTTGAATGTAATGGTATAAGGCAATGGGGGAGATAAAGAATTATGGGAAATCGAACAGGACTAAATTGTTGAGTCTAGCACGGAAAACGAAAGGTACAGATTATAATCTGATATTGCTTCGCTTTGTGCAAGAAAGGTTCTTATATAGGTTGTCTCTGAGTGCGTACAGGGAGAATTTCTTTTTGAAAGGTGGCGCATTGTTGTTCGCCTATGAAAGGTTTGCGGCCCGCCCAACACGTGACATGGACTTTCTGGGCGACCATATCAGTCGAGATAAGGAGAAAATCAAGCACATTATGCTGGAGATATGCAGCATAGAGTGTGAAGAGGATGGTGTGACATTTGAGTGTGGTGAAGATAATATCTGGCTGGAAGATATTGCTGTAGAGAAGGAATACAATGGAATTTGTGTTCACATGATAGCGCACATGGATACTATTGTGCAGCCGTTTTCGATTGACGTAGGATTTGGTGATGTGATAGTGCCGCAGCCTGTACAATTGGACTATCCGTTGCTAATAGAGGGTCTACCGGCAGTGAATGTTAAAGCTTATTCTCTGGAGACGGTAGTGGCGGAAAAGTTCCAAACGATGATAGACCGAGGAACAATCAACAGCAGGATGAAGGATTTTTTTGACGTGTACACAATACTTAAAGCGGACAAGGTGGACAATGAGTTGCTGAAGGAAGCTGTGATGGAAGTTTTTGCCAACCGAGGGACGCAACTGGATACAGGGCATGTAGTGTTCTCTGATGCGTTTGCGCAGGACGAAATGCGCCAGAAGATGTGGAAGACATACCTGAAGAAGATAAGGTATAAAGAAGAATTGTCGTTTGATGAGGTGATGAGTGTTGTTAAGGAACGGCTGCAGGGGATGATGGGTTAGTAGCTTATAGAATATTTACAGATAATAGTTAATGGATAATAGTGACTATAATGAAGACACCTATGCTGAAAGCTGGGTGTCTTTTTTTGTTAGAACATAGTATTTTTTGACATTAAAATTTGGTTTTAATGTTGAAAAATAGTATATTTGATTTTCAATCGAAGTTAGGCTGCACCTCGAAAATCAAAATAAATACAAATTTATTTGGTATTTTGCTCGGTTTAGATAAATTTCTTTGACCTAAAGGTACAAAGCGTGCTAAAGATACGATTTCTCACGCTCAAAAATGAAAATACATTCTCATTTTCTTTGCTTAATCGAAATTTTGCACTAACTTTGAAGCGATATAGTGCACTTTACCATGCACTCTACGGGATGGATGTCCCTCGGGTAGAGGAGGTAACTGGTTGACCTATACCCTTATTGCTATAAACCTATGTCCCTTTCCGCCATGAGAATCATGGTGGTTGGGGAAAGGGAAGTAAATAAGGTGATGGCTGAAGTAGGGTGAATGGTGAAGTTGAACACGGATGAGACGGATGTTCCGGATAGCGAAAATATTTGAAAAAACAAAAACCCCAAAAACCCCTGCTGATGTTATAAGTCTTGACAGACTTTCGTAGTCCTTCAAGTGTTATTGCCTATGGAAGCAAGCTTCCTAGTCTATATCACTTTAATTCCTACACCTTTTCTTCGAAAGGTTATAACATCTGCAGGAAAAAACATCGGTTCAAATTAGTTTGAACCTAAAAAATTTTACATTAGTGCTCCCTTTATGGATCCGCACGTTGTGCGAAGTAATCGTTTCTTTGAAACGCTTTGCAGAGAAAGGAGTTTGCTCCTTGCGTCGCAAAGAAATTATTCAAAATTAACGATGGTATGGGATGTAACTGCCTATCGGCAGCTCCCATGCTGTTTTGATTGTCTGTGATCTCAAGCGAGCTTGGCTCACCTACACTCAAACCATCATGCATCATCTTTTCGATGATGTTACATCCCAAACCATCTCAAAAAATTATTCAAGCCTACGGGATCCCTGTTTTGAGCTATTCAAAGCTGCCGCACTCCCTAGTATTTTAGATTAATCAATGCCTACGGACTTCCTAGTTTTTAGATAATTCAAATCCTACGGACTCCGGAAGGATGAAGATAGTGGAGGGGGAGATAGGGGGCTAAAAAGTGTTAATTTATAAAGAAATCCTTTATGTGTTGAAGAAAAGTTGTATTTTTGCAAACAGAAAAGTATATACTGTCGGAATATGAAACAAACGAAGTTGTTTAAGCAGGATGTTGCCATCCAAGCTGTTCTTTATATCCTAAAAAGAATGGGTGGCTCTTGCGATATACATCGTTGTCACAAGATTCTGTATTTTGCCGATAACGAACATCTGTCGAAGTATGGTCGCTCGATAACGGGTGATGCATATGTTCGTATGGACTTCGGACCAGTACCTACGTGCATCTACGACCTATTTAAAGCTGTGAGAGGTGATAGCTATTTTGCTTCTCAAGTGGATGACGTAAGGCGCAACTGCTTCTATTTTGTGAATAACAAAGATATCACAGCTGTGGCTAGTCCGGATATGAGTCATCTGTCGGAGAGCGATGTGGAGATACTGGACAAGTATATAGATCAGTTAAAGGACAAGGATTTCAATGAGGTATCAGAGGCTTCGCATGGCTACGCATGGTCAAATACGGCTCAGAATGGTGTGATTAGTGTAAGGGACCGGCTGACAGAAATGGGTGACTCGGACGACTACATCAAGTATATTGAGGATCAGATGACTGCCGAGGAGGCTGTGATGTAATGGAAATACCTGTTGAAGCAATAGCTGACAGTATTCAGCGTGGTGATATATTGTTGTCGGAGTTTGACGGTATAGACCATAGGAAATTTTTTGTGGTGATGGGTATAAGCGAGGACAAGGTTTGCGGTTTTTTCTTTATTAACTCAAATATCCATCCTGCTATTTTCAACAAACAGGAACAGCTGAATATGCAATATCTATTATTACAAAGGGATTATGAGTTTTTGAAATATGATTCGTTCCTCTGTGCATCAAGTGTAATAGAACGCAGGTTAGTTGACATCTCTGAAGGAATACGGAACAAAACGACACAGGTGATAGGACACATGAAGGAGGAGCATATCACTGATGTGATAAAGATGGTGCGAGAGTCTAAGGTGATTAGTGAGAGGCATAAAAGGCTATATTTCTATTAAAAAGCTTATAATCGTTTCTTTGAAACGCTTCGTGAGAAGGGGTTCTCCCTTCGGTCGAAGTCATCGTTTCTTTGAAACGCTTTGCAGAGAAAGGAGTTTGCTCCTTGCGTCGCAAAGTAATCGAGTTCAACTCGCTTCGCTCGTCGAAGAAATTATTCAAAATTAACGGTCATAGATAGAACTGTTATCACAGTTATGTTGTGTTGCATGTGCTTCTGCGCTTAAGCAAGCTTAGCTCCCAATCCCCTGCAACTCAACCCAAAATCATCAAAATGATTTTTCCCTATCTCTGACCTCAAAAAATTAAACAAAGCCTACGGGATCCCTGTTTTGAGCTATTCAAAGCTGCCGCACTCCCTAGTATTTTTAGATTAATCAATGCCTACGGACTTCCTTGTTTTTAGATAATTCAAAGCCTACGGACTCCGAAAGGATGAAGATAGTGGAAGGGGATGGGGGCTAAAAAGTGTTAATTTATAAAGAAATCCTTTATGTGTTGAAGAAAAGTTGTATTTTTGCAAAAAATAAGATTGATGACAGAGCGTAACAATACATTATCCTCGAACCATGAAGCCGTACTAAGCAGTGCCGATGGCTTCACAGCCTTCAGCTATGGCGGTTACAACATTCGCTTCCGAGCACCCTATAGCTTGGAGCGGTATGTTGATGTACTGCGTTGGGACGATGGCTATTTGGTGGTGCTTGCAAAATACAGACATAATGCTGAGTCGGAAGAGGAGTATATTGACTTGAAGCCTATTCTTGAAGGGCTTTATATTGATTCTGCTTCTTTTTTAAAACCCATAAAAAGTGTACGTATAGCTTATGCCTGATATGGTATCCTTAATGATCGTGAGATAGCTAAAATATCTGAGTTTATCAAGGATCATTATCAGGAAATGTATCTCCGCTGGTCGCAATATAGCGAAAAGGGGTATTATGAGAAATAACGGTGACATTGTGTTGGAAGATAGAAGGAATGTTGCCGAAGCTGATGAAGATGATGGAGGGAGAGATGTATATATGAATATTGCGTTTTTATTAGGAAATGGTTTTGACCTGCAACTGGGGTTGAAAACAAAATATGAAAACTTTTATGGATATTATAGTCAGAGACCATCTGCTAATGAACTAATATTACATCTGAAAGAGCATATCAACGACTATCTTGAAGGTAAGAAAAATAGATTGCCAGATGTAAATTGGGAAGATTTGGAGCTGGCTTTGGGCAAATACACCAAGGAATTGAAGTCATACGAGGAACTAAAGATAGTTTATCTTGATATCAACAAGGAATTGATGGAATACCTGCGTAAGCAGGAAAAACAATTTGTCCGTGATGAAAAGATATGTGGTAAATTGAGAGTAGACTTCAGCCAGCCAGAGCGATACCTGAGTATCAACGAGAAAAAAAGATATGCGCGTTTGGTTGATGGGGATACAGGACTTTTCATTCTTTCGTTGAATTATACGAAGTGTTGTGAGACAATCTACGAGAAAAATGGACCAACTGTCAATGCTGTAGGAAGAAGCACCAACTGGGGTGAGATAGCTCATGTTCACGGTGATTTGGAAATGCTGAATGTGCTTATGGGCGTGAACGACACGTCTCAGATAGCCAATGAGGATTTAAGGGAGGATGTCAGGGTGAAGCGAATGCTGGTGAAACCTTTGACGAATGACATGCTTGACAATCAGAGAAAAGCACACCTAACGAATTTACTGAGCAATGCAAAGGTGATAGCTGTATATGGCGCATCGCTTGGAGATTCTGACTTGATGTGGAGAGCAAAGTTGAGAGATTTGCTAAAACAAGAGAAATGCTATTTCCTGATTAATGAGTATCAGGATGGTTTCGACAATATCTATGACCAGATGGAAGCAGAGGATCAAGCCAAGGCAAATTTCATTACCAAACTTGGATTAGGTGATGAAGTAGAGAAATACAGAAACTATGTGTTTGTGGCTGTGACAAAGAGTATGTTTAAACCAGAAGAGTGGAAACAGGTTTAGCTATGGATCAAGAGACTAGGTGGATGGTGAGGTATAAGATGTATGATGGTTTAGGGTTGGGACAAGCGTGATAGTTATCTGTATTTATATAGGAGATATGGTATAACATATTAAAAAAATGGATTTATTTGAATTGTTACAGAGGGGGTATTTCCCGAAAGAACTGCCTCCAGCGTTTAATACTTATAAGTTTGCGCTGAAGGGACAGGATTTCCTTTCAGGAATTAGTGCCGTAAACGGATATGATAAGAAATCTTCTGCTCCTGCACTTTATTCTATTGAGAAAAGTGATGTGTCAAGAAGGACAATACATATTCCTAATCCTCTCAATTATTTGAAATTGGCTGATGTGATCGTTAGAAACGAGATGAATATTATCCAAAACATTCCACATTCACCATATTCTATTAGTAAAGCTTATTATGAGTCGGATATATCAAAGAGATGTATTATACCTCGTCATATATTACTTTCTGTTATTCAGCGTGAAAAATTGAAGATGGCTCTCTCAAAACGCTATGAAGTAAAACTTGATGTCGCAAACTTTTATCCGACGATTTATACTCATTCGATTTCATGGGCATTATTAGGACGTGACAAAGCTAAAGCTATATGGAGTATGAGTAGGGCTCAGCGTAGTGCCCACACCCCTGCTTCAGAGGTGACGTTGTATCAGATGGCTGATGATATTGATGTGGCACTCAGAAATTGTAATGAGTGTCAGACTCATGGTATCTTAATTGGACCTGATGTGTCATTTCTGATAGGTGAGTTAATCATGTCTAGAATTGATGCTAATATGGCAGTAAGATATCCGCAATTGAAGGGACATCGTTATTATGATGATTATACTTATTATGTAGATACAAGTGAGGAGGCAGATGAAATCTATCAGTCTTTACAAGAAGAGCTGAGACAGTTTGGCTTGGAGATTAATGAAGCAAAATTTGTCAAGAAGAAAGCTCCTTCTGCAATCAATGAGGAATATGTACGGGAAATTAATCCAGTGAGGATTACAAATAATAATATGGTAAAAACCGATGGGTTGATTCGCCTTTTTGACATTATGTGGAAGTGCGCAGAACTGAAACCTGAGAAAACGCTGACAATCTTTAGGTATGGTTTGAGTTTGTTAATTAATCAGCGTGTCAAACTGGATAAGAGTAATAAGGATATTTATGAGCCATTACTATACAAGACAGCAATTCTCAATCCGTCTCTTCTGCCGTCTATATGCAAGATATTTGACTTTAGTTCAGAACGACCGTCCATAGATATGTTATCTGATACGATAACGACAATTCTTAAAGAGCATGTACCTTACGCAAAGGATAATGAAGTGGCATGGGCTTTGTGGATGTGTAAGAAATATGGTATAGAGGTTGAGAAGCAATGGATATGTAACATTTTTCAGATGAGAAGTGCTATTTGCTCTATTATTCTTTTGGATATTCTGCATAATCTACAGTCAACATTACTTGTTGATGCTGATGTTCAGACGTATATTGGGAATCTAAGTACTTCATGGAGCGCTAACTCTTTGTATTCGGAGGATTGGTTGTTGATGTATGAGGCTTCAGAACATGGATGGATAAATAATAGTGCTTATATCGCTGCTGATCCTTTTTTCTCAATGTTACACAATGAAGGTGTGATGTTCTATGATTGTAATACGGATGCAGATTATACATCATACGATTATATAGAAAGACTTCCATATGATTATTATCCACTCTCGACCAGAGATGAGGCAAATATTTTGAAAGACAAAATTCTGGATAAGGTCAGGAAAGAGGCCTTTAATAAGTATATTGATGATGACTCGGAGGATGGTGGAGAGGTAAAGAATTTACGTGATTTGATAGATGCTGAAATAGAGGATATGGACTTTGACAGGGATATTCTTGATCGTATATTGAATCCTGTTTTTCGAGGAGAAGAGATTGATGATGAAAAACTTGTTCGGGAGTTCATAGAACGTATAAGGCTATATTCTGGTTATTAAGTTGGATTGTTGATGAATGGTCGCTGTTGCCAGAGTGTGTTAATTACGGTATTAATAACGGGGATGCTTGAAAAATATGCCTATTATCTGAGGAATAAGATGTTATGATGAATCTTGATTTCAATGGCATTAGACCCGTGAATGGGTCGGCAAGGGACGGTTTTGAGGAATTTGTATGCCAACTGGCACGCAAAGAGGAGATTCCATGCAAAAAGAGATACATACGTAACGGTAAACCCGATGGGGGTGTGGAGTGCTATTGGATACTGGAAGATGGCAGTGAAGTGGCATGGCAAGCTAAATATTTCTGTAAGGCTTTTGACAACTCACAGTACCAGCAAATAGATGGTTCGGTTAAAGAGGCGCTAAATTCTCACCCGAACCTGAAGAGATATATTATAGCAGTGCCCACAGACTCATCAGACGCTCATGTTGAAGGAAAAAAAAGTATGAAGGAGCGGATTGAGGGTTATGTGAAAAGATGGTCAAAGAATAATCCTGATGTCACGTTTGAGTTCTGGTGGGCAACAGATTTAATAGAAAGAATACAAAGGCCTGCAAACCAAGGAATGATACGGTTTTGGTTTGGGGGGAATGAGTTTACTGACGAGGATTTGAAGCGCTTCAATACGGGCTCGATAAAAGATTTAGGTAAACGGTATTTACCTAAGTTGAATGTTGAGGTTGAGCCCATTGAATACTTTGAGGTGCTATCACGTGGGGAGTCATTTAGGCATTTTCTTAGTGAAGAACTGAAAGCTGCAGAGGATGCTTGTGGAAAAATAGAGAAGGATAAGCATTGTCATGAGGCCTTGGATAAGGTTGAGAATGTAAGGAATACCATCAAGCAAATTTATGAAACCAATGTTTTTGGTATAGATAGCATACCGCTTGATGCTTTTTTGACGGCACTATCGGCACTGGCCGAGGCAGTACAAAGTATTGCATACAAAATAGTAGAAAAAGAAAAACCGACATACGAAGAGAACAGAATATCCAGCCAATTATATGAATTAGGCGTTGATGTGCTGAATGTCTATAACGATCTGAATCAGGATCTCATGAGGTTGATAAAAGCCCCTATCTTGATTCTTCAGGGAGAAGCTGGTGTAGGTAAGTCACATTTAATAGCAGAAGTTGTGAAACGACGGGAAAAAGCAAAACAGACCAGTCTACTTTTTCTGGGACAGAAATTCACAACTGATGAAGATGCCTTTGCTCAGATGATGAAGATGCTTTATTTTAGCGGAACCCCAGAAGAGTTGTTGGAAATGCTTGAAGCGAAGGCTGTGACGACAGGCCACCGGTTAATCATCTTTATTGATGCCATCAATGAGGGACACGGGTTGAATATTTGGCAAAGAGACATCCGTAGTTTTATTGATAGAATTAGGCAGCATCCTTGGCTGGGATTGGTTATGAGTATCCGCTCGTCATACATTGAGGCTATACTTCCATGGGATGAGTTTAGGCATGATTACTGTGTAAGAGCATGGCATCATGGATTTGGCCGTAGTACCCAAAAGGCCGTACAATTGTATTTTAAAGAATACAACATATTGTATCCATCAGTACCGCTACTCAATCCTGAATTCAGGAATCCACTGTTTCTGCATTTGTTCTGCGAAGGAATGAAAAATAATGGCCATAGGAAGATTCCTGATGGGATTAGGGGTATAACATCGGTCATGAATCTGTTTTTTGATGGCGTAGAGAAATCTATCAGAAAGGACAAACGATATTCACCATCAATCAGGTGCGTAGAGAAAGCGGTACGCAAATATATTGCGAGTACCACGAAAGAAGGCCGACATGAGATACCTATAGATAAAGCCATTGAAATGTTCGCGGATATTTGTCCGAGTGTTTTCAGTGAGGGTGAATTGATGGATTGCCTAGTGTCTGAAGGCGTTTTCAGCAAAAGCGCCTTCTGTAAATCGGATGGGAGTTATGGTGAATGTATATACCTGACATACGAAAGATTTGAAAATGTTCTGCAGGCAGCGTATCTTATAGACGAATTGCAATATGATACTAATGCTTTGGAGGAATATGTTCAGACTGTGAAAATTCCGTATAGGATAGAAGGTCTGTTAGAATCACTGGCAACCTTGTTGCCGGAGCGGAAGGGAGTTGAATTGTATGATGCATTGCCGAGTTTTAGGGATAGTAAAGCTGTGGTGCATGCGGTACTGTCCAGTTTGATATGGAGAGATGAGAAGACCATAGATGCGCGACTTGATATCTATTTCGCTGAATTTATGGATGATGACGCATTTAGAGAGCGTCTTATCAGAACTGTGATAGAGATTGGTTTTAATAGTGGGAACTATTATAATGCCGATTATCTGCATAAGATGCTTGCGCCGATGAGATTGGCAGACAGGGATGCTTTGTGGATACCGGTGTTGTATAGGATATATGGTAGTAGGGAAAACATTGTTGAGGATATTATTAACTGGGTTTGGGATGAAAGCGATAAGGTATATATTGACGATAAGTCGGTAGAACTGGGAGCTACCTTGCTATCATGGTTCTTGGCAAGCACCAACCGTAAGCTACGTGATACTGCGACAAAGGCCCTTGTGCAGTTGCTTCATAACAGGATGCAGGTGCTTATACCAATCTTTGAAAAGTTCAAGACCGTTGATGACCCATACATACATGAAAGACTATATGCCGTGGCTTTAGGGTGCGCAGTAAGGGCAAAGAATAAACAGCATCTGGTCAGTTTGTGCCAATACATCTATACAATGGTATTTGATGTTGAAGATGAAGTTTACCCACATGTTTTGCTTCGTGACTATGCAAGAGGGGTTATAGAATATACACTCTCAATGGGAGATCAGTTTGATATAGATGTGGATAGAATACGGCCACCGTATAAGAGTTCGTTTGATTTTGCGCCTGTGCCTAACGAAGAAATAAAAACACTGTATGAGCAATGCAGCGGGAATAAAGATTGTTATGGCATGTATAATATGCTCACCTCCATGTTTACGGAGCATACGACTATCGGCTTCTCGTATGGAGACTTTGGCAGATATACATTCCAGAGTGCTTTGAGTGACTGGAAAATAGATGCTGAGGATCTGAGTAATGTGGCTATAAAACTCATTATTGAGAAATATGGATACAGTGAAGAAAGACACGGCGAGTTTGATAAGAACGTAGGCTCAGGGAGAGGACGCACGACCATACCTAATGAGCGGATAGGTAAGAAATATCAGTGGTTGGTCCTGCATGAATTGTTGGCCAGAGTGGCAGATAATTTCCCCAAGTTGGAGTATAGGTGGAGTGAGAATGAAGTTGAATATGAAGGGCCGTGGAATCCTTATGTTCGAGATATAGACCCTACGACCCTTATACGAGTAAATGGGGATTGGGGAGACACGAAATCCCGTGATGAATTCTGGTGGTATGGAGGTAAGTATGAGAACTGGAATGCAGGAATGGTCGATTGGCTTAATATTGATGATGATGTGCCACCAGTCGAGCCGATTATAGAAGTGAAGGATTCTGATGGGTGTGAATGGCTTGCATTGGAATGCTATCCGGAGTGGGATGAACCACATGGCAAGGATGACATATACAAAAGGCTGTGGTATCAGGTGAGAAGCTGTATCGTTGACGAAGAAGAATTTCCGCATTTGTATGGATGGGCCGCGAACCAGAACTTTGGTGGCAGATGGATGCCGGAGAACAGTGAGCGGTACGAAGTGTTCTACAGGGAGTATTACTGGTCACCGTCATATAGATGCTTTGATGATGATGGACAGACAAAGAAGGTGTTTTATGACAGGATTACGAACCAAATCATTGCCTATGGGGAGGTATCATCAATTTGTTATTTGTGGGAGGCTGGAGAAGATTATTCCAAAGAAAAAACTTATAGTTTCCTTATTCCTTCAAAGCAATTGTTTGACGGTATGAAAATGCAATTTGCCGATGAAGAAGGGGTGTTCGAGAACGAGGAAGGCAAGGTGATTTGTTTTGATGCTGGAGCCATCGAAAAGTCGAAAACCTATTTATTGGTTAGGAAGGATGCTCTGTTGGAATATCTCAAGGAACACCACAAGAAGATAATGTGGTATGTGCTTGGTGAGAAGAATATAATTGGAATTCATAATTATAATAGTGTGCCAAAGCTGCCTATGTGGCTTATTGTTAGCGGGACTTATACGCTGGATGAGAGTGGTAGAGTCGTGGGGAGTTTGAGGTGTTGTCATGAGAAGTAGTAACTATATGAACGTAATAACACAATGGGGATACGAGTAAATAAACTGTTGTCGGAATTGAATATAGGGCTGTCTACACTTGATAGCTTGCTTAAGGCTTTGGGTTATAAGGAAGATCTTCTATCAATAAACACAAAGATACCTGACGAAATAGCAACCCTTGCAAGGGTGATGTTCGGTAAGGATACTGACTATGGCAAGATAGTAAAGGCTGCTGCAAATAAAGATATCAATGGGAGTGCGTATAGCAACCTGACATGGTTTAAGCCCCAGGGGAATAGAAGTTTCAGTGAACTTGTATCGCCACCATCTCTGGTATATAGCGAGGAAGATAGTTTTTGGATTAGCGAGCTACTTGTACTCTCAGCTGCTAATAATCTTACCAGGATAAACACAGGATCGTTCGAAGAGGCAGAGGGGTTACCGCTATACTCAGTATGTATTGGTACCAATGGAGTAGGTAAGAGTATGCTGATGAAAGAAATTGTGGATTTTTTTATTGATTTACATGCTTGTGCTGCTAACGATAAAGACGCGAAGTTATCGCCAGCTAATAAAGGTCGGTTAAAAGGCATCAAATATCATATAGATGGTATAGATTGTGAAGTATTTAGGCTGGAGAAGAATTATTTTGTGCGAATTAATGGGTATTTTTATTCCATTAAGGATTTACGGCTACCTTCAATTGTTGCTTGTCATTTCGGTGCATTCGACAAGCTTCCCGTACAGAAAGTAAATGGATCGGCTCAAACGAGATATGACGTGCCGTATTATAGATACGTGGGAGCTCATGTGAATGGTAATATGATTTCTTCTTCTGCCATTGCCTTCAGGTTGCTATTTGCACTGAATGAGCAGATGAATGATAGGCAACGGAAGAACATTTGTTCGATACTTGACTTCATTGGGTATGACCATCGTATATCGTTGTCGTATACGGTTGTAATGAAATCCAAGAAAGATGGCGTTGTAAAAGAGGATATTAAGAAAGAAGTTGATAATGACAATGATTATGATACGTATAGTAGACAGGAAAAGAATGAGCTAGCAAACAAACTGTATACTTTTTATAAGAATAAATCACCGGCTTCCAAAACAACATACGATTACGATATAGATTTTGACTCAGCATCAAGTGGTTTCCTAGAGGAACTTCAGCTTATCTATAAGTTGAAAAAATATCGTTTTGTTAACTCTGCGAATGTGATATTCCACAAACCGGGAGTAGATGTTACGTCGGAAGATCTGAGTTCGGGAGAGTTCGCGATGCTGTCAACTGTTTTGAGTATATCGGCTGCTGCAAATGATCCGCATACATTGGTACTGCTTGATGAACCGGAATTGAGTCTGCATCCGAACTGGCAGATGACATTGATAGACAACCTTGACAGAGCGTTGGCAAATCAAGTATGCCATCTGCTGATTGCAACGCATAGCCATATGTTGGTTTCGGACTTGCCGATGAAGCGTTCGGCTGTTACCCAAATAGAGAAAGATAAAGACGGAAGTTTGAATGCGACCACCATAGCGGAAAGTACTTATGGATGGAGCGCAGAAGAAGTGCTCCTGAAAGTGTTTAAAACGGCGACGGACAGGAATAAGTATTTGGCAGAAGTGGTGGGCACGCTATTGAAGAATATTGGCGATAACACGATAACTGCCAAAGAAGTTAGAACACAGGTGGACTTTCTGGAGAGCGTATCGGGCAATCTTTCGGATGTTGACCCGATGAAGAAAATCATTTCTACCATTATAGAAGGCTTTGCGGGAAAATGAAGGTGACAGAGGATTTCGTAATTAATCGTCCTTATGATTTGACG
The DNA here is from genome assembly GCF_900115435.1 of Prevotella sp. tf2-5. Lineage (GTDB taxonomy): Bacteria > Bacteroidota > Bacteroidia > Bacteroidales > Bacteroidaceae > Prevotella. The sequence continues at coordinate 103,372 of NZ_FOWK01000013.1, forward strand.
GGTGAAGACTTAATGGCCATTGAGGAGGCCAGTCCTGTAGAGAAGGATAAGGGAGATTGGGAGAAAAAATGTTTGGATGGGTTTAAGGGAAGGTTTAGGCGGGATATGCTTCCTAAGCAAAATTATCGGTGTGCATATTGCAGGCTGGAACTGCATACCAACGAGGTGACGCCTGAGATAGAGCATATTGTGCCTAAAAACTTGAAGCCTAACTGGATGTATGAGCCGTTTAACCTTTGCTTGTCGTGTAAGTTGTGTAATACGAAGAAAGGTCATAGGAAGAAGACATTAGTAGATGAATCGGTAGAGGAGTTGCCCCATGATGCGAAAGCATACAAGTTGATTCATCCACACTTGGACAAATATTCGGAGAATATTGAGTTTATTGGCGACATCTTGTATAGGGGTATATCTGATAAAGGCAGGTATACGATATGGCTGTGCGAACTGAACCGATATGAGGTGGCTGCCGCGAGAGCGATGGAGCTGATTAAACAGGGGGTAATTGATGAAACCCGAACTATCTTGATGTTGACTGACGAGGATAATCAGAAGTTGGTTGATGACTTGGATGAGTTTCTTGAGGATATCAAGAATAGGATAAGGACGTATAAAATGGAGAATGGGATAGGATGACACAGGACGAAAGGTGGCAGAAACGGTATGAGGAGGTGGTTGGTTTCATAGAGACTAACCATAGGAATCCCTCGAAATATGTGGCAGAGGATAGAGATATGCTGAATTGGCTGAAGGCTAATAGAAAAGCTCTTAATGCTGGGAAAATGAAGCCGGAAAGGGTGGAGAAGTTCAGAAAACTTCTGGAAATGACGGAACAGTATCGGAGGAAGAATCAGTGGGAGTAGATGTATGAGGGAAGATGTAAGATGGAAGAAGGAAGATGGAAGAGGGATGAGGGAAGATGTCTGAAGGATGATGGATGAGGGAAGATGTAAGAGGGATGAGGGAAGAGTTGAGAGTTGACAATTGACAATTGAGATGGGAAATGGATGTCTTAAAAAAGAATAATAATACAAAGGAATGCAATAAAATACGGGGGGAATCGTTAATTTTGCAGTCGAAATGGTAAACGAAGTAACCATAAAAGGATATAAATCGTTCAAGGAGCTCAACCTGAAACTGGGTGGGCTGAACTTGCTGATTGGCTCGAACGGATCGGGAAAAAGTAATTTTCTGTCGATGTTCGAGATGCTGAATAATGCCTTTGAACAACGGCTGGCTAACTATGTTGCCACATTGGGAGGGGTTGACAAGTTGTTGTTCCGTGGACGTAAGGTTACTGACGTGATAGAGGCTCAGTTGACGATGGGTCATAACAGCTATATGCTGAGGTTGCAGGAGGCTGACGGAAAGCTGATTGTGGCGGACGAGAGGCTGGGATACTATAACGACAGCGTGAGCATTTCGCAGTTTACCCCGGAAACGAATATCAAGGGGTATAACGGCATGAAACGGGGCGACTATATCAAGACGTATCTGTCGCACATCAGGAAGTTCCACTTCCACGATACGGGCAGACGGTCGCCTTTTGCATCGGAATGTCATGTACAGAATGATGCGTATTACCTGTATGCCCACGGGGAGAACCTGGCGGCTATACTATATCGCATCAATAGGGAGCAGCCTATTGTTTACAGACGTATCGTCAAGGTGATACAGAGTGTGGCTCCATATTTTCAGGACTTTTACTTTAATGTTTCGCAGGCAGATACACTGAGGCTGCAGTGGCGGGACAAGTATGGTGATATGGTGTATGGTCCGAATGATCTGTCGGACGGTACGATTCGTTTCATTGCGTTGGCGACGCTGTTTATGCAGCCAGTGCTGCCGAGTGTGATTATCATAGACGAGCCGGAGTTGGGCTTGCACCCTGTGGCCATCCAGAAACTGGCAGGGCTGATACAGTCGGCCAAGCAGCGGGGTACGCAGATTATAATTGCTACACAGAGCTCAGACCTGATCAGCCAGTTTGAGCCTGAAGATGTGATAACAGTTACCCAGACTGACGGGGTGACGAGCATGGAGCGGCTGAACAGCGAGGACTTGAAGGTGTGGCTGAATGAGTATACGATAGGTGACTTGTGGAGGCAGAGTATTGTGAAAGGAGGTCAGCCATGATGAAGAGAATAATTGTGGTCTGTGAGGGTCCGACGGAGAAGGAGTTCTGTCAGGACATTCTGTTGCCTCATTTCCAGAAGCTGGACATCGTGATAGAAGCTCCACTGATTAAGCAATCTGGCGGAGGCATTGTGGCCTGGCGAGTACTGAAGAGCCAGCTGGAGCGACATCTGGCTGAAGGTGATGCCATTGTGACAACGTTTATAGATTATTACGGCATAAGGAAGGATCATGAGTTCCCCGGATGGGATGCTTCGCAGAAGGCCCCGCATAATATTGACAAGGTGCGAGCACTGGAGGATGCGATGCGTAATGAGATACCTGACGAATGTCGCCACAGATTTATACCTCATATTCAGTTGCATGAGTTTGAGAGTCTGTTGTTCAGCGACGTGGATGCCTTTGCACGGAACTTTGCTGACTATGACCTGGACTTGGAGCAGCTGAGGAGGGTGGTGAGTAAGTTTGCCAATCCGGAGGACATCAACAACAGCCCGAAGACGGCTCCGTCGAAGCGCATACTTGGTGCGGTGAAGAGTTATAGCAAGGTGCTGGATGGTAATTGCGTTGCCATGGACATAGGACTGGAAAGGATGAGACAATGCTGTCCTCACTTTAATGAATGGGTGAGTGAAATGGAGAAGGTGTGATCGAACACGAATGGCACGAATAAAAGGAAAAATGCTGGTATTTTTGCAAAAAATAAGATTGATGACAGTGCGTAACTTGAATACTTATAGTTTATGTTTACATTAATTCAACTTCCTTATGCGCCAGAGGCGCTGGAGCCGGTGATTAGCCGGGAGACGATAGCTTACCATCATGGGAAGCATCTGCAGGCGTATGTGAATAACTTAAATGGGCTGCTGGAGGGTAGCGGGTTTGAGAAGGCTACGCTGGAGGAGATTGTATGTAAGGCGACGGGGGGCATCCTGAATAATGCGGGGCAGATCCTGAACCATAACTTGTACTTCGGACAGTTCGCTGCGCCTAAGGCTGACAATAAGCCTACGGGAAAGCTGGCGGAGGCGATTGCTCGTGACTTCGGGTCGTTTGAGGCTTTTAAGGAGGAGTTCCAGAAAAAGGGGGCAACTCTGTTTGGCTCTGGCTGGGTATGGCTGTCGGCTGACAAGGACGGGAAGCTGGTGATCACGCAGGAGGTGAATGCGGCTAATCCTATCCAGAAGGGTTTGAAGCCGTTGCTGACGTTTGATGTATGGGAGCATGCGTATTACCTGGATTATCAGAATCGTCGACCTGATCATCTTGCTGCCCTTTGGCAGATTGTTGATTGGAAGGTGGTGGCGGAAAGGATATGATACCATTTTTGTCATTGAAGGAGGTGACGGCTCTGCATGGGGCTGAGATCAACGAGGCGGTGTGCCGCGTTGTGAAAGGGGGATGGTATCTCCAAGGGAAGGAGAATGAACGGTTTGAGGCTGACTATGCGCGGTTTATCGGGACTAGGTGTTGTATAGGGTGTGCCAATGGACTGGATGCGCTCTTCCTGATCTTCCGTGCGTATCTGGAAATGGGGGTCATGCAACCGGGGGACGAGGTGATCGTTCCTGCTCATACGTATATCGCCACGATTCTTGCTATCACGGAGAATGGGTTGAAACCGGTGCTGGTGGAACCTAAACGGAACACACTGGAGATGGATGATGACAGGATAGAGGAGGCGATTTCTCCGAAGACTAAAGCGATCTGTATCGTACATCTGTATGGGCGTAATGCTTATACGGAGAAGATCGGGGCGCTTTGTGAGAAGTATCAGCTGAAACTGGTGGAGGACAGTGCGCAAGCGCATGGGGCGAAGGTAAAGGTTAGAGGTGAGAGGTTAGAGGTGAGAGGTGAAGGGTTCACGGTTAAGGGTGAGAGGTTAGAGGTTAGAGGTGAGAGGTTAGAGGTTAAAGTTACGGGAAGTATTGGGGATGCGGCAGGGCATTCGTTTTACCCGGGGAAGAACCTGGGGGCTCTGGGGGATGGCGGTGCTGTGACGACGAATGACCAGGAACTGGCTGCTGTCATCCGTGCCTTGGCGAACTATGGCTCCCCCCAGAAATATGTGTTTAAATATGCGGGGCGTAACAGTCGGTTGGATGAGATACAGGCGGCTGTGCTGGATGTGAAGTTGAAATATCTGGAGGAGGATAACGAGCATCGCAGGGTGGTGGCTCATTATTATTATGAGCATATCGACAACCCGCTGGTGTCTTTGCCAGACTTGTTGCCTGATGAGCAGAATGTGTATCATTTGTTTCCGATCCTGGTGAGTGGGGGGAAGCGGGATGCGTTGCAGGCTTATCTGGCGGATAACGGGGTGGGGACGTTGATTCATTATCCGATTGCTCCGCATCAACAGGAGTGTTATGCCAATGCGGCATGGAACATGCCGAGGTTGCATCTGCCTGTCACGGAGCGGATTGCTAATGAGGAACTGAGTATCCCGATGGGGCCTGCGCTCTCGCTGGAGGATGCGAAGCGTGTTGTGGAGGTTGTTAATTGTTTTACTTAGATTTTAACAAAAACCTGAAAAACCCTCTTTTCTGAGATAAATGCTCTTATTCGAGCATTTTGATGTTCTTAGTGATCATCTTCCTTGTGTGCAAGCACCCAGATAAGCTTACCCCTAATCCCATCATCCCTTTCAGGGACTCTATCTCATAAAAGAGCAAAAACCTAAAAAACACATTAGTGCTCCATTTTTTGGAATGCCCCTTTGGGGCTAGAAATTATTCAAAATTAACGATGATGTATTCTTGATCTGCCTGTCGTCAGCTCGCATGTTATTCTGCGTTCTAGTGCGCTCAAGCAAGCTTGGCTCCCTATCCCCCAGAATACCATTGCATCCTTCTTCAAAGGATGCTCAAGAATACATCATCTCAAAAAATTATTCAAAGCTGGCGCCTCCCTAGACTAACTCCAAGAATATTTCAAGGCTAAAGCTCACACGGGGACAGTCCTAGGTTGTTAAGTTAATCTGTGAATTATTTGTTAATTTTAGGGGATAATATTTTAACTAAATATATTTACATATTTTAGTATATTGATTACTATTTTTCTTGTATAATTC